>CAWGEK010000003.1:0-351596 GCA_963821565.1 uncultured Alphaproteobacteria bacterium
CTCAGTCGTCGCTCTTGGCGCCCATGGCGCCGGTGCCGAAGGGGCTCGCCTTCTTGCGTGGCCGGTGGCCCTCGCCTTCGGCGCCTTGGTCTTCGGCTTGGTCAGGCGCGCGCGCTCGACCGCCGGCTGCGAGCGGCCAAGCGCGAGATCCATCAGATGGCGCTCCGCCCAGGCAACATCCTTCGACCTTGTCTTGGCATGATGCGGATCGACGGTGCGCGCGAGCGCCAGGACGTCGCCGGGCGCGAGCGTCTGCAGGATCAGCGCGACATTCTCGTCGCCCAGCGCGCCGACAAGCGAGCGGAAGGTTTCGACGTCGAGCGACTTCGAGGTCAGCTCCTTCATGACCAGGCCTCGGCGACCTCGGCGACGGCGCCGCGCAGCCCGGAGAAGAGCTCCGGGTTCGAGCCGATGCGGCGCAGGATGTCGTAGGCGTCGAGCGCAAGCGTCATGTGATCGCCATCAGCGCGCTTTCGAGCTCGCCCGCGAGATCGACGAGATGGGTGCTGATCTGCGCATTCCACTTGCGCGCGTAGTTGGGCTGGCTGGTCACGCGCTCGAGCGCTTCGGGGACGCCTTCCGTTTCCGGGATCTCGGTAGCGAAGATGCGGTAGCCGGCCTTGCCCAGCGCCACGCGGCGGCGCAGCTCGGCGACCTTGCGGTCGTGTGCGGCCGTCGGCCGGCGCTTGGTGATGAGGATGTGGGGCACATTCGACGGCGCGGGCAGCCCGCTGCGGGTGTTCGAGAGGCGCGTCCACACGCTTTGCGCAAAGGCGTCGAGGCCCAGGAGCGAGAGAAAATCGGGAACGGTGGGCACGATGGCGACATCCGCGAGCCGCAGCGCGATCTCGGTCAGGAGCGAGATGCCGGGCGGACAATCGAAGATCACGTAGTCGTAGTTGGCGGAGACGCCCTTGATCTGCTCGGAGAGGAGCTTGAACAGATCGTGCTCGATCTTCTCGAGGCTGTAGCCGCCACGCGTCAGCGCGTGGATGAGGCCGCGCTCTACGGTGCGGAACTGAGGGCTCGCGGCCAGGAGGCCGATGCCGAGCGGCCAGCCGTGATGGGAGACGTCGCTCACCTTGGGCGCGATGAGAGACTTGAGGCTCACCTCCTCGCGGCGAATGAGATAGCGATCGAGAAAGCCGTCGACCGTCTGCCCGCGGCGGATCAGCGACATGAGCCGTTCGTCGCCGGCAAGGGCGAACGACGCGCTGGCCTGGGCGTCGAGATCGACGACGAGCACGGAGCTTCGGACGCCGGCCGGTCCGCGAGGCGTAGTCGATCGAGCGCGCGGCAAGCGTCTCGGCAAGGCTGATGACCGTCGTGGTTTTGCCGACCCCGCCCTTCATGTTCGCTACGGCGATGAGCCGAGCCATCCGGCAGTCCCCCACGCGCACCGGCAAGGTCTGAGGCTGTTGCGGTCAAGCCCCAGTGCCAATATGGATTCTTACGGGTAAGCCTTCAGGCGCCGGGCCGCGTGGAGCGCCGGCGCGATGGAGCCCCTTGCCTTTGATACGGTTTCTCAGCACATCGTGTCAAACCTTGCGTCAGCATATAATTTTCCTCCCTCTGAAGATTGTAACGTCACCCTGGCCCCTACCGAGATCGCTCAAGGCTCATGGCAACACTTCTGGTCACGCATCCCTGCTTCGTCCTGCACGACACGGGCACCGGGCCATCCGGAGCGTGCCGGACCGCATGCGGGCGATCGACAAGGTGCTCGGCACACGAGGCCTTCCAGAGCCTGAAACGGGCCGAAGCGCCGCTGCGCGACGACGTCGAAGCCGAAATCACGCTTGCTCATCCTACGGAGCATCTCGAGCGAATGCGGCGCCGTGGCGTCCGCCAAGGGCCATCTGCCGCTCCACATCGACGGCGACACGGTCGATGTCGGCGGGCACCTGGGAGGCAGCGCTGCGCGCGGTCGGCGCCGGGCTCGAGGCCGTCGACCAGGTCATGGCCGGCAAGGCGGCGAACGCGTTCTGCCAGGTGCGCCCGCCCGGGCATCACGCCGAGAGCGACCGCGCGATGGGCTTCTGCTTGTTCTCGAATGCGGCCATCGCGGGCCTTTACGCGCGCGCGCGCCACGGCGCCGAGCGCGTCGCCGTCGTCGATTTCGACGTTCACCACGGCAACGGCACGCAGGACATCTTCTGGTCGCGACAAGAACCTGTTCTACGGCTCAACGCACCAGATGCCGCTCTTCCCGGGCACGGGGGCGCTGTCCGAGACCGGCGTCGGCAATATCTGGAACGCGCCGCTCAGAGCGGGCGACGGCGGCGAGACATTCCGCGAGGCGTTCACGGGGCGCATCCTCGGGCCGCTTGCACAATTTCGGCCCCGACATCGTCATCATCTCGGCCGGATTCGATGCTCATAGGCGCGATCCCGCTCGGCGGGCTGCAGCTGGTGGAGGCGATTTCATGTGGGCGACCGAGGAAATCGCCAAGATCGCCGACAGGCATTGCCAAGGGCCGCATCGTGTCGATGCTCGAAGGCGGCTATGACCTCGAGGCGCTCGCCAAGTCGGTCGGCGTCCACGTGCGCACGCTGATGGACGTCGGCGCCTGAGCAAATCTCTCTGTTTCCCCTTGTGGAAGAGGCCGCGAGGGGGGTAATCCCCAGAGCGAGAGCTCTAGGCTTTCCGCTACCCGAGCTTCAGGGGACGGACGAACGATCGGGCAAGACATGAGCACCGCAAAGGCCGCCGGGAAGCATCCCGACATCAAGGACATGAGCTTCGAGCGCGCGCTCAAGGAGCTCGAGACCATCGTCAGCCGGCTCGAGCGCGGCGACGTCGAGCTCGAGGAGAGCATCACGATCTACGAGCGCGGCGAGGCTCTGCGCGACCATTGCGACCGGCTCTCTGAAGCAGGCGGAGGCGCGCGTCGAGAAGCTCACCTTCAACGCCGACGGCACGCCGAAAGGCACCGAGCCGCTCGATGCGGAAAAATGAGCCATCGGCGGGCCTTCTTACTCGGCACAATCGACACGGCTCTTAAGGTCCGCTCGGACGCTGCGGCAGTATTCGCCTATGCACGGTCGCGTACGTGGCGCCCGAGACGCTAAGGGCGGTAGTCTGGACCGCAGTATTCAGAGTCAGGGAACAATTCCCCGTGAGCAATCTCCGCTGCTCGACACGGTCAAGACGCCCGAGGATCTTCGCAAGCTTCCCGAAAAGGATCTGCCTCAGCTCGCCGACGAGCTGCGACGGGAGACCATCGACGCGGTGTCCGTCACCGGCGGCCACCTCGGCGCGGGCCTCGGCGTCATCGAGCTGACGGTGGCTTTGCACTGGGTGTTCGATACGCCGCGCGACCGTCTCGTCTGGGACGTCGGCCACCAGTCCTATCCGCACAAGATCCTGACCGGCCGCCGCGACCGCATCCGCACGCTGCGCCAGGGCGGCGGACTGTCCGGCTTCACCAAGCGCTCGGAGAGCGAATACGACCCCTTCGGCGCTGCGCACTCCTCGACGTCGATCTCGGCCGGCCTCGGCATGGCCGTCGCGCGCGATCTCAAGGGCCGCACGAACAACGTCATCTGCGTCATCGGCGACGGCGCCATGAGCGCCGGCATGGCCTACGAGGCCATGAACAACGCGGGCGCGCGCGACGAGCGCCTGATCGTCATCCTGAACGACAACGACATGTCGATCGCGCCGCCGACCGGCGCGTTCTCGGCCTATCTCGCGCGCGTCACCTCGAGCGGCACGTACCTGCACCTGCGCGACTTCGCCAAGCAGCTCGCCAAGCGCCTGCCGAAGAGCTGGGAGCGGCGCGCCGCCCGCATGGAGGAATACACGCGCCACCTCTGGCAGGGCGGCATGTGGTTCGAGGAGCTCGGCTTCTATTACGTCGGGCCCGATCGACGGCCACGACTTCGACCAGCTGCTGCCGGTGCTCAAGAACGTGCGCGACGCCAAGCAGGGCCCGATCCTGGTCCACGTCGTGACCAAGAAGGGCAAGGGCTACGGCCCGGCCGAAGCATCCGACGACAAGTATCACGGCGTCGCCAAGTTCAACGTCGTGACCGGCGCCCAGGTGAAGCCCAAGCCCAACGCGCCGACGTACACGCGCGTGTTCGCCGACAGCCTCATCGCGGAAGCGCGCAAGGACAAGCGGATCGTCGCCATCACGGCCGCCATGCCGGACGGCACCGGGCTCGACGTGTTCGGCAAGGAGTTCCCGGACCGCACGTTCGATGTCGGCATCGCCGAGCAGCACGCGGTGACGTTCGCGGCCGGCCTCGCGACCGAGGGCATGAAGCCGTTCGCGGCGATCTATTCGACGTTCCTGCAGCGCGCCTACGATCAGGTCGTGCACGACGTCGCGGTCCAGAGCCTGCCGGTGCGCTTCGCCATCGACCGCGCCGGGCTCGTCGGCGCCGACGGGCCGACGCATGCCGGCTCGTTCGACCTCGCCTATCTCGGCTGCCTGCCGGACTTCGTCATCATGGCGGCCGCCGACGAAGCCGAGCTCGTGCACATGGTCGCGACCGCGGCGCAGATCGACGACCGACCCTCGGCGCTGCGCTATCCGCGCGGCGAGGGCGTCGGCATCGAGCTGCCGGCCGAGGGCATGCCGCTCGAGATCGGACGGGGCGCGTCGTGCGCGAAGGCACGGCGGTGGCGCTCTCTGTCGCTCGGCACGCGTCTCGGCGAATGCCTGAAGGCCGCCGACCAGCTCGCTGCCTTCGGCCTGTCGGCCACCGTCGCCGACGCGCGCTTCATGAAGCCGCTCGGACACGGATCTCATCCGCCGGCTCGCCCTCAATCACGAGGTGCTCGTCACCGTCGAGGAAGGCTCGGTCGGCGGCTTCGGCAGCCATGTGCTCTCACATCTCGCCGAGACCGGCCTGCTCGACCGCGGCCTCAAGGTGCGCACCATGGTGCTGCCCGACGTCTTCATCGACCACGACGCGCCGGACAAGATGTACGAGCGGGCGGGCCTCGCCGCGCCGGGCATCGTCGCGACCGTGCTCGCCGCGCTCGGCCGCGAGACGCTCTCGTCACGGCGCAAGCCGCGCCTAGGACAAGATCCGGCCTTACCGGGACGGTCTTTATTGCGCCGCAACTTCTGGTATCCTCGCCGCGAGGCGGAGACAGGCATGCGCCACTTCAGGCGTCGCACGGATCTCGGATATCTGGCGCTGGTCGCACTCGCGACGCCAGCTTTTGCTGTCGTTCGGACATACGCACGCCCCGCGCGCGCCCGACGCAAATCTCGCGCTTGCCTGCCGCACGTTCTTCAATCCGGCCGCGGACCACAATTGCCCGCCGCTCAAGAAGCACGACGACTGCGCCGTGTGCTGGACCATCGCCGCAGCCGGCACGCTTGTTCTTCCCGAGCCGCCGGCACTCGCCCTCCCATCATCTGCAGGCGAGATCTGGCTAGCGCAGCTCGACCAGGCGCCTCTTCTCGACCATCCCGACCGCAGCGTTCGACGCCCGCGGTCCACCCTTGTCCGTCGCAGCCTGAATTTTCCAGCCGCGAGGCATTCGACGCGCGCCGTCCACGTGACGGGCGCCTGCGATGCTTCAGTTGCGACAAGCTTTTACGGACAAGGTAACTCCCATGAAACTCATCCACTCTCACAGTCTTGGCGGCTGCGCTGGCCGCTACCCCCGCGATGGCCGAGGACGAGCATCGCGAGCTCGGACCGCATGAGCACGGCCACGGCACGCTCAACATCGCGGTCGAGAAGGCGCGCATATCCATGGAGCTCGAAGTGCCGGGCATGGATATCGTCGGCTTCGAGCACGCGGCCGAAGAGCAAGGACGACAAGGCGGCCGTCGACAAGGCGACCAAGGCGCTCGGCGAGCCGCTCAAGCTGTTCAAGGTGCCGGAGGCCGCCGGCTGCAAGGTCGCGGAGGCCAAGGTCAAGATCGAGGCCGAGCACGAGCATGAGCACGAGGACGGCGACAAGGATCACGACGCCAAGGAAGGCGAAAAGGGCGGCGAGCACGCCAAGGAGGAGCATGGCGATCACGACCTCGAGGGGCATGAGGGCCACAACGAGTTTCACGTGACCTATGCGCTCGATTGCAGCCAAACCCGCCGCGCTGACCTCGATCGCGTTCGACTACTTCAAGTCGTTCGCGGGTGCCCAGAAGCTCTCGGTCAACGTCGTCACGGAAAAGGCCCAGAACAAATACGAGGTCAGCCGCGACAAGCCGAGCCTCGATCTCGGCGGCATCATGTGAGCGCCGTGGTGCTCGACATGACAGAGGCCGGCCGACGAGCCGGCCAAAGCCGAGGCGTCCGACATCGTCACGATGTCGGGCGTCCGCTTCGCCTGGCCCGGACCAAAGGCGTTCTCGCTCGAGATCGAGGCGTTCGCGCTTCCGGCGCGCGAGCGCGTCCTGCTCGTCGGGCCGTCGGGGGCGGGAAAATCGACGTTCCTCAGCCTGCTCGCCGGCATCGTCACGCCGGCCGAGGGACGGCTCGACGTGCTCGGCACGGACATGCGCAGACTCTCAAGCTCGGCGCGCGATCGTTTCCGCGCCGAGCACTTCGGCATCATCTTCCAGATGTTCAACCTGCTGCCCTACGGCTCGGTCGTGGACAATGTCGTGCTGCCGTTGAGCTTTGCCGCCAAGCGCCGCGAACGGGTCCGGCAGCGGCGGCACGGACGCGAGCGAGGCGCGCCGGCTGCTCGCAAGCCTCGGCCTCGAGACATCGGAGCTCGACGGTCTCTCGGCTGCGAGCCTCAGCGTCGGGCCAGCAGCAGCGCGTCGCGGCGGCGCGCGCGCTCATCGGCCGGCCCGAGATCATCGTCGCCGACGAGCCGACGTCGGCCCTCGATCGCGGCCGGCAGAGCGGCGTTTCTCGATCTTCTGTTCGCGGAAGTTGCAGCGGCCGGCGCGACGCTGATCATGGTGAGCCACGAGGAAGAGCTGGGCGTCCCGCTTCGACCGCGTGCTGCGGCTCGACGAGATCGCGGTCGCATCGAGGAGGAGCAGCGCATGATCGTCCCCCGCCTTGCGGCGCAATCGCTGCGCAACCGCGCTCTGACCGCGTCTCTCACCGTGCTCGCGATCGCCGTCAGCGTCATGCTGCTGCTCGGCGTCGAGAAGGTGCGCGACAGGCGCGCGGCAGAGCTTCGCCGACACCATCTCGGGCACCGATCTCGTCGTCGGCGCGCGGAGCGGCGCCATTCAGCTCCTGCTCTACTCGGTGTTCCGCATCGGCAACGCCACCAACAACGTCACCTGGAAGAGCTATCAGGACATCGCCAAGCGGCCGGAGGTCGACTGGATGGTGCCGCTTGTCGCTCGGCGACAGCCACCGCGGGTTCCGGGTGCTCGGCACCACGACCGACTACTTCACGCGCTACAAATACCGGCACGGACAGCCGCTTGCGTTCGCGGCCGGCAAGCCGTTCGCGGATCTTTTCGACGTCGTGATCGGCGCCGACGTGGCGTCAACGCTCGGATACAAGGTCGGCGACCGCATCGTCGTCGCGCACGGGGTCGGCAGCGTCTCGTTCGTCGAGCACGAGGACAAGCCGTTTCAGGTCTCGGGCATCCTCGCGAAGACCGGAACGCCCGTCGACCGCACGCTGCACGTGAGCCTCGAGGCGATCGAGGCCATCCACGTCGACTGGCAGGGCGGCATGCCGGTACCCGGCCAGACCATCTCGGCGGACGAGGTGCGCAAAATGCACCTCGAGCCCAAGGCGATCACGGCGGCGCTCGTCGGGCTCAAGTCGAAGCTCGCGACGTTCAAGCTGCAGCGGGCGATCAACGAGTACCGGGAGGAGCCGCTGTCGGCGATCATCCCGGGCGCGGCGCTGCAGGAGCTGTGGGGCCTCGTCGCGACGGCGGAGACGGCGCTGTCGGTCATCTCGGCGATGGTCGTCGCGACCGCGCTCCTCGGCATGGTGACGACGATCCTCACGACGCTCAACGAGCGGCGCCGCGAGATGGCGATCCTGCGCTCGGTCGGCGCGAGACCGGTCGACGATCCTCGGTCTGCTAACGACGGAAGCCGCTTTTCTCACGCTGTCGGGTGTCGGGCTGGGCGTCGTTCTCCTCTATGGAGCGCTGATCGTGCTCCGGCCCGCCGTCGACCGCACTTACGGGCTGCAGCTCAACATCGACGCGCCGACGGGCGGCGAGTGGCTGACGCTCGGCGCAATCGTTCTCGCCGGCGTCGTGGCCGGCCTCATCCCGGCGCTGCGCGCCTACCGGTTGTCGCTCGCCGACGGCATGACGGTCAGAACATGATTGGATGCGAGAGATGATCAGGAAAAATGCTTGCCGCGTGCTATGCTGGCACTGGCTGCCGCGCTGGCGCCCCTCGGGGCCTACTCCGCAGACGCTCCACTCGAGCTCAAATGGGCGCAGCTCATTCCGCAGGGCGCGGCTGCCGGCGACAGCGCCCAAGACCTTCTTCTCGGGCGTGACGCCCAAGAGCGACGACGGCGCGCCGCCACCGCCGCCGCTGCCGGAGGGCAAGTTCATGTCGCTCAAGCGCCAGCAGCCCGGAGGCGGCGCGCCGCCCGTGGTCGTCGCCGAGCTCGACGGCAAGCGGGTCAAGATCGGCGGCTACGTCGTGCCGCTCGATTTCGAGGCGACCAGCATCAAGGAGTTCCTGCTCGTCCCGTTCGTCGGCGCCTGCATTCACGTGCCGCCGCCGCCCGCGAATCAGATCATCTACGTCAAGGCTGCGAGAGCGGCTTCGACGTCAGCGGCTCTTTCGATCCGGTCACGCGTGACGGGCACCATCAAGACCGAGACCGCCTTCACGGGGCTGGCGGACGCCGGCTACAGCATCACCGCCGAGGCGGTGGAGCTGATTAAGCCTTAGATTTGGGGGTTCTCGGCGCGAACCGGCCCTTCCGTGGCCCGCGACCGCGACGGGCCTCGCAGGAGCGCAAATCAATCGCTATATTTCGATTTGCACCCATGGCCTTGAACCAGGATCTGCAAAGCATGAGCGAAAATACGCCCCTCGACATCGCGCCGGCCCCGTCCCAAGGTGTTAACGCTGACGGACGCCGCGGCGGCGCGCGTCAAGGCCATCATGGCGTCCAAGGGGCCCGAGGTCCTTGGCCTCAAGATCGGCGTCAAGAAGGGCGGCTGCGCGGGCATGGAATACACCATGACCTGGGCCGACAAGATCGAGAAGTTCGACGAGGTCGTCGAGAGCGACGGCGCGCGCGTGATCGTCGATCCGCAGGCGGTGCTCTACCTTCTCGGCACGGAGATGGATTACAAGACCGACAAGCTGTCGGCCACGTTCGTGTTCAACAACCCGAACCAGAAGAGCGCCTGCGGCTGCGGCGAGAGCGTCACACTCGAGCCCGCGGGCGAAGCGGATCTCGAAGCGCTGAAAAGCTAGGGCCCTAGCTTCCAATGCAGGACTTGGCTCGCGTGATTGACTGCGCGCGAGGTCGCGCGAGAGCTAGATGGCGACCTGCGTGCCGACCTCGACGACGCGGTCGGTCGGGATCTGGAAGTAGGTCGTCGCATCCTCGGCGGTGCGCGCGAGCCAGATGAAGAGCATCTCCTGCCAGCGCGGCATCTCCGACTTCGATCTTGGGCCGCAAGGACCGGCGCGACAGGAAGAACGACGTCGCGCCGATGTCGACGTTGAGATCCTTTCGGCGGCAGCTCTCGAGGATCTTCGGGATGCTCGGCGTCTCCATGAAGCCGTAGTAGGCGATGACCTTGATGAAGGTCTCGTTGGAGCGGTCGACCTCGACGCGCTCGTGGCGGGGAACGCGCGGCGTGTCCTCGGTGCGGATCGAGAGCACGATGTTGCGCTCGTGCAGCACGCGGTTGTGCTTCAGGTTGTGCATGAGGGACGTCGGCGCGGCGTCGACGTCCGAGCTCAGGAACACGGCCGTGCCCGGCACGCGCACCGGCGGCTTGGCCTCGAGCTTGCGCACCAGCCAATCGAGGTCCGCCTCGTCGCGGCGCGTGATCTTCATGAGAATGCCGTAGCCCCGAACCCAGGTGTACATGATGAGCCCCAGGAGAGCCGCGATGACGAGCGGCACCCAGGCACCTTCGAAGAGCTTCAGGACGTTGGCGGTGAAAAAGGCCTGCTCGATCAGGAGCAGCGGAACCATGAGGAGCGCCGACTCTCCAAACGGGCCAGCGCCAGCACTTCCAGATCACGAAGAAGGCCATCAGGGAGGTCGATGACCATCGCCGCCGTGACCGACACGCCATAGGCGGCGGCGAGATGGACGGAGGTGCGTGAAGATGATGACGACGAGGATCACGCCCGCCAGCAGGAGCTAGTTGACGCGCGGCAGATAGATCTGACCGACCATGCTCTCGGACGTGTGCTTGATGGCGAAGCGCGGCAGCAGCCCGAGCTGGATGGCCTGACGCGCCAGCGAGTAGGCGCCCGTGATGACGGCCTGGCTCGCGATCACGGTGGCGATCGTGGCCAGAATGACCATGGGGATCAGGGCCCATTCCGGGATAGAGATGATAGAAGGGGTGCGTCAGCGCTTCGGGGTTGGCGAGCACGAGCGCGCCCTGGCCGAAGTAGTTGAGCAAGCAGAGCCGGAAAAACCAGAGAGAACCAGGCGAACTGGATCGGCTTGCGCCCGAAATGGCCGAGGTCGGCATAGAGCGCTTCGGCACCTGTCACGGCCAGGAAGACGAGACCCATGACCGTGAGGCCTATGAGGCCATTGCTGGCGATGAATCGAATGCCATAGTGCGGGCTCATGGCGGCGAGCACGCTCGGATCGTCGACGAGGTGCACGAGCCCGCCGACCGCGAGCGCGAGAAACCAGACGACGGTGATCGGGCCGAAGAACGCTGCGACCTTGGCGGTGCCGCGCGACTGCACGGCAAAGAGACCGACGAGAATGACGATCGAGAGCGGCAAGACCCACTTCTCGAACTCGGGCGAGACGAGCTTCAACCCCTCGACCGCGGAGAGGACCGAGATCGCCGGCGTGATGACCGCGTCGCCGTAGAAGAACGATGCGCCCGCGATCGCCGAGGCCGAATATCAGCGGCGAGGAGCGGCGGGCGACCGACTGGCCGAGCGCCATCAGCGCGAACATGCCGCCCTCGCCCCGGTTGTCCGCCCGCAACAGAAGCGTCACGTATTTGATGGTCACGATGAGCACGAGCGCCCAGACGATCAGCGACAGGACGCCGAGCACCGCCTCGCGATCGTCGATACCGCCATGACGCGCGGCGACGACGGCCTCGCGCAGCGCATAGAGCGGGCTGGTGCCGATGTCGCCGTAGACGACGCCGATGGAGCCGACGACAAGCGTCCAGAAATGGCGGCTGGTAAGCTCGTCCTGAGTGCCGTTTTCGCCTGCCGTATCGGCGGCTTTGGATTGGGCCACGATTGGCGCCTCTTACACGGTGACCGCTGCATTGCAGCAAAGTGGCGGGCTTATACGCCCGCGGTCTTGCCGCCGGAAGCCGGGAAATTAGTCCGTTGCGACACGAATGAGCCTTGACATTTGACCTATCGGCGCGGCGGGAAGCTGGCAAGCCTCTGGGGCCGCAAAACTATTTCGGCCAGATGCGCTGTTAACAGGACCCTCAGTGGCGAGACGGTGGCTCAACTACCGTCGCGCGAAGTTGGTTCCTCACGCGGCCCTGTCCATCGCCTCGAGCTCGTCGATCATGCCCTCGATCACCTTGAGGCCCTTCGACCAGAAGGCGGGATCGCTGGCGTTGAGGCCAAAGGGGGCGAGCAGCTCGGAGTGGTGCTTCGAGCCGCCGGCCTTCAGGAGATCGAAGTACTTGGCGACGAAGCCCGGATGCGCCTCCTGGTAGAGCCCATAGAGCGAGTTCACGAGGCAGTCGCCGAAGGCATAGGCGTAGACGTAGAACGGCGAATTGATGAAGTGGGGCACGTAGCTCCAGTAGACCTCGTAGCCGGGCTTGAGGTCGATCGCCGGGCCTAAGCTCTCGGACTGCACCTCGAGCCAGAAGGCGCCGAGCTGATCGCTCGTCAGCTCGCCTTGCCGGCGCGCCTCGTGCACCTTGCGCTCGAAGTGTGTAGAAGGCGATCTGGCGCACGACCGTGTTCAGCATGTCCTCGACCTTGCCCGCGATCATGGCCTTCTTCTCTTTGCGGTCGCTGGTCGCGGCGAGCAACGCGCGGAAGGTCAGCATCTCGCCGAAGACGGACGCGGTCTCGGCGAGCGTGAGCGGGGTCGGCGCGAGCAGCGGCCCCTGGGCGCGGGCGAGCATCTGGTGCACGCCGTGGCCGAGCTCGTGGGCAAGCGTCATCACATCGCGCGGCTTGCCCTGGTAGTTCAGGAGCACGTAGGGGTGCACCGACGGCACGGTGGACGCGGAGAATGCGCCCTGCGCCTTGCCTTCGCGCAGCGGCGCGTCGATCCAGCGCTTGTCGAAGAACTCCTTGGCGATCGACGCCATGTCGGGCGCGAATGCGCCGTAGGCATCGAGCACCATGCTCTCGCGCCTCGCCCCACGTAAAGATGCGCTCGGGCTTGTCGGGCAGCGGCGCGTTGCGGTCCCAATGGGAAAGCCGCTCCATGCCGAGCCATCGCGCCTTCATGGCGTAGTAGCGATGCGAGAGGCGCGGATAGGCGGCGCGGACGCTCTCGACGAGCGCATCGACGACGGGGGCCTCGACGCGGTTGGCGAGATGGCGGCTCGCGGCGACATCCTTGAAGCCGCGCCAGCGGTCGGAGATCTCCTTGTCCTTGGCGAGCGTGTTGGTGATGAGCGTGAAGAGGCGGACGTTGTCCTTGAACACGCGCGAGAGCGCTTCGGCCGCGGCCTTGCGTCTCGGCTCAGCGGGATCGGAGAGGAGGTTCGAGCGTCGCTTCGAGCGTCAGGGGCGCGGGCTCTCCGTCGACGGAGAACTTCAACGCCGACATGGTCTCGTTGAAGAGACGGCTCCAGGCACCGCGCGAGGTCTGGCCCTTCTCGTGGAAGAGCGTTTCGAGCTTCTCCTCGAGCTGGTAGGGCTTCTCCTTGCGCAGATCGTCGAACCACGGCTTGTAGCGGCTGAGCGCGGGCGCGCGAGCGCCGCGTCGAGCGTGCGCGTCGTCGATCTGATTGAGCTCGAGCTCGAAGAAAATGAGGTCGGTCGAGATCTGCGTCAGCTTCTCCGACACGTCGCCGTAGAACTTGGCGCGGACCGGATCGGCCTGGTTTGCGGAGTAGAGAAGCGCCGCATAGGAGCCGAGCTTGCCCATGAGATCGGAAAGCGCCTCGTAGGCCTTGACGGCCTCGGCCAGCTTCGCGCCGTCCTCGGCCGAGCGCCGCGAGCTTACCCTGATAGGCCTCCTTGATGCGCCGCGCCTCCTTCGCGGACGCATCGAGATCGCGCGCGACCTCCGGCGCGTCGGGCGACGTGTAGAGATCGGAAAGATCCCACTCGGGAAGCGCAGCTAGCTGGCGCGCAGCGGCGGCTGCGCCACCTTCGGCGCCAGCGACATAGCAGTTCCGGCCGAAGCGGTGCAAAAGGCGGCGCGCGACATCGGCATCGTACAATGCTCCGAGCGCTTGTGAGGAAATCCCAGCCCAATGTGCTCGGCGGAGGCGCCAATTTCAAGTGCCGGCATGGCAGCAAGGAAGGCTAACGAAAAAAGGCTCAAGCTGGGCTTTCCCGCAACAGCTTGTTTACTGTTGTCGGGCAATCTCGGCCGAGAAGTGAGTGGCCGGTCACGAGCTGTCCTGTAGCGGGACAGCTCGACCCTTCCCGGGGCCCGGTCTTGTCCCAGTTGTTGTTGAGTTCTGAGTGCCACATGGCAAAGCGTGTTCTCATCGTTGACGATGATCCTGCCCAGCGCCGCATCCTCGAAGAGACCGTCAAGCGCTTCGGCTTCGAAACCAAATCCACGAACTCCGGAGAGCAAGCTCTCGAAGTGCTCGAAGGGCCCGATCGCGGCTCGATCTCTCTCGTCCTCCTCGATCTCGTCATGCCCGGCGTCGACGGCATGGCGGTGCTCGAGCGGCTGAAGGGCAAGCCGGTCCCGCCGATCATCGTGCAAACCGCGCACGGCTCGATCGACGCGGCGATCAACGCGATGCGCCTCGGCGCCGTCGACTTCGTCATCAAGCCGGCCTCGCCCGAGCGGCTCGAAGTGTCGATCAACAGCGCCATGAAGATCGAGGCGCTGTCGGGAGAGATCAGCCGCATCAAGAAGCGGGCCGAGGGGACGCTGACGTTCGGCGATCTCATCATCCGCGGCGAGGCGATGCAGCGCGTGATCGCGCTCGGCAAGCGCGCGGCGGCATCGCATATCCCGGTCCTCATCGAAGGCGAGAGCGGCGTCGGCAAGGAGCTGATCGCGCGCGCCATCCAGGGCGAGAGCGAGCGCGCCGGAAAGCCGTTCGTCACGGTGAACTGCGGCGCGATCCCCGAGAACCTCGTCGAGAGCATCCTGTTCGGCCACGAGAAGAGGCTCGTTCACCGGCGCCGTCGACAAGCGCGTCGGCAAGTTCCAGGAGGCCGATCAAGGCACGCTGTTCCTCGACGAGGTCGGCGAGCTGCCGCTCGATGCGCAGGTCAAGCTTCTGCGCGCCCTGCAGGAAGGCGAGATCGATCCCGTCGGGGCGAAAAAGCCGGTCAAGGTCGACTTCCGCCTCGTCTCGGCGACCAACCGCGACATGATCCAGCTCGTCCGGGAAGGCAAGTTCCGCGAGGATCTCTACTACCGGTTGAACGTCTTCCCGATCTGGGTGGCGCCGCTGCGCGAACGCGCTCGGCGACATCCCGGAGCTCACGCGCCATTTCCTCGCCCGCTTCGCCGCCGAGGAAGGCAAGCGCGTCAACGGCCTCAGCGACGACGCGATGCGGCTGCTCGCAGGCCTATACGTGGCCCGGCAACGTACGCCAGCTCGAGAACGCGATCTTCCGCGCCATCGTGCTCGCCGACGGGCCCGAGCTCACGGTCGCGGAGTTCCCGCAGATCGCAGCGCAGGTCGACGGCTTCGAGGCGGAGGTCCCGCCCGCGCCGTCCCACCTGCAGAAGCCCGCCGGCCTATACGGGGCCGGCACTCCTCGGCGCCGAGGGCACCATCCCGAGGACGGTCGAGGTGCGCCCGTCAGGCGGCCAGTCGTCGCTCGGCATCCCGGCCGTCACCGAGAGCGGCGAGATCCGCTCGCTCGAGGACATCGAGGCCGACATGATCCGCCTCGCGCTCGGGCGCTATCGCGGCCACATGACGGAGGTCGCCAAGCGCCTCAAGATCGGCCGCTCGACGCTCTATCGAAAAATGCAGGAGTACGGTCTGGAGCCTCGCGTCAACTAGCCAAACTGATGCCCTCTCGATCGTGGGCCCGGCCGCAAGGCCGGGCCCAATTTGTTGGTCAATGAGTCAGTATACTGACGGACGATGCCCTTAGGGGCCGGGAAACGTTCACAATTCGACAACAGTCCTCACACATTGTGATCCGGGCGCCTTTCCGGGCGCACGCCGCCGGCTTCTCAAGCCGCGTCTCCTCGGCTAGCGTCCGCTGAGCAGCTGATCTTCGTGAGGAACTTCCATGCGTAACTGGCTCTGGTCCCTGTCGGGCATCACGCTCGCGCTGTCGCTTGGCGCTCGGCCCTGGCCAATGAGCCACCCGCGACCGGCAGCATCTACCGCTACCCCGGCGACGGCGCACCTGCCGGCGACGTTGCGCCGATAGCTGCCGCGCTGCACCGGCACTCACCCGACCACTGCCGCGACGGCGCCGCCTGCTGCGTCCTGACGCCGACCACCAGCACGGCAGCTCCGTCGCCTGCGAGCCCCGCTGCTCCCGACACTGCAGCCGCACCGGCTCCCGCAACGTCCGACTGCGGCGACAGCCACACCGCCTGCTGACGCCTGCGCCTGCACTCCGGCCGCGGCCTCGACACCGCCTGCCGCTCCAGCTGCGGCGCCAGCCGCATGCCGCGGCGCCTGCCGCCACACTCCGGCGCCGCCGCAGGAGCCGGGCACTCGGCGCGGATGTGCGCGTGCTTCTCGCCAAGCTCTGCGGCAAGAGCTCTCGGACGCGGACAAGCAGGACGCAGCGCGCTCTCGGTGCGTTCTATGAAAGCCGCAAGGACGAGCCGCTGTGGGTCGACAAGACGGCGCCCACCGCCAAGGCAGCCGCGCTGATCGCCGAGATCAAGAAGGCCGACGACTGGGGCCTCGATGCCAAGGACTTCGATCTGCCGGATCGCCGCGCACGGGGTCGTCGCAGCTTTCGCGCGATCAGCTCGCGGACGTCGAGATGGAGCTCTCGCTGGCGGCGCTCAAGTACGCGCGTTACGCACGCGGCGGGCGGATCACCGATCCGGCGAAGCAGCTCTCGTCATATCTCGATCGCCTGCCGCAGCTCCGCGATCCGAAGACGGTGCTCGAGGAGATCGCCGCCGCGGCCGAGCCTGACGCCTACCTGCGCGGCCTGCATCCCAAGCATCCGCAGTTCGAGAAGCTGCGCCAGAAATATCTCGAGCGGCTGAAATCGGCTGCCGCGGCGGACGAGGTCGTCAAGGTGCCGCCGGGACCGCAGCTCGTGCCGGGCAAGAAGCACGCACAACGTGCGCACTTGCTCAGGAAGCGGCTCGACGTGGCGCTGCCGGCAGGCGCACGCCGGAGGCGCCGGCCGACGAGACTCTCTACGACGAAGCGCTTGCCGCAGGCGGTCAAGGATTTCCAGACGAAGAAGGGCATGCGGCCCGACGGCATCGTCGGCTCCGGCACGCGCGCCGCGCTCAACGACGTCGACACGCCAAGCCCGGCGCGCCTCCTCGCCAACATGGAAGAGTGGCGCTGGATGCCCGACGATCTCGGCAAGTACTACGTCTGGGTCAACGTGCCGGAGTTCATGATCCGCGTGGTCAAGGACGACAAGGTCATCCACGAGGAGCGCGTCATCACCGGGCTTGCCCGACAAGCAGACGCCGATCTTCTCCGACGAGATGGAGCTCGTGACGTTCCATCCGCGCTGGAATGTTCCCGACAGCATCAAGGTGCGCGAGCTCTATCCGTCACTCGCGCGCGGCGGCACGCTACTTCGAGCGCCAGAACTTGCGCATCACCTACAACGGCCGTCCGGTCGATCCCTACAGCGTCGACTGGAGCAGCGCCGACATCCGCCGCTACGACGTCTACCAGCCGCCAGGCGGCGGCAACGTGCTCGGCGTCGTCAAGTTCTCGTTCCCGAACAAGCACGCGGTCTACATGCACGACACGCCGACCAAGGGGCTGTTCGAGGAAGCGAGCCGGCCCTTCAGCCACGGCTGCATGCGGGTGCGCAATCCGGACAAGCTGGCCGAGGTCGTGCTCGGCCGAGGACAAGGGCTGGGACGCGGCGAAGGTCGACGAGATGATTGAGGCGCCGACCGACGAGAACCCGATCACGCTCGACAACAAGATCCCGGTCCACGTCACCTACTTCACGGCGTGGGTCGACGCCGAGGGCAACGAGCAAGGCGCGAAGGACGTCTACGGACACGAGCAGCGCATCAAGCTCGCGCTCGAAGGCAAGTTCGACCAGATCGTGCGCGGGCAAGGATCACCTGGCGCCCGTCTCCTACGCACGAGGTGCGCGAGCGTGCAGGCGAAGAACACGTCCTTCAGCACCTTCATGAACAGCTTCTTCGGCGGGTTCTGAGCACGGCTCTCGCCTCGCGGAAGACGGCCGCGGCACGGGGCGTTTGCCCCGTTTCTGCCGCTTACGAGCCCTCGTATGCCCCCATTCAATGGTTACAAACCGTTAAGGGTTGGAGCTTAACCCTATAGGCGCACCAGCCGCGGGGGCGGCCGCCGGGTTCCTTAGGCGAGAGGGAGTTCCGTGGGTTCCAGCGCACGACGCCTCATCGGCGCGCTTTCGGCACTGGGCGGTGCCGTCGCGCTCGCGGCTGCCGGGCATCGGCGCCGTGCCGAGCGGCGACCGCACGATCTCCTTCTATCACATCCACACCAAAGAGACGCTGTCGATCCTCTACAAGAAGGACGGCGCCTACATCCCCGAGGCGCTGAAGAAGATCAACTGGATCATGCGCGACTGGCGCAAGAACGAAGAGATCGAGATCGATCCCAAGACCATCGACATCATCTGGGAGATGCACGAGGAGCTCGGATCGCGCGAGCCCGTGCACATCATCTGCGGATACCGCTCGCGCGGCACCAACGAGATGCTGCGCAAGACGGTCGGCGGCCAGGCGAGCCAGAGCCAGCACATCACCGGCAAGGCGGTCGACGTATCGTTTCCCGACGTGCCGGTGAGACAGATGCGCTATTCGGCGCTCGTGCGCGAGCGCGGCGGCGTCGGCTACTACCCGACCTCGGCCATCCCGTTCGTCCACGTCGACACGGGCCGCGTGCGCCACTGGCCGCGCATGCCGCGCGACGAGCTCGCCCTGCTCTTCCCGTCCGGCCATTCGAAGCACGAGCCCGCGGACGGGAGACCCATCACGCCGGCTGACGTGCGCGCGGCGCGCGAGCGCAAGAAGGATCTCGCGCTCGAGGTCGCGCAATACTTCCAGGTCCGCGACACGCCGAAGGGCACGATCGCAGTTGCCGACGCGGGCGGCGTCGCTCCGCTCGCCGGCACCGAAACCCAAGCCCGCAACAAGGCCGTCCGCTCCGTCGACCGACGAGCAGGATGGCCGTCGGCGCGCCGCCGCCGACACCGGAGGTGCAGCTCGCCTCGGCGCCGAAGCTCGTCGGCGAGCCGCGCATGATCGAGCGCCCGTCGCAGTTCACGGCACGCCCGTCGGATTCCGATCGCGCCACGGCTCGACATGCTGGCGACGCTGGCCTCTCTCGACGAAACGGGAGACGCCGCGCGCGGCGAGCACGCCGCACGCAAAGCCGCCTGCGCCCGTCTATGCCTCGCTGGGCCCGGTCGGCCTTCCCGCCGCGCCCGCTGCCCAAGCCGCAGAAGGCCGAATGGAGCACCGAGACCAAGACCGCGGCGCTCGAGCCGAGCTTTCGTCACGCTCATCCGAGAGCGCGCGCGCTCACCACCGGCAGCGTGACGGACGACAGCGCATGGTCCGCGGCGCCGGAGTTCGACGAGGAGCATCCCGACGAGCTGTCCTACCGGCCGTTCCCGCTCGCGCCTCTGCTCACGGCGTCGGCCTCTCCGGACGATCCCGCGCTCGCCAAGATGGTGCATCCCGACGCGGCAAAGACGCTCGAGCTGATCGACGACGAGGGCAGAATTCCGCCGATGCGCTTCAGGCCCGGCGAGCAGTTCGCGCGGCTGCTTTGGGCGCACGAGTTCCGCGGGGAAGCGGTGAGCCTTGCCGAATTGGAGGCAGCCGGCGAGCGGCCAGCTACCGTCGGCAGCCGGCCTCTCCGAGCGGCAGGTCAAGACGGTGCCCCGCTGAGCACTTTCTTGTGACGTCCGGCGAGACCCGGACTTGCCGCCGGACCCTCGTTCCAGGCCTTCACCACGAGACGCCCAAGCTCCTGGAAGTCGCGCTTCCTCGGCGACGTCGAGCGCCATACGAGGCCGATGGTGCGGAACGGCTCCGGCTCGACGAAGCGAACCAAGCGTGAGCTTGCGTCCGCGCTCCTCGATGCCGAGACACATCTCGGGCAAGAGCGTGATGCCGTAGCCGGCCGACACCATCTCGACGATGGTCGACAGGCTCGAGGCGCCGAAGGTGTTGACCGCGTCGACCTGCTGGAGCGTGCAATACGTCAGCGCCTGATCGCGCAGGCAGTGCCCCTCCTCGAGGAGAAGCAGGCGCTCGTGCTCGATCAGCTCCTTGGTGGCGCGGACGCGGCCCGAGAGCTTCTTGCTCTGCGGCACGGCGAGAACGAAGCGGTCCTCGAAGAGCGGCATGTTCTCGAGATCGGGATGCTTCACGGGAAGCGCGAGGAGCAGGACATCGAGCTTGCCTTCGAGCAGCTCGCGGGTGAGCGGCTGCGTCTGCGTCTCGCGCACGTGCAGCTCGAGCTCGGGATAGGCCTCGCGGAGAAGCGGCAGCAGCGGCGGAAGCATGTAGGGCGCGACCGAGGGGATGACGCCCAGGCGCAAGGCGCCCGACAGCACGCGGCTCGCGTGATGGGCAAAGGCAATGAGGTCGCGGACGTCGCCCAGGATGCGCGCGGCGCGCGCGGCGATCTCGAGGCCCTTGTCGGTGAGCTGGACACCGGAGCGGGTGCGCTCGACGAGCACGAGACCGAGGCTCTGCTCGAGCTCGTGTATCTGCATCGAGAGCGCCGGCTGCGTCACCGCGCAGGTATCGGCCGCACGGCCAAAGTGCAGCTCGCGGGCGAGCGCATCGAAGTATCGCAATTGCTTGAAGGTCACGTGCGTCATCAGGATCTCTGATTAACACGGAAACAAATAACGATTAGCGCTTATTTAGGTGCTCGTCTATCTTTTCAGTGAGCAAGCAGAATCGATGGCCTCGAGCTCAGCAGAGTTCCAGGCGCTGCGGGACAGGTGATTCCAACTTCGCGACGGAATTAGGGACCGGATGGCGAGGAGGCTTTCGCCCGCTCCAGAACCGAACACGGCGTGTTTGAAGCTTCGGCTTCAGCCCGTCGTTAGCGCCTCGGCCGAGCGCCGAATCGATCCGAGGCGCTTCACTTCTTTCTCCGGAAATTGCGTGAAGTAACCCCGCCGTCACTCGGCGGCGATCATCCGCTCGGCCGCCGCCTCGATCTGCAGCACCGCCTTCGCCCAGCATGCCGAGCGCGTGCAGGTAGACCTCGAGCACGCTCTCCTCCTCCTGGCGCTCGGCCTGGCTCTTCTTGCGCTAGCCGCACGACCTGGCGCAGCACCTTGACATCGAAGCCGAGCCCCTTGGCCTCGAGATACTTGTCGCGGATGTCGCCGGAGAGCGCCTTCTTCTCCTCCTCGAGCCGCTCGATGCTCTCGACAAGCTGGCGCAGCTGCTTTTGCGAAGAAGATTGAAGCGTGGTCATGCCTGCTCCCCAGGATCGTTGCGACCGTATTCGTGCCGGCGCTCAAAGACGGCGCCGAATCGTCCGAGGCATTCGGCTCGAACGTCGCGCAGACGCTAGACGCGGCTCCCCTCGGCATCAAGGCGCGCACACGAACGATCCAGAGGTTTTTGCGCGGGGCTCGCTCGCGCGAGAAGTGGGGAAAAGCGCCGAGCTAATGCTCTTTCTTGCTTGCCTCGGCGAAGGCCGCCTGCGCCTCAGGCGACGCCTCCGTCTGGTAGCGCTGCTGCCACTCGCGGTACGGCATGCCGTAGATGATCTGGCGCGCCTCGTCCTTGGAGAGCGCCGTGCCGCGCTCGGCCGCGGCCTCCTGATACCAGTTCGCAAGACAGTTGCGGCAGAAGCCGGCGAGGTTCATGAGGTCGATGTTCTGCACATCCGTGCGCTCGCGCAGGTGCGCCAGGAGGCGGCGAAAGGCGGCGGCCTCGAGCTCGATTTGCGTCCTCGCGTCGATCTTGTCCATGTGCGTCACTCCTTTGCCGCGGCGCAAGCGATGCGCGGCGTCAATCGCGTGTGCGAGCCGTAGTGATGCTGCCGTCTCAGGTCGTGCGCGACGTCCTCGCGCGCAAGGAGGCCCGGCAAGAACGCCCGCGAGGCGCTCGCCCCACTGCTGCTGGCCCTCCTCGCCTGCGATCAGGTCCTGGCGAATTTCGACGATGGCGTGGGGCAGGCCGCGCTCGGTGCCATGGCGCCACATCGAATCCCCTCTGAGGCTGCCCGAGTAGGGCTCGTTGTCGCCGACGATCATTCCCGGACCTTGCGCCAGCGCGGCAATCAGCCTTTGCGCCAGGCGCGGGTCCTTGTCCCACAGCACACCGGCGTGCCAGGGCCTCGGTCGTCCCCTCCACTTGTCGGTAAAGCTGTGCACCGACAAGAGGAGCGGCGGCACGCCGAGAGCCAGGGCTGCATCGATCAGGCGCTCGATCGCGGCGTGGTAGGGCGTGTAGTAGCGCGCAATGCGTCGCTCGCGCTCGGCCGCGTCGATGTGGCGATTGGCGGGGACGATCGCGCCGTCGGACAGGCGCATGATGAGGGTCGGATCGTCGAGGCCGCGATTGCAGTCGATCAGGAGGCGCGAGTAGCGGGTCAGGACGGCCGGCGCGCCGAGCCGCGCGGCGAGACGGCGCACGACGCCTGCGGCGCCGATGTCGTAGGCGATGTGACGGCTCGAGCTCGCCCGCAGTCGAGGCCGAGGGTGCCATAATCCGCGGGCAGATCGTTCCCCGCATGGTCGCAGATCACGATGATGCCGGTGTCGACGCGCCCGGACAGGACGGCAAAGGCCGGCGCATTCCTCGACTTTTCGTTGCATCCGGGAGACTATAGCCGCCCCGGCATGAGGCTTCCAAGAGCACCCAGCGCTTTCGCGCTTAACCTCAATGCCGCCGTTTTCCTTCCCAAGAACGCTTCGTTGACGTCGGCGTGCGAGACCGGCGAGACTAGAAAAATGGGTTCACTTCACGATGCTGCGGGAACAGGTCTCACCGGATCGGAGCGCCGGCGTGTGCCGTGAGACGAGGGTGCGGCAGCAACCTCCGCGCCTTACGCGGTCACGGCAGCGTCGTTCGCGACATTCATGATCGCCGCCCTAGCGGGCGGCCAAGCGCGCGCCGATCTCAAGCTCTGCAACTCGACCGCAAGCCGCATCGGCGTCTCGATCGGCTACCAGGACCCGACCGGGTGGGCCACCGAGGGATGGTGGAACATCGCGTCGCAGACGTGCGAGACGCTCTTCAAGGGTGCGGTGCCAAGCCGCTTCATATATGTGCACGCCGTGGACTATGATCGCGGCGGAGAATGGGCCGGTTCCAACTTCATGTGCACGGCCGACAAATCGTTCGCCATCCGGGGGGTTCAGGACTGCCCGAAACGCGGATATAAGCGCACGGGCTTTTTTGAAGTCGACACCGGAGAGGCGCAAGAGTGGACGGTTCGCCTCACCGATCCAGAAGACAAAGGGACGAAAGGAAAATGAGGCGAAATCGCCGGGTCAAGATCGTTGCGACGCTTGGACCCGCGTCATCAGCACCCGAGGTGCTCGAACGCCTGTTCCTGGCCGGAGCCGACGTCTTCCGCATCAACATGAGCCACTCGAGCCACGAGACGGCGCGCGCGCTTGCGCGCTCCGTGCGCGATGTCGGCGCGAAGCACCGCCATCCGATCGGCATCCTGTGCGACCTGCAGGGGCCGAAGCTGCGCCTGGGCGAATTCCACGGCGGGCGCGTGTTCGTCAACGACGGGGCGATCTTCCGCTTCGATCGCAAGGACGGAGGCGGGATCGGCGGAGCGCGTCTGCCTGCCGCACCCGGAGATCTTCGAGGCGACCAAAGTCGGCGATACGCTGCTCATCGACGACGGCAAGGTGCGCATGCGCGTCATCGAGCGCAAGAACGGGTCGATCGCCGCCGAAGTGGTGACGGGCGGCGCGCTCTCCAGCCGCAAGGGCGTGAGCCTTCCCGACACCGTGCTGCCGATCGGCCCCTTCACCGACAAGGATCGCGCCGACCTCGACTGGGCCTTGCAGATCGGAGCGGATTGGATCGCGCTGTCGTTCGTGCAGCGCGCCGACGACGTCATCGAGGCCAAGAGGCTGATCGACGGCCGTGCCGCTGTGCTGGCGAAAATCGAGAAGCCGTCGGCGATCGAGGATCTCGACGGCATCATCGCCGCCGGAGACGGTTTCATGGTCGCGCGCGGCGATCTCGGCGTCGAGATGCCGGTCGAGCGCGTGCCCGGCCTGCAGAAGCATATCACGCGCAAGGCGCGGAGCGCCGGCAAGCCGATCGTCGTCGCGACGCAGATGCTCGAAAGCATGACCTCGTCGCCGATGCCGACGCGCGCCGAAGTCTCCGACGTCGCCACCGCCGTGTTCGACGGGGCCGACGCCGTCATGCTGTCGTCGGAATCTGCCGTCGGACAGTTTCCGGTCGAGGCGATCCAGATGATGGACCGCATCGCGATCGAGGTCGAAGCCGACCCGAGCTACGACGCCTTCGTGCACGCGACCGAGCTTACGCCGCAGCCGACGGGCGCCGACGCGATCGCGGCCGCCGCACATGCCATCGCCGGAACGGTCAAGGTCTCGGCGATCCTCTGCTACACGGCCACCGGATCGACGGCGCTGCGCGTCGCGCGCGAGCGACCGCATCTGCCCGTGATCGGGCTCACGCCCGTGGCGCGCACGGCGCAGCGGCTGGCGCTCGTTTGGGGCGTCGAGACTGTGCTCACAGGCGATCCAGAGGATCTCGCGGACATGGTGCGCAAGGCAACGCGCATCGCGCTCGAGGAAGGCTTCGTGCGGCCGGGCGACGGCGTCGTGATCACCTGCGGCGTGCCGCTCGGCACGGCCGGGGCGACGAACATGATCCGGCTCGCATTCGTCGACGAGCTCGGTTGCCCGACGGCCACAGCCCCGACTATGTGCCCGTCGGCGGCAAGGTGCCCGCCGACCGGCGCGTCAAGCCGCTGAACTAGCGGGTTCGACGCGGCGACATTTCAGGTCAGCTGCGCAGTGATTGGCGCCTAGGCGTTAGATGCCCTGGCCCTCGACCTCGAGCGTCAGCTCGTCGACGGCCTCTTCGGCACCCGCGGCCTGGGGATGGACCGCCAGCAGCTTCTTGTAGGCGTCGAGCGCGGCCTTCTTCTCGCCGATGCTGCGCAGAATCTGCGCCAGCCCCTCGAGCGCGCGAAAGTGGTTGGGCTCGAGCGCCAGCACGCGGCGCAAGTCGCCGAGTGCGCGCTTGTAGTCGTTCTTCATGAAAGTAGAGATACGCGCGGCGGTTCCAGGCGTCGGCAAAGTCGGGTTGCAGCAACACGGCGGCGTCGAGCAGCTTCATCGCCAGCTCTTGATCGTTGGCTTGGCCGGCCGCGATCGCGCGATCCACCAAGAGGTCGGCGGTCGGCGCTGCCGGAGTAATGCCACAGGCGCTCGATCGACTTGACGATCGGCTCGGCGTCCTCGGGGCTCGGAGAGGCCGCCAGGCGCGCGTAGAGCTCGTCGAGAAGCTTCGTGCGCTGCTCCGCGGTGTCGGGCGGCGCGTCGGCGGGTGCCTGCGCGTGGGGCGGCTGCGCCTGAGGCGGCTGTGCGAGCGGCGGCTCGCGCCGGCGGCGTGCCTGCGGCGCGGTCGCCTCGAGTCGGCGGCCTCAGGTGCGTCAGGCGGCCTGGGCCCGAGCGGCGGAGGATCGCCGTCGCGGCGATCGGAACCAATCCCGCCGCAGCCAGGCTGCGGATCAGGTTGCGGACTACGGGCTCGTCTCTCATGCCCGACAAGATAAGGAGCCGCGTCTTGCATCGTCTATGGCCAGCGCCGGCTACGGGCGGCCGCTACGGCTCACAATGGCGCGCGCCTCAACCGCATGAGGCGCGCTGGCCGATGCGTCGCAGGCAGCAATCAGCCCTGGCGCGCCTTGAAACGGCGATGGGTCTTGTTGATGACGTAGAGGCGTGCCCTTGCGGCGCACGAGACGGTTGTCGCGATGGCGCGAGCGAAGCGATTTCAGAGAGTTTCTAACTTTCATGTCTTACACCAGTTGATGGCGGGAAGGGCGGATGGTGGGCACTAGAGGGATCGAACCTCTGACCCCTACCATGTCAAGGTAGTGCTCTACCGCTGAGCTAAGTGCCCATCCTGGCCAGAAAAGTGCAATCGGCAGCGCTCTCCTATATCGGCATTGGAGCGGAGTGGCAAGCCGCGCGTCCAACGGCCCATTGGCGGGCAATTACGCCGCCAGGAGGCGCTCGACCTCGCGCACGAGATCCTTGAGGTGGAAGGGCTTGGAGAGCACGCGCGCTTCCTTGGGCGCGGCCACCTCGTTGTTCAGAATCACGGCGGCAAATCCGGTGATGAACATGATCTTCAGGTCGGGATCGATCTCGGCGGCGCGGCGTGCGAGCTCGATGCCGTCCATCTTCGGCATGACGATATCGGTGAGCAGCAGCGTGAACGGCTCTTCCTTGAGGCGCTCGTAGGCTTCCTCGCCGTTCGAGTACGCCATGACGTCGTAGCCGGCCTTGCCGAGAGCGCGCTCCAGGAAGCCGCGCATCGAATCATCGTCCTCGGCCAGAAGAATGCGGTACATCGGTACTCGGGAAGGCTTTACGGTCATGAGCAGCTCGAACCTGCGACTGAGACTTTATCGAAGAACGCGGCGTAGTGACACACAAATCTGACGCGAGTTTGGTAAATGGACCATGAAGCTCAGGTTATGCTTGTCAGGACGGCAACCTCCCGCCAGATCTGTTCAATAGAAAGATTTCCACGACCACCGAGCCGATGTGCGTCCCTTATCGTGGACAGGAGGAGCGGGGGTTGGCACACTTCATCGGCCGGGGCGACTTGGCGTGCATCGGGAATGGCCACTGAGAGACAGCGCGCGGAATGATCCAGCAGGAAACGGTCTCCATCGTCAGCGAGATTGATCCCCCCTTCACCATCCTGGCACCGGAGGCGCAAACGTCGCCGTTCGTGCTGTGCTCGCCACACTCAGGCAGAGCCTATACGCGCGAGTTCCTGGCTCAATCCAGGCTTGATCCGCATGGCGCTGAGAAAGTCCGAGGACTGTTTCGTCGACGAGCTGTTCTCGGGCGCGGCCGAGCTCGGGGCGCCGCTGATCGCAGCGCGCTTTCCGCGCGCCTACCTCGATGTCAACCGCGAGCCCTACGAGCTCGACCCAGAACTCTTCGCCGAGCCGCTGCCGGATTTCGCCAATGCGCAGTCGGTGCGCGTGGTCGGCGGATTAGGGACGATTGCGCGCATCGTGGCAGACGGCGAGGAGATCTATCGCAGCCGGCTGTCGATCAAGGAGGCGCTCGAGCGTGTGGATCAGCTTTACCTGCCGTTTCATGCGGCGCTGGCACAGCTCCTCGAAGAAACGCGCCGGCAGTTCGGCTATGCCATCCTGATCGATTGCCATTCCATGCCGTCGGCGCTCATGGCGCAGGCTGGGCGGCCCGCGTCCGGATTTCGTCATTGGCGACCGCTTCGGCGCGTCCTGCGACAGCCGCTTGACACGGTTCGTCAAGGACGCGATCGCAGCGCTCGGCTACGACGTGCAGCTCAACCGGCCCTATGCGGGCGGATACATCACCGAGCACTACGGCCGACCGAGCCGCGGCATGCAGGCCATTCAGCTCGAGATCAATCGCGGCCTCTACCTGGACGAGGCAACGCTCAGACCGACGAACCGCTTCGCGACGCTGAAGAAGAATCTGACGACGCTTGCCACGCGACTGTTCGTCGAGGTCCCTGCGCTCTTCGAGCGACGGGCCGCCGCCGAGTGATCCCCCTGGCCGCCTCGCCGGCCTCGCGATACAAAATCTCCAGCGCCAATAAAAAAGGGCCGTCCGAGTGCGGGCGGCCCAAGTCCAGGGAGGAAACGCCCAAGGTGGGCGGAGGAAGGCGCGACACAATTGCCGAGCGCCTCACTTGTAAATGCTATGCTGCAGCGCGAAACAACGCAAGCACGCTCAAAACGTTTTAATCATATTCATGACAGTGCGAGTTGTGGCAGCCACACGGGTCCGCGCCTGGGGCCTGACTCGGGAAGGGGCAATCTGATCTTGCCTCCGGAAGGCTGCAAAGCCCGCAAACAGGGTCTAACAGGCGCTCTAGACGCGAAGCCCCAGAAAAGAAAAAGGGCCGTCCGGTGTGGACGGCCCAAGTCTAGGGAGGAAACGCCCAAGGAGGGCTGCGGCACCAACGAGCACGCTCGTCGATGACGCATTGCACAATATGAATGCGGCGCACAAAAACTCAAATGCATTTTTTGCAGAGCTGCCATTACCCAGGCGAGGACCGGCTCCGGCCAGCTACGGCTCGTGGAGAAATCTCAGGTCAGCTCGAGGGGTGCTTGCGGAGAGCCCATGCCCCGCAAAAAGAGGCCGTTCGTGCGAAGCGAACGGCCCAAGTCTAGGGAGGAAACGCCCGTATTGGGCTGCGGTACCGAAGAAGTGCTCTTGCGAAACCGCAATTTTTGTATGCGCCTGTTCGTGAGTCCCGGCAATGAGGCGGTTCTGTGATGACAATGTTTACAGTTAATATGATGCGCAGCAGCAACACAACATCGCAGAGCGGACGATTTACTAGAGAAATCCGTATATCTAGAGATGATATCTAACAACGTTCAGGCATAAGACCGGTGTTCATCTACAAACTTGGAAGTCTCCTTTGAGCCGTACAGCCTCTCCCAGCTTCAAGTCGCTCCTCGACATGGCTCACGCCCTCGCCGACCGCTCGCGACAGGCCATTCTCCCGTACTTCCGCAAATCGATCCCTGTGGAAAACAAAGCAGGCCGCGGACAATACGATCCTGTTACGGCTGCCGACCGCGCTGCCGAGCGCGCCATCAGCACGCATCTGCGCAAACACTTTCCCGATCACGGCATCACGGGGGAGGAGTTCGGCGACGAAGGGTTGGGACAACGCTTCCGCTGGGTCATCGATCCCATCGACGGAACGCGCTCCTTCATCACAGGCACGCCGATGTGGGGAACGCTCATCGGCCTCTTAGAGAACGAGAACCCGATCCTCGGCATGATGGACCAGCCTTACACGAAGGAACGATTCTGGTCGGGTGCGAATGCGGCTCACTTGAGGTCAGCCACCGGCAAGGTACGCCGGCTCGCCACGCGTCCCTGCGGGCGGCTGCGCGACGCCGTGCTGATGAGCACGACGCCCGACACCTTCACGAGCGGGGCGGAGACCGAAGCCTTCCATCGCGTCAAGGGCGAGGCGCGCATGACGCGTTTCGGAGGGGATTGCTACGCTTACTGCCTGCTCGCAATGGGGCTCGTCGACCTCGTCATCGAGACGGGCCTCAAAACCTATGACGTCGTGGCGCTGATCCCGATCGTCGAGCGCGCCGGCGGTCGCATGACGACGTGGGAGGGCAAGCCGGCGACGCCGGGAGGACGCATCCTCGCCTCGGGCGATCCGCGCCTTCACGAGCGGGTGCTCAAGATCCTCAATCCATAAGAGCGAGGCGCTTACGCCACGGGCTCGCGCACGCCAAGGTAGGCGTCAAACGCCGCCCAGAAGCGCTGACGAATGCTGTCGGCTTCCTGAAGGATTTCGTGGCGCGAGCCCGGCAGCAGGATCTGGGTGCCGACCTTGAGCCCGACGCCGAACTCCTCGATGGCGCGGGTCGAGACGATCCGATCGTCACCAGCCGCGAAGAGGAGCATGGGTATTTGCACGGACGTCGCGAATCCACCTGCGGTGATCATGCTCATCGAGCGGTAGGCAGCCCGCAGCCAGCCGATCGTCGGCGATCCCAGCGCAAGGTTCGGCGCGACGTCGAGGATCGATTTGTTGCGCGACCAACGCTCGCGGTCGGAGGTCAGGCGATTCTCCTCGAACGACGTTACCTGCTCCTCGGCGGCGTCGGAGCCACCCTTGACGTAAGTGCGCGAGAAGCCCGCGAGCCCGGCGATTTCAGCATACGCGCGCGCGACAACCGGTGGAAAGCCGACCTTCTCGTCGGAAAAGGCGAGCATCGGCGCGGAGAGCACCATGCGCTCGAACCAGGAGCCGGGCCGGCAAGCGTTGCGCAAGAGGATGTTCGCGCCCATCGAATGCGCTAGCGCGACGAACGGCGGCGGACAATCGGGGAGGACGATGTCCTTCATGAAGCGCTCGAGGTCGAGGTCGTACTGGTCGAAGCTGCGGACGTGACCCTTGCGCGGATTGGAGAGCGGGCGCGCGGAGCCACCCTGCCCGCGCCAGTCCATGGTCGCGACCGCGAAGCCGCGGCGGCGGAGGTCGGTGACGACCTCGAAATACTTCTCGATGAACTCCCCGCGACCGCCGAACAGGCAGACCGTGCCGCGGCGCGGCCCGCGCGTCGCCTCCCAGCGCGCGAACCTCAGCTTCGTGCCGTCGTAGCCAGGAAGCTCGCCGACAAAGGCGCCCCCGGGCACAGGATTCTTTGCCAGCGCTACGAGCTGCATCCGCTAACCCCGCGATGCCGGCATGAGCGAATCCGAATGGAGCCGGCAGCGCAAGTTTACACGACCGCCGTGACGGCTGTAAGCCGTCTGCGTCGCGCGCCTGAACTTGGCAGGCGCCGGCACCTTTGGGCGTCGATGTCAGTAGCGGTAGGCGTGGCCCCGAAAGCGCGGAGCGTAGGCGCCAAATGCCCTCAGGTAGTGCGGGCGGGCGTCGACAATCATCCCCGAACAGCGGTCGACCCCAAGCGTAAAGACGCGCCCCGACTCGGCGCGGCGCGCCCGGAGCACGGTGGTCTCGCCGCGGCGGTCCAACGGCTGCAGGTCGACCCAGCCCTCGTCGCGAAGCCTGCTCCTCACCTGCCAGCGCGCGAGACAATTGCCGTCGCGCCCGTACGTGCGATCGGAAAAGCGCGGCGGCGGAGGCACGAACCCGTCCTTCAACGAGCCGCGATAGGGATAATCTTCGCGATACTGAGCGTCGCCATATGGATCGCCGCGATCCGGACCGCCACGATCGACGTAGCGGTCGCCTTGCTCGGGACCAACGTATCCATTGTCGAATTGAGCCGGGCCCTGCTCGTAGGGGCCGCGCGGGGGCGGATAGCGATCGCCTTCGGCATAGCCCTGGTCGCCGTAGGGCTCGGCGTCCTGGGGGGGATAATAGTTCTCACCGTAAAGGTCGGCGGCGAGTGACTTAGGGCCGGCCGCAAAGGTCATCGCGGCGAATGCAATCGCCGCGCAAAGACGCGCTGACATCGTCCTCTCCTCCTCGTTCCTAAGTGTGGTCTCGCCCCAACCCAATCGTGCCGGCCGCTATCTACGCTTGGCGCGTCATTCTTGCTGCCGGACACGGGATTAATGTTCCGCCCTGCAACATGAACGGCAGATGAAGGAAGCCGGGTTTTCGCTTGCAGCAGAGCGACTTGATCGTCTGTGTGGCGCATTCTCACCGGTTCATGCCGGGGAGCCCTTGAAGGCGCGCTTGCTCGCCCTAAATCCAGTGTCGCGCACGCCACTTTACTTGGTGCCGCCGATTCACGCGAAATCCTGAAAAGGGATTTCACGATCGGGGCATCCGGGTGCGCATACGCAACCGGCCTGGCCCTCAAGGGCGGGCCAACACATGTCGCTTCTCAATGGAGGACAACTCATCATGCGACACTTTGATTTTGCCCCCCTCTATCGCTCGACCGTCGGCTTCGACCGTCTGGCGCAAATCCTCGACAGCGTCACCGGCCTCGACAACGAGACCGTCTATCCGCCCTACAATATCGAGCGTCTTTCCGACAACGAGTACCGCATCACAATGGCGGTCGCCGGCTTCGGCCAGGACGAGCTCAAGGTCGACGTCAAGGAGAGCGCACTTTCGGTCAAGGGCGAGAAGAAGGCCGAGGAAGGCGAGCGCAAGTACCTGCATCGCGGGATCGCCGCACGCAGCTTCGAGCGCCGGTTCCAGCTCGCCGACTACGTGGAGGTGAAGGGTGCCGACCTCAAGGACGGCCTGCTTCACATCGATCTCGTGCGCAACCTGCCGGAGCGCATGAAGCCGCGTACGGTCGCGATCAGCGCCGACTCTAAGCAGATCGAGACCGCAGCCTGACCTTCGGGGCGAGCGTATAGCGGGGCGCCATGAAAGGGCGCTTCTCTTCAAACCGCCGGCTCAAGGTAGAGCAACAGGTGCCGCCGGTGCCGCGTTCTGGTGCGTGCCGGCGGCATCACTCATGAGGCTCTTGTCGCTCGAGACGATCGACGTCGCGAGCTCGGGCATCGACACGTCCTTGGCGTTTATGAGCCTGCCGTTGCGCGAAAAGGTCGAGACGCGGAAGTCGGTATCCGTCTGGCGATCGACCTCCATGAAGCCGGCCAGCGCAAAGGGCATGGTGCTGTTGAGATAGAAACGCTTGGCGGAAATTTCGGGCGTTTTCACCTCAAGGCCCATTGCGCGCGCCACCGTCTGCGCCAGGCGGTAGGTGGTGGGGGGAGAGAGTGACTTGAACATATCCGCCACGGGAGAGGCAGGACGGTTCGTCAGCAAGAGCATGGGCACCATGGCCGAGCGGATGTCCGCCATCCCGTGGCCCCACAGACCGCCTTCGCCCATAAGCTCGCTGTGGTCGGCCGTGATGAAGACGTAGACGGCGCCGCGCGACTTCAAGAACGGCTCGACGACTGCCGTCACGTTGCGATCCCAGCACCTCAGCCCGTTGTCGTAGGCGGCGCGGCGCACGCCAAGTGACGTACCCGTGGGATCGTTGAAAATGTACATGCCGTCCGGCGCGTGCGTGCAATGGGGCGTATAGCCGGCGTGATTGACGCGCTGGTGGATGAAGACGAAGCGGCGCTCTTGCTCGGCGGGGACCTCCCGAACCCACTTCACCAGCAAGTCGTCGTGGAGCTTGTCGAGTTCGGCCTCATTGCCTTTCTCGGTCTCGACGCGCACCGCGTTCTTGGCACCGCCCGCGGCGTCCAGAAACTGCGGATGCTGAACCGACAGGAACCAACTCTTGAACCCTTGCCGGTCCGCGAGATCGAACAGGTTATGGCCATACTTCTGCGCCTGGACGGGCATGTAGGCCATCCTCAGAAACGTCGGGACGCTGCCGAACGTCGCCGTCCCGCCGGAGATGCCGATCTTCGACATGAGCGTGAAGCCGGCCGGCGGCGATGTCCGCCAATGGGCAAGGCCGGGCGTCGTGTCGGATTCGAAGCCAAAGAGGGACAAACGATAAGCGTTGATGCTCTCGCCCATGATCACTACCACGGTCACGGGTTCGTCCGTCTGGGCTGCAACCGGGGTCACGTCCTGATCGCGCAGCACCATGCCGACGCTAGCCTGGACGTCGGTCGACATGAGGCGCAGGGTGCTCACGGCCGCCTGGAAGGGCGCGAAGATCGATGGCGTACGCACCGCCGGGAACGCGCTCTCGATGCGCTTGTGGAGCGACCAGAACGTTGCGGCCGCCACAGCACCGACGAGCAATACCCAGGTGGCCAAGCTCGAGCGCCAGACCCAGTGCTCAAACCGGGGCCATAGCAGGCACGCCAGCGCCGCTCCCAAGCCCAACACTGCCGCCATCCATGGCAGCAGGGTCCGCCACTCGGCGAGCGCGCCGCCGGCCGTATCGTTGAGCTCATAAGGCGCGAGGAGAAGTTGCTCGGGTCCGAGCGCCCGACCGAAGTAAGCCGCGACGCCGCACCAGATAACCTGGTTCAGAACGAAGAATCCGAGCACCCAGAGCCGGGTCTTGCGCGAGGCGATGCTGGAGAGGGCTACGGCAATGATGCCGACGATCAGGAAGGCTTTGGGCCGCGACTGGCCGTCGAGCGTATAACCCGCCTGGCGAAGAAGGAAATCCGGGACCAGCAGCAACAGGTAGACGACGGCAGAGAGAGCGAGAAGCCCCCCAATGCGCTGCCAAATCCTTCCCCCTGCATGCCGCTCTGCGACGGCTTCATTCATGGACGATCCTGACCATTTCCCCCGGACGCGCTCCAGTGCGCCGCTGCCAGGGGCGTGACGGGCTCGGTCAAGCGGGTCTTCCAGCGCCGAATACTAGCTTCAGCGGGACGAGACAAGCGCATGAAAAGTGGCGACAGTCGGGGCGGCTGTGGACGAATTTGTACCGAGCGGCTGGCGAGGCCTAAACTGAGCGGCGGAACCTTCGCCCGCGGACAGCCAAGGCCCCGGGGTTTCGTGCTTGTGTTGAAGGGCAAAATCTGCAAAATTCACATTAAAAGGTCAGCAATCCTGTCCTTTATGCTGCGAGGCGAGAAACAGGGGCAGGTTGCTCAGGTCGCCTGGCCGGATTGGGCAGGACTATTTGGATAAGGCTCCATGTTGCGGGCGGCTACCATCGCAGCAGACAAGCTGCCCAAGCGCGAGCGAAAGCGCCGCTAAGCACGCCGAGCAAACGACCAGCAATTTCCCGTACGTTGCGCCGCCAGGCACCCGAGGTCGATAGATGAACAACAACGCGCCAGAGAAGGCCGTCATTGAGCGTCCGGAAGCTCAAGGTCTCTTTGATCCTGCGTTCGAGCGCGACGCGTGCGGCGTAGGCTTCATCGCCGACCTCGCGGGAAAGAAATCGCACAAGATCGTCACTGACGCGCTCGGCATGCTGTGCAATCTCGAGCACCGCGGCGCCGTGGGTGCAGATCCGCTGGCCGGCGACGGCGCCGGAATCCTCATTCAGATTCCTCACGCGTTCCTCAAGGAGGAATGCGACAAGCTCGGCTTCACGCTGCCGGAGCCCGGCCGCTACGCGGTCGGCCAGCTCTTCATGCCCCAGGACGAGCGGCTCACGGCGCATTGCGAGCGGGCCTGGGCGCGCATCCTCAAGGAGCAGGGGCTCGAGCTCCTCGGCTGGCGCACGGTGCCGGTCGACAACTCCTGCCTGTCGGAGATGGTCAAGGCGACGGAGCCCGTCCACCGCCAGGTGCTGATAGGACGGCCGAAGACGATCGGGAACGAGGACGACTTCGAGCGCCGGCTTTATCTCGTGCGCAAGATCGTCTCGAACGCGATCCACAACACCTACAAGGGTCGCGACATCGGCCACTACACGGTGAGCCTGTCGTGCCGGACGCTGGTCTACAAGGGGATGTTCCTCTCCTACCAGGTGGGCGTCTACTACAAGGACCTCTCGGACCCGCGCCTCACGTCGGCGATGGCGCTCGTGCATCAGCGCTTCTCGACCAATACGTTCCCGTCGTGGAAGCTCGCGCACCCCTACCGCATGGTGGCGCACAACGGCGAGATCAACACGCTGCGCGGCAACGTCAACTGGATGGCAGCGCGGCAGGCGTCCGTCTCGTCGCCGCTGTTCGGCGCCGAGATCGACAAGCTGTGGCCCATCTCCTACGAGGGCCAGTCGGACACCGCCTGCTTCGACAACGCCCTCGAGTTCCTGGTCATGGGCGGCTACAGCCTCGCGCACGCCGCGATGATGCTGATCCCGGAAGCGTGGGCCGGCAATCCGTTCATGGATGCCAGGCGGCGCGCCTTCTACGAGTATCACGCCTGCCTCATGGAGCCGTGGGACGGCCCGGCGGCGATGGCCTTCACCGACGGGCGGCAGATCGGCGCCACGCTCGACCGCAACGGCCTGCGCCCGGCGCGCTATCTCGTGACCCGCGACGGCGTCGTCATCATGAGCTCGGAATCGGGCGTGCTGCCCGTGCCTGAGGAGATGATCGTCAAGAAGTGGCGTCTGCAGCCGGGCAAGATGCTGCTGATCGACCTCGAGAAGGGGCGCATCGTCTCCGACGAGGAGCTCAAGACCGAGCTCGCCGCGAAGCACCCCTACGAGAGCTGGGTCAAGCGCACGCAGATCATGGTCTCGGACCTGCCGCTGGCGACGAAGAAGGCGCCGCCGAAGCTGTCGAACGTCGGCCTCTTGGATCTGCAGCAGGCGTTCGGCTACACGCAGGAGAGCCTCAAGTTCCTGATGACGCCGATGGCGGCGCGCGGCGAGGAGGCCATAGGCTCGATGGGCAACGACACGCCGATCTCGGCGCTGTCGTCGAAGCCGAAGCTCTTGCACACCTACTTCAAGCAGAACTTCGCTCAGGTCACGAACCCGCCGATCGACTCGATCCGCGAGGAGCTGGTCATGAGCCTCGTGTCGTTCATCGGCCCGCGGCCCAACCTGCTCGACCTCGAGGGCACGTCGAAGATGAAGCGTCTCGAGGTCAGCCAGCCGATTCTCACGAACGAGGATCTGGAGCGCATCCGGCAGATCGGCGAGGTCAAGGACAACCACTTCTCGTCGATCACGATCGACATCACCTACGCGGTCGACAAGGGACCCGCGCGGCATGGCGACGTCGCTCGACGTCATGTGCGCGGAGGCCGAGGAGGCCGTGCGCTCGAAGGACTACAACATCATCATCCTGTCGGACCGCGCCACGGGGCCCGACCGGATTCCGGTTCCCTCGCTGCTCGCCACATCGGCCGTGCATCACCACCTGATCCGGCAGGGACTCAGGACGTCCGTCGGGCTCGTCGTCGAGACGGGCGAAGCGCACGAGGTGCATCAGTTCTGCACGCTCGCGGGCTACGGCGCGGAAGCGATCAATCCCTATCTCGCCTTCGACACGCTCGAGGCGATGGTGCCCGAGCTCGGGGCGGATCTCACGGCCGCGGACGTCAAGAAGAAGTACATCAAGGCCCTCGGCAAGGCGATGCTCAAGGTCATGGCCAAGATGGGCATCTCGACCTACCAGTCCTATTGCGGCGCGCAGATCTTCGACGCGGTGGGCCTCCGGACGCCGTTCGTGCGCAAGTACTTCACCGGCACGCATACGCAGATCGAAGGCGTCGGCCTGCGCGACATCGCGCGCGAGACATTCGACCGCCACGCGGCGGCCTTCGGCAACGCGCCGGTGCTCGCGAACGCGCTCGACGTCGGCGGCGAATATGCCTACCGCGTGCGCGGCGAGGCGCACGTCTGGCGTCCGAATGTCGTCGCCGACCTGCAGCACGCCGTGCGCGGCACGGAGGTCAGCGCGGCGATGTCGGGCAAGATCCCGCAGAAATATCGCGACTACGCGCGCGCCATCAACGACCAGTCCGAGCAGCTCATGACCATGCGCGGCATGTTCCGCATCCGCGGCGCCGAAAGCATGGGCCGGAGCCCCGTTCCGCTCGAGGAAGTCGAGCCGGCGGCCGATATCGTCAAGCGCTTCTCGACGGGCGCCATGAGCTACGGCTCGATCAGCCGCGAAGCGCACACCACGCTCGCCATCGCCATGAACCGCATCGGCGGCAAGTCGAACACGGGCGAGGGCGGCGAGGAATCCGACCGCTACAAGCCGCTGCCGAATGGCAATTCCATGCGCTCGGCGATCAAGCAGGTCGCGTCGGGCCGCTTCGGCGTCACGACCGAGTACCTCGTCAACTCGGACATGATGCAGATCAAGATGGCGCAGGGAGCCAAGCCCGGCGAGGGCGGCCAGCTGCCCGGCCACAAGGTCGATGCGACGATCGCCAAGGTGCGCCATTCGACGCCGGGCGTCGGCCTCATCTCGCCGCCGCCGCATCACGACATCTACTCGATCGAGGACCTGGCGCAGCTCATCTTCGATCTCAAGAACGCCAATCCGGCAGGCAAGGTCTCGGTCAAGCTGGTGTCGGAGGTCGGCGTCGGCACGGTCGCGGCCGGCGTCGCCAAGGCGCGCGCAGATCATGTGACGATCGCGGGCTTCGAGGGCGGCACGGGCGCGTCTCCCCTCACCTCGATCAAGCATGCCGGGTCCCCCTGGGAGATCGGCCTCGCCGAGACGCACCAGACGCTGGTCATCAACCGGCTGCGCGGGCGCATCGCGGTGCAGGTCGACGGCGGCGTGCGCACGGGCCGCGACGTGGTCGTCGGCGCGCTGCTCGGCGCCGACGAGTTCGGCTTCGCGACGGCGCCGCTGATCGCCGCCGGCTGCATCATGATGCGCAAGTGCCACCTCAACACCTGCCCGGTCGGCGTCGCGACGCAGGACCCGGTTCTGCGCGCGAAGTTCACGGGCAAGCCCGAGCACGTCATCAACTACTTCTTCTTCGTCGCCGAAGAGGTGCGCGAGATCATGGCCGCACTCGGCTTCCGGACGTTCAACGAGATGATCGGCCAGACCGAGTGCCTCAACAAGGACCGCGCCATCGAGCACTGGAAGGCCAAGGGGCTCGATTTCTCGAAGCTCTTCTACAAGCCCGCCGCACCCAAGGGCGTCGCGATCTACAATTGCGAGAAGCAGGACCACGGCCTCGAGCGCGTGCTCGACAACAAGCTGATCGAGCTCGCCAAGCCCGCGCTCGAGGGCAAGCGCGCGGTGAAGCACGAGCTCGCGATCAAGAACACCGACCGCACGGCCGGCACCATGCTGTCGGGCGAGATCGCCAAGCGCTACGGCCACACGGGACTTCCGGAGGACACGATCTGGCTGACGCTCAAGGGCACGGCCGGGCAGAGCTTCGGCGCCTGGGCGGCGCGCGGACTCACGCTCGATCTCGTGGGTGAAGGCAACGACTACGTCGGCAAGGGCCTCTCGGGCGGCAAGCTGATCGTGCGCCCGAACCCGCTATCCGGCATCACGCCCGAAGAGAGCATCATCGTCGGCAACACGGTGCTCTATGGCGCGATCACGGGCGAGTGCTACTTCCGCGGCGTCGCGGGCGAGCGCTTCGCCGTGCGCAACTCGGGCGCCTATGCGGTCGTCGAGGGCACGGGCGACCATGGCTGCGAATACATGACGGGCGGCTGCGTCGTCGTGCTCGGGCCGACGGGGCGCAACTTCGCGGCCGGCATGTCGGGCGGCGTCGCCTACGTGCTCGACGAGAAGGGCGACTTCGAAGCGCACCTCAACAGGGAGATGGTCGAGCTCGAGGCGATCACAGCCGATCCGGGCTCGCTCGCCGCACTCGCCAAACAGAACGGCAACGTCGCCGTCGCACTGACGAGCGTCATGGCGGACATGCGCGCGCAGGATGCCGAGCGGCTGCATGCGCTGATCGTGCGTCACGCGCATTACACCAATTCGGCCAAGGCGCAGCTCATCCTCTCGGATTGGGCGGCGTGGCTGCCCAAGTTCAAGAAGATCATGCCGATCGAGTACCGGCGCGCGCTGACCGAGATCGCGAAGGCGGCGGCACGGTCGCAGACAAAGCGCGGGTGCAGGCTTAGAGGCTTTCCCGTTCCCGGCAACGGGCAACGGAAACAAGGAAAGAGCTGAGACGAGACGAGGATGGGAAAGCCGACGGGATTTCTGGAGTTCGCACGCGCCGACCGCAAATACGAGCCGGTCGACGCGCGCATCAAGCATTGGCACGAGTTCGTCGTGCCGCTCCCCGACCCCGACGTCAAGGATCAGGCCGCGCGCTGCATGGACTGCGGCATCCCCTATTGTCACACGGGCTGCCCGGTCAACAACCAGATCCCGGACTGGAACGATCTCGTCTACAAGGGCGACTGGAAGACCGCGGCCGCTGAACCTGCATTCGACCAACAACTTCCCCGAGGTGACGGGCCGCGTCTGCCCGGCGCCGTGCGAAGCGTCGTGCACGCTCAACATCGACGACATGCCGGTCACCATCAAGACGATCGAGTGCGCGATCGCCGACCGCGCGCTTGCCGAGGGCTGGGTGGCGCCGCTGCCGCCCGAGGAAAAGACCGGCAAGAAGAATCGCGATCATCGGCTCGGGACCGGCAGGGCTCGCCGCCGCGCAGCAGCTCGCGCGCGCCGGCCATGACGTGCACGTCTACGAGAAGAACGCGCGGCCCGGCGGATTGCTCGTCTACGGCATTCCCGACTTCAAGATGGAGAAGGGCATCATCGCGGCGCGCGTGACGCAGATGGAAGCCGAGGGCGTGACGTTCCACTGCAACGTCCACGTCGGCAAGACGTCTCGGCCAAGGAGCTCGAGGCCAAGCACGACGCGGTGCTGTTCGCCATGGGCTCGGAGCATCCGTTCGACTTCTTCGCCAAGTCGCCCGGCCGCGATCTCGACGGCATCCACTACGCCATGGATTTCCTGCCGCAGCAGAACCGGCTCGTTGCCGGCGAGACGCCGCCGGTCATCACGGGCACGAAGCCGATCTCGGCCAAGGGCAAGCACGTCATCGTCATCGGCGGCGGCGATACGGGAAGCGACTGCATCGGCACCTCGTTCCGCCAGGGCGCGAAGTCGGTGACGCAGCTCGAGATCATGCCGAAGCCGCCCGAGAAGGAGAACAAGGCGCTCTCGTGGCCGCACTGGCCGCTCAAGCTCAGGATCTCGTCCTCGCAGGCCGAAGGCGCCAAGATCGAGTTCTCGATTCAGACGACGGGCTTCTCGGGCGAGGGCGGCAGGCGTGAAGAAGCTCCACTACACGCAGGTCGACAGCAAGCTGCGCCCGTGCCGGGCAGCGACGGCGCGCTCGATGCCGAGCTCGTGCTGTTCGCCATGGGCTTCTGCCGGGCCGGTCGAGAGCGACGTCGTTCGCGAGCTCGGGCTTTCCGTCGTGGCGCGCGGGCGCTTCAAGGGCCTCGACGCCGATGAGCGCGACTACAAGCTTCCGGGCGGCGGCAAGCTCTTCGCCGCGGGCGACGTGCGGCGCGGCCAGTCGCTCGTCGTGTGGGCGATCCGCGAGGGCCGCCAGGCGGCGCACGCGATCGACAAGTTCCTGATGGGGACGATCGTGCTGCCGCGTTAGCGCGAAACCCGGATTTAGCAAACCAGGCAGCGGCGGCCGCACGGTGCATTTCCGGCGGCCCCGGATTGTGCTCGGTCCAGCGCAACAAATCTCAGCGATAAACGCGCCTTGATCCGGCGCAAGGCGCTCCCAGTTGTTTCTATAGGATGCACTTTGAAGTCTATGGGCTGCCGAGGAGCACGCATGAACAAACCGCTCGAGATCACGTTCCAGGGCGTCGAGAAAAGCGACGCGATCGAGGCCAAGATTGCGGAGAAGGCCGCCAAGCTCGAAAAGCACTTCGACCGCATCACCCACTTCCGGGTCGTGGTCGCGGCTCCGCACCGGCACTCGCACAAGGGCAAGATCTATCAGATCAAGATCGAGATCGGCATGCCGGACCGCGCGCCCATCGTCGTGACGCACGAACCCGAGGTGACGCAGGCGAATCAGGATCTCGTGACCGCGATCCGCGAAGGCGTTCGATGCGGCGCGGCGCAGGCTCGACGATACCGCCGCGCGGATGTCGGGCACGGCGAAAGCCGAGCGCGGCCGACGTCGCCCGTCACCGGTGCGAGAGTAGGCTCCGGCGCGGCGGATCACTCTCGTCGGTTTGCGTTGTCTTTGGCAGGACGTTTGGCCGGCACGGGCGCCGGGCGTAGCGCCGGTCGTCAGGTCGCTCTCGGGCAGGACTGCCGTATCGGCCGGCGGATCGCGGCCGCGGCCACGTCAGATCGTCGGCCCGTCCGGGCTTCGGCGGCAAGCCGCTCGCCCTTGAAGAGCACGCGGAAATAGGGTGTCTGCGCAGGCGACAGACGGCTGCGCTTGCCGCCCGCGCCCGGCGAATTGCCCAGCGCGACCGTGCTCATCACGGTCAGCCCGCCCGGGATCTGATCGATGATCGCCTCGCCGATCTGCGAGGGACGGTCGGCGCTTTCGCGGCGCGTCACGAGGGCCACGACGGATGCCGGAATGGCGGGGCGCACGATGTCGAGCGTCACGACCTCCTCGCGACCAGCCGGGTTCACCATTCGCAGATTGATCTTGCCGTTGTCGGCCTTCTGGTCGCCGGGGCCACTGGCGGCCGGAGCGGCCTGCCGCCGGCCGCAACCGGCGTTCCCGGTACGGCTGGATCGGCTTTCGCGGCCTGCGCGCGACCAGCTCGCCGGCCTGCGCTCGGCCAGCTTCGCCTTGTCGGGATTGATCTTCGCCTGCTCTTCCTCGGCGCCGGCAAGCGGGATGGCGCGATCGGCCTTGGCCTGGGTCAGATCGCGCCGCAGGTCGCGCTCGACGAAGTGAGCGAGCTTGCGGTTGCCGGCGGCGGTGAAGTAGACGCCGTCGCCTTCGCGCAGGATGCGGATCTTGCCGGTGACGTCGGGGCCGTAGGCGCTATAGCCGCCCGTCTCGTCCATGAAGCCGGTATAGGCGTCGATGTACTTGAAGCCGTTCAGGTAGGTGCGCTCGCGGACGATGTTGTTCATCATCTGCACGTCCTCGTTGGCGTCCGAACGGCGCACATTCGGCAGGCCAACCCAATAGACGGCGATGTTACGCTTCTTCAGCTGCTTGATCAGACGGTCGGCGCGCGCGCCGTATTCCGTGCGCCACGCCTCGCTGCCGACGGGCAGCGCGCTTGCCGGCCGCATCGCGGACCGAGACGCGGTCCCAGGCGCCCATCATGACGATGGCGATGTTCACGGGATCTCTTCGAGGTCCTCTTCGAGCTGCTGGAGCTTCTCGGCGAAGTCGGCGCGCATGAGGCCGTTGATCGGATAAGTTCTTGGGCCGCAATTGAAGCCGCGCCGTCGCCGACGAAGGCTTCGTTCATTCCGTAGAGCAAGCCCTCGGCGAGGTCGTCGCCGATTACGCGCACGCGGTAGACGTCGCCCAATGGGAACGGCGTTATGAAGCTCGACCCCGTGCCCTCGTCCTGGGCAAGCGCGCGCCCGGCGCCGCCCGCGAGGGCACGCGATCAACGCCAGCAAGAACGATCAAGAGACGAGACGGCATCGCGCGTTCGATCGATCCCAGCGGTCAGAAAACGGCGGCCTTGCGGCACCAGGAGCCTGAAACAGGCCCGGCGCGGCAGACATGATTCCATTGTGATAGCGGCAGGCCTGCGGCACAAGTGGCTAAGCGGGTGGACGTGGCACGCAAGTGTGCAAGAACGGCGTCCGTCGGCCAGCAGTCGACCTTGAGCTTGTTGGCTTCGCTGATAGGCTGCCGATCAGCTTGCGGGTGTTCGACCCCACCTTGCCGTCGATCTTCTCCACCTCGTAGCCCTGGGCCTTAAGCCGCTCCTGGATCTCGGAGATGGTTCGCGTCTTTTGCGGGGCTACGCCGCCCCAGGGCGTCTCGAAATCGCCGCCGCCGGCGATCCGATCGGCAAGATGGCCGACGAACACGGCATAGAGATCGGACATGTTGTAGAGGCGGATCACCTTATAGTTCTCGAGCACCAGGAACGAAGGCCCGTAGCCGCCGGCCGGGCTCATGAGATAGGCCTCGAGGCCGAGCTCCTTTTCCGTCCACGGGCGACCACGCGCGCGCACGACGCCGAGCTTCGCCCACTCGGCGATAGGACGCGCCTGCGTCGGTCCCTCGAGCGAGCAATCGGTCCGCGGCGACAGGCGCACCTCGTAGCCCCAGGTCTCGCCCGGCACCCAGCCCTTGCCCTTGAGCTGGCGCGCGGCGGAGGCGAGCGCATCGGGGATGGAGTTGAAGATATCGGTGTTGCCGTCACCATCGAGATCGTGAGCGTGCGTGAAATATTCGGACGGCATGAACTGCGTCAGCCCCATGGCGCCGGCCCAGGACGAGCGCATCTTGGCGCGCGGCACGCCGGCCTCGAAGCATGCGCAGAGCGGCCAGGAGCTCGGTGCGGAAGAGATCCTTGCGCCGGCCCACGTAGGCCAAGCGTCGCCAAGAACGCGGATGGCGTCGTGACCGCTCCTTGTGTGTGCCGTAGGCCGTCTCGCGGCCCCAGATGGCGAGCACCGAATAGCGGTCGACGCCGATGTCGCGCTCGATCTTCTCGAGCGTGGCCTGGTGCTTGGCGAGCAGCGCCTTGCCGTCGGCGGCGAGCCGCATCGAGGTAGGCCTTGTCGAGATACTCGGACGGCAGCGCGCGTGAACTCGGCCTGGCCGCTGGCATCGCGCGCCGGCCGCCCGGGAATTTCGAGATCGGGAATGGTGAGATCCGGCTCGAGCCCGCGAAACGCGGCGTCGAACGTCGCGCGCGATACGCCCAGCGCCTCTGCCTCGGGCCGCAGCGTCTCGATCCAGGCGCGGAAGGCGGCGTCGGCCGCATGCGCCGGCCCAATCAGAACCAGCACGCCGATGACGAGGCTCACGGCGCGGACGGCCGCACCGATGAAGCCCCAACTATGCCGCTGAAAGAAGAGTGGTCGCGCCACTTTGTTGCCCGCAAAAGCCCACCAGCCCGTAGGGGGCTCGGGCGTCTTCGTCAAGGCCATTCAGGGCTTTTTTGCGACCCGGGGCCGCTGAACGCCGGCCCAAGGCGTGATGACTTTTGATTGAATCGCAATCACGCTCTAGGATTTTGATGAGACCGATATTTACGCGCGGACTGATAGGGTCCGAAGCGATCATGGTCTATGACGCCTCTTTGAAGCGGGCCAGATGGCCTTCCCAGGCCAGCGCGTCGCGAACGATGCCGTCGAGGTCGTCGTGCTGCGGCCGCCAGCCGAGAAGAGTCGCGGATCTTGGACGAGGCGGCGACGATGGCCGCCGCGTCGCCGGGCCGGCGGCGGAGCATGGCTCACGGGGAAATCGCAGCCCGATGCCTTCTTCACCGCGTCGATGACCTCGAAGCACGGAATAGCCGCGCGAGTAGCCGCAGTTGACGACGTCGGAGGCGCCACCCTCTCGCAGAGTGGCGCAAGCGCCGCGATGTGGGCGCGCACGAGGTCGGTGACGTGGATGTAATCGCGAATGCAGGTGCCGTCCGGCGTCGCGTAGTCGGTGCCGAAGACCTCCATGTGCGGGCGCTTGCCGAGCGCGGTCTCGCAGGCGACCTTGATGAGGTGCGTGGCGCGCGGCGTCGACTGGCCGGTGCGGCCCTTCGGATCGGCGCCGGCGACATTGAAGTAGCGCAGCGCGACATAGCGGAAATCGTGGGCGCGCGACGTGTCGGCCAGCATCAGCTCGGTCATGAGCTTCGAGGTGCCGTAGGGCGACACCGGCTTCAAGTCGGCGTCCTCGCTGACGGGCGTCTCTTTCGGATTGCCGTAGACGGCGGCGGTCGACGAGAAGATGAAGTTCTTCACGCCGGTTGCAACCGCAGCCTCGATCAGGGAGCGCGATTCGACGTGTTGTTGTTGTAGTAGCCGAGCGGATCGGCGACCGAATTCGGGCACGACGATCGAGCCGGCGAAGTGGATAATGGCGGTGATGCCGTGGCTTCTTGATGAGGCTGCGGACGAGATCCTGGTCGCCGACGTCGCCGACGACGAGGGTGGCCTCCTCGGGCACGGCCCAGCGGAAGCCCGTTGACAGATTGTCGAGGACGACGACCTTCTCTCCGGCGTCGAGAAGCTCGAGAACCATGTGGCTGCCGATGTAGCCGGCGCCGCCCGTCACGAGAACCGTCATTAGCACGCGTCCTTCAAATTGCTATAGTCGGTTATCGGATTTGCAGACCGGAACCGTAGTAGCTGAACGGTCACTTAACTTTTAAACTGAAACCGACACAGTTTATGTTTAACGCTTTTGTCACGTTCTACAGCCGCCGCGTTAAACGCCCTCCCGGCATCATGTCTGTACGCCCTTTCCCTCCCCTTCCTGGAGCCCAGATGTCTCAACGAAGAAACGTATCCGCAAAGCCGTGTTTCCCGTCGCCGGACTGGGCACGCGCTTTCTTCCCGCAACCAAAGCCGTGCCCAAGGAGATGCTGACGGTCGTCGACCGGCCGGTCATCCAGCACGTGGTCGACGAGGCGCGCGCCGCGGGTATCGAGCACTTCGTGTTCGTCACCGGCCGCAACAAGGGTGTGATCGAGGACCACTTCGACATCCAGTTCGAGCTCGACCGCACGCTGGCGGAGCGCGGAAACAAGACAGAAGGAGCTGAGCGTCTCTGGCTCGACGACCTTCCCGGCGCGGGCAACACGAGCTTCACGCGCCAGCAGGCGCCGCTCGGCCTCGGGACACGCCGTCTGGTGCGCGCGCGACATCGTCGGCGACGAGCCGTTCGCGCTGCTGCTTCCCGGACATGCTGCATCATGGGCGTCAAGTCCTGCCTCGCCGAGATGATCGAGGCCTACGAGGCGCACGGCGGCAACCTGATCGCGGTTGCTCCGGTGCCTGAGGATCAGACGCACCAGTACGGCATCGTCGGCGTCGAGGACGCCAAGGCCAAGGTCACCAAGATCACCTCGATGGTGGAGAAGCCGCCCAAGGGCACGGCGCCGTCGAACCTGCACATCACCGGACGCTACATCCTCGAGCCCGAGATCTTCGACCTGCTCGACAAGCCAGGAGCGCGGCGCCGGCGGCGAAATCCAGCTCACCGACTCCATGATCAGGCTGTCCAGGAGGACGCAGCCGTTCCACGCGGTGCGCTTCGACGGCGACGATCTACGATTGCGGCTCTAAGCTCGGCTTTCTGATCGCCAACGTCGCCTATGCTCTCGGACCGGGACGACTTGGCACCGACGCTCAAGAGCGGAGATCAAGAAGCTTCTCTGAGGGCGCTCGCGGCGGCGGCTGCGCGCCGTGCCTCGAAATCGGCCGCAATGACAGGTCACCGGGCACGATGTTGCCCGTTTTCGGTGCCAAGGCGTTCGGCTATGGTCGGCCGCAGCCGCAGCCCGCATCTCTGATCGCCCTCCGCCGGAGACACTAAATGGCACGTAAGCGACAGACCGAAGCTCACGTCGGCCCCGATGGGCAGAACGCTGACACCGCCCGGCGTGTTTCTCGTGCGCATGCTCGTGTTCCTGACGCTGGTCGGGTTCCTGGCCGCCATCCTGCACGAGCAGCTCATCGGTGTCGTTCATGAACAATCCGGGTCTCAACGGCCTCATCCTCGGCGCGTCTTGTTTCTCGGCATCATCTACGCCTTCCGGCAGGTGATCCGGCTTTATCCCGAAATCCGCTTGGTCAACGCCTTCCGCATCTCCGATCCCGGCCTCGCCATCGCGCACCAGCCGATGCTGCTCGCGCCCATGGCGACCATGCTGCGCGACCGCACGGGCGTGCTGTCGCTCTCGACCGCCTCGATGCGCTCGATCATGGACAGCATCGGCTCGCGTCTCGACGAAGCGCGCGACACCGGCCGCTATCTCGTCGGGCTTCTGGTGTTCCTCGGCCTGCTCGGCACCTTCTGGGGCCTGCTCGAAACCATCCAGTCGGTGGGCGGCGCCATCAGCGCGCTCGATACGTCGGGCGGCGAGTCGGTGTTGCCGTTTTCGACGAACTCAAGAACGGTCTCGCGGCTCCGCTCAGGGGCATGGGCACGGCGTTCTCGTCCTCGCTGCTCGGCCTCTCGGGCTCGCTCGATCCTCGGCTTTCTCGAGCTGCAGGCGAGCCACGCGCACAACCGCTTCTACAATGAGCTCGAGGAATGGCTGTCGGGCATCACCGAGCTGACGCCCGGGTCTCGAGCTCGGCGACCGATCAGGCGAGCCGGCAGCTCATGTCGGCCGTGTATCGAGATGCAGCGCGCGGTCGAGGATCTGTCGGCGCGCATCGCGGCAATGCGCCGGTCGCGGTGGCCGGCGGGGGGCCACGGCGCGAAGAGCCGGTGCGCGACCTCGCACGCGGCGTCAATCAGCTCGTCACGCAGATGCGCGCCGAGCAGAAGGTCGTGCGCGAGTGGGTCGACGACCAGGCGTCACAGCAGACCGAGGTCACGAACGTGCTCGAAGGACCTCGCGCAGAACATCGTCAGACGCAAGGGCAAATAGCATGGCGCGCGGGCGCGCACGCAGAAGCGCAGAGTACGCCGAGTTCTGGCCGGCTTACGTCGACGTGCTGTCGACGCTTCTGCTCGTCGTGACGTTCCTCATGTCGATCTTCATGCTGGCGCAGTATTTCGCGACGCAGGAGGCCACCGGCAAGGATACGGCGCTGCAAGCGGCTGACGCGCCAGATCGCGGAGCTCACCAACCTGCTCTCGCTCGAGAAGGGCAAGTCGCAAGCGGTCCGCGGACGAGCTCGCTGCTCTGCAGGCGACGCTTGCCGATCTCAAGGAGGAGAACGCACAAGCTGTCGGGCTTTGCGCTCACCGGGCGACGAGAAGGCGAAGTCGGCGGAAGGCCGCATCTCGGGGCTGACGGCCGATCTCGACGCGCAGAAGGCGATCTCGAACGAGGCCCTCGCCAAGGTCGATCTCCTCAACCAGCAGATCCTGGCGATGCGCCGCCAGCTCGCGGCCCTCAACGAGGCGCTCGAAGCCTCCGAGAAGAAGGACAAGGACAGCCAGGACCGCATCAAGGATCTCGGCGCGCGGCTCAACGCGGCGCTCGCGCGGCAGGTGCAGGAGCTGCAGCGCTACCGCTCGGACTTCTTCGGCAGGCTGCGCGAGCTGCTGAAGGACAGGAAGGACATCCGCGTCGTCGGCGACCGCTTCGTGTTCGAATCCGAGGTGCTGTTCCCGTCGGGCTCGGCGACGCTGACGCCGGAGGGTTTCGCCGCCATGGACCAGCTCGCGTCGGCCATCGTCGAGCTCGAGCGGACGATCCCGAAGGAGATCAACTGGGCGCTGCAGGTGGACGGCCACACGGACATCCGACCGATCGCCAGCCCGACGTTCCCGTCGAACTGGGAGCTGTCGACGGCGCGCGCCGCCTCGGTCGTCAAGTACTGATCACGCGCGGCGTCTCGCCGCGAGCACCTCGTCGCCGCGGGCTACGGCGAGTTCCAGCCGATCGAAGCCGGCGTCGACGAGGACAGCCTGCGCAAGAACCGGCGCATCGAGCTCAAGCTCACGAACAGGTAGAAGAGATACTAGGCCGATTCTGGCAGTGCGCTCAGGCTCCTCACCGGCGCGCGTCTACCGCCACGCGTGACTGGAAAGCAACAAGAGGTTGGTTTGCGCGTTCAGCGCACGTATATGACGGGGCGGCCGATACGCGTGCCCATACCGAAAACTGTCTGCGAGAGCATTTGCTGCAATCCCTCATGACCCCCATCATCTCCGTCTCCAATCTCTCCAAAACCTATGCAACCGGGTTCGAGGCTCTGAAGGGCATCAATCTCGACATCCGGCGCGGCGAGATCTTCGCCCTCCTCGGCCCCAACGGCGCCGGCAAGACGACGCTGATCAGCATCATCTGCGGCATCGTCAACCGCAGCAGCGGCGACGTGCAGCGTCGATGGCCGCGACATCGCCGCCGACTACCGCGTCGTGCGGGCGATGATCGGCCTCGTGCCGCAAGAGCTCTCGACCGACATGTTCGAGACGGTGTGGAACACCGTGAACTTCAGCCGCGGCCTGTTCGGCAAGCCGCCGAACCCCGCCTACGTCGAGAAGGTGCTCAAGGACCTGTCGCTCTGGGACAAGAAGGACAGCCGCATCATGACGCTTTCGGGCGGCATGAAGCGGCGCCTGCTCATCGCGAAGGCGCTCTCGCACGAGCCGACGATCCTGTTCCTCGACGAGCCGACGGCCGGGCGTCGACGTCGAGCTCAGGAAGGACATGTGGGAGGTCGTGCGGTCGCTGCGCGCTTCCGGCGTCACGATCATCCTCACCACGCACTACATCGAGGAAGCCGAGGAGATGGCCGACCGGGTCGGCGTCATCGCCAAGGGCGAGCTCATCCTCGTCGAGGACAAGGACGAGCTGATGCGCAAGCTCGGCAAGAAGCAGCTCGTGCTCAATCTCAATCATGAGCTGGTGGAGGTTCCCGCCGCAGCTCAAGGCGCACGCGCTCGAGCTCGCCGACGGACGGGCGCGAGCTCGTCTTCACCTACGACACGCGTGCGGGGCGCACGGGGATCACGGCGCTGCTCAAGGACCTCGAGCGAGGCCGGCATCACGTTCACGGACCTCAACACGACGCAGAGCTCGCTCGAGGACATCTTCGTCGATCTGGTGAGGAACTCGAAATGAACCTCTACGCCGTCGGCGCAATCTACAAATTCGAGATGGCGCGCGCGTTCCGCACGCTGATGCAGAGCATCGTCTCGCCGGTGCTCTCGACGGCGCTCTACTTCGTCGTCTTCGGCTCGGCGATCGGCGCGCGCATCCCCGAGATCGAGGGCGTCACCTACGGCGCCTTCATCGTGCCGGGCCTGATCATGCTGTCGCTGCTCACGCAGAGCATCGCCAATGCCTCGTTCGGCATCTACTTTCCGCGGTTCGCGGGGACGATCTACGAGCTGCTTTCGGCGCCGATCTCGCCGCTCGAGATCGTGGTCGGCTACGTCGGCGCGGCGGCCACCAAATCGATCATGCTCGGCCTCATCATCCTGGCGACGGCGAGCCTGTTCGTGCCGATCCACATCGCGCATCCGTTCTGGATGTTGACCTTCCTCGTGCTGACGGCGGTGACGTTCAGCCTGTTCGGGTTCGTGATCGGCATCTGGGCCGACGGCTTCGAGAAGCTGCAGGTCATCCCGCTGCTCATCATCACGCCGCTCACGTTCCTCGGCGGCACGTTCTACTCGATCAGCATGCTGCCGCCGTTCTGGCAGAACGTGACGCTGTTCAACCCCGTCGTCTACCTGATCAGCGGCTTCCGCTGGAGCTTCTTCGAGATCTCGGACGTCCACATCGGCGTCAGCGTGGCGATGACGCTGACGTTCCTCGCGCTCTGCCTCGCAGCCGTGTGGTGGATCTTCAAGACGGGCTACAGGCTCAAGGCGTAGCGCGCCTTGGGCGGAAGACCCCGGTCCTGACCGTTACCTGATGCTTTCGAAGGGCTGCGCTTCGCAAGCCGTCCAAACACCACGTAGCTCGTGAAGACACCTACTAGATAGAAGCCCTGCAACACCGACAGACCGCAGAGAGTGATGATCGTTGCCGAGCTGACAGACAAGCCGGCAAGCAAGCAGGCCCAAGTTGCGACAATGACAAAACACGCAGTTCCGGCAATGAGCGCCGGCACTCGAAACGAAATTCCGAGATAAAGGCCGATCAGGGCGGTCCCGCCAATCATCAAGTAGAAAGCTATCATCGCCGACGAACCCATGTGCCGTGTCTCGCGTCATTGCAAACGAGACGGCCATGCCATTTCGAATGAGGATCGGCTGTTCCGCAAATGACAGCGCCGGGAGCACGCGGGATGAGGGATGCGTCGCAATCAAAAGCGGCGTATGCACCTCTTCGCCCATCTGCTCATCGGCAGGCTGGCGGAGGACGCATTCAAGTGGGAAACCCGAGGAGCGCCTTTTTTGCGCACGATATCCTGCGATAAAGTTCTCTCGTCGTCAGTGCTACAATCGCGGGCCCAGACGGTGGAGGAAATCCCCGATGGTGAGCGTAAACGCAGAACTCGACCTGTTCGAACCCGGCACAGAGGTCTTCACGGGTACGGTCAAAGCGTGGGATCGGCAGCGCGCCGAGCTTTGGACCGATAGCGGCTTCTCGGTCCACTTTGTCACACAAGGGCAGACGCCGGTCCGCGAGGGAGCACACGTCACCGTCGTCGCCAGGAAGTACCGTCCGCGCTACCACGTTGTCGGCATCCGCGGACAGTAGCTACGTGTGTTTCGGCTTTTCGTATCCGATCGACCAGCGTTTCAACGCACGCTGGGATTGCCGTCAAGGAAGTCGCGCGCGCCAGAAAGCGGCCTATTCTGCTCGGTGAGCCGTTTCATCGTCCAAAGCAGGCACGCAAACGCCGGCGAGATAGCCAGCACAAAGGCGGCGACGAGGACGAAGATCATATGGTCCCGCCTGGGTCGATTTACCCAGGCTCCTCCTCAAATCGAGTTGGGCCGGATCAATGACGACGGCCCAACTCAGGGAAAACTCTATGTCCAACAGATAGGTCCGCCGGGTCGCATAGCGCCATAGCCCGAAAATACTGTTTTTATGGGGCGCGCAGATGAAATGGCACGCGAGCCGGAGCGACCTTAAGTAAATTGGTGCGGCGATTCCGGCCGGCAGCACCGGAGTCGTCGCGGCGATCGCGCCAGTGAAGGCAAGGCGAAGCTCACATGACGGTGAAGCTCGACAAGATTCAAAGAGCTGCAAGCGCTGCCGGTGAGCACGGTCATACTCGGCAGCGACGGCGCGATCGTGGGTGTCAACGACGCCTGGAAGGACTTCGCCAAACGCAATGGGATGTGCCTGCCGAACTTCGGTGTTGGCGCGAACTACCTCGACTACTGCGGAGTCGGGCAGACAACCTCGCGAGGGCTCGCAAAGGAGCTCAAGGAGCTGCTCTCAGGGCGCCGCGATCTTGTGACCTCGATCTATCCCTGCCATTCGCCCACCCACCAGCGGTGGTTCTTCCTGATTGGCCTGCCGCTCGCGATCCAAAGGCGGTCAGGCATCGCGATCCTGCATGTCGATCTCACGAAGGTGCTGCCAATTCCAATCCTTGCCCACGCGGGCAAGTCGAAGAGAGGCACTACCAGCGCCGCCTCCGGCATTTTCGAAGCAATTGCCGGAAGCGTCGAGCAATCGATCTCGCAGAACCTCGCCTCGCAACTCAATGCGATGCTGGGGGACACGCGTTCGCCTCGGAGGACGGCGAAAGCTGAGGCGGGCGTGTCGTCCGAGATCGCCCGCGCCGGCCTCAGCAAGCGCCAGCTGGAGGTGTTGAAACTGCTCGGAGAGGGCAAGACCAACGCCGAGATCGCCAAGGCGCTGTTCCGATCTCCGAACACCATCAAGCTTCACGTGTCGGCGATCCTGCGGCAGTTGAACCTCAAGAGCCGCACTCAGGCTGCGCTTCTCGCTTCGAAGCTGCCGCGCGAGGGCGGATTAAAGAACGGCGCGTGACGGACCCGTAAGCGGCTCTTCACCCCACCTGCGCCAGCGCCTGCTCGAGGTCGGCGATGATGTCGGACTTGTCCTCGATGCCGACCGAGAGGCGCACGACGTCGGGGCCGGCGCCCGCGGCCTTCCTCTGCTCGTCGGTCAGCTGGCGGTGCGTGGTCGAGGCCGGATGGATGACGAGGCTGCGCACGTCGCCGATGTTGGCCAGGTGCGAGAAGAGCTTCAACGACGAGACGAGCTTGACGCCCGCCTCGTAGCCGCCCTTCAGGCCGAAGGTGAAGACGGCGCCGGCGCCCTTGGGGCAAAGCTTCTTGGCCAGCGCGTGGTTCGGGCTCGACGGCAGGCCGGCATAGTTCACCCACGCGATCTTGGGATGCTTCTCGAGCCAGCTCGCGACGTCGACCGTGTTCTCGCAATGGCGCTGCATGCGCAGCGGCAGCGTCTCGATTCCTGTCAGCAGGAGAAAGGCGTTGAAGGGCGCGATCGCCGGTCCGATGTCGCGCAGGCCCATGACGCGGCAGGCGATGGCGAAGGCGAAGTTGCCGAAGGTCTCGGCGAGCTTCATGCCGCCGTAGGACGGGTTCGGCTCGACCAGCGTCTTGTAGCGGTGCTTGGCCTTCAGCCAGTCGAAGGTGCCGCAGTCGACGATGATGCCGCCGATGGAGTTGCCGTGGCCGCCCATGAACTTGGTCAGCGAGTGGACGACGATGTCGGCGCCGTGCTCCTTGGGCCGGCAGAGGTAGGGCGTCGCCAGCGTGTTGTCGACGATGAGGGGAACGCCGGCCTTCTTGGCGATGGCGGCGATGGCGGGGAGATCGATGACGAGGCCGCCGGGATTGGCGATGCTCTCGACAAAGATGGCGCGCGTCTTCGGCGTGAGCGCGGCCTCGATCGTGACGCGGGGTTCGTCGCATCGGCCCAGACGACGTTCCAGTTCGACTTCTTGAAGGAGTGATTGAACTGGTTGATCGAGCCGCCGTAGAGCTGGCGGCCGGCGACGAACTCGTCGCCCGGCTCGAGCAGCGTGTGAAAGACGAGGTACTGGGCGGCGTGACCCGAGGCGACGGCGAGCGCTGCCGTGCCGCCTTCGAGCGCGGCGACGCGGCTCTCGAGCACGGCCTGCGTCGGGTTCATGATGCGGGTGTAGATGTTGCCGAAGGCCTCGAGGCCGAACAGCGCCGCGGCGTGGTCGGCATCGTTGAAGACGAAGGATGTCGTCTGATAGATCGGCGTCACGCGCGCGCCGGTCGAGGCGTCGGGCGCGGCACCGGCATGGACGGCGAGGGTGGCAAATTGCGGCGCGGGAGGATTGGCGCTGTCGGGCATCGGGGCCTCCTTGGTGGGCAAGTTTTGCCGCCACTAGGGAGGGGATGTCCGGATCGAAGTCAACGCCTCACGGAACAGCGGTTTGCTTAATCACGCCGGGTGATAGCGTTGGATGATGCGCAGCCCACCCACTCGGGGCCGCGGCATCAGATGTCGAGGATCAGATCTTGGCGATCTGGCCGGCCGGTCTGCAGGTCCAGCGCTTGGCGACCCATTTCGGATGACCCTCGCTCCACTTCGCGATCTCGGGCGGGCTCATCATCAGGCATTGCATCGGCGTCAGGCTCTCAGCGGAATAGGTGAGGCTGATCTCCTTGCAACGCGACGGGTCGTCAATCAGGCAGACGGAAACTATAAGTTCAATCATAGCGCGGCTCCTGCGATTGGAACCACAATCCCGGTCAGGGGCTTTTGGTTCCGGAATTGCGGAACGACAGGTACGCAACCATCATGTCTCACAATTCTTTCGCAGGTGATAAGACACCAACATCCGATGTGAAGGGGCTATGAATTCGATGCACGCGCCTGCGTGCGACGCCTCCGAATTTCAGTAGCCGGCATTTCTGCACAATCGCAGTAATGAAACCCTCGCGTGGTGGAAACTCGATGTGACTCGAGCTTCCCGAGCCGCGGATGGCTGGCTGAGAAGATCAGATCTTGGCGACCTGTCCGGCCGGCCGGCAGGTCCAGCGCTTGGCGACCCAGTTCGGATGGATACTCGTTCCATTTGGCGATCTCCGCCGGCGCGCCCATCAGGCACTGCATCGGCGTCAGGTTCTCGGTCGTGTAGACCAAGCTCACGTCCTTGCAGCGCGCGGGATCAGAGATGAGGCAGACAGAGACGAAAAGCTCGATCATGTGGCACCCCAAGTTAGTTGTCGCCCGCTCTGATGGCGGGCCCTAACCCTTCGGGGCGCGTCGTCCCTTATTGCTTTTCTTCGTTGATCAAAAGGTAAGCGGCGAATCAGGGCAGGTACAAGGAAGAATGCTGGGCATGGATTGCTATAAAATTCATATGCGATGTTCAGGCATCATAATTTCGGTACGGCATTAATTGCAGCAACTGCCGAAAAATAAGGGCGAATAGTGCCTTTCGGCCCAATTGGCGCCAGAGCGACCGATCAGCCCAATTTCTAGGCATGAGGCGTGTTGTCTCAGTCGCGGTGTGGCGGACCGGCATCGGTGGAAAGCGTGCGCAAGAAGGAAATCAGGGCCGTTTTCTCGTCTTCCGTGAGAATGCAGGTCGCGGACGATGTTGGCGTCGAGGGACGGGCGCTGCACCAAGCCGCCGGCATAATGGTCGACGACGGCGCGCAAGTCGCTGAAGCGAGCCGTCGTGCATGTAGGGGGCGGTGTAGGTCGAGCTCGCGCAGGCTCGGCGTCTTGAACTGCGCGAGCCCGGGCACCCCGCCCTCGACCGCGCCACGGCCGGGATCGGTCCCCTTCAGGCCGATGTCGTGGAAGGCGTCGTCGGTGAACCGCCAGCCGCCGTGGCAGGAGACGCAGCCGGCCTTGCCGACGAAGAGGTCGAAGCCTTCGCTTTCCGTCTCGGTCAGCGCCTCGTCGTCGCCCGCGACCCAGCGGTCGAAGCGCGAGGGCGGAGAAACAAGCGTCCGCTCGTAGGCGGCAAGCGCCTCGAGTATCGCTCGTCTCGCTCGATGGCGGCTGATCGGGAAAGGCGCGCGCGAAGCGCTCCTCATCGACGGGTCGCGCGTCGAGCCGCGAGACGATCAGCGCGAAGTCGCTCGCGAGCTCGATCGGGCGCCAGGAGCGGAAAGCGTGCCTGCGCCTCGAGCGACGCGCGCGCGGCCGTCCCAGAAGAACTGCTTGGCCCAGGCGAGGTTGTAGATCGCCGGAACGTTGCGCGGGAGAGTGCGACGCCGCCGAGTCCCTCTCCCTTCGGCTTGCCGTTGGTGTAGCCCTTCGCCGGGTCATGACACGAGGCGCAGGAGCGCGCGCCGTCGCCGGAGAGGCGGGCATCGCGGAAGAGATCGTGCCCGAGCGCAATCTTCTCGCTGCCGGCCGGATCGGATGGCGCGGCGGCTTCGATCGGGCGCGCAAAAATCGCGCGCCAGACAGTCGTCCCGCGACGGAGGCGGCGCGCGTCCTCAGCGCCCGCGCCAGCGGCGGCCAGCGCAAAGAAACCAGACGATGAGACCAAATCGTCGCAAGCAATCTCACCAGAGCGTTTGCGATCCAATGGCCGGACCATATCCCGTTTGCGGCGCGGACGGCCGTTCGAGGGTCACGGGTGCGCCGCGCGGCGAGGTGCCTCAGGTGCGCCGTACGCCATCCCAGGGGGCTCGGTTGCGGCGGCCGCGCGAGAGGTGCGATCACTGCCCCACTTCCGGGACACAATCATGGCAACGCCTCGACCACGACATCCGCCGCCGAGCACCTGAAAGACGCTCTGCAGAGGGCCTTCCTGGCGCCGATCCGCGCCTTCAGGCCGGCCTATCTGCCGCTGCTGATGGTCTACTTCGCCTACGGCGCGCTCGGCCTCATCGCGGTGGCCGACAGCTTCTGGGTCAAGAAGGAGCTGACGCTCACGCCGGCGGCGCTGGCTCAGCTCGGGGTCTGGCTCACGCTGCCGTGGGCCATGAAGATGGTGTTCGGCGAGCTCGTCGACACGGTCGCCATCCTCGGCTCGCAGCGACGGGTCTACGTCTACATCGGCGCCACGCTGATGGCCGTCGGGGCTGATCCTGCTCGCGGGCGCCGCCGGGAAAGTGGATCACGTTCGCGGCGCCCGAGGTGCTCTACATCGCGGCGCAGCTTCTGACCGTCGTCGGCGTCGTGCTGCAGGACGTCGTCGCCGACGCCATGAGCACGGAGGTCGTGCCGCGCACGCATCCCGACGGCACGCCGCGCGACAAGGCCGACATCGACCAGGATCTCGGCATGGTGCAGATCCTGGGCCGTCTCGCGCTGTCGCTCGGGCATGTTCATCGTCGCCGGGCTCGGCGGCTGGCTGGCCCATGTCGTTTCCTACGAGACCGTATTTCTGATCGCGCCTCGTCATTCCGGTGATCTCGGCGAGCGGCGCCTTTTTCGTCAAGCTCGATACCAGCGAGCGGCGCGCCGACGGACTGGCGCATCCTCGGCGGCGGCATCGTGTTCGGCCTCGTCGTGACCGCGCTCGCGCTGCTCGATGTTCCGTTCAATCAGGAGCTCGTGTTCGTGATCTCGATGGCGGTCGTGATCGCCATGCTGGTGCGCGTGACGGCCAACATCGACCGCGAGACGCGGCTCAAGATCCTCTATGCGGCGCTGATCATCTTCGCCTTCCGGGCAACGCCGACGACGGGCGAGGGCTTCCGCTGGTTCACGATTGACGTTTTGGGCTTCGACGAGGCGTTCTACGGGACGCTGGCCCAAATCGGGGCCGGGATCGGGCTCGTCGCGGCGTGGCTGCTCTCGGACGTGATCACGAAAAAACCGGTCGCGACCGTGCTCCTTTGGCTGACGATCCTGGGCAGCATTCTTTCACTGCCCACGATTGCGCTCGTCTACCGCCTCGATCTCGTGACCGAAGCGATGTTCGGCTTCGGCGCCCGCACGATCGCCATCATCGATACGGCCGCCGCGTCGCCGCTGGCCCAGCTCAGCATGGTGCCGCTGCTGACGCTGATCGCCATCTACGCGCCGCCCGCACACCGCGCCACGTGGTTCGCGCTCATGGCCTCGTTCATGAATCTGGCGCTCGTCGCCGGACAGCTCGGGACCAAGTACATGAACATGCTGTTCGTCGTGGAGCGGGGAGATTACGCGCAACTTCCGGCACTTGCCGTTACGGTCGTCATCATCGGCGCCGTGGTGCCGCTGGCGGCGATCTTCGCCTTCGGCCGCAGGATCCGCTAATAAACGCTGGATAATCGGCAGCGCTGCCAGGCAGACCGTTGCGCGTTCACCACTGCCGCAGTGCGGAAAGAATCGGTTGGCGCCTTCGAGCCTTGACCCGAACACACTTCTCTTTCATCCAATTCAAGGGACATCGATTTCGCGACCCGTCACCGGAGGCGCCGGCGGCGCGGTTGCCAAAAAGTTGGGCACAGATGGGGTACTGATTGCTGGCGCCCAGCCAGGGGGAGGAAGCAATGACGACCATTACCGAGCGCGCCGACGCGGCGCCGGGCGCTCATTTGCGGCCTGTCACCTTGGGCTGGGCCTTGAAGCGCGCCCTTCTCGGTATTGCAATTCTCGTTCTTGCCATGGGCAGCGTTGCATGGCTGACCTATGCCTCGATCGACCCCAACCTCGAGAGTGGCGATCTGCCGAATGCAGCCAAGCCACGAGCGCCGTTGGCGCAGGTTCGCCTCTGATGAGACCGATGATTCACGCTTCGGACTGATAGGGTCCGAAGCGATCATGGTCTAAGGCCAAAGTCGAGCAGCGCAGCGCTCTCGCTATTTCGTATATCCTGAGCCTCGAGGCTGCCCGTGATCCGGCGGCCGGCGGGCGCATGCGACGTCCCGTCGTGAGGACGTGCTCATGGACCTATCAAATCTCATTTTGCTGATCGTGATCGCGGCGGCGGCCTACTACATGGGCTATCAGCAGGGCCGCGCCTCGCTGATGATGCCAAGAGGCGCGCCCAGCGAGCCGGAAGAGCAGCCCTCGCCTGGTCCGCAGGGAGATCATCTGCCAGGACCCTCTGCCATGCCGACCCGGCCGAGGGCCGCGCCGCCACCCGCGGCGGCTGGCGATGCGGGAACGAACGCACTGCCTCGAATGCGGGCAGTCCCCCGCGGCGCACGACGAAACCGCCCCCTGCGGCTGCAGGGCTCATGGACAAAGGACGCGCCGCTTCCGATTCAAGCGAGAAGGGGAGCGACTGAGCCGGTCACTGCTCAGGCTCTTTCTTACGTCATTGCTTTTGGATTATCAGGTGCCACGGGATCGCCCAGGTCATTTGCACCGGCGACACGTTCAGCCAGCCAACCAGCCAGCCGAGAATCCTCCCCGATGCGTCTCATCATGCTTGCGCGCAATGCCAATCTCTATTCGCACACGCGGCTGGCCGAGGCCGCGCGCGCGCGCGGGCATGCCATCGACGTGATCAACACGTTGCACGTGCACATGAACATCACGTCCAACCGGCCGGTGCTGCAGGTTCGGCGGCAAGACGCTGCCGCTCTACGACGCGGTCATCCCGCGCATCGGCGCGTCCGTCACCCATTACGGACTCGCCGTGCTCAGGCAATTCGAGATGCAGGGCGTGTTCCCGCTCAACGAGAGCGTCGCCATCGGCCGCTCGCGCGACAAGCTCCGGGCACTGCAGCTTCTCGCGCGGGCCGGCATCGGCCTGCCCGTCACGGCTTTCGCGCACGGGCCCCGCAAGGCCGAGGACGTCATCAAGGAGGTCGGCGGCGCGCCGGTCGTCATCAAGCTTGTCGAGGGCACGCAGGGCATGGGCGTGATCCTGGCGGAAACGGAAGGCCTCCGCGAAGTCGATCATCGAGGCCTTCAGCGCGGCGAACGCCAACATTCTCGTGCAGGAATACATCAAGGAGGCCGAGGGCAGCGACGTGCGCGCGTTCGTCGTCGGCGGAAAGGTCGTGGCCGCCATGCGGCGCATGGGCAAGCCCGGCGAGTTCCGCTCGAACCTGCATCGCGGCGGCGCGGCCGAGGAAGCCAACATCAGCGAGGACGAGCGCAACACGGCGATCCAGGCCGCCGCCGTGCTCGGGCTCAACGTCGCCGGCGTCGACATGCTGCGCTCGAACCGCGGGCCGGTGGTGCTCGAGGTCAACTCGTCGCCCGGCATCAAGGGGATCGAGCATGCGACCAAGGCCGACGTCGCGGGCGCCATCATCGAGTTCATCGAGAAGTCGGCCCAGCACGGCCGAACGCAGACCGCGCGGGCAACGGCTGAGGCACCTTGAAAGTATTCTAAGCAACATGGCCGGAGCGCATATCAGCTCGAACATTAACCGGCTTTCACACTGTATGCATTCCGATTTGCGCCTTGATTGCGTCCCTCGGGCTCAATTATCATCGCTTGCTTGCCCGCCATGGCGCGCGGGCGAGGCGTAGGGCGACGCCGTGCGCACTCCCCGTGCTCACGAAGGAACGCGTTGAATGACGGAGCAGCAGAAGCACTTTCCGGAATTCTACGTCACCACGCCGCAGCCGTGTCCCTATCTGCCGGGCAAGCTCGAGCGGAAGCTCTTCACGCATCTCACGCACGAGAAGCCGCTCGCGCTCATCGACAATCTCTTGAAGGGCGGGTTCCGGCGCAGCCAGAACATCGCCTACATGCCCTACTGCGAGGGCTGCCACGCGTGCGTCTCGGTGCGCGTCATCGCCGACGAGTTCGACGCCCAACCGATCCATGCGCCGCGTGGTCGAAAAGAACCGCGATCTCGCGAGCCGGCGCATCGCGCCGGTTCCGACGTCGGAGCAGTTCAGCCTGTTCCGGGCCTACATCGACGCACGCCACTCGGACGGCGGCATGGCCGACATGACGGTGCTCGACTACGCGATGATGGTCGAGGACAGCGTCGTGAAAACGTTCCTCACCGAATACCGCGTGAAGCCGGAGAACCCGCTCGAGCAGCGGATGGAGAACTGGCCGCTGGCGGCGATCGCGCTCTGCGACCGGCTCTCGGACGGCATCTCGATGGTCTACAGCTTCTATGAGCCGTTCTTCGAGCAGCGCAGCCTCGGCACCTACATGATCCTCGAGCACGTCGACTACGTGCGCCGGCTCGGCCTGCCGTACCTCTATCTCGGCTACTGGATCGAGGGCTCGCGCAAGATGAGCTACAAGACGCGCTTCCAGCCGCAGGAACGGCTCGGCCCCAACGGCTGGGTGCGCCACGAGGCGGCGCTAGCAGCCAGCCCGGAGACGTTACTTCGCCAGCTCCTTGTCGAGCTTGTCGAACATGTAGGTCCACTTCCGCGTCTGGGTGCCGACAAGCTCGCTCATGTGATCGCGCAGCTGCGCCAGGACGGCGCAGTCCGGCGTCTTGGCGTTCGCGCCTTCCTGCGCCCATGTCGGTGATCTTGCCCAGAAGGTCGTTCGAGGTTTCGTCGTAGACGTCGATCTGGTCGTCCTTGACGATAGGGCGCGGCCTCTTTCAGGAACTGGTCGTTGTCCCAGCCGCGCTTGTCCTTCAACTGGCGCAGCTTCTCCTGGAACTCGGGGCGGTTCTTGTTGTTCAGGTCACGCAGCGCGGCCGCGGCGCCGTCGACGACGTCCTCGAACTCGGTCTTGGCGCATGACGCCGGCATCCTGCGCCAACGCGGGCGCCGAGGACGCCAAAGCGCACAACATCATGAGCGCGGCGAGAAGCGATCCCGCGGCCCTCAAGCTTCTCGCATTCGGCATTCTGTCATGACGCCCCATGACCGATGTCGTAACGGGCGACCGCGTCCGAGGCAAGAATGAGGACGTGGCAGTTGGGCGACAGTGGCGCGGATACGACTGCGCTAGAAGGCCGGCCCGAATTTGTTCGACTTCGGAAAGCCACGCGGCGCGAGGCGTCCGGACTGGGCGCGCTGTCCGATCCAGTCGCTTAGATCAGACCACGGCAGAGTGAAGGTGCGCCCGGCGCCGTCGAGCCAGGTGAGGCCCTCTTTCTTGAAGAAGACGCGCGCGTCCTCGAGCCCGCCATCCTTGAAGCGCTGCAGGATCATGCCCTTGCCGCGGGCCATCTCGTTGACCTCGGCGAGCGGGAAGACGAGCATCTTGCGGTTCTCGCCGATCAGGCGACCTGGTCGCCGGCGACGGGCACGCAGACTTTCGCCTCCTCGTCGGGGGAGACGTTCAGGATCTGCTTGCCCTTGCGCGTCGAGGCCACGACCTCGTCCTCGGGCACGATGAAGCCGTAGCCGCCCGTCGTCGCGACGAGGAGCTTGCGTCCCGGCTCGTGGATGAAGCACTCGACGAAGTCCTGGTTCTCCTCGAGATCGACGATGAGACGCACGGGCTCGCCGTGGCCGCGGCCGCCCGGCAGCGTCGAGGCCTCGAGCGTGAAGAACTTGCCGTTGGTGGCGAAGAGGATGAGCTTGTCGGTCGTCTGGCCCTTCACCGCGCGCTTCAGGCTGTCGCCCTGCTTGAATTCGAGCTTCGACGAGATCGTCCTGATGGCCGCGGAGCGCGCGGATCCAGCCCTTCTCGGAGAGGATGATGGTGATCGGCTCCTTCTCGACGAGGGCCGCCTCGAGATCGACCTCGATCTCCGGCGCGTCGGCAAAGGTGGAGCGGCGGCGGCCGAGCTCGGTCTTCTTCGAGTAGGTCTCGCGGATCTGCTTCACCTCGTCGGAGATGCGCTCCCACTGCAGATCGTCGGACTTCAAGAGCTGCTTTAGCTCGCGCCGCTCCTTCGAGAGCTTGTCGTGCTCGGCCTTGATCTCGATCTCCTCGAGCCGCGACAGCGACTTCAAGCGCAGGTTCAGGATCGCTTCGGCCTGGACCTCGGTGAGGCTGAACTTCTTGATCAGCTTCGCCTTGGGATCGTCCTCGAAGCGGACGATGCGGATCACCTCGTCGAGGTTCAGGTAGGCGACGAGGTAGCCGTCGAGGACCTCGAGGCGGTGCTCGATCTTCTTCAGGCGGAACTCGGAGCGGCGCACGAGCACGTCGACGCGGTGCTCGAGCCACTGGCGCAGCACATCGCGCAGGGACAGCACGTTCGGGATCTGGCCCGCGGAGAGCACGTTCATGTTGAGGCCGAAGCGCACCTCGAGCTCGGTCAGGCGGAACAGGCTCTCCATGAGCATCATCGGGATCGACGGTGCGGCTCTTCGGCTCGAGGATGAGGCGGATCTCCTCGGCGCATCTCGTCGCGCACGTCGCCCGAGCAGCGGCAGCTTCTTCTCGGTCAGCAGCTCGGCGATGCGCTCGACCAGCTTCGCCTTCTGCACCTGATAGGGGATCTCGGTGACGACGATCTGGTAGGTGCCGCGGCCGCCCTCCTCCTTCTCCCACCTGGCGCGCAGCCGGAAGCCGCCGCGGCCGGTCTTATAGGCCTCGATGATCTCGGCGCGCGGCTCGACGATGACGCCGCCGGTCGGGAAATCCGGCCCCGGGATCATCTCGACCAGCTTCTCGATGGTGGCGTTCGGGTGCTTGATCAGATGCAGCAGCGCGTTGGCCAGCTCCTCGGCGTTGTGGGGCGGAATGTTGGTCGCCATGCCGACGGCGATGCCGGCCGAGCCGTTGGCCAACAGGTTCGGGAACGCGGCCGGGAGCACCGCCGGCTCGTGCTTGCGCGCCGTCGTAGTTGGGGCGGAACTCGACGGTGTCCTCGTCGATGCCCTCGAGCAGCTCGGCGGCGACGTCCGTCAGCCGCGCCTCGGTGTAGCGCTCGGCGGCCGGGTTATCGCCGTCGATGTTGCCGAAGTTGCCCTGGCCGTCGACCAGCGGGTAGCGGACGGCGAAGTCCTGGGCGAGGCGCACCAGCGCGTCGTAGATCGCCTGGTTGCCGTGCGGGTGGTAGTCACCCATCGTGTCGCCGACGATCTTGGCGCACTTCAAGAAGCCGCTGTCGGGAGTCGAGCTTCAGCTCGCGCATGGCGTAGAGGATGCGCCGGTGCACGGGCTTCAGGCCGTCGCGCACGTCGGGCAGCGCGCGGTGCATGATGGTCGAGAGCGCGTAGGCGAGATAGCGCTCCTCGAGCGCGTCGCGCAGGTTCACGGGCTCGATCGGGCCGGGGCCCGGCGGCAGAATCGCTTGTTTGCTCATGGGGCTGGGTTAGCGCGGGCGGGGGCTGCGGGCAAGGCCCGGGTTGTGGATGCACACACAGCATGGCGCGGACGCCGCAGATGAAGCAGAATTAGTCTCGTACATGTGGCTTGCTGGGGGACGGAGATGTCGGCTGAGACCGAGTTCAAGCGTTTGGCGGGGCATCTCTGTGTCGACGGCGCGATGGTGCCAAGCGCGTCGACCGACGCGTCTTCCCGTGATCGATCCCGCAACTGAGGATCGCATCAGCGAAATCGCGGATGCGACGGCGGATGAGGTGCAAGCCGCGATCGCTGCAGCGAACCGGGCTTTTCCAGCCTGGCGGGCGACGAACATGCTGACGCGCGCCGAGCTGATGCATCAGGCGGCGGCCGAGATCCGCAACATCCGGCCGTCCTCGCCGAGATGCTGACGCGCGAAATGGGCAAGCCCTACAAGGAATCCTTCGACGAGGTCAGCTGGTGCATCTCGGCGATCGACTACTACGCCGAGGTGGCGCGGCACGAGAACGGCCGCGTCATCGGCCCCACCGTCGATGGCCAGTTCCACTTCACAATCAAAGAGCCGCTGGGCGTCGTCGCGGCCATCCTGCCCTTCAACTATCCTCTCGTGCTGCTGGCGTGGGAGGCGGCCGCGGCGCTCGCGGCCGGCAACGCGGTGATCGTCAAGCCGTCGGAGGCGACCTCGCTCACGACCTTACGGTTCGTCGAGGCGTTCCAATGCCTGCCCAAGGGTCTCATGCAGTGCGTGACGGGCGGCGGCGCGGTCGGAGCACAGCTCGTCGAAAGCCCGCTCGTCCACGGCGTCGCCTTCACGGGCGGCATCGAAACCGGAAAGCGCGTCGCGAAAGCGTGCGCGGAGACCTTCAAGCGCTGCCTCATCGAGGCGTCGGGGAACGACCCCTTCATCGTCATGCCGAGCGCGCCGCTGGAAGCTGCCGTGCGCGGCGCGGCGTTTGCCGCCTTTCTCAACTGCGGACAGGTATGCACCTCCGCCGAGCGCATCTACGTGCATGACGCCATCTACGACGCCTTCGCCGACGGGCTCGCCGCCGAAGCCCGAAAGCTGCGCATCGGCAACGGGCTCAAGCCCGTCGATCTCGGCCCCATGGTCTCCGAGCGCGAGCGCAGCCGCTACGAGCGCATTCTCGCCGCCGCGATCCAGGAAGGCGCCAAGGTCAAGGCCGGCGGCGGCCGTCCGTCCGGCTTCAACCGCGGCTGGTTCGTCGAGCCGACCGTACTCGTCGACGTCTCGCCCGACATGGCGATCGTCAACGACGAGAGCTTCGGTCCCGTGGCGCCGCTCTGCCGCGTCGCCTCGCTCGACGAAGCCATCGCGCTGGCCAACCGGTCGCGCTACGGGCTCGGCGCCAACATCTACACTGGCTCGCTGGATGAGGCGATGCGCGCGGTCAACGAGATCGAGGCGGGCATGGTGTGGGTCAACGCGCCGCTTGCTCGACAACGCGGCGGGGCCCTTCGGGGGACGCAAGATGAGCGGCACGGGGCGCCAGCTCGGCTCCGAGGGCCTCGACCAGTTCCGGCACACGAAGCTCGCTATGATCGATCCCAAGGCCTCGCGCCAAGATTTCTGGTGGTTTCCGTACGCGGATAGCGAGGCTTATCGCGGGTCCTGACGCGAAAAGCCCCGCCGACTGATCCAGATCAACGCGAGAGCGTGCGCCCGCGGCAACCCTCGACAGAAATCGAGGGAGGATTGCCCATGACGATCTCGAGCCGGGCCGCAGCGGCGGCATTGTTGATCGGCGCCATCCTCGCCGCTCCCGCATCGAGCCGCGCCGCCGAGGACCCGGAGGGGCGCGCGCTGCTCGCGCGGCACTGCGGCCGGTGCCATGCGCTCGCGGCGGACGCGCAAAGCCCGCTCGCCAAGGCACCCAATCTCGCGATCGTGCTCGGGTCTTACCCCCAAGAGCGGCTCGAGTTCGAGCTAGCCGAAGGCATCGGCTCGCGGCATCGGGACATGCCGCAGGTGCAATTCACCCCCGAGGAAATCGCCGCCATCAAGCATTACCTTCACCCCGAAGGCGCCGCCGACTGATCCAGATCAACGCTCAAGCGTGCGCCCGCGGCGATCCTTGAAAGACAGCGAGGGGGATTCGCCCATGAAAATCTTGAGCCGGGCCGCAGCCGCGGTATTGCTGATCGCGCCCTTTCCCGGACTTGCGCAAGAGGCCGGCAATCCGTCGCGGGGCCAAAATTATGCGCGCGCCCACTGCGCCGAGTGCCACGGCGTCGAGACGGCGAGGGACGACTTCTCGCCCAATCCCGACGCGCCGGATTTCGCGGTAGTGGCCAATACGCCCGGCATGACGGAGCGCGCCGTCGGCGTCTGGCTGCAAACCCCGCATCCCTCAATGCCCAATCTCATGATCGCGCCTGCCGACCGCGACGATCTCGCCGCCTACGTCATGAGCCTCAGAAAGCCCGGCGAGCGGCCGTGAGGCGTGCGAGCGAGACGGCGGCCCGAGGGCGGCGCGCCTAGCCGGGCCGGCGATAGTTATCAAACAGGATGTAGGCGCTGATCAGGAAGACCCAAAGCGGCATGACAAGGAAGCTCCAGTCTATGAAATAGCTGCCAAGCAAGAGAGCGAGCGCCATGACAAAACCGAGCACCGCAATCCAGCGCGGCGCGATCCTCGTGTAGATCACGACAGTCGATGTCGAGATCATGAACACCGCCGCCATCTTGATCGCATAGACGTTCATGATGTTGTAGGCGACGGCACGGGCGAAATAGAAGGTCGTGGAGTTGATCACCTCATTGGGATGCGCGGTAAAAGCCAGGACGAGCGCGCCCAGAATCGCAGCAGCCGTAAACAGCATCGCCAGGAACAAGACGGCGCTGCCGAAGAAAACAGTGGCAAAAAACTGGTCTTCCTGCGTTCCCAGCCGGTCGCGCAGGGCGCCGAGGAACCACAGGAAGGCGATGCCGGCAAACGGCACCAGGTTCAGTACGATGGCGATCGTTCCGGAACTGGTATGCAGCCATGCACCGGGCTCCAGCGGATCGGCCGGCACAGCACTGCGCAATAGCCAGAATATGATGATCAGAAGGACCGAGAAGACGATACCCGCTATGGCGGCCGCCTTTGGCGTCCGCAGGCCGACGCGGGTCAAGGCTGCCTCTTGCGGCATTGCCAATCTCCCAGGTAGCTCGGCGCCCCGTGCGCCTCGATCATGAGCGCAATTCGGTCCGACTTCACCAACGAATTGCCCAGCTTGATGAATCCGGCGAGGTCGCGGGGTGGCAGAGCCGCTCCCATCGCCTTCGATGTCCCGAGCTCTGATTTGCCGGGCTCTGATTTGCCAAGCTCTGGGGTCCAGACTTGGCGGGTCTCGAGCAGGTCCACGCCGTAAGCGGAGCGCAAGCCGGGCGAGCGGCCGTGAGGAGCGCGCGCGAGCGCTTCAGAGATGCGCGGTGCGACGAGCGGGCGCATCATCTTCAGCGAATTAATTGAACCATTGCTGACGCTGCGCGTTCACCCCATAGGCCGATGCCTCCCAAGCCTGAACAAAGCGGGCGTGGGCCATAAACATTCAGAGGAAAATTTCATGAGCAAAAAAATCGCAACGATGGCGCTTGCCTGCGCCCTGGCCGCCGGAACGGCGATCCCCGCCGCGCAGGCGGACCGCAACCGTGGCCATAACGACCGCGGCTACCACGCCTACAACCACCGGGACCACCATCGCGGCCGCGGCCACTGGAACAACGGCAAGTGGATCGCGCTCGGCGTCGCAGCCGCAGCGGCTGCTGCCATCGCGAACGACAACGACTGCTATTATCGTCACGGACGGCGCTATTGCCGCTGAGCCGATTGGCTCGGAGCCGATGGCTCGAATTTGGGCTCCGGTGTGATCACCGGGGCCCTTTTTTTATGTGAGGCGGCTCGAAGGCACGCAGTTCCCCCGGGCACTTCGGCACGCGCGCTTCAAGCCTACGATCCTCGGCGGAGCCCAATGCGGCGCTTCGCTTTTCGAGGAGGACCACGACCCATGCCCGGGACGTCCAGCTTCGGCCTGCGCGCGATCATTGCGGGCGCCGTCTTCCTCGTGCTGCTCGCGCTCTTCTTCACGTTTCCGGCGCTCATGGCCGGGGACTTCGAGGCCTTCAAAGAGCTCTTCATGGTCGGCGGCGCGATGAGCTTTGCGCTCCTCATCGGTGTGCTGATCGTCGTGCTGCCGCTCGCCATTCTCTTCGGCGCGCTACGCATCGACCTTTCGAGCGCGAAGCTCAGGATGGCGCTTGCCGGCGGTGTCGCGGGCTTCGCGGCCGCGATGTTCGGATTGGGGGCCGCATCGGGCGATCTCTCGACGGCGGGCGTGGTGCTGGTCACGGCGGGCGGCGCGATTGCCGGATGGCTTTTCGGCGCGTGGAAAGCGAAGGCGGACTAGCGCTCTCTCGGCCGCGCCCTGCCTCGCGTTGAAGCCCGATCGAAACCAAATGCCGGCCAGCGCGTTTCTCCGCGGGGACGCCTCGAACGACGGAGAAAACTCATGAAGCATTTCGGCAAGTTAGCGCTCGCGGTTGCGGGCGCGGCCGTGCTTACGGCGTCAAATGCGCAGGCGGCCATCGTCTGCAACAAGGATGGGGACTGCTGGCGCGTCAAGAACGCGTACCGCTACAAGCCCGAGTTCGGGCTGCACGTCTATGGCGACAACTGGAAGTGGAAAAACGCGGACAAGGGCAAATACCGCTGGCGCGAAGCGCACAGCGGCCGCGGCTACTGGCGCAACGGCGTGTGGATCACGTTCTAGGGCGCGGTGCTCCAGAACACGAGCCGCAGGCTAGACGAGATGGTGCTCCGGATGGGGTCCGGGGCACTTTTTGCTTGGGGGACGGGGGCGGCGGGAGCGGCAAGACAGAGGGGCCATCGCCTTAGAATTCGAAGAGAGAACGTATGCCGATAGCGACGTGCCGCCCGAAGCGTCGCATCTGGTACCACGACCACTGAATCCACCTTCCCTCCGTCTTCGGCATCTTCTGTGGGAAGCCACTCATCCAGCCTTCGTAGTTCGCCTTGTCCGGCATAAGCCCTTTACCGGCTGGAATGGCGAATGACGCTCTCACTACCTTCGGGATCTCCGCTTTAAAGCCTCTCTTCCCGTACTTGGCGTAGACGCGTTCCCCGTAGGTGTTTAGATCGGCACACAGTTGCTCGGCGAAAAAGATGCAGTCGTCGGTTTGCCGATAGATCGCATCGACCATGTCCCCGAACTGTGTATCGATCCTTCCCTGAATGCCTGGGAGGCCAAATACGAGCGCCACTCTAATGTCAGTCGCCATCTCGTGACTGTTGTGCCAACTCACCAAAAAGTTACGCCCTTGGATTAAGTCATTGTGAACTCGCTCCGCTGCTCGCGAGCACTTCGATCATCGCGCGCGGCCGCCCTCCGACTTTGAGCTTGTCCAGGACTGCCGCCTTAACCTCGGCAATGTTTATCCCAATCGGACTCAGCGTCCTGAAATCCATGGCCCCAATGTTAAGTTGCGTCCCCGGCGCAGTCGTCCCCTCGGCTAGACCCGCTTGATGCGCAACCACGGCCGCCTTCTGGGCGTCGTACCCCTCTTTGAGCCCCTTTCCGTGCTGTTCCTTCAAGTTGAGATAGGAGTTACTGAGCCCGAAAATGATGTAAATCGCGGCATTCGTATTCCGAACTTCTGCGATCAGCTCATCACGAAGCTTGACCTTGTCCGCAAGTCTCTGCGCCGCCCACGCACCACCGTAGGCGCCCGCCATCGCTGCGAACAACGACGACACGAAATTGGATTCGGCGAAATCTTTCGCCAGCTCCCACGTCAGCCAATCAGGAATCTCGATGCCGAGCATGCGATCTCAATCGGCGAAGCTTCGGAACGCGCCGCTGCTCTATCAGCTTTCTACCTGTGATACCGCGAACGTGTGCTGCTCACCGGCGAACTCAATGACAATGGTATAGGTCGTCGCGCCTTTGTCGGGTTTCTGTGGCGGCTCCAATACAATCGAGCCGCCTATCCACTCACCGGGTAGGACCGTGTTGTCCTTAAGAATTGTTTGTTGAAGCGCTTGAAGATTCTGCTCTCCCTGCTCCCGAAGTCGTGCGAAATCCGCGGACGTCTCTGCGTTGGCTGCTTGTTGAGCAACCTGCGCCCTGAGAGGATCGTAAGTGGTTGCCGAGTACGTCCCGTAGCTATTGCCCGCTGATCCGTAAGCATTGAATGAACCTGTCGTATTCACGTAGCCGGCGTTCGAGGCAGACATGGCGCGTCCCATGCCTGCTAATGCACTTCCGAATGCTGCGACTGTCTGTTTAGTCTGCTCCTCATTCACGAGTTCATCGTATCGAAAAACGCGTACAGATACGGATTTTCCGGCCAACGATTGGCTCGCGGAGATGGACGACTCCAGAAGATTTCCCGGCTGACTTCCTTGATTGCGCACGACCACCGTGAATGCCGGTCGTGCGCTTCCCTTGATGATGCGCGAGTTAGGCCGCACCATCACCAAATGCTTCTTCCGGGATACAAGCGCAGGCAATCCGTCGCGGACAATTGCTTGTTGTCCGGGTGCAGCCGTCAAATTGATCTGCTGGGAACTGCAGCCCGCTAGTGCGATGCATCCGAGAGCAACGATCATGTTACGCAATTGCATGACTAACCCCCGCACACCCGAGGTAAGTAAAAATAATCCAGTAGAGTATTAGCGAGTGAATGCTGAGGTGCATGCACCAGGCAAGACTATTCTGGGTAAGGAACAATTTATGAAGTGGAAACGTGACCGAAATGGCTCATAATTTCCGGTATTGGCCGCTCAAGGGCAGAGTTCTGCCGAATGCCGATGTTATCCTCGCCCCTCCATTTTCCCCTACACTCCCCTCATCCGCTCCGCTGGGGTCGCCTTCTAGAGGCGTCTTGAATGCGAGGGGCGGGTCCGAGTCCTGAGGGATGCACGAGCTACGCGGCTCGTCTCCCCGGCGCGTTTACCAATGGCCGACGGCAACGCCGGTACTGAGGAAGCTGCGGCTAAACTGAGGTGCGGGACGCCGGCATTTGGCTTCCGCCGGCGGAAAGCTCGGAAAAGCGGGGCGCCGGTGCGCCTTCAACAACAGCGGACTACCGCGGCAATCCCGCGCCCCGCGCCCCTACCCTTCATCACCTCGGATCCAACGGATCGCGGGGCGCTGGCTTTTTGCTTGCATGTCGTCCAAGCGGAGCTTGGCTTCGCCAAGACGACATGACGCCCCGCTCTCCCTATCGTTCAAAACCTCGGGCGTTCGCGTCGCGAGGTCATTGTCGCACGAACTCCCTCTCCCCATCGCGAGCGCGATGGGGAGAGGGGACGGTACCCACGCCTCAGGAAAACTGCGAGCGGAAGACGGCCTTGACCTCGGCCAGTCGCGCCTCGAGACGCGCGGCGGCCTCGCCCTCTCCCAGCTCGCGGGCGATCCCGATCGCGGTGTAGAGCGCTTCCTTGGCGTCGCTGTAGCGGGCAGTGGCGTCGGAGGAGGACCGTCGCGTCGTACATGCGGGTCAGCGCCTCCTCGGCCTGGCGCTCATGGAACGCGATGTCGTCGAAAGCGATGTCGTCACGGCCCGGCATCGTGGTCAGTCGATTTGGCGAGGCAGGCGCCGAGGACGGCGGCGACGAGGCCCTGCCACGGCACGAAAAGCGCCGCGGCGATGTCGATGCCGGCCGACCACGGGAGCAGGAGCCCAGCGAGCGTGCCCGCGGCGACGATCAGGAAAGCGAACGCGGCGCGCCGCAGCGGGGCAAATGCGATCGCGGCGCCGGCCCAGGTGAAAAGCGCTCCGGCCGCGCCGGCGAGCGGCGCCTCGATCCAGAAGCGGGCCGCCTCATCGAGGCCCGCCGACTTGAGCCAGACTTGATCCAGCTGGATCGCCAGATTGGCCGCGATCTGCCAGCCGATCCATGTGCCGGCAAACGCGAAGAGCGCCGCGCGCGGGCTCTCCTCGCCCCAGCGCCAGACGCCATAGGCAATCGCGAGGCCGAACCAGAGGCCGACGGCTGGCATGTAGACGACGAGGCGCGGCGCCGTCGTCGCGTCGCCGATGACGGGGCCTTGCAGCGCGCTGCTCATGAGGCCGGTCAAGATGCCGAGAGCGCCGAGCACGCTCGCGGGATGGCGGGCGAAGCGGGGCAAGTCGCCGGCATCGGGAATGGGCGAGAAGGGAAGCGCGGGCTTGGGGGTCATTTTTTCAGTCGGGGTTTGAGGGCACCGGGAAGCACGATTGCGCCGCTCTACTTAGGCTCGGATTGCGACTTTCCGGCGTTGGCGGTGAGCTATCCACGGTCTTGCGAGCGCCATTAGACTGCAACGAGCGGCAACTTGCGGCAGCGGCACGTCCTCCCTCTCCCCATTCCGCTCCGTGTGTCCATGCGAAGCATGGCTCCGCCATGACGGGGAGAGGGAAACGCGCAGCCGCCTCACGACGGCTCGGGGTATTTGGGCTTGGGCCCATACTTCTTCGGCGGGAGAAGCGGGGGGATCGACTGGTCGGTGCGTAGCGTCTCGAGGTAGGCCACGATGTCGAGCATCTCCTCACGCGAAAGATGCGTGTCGGGCATCGGCGCATGCGGCTTGATCAGCACGTTCATGATGCGCTGGCTCGTCTGCCCCGGGCTGTTGGCGATGGCGCGAAAGGGGGGCACGCCCGCGGGCACCGTGCCGTCGGCGCCGGCCTCGACCACGTGACAGCCGCTGCACAGCCGTTGCGCGAGCGCGTGGCCCTTCTCCGACGACGGCTCGGGCGGCTCCTCGTCGGCGGCGCGTGCAGGGGCCTGCCACATCAGAACCGCGGCGGCGAGAACCGCAAATCGGCGGCTCGCGGAGCCAAACAGTCTCTTGTCATGCATCTTGGAGCCCCCATTTTCGGCATGCGCGTCGCCGCCACTGTCGCGCGCCGGCCGCGAACGGGAATTGCGGAAGATCAAGTGCGGCATCATCTCTCCCAGGCACGCGCCGTGGAGAGAGGCCATCAATTGCCATCTTGCGGCCCAGAGGGGCTGAGAAACCTTCCCCCATGCCCGCCACACTCCCCGACACGCCCGCCGTCGAGACCGCCATCATCGAGTTCACGAACGCGTTCCGGGTGAAGAACAAGCTCGGCGACGTGAAACCCAACGCGGCGCTCGCCGCGGCGGCGCGGGCCTATGCGGCGTATCTCGCCAAGACGGCCAAGTTCTCGCACACGGCCGACGGGCGGGAAGCCGGCGACCGGGTGGCGCAGGTCGGCTACGAGTGGTGCCAGGTCGCCGAGAACCTCGCCATGCATCTCGACAGCCGCGGCTTCGAAGCGCGCGATCTCGCCAAGAAATCGGTCGAGGGCTGGATCAACTCCGAGGGCCATCGCAAGAACCTGCTTGGCGGAGGGCGTGACCGAGATCGGCGTCGGCGTGGCGCGGGCGCCCGACAAGAACCCGAAGTACATTTCCGTGCAGCTCTTCGCGCGGCCCAAGGCACTGCAATACGAATTCCAGATCTCGAACGCGTCGAAGGCGCGCGTCAGCTACACCTTCGGCGGCGAGCAACACGATATCGAGCCCAAGTACGCGATCACGCATACGGCGTGCAATCCGGGCACGCTCGTCTTCGACAAAGTGGGCGCGGGTGCGCAGGCGAAAACGCTTTCCATGCGCTACGAGGCGGCGGGCGGGCTCGTCTACACGCTGAAACCCGACAAGGCGCAGGGGCTCAAGGTCGATGTCAGCAAGCTGCAGAAGCTCGACTAGCTAGCGTCGTGTGAGCAGCGTGACGAGGCGGTGTCTGGCCTCGGGCATCTCCAAGTCGCGCGGGCGCATGACGCGGGTCTCGAGAAAGTGGCCGGTGAGCGCGAGACCAGCCTCAACGTCGGCGTTCGAAACTGCGCCCTCGCGCCCGCCGACGAGGAACCGGGGAAGGCGCAAGAGCTTGTCCTTGTAGGGCTCGCCAGCGGAGGCCGAGACGGCGCGGCCCGACTTCGGCGAGACGTAGATCAGCTGATCGTTCACCCCAGTCGCGGCGCACTGGCTCAAGTCAAGGCCGAAGCCGAGCTCGTCCAAGAGCGCCAGCTCCCAGCGCACGAGAAGCGCGGGCCAGACGCTCTCGTCGTCGAGGAAGCCCAGCACGAACAGCGTCACCTCGTAGAGGCTCGGATGCGGATCGCGCTCGGGGATGAGGCGGGCCAGCGCGCAGAGCGACGTGAGCCCGGCGAGCGCGGCGGCATCCTCCATGACAGCGGCCGCGTAGGGGCGGCGCATCTCGAGGCTCATGTGGCCCAGGTGCTCGGCGAGGCGCGCCTTCCACTCGGCGTCGACGTGATTGCCCATCTGCAGCACGGGGCGCATCTTCCGCGAGCGGCCGCCGTGCACGAGGCCGAGGTGGCGGCCGTGGGCGCGCGTGAACAGCTCGACGACGGCGGCGGTCTCGCCGTGGGGGCGCACCGAGAGCACGACGCCTTCATCGGTCCAGTTCATGGGGCGATCATAGGAGAAGGGGCTCGCGCTTCAAATGCCGAGCCGCTTCGATCTCAGCTCGCGACGCGCGGGGGCCTGGTCGATCGTGCAGGGCGCGGCGCGGGCGATACATTCGTAGCCGCCGCCTTTCCGCGGCAGGCATTCGAGAAACTTATCCGCGGCGAGCCGCCAGCTCGCATACTGCTCGCCATGGGCAAGCGCTTTCGCTTTCCAGCCGTCGAGGGCCGCCTTGCGGGTGGCCATCTCCGTCTCTCCGGTCACGAAGCCGCTCGCCTACAGTCGGCTTGCAGAGGCGGACCGCGGCAAAAGCGTCGCCCTGCACTGGCGGTAGAAAGAATTACCACGGCGGCGGCGATGCTGATGGCAGTGCGCCGGGGCATCCCTCAGTCCTTCGGGAACTCGAGACCCATCTCGCGATAGCGCTCGGGGTCGCTCTCCCAGCCTTCGCGCACCTTGACGAACAGGAACAGGTGCACGGGCTGCTCGATGATGCCGGCAAGCTCGGCACGCGCCTGCGACGAGATCTTCTTGATCGTCTGGCCGCCTTTGCCGAGCACGATGCTCTTCTGGCTGTCGCGGGCGACGATAGATCGTCTGCTCGATGCGAACCGAGCCGTCCTTCAGCGTTCTTCCACGAGTTCGTCTCGACGGTCGATCTGGTAGGGAAGCTCGTCGTGCAGATTGTCGTAGATCTTCTCGCGCGTGACCTCGGCGGCAAGCAGACGCACGGGAAGGTCGGAGAGCTCGTCCTCGGGATAGAGCCAGGGGCCCTCCGGCACGGTCGCGGCCAGGTAGGCCTTGAGCTCGCCCACGCCGTCGCCGGTGAGCGCCGAGATCATGAAGACGCGATCGAAGGCGAGGCGGCTCAGCAAGCGTCTGCAGCGAGCGCGAGAAGGCGCTCCTTGTCGTCCACGCGATCGACCTTGTTCAAGACGAGCAGGCGGCGCGATCCAACGGTGCCGATCTTGTCGAGCATCGGGCTCGACGTCGTCGTCGACGCCCTTGGCGGCGTCGACGATGACGATGACGCTGTCGGCGTCGCCGGCGCCGGACCAGGCCGCGTGCGACCATGGCCTTGTCGAGGCGGCGCTTCGGACTGGAAGATGCCCGGCGTGTCGATGAAGACGAGCTGGCTCGCTCCCTCGATGGCGATGCCGCGAACGGGAACGCGCGTCGTCTGCACCTTGCGCGACACGATCGTGACCTTGGCGCCGACGAGGGCATTGACGAGCGTCGACTTGCCGGCGTTCGGCGCGCCGATGATCGCCACGATGCCGCAGCGCCGTCCGGCGCCTTCGGCATCGGGTCGCTCGCGGTGTCTCAGCCATGGAGCCCTTCTCCAATGACGCCTTCGCGCTCGAGAAGCGCCGTCGCCGCGGCCTGCTCGGCGGCGCGCTTCGAGGCGCCTTCGCCGCGTGCGGGCTGCCTTGCCCTTTATGCGCACCTCGGAGGTGAAGAATGGTGCGTGATCGGGACCCGTGCGCTCGACCTCGACGTAGTGCGGCAGCGCGAGACCCTGGCCTTGCGCCCATTCCTGCAGAGCCGACTTGGCATCGACGGAGGCCTTGGGGTGCGGCTCGCCCTCGCTCTCCCACAAGGCGGCGCACGACGTCGCGCGCCTTGTTGAAGCCCGCCTCGAGAAAGATGGCGCCGAGCACCGCCTCGACCGCGTCGGCGAGGATGGTCGGCTTGTGGCGGCCGCCGCTTTCGGCCTCGCTTTCGGAGAGCACCATGAAGGTTCCCAGTCCGAGGTCGCGGCCGACCTTGGCGCAGGTCTCGCCCTTGACGAGGCGGTTGTAGCGGCGCGCCAGCTCGCCCTCGCTCGCCGTCGGGAAATGCCTCGTTCAGGATCTCGACGATGGCAAGCCCGAGCACCCGATCGCCGATGAACTCGAGCCGCTCGTTGTCCTCGCGCGCGGTTTTCGAGCCCTTGACGCTCGCATGCGTGAGCGCGCGCTCGATCAGCGCCTGGTTCTTGAAGCGGTAGCCAAGCCGTTTCTCGAGATCCTTGAATTTGCGCGCCTTGAACATCACGCCTCAAAGCTAACGCACGAGACTGAAGAACCGGTTCCAGCGGATGTCGAACGGCCATGTCCAGGGGCTCGTCCAGCGCATGGCGTCCGGCTCGTCGACAGCGGCCGAGAAGAAGATGATTTCGGCACGCCCCACGAGGTTTTCGATATGGAACGTATCCGACGCCCCACAACGCGCGGCTGTCGGTCGAGTTGTCGCGATTGTCGCCCATCATGAAAAAATGGCCGGGCGGCACCTTGTAGGGGCCGACGTTGTCGAACTGACCGTGCGGGTCGCTGTCGAGAACCGTGTATTTGACACCGTTGGGCAGCGTCTCCTCGAAGGTCGGCACGCGGCGCTGAAGGCCGTCCTCCTCGCGCGTCAGGAACTCGCCCTTGCTCACCTTCGGCACGGCCTTGCCGTTGATGAAGAGCACGCCGTCCTGCACCTGGATCTCGTCGCCCGGAAGACCGATCACGCGCTTGATGTAGTCGGTCGAGTTGTCGCGCGGCAGCTTGAAGACCACAACGTCGCCGCGGTTGGGCTCGGCGCCGAAGATGCGCCCGGAGAAGATGTTGAAGCCAAAGGGAAAGGAGAAGCGGCTGTAGCCGTAGGAGAGCTTCGAGACGAAAAGGTAGTCGCCGACGAGAAGCGTCTACTTCATCGAGCCCGAGGGGATGTTGAAGGGCTGATAGAAAAAGACGCGCACGACCATGGCGATAGCGAGCGCCTGGACGACGATCTTTGCGGTCTCCCACCAGCCAGCCCGACTGGCCGCCTTGGAGTTGGTGTCCAGGCTCATTTCCTACTCCTCGGCCGGAAGGCCGTCGCGCTTCGCACGGCTAAGCCGCGAAAGCCCGCCCGCTATAGCCATTTCCCCCTACAAGCGCAAATCACGCGGTGCCGCGCCCCGCCAGGGGGCATTCCGCGCCTGTTTAGACGCCCGGCCGGCTCTCGACCGATATGATGACGACGGCCTCGGCCAAGGGAAAGTCATCCGTGAGGGTAAGATCGATACGGGCCTCACAACCGGCGGGCGTGATGCGCGAAAGCTGCACCGCAGCGCCCCCAGTCAGAGCGAGCGTCGGCCGGCCCGATGCCAGATTGACGACGCCCATGTCGCGCCAGAAGACACCGAGGCGAAAGCCGGTCCCGAGAGCCTTGGCGCAGGCCTCCTTGGCGGCAAAGCGCTTGGCGTAGGACGCGGCGCGGCGAGGCGCGGCCTTCCGATTTGCGGCGCTCGACATCGGTGAAGACGCGATCGAGAAACCGGTCGCCGAAGCGCTCGAGCGTCGCCTCGATGCGGCGGATGTCGATGATGTCGTTGCCGATCCCGAGGATCATCGCTTGACCGTCATGCCCTCAGGCACTCATCCGGCGCTCAGCGTGCAGCCTCGCCTCGTCCATCAGCGCGCGCATCCGCCTCACCGCGGCGTGCAGACCACCGAAGATCGCTTCGCCGATGAGAAAATGGCCGATGTTGAGCTCGACGACCTCGGGCATTCGCGCCAGGGCGGCGACGGTATTGAAGGTCAGGCCGTGGCCGGCGTGGACCTCGAGCCCTGCCGCGGCCGCAGTCTGGCGCGCCGCAGCCGCGAGGCGCTCGATCTCGCGGCCGCGACCCGCTGCATCGTCGTCGAGCGCGCGCTCGCAGTAGGCGCCGGTGTGAAGCTCGACGATGTCGGCTTTGAGCGCCGCGGACGCCTCGATCGCGCGCGGATCGGGCTCGATGAACAGCGAGACGCGAATGCCCGCGCTCTTGAGGTCGCTGATGACGGCCTGCAAGATTTCGCTTCTGCCCGACGACGTCGAGGCCGCCCTCGGTCGTGCGCTCCTCGCGTCGCTCCGGCACCAGGCAGCAGGCGTTCGGCACATGGCGCAGCGCGATGCGCAGCATCTCCGGCGTCGCGGCCATCTCCAGGTTCAGGGGGCGCGTCAGCTCGGACTTGAGGCGCGCGATGTCGTGATCGGAGATGTGACGGCGATCCTCGCGCAGGTGCGCGGTGATGCCGTCGGCGCCCGCCTCGATGGCCAGGTGCGCGGCGCGCAGCGGATCAGGGTGACGGCCGCCGCGCGCATTGCGGATCGTGGCGACGTGGTCGATGTTCACGCCGAGGCGCAGCTGCGAAGCCGCCGAGCGCTCGGAACCTACCGATGTATGAGGGAGACGTGCGGACATGGATGCTGGGGTGCTGCTCTGGCTTCAATCTCGAGTCAGGTCGTGCGGCCGCCGGTTCACAAGCCGAAATGCGGCCGCATCATTCAAACACACGTTCCACCTTGCTGACCACCGCTTTCGATTTGAGACCGGTGATGATCTGGTTCAAGTGCGCGAGATCGAAGACCTCGAGGCCAATTCTCAACTCGGTGAAATCCGAGGCGCGGCGCAGCATCTTAAGGTTATCGATATTGCCGCCGGCCTGGCCGATGACGTCGGCGATCTGCGCCAGCGTGCCGGGCTTGTTCGGCGCGGTGACGCTGATGAGCGCCGGAAAGCGCTCGGGATTCTCGGGATCGATGTCCCAGGCGACGTCGATCCAGCGCTCGTGCTCGTAGTCCTTGAGGCGCGGCGAGTGGATCTGGAATATGCGGATGCCTTCGCCCGGCGTCAGCACGCCGACGATGCGGTCACCGGGCACGGCGCCGCCGTCCTCGAACAGCACCGGCATGTCGTTCCTGACGCCACGAATGGGAATGCCGCGCGACTCGCCGGCCGGCTGCTGCTCCTCGGATTGGCTGCCGCCGGAGCCGAAACCTCAGACCCGCAACGCGCGTCAGCTTGAGCCAACCCTTCGGCGTCTTGCCGGCATCCTGGGCGCCGAGGGTGCCAGCGCGGCGCGCGCTGCCGTCTGAGCGGATTCGGGGGCAATCGCGCTGCACGACGTCGTCGATCTTGATCTCGTTGCGCGCCACGGCCGCCAGCACGTCGTCGACGGTCTTTTGCGAGAACGCGGCAGCACCTTCTTGACCTGATCGTCGCAGTAGTCTCGCCGACACGCTCGAACGCCGCCGTGAGCAGCCGCCGGCCGAGCTCGGCGTACTGGCGGCGGATGGCGTCGCGGGCCGCGCGGCGGATCGCAGCTCGCGCGCGGCCGGTGACGGCGAGGTTCTCCCACGCGGCGGGAGGCGTGTGCGTCTTCGACGTCTGGATCTCGACCTCGTCGCCGTTCCTCAGGCGCGTGTCGATCGGCACATGGCGGCCGTTGACGTAGGCGCCGACGGCGGCGTTGCCGACGTCGGTGTGAACGGCGTAGGCAAAATCGAGCGGCGTTGCACCGCGCGGCAGCGCGATGAGCCGGCCCTTGGGCGAGAAGCAGAACACCTGGTCCTGGAACAGCTCGAGCTTGGTGTGCTCGAGAAACTCCTCCGGATTGGCGCCCTCGAGCAGGGTCTCCACGAGACGCCGAAGCCACACGTATGGGCCGCTGTCCTTGTCGAAGCTGGCACGGGTTCTTGTCGCCAGATGATCGCCGCCGTTGACGCTTCTGGCCATCCTTGTAGAAGGCATGCGCGGCGACGCCGTACTCGGCGATCGTGTGCATCTCGCGCGTACTGATCTGAAGCTCGACGCGCTGATGACGCGGACCGACGACGGTGGTGTGGATCGACTGGTAGTTGTTCTGCTTCGGCGTCGAGACGTAGTCCTTGAAGCGGCCCGGCACCGTGCGCCACGTCGTGTGGGCGACGCCGAGCACGCGATAGCAGTCGTCGATGGTGTCGACGACGACGCGGAAGGCGTAGATGTCCGAGAGCTGCTCGAGGCTGATCTGCTTGTTCGCCATCTTGCTCCAGATGGAGTAGGGCTTTTTCTCGCGCCCCGACACCTCGGCCTTGATGCCGACCTCGGCGAGCTTCTGGGACAGCGCCTTGGCGATTTCGTCGACAAGCCCTTCGTTCTTGGTCGCGGAGCTCGGCCAGCTTCTCGGTCACCGTCTTGTAGGCGTCCGGGTAGAGCCAGCGGAAGGCGTGCTCCTCGAGCTCGTCGCGCAGGGCCTGCATGCCCATGCGGCCGGCGAGCGGCGCATAGATCTCGAGCGTTTCCTCGGAGTTGCGCTTGCGGCTCTCGGGCTTCATGTGCTCGAGCGTGCGCATGTTGTGCAGGCGGTCCGCGAGCTTGACGAGCAGGACGCGGATGTCGCTCGAGATGGCGAGCAGAAGCTTGCGGAAGTTCTCGGCCTGCTCGGCCTGCTTGGAGATGAGGTCGAGCCGCTTGATCTTGGTGAGGCCGTCGACGAGGGCGCCGATCTCGGCGCCGAAAAGCTGATCGATCTCGGCGCGCGTCGCGTCCGTATCCTCGATGACGTCGTGCAGCAGCGCGGTGACGATGGTCGCGTCGTCGAGCTTGAGCTCGGTCAGGATCGCGGCGACTTCGAGAGGATGCGAGAAGTAGGGAGCACCGGAGGCGCGCTTCTGCGAGCCATGAGCCTTCATGGCATAGACGTAGGCGCGGTTGAGAAGCGCTTCGTCGGCGGTCGGATCGTACTTTTGAACCCGTTCGACGAGTTCGTACTGGCGCATCATGAGCCGGACACTCTTCCTGCGCCCCGCTTAAGGTCTGGAGCGCACCGCTTGGGGTGCGCGCCCGCGAGGCGAAAGGCTTGAGCGTAGATATAGGAACCGCGGACCCGACACGCGCCCGAGCGCAAGGCGTCACCATGGGAGACGAACCACGGCGCGCGTGACGCTTAACAACGTCCTTAGACGACTAGGCTCCAGAGCCACGAGGCGGTTCACGGAACGCCGGCGCACCCTGTCGGGAACGAGGCGCCTCAGCGGCCGCGTTCGCGCGGGCCACCGCCGCCGGTCGAGGACGGCTCCGACGGGGTCATGCTCTCGAGACCGCGGAGCAACTGCTCCTCGGTCAGCACGTCGACCTGGGTGTCGCTCGACTGGTCGTCGCGCCCGAGAATGGGGCTGCGACGCTCCTGCACCAGCACGGGCGCTGCGGCAGCTTCGGGCTCGTCGACCTCGACGTTCTTCTGGATCGAGTGGATCAGAGCCTCGCGCATGTCCTCCGGCGGGATCGTGCGCTCGGCGATCTCGCGCAGCGCGATGACCGGGTTCTTGTCGTTCTCCGGCTCGATCGTGATCGCGCTGCCGTTGGCGATCGAGCGCGCTCGTGCGCGGCAAGCAGGACGAGTTCAAAGCGGTTGGGAACCTTGTCGACGCAATCTTCGACGGTGACGCGTGCCATTCGCTAGCACCCTCTCGGTTCGCCGATGTATGGGCATTGGGAAACCGCGCCTGGAAGATTCGGTCGACCAAGCCTGCGCATCGTTGCGCTTTCCTTGGCACGAAAATCGCTCGTGAGCAAGACGTCCGCGCGTCATTACCGCAGCTCGGGATGTGCCAGCTGACTGAACGGACGTTCGACAGTAACTATAAACTATTCAGTACGAAGCTCTAAATTATCGGCTCGCAATTTCAACTATTGGAAGCATGGATAAGTCTTAATCGGAACGAAACGTTACATCAGTGTGTCGATGATTACCCTGCTTGAACAATCCGTAATACCGTGCGTTATTGCGCCCGACTTAGCAACCAGATCGTTGCTCTGGTCACCGTATGCTTTCGTTCATTAGGCAAGGTTACGTCCGCGCGGGGACGCAGCGCCTGATTGTTACCAGATCCTGGAGTCTCTGGGCGGGACGCAGTCGAACCTGAGCCGGATGATCATCTTCCGCAGGAGTGAAAGAAATGCACTTCTATCCCAACTGAGCGCGTTGCACTCCTTATCGACGGCGCCAATCTTTACGCAACATCCAAGGCTCTCGCGTTCGATATCGATTACAAGCGCTTGCTGGTTCTATTTCGGCAGAAGGCGCAGCTTGTGCGCGCGCTTTACTACACCGCGCTCGCCGAGGAGCAGGAATACTCGTCCATCCGGCCGCTGATCGATTGGCTCGATTACAACGGCTACACGATGGTGACGAAGCCGACCAAGGAGTTCACCGACACGCTCGGGCCGCCGCAAGTCAAGGGCAACATGGACATCGAGCTCGCCGTCGACGCCATGCGGCTCGTCGAGCGTGCTCGATCATATCGTGCTGTTCTCGGGCGACGGTGACTTCCGCTCTCTGGTCGCGGCCCTTCAGCAGAAGGGCAAGCGCGTCAGCGTCATCTCGACGTTGCAGACCCAGCCGCCGATGGTCGCCGACGAACTGCGCCGTCAGGCCGATCAGTTCATCGATCTGGCCGATCTCGAGAGCCTCATCTGTCGGACGCGGCACGCCCGGCGCGCGAGCGCGCGAGAACTACCCGCAGCGGCCAGAGCCGGGCGCACCGTCGACAGCTTCCAGGATCGCAACAACGATCTGTCCGAGGAAGTCTAGCGCGACAGGCCGCAGCGCCATCGCTACATTGAGCCTCCATGAGGGGGATGAGATCTCGCTACCGGCGTCCTACGCGCCAGAGGCACCGCGCGACTGCGCGCGATGCGATCGCCTCGTCGCCTTCCGCTCCGCCAACCAATCGGCCGATCCGGCGTGGTTCAACGGCGCGGTGCCCTCGTTCGGCTCGAGCGACGCTAAGCTGCTGATCGTCGGCCTCGCACCGGGCCTCAAGAGGGGCCAACCGCACCGGGCGCCCCTTCACCGGCGATTACGCAGGCGACCTGCTCTATTCGACCCTGTTCGAGTTCGGCTTCACCACGGGAACCTACGATGCTCGCCCCGATGATGGGCTCGAAGCTCGTTGGATGCATGATCTCCAACGCCGTCCGCTGCGTGCCGCCCCAGAACAAACCGACTGCCCGCCGAGATCGCGGAATGCCGCGGCTTTCTCATTGCGCGCATGCCAGCCCTGCCCAATCTGCGGGCCATCGTCGTGCTCGGCCGGGTTGCCCATGATCAGACATTGGCGACGCTCGGCGCTGCGCAAGGCGCTTTATCCCTTCCGCCACGGCACGCGCCACGACCTGTCGGCCCAACCTCACGCTGTTCGACAGCCTCCATTGCTCGCGGCTCAACACCAACACGAAGCGTCTCACCACGGAGATGTTTCACGCGTATTCAAGGACGTTCGGTGCTCGAGCGTAGGCCCAAGCGCCGCCAAGGCTGTGATTGCAGGGCTGTGCCACCTTCAATGTCGGTCCAGTGCGACTATCATCGGCCATCATGCAGGGGTATGGAGCCTCGGGTTGCGGCTATCAAGGCGCGAGCCGCCTGTAGCAGCGAGCCTCCTGCAAAAGAGGAAAGTCCGACGGCTCTCGAGATCGCGCCCGAAAAAGTCGCGCACGTCATCATCAAGGCGCGCGAGTACGACGCCAAGGTCGGCGCGTGGAACGATACGACCGAGGAAGGCGACGCCGACGAGGATCCGCAGCGCCATTCTCGAGGACTTTGCCGGCGACCCGACGCGCGCGGAGATCACCGGCTTCATCGAAGCCTTGAACGACGACGAGCAGGCCCACCTGGTGGCGCTGGCCTGGATCGGCCGCGGCACGTTCGAGCCCGAGGAACTCGACGAGGCGGTCGAAACCGCCAAGAGCGAGAGCACAAATTCAACCGCCCGCTATCTGCTCGGCCTGCCGCTGCTCGCCGATTATCTCGAGGAAGGCCTCGAGAAGCTCGGTTACTCCGTCGAGGACGTCGAGAGCGACGTCCTCTAGATCTCCGAGCGCGAAGCCAGCTCGAGCACCTCGCGCCGCGTGCGTATGGGCGGATGCACCGGATAGAACACGCGCACGAGGCGGCCGTCACGAATGACGAGCGTCAGGCGCTTCAGATAGGTGCACGCCACCGGTCTCGAAACCGGGCAGTCGCGAGCGCGCGCGAAACAGCTGCCCGTGGCATCGCTGACAGGAGCGCGAAATGGCAGCTTCACGCGTCGCGAACTCGCGCTGATGCTCCGTATCCTGCCCGCTCACCCCGAAAACTCGAACGTCCAAGGCACCGAACTCGGATCGAGATCGCGAAAGCCTTCGGCCTCCGGCGTCGATCCGTGCGCGCCCGGGAATGTCAGTCCCAGTTCGGCGGATTGGAGAGACCCGGTCGCCCGGTCCACGGATAGACGAACAGCACGACAGTCCGGGAGCCGCGCAACGCTCGTCTCGCCGCCCCGCGTCGAGGGCAGCGACACGTCCGGCATTCGCAATCCGGGAACGAGATGACGCGCGGCTCCGTCGTCCACCGGCGCGGGATAAGGCCACGCGCTCATCTCGGGTTCGCCTGAGCCAAGCGAGAACGTCGGCCGCGTTCCGATCGGGCGGAAACACCGGGTAGAAGACGTGCGTGACGCGTGCCGTCGTCGATGATCATCGCGAGGCGCTTGATCATCGTCTTGCCGGCGACCACCATCGTCGGCAGCGTCATGGCTCGCGTCAAGCCGAGCCCAGCATCGGACAGCAGCGGGAACGGCAGATGCAGGCGCTCGACGGTCGTCCTGCTGCTCGCTCAGTGTCTGCGTCGAAAGGCCGAACACGGCCGACGCGCCTGCGCCCTTCAGCTCCGCATGGAGATCACGGAAGGCGCAGGTATGAGGCGTGCAGCCGCGTGCGCCGGGATCGCATCCCAGCCGTCGGGCAAGGCGACGCCCGGCGTGCCGGTCATCGGATAGATGAAGAGCACGGTTCGACCGGGGAGCTTCGCCAGCGACACGTCGCCGCCCGCAGTCGACGGCAACGCGACATCCGCGACGGGCGCACCCAAGAGATGGCGGGTCGCGCCGTCGTCGTCCGGCACCGGCAGCTTCGACCAATCGACCTCGACGAAGCTCGTGCACCGGCATCAGCCCTTCTCGCGCATGATGCGCGCCTTCTGACGGTTCCAGTCGCGCTTCGCGGCGTCCTCGCGCTTGTCGTGCAGCTTCTTGCCCTCGGCGAGTGCGAGCTTCAGCTTCGCCATGCCGCGCTGTTGAAGTAGAGCTCGAGCGGCACGATCGTCATGCCCTTGCGCTCGACCGCGTTGAGCAGCTTTGCCATCTCGCTCTTGTGCAGAAGCAAGCGGCGCTTGCGGCGCGGCTCATGCTGAAGGAAGCGGCCGGCCTCCTGATATTCGGGGATGTATGCGTTGATGAGGCAGAAGCTTCCGTCGTCCTCGAAGGAAGCATAGCTCTCGGCGATGTTGGCCTGCCCGTTGCGCAGGCTCTTCACCTCGGTGCCCTTGAGCTCGAGGCCGGCTTCATAGGTGTCGGTGATGAAATACTCGTGTCGGGCCTTCCGGTTCTCAGAAACGAGCCGGCGGCCGTCGTCCTTCTTGGCCGACATGATCTCGCCTCTGAATTACGTCGGCTATTCTGCCGCGCGCGCCTGGCCTGGATAAGCCCGAGCTGGCCGAGCACGCGTCGACAGCCTTGCTTCGTGGCCTCGCTGACGGGCACCATCGGCAGGCGCATCTCGGGCGAGCACAATCCCGAGCCGCGAGACGGCATACTTGACCGGGCCCGGGATTGGTCTCGACGAACAGCACGTCGTGCAGCGGCATCAGCCGGTCCTGCAGCTCAAGCGCAGCCTTGTAGTCGCCCTTGAGGCAGGCGTTCTGGAAATCGGCGCAAAGACGCGGAGCCACGTTCGAGGCCACCGAGATGCAGCCATGGCCGCCGTGCGCCATGAAGCCCAGCGCCGTCGCGTCCTCGCCCGAAAGCTGCATGAAATCCGGCCCCATGGCCAGCGCGCTGCTGCGAGAACGCGCGCCAGATTCGCCGTCGCGTCCTTGACGCCGGTCGATGTTCTTGAGCTCGAACACGCGCGCCATTGTGGCGACCGACATGTCGACGATCGAGCGGCCGGGAATGTTGTAGATGATGATCGGAATGCCGACCGCGTCGTTGATCGCCTTGAAGTGCTGATAGAGCCCTTCCTGCGTCGGCTTGTTGTAGTAGGGCGTGACGACGAGCAGGCCGTCCGCGCCGGCCTTCTCCGCGTGCTGCGGAAAGCTCGATGGCTTCGGCGGTCGAGTTCGAGCCCGTGCCGGCGATGACGGGCACACGTCCGCGCGCAACCTCGACGGTGATCTCGATCGACGCGCTTGTGCTCGTCGAAATTGAGCGTCGGGCTTTCGCCGGTCGTGCCGATCGGGAACCAGCCCGTGCGTGCCTTCCGTGATCTGCCAGTCGACGATGCGGCGGAACGCGTCCTCATCGACGCTCCGTTCCTAATGGCGTGATGAGCGCCGTAATCGAGCCCTTGAACATGCGCTCCAAACCCCTTATCTCTTGCGGCTGCCTGCGCGATTTCGCGGGCCGCTTCTTCATGTTTCTGCCGTCGTTAGTCGGATTTGCTCGCCGATGCCACCATAATCGAGGCCTGACGAGAATGTTAGCCTCTCTCCAGGCGTCGATTCGCAGCGGCCGGGCGTCTATCAAGGCTGGGATAGATGAACATTAGGCGCTTGATCACAGGGCCGCAAGACGACAGGGTGGCCTAAAATGTGGGGATCGTTGGACATTTGGCTGAGGTGCTCCCAGGCGTGACTTACCGGAAACCGAGAGGGACAATCAAACGTGCCGGCGCCGTCGAGGGCGGCCGGAGCCCTCGTCGCTGTCCGGCCTGGTATTGGTCGCGCGTACACCGGACCAGTGAGCGAACCTGCGGCATGGCGGAGCGCGACACCAAAGAAGGCCGGCCGCGGTCGAGACCGGCCGCCAAGCCCGCGAACAAGCGCCGCCGTCCGACCCAGCCCAAACCCGCATCCGCCGTCCAAGGACGAGGCTCGAGCACTTCCAGCAACTCGATAAGGCCATCGCTCCGGTCCGCGACTATGCGCTTTCGGCGACGACGCCGCCCGCATACGCGACGCGATCAAGGCCATCGGATCGACTGATCTCGAGAAGGGCGCCGAAGTAGCGCAAGCAATCCAGCGACCCGGTCGGCCGCAAGCTCGTAGACTGGTACCGCCTGCGCAACGGTTATGGGGAAGCCGTCGGAGTACCGCGCATTTCTCGACGCCAACCCGGCTTGGCCCGACCGCACGCGGCCTCACGCAGAAGTTCGAGGAGGCGCTCTTCACCTCCGGCGGCAGCGCCGGCGACATCAAGGCTCCTTAGTCAACGGCGGTCCCGACACGGGCGTGGGCTTTGCGGCTCTTGCGTCGGCCTATCTCGCCGAGGGCAACGAGGCCGAGGCCAAGAAGGCTCGCCGCCAAGGCCTGGCGCGAGAATTCAACATTCCGGCTCAGCTCGAGGCCGGGCTTCCTCGCCCGCTTCGGAAGGGCTGCTGACGGCGGCCGATCACAAATGGCGCCTCGACCGCCTGCTGATCGACGACCGTCAGATGGGACGACGAAAAGAAAGCCCGCGCGCAGCCGTGGTGCGCCGCGTCATCCCGCTGCTCGCGGCCTCCGAGCAGCAAGAAGGCGCGAAGCGCGCCTCGCCGTGTTCATGGGCGCGGCCGGCGCCAAGAAGCAGATCGACGCGCTCCCCGCCGAGCGCGAGCCCGACTGGGGTCTCGTGTTCCAGCGCATCCAGGCGCTTGCGCCGCGCCAACAAGACGGAGGAGGCCGCAAAGCTCATGCTCGGCGCGCCGACCGAGGAAGCCAAGATCGTCGTTCCCGACGAGTGGTGGACCGAGCGGCGCGCCAACGCCTACGAGGCCCTGAAGGCCGGAAAGCCCAAGCTCGCCTACGAGCTCGTGCGCGAGGCCGGCCCGCTGTCGGCCAATCCGCTCAAAGACCAGAGCTTCATGGCCGGCTGGCTGGCGCTCCGCTACCTCAAGGACCCGGCGCTCGCCGAGCACGCACTTCCTCGTCATGCGCAAGGCCGCCGACGGCCCATTGAGCCGCGCCAAGGCCGAGCTACTGGCTCGGCCGCACGGCCGAAGCCACGCAACGACAAGCGCCGCCGCCACAGAATACTACCGGGAGGCGCTGCGCGACCCGGATGCGTTCCACGCCCTGCTCGCACGCCAGAAGCTCGAGCCCGGACGCCAGTCGATCATCACCAAGGCACCGGAGGAGCCGACGCAGGAGCAGATCCGACCGGTTTGCTCGATCTCGATGCGGCGAAGGCGGTGGTGATCGCCAAGAAGTCCGGTCTCGACATCTCGCATCATGCGCAGCTTCATCGTGCAGCTCCGCACCTACTGAAGAGCGAGGCCGAAGCCGCGATGGTCGCGCATCTGGCCGAGGCGATCGGCGACACGCAATCGGCGGTGCGCGCCGGCAAGACGGCCATCGCGCGCGGACAGAACCTCGTCTACTACGCCTACCCCGTGCATCCCGTTCCCGGCCTATTCGCCGCTGCGCAATCCGCCCGAGACGGCCTTCCTGCTCGGCATCGCGCGCCAGGAGACGGAGTTCAATACGCTCACGTCTCGGGCGCCGGGGCCAAGGGCCTGCTGCAGGTGATGACGGTGACCGCCAAGCACGTCTGCCGCGACTACAAGATCAAGTGCGACATCGAGCGCCTGCTGACGGACCCCTCCTACAATGCGATGCTGGCATCGGCCTACATCGGCGACCGCATGGCGGAGTTCTCGGGCTCCTATGTGCTGACCATCGCCGGCTACAACGCCGGGACCGGGGCGCGCGCGGCAGTGGATCCGCGAGTTCGGCGATCCCGCGCGATCCCAAGGTCGACCCCATCGATTGGATCGAGCGCATTCCGATCCAGGAGACGCGCGAGTACGTGGGCAAGGTGCTGGCCAACATCCAGATGTACCGGGCACGGCTCGGCGAGGAGCAAGCGGCGTTCCGGCTCGAGGAAGATTTGAACCGCGCCCGGCTCGCGCAGCGACGCGAAGGCGCCGTCCAAGGACGCGGGCGTATCGGCGACCGCAAAATCCGACGGCTAACGATTTATCTGTGCTCGGGCGGCACAGCAATTGCATTTTCCGAAAACGGCAGGGAAGGACTTGGTTGCGATCGGACTGCAACGGTGAGGGCGACGATGGCGGCACAACAGCAGCACTTCGAGGACTTCTACTTCACCGCGCGCGACGGGCTCAAGCTTCATGGCGCGGCGCTATCCGGCGATCGTACTCGCGAGTGGCCGCCGCGGCGGCCCGTGCTGTGTCTCGCCGGGCTCACGCGCAACGGCCGCGACTTCCACGATCTGGCGATGGCGCTGTCGCAGGCATGAGCGCGAGGCGCGCGACGTCTATACGTTCGACTACCGCGGCCGCGGGCTCTCGCAGTCCGATCCCAACTTGGCGCAACTACTCGGTTCCGGTCGAGCTGCAGGACGCTCTCGACTTGATGACGCTCAAGGGGCTCCACGACACGGCCGTCGATCGGCACCTCGCGCGGCGGCCTGGTCGCGATGGTCATGGCCGCGGTGCAGCCGACTCGCGATCGGGGCCGTCGTGCTCAACGACATCGGACCCGTGATCGAGCAGACGGGGCTCGGGCGCATCTCGGCCTACGTCGGCCGGATACCGCTTCCTCGACATTGGGCCGAGGCGGCCAAGCTCGTGCGGGACATGAGCCGGCGTGCCTTCCCGGCCGTGGAAGAGGAGCGAGTGGGAGATCGTCGCCCGGCAATGGTTCAACGAGCGCAAAGGACGCCCTGCGCCCGGCTATGATTCCAACCTCGCCAATGCGCTCTCGGTGCTCGACGGACCGATGCCGGCGCTGTGGCCGCAGTTCGAGGCGCTGAAGCGCGTGCCGCTCATGGTGCTCCGCGGCGAGACGTCGGACATCCTCTCGCAGGAGACGGTCGAGGAAATGCGCCGGCGTCATCCGGCCATGACGGCCATGACCGTCAAGGGCCAGGGCCACGCGCCGCTGCTGCAGAGACGCGCCGTCGATCGAGGCTATTCGCGGTTTTCTCAGCGCGACCGAAGCGCGCGCCCAGTACGTGCCGCAGAGCTATGCCTACGCCTGAGCGTCCGGGCTATCGGCCGGCTTAGCAGAAGCGCGAGCGATCTGCTCCGCTGGCTTCGGTTACGCTCCTCGGCAGTCATGTGCAGGCCGGCCTTCGTCCGCCGCCAGAGCACGTCGTCCGGCGTTTGCGCCCACTCACGCTCCCTCAAGATAGCACGACCTCACGTTCCGTCAGTCCGCCGCCGAGATCGGCGCCGAGATCGCATCGGCGTGCGGGCGGCGCCGAGGAGCACGTCGGTCCGCGTCCCATAGAGACGGGCAAGGCGCGCCAGGAGACGGCATGGAGAGGCCGGGGCGGCGGCGCGCCAGATCGAGCCGATAGGCCTCGATCCCCGCCTCGCCGACATCACCGCCCGGGAGCGGCGCGCCGGCCGTCCAGGCCGCGCCCATCCGGCAATGTGCGGCTCGAGCTTCGCGAGCACGGCCTCGGCGAGACGGCGGTAGGTCGTGATCTTGCCGCCGATGACGTTGAGCAGCGGCGGCAAATCCGGCCCGGCGGCGAGATCGAGATGATAGTCGCGCGAGACGGCCGAGGGATCGGCGCTGCCGTCGTCGAGGAGCGGACGAACGCCGGCGTAACGCCACACGATATCGTCGCGCGTGAGCGGCTTGGCAAAGAAGCGCCCGGCCAGCTCGAGCAGATAGTCCTCCTCGTCGGCGCTGATGGCCGCGCTCGAGGATCGCCCTGAGCAGGCGACGTCCGTCGTGCCGATCAGCGTGAAGTCGGCTCTCGAACGGGAGAGCGAAAACGACGCGCTTGTCGCCGTTCTGGAGCAAGTAGGCATCCTCGGCGCCGGCAATGCGCGGCACGACGATGTGGCTGCCCTTGACGAGCTTGAGCTTCGGCACGCTCACGGCCGGCGCGGCGGCGCTCGCGCAGGCGCGCCACGTCGACCCGCCCAGGGGCCGGCCGCGTTGACGAGCGCGCGCGCGCGCACCACGCGCTGCCCAATCGCCGGAGGCAAGCGACACATGCCAGAGCCCGTCGGCAGCTCTCGATCCCGGACGACTTGCGTGCGCGTCAGTGATCGTCGCGCCGTGGTCGGCGGCAGCGCGCGCGTTGAGGACGACGAGGCGGGCGTCGTCGACCCAGCAGTCCCAGTAGGCGAAGCCATGCGGTCGAGCTCCGGCTTCAGCGCGCGGCCGGCGGGATCACGGCTGAGATCGAGCGCGGACGAGCGCCGGAATGCGATGGCGCTCGGCGAGATGATCGTAGAGCGCGAGGCCGGCGCGGATGAGCGGCGCGCGGCCGCATGCCCTTCACGTGCGGCAGCACGAAGCGCAGCGGCCAGATGATGTGCGGGGCCTTCGCGCAGCAGCACCTCGCGCTCTGCGAGCGCCTCGCGCACGAGACGAAATTCGTAGTGCTCGAGATAGCGCAGGCCGCCGTGGATCAGCTTCGAGCTTTGCGAGGACGTGGCGCCGGCGAGGTCGCCCATCTCGGCGAGCAGCACGTGGAGACCGCGGCCGGCCGCATCGGCGGCGATGCCCGCGCCGTTGATGCCGCCGCCGACAATCGCCAGATCGTAAACTCTGTCCATCATGGCTCGAACTGCGCCCAATCGGTGCGGCAAGCGCCCCGGCGATGGCAATTGTATCAGCGAGCGGTTAGGGGCGTGTTGACGCCTATCACCTCAAGGACGCGGCCCGGGTACGCCGCTCGCGGCGCGGCGTGAGGAGACTCACAAGGATCATGGCGAGAAGGCCAGCCGGCAGCGCAAAGAGCGCGGAGGCGGCGCCGTGGACGCCGAACCAGTTGGCGAGCCCGACCTTGGCCCCGGTTCCGCGGGCATGGGTCTCGAGCGCTGCCCAGGCCGCGGTCTTTGCCGTCGCCCGCGGCCGCGCTCTCCCAGGCGGCCTTGAGGCTCACGAACTTCCTTATCGCGGCATCGCTGGCATTCGAGAGGTGGGGCCAGGTCTCGTAGAAGCCGACCGGCATGTAGCGCGTGCCGATCAGATAGTAGGCGCAGACCGCGAGCCCCACAGCCATGCCCGCAACGGCGCCCCAGGTGTTCGCGCGGCGCCACCAGATGCCGAGGACGAGCGCCGGAAAGAGCGTTGCAGCGGCGAGCGACAGCGCAGACAGGACCGCGATCATCGCGCCGGGCGGCGTTGCCACCGCGGCGAGCGCCGCGAGGCCGGCCGCGAGAAGGACAAGCGCGCGTGCGACGGCAAGGCGCCGCGCCTCCGTTGCGTTGCGGTCGATCGCCGCTGGCGTAGACATCGCGGCCGAGCGTATTGGCGATGGTGAGCGCCAGGCTGCTCGTGGTGGCGACGATCGCGGAGGCAAAGCCCGCAAAGAGGAGCCCGACGACGAGCCAGGGAGCGCCTGCCATTCCGGGTATGGCTGCGATCACGGCGGCGGGCTCGAAGGCGAGGGCGCCGTGGGTCAGGAAACCCGTCTTGTTGCCGGCGGCGAGCGCGGCGGCGGGCAGAACGGTCCTCTGGAATGCCTCCCACTTTGCCGGCTTGGCGCATCGAGCACCGTCCGGGCCGCGTCGAGCATCGCCGTCTTGGCCGGGGCCTTGAGATCCACCCATGCGGAGGCCGTGTCGAGGCCTTGCGCCTTGAGATGCGCCGTGACGGCGGACACATCGCCGGCGCCCGCCCGCACGGCGCCGATCACGTCGTCGAGCATTTTCAAGGAGACGCCGTGGATGCGCACGAGATCGGCGCGCGAGAGCGGCTCCGAGCCAGGTGGGAGAGCCGTGAGCGGCGTCTCCTTCGCGATCAGCGAATAGACCTCGAGCTTCGCGTAGGCCGCATAGGCCGGCGCCGTGACGAGAAGCACAAAGATGAAGAGCGTGGCCCAGGCTCCGGCCAGGCGCGCCTCGCGCGCGGTCGGGGCCGTGAGATAGCGCCCGATGATGTGGGGAAGCGACGCCGCGCCAGCCATGACGGTGAGCGTCAGCGCGAAGAAGTTCAGCCGATCAAGCTGCAGGAAGGGCTTCACGTGCGGCTGAAATGAGCGCAGATCGGCCAATCCCTTTTCGAGCATCGTCGGTCTCGAGATGGGTAATCTGGGCAAGCGCCTCGCCGTAGGACAGCTGCGGGAGCAGCACGCCATGCTTGCTCGCCGTGAAATAGACGAGCGCGCCGATGTAGGCCGTGGCGATGACGACGTATTGCGGGACGTGAGACCACGTCAGGCCCTTCATACCGCCGGGGACCGTGCACAAAGCCACGACGCCGACAACGGAGAAGCACGGCCACTCCGGTCCCGACATCGAGATAGCGCGCGATCACGAAGCCGGCGACGGAGGTTTCAGCGACCAGCAGCAGGAAGGACACACATACAATTAAGACGGCGGCCAGCGCGCGGGCGCTCGCCCGAAGCGCAGGCCGAAGAAGCCGGCGACCGTTCGCGCGCCCGACATCTGCAGGTAGGGGCCGATGGCAATCGCGGCGAGTGCGAAGCCGGCGGTCCAGCCGATCACGTACGGCAGGCCGTCGTATCCCAGCACGTAGAGAATGCCGGCCAGCGCGAACAGGAAGGATGCCGGCAGCGCGCTTGCAGCCGCGCTGATGCCATTCCAGAGCGCCGGCACGCTTCGGTCTGCGATCTCGAAGGCTGCGAGATCGGCGGTGCGCGCGAAGAGTCCGATCGCGACATAGACCGCGACCGGCACCAGCACCATCGCGAGCATGAGGCTCGAATGCGCCATGCCGAGCTCGTCGAGAAGGGACATGACGGCGGCCATGGCGAGAACGCCCACGACAGCGATCGCGAAGATCTTGGCGGCGTTGGCGTATGGCGCCCGACCGTTGTCCGTCATCGGCAAAGGCAAGATCTCCCCCTCGTGCTGCGGCACGCTCCGTTGCATCTAGTGCTCGCCGGCATTCTCTTCGCGGTCGATCGCGTCCTGCCTGGCGGCCGAGACGAAGGCGACAATGACGAAGGCGATGAGCGCGCCTTGGGCGGCAAGATAGAAGCCTGCCGGGAAGCCGCCGATCCTGATCAAGTTCAGCGGCTCGACGAGGAGCGGGGCGGCGAATGCGAAGAGCGCGACAAGCAGCAGCATTGTCGCCGCGAGACCGGCGCTTCGGAGAGCATGGCGGCCGCTCGTGCGCCGGTTGCGCACGATCCGGTAGGCCCCGTGCAGGACGAGCAGCAGGCCTGAGGCAACTATGACGCCCGTGCCGGTAAAGCCGATGATGGGAAAGAGATCGGGTATGGGAAGGAGCAGCGTATCGGCGACACCCATCAGGATGCCCATGGCCGCCGCAATGACGAGGACCCCGAACGCGATCTCAATCATCTCGCTCTTCCGCAAATGTTCGGGCGCAGGTTAGTCATTCCCGCCGAGCGCGGCAAGGCCCTTCCCATGCGTTCCGGCCGATCTTGACACCCAGCAGTCAACTCCGTATCGCCGTCTGGTCAGCAGAGAGATATGCTCAAACGCAGCGGGCCCCGGATCGTCTCAGCCCGCTTTCTCCAACATAACGAGACGACCGCATGAAATTGCTGGTGACCGGCGCGGCCGGATTCATAGGCTTCCATTGCTCCAAGCGCCTCATGGAGCTCGGCCACGAGGTCGTCGGTCTCGACAATCTCAGCCCCTACTATGACGTGACGCTCAAGGAAGCACGTCTTGCCGAGCTCAAGAAGCTGCCGGGATTTCGCTTCCACCGCATCGAGCTCGCGGACAGGGGCGCGGTCGAGCAGCTTTTTGCCGGAGCGAGCGGCCGCAACGGGTCATCCATCTCGGCCGCGCAGGCCGGCGTGCGCTACTCGCTCGAGAATCCGCACGCCTACATCAGCTCCAACGTCGTCGGCACGCTTCACATTCTCGAAGGCTGCCGCCACCATGGCGTCGAGCATCTCGTCTATGCGTCGACGAGCTCGGTCTACGGCGCCAACACCGCGCTGCCCTTCAGCGTGCATCAGAATGTCGATCATCCCGTCAGCCTCTATGCAGCGACAAAGAAGTCGAACGAGCTGATGGCGCACACCTATGCCCATCTCTACGGGCTGCCGGTCAGCGGGCTTGCGCTTCTTCACCGTCTACGGACCGTGGGGCCGGCCCGACATGGCGCTCTTCCTCTTCACGCGAAAGATCCTCGCCGGCGAGCCGATCGACGTCTTCAACAACGGCCATCACGCGCGCGACTTCACCTACATCGACGACATCGTCGAGGGCGTGGTGCGCGTCGCCGACAAGATCGCGACGCCGAACCCGGCGTGGAACGGCGACGCTCCCGATCCCGCGACCTCGAGCGCGCCCTACCGGCTCTACAATATCGGCAACAACACGCCGGTCGAGCTCATGGACTTCATCGGCTGCATCGAGAAGGCGCTCGGCAAGACGGCGAAGAAGAACTTCCTGCCGCTGCAGGCGGGCGACGTTCCGAAGACCTTTGCCGACATCGATACGCTGGCGGAGGACGTCGGCTTTCGCCCCAAGACGCCGATCGAGGAAGGCATCCGCCGCTTCGTCGCGTGGTATCGCGCCTACTACAAGGTTTAAGGCGAGCTCGCTCAGCCGCCCGATGCCGCCGGCTTCTCCATGCGCGTGATGCGCTCGAGAAGCCCGGCGCGGCGGTCCTTGCCCTTGGGCGGCTGGGCGTCGGTCGCCGCGTCGCAGGCTCGGCTGCGGGCACGGCCGCAGTCTCGCCTCGCGGCCCCCGTCCTCCGACGCGCCGTCGAGCGCACGAAGGAAGCCATTGACGCGAGCCGGATCCTCGGCCTTCTCGCGCTTGGCCGATGCCGCCGCGTCGCGCGGACGCCGTACCTCCCCGCAAGGTCGCGCGGGGCACGCGGAGCGCTGATGCGCTCGACAAGAGATCGCTTCTGCGGGGTCTCGTAGCCGTCGCGGCGCCCGGCTCCCGCAGGCGGAAGCGTGCCGGCGCCGAGGCGGCGCATCTCGTCCATGAAGTGGGCTGCCTGGCGCGCAAGCTTCTCGTTGGCCGCGGCCATTTCCGCGCGCAGCCGCTGAATGGTCGCGGTCTGCTCCTCGGCCTGAGCCTGGAGAGCGCTCAGGCGCGCGCGCATGGCGATCTTGCTCTCCTTTACGGTCTTGCTCGTCGACGTCCTCGGCTTCGTAGGCCTTGAGCGCGGCCTTGAGCTTGGCAAGCTCGGCCGCCTGATCCTCGTTGGCGGCCTTGAGCGCGCGCGTCTCGGCCTCGAGCGCGGCCTGGCCTGCGTGCTCCGCCTCGGCCACGCCGCGCACCGACTTCAGCGTGACCTCGGCGTCGGCCAGATCCTTGCGCAGACGTCCGATCTCGTCCTCGCTGGCGCCGGCCTTACCTGATGCATGGCCGTTCTGCGCGGCGGCGAGGCCCGCGATCTGATCCGGGCGCGCACCGGCGTTGACGAGCACACCCTGCAGGCGGCTGATCAATGCGGTCTGATCACGCGTCTTGGCCCGCAGCGCCTCGATCTCGGAGCGCAAGGCGACCTCGCCGTCGAAGCGGGGATCGGCCAGGGTCTCGCGGTTGCGGGCGGCGCGCGCCGCGAGGGTGGCGTTCAGGCGATGAATCTCGTCGCGCTGCTGGGCGTTGATCTGGGTCGCCTCCTCGAGCGCCTGAGTCTGCTTGTTGGCCGATTGCGTGAGGCCCGATATCTCGCGGTCGCGCTGGAAGAGGAGCTTCTTGGCTTCGGCGAGCCGGTACTCAACCTTGGGCAGGCGATCGGTTATGGTCTGCTCGAGCACACGGCGGGCGTTTTCGTGCTCCTCGAGCGAGGTGCGCATCTTCTGCACCGCGCCCTCGAGCGCGCTGATGCCGGCGTCGCGCCGGTTGATCTCGACCATCTGCTTGGCGGCCGCATGCGCCGCTTCCTCGACCTTCATTTCCAGGCGGTGGATGGTGAGCGCATACTCGGCGCGCAGACGATCCTTGTCGGCGCGAATCTCGGCCGTCGTCAGCGGCATCGTCTGCTTGAGCTCGTCGGTCGCGAGGCGCGCGGCACGGCGGCGATAGAGCGGGGCCAGCAGAAACCCGATGAAGGCCGCTGCAAAGAACCCGAGCGCCACCAGCATTGCCGACTGGATGGTGATCACCGGCGCATCCCCTTGGACCGCTCCCGTTCCTGTTGCACGCCGCTCTTCTCCGCGCCTGCCGATCGCGCCCGGTCCGCCGGCATGGTGATGCGCGTCAAGCGGCGATCCTGCCCGGGCAGGCTAGAATACCCCCGGGCACGGGGCAGTGCCACTTCTTAAAGAGGATTCCACGTCGGGTAAGGCGTATACTTCAGATATCCCACGTTGGCTCCCAGGCGAAGGCCGACGCCCGACCTGATGACCCCCAGCGTCACGTCCCCGTATTTCTGGAACTGGACGCTGACGCCGCCGACGAGATAGGCGGTGCCCTCGGCTCCGCCGAAGCGGTGGTAAATGTCCGACGGATCGCGCATGTTGTAGACGAAAACCATGGTCTTGGAGCCGTCGCCGCCGGCGTCGTAGCCGACCGACGGGCCCTGCCAGAAGACCTTATGGTCTCCGGCATCCTTGGTGTAGAGCATGCCCTCGCCGTAGCGGAGGCCAACGACGAAGGCGCCACCCGCGTCCTCGCCCAGGATATAGCCGTTCGGCCGTCCCTGGCTCTTGAAGGCATACTCGACGGCGCCGGCAAGACCCTTGCTTACGGCGCCGAAGAAGCCGTGGCCGGCGGAGACGATTTCATTCTGCTCATAGTATCGGCCCTGGCTCGGGCCCGGCTCGCCGTAGCGCTGCGCGTCGGGATCGGTGCCGGGCGGGGGCGGCGCGTAGGGCTGACCGTAGCCGCCGCCGTTGGTCGGCTGGCCAGGATCGCTGAAGCTGTCGGGCCTCGAGCGATATCCGCCCTGCGAGCCGTAGTCGCTGCTGCCGCCGCCGCTGTAGCTGTCGCCCGCGGCGTAGCCGCCGTTGCCGGAGGGTGGCGGGCTATAGGCATCGCCAGCGGCGTAGGTGCCGTTGCTGGACGGCGGCGGGCTATTATAGGCATCGCCCTGGCCGCGCCACGGCAGCGGCTCCTGCGACAGCGCGACGGATGCGGACGCGGCCACGACGGCAGCGCCGATCAATCCGGCAAATATGCGGCTCAATGGTGAGGCGGACATGGGTCTTCGAAATCCCTGTAAATGCTGCGCCGGCGAATTGCTCTGGCGTCACCCAACCCCATTCAATCCTTTACGGAAAGTGTTACCAAAGTGTGGCCGCGCTTCCTGCGCCCACCCGCGCGGCAGCGCATCTCGAGGCGCTCTGCCACGCTCACGATTTCTCGCCGCTTCAGCCGTTTGACCCGGAGCGCTCGCGCGGCGGAAGCGGCCGTCGCCCCCAGGCCACAAAATGCGGATTGACGTAGAATTGTTCCGACTTGCCGTACGCGAGCGGCGCTCCGTCGACCGTTGTCACGGTTCCGCCGGCCGCCGACAGAATAGCGTGACCGGCTGCGGTATCCCATTCTCTGGTCGGTCCGAGGCGGGGGTAGAAGTCCGCCTCGCCGCGCGCAATCATGCAAAATTTCAGCGACGAGCCCGCGCATTTGTCGCGCGCGACACTGTAGCGAGCCAGAAACGCCTCTGTGGCCTCGGTGCGGTGCGAGCGGCTTTCGAGTGCGACGAGTGCGTTCGGATCCGGCTCACGCGTGCGCAGCTCGGCAAGAGCGCAATCGGCAAGCGATATCCCTTCGGCATCGGGCGAGATGCGCGTCTCGACGGCACGCCCGGGACCGAGCGTGACGTAAAGGGCGCCGAGCGCCGGAGCATAGATCAGGCCGAAGACCGGGGCGTCGCCGACGACGAGGCCGATGTTGATCGTGAACTCTTCGCAGCGGCTCGCGAATTCGCGCGTGCCGTCCAGCGGATCGACGAGAAAAAACGGCGTGCCGGGCGAGGGCGCAGCGGCGAGAGCGGCGCTCTCCTCGGCGATGACGGGCACACCGCGCGCGGCGCGCGAAATGCCGTCCAGCAGCACCGCCTCGGCCTCGCGGTCGGCGGCAGTGACGGGAGAGGCGTCAGGCTTGAGCTCGATCGCCACGCCGGCCGCGAAATGGCGCATCTCGATGCGTGCGGCGGCGAGCACGGCAGGCAAGAGCGCATCAGCGAGCTTTGCGTGGTCGAGCGGTTTCATCGAGCTCGTACCTCTCGAAAGCCCGCGTTGATTCGTTTCCGGCCCGAATCGGTGGCAGCGCAACACGCCGCCGTTGCCGCCCGGGCTCAATTGCCAGCAAAAGCGCCGGTACAACCGGCTCTGCCGATACCAGCCTTTGCAACAAGGATGCGGCGCGTGTATCAGAGCGTGGGAGCTATTTGCAAGCGGCCCCTGTTGCTCGCGTGCGTGCGCCCCTGTGCTGATCCATCGGCCGGGCGCCCGAGCTGCCGCCGGTCTCGCACAATGCGATCCCCAAAACGCGATACCAAGGGGCACTCAGATGAACGAGCGCGTCCAGCCAACCGATCTAGAGCTCGCAGCCCTCATCTCGAGCAAGATCTGCCACGATGTCATCGGCCCGGTCGGGGCCATCTACAACGGCCTCGAGATCCTCGACGAGGACGACGATGCGGCAGCGAAATCCTATGCGCTGGATGTCATCCGAAACGTGACGGAGCAGGCGTCGGCGCGGCTCCAGTTCGCGCGTTTCGCTTTCGGCGCGGCGGGATCGGCGGGCGCCATGATCGACCTGACGACGGCGGAGCAGATCTCGCGCGGCTTCATCGGGCAAGGCAAGCACAAGCTCGTCTGGCATGGCCTGCCCGGGCACATGGCCAAGGACAAAGTCAAGCTGATCCTCAACCTCGTGGCGAGCTCGGTGACCGCGCTGCCGCGCGGCGGCGACATCGAGGTGTCGATGCGCGGCACGGTCGAGACGCCAAGCTTCGTCATCCGATGCCGCGGCACCGGCGCGCGTCCGCCCCAGTATCTGACCGAGTTCGTCGCCGGCGAGCAGCCGCCGCAGCTCGATGCCATGACGATCCAGGCCTACTACACGTGGCGTCTCGCGCATGCGGCGGGCATGCGGCTCGCCATCGAGAAGGACAACGCCGATGTCGTGCTCTCCGCGCAACCTGTCGCTTGAGCTTTGCATCGTTTGCGGACCAAGCAACGAAGCGTTAACCGTTGATGCGCACATAGTTCAGCTCCGACGCGGGGGATCGTGACGGCGCTGTGGCTCTTCGGCCCAGCGCAACGATGGGGCTCGCGTGGAGCGAACACAAGGTGCTCCCATGAAGCGGTGCTTGATCGCCGATCCGTCCGAGATCATTCGCAAGGTCGCGCGGCATTTTCTCGAGGACGCCGGCTTCGAAATCATCGAGGCCGAGGCGGCGAGCGAAGCGCTCGAGGCTTGCAAGCATCGCGCTCCCGACATCGTGATGCTCGACTGGCACCTGCCCGAGATGACGACGGTCGAGTTCATGTCGGCGCTCAGGTTTTCCAGCAACACCAAGCGTCCCTTCGTCATCTACTGCACGACCGACAATGATCCCGCCGACATCGCGCGGGCGGTCTCGGCAGGCGCCGACGCCTTTCTCATCAAGCCGTTCGATCGCGAATCGCTCGTCGGTACGTTCACCGACAGCGGCCTCGCGGCCTGACGCAAGCCGCGCGCGGGCTACATGCGCATGCCGCGCACTGCGACCCTCCGCCAATTCGCGCGCTCGTCCGGACGGCCGATTAAGGCGGGATTGGCGGTATCGGCCGTTGCAAAGGGCGCCGTCTCCGATCATCAATGGTCGCGCAAATCCTGATCGACGCAGCGGCGACGGCTGGCGGAGCCGCGTCAGCCTGCGCCGATTTCGCTTAGGCCCACAACTCCGAGACGATCCGCGTGCTGCGCGTCGAACACCTGAGGATCGGCAATCTGCCCGCGCTCTCCTTCGAGGTCGCCGACGGCGAGTGCCTGGCTATCGAAGGACCGTCGGGCTCCGGCAAGACGCGCCTGCTGCGCGCCATCGCCGACCTCGACCCGGCGCCGGGGCAGATATTTCTCGACGGCGACGAGCGCATGGAGATGCCGGCCACGGCCTGGAGAAAGTCCGTGCGCTTCGCAGCCGCCGAGCCAGGCTGGTGGGGCGATACGCCGCGCACCTCGTTCCCGGCGGCGCAGGCGAACAACGGACGCGTCGACAGACTCTTGTCCGGCGTGGGTCTCGACGCCGACATTCTCGATCGCCAGATCGCAATGCTCTCCACCGGTGAGCGGCTCAGGATCGCGCTCGTGCGCGCGCTGGCCGACGAGCCTCGCGTGCTGCTGCTCGACGAGCCGACGGCAGCGCTCGACGCGGCGAGCGCGGCACTCGTCGAGGAGCTGATCCGGTTTCAGATTCTTGCGGGACGCAGCGTGCTGATCGCCAGCCACGACGCGGGGCTCGTCAGCCGTCTCGCGCATGCTCGCCTGCAGCTCGCACAGCCGGGCGTGGCGCGTATGCCGTCGAGGGCCGCGATCATGAGCTACGTGCCGCTCGATCTCTCGGACCTCGGACTTGCAGCGGCGCTGCTCATCTTCAACGGCGTCATCTCGATCGCGTTTCAGCTCGGCCTCGAGCGGAGCATCGCCATCGCCGCGGTGCGGATGGTCGTGCAGCTCGCCGTCGTCGGCCTCGCGTTGAAGTTCATCTTCGAAGTGAACTCGCCGCTATGGACCGTGCTCTTCGCAGCGATCATGGCTGCTGCCGCGGCCTACGAGGTGACGTCGCGCCAGGAACGGCGGATCAGCGGATTTGCCGGCTGGGGCTTCGGCGCGGGGCCGCCGCTGCTCGCGGGGCTGTTCGCAACGCTGTTTGCCGCGACGGCGATCATCGCCGCCGATCCCTGGTACGCGCCGCGCTACGTGCTGCCGATCCTCGGCATGCTGCTCGGCAACGCGCTGTCAGGAACGAGCCTCGTGCTCGACGGCATGACGCAAGGGGTCATGCGGGAGCGGGCGGCGATCGAGGCGAGCCTAGCGCTCGGCGCGAACCGCTTCGAGGCTCTGCGCGGCGTGCTGCGCCGTGCGCTGACGGCCGGCCTCATGCCGATCCTGACGGCTATGGCCGCGACCGGCATCGTCTCGCTGCCCGGCATGATGACGGGGCAGATTCTTGCCGGCATCGAGCCCATCGCGGCGGCGAAGTATCAGGTGATGATCATGTTCCTGATCGCGGGCGCGACCGGGATCGCCGTCTTCCTTGCCGGCATCGGCGCCGTGCTGCTGCTGACGGACCAGCGTCACCGTCTGCGGCTGGACCGGCTGTCGAAGCCAGTAGAATCTGCGAAGCGCGCGGCTATTGCTTCGCTGGCGTCGGGCTGGATCGGGGCCACGACGGGCTGGCTTGCCGCGCCATACGCGGGCGGCTCTGGGGCAGCGACGCTACCGGCACTGCTGCTGTTGCTGCCGCTCGACCGCTTGCGCCCTGGCGGCGTTGGCCTCTGTCGCAGCGGCGGCAGCGCGCTCGGCGGCGGCGGCGGCGCGCTCGGCGGCGGCAGCTGCACGCTCGGCGGCAGCGGCTGCCGCGGCAACGGCATCACGCTCGCTCACGGAGAACGAATCGCCGGCGGGCTTGTCCGCCGTGTCGGCGGTCTTGGAGGTGGCTGTCGCGCAGGCTTGTTGGTGAGCGGAAGGGCGCCGGTCTCGACCGGAGCTGGCCGGTGCGCGGCCGGCTTGTTGTCGCTCGCCGGTGACGCGGCGAGGCGTCGGCTTCCGCCGCTTTTGCCTCGGCAGGCTTGGCGTCTCTTCGACGTTCCTCAGGCTTTGCGGCTGCAGCACTGTTACCCGCGGCATCGGTCTTGGCCGCGGTCTTCTCGGCGTCCTTCTTCTTCGCCTCCTGCGTGCCGCCAGCCCGGAAGCTTGTCGCCGCCCCAGCAGACGGTGGCGCGCGCGGTGCAGGTGTGCTCGTCGACGACGATCAGGTTGAGGAACAGCTCGCAGGAGACGTCCTTCTTGCCGACCGTGATATTTCTCGATGCCCTGCTCGGCAGCCCAGGTCGCAATGTGCTTGTCGAGGAGGTCCTGGGAATCCTTCGTCGGACCATCCTTGCCGTAGTCGTTGACGGAAAACGCCATGCGCTTGCAGCCCGCTTCGGCCGGAAACGCGCAGAGGGCCGCAGCGGCTCCTGCGAAGCCAACTGCAGCGGCAAACCTGGTGACGGAACCCATTCAATGCTCTCCGTGAACTCGGCTAAGACTTGACCGATCTCAACGTTGCTATAGCCGGCCATCGCTCAGCATGCCTAGGGCGATCGGCAACATTGTGGGCTGTTACGCAAACAATTAGGGGAAATCTGGACGAACGGCCACGAAAGCTACACTTTCACGCAGCGGCCAAGGAGCAAAGTGCCCATGAATTCAGTTCATATAAGGCGAATCTCCGTTGTCCAGCGCCGTCCCCGAATCGGTGAGGAAGCCAGGGTCAAGCGAGCCTGCCGCCGTCTGACGGTCGGCTTTCGGATCGCTGAAGCTCATCGCGCCTCCCCACTTAGTCCGGAAACAGCCATAAGTCTTAATGACGACTCAGCCTTGACGCGCGCTGACGCGGCCCGTGTGACACAACGATCACGTCGGCTAGGCCTTTCAGCGCGACCAGGCGACCTCAGCTGCGGCTTAGATAGCGCCACTCCCGGCCCGCTGTAATATATCCGTCGCCCCCGGTGGCGTATGAAACCGGCGGCCGGGGAAGGCATAAGAAAAGCGCCCTTCGAGACCGCTGCAGATCTAGGTGGAGGACCCTTATGGAAAATATCGATATCACAACGCTCGTGGTGCATCTCGTGAGCGGCGTGATCGGAGCGATCATCGCGGGAGCAATTTTCGGCAAGATTAGCCTCGGCGGACTCGGAAACGCGGTCGCCGGTCTCATCGGCGGCGGCGTGGGCGGCGCGCTGCTGACGACCCTGTTTGCGCTGCCGGAGGCAAGCTTCGCGGCCGGCATGGAGCCGATGGCGATCGTGCATCAGGCCGCAGCCGGCGCGGGCAGCGGTTTCGTGATCATGATGGTGCTCGGAATCTTCCGGAGCATTTTCGGCGGGAGATGAACTCATCCCGCGCGCAAGCCAATAGCGCGGCAGCGCGCTGCGCATCTCTGCTGCTTCGATCGCTCACAACAAAGCCGCGCCGTCAGACGACAGCGCGGCTTTCGCTTGTCGATAGTGCGCGAGCTTTGCTCAGAGCGCGCGCGCAAAAGAAATCAGAGCTTGCAGATCGTCGCCGATCCGCGGCAGGTCCAGCCCCACGATCCGCCCTTCTTGCAGCTGTAGCTGCGCGGGCCGAACGTGTAGCCGGGCGTGGTGCCCGATGCCATCCACGATGCCCAGGCGCCCCAGTCGACGGCCTGGAGCAGCGCCTCGTCGACCTGGAACTTGGCGCCCGCCTGATCGCCGGCCTCGCCGATCGCTCCCTTCTTGAAACAGGTCTTCGCCTCGGCCGACGCGGCCGAAAGCGCAAGACCCGCAACGGCTGCAACAGCCATCGCCGACGCGCATGACATTGGACATGGAACTCTCCCTGGAATTTCCGCAGCAAACGCTCGTGAGACTGCCCGACTTTGCCACTACTGCCCATCGGCGCGTGCACAAAAAATCGAGGCCACAAACAGATTTTATCTGTCTCGTGGCCTCGCAGCGACGCCGATGCGCCGCGGTTCGCTCGCGTTCAGGACGCGGGTTGCAGATTTACGGCCTTGGGCCCCTTGCCGCGCTTGTCAGGCTCGGTGTCGAAGGAAATTCGCGAGCCTTCGCTCAGATTGTTGATGCCCGACTCCTCGAGCGCGGTCACATGGACGAACACGTCCTTGCCGCCACCGTCGGGCGTGATGAAGCCGTAGCCTTTCTGATCGTTGTAGAACTTGACCGTACCGGTCTGCCGCATTTCCAGTCTCCATAGATGCCCCAAACAATCAACTCACCGACGCGAGCGGGGCACGCTCGCGCCAGGGCTCCGAGGCCATCATGTCCGAGGTCGGGGATCGATGTGCGCGGTTGAAAACAAACGCATGCGCGCGAACGTTTCAGATCGAGCTCAACTCACTCTACCGGGCCAAATGGCACCGGAGCGCGCGGAGTATCCTGAAAACTTCCCGGCGCGCGCAAGACCCATCGCCGCCTGCAAAGCAGGCACTGCATTGCAGCTATCACAACGATGTGACTTGATCATGCCGAGAGCCACTCAAGACGTGCAGCCGCGCCTCTGCCGCGCGCGAGACGTGCTGCAAGAAACGGAGCGAGCTCGCCGAGCTTGCGCAGGCAGTGTGAAGGGAGGATTGAGAATGATTAGTCCGCTCGCGGACAGCTCGCCCTTCAGCGGCGTGGCGCGGACGGACAGCTCGGCCATGTAGAGCTTGGGGAGGCCGAGCTTGCCCAGCTCGCGGTGAAAGCGCGCGACGGCGCGCGCTGTCCTTTATCGGATACCAGATCACAAACGTGCCGGTCGCAAAGCGGCGCGCTGCATTCGCCAGTCCATCGACGAGTGCGCTCGAACTCGCCCGCTTCCTCGAAGGGCGGATCGATCAGCACGACACCGCGCCGCTCTTTCGGCGGCAGCAGCGATTTCAGCGCCGTCCAGCCGTCGAGCGCCATGACTTTGGTTTGTGCGTCGCGCGCAAAGAGCTCCTTCAGATCTGCGCCGTCGTCCGTCGTGCAGCTCGTTGGCGATCAGCGTGTCGCCGCGGCGCAAGAGACGGCGCGCGATGAGAGGACTGCCCGGATAGCGCTCGAGCTTTCCCGTCCGGATTCTCGTCCGCTATGACGGACAGATAGGGCGCCAGGATCTCGGCCACGGCGGCGCGGTAGATCGGCGCCGAAGATGCGGCCGATGCCGTCCTTCCACTCGCCGGTTTTCTCGGCGTGCTCGCCGCCGAGATCGTAGAGGCCGATGCCGGCGTGCGTGTCGATGACGCGGAATGGGGACGGCTTCTGCTTCAAGTGCTCGATCACGAGCGCGAGCACGGCGTGCTTCAGGACGTCCGCGAAATTTCCGGCGTGATAGGCGTGGCGATAGTTCATCGCCCACTTGCTGAAGCGCGCTTGACCGGCTCGCTGTCAAGGCCGAGAGCGTCGGCGGCAGCCGGCGAGGGGCGAACCGGAAAGCCCGGCTCACCCCTCATGCCGAGGGCCGTGCTCTCTAGAATGGAGGCGAGACGGGTCCGGGCCGAAGCGTCGACCGCGACGTATTCGTGGACTGCGCTGCGGCCGAGCCTCCACGCTCGAGCTGTGGGGCGATCTCGGCGGGATTCGTTACGCGGCGCGAGCGACCGTCAAACGACGCGCCCTGCTCGATCGACAGGAGACCGCTGTGAATGTCGCCCTCGACGGCGGCGCTGGAGTGCAGCACGACATGGGCGCCGCGAATGGAGCCGCTGACGCGGCCGAACACGTTCACGGTATCGGCGGCGATCGAGCCCTGGACGGTCGCTTCCTTGCCGACCTCGAGCTCCTTGCTGTGAACGTCGGCTTCGATGTTGCCGAGGACCTTGAGCGTCCCTTTGCAGCGGACCGTGATGGACTGGCCCTCGATCGAGAGATCGTTGCCGATCACGGACTGCGGATTCGGCCGCAGGAGCTCACGGCGCTGGATCTGGCGCTCGATGCCAGCGGGACGATCGACGTCGCCGCATCTGCGGCGCTGGCATCTCGGACGGATTTGGGGGGTTAGGATCGGGCTTACGGTTGAACACCATACTCGGCTCCCTCGGCTTTCATGACCCGCACCAACGACGCTATTGGCAAGGACTTGGTCGAATTGATGTCGAAGTCTCGGCGCGAGCTTGTGCTCAGGTGCACGACATAAGGGGCCGCCCGGAAGGCGAAATGCTTCGGGTGGACGTGGCAAATGGCGCTCTGGCTCGGTGCCGTCCTGGCGTTCTTGGGGCTGATCACGGTGGCACGCGCAGAAGACGACCGGTCCGCTGCCCGACTGAAGATGGTCGAGGAGATCGAGCGCCTCCACGCCTCCGTCGCGGAGGAGACCGGCCGGGGCGAGCTCGACCCGCGCGTGCTCGAGGCGATGCGGTCGGTGCCGCGACACGAGTTCGTACCCGAGGAGGAGAAGGACGCGGCCTACCGGAACCGCCCGCTTCCCATCGGCCACGGGCAGACGATCTCGCAGCCCTTCATCGTCGCGCTCATGACGGATCTGCTACGCCTCGAACCGGACGACCGGGTGCTCGAGGTGGGGACCGGATCGGGCTACCAGGCGGCCGTGCTTGCTCGCGCTCGCGGCCGAGGTTTACTCGATCGAGATCGTCGAGCCGCTCGGCCTCGAGGCGGCAGCGACGCTCGACGCGGCTCGGGATCGGCAACGTCAAGACCCGGATCGGCGACGGCTACGCGGGCTGGCCGGAGCAGGCACCCTACGACGCCATCATCGTCACGGCGGCGCCCGAACACATTCCGGCCCAGCTCGTCGAGCAATTAAGGCCAGGGGGGCGGCTGGTGATCCCGGTCGGCGGCTTGGATCAGGACCTCAGGGTCGTCGAAAAAAAGCCCGATGGAACCACAATCTCGACCGCGATAATCCCGGTGCGCTTCGTGCCCTTGACACGGGAAAGGCGTAAACCTGACTAACGGTCACCTAAACTGCGACGATGGGATAATGTGAAACGCCCCTTCGCGGGGCCAGGACACCGCTCCTCTCGCTCCAGGGCAGCCCGGAGCGGATCATTGGGAGACCAAGTATGGACGACCTCGACCCCTTCGAGCCAGGGACCCACACGTTCAGCGGCGTGGTGAAGGCTTGGGGGATGAACTCCGCCGAGCTCATCACCGACAGCGGACTCGCACTCTTTCTCAGCACGCAAGGCCAGCCGCCGGTGCCGGTCGGCGCGCGCATCACCGTCGTCACGCGCCGCTACCGGCCGTGCTATCTCGTGGTCAAGGTTGCGGGCGGCTAAGTCAGCTGGCGGCGGCTAGGCCGCCACCACGAAGCTATCGACGACGCGCTTTCTTCCTGCGTGATCGAAGTCGATCGTGAGCTTGTTGCCGTCGACCTCGGCGACCGTGCCGGCTCCGAACTTCTGGTGATAGACACGCGCTCCCACCTCGAAGCCGGCACCGCTCGCGGACGACGCGGCGATGATCTGGCCCTCGATCGTGATCGGCCCGCGCGAGGGCCTCGTGCTCGCATCGCGCGACCACTGTGCCGACTGGGTCTTGGCGCGCTGCCAGCCCGGCGTGTCGTAGGTCGAGCGGAACGTCGTCTCCGCCTCGTCGAAGCGGCTTCGGCCGTAGGGATTGGCGAAGCTCTGGTAGCTGCCGCCGAACGGGCTCTTGGCCTCGAGCGACCTCGACGTTCGCCTCGGGCAGGTCGTCGACAAAGCGCGAGGGTATCGCCGACTGATAGAGCCCGCGGTTGCGCCGGTTCTGCGCGAAGGAGACTTTCGCCAAGCGCTTGGCGCGCGTGAGGCCGACGTAGGCGAGGCGGCGCTCCTCCTCGAGCCCCTTCTCGCCACTCTCGTCGAGCGCGCGCTGGTGCGGGAAAAAGCCCTTCCTCCCAGCCGGGCAGAAACACCGTGTCGAACTCGAGGCCCTTGGCGGCGTGGAGCGTCATGAGGCTCACGCGGTCGCCGTCGTCGCCCTGCTCGGTGTCCATGACGAGGCTCACGTGCTCGAGGAAGCCCTCGAGCGTGTCGAACTCGTGCATGAAGCGCACGAGCTCCTTCAGGTTCTCGAGACGCGACTGAGCCTGCGGGCTCTTGTCGGCCTGCCAGTGGCCCGTGTAGCCCGACTCGTCGAGGATCAGTTCGGCGAGCTCGGTGTGCTTCATGGCCGTCGATCAGGCCGCGCCAGCGCTCGAAGGAATGGACGAGGTCGGCGAGCGATTTGCGCGCCTTGCCGGCAAGCTCCTCGGTCTCGATGATCTCGCGCGCGGCCCGGAAGAGCGGCACGCCGCGCGCACGGGCCAGGACGTGAATGCGCTCCACGCTCGTGTCGCCCAGGCCGCGCTTCGGCACGTTGATGATGCGCTCGAACTTGAGATCGTTGACGGGATTGGCCGTCACCTCGAGATAGGCGATGGCGTCCTTGATCTCGGCGCGCTCATAGAAGCGCGGACCGCCGATGACGCGATAGGGAAGCCCGGTGGTCACGAAGCGGTCTTCGAAGGCGCGCATCTGGAAGGAGGCGCGGACGAGGATCGCGATCTCGTTCAGGCGGTGGCCTTGCCTTCTGCAGCTCCTCGATGTCGCGCGAGACGGAGCGCGCCTCCTCCTCGTCGTCCCAGACGCCGGTGACGGTGATCTTCGCGCCGGGCTCGCCGTCGGTGAAAAGCGTCTTGCCGAGGCGGCCCTTGTTCCTGGCGATCAGGCCCGAGGCGGCGGCCAGGATGTGCCCCGTGGAGCGGTAGTTGCGCTCCAGGCGAATGACGCGAGCGCCCGGGAAGTCCTTCTCGAAGCGCAGGATGTTGTCGACCTCGGCGCCGCGCCAGCCGTAGATCGACTGGTCGTCGTCGCCGACGCACGCAGATGTTGGGCGAGCCCTGGGCCAGGAGCCGCAGCCAGAGATACTGCGCGACGTTGGTGTCCTGGTACTCGTCGACGAGGATGTAGCGGAAGCGGCGCTGATAGTCGGCGAGCACGTCCGGGTTCTCGAGGAAGAGGCGCAGCGTCTCGAGCAGGAGATCGCCGAAGTCGGCCGCGTTGAGCTCCTTCAGGCGCTTCTGATAGGCCGCGTAGAGCGTCGCGCCCTTGCCGGCCGCAAATCCGTACGCCTCGCCGGGCGGCACTTTGGCCGGGGTCAGCCCGCGGTTTTTCCAGCTGTCGATCAGGCCCGCGAGCTGGCGGGCCGGCCAGCGGTCCTTGTCGAGGCCGTCGGCCTCGATGACCTGCTTCAGGAGGCGGATCTGGTCGTCGGTGTCGAGGATCGTGAAGCCCGATTTCAGGCCGACAAGCTCGGCGTGGCGGCGCAGGATCTTGACGCCGATCGAGTGGAACGTGCCGAGCCAGGGCATCGCCTCGACCGCGCCGCCGACGAGGGCGCCGATGCGCTCCTTCATCTCGCGGGCGGCCTTGTTGGTGAAGGTCACGGCGAGGATCTGATGGCCCTGGGCACGCCCCGTCGCCAGAATGTGGGCGATGCGGGTCGTGAGCACGCGCGTCTTGCCGGTGCCGGCGCCGGCGAGGACGAGCACCGGGCCGTCGAGGGCCTCGACCGCGGCCCGCTGCTCGTCATTGAGCCCCGTGAGATAGGCGGGCATGGAGGCGGCGCGCGCGCGCTCCGAAATGGACGGCGGCGTCGCGCGCTCAGGCGCGGCCGGGAGATCGAACGGCGGCAGATCACCGCCGTCGTCCGCCGCAGCATTGGGCATCGTGTTCGCGGATTGTTTGCGATTCTCGGACATGAGCTGCAACTATAGCACCGGGGATGGGCCGGCAATCGGGCGGCTTCCGCCGCCCACACCAGAAAATATAGGCGCTGCCGGCACCTATTCGATCGCCCGAGGGGTGGCAATTCCATCAGAAAAAGCCCCAATTCAGGTTCACACTGGTTCGCAGTGATAGTTTATGGTGCGCCGGGCACACGGCGGCGGCCGGCTTCCCGGCACCCGCGCGCGAGAACCGCAGCCACGAGATTGCGGCGTCCCGGCGCATGCGGCGATCCAGGAGACCAGCGAGCGTAGCCGGCCGCGTACACAGTCGCCTCGCACGACGGGCATTCTTGAGCAGACAAACCGCGAATGAACAACGCACTACTCTATTTGGGCGGCCTTCTGATCACGGCACTCGCGGTGCTGTTCGCCGTGCCCTATTTCGTCGACTGGAACAGCTACCGCGGCGTGTTCGAGGAGGAAGCCTCGCGCGTCCTCGGACGCGATGTGCGGGTCGGCGGCGCCGTCAACCTGCACCTCCTGCCGGCGCCCTACATCGGCTTCGAGAAGGTGCGCATTTCCGACACCGACGGCGAGGGCGGCAACTCGATCTTCCGCGTCGAGAGCTTCACGATGTGGCTCTCCGTTCCGCCGCTCCTGCGCGGCGTGATCGAGGCGCAATCAGGTGGAGCTGCGCCGCCCGGTCATTCAGCTCGCCATCGATCGCGAAGGCGGGCGGCAACTGGCGCTCGCTGGCGTTCAACTCGGGCACGCTGCCGCTTCGTGCCCAAGGACGTGGCGCTGCAGTCGGTCAAGATCGTCGACGGCGTGGTCTGCGGTCAGCGCACCGGCGAGGGGCGAGCTCGCCCAGTTCGAGGCCATCAACGGCGAGTTCATCGCCGAGGCGCTCGAGGGGCCGTTCAAGTTCCGGGGCACTCTCAAATGGGCGGGCGCGGAGCGCGGCGTGCGCGCTCGCCACGGCACGCCGAGATGCCAACGGCGACATCCGGTTCAAGGCTTCGGTCGACGCCCCCGAGACCGGGCAACTCCTATCTGCTCGACGGACGCCTCAGCGACTTCAGCGGACGGCCGCGGTTCAACGGCGAGCTCACGGCGAAGATCTCGCTCGCGCCGGAACCGCCGTGCAGCCATGGCGGCGATTGAAAAGGCGGCTGCGCCGGTCAAGGCACCTGAGCCTCCGCCGGTCGTGACGGCTCCCCCGGTCAACCGAGCCCAAGACGCTCGCCGTCGACGGCGCCGGAGCGCAGTCCGCTCGACGTCTCCAGAGCTGCAATTGACCGCGCCCGCCGTCGATGCGCATGGCCGCCCGAAATTCGATCTGCGGGCCAAGCTCGAGGGCGACGGCGCAGGCTTCCGTCTCGACGACGTCACCGTCACGCTCGAGCAGGGCGGTCCGCCGCAGCTCATCACCGGATCCGCAAACCTCGCGTGGGCCGAGAAAATGCGCCTCGACGTCGAGCCTCGGGTCGCGCTGGCTCGATCTCGACGTGCTCATGGGGACAAGCAGCGAAACCGTGCCGCTCGAGGCGGCGCGCGGGTTCTTTGAAGGGCTCGCGGCCGCGCTGCCGGCCGAAGCGGAGACGAACGCGGCACTCGAGTTCGACCAGCTCAATCTCGGCGGCGAGGCGGTGAGCAACGTCGAGCTCTCGGCCTCGCGCACGAACGGACCGCTCGAGCTCAAGGGTCTGCGCGCCAATCTGCCGGGCGGCACTCGGCTCCAGCTCGACGGCGTTCTGACGCCCGGACAGAAGGTGCCGAAGCTCGACGGCACGCTCGCCGTCGCGGGCCAAAGCCTGATGCGGTTTCTCGGCTGGGGCTTTCGCCACAAGACCATCGGCGAGGGACGCAACGACGGTCCGTTCGCCCTCGATGGCCGCTTCGCGCTCGGCGACAACAAGATTGAGCTGACCGAAGCTACGGCCGAGTTCGCGGGAATGCCGCTCTCCGGCGACGTCAAATACGAGCTCGGCGAGAGGAAGAGGATCGCGCTGTCGCTGCAAGGGACACGCATCGATGCCGCGCAAATCCGATCCGGCATCCTCGGAGCCGGCGCGCTGCAGAGCGTTCTCCGGCTTGGGAAGCCTGCCGCGGAAGCTGCCGTCGACGGCAAGGAGGCTCAGGCTCCAGCCGCCGACCAGTCTGTTCGATCCCGCAAGCACGGACATGATGGTGAAGCTCAGCGCCGGAGAGATCGCCGACGGGATCGCGCGTGCTGCGTGACGTCGAGCTCGAGATGGGTATCGATCACGGCGTGCTTTCGCTCCCGGTCTTGAAATTCGCAACGCCCGAGGGTCTCGTGGTCGAAGCCGAGGGACAGGCCACGGACATGCTCCACGCGTGCGCGCGGCGCACATGCGCGGCCTTGTCGATGCGCCGACGCCCGCCGCGGCTCTTGCGTTCCTGGACCTGCTCGATCTCGAGAAGGATCAGCGGGCTCGTGCCGAGCGGCTGGCGAAGCTCGCGCCGTTGCGGCTCGCCGGTTCGCTCAATTTTTCCGGTGCACGCCGAAGGCGCGGCCGATCTCTCCGTCGATGGCACTGTCGACGGCGGTCGCCTGACGGCGCTGGTCCGCCTTGCCGGCGGGCAGGGGAGCTGGCGAGGCGAGCCGATCGACATCACGCGCGACACTCGACGCGCCGGGAGTTGAGAAGCTGTTCGCGACCTCGCCGCGCGGGCCAAGCAAGCCAGCTCCGATATGCTTCCGTGCCGCCGAAACCCGGCCGCGTCGTGCTCAAGGCCGCGGGTACGCCGGCCAACGGCATGCTGTCTCTGCTGCAGATCACCTCCGATGATTTCTCGGCGGACTACAACGGCCGCTTGACGATACCAGCGACTGGCCCCACCGACTTTGCCGGCACGGTCGCGGTCACGGCACGCGATGCGCGGGCGGCGCTCGCGATCGCCGGACTTCGAACTCGGTGACGGTGCGGCCGACACACGCGCTCGCGGGCTCCGTCTCGGTGCGGTCGAAAGGCGGCGCGCTGACGCTCGCGACCGACGATCTCGCGGTCGGCGCCTCCAAGGTCCGCGGGTCGATGACGCTCAAGGACGGCGAGGGCGGCGCGCGCACGGTCACGGCCGACCTCGACATCGATGCGGCGTCCATCACGGGCCTCATGACGCCGATCCTCGCTCAGTCTCAGCCCGCGCAAGCGCTGGCGCCGCTGCGACCGCCTTCTCCGGTGCCCGCACAAGGCAAGGCCACGCAGCCCTCGCCTGCAGGGGCGGCAGCGACGGCCGACTTCGCATCCGGCTTGTGGCCGGAACAGCTCTTCGATCTCGCGACCGTCGACGGCGCTTACGGGTCGCGTCACGCGCTCGCGTGCGTTCGCTCGCGCTCGAGCCCGGCCTCACGGTCAGCGACGCCCGTCTCGTCGGCTCAGATCGCGCCCGGCGCGATCAAGGTCGAAAGCCTCGAAGGCAGCGCGCTCGGCGGCAAGCTCACCTCGCGCCTCGACTTCGAGAAGGCCGCGGCAGGCATCACTCTCAACGGATCGCTCCGTATCGACGTCTCGAGCGGCGCAGCGGGCGCGAACGCAGCCGGACCCGGAGACGTCGCGGCCTTGTCGCTCGAGTTCGCGGGGCGCGCGCTGAGCCCGGCGGCTCTCATCGGCGATCTCAAGGGTAAGGGCGAGGTTGCGCTCGGCGATACGACGCTGTCCGGCATGTCGCCCGGCGCGGTGACGTCGGTCGCCGAGGCGGCGCTCGCGGGCAAGGGCCCGACGGGCGGCGAAGCGCTCGCCCAGGCGGTCAAGAGCGCGCTCAAGACCGGTCAGCTGCAGCTCGGGAAAATCGCCATCCCGATCGAGATCGGCGACGGAGCGATGAAGCTCGGCAGGGTCAAGATCGAGAGCGCGGAAGGGCGCTCGACATTCGTGACCGCGATCGAGCTCGCGACGATGAAGATCGACAGCGAATGGCAGATCGAGCCCAAGGTGGTGAGACCGTCGAACCCCTCAGGCGAGCGCGTGCTGCTCCCCGCCGTCACGGTGGTCTATGTCGGCAAGCTCAGCGAGCTCGCGAGCCTCGAGCCGGTGGTGACCACGGGCGCGCTCGAGCGAGAACTCCAAGTGCGCAAGATGGAGCGCGACGTCGACGAGCTCGAGCGTCTGCGCAAGCTCGATCAGACGCGCGCGCGCCAGGAGATCGAGCAGCAGAAGGCGCTCGAAGCGGAGCGGGCGCGAACAGCGCCGCCGCCGCCGCCCGATACGGCTGACCCGCTGGAACAACAGGCGCCGCCTATCCCACCTGCTCCTCCGAGGCCCGCGGCAGACATGGAGCCTCCGGCGGCTGACGGTCCGGCGCAGGCCGCTTCCGGGCCCGACGACCCAGCCGGCGCCGACGCAGCGACGGATGCCACTGTTCAAGAGCCTCTGCCGCCTCCACCAGGCGCCGAGGCCGCAGTCCCCGCCGAAGCCGTGGCGCCGCCGCGCCCGCGCAAGAAGAAGCCCGCCGACGGATGGAGCCCGTTCCAGACCTCTCCTCTGGCGCCGTTCTAGCTAGGCGTCTTTCGATCCGATGGAATCGGATCGGACGCCCTGGGTTCTTTGCTTGTCGCATTTTCTGCGACGAACCGGTGTCCCCTTCGTCGGAAAATGCTCTAGGGCTATCCACCGAGCACAGCACTCCGTTCAGTCGCGGTTGCCGCCGTCGTAGCTCTCGGCGGCGCTCGCCTCGCGGAAGTAGCCCAGGATCCAGATGCGCACGGCACTCGACAGGCCGGCCGAGCCGCGGCCTTCGTCGATCTTGGCGACAAGCGCGGCGAGCGGGATCCCCTCGCGCACGGCCGCCTCGCGCAAGCGCGTCCCAGAATGCGGCCTCGAGCGAAATCGAGGTGCGATGGCCGCGAATCGAGAACGACCGCTTGACGGGGCGCGACATCAGCTGGCGCGGCTCTCCCCTCATGCGTCGGGATCGCCGTCGTCACCGGAGCCGCGCCGGTGCGCCTCGAGACGGCGGGAGGAGAGGGCCTCGTCTGCTTCGGCCTTCTCGCGCTCGGCTTTCGTGCGGCCGAACTTCACGCGGTTTTCTTGCGAGCGCTTCTCCTTGTCGCTGCGCGCCTTCGCCTTGCGGGCCTTCCTGAGGTTGATGATCTCAGCGGGCATGGGTTGTGCTCACTCGCTCAATCCGGGCCGATCATCTTCTTCGGGTCGACGATCAAATCGAACTCCTCGTCCGTCACATAGCCGCCGCCGACGGCTTCCTCGCGCAAGGTCGTCCCCTTCTTGTGCGCGGTCTTGGCGATTTTTGCCGCGTTGTCGTAGCCGATCTTCGGCGCCAGCGCGGTCACCAGCATCAGCGAGCGGTTGAGCCCGGCCCTGATGTTGTCCTCGCGCGCCTCGATGCCCGCAACGCAATTGTCGGTGAAGCTCACCGCCGCGTCCGCCAAGAGCCGCACGGATTGGAGGAAGTTGTAGGCCATCACGGGGTTGTAGACGTTGAGCTCGAAATGACCCTGACTGCCGGCGAAGGTGATCGCGGCGTTGTTGCCGAACACTTGCACGCACACTTGAGTGAGCGCCTCGCACTGGGTCGGGTTCACCTTGCCCGGCATGATGGATGAGCCAGGCTCGTTCTCGGGCAGAGCGAGCTCGCCGAGCCCCGAGCGCGGGCCGGAGCCGAGCAAGCGAATGTCGTTCGCGATCTTGAACAGCGACACCGCGACTGTGTTGATGGCACCGTGCGTCATCACCATGGCGTCGTGGGCGGCAAGCGCCTCGAACTTGTTCGGCGCGCTCGTGAACTTCATGTGCGTGATGGCGGCGATGCGCTCGGCGACCATCTCGGCGAAGCCCTTGGGCGCGTTGAGCCCGGTGCCTACCGCGGTGCCGCCCTGAGCGAGCTGCATCAGCATGGGCATCGTCTGCTGGATGCGATGGATGCCGTTCTCGACCTGCTGCGTATAGCCCGAGAACTCCTGGCCAAGCGTCAGCGGCGTCGCGTCCTGCGTGTGCGTGCGCCCGATCTTGATGATCGTCTTCCACTGATGGGCCTTGTCGTTCAGCGCGTTGCGCAGCTTCTGCAGCGCCGGTATCAGCCGGTGCTCGATCTCCTCGGCGGCGGCGATGTGCATGGCCGTCGGGTAGGTATCGTTCGACGACTGGCTCATGTTGACGTGGTCGTTGGGGTGCACGGGCTTCTTCGAGCCCATCTCGCCGCCAAGCATTTCTATGGCGCGGTTCGAGATCACCTCGTTGGCGTTCATGTTCGACTGCGTGCCCGACCCCGTTTGCCAGACGGCGAGCGGGAAATGGGCGTCGAGCTTGCCCTCGATCACCTCCTGCGCGGCACGGACGATCGTCTCGCCGAGCTTCGGGTCGAGGCGGCCCAGCGCCATGTTGGTCTCGGCGGCGGCGCGCTTGACGATGCCGAGCGCGCGGACCACCGGGGCCGGCTGCTTCTCCCAGCCGATCTTAAAGTTGCCGAGGCTCCTCTCGGCCTGCGCGCCCCAGTACCTGTCGGCCGCGACCTCGATGGGGCCGAAGGTGTCGGTCTCGGTGCGGGTGGGTGTCTTCGGGGCCATAGCGCTTTTCCGTCTATTAGATCTTTTCGTGATTTGGCTGGCCGCCGCAATAGCATAGCTGACAGGTGCGTACCAACCCGGGGGTGATCCCCTCTCCCCTCAATAGCGGAGAGAGGAAGTGCGCACGTCAATCACCTCGCATTCATTCTAGCCGGCTAGGCCGCCTCCTTGCGCGGGGCGCGGAGGACCGTCGCGAGCGACAGGACGAACAGCGCCATGCTCATCCAGATCCAACCCGACGGGCGCTCGCCGAAGAGAAGCATGCCCGAGAGGAAGCCCGAGGCGATCATGACGAAGCTCGAGAAGTTCGTGAAGACAGGCCCGGTGCGGCGGAGCAGGTACATGTAGAGGATCATCTCCAGGATGACGGCCGCTACGAGGAGAACGAGCGCCCACGACGCGCCGGACGGATTGGCGGCGATGGTGCCGGCGGCGAGCGGCTTCACCCAGAACGGCGCCAGCATGACGGCCGCCCCGAGCGCGCCGGCGAAAGCCGCCTGCGTCGTGTCGAACCCGGCCGGCCAATTGCGCGACACATAGGTGCTGCCGCAGGCATAGGAAACCGGGGCGGCGAAGGCCGCAAGGCACCAAGGCAGCATCTCACGGCTCGGCAGTGCATTCTCGGGCACGACGATCAAGGCCATGGCGACGACGCCGATCAAACATGCGAGCACGGTCTCGCGGCTTGCGGGCTCTACGCCCGTGGCCGCCGCGATCGACATCGCAAAGATGGGAGTGGTCGCGATGATGAGGGTCAGGAGACCGGCCTCGACGTGCTCCGCCACCGCAAAGGTCGTGAGGAACGGCGCCGCAAACTCGAGAAAGCCGGCGACGGCAATGAAGGTCAATGTCGCTCGCGTGAAGCGGATCATCCGTCCGCGCAGGGCGAGATAGCCGCCAAGCAAAATGACAATCGAGAGCATGAGCACCGACAGCGTCTCGATCTCGCTGAGCGCGCCGCCGACCGAGAACTTGATCAGCGCCGGCTGAACGCCCCAGAGCGTGCCGACCAAGAGGAGTACGAGGAAGTGCCAGGCGCGCGTGGAGCCGGCCCGCGTTGATGTTTTCATGGATCCTTGCCGGAGTCTCTTATTGACGCGGGGTGCCGCTTCAACAGCTAGCGGGCTTGTTGTGCCCTATTTCGCGGAAAATCGAAACACGGGCGATGACCTCGCGGCTTGGTGAGCCCGAGGTGATGAGCGATAGGGGAAGCGGGGCGCGGGATTGCCGCGGTCGTCCGCTTTTTGTTGAAGGCGCACCGGCGCCCCGCTTTTCCGAGCTTTGCGCCGGAGGAAGCCAAATCCCGGCGTCCCGCACCTCAGTCTTAGCCGCAGCTTCCCGAGTACCGACGTTGCCACCGGCATTGGTAGACGCGCCGGAGGGAGACGGAGCGCGTAGCTCCGTGCATCCCTCAGGACTCGGACCCGCCCCTCGCCTGATAGACGCCTCTAGAAGACGACCCCAGCGGAGCGGATGGCGGAACTGTAAGTGAGGCTGAGCGCGCGGGGATTAGTTTCTGCTTCGAGTGGCGTTGGCTGGCGCTCACGAAGACATGCCTTCGTCTGTTGAGGGCTAGAAGCCGACAATCTAGTTCGACGCGAGGCGCGGCGGCGTTGCCCAAACCAAGGAGGGAAGCAAAAAAGAACGTTCATGACCCGCGTACGGGTTCAGTGAATTGCGTCTTTCAGCAGTTGCGCCACAACTTCGTTGCCTCGCCGGTTCCAGTGTGAATCATCCCGAGAATACAAGAGCTCTTCATCCGCAATCGGTTGCATTAGCGGGAGCAAGTTGACAGTCTGAAAGCCTTGGTCGTTCGCCTGCGTTGCCAGCCAATTCAGGAAGTGCGGCGGCTCCAGCTTGGGGAAACCCTCAAAGGCCGGCCCGTGAAGACGCACGTCGGACGGGGCAAGTACGACGGTCACTGTGAAGCCGCCTCGGTCCGCCAGCACCCGCATATCGCGAAACGCCTGTTCGATCGAAGGGAGATTCTTGTGGTTCATGACTTCGGCACGCGATAATTGCGCCCGGTTAATATGACGTTCCGCGAACATCTTGTTTCCAAGCTTGGAGCGAAACAACGGCGTCTCGAGGGCCACGCCGTCGATCGTGCGAATCCCGTATCGGGCGCGGTGCAAACCGAAGGGCAAAATAAGATCGCCGTATAGCAGCTTGCGTAGCACGCTCTCGTTCTTCACGAAGTTGGGTAGGTCCACGGCCACCTGCAGCGCTGTGCCCGACAGCATCGCGGAGAGCCCTGTCCGTGCCACCGGTGGTGATGACCTCGAATCGTCGTCGAGGTCGTTTCCCTCGTACATCATCCAGATCAGCTTCTGGATGTGCAGAGAATCGGCGTGGACCGCCATCATATGCTTCAAGAGGGCGACCTCTGCGGCCGGACCGGCTCCCGCGATCCCAAGGTTATACACATGCTCCCCGAGTGCGTTTCCCAGCAGGATCGGCCACGTGTCCGCTTCGTTTATGCCGTACCCGAACACGAACGAATTGCCCAGAGCAAAGTACCGAGCCGAACCGATCGGGGTTAGGTCGCGCAAACCGAGGGGTCCTATCTGGTAAGAGCGATCCCGCAGGTCGAGCACGGTATCCACCAGTGTTCGTGAGGACAGCATCTCGGTTTTGTACATCCAACCGTACGTCTTCATATCGACAACGACATCGTGCTTGTAGAGCAAGAATCCGTCGCCGCTCGGTGCGAAGGTCGGCGGAAGACCCTCAGGGAGCCATGCCCGGCTGTCCGTGTGGGCGGATTGGTTCGTCGACGCGGTTCGCGCCCGCTGGACGTTGGTGTACACACCGAATATCTCGTCCACGAGAATCAACCCGACAAGTGTCCCGAACATTAGTAGGCCGAGATTAAGCATTTTGCTGGCTGGCAAAGCCGCGCGTACCACAGAAAGGCGGATACCAACCGCGACGAGACCTGCGACTACGCAGAATGCAACGAGCGAGAGCCGCACGCCGAACGATTGACCTGCGATTGTCTCGCCGTGCACGAAGACGATTATCACGTAGGCGCTTGCCGCCCAGGCTGCCCATTGAAGTGCAACAGGCCCAATGCGCTCGACTGGCTCAGACGAGGTTTCCGCTAGAACTGACACAGGAGCACCCTACGGGGCTCGATTAGCGATCGGTTACTGAACAATTTATTGAGATCGTAAGATGGAGGCAAGCATCGAGCAGCCTTATGCGGATTGGGAACGACGATTTCGAGATTGCGGCGACGCAACATGAAATACGACGGTAGGCCTTGGGACTGCAATCTTGCGAAATCTCACAATGGATTTAATTCTGAAGGCCTCGAATGGCAGATTTCGAAAGTCGAATTCATTGCAAAACAAGCGCCTGCATTCCGCTTGGACACATGCATAGAGGCGGCGTGGGGTTCATTACCCTCAACGACAACTTCATTGATGTCCACTATGGGTCACAAGCTGACCTTGATGTCCTTAACTCATGACGTCCGCGGCAACCTCAAAAGCAGACAAAACTTTGAAAGTCACAGACGTCCGCCAAGGTCATTAGCCGAACTCCGGGCATGGCGCGGCTCACGTCCACTTGCCGCGGTAGCGGGCGATGCGCTCGAGGTTGGCGACGTAAAGCGAGCTATCAGGAGCGCCTTAAGACGGCCGGCGGCGCTTAGCCGATGACGGGCCTGAAGCTCTCAGCCGCCCTATTGTCGTTGGCTTCCCGCTTGCCCCAGCCGTTCGCGTTCGCGTGCGCGTCGCGGATGAGGTTGGCGATGATCTCTTTGCGGCTCAAGTCGGGATGGAGCGATCGCAGCTCGTCGAGCTGGCTCAAGAGCTCGGAATTGAGCCCTACGGAAATGATGTGATACATGGCGCGCCGCTTCGATGCCTCAGGGACGCAGAGCATCGCGCACGTGCGTGCGTGGCGCTGTTCCGTTCGGGACGGGTAACAGTCGATCGGCAAGAGGCCGTGGTCAGTAAATGCGCGCGCGGCAGAGCGTCAGCTGGCCTCGGGCGGGGCGACTGCAACGCCGTCCCACGTCTGGCCGATGAACTCGACGCCGAAGTGGCGGCCGTCCCGCCAGCAGATGCGGCAGGGAATCAATCGACTCTCGGTGCAGAAGTAGATCTCGACGCGTTCAGGGAGCGGCGCGTCCTGGGCGGCGCGCGGATTGTCGCGATCGATCTCGAGGCGGGCGCCCGAGTCCGAGACGTCGCGCACCGTGCACATGAGAGGCGCCGCCAGCTCGCTCGCGCGGACCTCGGCGGCGACGTTGAACACCATGCGGCGCGGCTCCTTGCGGCGCTCGAAGGCGGCGGCCGTGGCGCTCTCGGAGAGCACATATCTGGTGGGCATCGCATACTCCTCGGGGCGGCCAACACGCTCAGAGTAGAGGCGAGAAATTAATGATGTGGTATACGGATTAAATAAAAGCGGCAGTAAACGGCGCTCGGAAATCTGAGCTGTGCGAGCAAACACGGGCCACGCGCGTTATGCTCGCGGCGTGGAAATCTCAACAGCGATTGCGCGTCTTCTCGTTGCTCTCTTCAGGTCCGCGCGCGGGCGGCGTCGAGGCTCCAGGAGCCGGGGCCGGCAAACACCAGATAGAGAAACACGAAGCAGAAGAGGATCGCCGCGTCGCCGCCGTTCAAGGCCGGGAAGAAGCTCTTGCGGCGCATGTGCCATGAAATAGGCGACCGCCATCATGCCCGAGAGCACGAAGGCCACGGGGCGCGTGAAGAGGCCGACCAGGAGCAGCGCACCGCCGAAGAACTCGAGAATGCCGCCAAACCCCATTAGCGACAGAAGCTCGGGGCTGCCGTGCTCGGAGGGCGGGAAGCCGAACAGCTTCTGGCTGCCGTGGACCATGAAGACGGCCGCCGCCACGATGCGCAGGACGCTCAGGATGCGGGGCGCCCACGCGCTCAGTGTGTCGTTCATGCTTTCGGTCTCCCTCGGTGAGAGCGGGAGAAAGCAATACGTGGGCGCAGCAGTCAAGTATGGGCAGGAGGCAGTAAGCGCTACTCGGCGGCAGCGCGGGGGTTGACGCGCGCGGAGAGCTCGGCGGCCGTCTCGTTGCGCTCGCTGTAGCGGTCGACAAGGTAGGGCGCGCGGTCGCGCAGCAGGAGCGTGAACTTGACCAGCTCCTCCGTCACGTCGACGACGCGGTCGTAGTACGACGACGGCTTCATGCGGCCGGCCTCGTCGAACTCCTGGAACGCCTTGGCGACCGAGGACTGGTTCGGGATCGTGAACATGCGCATCCAGCGGCCGAGGACGCGCATCTGGTTGACGGCATTGAACGACTGCGAGCCGCCGCACACCTGCATGAGCGCCAGCGTCTTGCCCTGCGTCGGGCGCACCGCGCCCACCGACAGCGGGATCCAGTCGATCTGCGATTTCACGATGCCGCTCATGGCGCCGTGGCGCTCGGGCGAGCACCAGACTTGGCCTTCCGACCAGGCCGCGAGATCGCGCAGCTCCTGGACCTTGGGGTGGGTTGCGGGAGCGCCATCGGGGAGCGGCAGATCGCGCGGATCGAAGACGACGCGTCTCGGCGCCGAACGCCTCCAAGAGGCGGGCCGCCTCTTGAGCGAGGAAGCGGCTGAACGACCGCTCTCTCAGCGAGCCGTAAAGCAGCAGGATGCGCGGCTTGTGGGACGACGGTTTCGCGACCGACAGGCGGTCGAGGCTCGGCACCTCGAAGTGCTCCGGCCGCACGTTCGGCAGGTCGCTCAGGCTTGCGCCATCCATCAAGCCTTCTCCGGCGAAGTGGCCTTGCGCGGCCGATGTCGTCGAGGCGCTTCTGCAGCGACAGCTTGTCGAGGGACGCGAGCGGCAGGTTGGTGAAGATGCCGATACGCTGGTAGAGCATGCGGTGCGTGTCGGCGAAGGCGAAACGGCGCTCGGCCTCGCTGCCTTCGGCGGCCGACGGATCGGGGAGCCCCCAATGGGCGCTCATCGGCTGGCCCGGCCACACGGGGCACACTTCGTTTGCCGCGTTGTCGCAGACGGTGAACACGAAATCGAGCTGCGGCGCCGCAGGCGCGGCGAACTCCTCCCAGGATTTCGATCGCAGATTGCTCGTGTCGTAGTTGAGCTGGCGCAGGAGATCCTCCGCGTAGGGATGCACGCGGCCGCTCGGCTGGCTGCCGGCGCTATAGCCCTTGAAGCGGCCCATGCCGAGCCGGTTCATCACGCACTCGGCGATGACCGAGCGGGCGGAATTGTGCGTGCAGAGAAACAAGACGTTCAACGGGCGTTCGTTTGCCATTTTGATCCTCCCTTACTTACAAACGGCGCGCGCGGACTTCACGGGAGATCCGCACAGCTCCGGCGCACCCCGGCAGCAGTCCTCGGTGAGGTAGGTGAGCAGCCGGCGCATGCCTTCGACGCGCACGGCGTAGCGCACGAAGCGGCCCTCGCGCGTCGCCGTGACCAAGCCGGCGTGATCGAGCTCCTTCAAATGGAAGGAGGTGCTGGTCGGACTGATGCCGACATGCTCGGCAATCTCGCCGGCCGGGACGCCCGTTGGGGCATGGCGAACAAGCAGGCGAAAGATGCGCAGCCGGTGCTCGTGGGCGAGCGCTGATAGCGCCGTTACGGCGTCGGTTTCGATCATGCATCTATACTACATGAAATATTGAAATAAATAATGGTGACGAGCTGGGCCTCTTGGTGGCTCGTCGCATTTACTCCTTGGCAGTGCGGACCTCTGGCGCAGGTTGCCGCCGAAGAAGCGTCACGACCGAAACAAGGATGATGACCGCTCCGACCCATTGCATGCCGGTCAGCCGCTCGCCGAGAAACACGTAAGCCGTTGCCACACCAAAGACGGGGGTGAGATTTATGAACATTCCAGCGGTGCTCGCGGGAACGGACCGAAGCCCGTTGAGGTAGAGCCAGAACGCCGCCGCGTAATACATCAGGCCTGAAACCGCGGCACCGACCAGCTCTCCCGGCGACAGTGAAAGCGCGCGGTCGGCTGCCACTCCTTGCAGCTCGAAAGGCCAAAGGGCAACGGCCCAAAGGAGGCCAGCAGTCTGTTGAAGGGCCACCGCGAGCAGTGGATCGACGTTGATCGCGATCTTTCGAGACAGCACGGTGTACAGCGCGCAGCACAGGACCCCGCCCAGGATAAGCGCCGCCCCGTAGCCGCTGCCCTCCACGGCCTCACCTGATCCGAGAATTCCGCTAACCAGAAGCACGCCACACGCCGCAGTCGCCGTGAGCACGACGAGCGCGAGCGTGATCGCTTCCCGCAGTAGAAGCCACGCCATGGCCACGATGAGAATGGGCTCCGCCGCCCACAGCAACGTGGCCGCACTGGCGGTCGTTCGTGCCAGGCCGAGCATGCTCAAGGTGTAAGAAAGTCCGGGGTTCAGGAGCCCAATCGCGGCGAGTGGGAGCAATTCACGCCAGCGCGTCGTCGCGCTTGTTCCCATCAAGAGGATGAGAAGCCAGAGAGCAGCGACGCTGACAGAGAGTTGAATGACAAGAAACGTGATCGGCGGAACGGCGACGAGCAGCTCTTTGCTTATGACCGTCGCAACGGCCCAAAGTGCACTAGCCAGAACGAGGGAGGCTCTCGGAGAAATTCCGAATGAATAGCGGGCCATGATGGCTCTCCACGGGGAACGCATGGATCGACGACTGCAATGGTGACGGGCAGCGCGCGGCGCGACTGCACGTGTCGTCATCACAGTTGTCGTAACCAGGCTTCCTGGGAGGCCGATTGATCATGGACGGTGCGGATATGCAGGCAACATGTTCGAGACGCAGGCCACAGGCCAACGTTCCCGGCAAACTAGCATTGGCGCTATCGACGCTCAATGTCCGCTGTGCCCGTCAGGCCGCGCAAGGCGTCAGCGACGGCAGGCCGTGCTTGGCTCGTGCCATCTGGCATGCGTCGTCGCCAGGCTCACAGGCGCGACACACGTCGGGGCGATGGGCATAGACGGCGCATGACGTCGAGACGCCGACGTGCCCCAGCAACGCCGAGCAGCGCGCGCCGTCGCAGCGCATGCCCGACATGCTTCTGGCGACGAATTCTCGCGGCAGATGATCAAGCGCGACATCGTCCTCGGTCGTGAACCGGGGCCAGTCGGACGAGTAGGCGCAGCACGCGCCGCAAGAGTTGCAGGGCGAAAGGCGCGCAGGCGCAGCGGTGCCGATCGCAGCTGTCTCGATCAGTGGAGTTTTCTCCAACCATAGGGAAAGCGCTGGCGGCCGTGTGGCTTCATCGCCGCTCGACACAACAGAGCCGCCCTCGGGCGAGAGCGGCTCTGAAAACTCGTAGCGCGCCCGCTCGAGCCGTCTCGGCTCAGGCGGCGGGCGCGCGGCGGCGATCGTTACTCAGCCTGAATGTTGGCGACTGCGATCTTGCCGGTGCGGCGATCTTCCTGCGTGTCGAAGGAGACCTTCTGGCCCTCCGAGAGGCTGCGCATGCCAGCGCGCTCAAGAGCGGTCGCGTGGACGAACACGTCCTTGCCGCCGTTGTCGGGAGCGATGAAGCCAAAGCCTTTTTGATCGTTGTAGAATTTAACGGTACCCTTATCCATGGAGTTTCCTTTTTTGATCCATGCATGATTGCTCACGAGCTGGCACACGCGCCAAAACGCGCGCACCAGCTCTGCTTGTCGATTTTTGGGGGGTTCTGAACGTGCGCCTGGCAATGCCATGGCGTAGCGGCCCGGTCGTCCGGCCAAAGTCGATGACCGCATATAAGGCTTATAGGCGCGCGCTACAAGGGAAATAAAAAATGAACCGTACGGAATACGATTCGATCGGCCCGTATCACAGAGGGCCTATCCGAAGCATTTCATCGACATAGAGCCCAGCCACGTGTCATACTGGATCATCATCGGATCGGGCATTTGCCGCAGGCGCCGATGGCTGAGAGACGCGTTGCGCTCCCGCCTGTAGTACGGAGGAGCGGCGTGGCACCCTTTAATGGACATCCGGAAGGCTTTAGCGCCTCGACGCTGGCGCTCCTAGATCAGGGCCTCAACGCAGATCTGGCACGAGATGCAGATCGCGGCTGACGCGAAGACGAAGACTGCTCCGCAGCCGGCCGCCGCCAGCACACCATCTGCCGATGTCCACGATCCGCGTGTGGGGCGTGCGCCCCCGCTCGAACCCGCTGTCGCGGCGATCGTCAAATAACGCGCTGATCTGGCGTGCCTACGCTTGCCGCCTCAAGCGCGTGCATTTCGAACCTGACCGCTTCCTTCGAGGCGGCATACTCAAATCTCATAACCGGAGCGCATGAATGTCGATGTCGCAGCAGACGCAGCACAAGTACAAGATCGGGCAGGAGGTGAGCTTCTCTCCTGCGAAGCTTTCAATGCCTGCCTCATCGCGAAGCTACAAGATCGTTCGCCGTCTGCCGCGCGAAGGCGGGGAGTTCTTGTACCGGATCAAGTCCGCCGCGGAATTGTTCGAGCGGGTCGCGCGGGAGAGCGAGATCGTAAGGCTTTCCACAGCCGCAAGCACAGGCGGCGCATGATCAGCGCATGATCTCGGGCCCACCGGTCAATTGAGCGCCCCGGCAGCAAAGGTAGCGTGACATGGCCACTTTCAACTACGCCGCGGAGGCAGAGCTCTTTCCAACCCGGGGCAGGCTGTCCAAACGGCAACCGGTTACCTACAAGCGCTTCGACACTGCCGCGGAAGCCGTTCGCTACGCGATCGAGGAGCTGCCGGCCGAGCTTCTGGTCGGCGCCTACCTCGAGGTGGACGAGGAGCGGTTCGACGCGAACGGAATCCGTGGATTATACGCCAGCCCCGACTATCCGCTCCCCCGTCGCGACGCCGAGCCCGCAGCAGCAATGCCGACGATCAGCGATGCCGATCGCAAAGCCAAGGCGACGCGATGACGGATGAGACCGTAGCGCTCGATCAGCATCGCGGCATGGCGGCGCAAAAGGCAACGGAGTTGCGCCGGCTCCTCGCCGCGGTTGCGGCCGACGAGCAGGCTTTCCGGCAGCGGCAGGTTGAGCTCGAAACGCAGCTTCTTGCGGCGCCTGCCGCGTCATGGACGGAAGCCGCCGACAAGGTTCGCTATCTGCTTGGCCTATTTGTCTGCGACGGCTACCGGCCGCGATCCGCGCCGGCGCAAGCTCATCGCCAATGTGCTCGAAGACTTCGAACGCCTTAGCGAGGCGGATACGCGCCCCGGCTCCTCCGACACTGTTGAAACGAAAGACTAAAGGAAAATTCTCATGGCCAATCGGGAACAACGCAGCAATCGTGAAAAGAAGAAGCCCAAGGCAGCCAAGAAGGACGGCGCAGCCATCACCGCGACGTCGTTTTCGTCGGTGGTCTCTAAGCAAAAATCCGAGAAGGGGAAATTCGGCAAGTAAAGGAGGCGGCAGCCAATCTGCCGCGAACGGAACTAATGCGGATTTAGGAGGCCTGCTCGCAATTCTTCAAGGCGCGAACGGTGCAAATCATCACAGAAATCCGTAAGCTCCGTGTCCGTCATGCGACGGACGTCATACCATTTGCCAAAGTGCTCGATGACGACACATTCGTTGAGTGACAACGACGGCGTCTTGATGATGAAGTCTGCCTCAGCCTCGGTGATCGATGTCACTTTATGGTAGCGCATTCATCGAGAATATCATGTCTCAAAACGCGAATCCATGAACAGCTTATTCTGACGCTACCAACGCCACCGCGACGAGCACAAGAAACTCATGCGCCGAAGCACCTTACGCACGATGCAGCTCCGGTAACCTTGAATTGGAGAGGGTCAATGACCCGCCCATGTCACCTGATGGGGATTGCTGCAGCTGCCGCATTCTTCGCATCCATCTTAGCCATTATCCCCGACGCTGCGCTGTCGCAGAGCGCAGCCGTCGACATTCCCCGCAATGCCCACGTCCCGCCCTACGGACACGGCTGGAAATGTGATGACGGCTACCGTGCCGTCAAAGAGGAATGCATCGCCATTACGTTGCCGGCGAATGCCTACGCTGTAACGTCCGCTTACGGCAAAGGCTGGCAATGCACGTGGGGCTACCGGCAGGTGGGAGAGACTTGCGCGGCCATCGAGGTGCCGGCGAACGCCTATCTGGTGAGCTCGACGTACGGGCGGGGTTGGGTATGTGACCGCGGCTTTCGAGAGAGCGCCGACGGATGTGCGCCCATCAAAGTGCCCCCGAACGCCTATTTGCTCGACTCAGCCTTGGGGCGGGGCTGGGAATGCGATCGCGGTTACCGCGCCGTCATCATCGCCTGCCTCGATGCCGACAAACAGCAGGAAGGAGTTCTCGGGCAATCCGACGACAAGCTGCGATGCGAGCGCGCCTTGCGGCGGGATCCGGATACATGTGCGCGCGTGGTGATCCCGGAAAATGGCTACCTCGACGCATCGGGCGAGGATTGGAATTGCGCGCGGGGGTTCAAGAAAGGCGGCTCCTCTTGTGTCGCGCTCAACATACCGGCGAACAGTCACGTCAGCGATTCCGGGAACGACTGGGATTGCGATCCCCCTTTTCGCAAACGTCTCGACGCGTGCGCTCCACAGTAAGCGACACTTAGCCATAGCAACCGCGCGTCCTGGCGGCGCTCAGCGCTAGCGCTTCGGCTCGCCGGTGCGGATCTCGACGACGCGGCCGCCGTCGGCGGCGCTCGTGCTCTCTGCAGTCTTGGGGGTCTCGGGCGCCGGCGGCGCTGTGTCAGGTGACCTGCCGGCCGAACCCACAGCAGCCATGGCGTCGCGCTCCTTGTCGTGGAAGCGGCGCCAGCTCATCGGGATCGCGGCGAGGTAGGCGAGCGAGGCGACAGTCAGCATGCGGTAGGGATAGGTCACGAGATAGGCGACCGCAGCCACGGCAACAATGAAGATCGGCAGCACCCATTCGCGGCCGATGCGCTCGCCCATGAGCTTGCCCGAGAAGGTCGGCACCGTGGACACCATCATGAAGGCGATGGCGAGCACGTAGATGAGAACGAGATGCATGAGGAAGGCGGACGAGCGGAGGTCGAGTCCCATGTGATCGAGATAGATCGGGCAGCAGCACGACGATGGCCGCGGCCGGCGTCGGCATGCCCATGAAATAGTTCGACTGCCACTTGGGCCGGTCCTCGTCGATGGCGACATTGAAGCGCGCGAGGCGGAGCGCGGAGGCGAGCGAGAAGACGAGGACGCAGATCCAGCCGAAGCTCTTCAGGTCGCCGAGGCCCCAGGTGAAGATCATGAAGGCCGGCGCGACGCCGAAGTTGACGAAGTCGGCCAGGCTGTCGAGCTCGGCGCCGAAGCGGGACGAGGCCTTAAGCAGGCGCGCGATGCGCCCGTCGATGCCGTCGAGGAGCGCGGCGAAGACGATCGCGGCGAGCGCGAACTCGTAGCGGCCCTCGATCGACATGCGGATCGCGGTGAGGCCGGCGCAGAGGCCAAGAAGGGTGAAGAAGTTCGGCACCAGCATGCGGACGGGAATGCGCGCATGGCTGAACAGCCGGCGGCGCCGGCGGCGGCGCGTCTCCTGCTCGAGCTGGGGTACGATCGGATCCATGGGCGGCCTCCTCGCCGCGCTACGCAGGCTGATCATAGCATATGTCAGCTGCGGCGCGCCTCCCGCTCGGCCTCGCTCGATTTCAGGTCGGCGAGCACCGTCTCGCCGCCGACCGCGCGCTGGCCGACGGCAACCAAGGCGGTGGTCCCCGGCGGCAGGTAGGTGTCGACGCGGGAGCCGAAGCGGATCAGGCCGAAGCGCTCGCCGATGCCGACGCTGTCTCCCTCGCCCAGCGAACGTCACGATGCGCCGCGCGACGAGGCCCGCGATCTGCACGACGGCGATCGTCACGCCGGACGGCGTCTCGATGACGATCGCGCGGCGCTCGTTCTCCTCGCTCGCCTTGTCGAGGGCGGCGTTGAGGAACGCGCCCGGCACGTAGAGGGAGCGCACGATGCGCCCGGCGATGGGCGCGCGGTTGATGTGCACGTCGAATACGGAGAGGAAGATCGAGATGCGCCAGCGCTCGGCGTCGCCGATGCCGAGCTCGGCGGGCGGGCGGAGCTTCTCGATCGCCGAGATGCGCCCGTCGCCCGGAGCGACGACCAGGCCGTCGCGCAGCGGCGTCACGCGATCGGGATCGCGGAAGAAATAGATGATCCAGAGCGTGACGACGGCTGCGATCCAGCCCAGCGCCGGCCAGACGAGAAACAGCAGAAAGGTCACGGCGAGGCCGATGGCGACGAACTTGTGGCCGTCGCGGTGCACGGGCGCCAGGCTGTCGGTTATCGTGTCGAGAAGGCTGTGACGATCGGACAAGGCTCGGCCTCCTGATGGAGAGGTCACATACGGAGATACGCGCTCGAATACGCGGCGCTAGGAGACTCAGGCGATGGCTCAGAACGGCACGGCGACGAAGCGCGTGTCGCCCTTGGCGTCCTCGACAAGCAGCAGCACGGTCTTGCCGCCGGTCTTCTTGACCTTCTCGATGCCGGCCTCGATGTCGGACGGCGCCTTCACCGGCTCCTGCTGGGCCTCGATGATGACGTCGCCGACCTTGATGTTCTTGGACGCGGCGGGGCTCGCGGGATCGATCTCGGTGACGAGCACGCCGTTGACCTTCGCGTCGAAGCCGAACTTCGCGCGCAGCTCGTCGGTCAGCGGCTCGAGAGTGAGGCCCAGCACGGACGTCGCACGGCGGCTTCTTCGTCCTCGCTTCTCCTTGGGCGCAGCAGGCTCTGGTATGTTGTCCCCGTCGTCGAGGAGACCGACGGCGGCGGAGAGCGTCTTCTTCTGGCCCTGACGCAGAACCTCGAGCTCGACCGTCTTGCCGATCGGGGACTGCGCGACGAGCTTCGGCAGGCCGCGCATGGTCGTCACGTCCTTGCCGTCGAATTTCAGGATGACGTCGCCCGCCTCGATGCCGGCCTTGGCCGCCGGGCTATCCGGCGTGACGCCGGCGACGAGGGCGCCCATGTTCTCGGCGACGCCGAGGCTTTCGCCGATGTCCTCGCTGATCGATTGGATCTTGACGCCGAGCCAGCCGCGGCGCACCTCGCCGAACTCCCTGAGCTGGGCGATGACGGCGGTCACGGTGTCGGCCGGCACGGCAAAGCCGATGCCGATCGAGCCGCCCGTCGGCGAGATGATCGCGGTGTTCACGCCGATCACCGCGCCGTCCATGTTGAAGAGCGGGCCGCCCGAGTTGCCCTTGTTGATCGCGGCGTCCGTCTGCAGGAAGTCGTCGTAGGGGCCGGCGTTGATGTCGCGCTGCTTGGCGGAGATGATGCCGACGGTCACGCGTGCCGCCGAGGCCGAACGGATTGCCGATGGCCATCACCCAGTCGCCGACCTTCATGTCGGCGGACGAGCCGAAGGGGACGGCGACGAGCGGCTTCTTGGGTGTGACCTTGAGGAGCGCCAGATCGGCCTTGCTGTCGCGGCCGATCACCTTGTCGACCTTGAGCTTCGAGCCGTCGTGGAAGTTGACGACGATCTCGTCGGCACCGTCGATGACGTGATTGTTGGTGACGACGAGGCCCTCGTTGCCGTCGATGACGAAGCCCGAGCCGAGCGAGGAGACCTTGCGCTCGGAGGGAGGCACGCGGCCGCCCTTCTTGTTGAAGAAGTCCTCGAAGAAATCCTCGAAGGGCGAGCCCTTGGGAACTTTCGGCAGCGGGACGCCTTCGGGGCCCTTGGCAATCTGGGTCGTGGAGATGTTGACGACGGCGTCGATCAGCTTCTCGGCCATGGGCGCGACCGATTGCGGGCCCACGCTGCGCGAGCGCCGGATGCAGGACAGCGCCAATGCCGCAAGCCCGAAGACAAGGCCTCGCGCTCCACGCTTGAAGCTCTGTCCTGACATCAACGCCATATGGTCTCACTCCTTGGGGAAGCCGGAACGCGCACGCGCCGAAAGACTGCGCGCGCCCTTCGATATCGGCGCAAAGTGTGGACATTGCACGGCGGCTGTCAACGCACCTTGATAGCGGTCGGCGCATCAGGGATCGCATCCGCACTGCAGTTCGAGGTCGGACGCAGGACTCCTAGCGCCCGTTTACGGTCGAGCCCCGAGCCAATGGCGACTGCGCGAACTAGCCGCGGACCAGCCAGACGATGATCGCGCGCCGACCGCGACGGCCACCCACCCTGCCGTGCGCAGCTGCCCTTCCGGCGTGGCGGCCGCGGTTGCGAGCAGGTTGCGGCCGAACTGCGGGGCGAGCGCCCAAAGCAGTCCCTCGATGACGAGCACCAAGCCGAAGGCGACGAGCAGGTCGTTCATTGCTTGGGAGCGGCCGCTCCACCAGTGGGATCGGAGAAGTACTTGAAGAACTCCGAATCCGGGGAGATCACGAGCCGCGTGTCGCCGGATTTCAGACCCTGCCTCATAGGCCTGCATCGAGCGGTAGAAGGCGAAGAAATCCGGGTCGCGATTGAATGCGTCGGCGAAAATCCTGTTGCGCTCGGCCTCGCCTTCGCCGCGGAGCGTCTCGCCCTTGCGGGTCGCCTCGGCCTTGATGACGGTCACCTCGCGGTCGGCGGTCGCACGGATGCGATTGGCCTCGCCGGTGCCCTGGCCGCGGAACTCGGCGGCCTCGCGCTGGCGCTCGGCGCGCATGCGATCGAAAACGCTCTTCAGGTTCTGCTCGGGCAGGTCGGCGCGCTTGATCCTGACGTCGACGACCTCGAGGCCGAACTCCTTGCCCTCGTGGTTGACCTGGGCCGCGATCTTCTTCATCAGCTCCTCGCGCTTGTCACGCACCGAGTCCTGGAAGGTCGAGCCGCCCAAGACGCGCGGCGCAAGCGCGGATTCGGTGATGGGACCCATGCGCGAGCGCACCGCGCCCTCGTAGCGGAGCGTCTGATAGAACTTCAGGGGATCGACGATCTTGTAGCGCACGAAGGCATCGACGATGAGGCGCTTCTGATCGGAAGCCGTGACTTCCTGCGATCGCGGCGTCGAGGTCGAGGATGCGCTTGTCGAAGATGTCGACCGTCTCGACGACCGGGAGCTTCCAGTTGAGGCCCGGCTCCTGCACGACGCGCTTCAGCTTGCCGAATTCGAGAACGAGCGCCTGCTCGTTCTGATGGACGATGAAGGCGGAGGCATAGAGCGCCGCCGCGGCGGCGCCGAAGAGGACGAAGAGAATGGCGAGGAAAATGCGCATGATCAGTTCCCTCCCTCGCTCTTCTTCTTCTGCAGCTGGTCGAGCGGGAGATAGGGCACGACGCCCTGGCCGGCCTTGCTGTCGAGGATGATCTTGTCGGTGCCGCCGAAGACGCGCTCCATCGTCTCGAGGAAAATGCGCTTGCGCGTCACGTCGGGCGCCTTCTTGTATTCGTCGTAGACCTTGAGGAAGCGAGCCGTCTGGCCTTGCGCTTCGGCGACCGTCTGCTGCTTGAAGCCTTCGGCGCCCTGCAGAATGCGCTCGGCTTCGCCCTTCGCCTCGGGGATCACCTTGTTGGCGTAGCCGAAGGCCTCGTTCTGGAGCTTCTCCTTGTCGGCGCGCGCGGCCTGAACGTCGCGGAAGGCGTCGATCACTTCGCCCGGCGGGTCGACCTTCTGCAGTGTGACCTGATCGATCTGGATGCCGGCCTTGTAGCAGTCGAGCGTCTCCTGAATGAGCTCGTGCACGGCGGCTTCGGTCTTCTGACGCGCTTCGGTCAGGATCGGCTGGATGTTCGACTGCCCGACGACCTCGCGCATGGCGCTCTCGGCCACTTCCTTCACGGTGTTGTCGGGGTTCTGGATGTTGAAGAGGTACTGCGCCGCATCCTTGATGCGCCAGTAGACGACGAAGTCGATGTCGACGGTGTTCTCGTCGCCCGTCAGCATCAGGCTCTCTTCCTTGACGTCCTGGAGCTGCCGCCGAAGCCGCGCTCGAAGCCGCCGCCGGCCGAGCGCATGCCGACCTCGATGATGTTCTGGCGCGTGACCTTGGGGAGCACGACCTCCTCGATCGGGTAGGGCAAGCGGAAGTGCAGGCCCGGCGGCTCCTGGCGCACGAACTTGCCGAACTGCATGACGACGCCGAGCTCGTCGGGATTGACGCGGAAGAAGAAGGCGTACCAGGCGACGACGGCCACGGCGGCGACGGCCGCGAGAAAAACGAGCGGACCGGGAATGCCGCCGCCGTGCATCACCTGCTTCACGCGATCCTGGCTGCGCTTCAGCATGTCCTCGAGGTCGGGGGGCTGGCTGCCGGGACCCTGCCCCCAGGGGCCGCCGCCGCCTTTCCAACCGCCGCCGCCGCCACCGCTTTGATTGCTCCAGGGCATATAGGATCCGCCTCTCGATTAGGGATGAAGGCCGGAATCGCCGTTTTCGGCTGCGCGGCAGCTTTCGGAGCGCCGCGCCGAATTCCGGATGAGAAATCAACCCCGCTTATAGGCTAGGGCCCCGGGCTCTGCAAACCCGCCGTCGGAACATTGGTTGAGGGGGTTCGGGCTTCAAGTGGCCTCGGTGCCGGCGGCGTCCTCGGGGTGTGCTCGCTCGAGCACCTTAAGTATTGCGTCATGGTCGTCCTTGGGGCCGCGCGGCAGGTCCTCGCGCGAGACCTCGGTCCATTGGCTCATGTCGAGCGCGGGGAAGATGAACGTCGCCCTCGGGTGCCGCCTTGACCTCGGTCCAATAGATGCGATCGGCCGCGGGCAGCGCCTCGCGGAAGACGTCGGCGCCGCCGATGATCATGATCTCGTCCGCGCCGCGCGTCGCGGCCAGGATGCGCGCCAGCGTCAGCGCACCGGATGAGGCTGTCGACGACGGAGACGCCTTGCGGCTCGAAGAAGGGATCGCTGCTCACAGACGATGTTGTCGCGTCCGTCGAGCGGCTTGCCGATGCGATTGAAACGTCTTGCGGCCCATGACGATGGGCTTGCCCATGGTGAGGCGGCGAAAGGTCTTGAGATCGGACGACAGCCGCCACGGGAGCGCGCCGTTTTTGCCGATGACGCCGTTCTCGGCCACGGCGACGATGAGGGAGATCTTGATCACGCTTACACTGCCACCGGGGCCGCGATGTGCGGATGGGGTCATAGCCCACGAGCTCGAAATCCTCGATAGCGGAAATCGAAGATCGAGGTCACGGCGGGATTGATCTTCATCTGCGGCAGCGCGCGCGGGGTGCGGCGGAGCTGCTCGTCGGCCTGCTCGAGGTGGTTCACGTAAAGATGCGCGTCGCCGAAGGTGTGCACGAACTCGCCCGGCTTCAGGCCCGTGACCTGCGCCATCATCATCGTCAGCAGCGCGTAGCTCGCGATGTTGAACGGCACGCCGAGGAAGACGTCGGCCGAGCGCTGGTAGAGCTGGCAGGAGAGGCGACGCGTGCCGCTTCCGTCGGGCGCGACGTAGAACTGAAAGAGGCAGTGGCAGGGCGCCAGCGCCATGTCCGGGATGTCGGCCGGGTTCCAGGCGGAGACGATCATGCGGCGGCTGTCGGGATTGGTCTTCAGCGTCTCGACGACCTCTCTGATCTGGTCGACGGGACGCCCCTCGGGCACGGCCCAGCTCCGCCACTGCTTGCCGTAGACGGGACCGAGGTCGCCGTCCTCGTCCGCCCATTCGTCCCAGATCTTGACGCCGTTGGCGTGGAGGTAGGCGATGTTGGTGTCGCCGGCGAGAAACCAGATCAGCTCGTGGATGATCGATTTGACGTGCAGCTTCTTGGTCGTGACGAGCGGAAAGCCGGCGCGCGAGATCGAAGCGCATCTGATGGCCGAAGACGGACAGCGTGCCGGTGCCGGTGCGGTCGGACTTGCGCACGCCCTCGGTGCGGACACGGGCCAGGAGATCCAGGTATTGCTGCATGGGCCTAATTTAAGCAATTCCGGGGCGGCTTAAAGGCCGCTGTCAGGACGGCGGGCGTAAAGAAGTACGCGAAAAGGAGTGCCGCCACATTGGCGATGGCATGGGCAACAACGACGGCGCGGAGCGAGCCCAGCCGCCACATGAGCCATGACAGCGCCATCCCGGCGGCAAAGACGCTGGCGAGGCCGGCGTAGGAATAGCCCCAGTGGAGCGCCGTCCACAGACGCGGTCGAGATCACGGCCGCGGGCCAATAGCCGAGCCGGCTTTGCGCCAGCGCCGACAGGAGAAAGCCGCGGAACGTCGATCTCCTCCCATAGAGGCGCCAGCACGACGGCAATGAACACCGTGCCCCACCAGTAGGGCGATCCGAGACCGTCGCGCAGCCACCTCGAATCGGCGAAGGGGTCGAAGCCGACGATGCCGTAGAAGCACGAGCTCGAGCGCGCCGACCGCGGCAACGAGGACGAGCCCGCCGATGACGCAGGTCATCCAGCCGGGCTTCGGAGGCGGCGAGGCGCAGCACGTCGCGGCGCATTCCGCCGCGCCCCGCTGCCACCCATATCACGGCCATCGACAGCACTTGCGAGAGCGCCGTGACGGCGACACCCGACCGGGAGCGCGAGCGAGGTCATCTCGTCGCTCCATTGAGCGACGCCGGTTTCGGAGCCGCCCACCGACCGCGGCGAGGAGCACAGCACGCCGCCGTACAGCGAGGATGCGGCATCACGCAGGCGAGGAAGGTCACCGCGAGTGCGGCGACGGGACGCCACGGCGTCCTCGGCACATAGCGAGCGTGTTGGTTAAACAACGCCTCAATCGCATTCGCGTCGAGCGACTGTCTCGGCCACTTGTCCTCCCGTGCCTTGCAACGATGCCGATAGTTAGCGTTCAGTTCACCACTTCGCCAGCCAAGAGCCCGGAGACCGCGAGCACTTTTATTTCGCTCGCGCCCAGCATATATTGAGCGGGCCGGATTCGTCCGGCTATGGCGATAAACGCGACCGTAATAAGCCGTTCGGACCCGGGGGCAGTACCCGGCGCCTCCACCACATGCCCGCATGGCGCACGGAATCTTGCGCAAGTCCGACGCGGGCATCTGATGGGGGCGAACTAGGATCGACGAGGGTGTAAAGGGTTTAGCTTTTGCTCGGCATGATACCACCGTCATCGGGTCATTCAGAATAGTTGCCAATGACAACTATGCTGAGGCTGCTCTCGCTGCGTAATGCGGCGCGATAGGTCTGAACTGAAAGTCCTTGCTCCTAGCCGAGCAAGGCGCGGTACGGAGGGCACCGGGCAACAGAAGCCCTCCACTCATCTCGAGACCCCGGGGGCATGCGGGGCGCGATCGGGGACCTGCGATACGGAATGACGGCCGAGCCGACGATCGACTATGAGGGCCTTGCGCAGGAGGCGATGCGCGGCGTCGTGCGCACGGTGCTCGTGCAGACCGCGAAGTCGGGGCTGACCGGCGATCATCACTTCTACATCTCGTTCGACACGGAAGCGCCGGGCGTCTCGCTGTCGAAGCGGCTCAAGGAAAAGTATCCGCGCGAGATGACGATCGTGCTGCAGCACCGCTTCTGGGATCTCGCCGTCACGGAGCAGCGCTTCGAGGTGAAGCTCACCTTCGACGGCATCCCCGAACGCCTCGTCGTTCCGTTTCGCGGCCATCAAGGTGTTCTTCGACCCGTCCGTGCGCTTCGGCCTGCAGTTCGAGGATCCGAGCCTTGGCCCGGATGCGCGCGCGCAATCGAACGGCGTCGAGGGGATCACCCGCTCAGGGCCCGGCCGCGCGGGTCAGACCCGTAAGACCTCACGCCCGCGGCGGCCACGCGCCGATCAGGACGGGGGCGAGGCCCCATCCGCGTCGTCGCCCGGCTCAGGGGAGGCGCCGTCGACGCTGCCGGCCACGTCCGTCATCGGCGGCAAGTCTCCGTCCGTGACGCCGGTCGCGGCCAACGCACCGGGGAAGAGCACGGCAGCAGAAGCCGCCCGCCGAAAAGCCCGAGACGGAGAAGCCCGCCAATGGCGGCGGCGCCGAGATCGTCAGCCTCGACAAATTCCGCAAGAAGTAAGCCTCTGAGCCGCATGAGACCGTCCGCGAGCAGCCGGTGCGCCTTGGCGTGCGCAGGGCGCCGTGTCGCCAGCGTATGCGATGGACGGCAATCAGAAATCGGGAGCTGGGGAGCGGGAAAAAGGGGGCCTGACACGACGTCAGGCCCCAGTTTGATCGAAGCGGGTGTCACCGAACCGAAGCGACAAGTATCACTGGGAGAAGAAGATCTGGCGGAACGCCGTGCGCGCCCCGTGCGCGGTGGGCCGACGGGTTAGGCAGCAGGATGCTCTTGAGGCTGAGCCGTTCACTGGCATTGGCGACGGGCGCGACCTCGGCAGCGGGTGCCTCGGCTTCGACTCGCAGGTGCTTCGGCAGCAACTGCCGGAGCTTCGCGTTCGGTCAGCTCGCAGCTTCGGCTGGGGCCTCGGCTGGAGCGGCTTCGACCGCGGCCGGGGCAGCTTCTGCCGGGCTTCAGCGGCAGGTGCCTCGGCGGCCGGAGCTTCGGCGACGGCGGCCTCGGCCACTGGCGCTTCGGCGGCCGGTGCTTCAACCGCAGGCGCCTCTGCAGCGGGCGCTTCGGCAGCAACGGCTTCGACAGCTTCGGCTGGAGCCGCTTCGGCTACGGCCTCAGCAACAGGTGCGGCCTCGGCGCGCAGGGCCTCTACCTCGACCTTTGCTTCCTCGACCGCGACTGCCTCGGCCACAGGTGCGGCTTCGGGCAGTAACCGGCTCGGCCTGCGGCGAGGTCGCCGCCTTCCGGCATCTGGAGTGCGGTACCGCACGCCGCGATGGCTTCCGGCGATACGGGCTGAGGCGCCGGCTCGCTGGCCGCGACCGCAGGCGCCGGATCCTTCAGGATGAAATCCATCAGGGCGTTCGCCGCTGACAGAAGCGCCTCGGGCTTTCCGCCGTGCTCGTAGGCCATCTTCAGGCAACTCAGTCTTAGTTCTTGCAGATCCATGCTTGCTCCTTGGGCATAGGAAAGTGGAATTCGAAACGCAGCACTGCAAGTAAAGTATCACACGATTCATCTTGAATCATCGGCGCGAAGACTGATCACGCGAACTATTTTCAAGTAATACTCCGTGATACGCGTGTGGCTCGTGGCAGCGGTGTGGCGCATCGAGACTCTCTATGCGACGCACGTGCGCGCGCCTTGCCGGCGCATGAGCGCATCGGCTCTACTCGCGCGACAGCTCACACGGGGGGGAGATCCATGCACATCGCAACGCGCATCTCGTCGCGGCCGCGGCTCTCATTCTAGCGAGCACGCAATCGCGTCGCCGACGACACGGGCTTCGCCTACTCGCACGACCTGCAAAGGAAGGCGGACGGCTCTGCATGAAGGATCACTTCCATTCGGGCTACGGCGACGGCGCGACGAAGGACGCGGCGACGACGCGCGGCCATCAAGTCGTGGGCCGAGTTCACGGCGTTCGAGTACGGAACCGCGTGGGCGCGCTATTCGGTGGCGAAGAGCAAGTCGACCAAGTTCACGAAAGCGGACAAGGGCTGGAGCGCCAACGTCGACGCGCGGCCCTGCCGCGGGTAGCGGGATTCGAAGCGCGGCTCTGACGCATTCACTGCGAGCCGTGGCGCGGCTCCAGCAGCGCGCGAGTGTGGCCCAAATCGCAACGACAGGATGCGCGCTTCTCGTGTAACAGCTAGACTTGCAGGGACAAGCCGAGCTGGGGGGACCACGCCATGGCCGAGACCAACGCCACGCTCAGACAGCGCGCGGCCCGGGCAACCGACTACATCTTCGGCCGCAACACGCTGATCGGCATCGCGTCGCTGATGCTGCTCGCGCTCTCGGGCTACGCCACCTGGCACGGCATGCGCGACTTCATCGTCGGCGTCTCGTCGACGCCCGCGGCGCCGAGCGACGGCGGGCTTTCGATCTCGAACGACGTTCTCGTCATCGGCGTGGTCGTGGCGCTGACCTTCCTCATGTGGCTCATGCTGCGCGAGACGTTCGGCGAGAAGCGCAAATTCAGCGACCGCATCGTCACCTTCGTGCTCTACGTCTTCCTCGCCGTCTGGTCGATCGGCTTCGGCTACGGCTTCTGGTGGAGCCTCATCTCGGGCGAGGAAGCGACGCGGACCGGCCTCTCGGGTCTGCAAGAGGATGCGCGCGACGCGAGCGCGGCGGTGGCGGCGCGCCTCGACGCGGTGCGCTCGCAGCTCGACAACGTCGTCTCGTGGTCGGAAAGCCAGATGGCGCGCGAGGAGACGAGCGGCGGCAGCTGCGGGACCTCGTCGGGCGCGGGCCGCGGGCCGCTCTACAATGCGCGGCGCGCGGTGCGCGATTCGGTGGCCACGCTGCGCGACGGCATGACGAAGCTCCTGGCTCGAGCCGGTGCAGGCCGACGTCGAGGCGCTGCGCCAGAGCGCGTCGGCGCTCGAGGGCGGGACGGTCGAGGAGCGCCAGCGGGCCTTCGAGGCCAAGGCGTCCGAGATCCGCGGCAAGGCGCGCAGCATCGCGGCACGCTCGAACGAGCTCGGCAAATCGACGGCGGCCGAGATGCGCGCGCTCGCCACGTCGGTCTCGGTGGCGCCGGAGAAGCCAGGCTTCTCCTGCTACGATCCGACGCTCGCGCAGCGGCTCACGCAGGCCGCCGACCAGGCCGAGCAGCCGGCCGAGCTCAAGCTGCGCGACGCCGCCTTCAGCGAGGGGCCGGCCGGCGTCGCCAACGCGGTCAAGAACCTCTGGAAGAACATCGGCGCCTACACTTCGGGGCTCGTCGGCTATCTGGCCTCGGGCGGCAAGGAGCCCTTCGTGCATACGAGCGAGGGCGAGCCGATCACGGGGCGCGACCTCATCGCGCTGCTCGCCACCATCGGCGTCGATCTCGGGCTGCTCGTGCTGGCGATGCTCAATCCGCCGCCGGCCGCGAGCCGTCGCTTCTCGGGCATGGAAGCGCGCCAAATTCGCGAAGCCATCGATACGGCCATCAAGAGAGTCGAAGGCGGGACGGACCTCGAATGGGTGAGGCGTCACTTCATTCATCACAGACGGGCCTCCTATCTCGTCATCCCCAATCTCTACGAGCTGCAATCAGGACGACAAGGTCGAGGCGTCGCAAGGCACTCGCCATGAACCAGCTCGCCGGCGTGCTCGCCGATATGGGCCAGGTCCGCTGGCCGGAGAAAGGGCCCAGGCTCGGCCCGATACCTGTCGGCAGGAGCGAGTTGCAGAAGCTCAAGCACGAGGAGGCGCTAGCCGAGCGACACGGATCTCACCGACATCCGCAAGGCAGTGGATCAAGGAACAGAAAGCCGAGCGAAAGGGCGCGCCCCTCAGCGAAAAGGACCAGCAATTCGAGAAGGCGAGCCGATCCGCAATCACGGCCTGTTCTCGAAGGCCGAGCGGGCGCTCACCATCGCCGGCTGGAGCGATCAGGCGCGCCGCGACATCGAGATCTTCCCGATCGTCGATGTCGAAGGGCTGACGCCGCTGCTCATGGTGCTGAACGAGAATCCGCGCCGGCCGGCGGCGCGGCCGAGGAGAAGTCGCAGAGACCGGCGTGACAGGTCTCAGCGCAGCGTTGGACGGGCGCATGAGGCGCTCGCGGAGCGCGTTGAGCGTGTTCTGCGAGCTGGGGGCCGGCGCCTGCTCGCCGCTCGGGGGCATATCGTACTCTCGGCGGCAGGCTGCGTCGAGCGCGGGGGAGCCGTGGACGGAGCGCTGGTGCGGCCGTGCGGGCGCGGATCGGCCGGCGCGGCAGGCTGATGCGGCTCTCGGGCGAGCACCTCGGCTCGGGGCGACGTTGCGGCGCCCCGCTCGGGATCTGCACGGTGCCGGCGAACATCTGGGTCTGGGTCGCGGCGTCGACGCCGCCGCAGACGCCTGCCGCGCGCCAGCGCTCGACGACCGCGTCGAGGAAGCCTTCGTCGCCGACGGAGTTCTGCCACTTCTCGGAGAAGCGCGCCGTCGTCGAGCGCGGAAGGCAAGACGCCGGCATCTCGTCGAACTTGATGCGAACGGGGAGCGACACGCCCTCGCCGAAGGCGATCGCCTCGCGATGGCCGAGCGCGGGCAGGAACTCGAGCAGGCCGGTCGCTGGTGTCGGAGAGCGCGGAGGTCACGATCTCCTGGTCGCGCTCGTTCGACATGCGCAGCGCGAACACGGTGTTGCACTGGGAAAGTATGGTCGGATCGATCTCGGCCGGACGCTGGGTCACGACGCACAGCGAAGCGCCGTACTTGCGTCCTTCCTTGGCGATCTTGGCGATGGCGCGCTTGCAGGGCTCGAAGCCGAGCCGCGGGGTTCGAGCGGCACGTAGCGGTGCGCCTCCTCGCAGACGAGGGTGACGGGCACCTGCCCTTCGCCCCACAGCGCGAAATCGAAGGCCATGCGGCAGAGCACCGAGACGACGACGTTGACGACCTCGGGCGGCAGGCCCGTCAGCTCGACGATGGTGATCGGCTTGCCGTTGACGGGCACGCGGAACAGGCGCGACAGCACGTGCGACATGCAGTCGTAGACGGTGACCGAGCCGAACATGAAGGCGTAGCGGCCGTCCTGCGAGATCGTCTCGATGCGCGTCTTGAGCTGGCGATAGGGGGCGAGATCCTTGCGGTTCTCGAGCTTGCCCATGCGCTCGTCGATGAGGCCGATGAGATCGGAGATGCGGTAGGGCACGGGCGTGTCGACGGTGAAGCGCCCGAGTCGAGGCTCATGCGGCGCAGCTTCTGCGGCTCGGCGGCGCGGCCGCTGTGATAACGCATCTTGGCGAGCGGGAATCAGCTCCTGCAGGAGCTCGACCTCGGCTTTGCGCTCGTGCTCGCCGACCAGGACCTCGACGGCCTCCTCGAAGTTCAGGAGCCACAGGGGGAGCTGCATGTTGCGCGGCGAGATCACCTCGGCGCGCTCGCCGAATGCCGTCGCGTACTCGTTGTGCGGATCGAGCAGCAGGATGTGGGCGTTGGCGTTCTTCTCGAGAATGGCGCGCAGGATGAGCGCGGTCGTGCAGGACTTGCCGGTGCCGGTGGTGCCGAGGATGGCGAAGTGCTTGCCCAGGAGCTCGTCGACCCTGATCATGGCCGGGATCGATGAGTCCTGGCGAATGGAGCCTATGCGCACCGCGTTTGCGTCATTGGCGGCGTAGGTGAGCTCCAGCTCGTGCTTGGTCGCAAACCGAACGCGATCGCCAAGCGAGGGATAAAGTGTGGTGCCGCGGTTGAAAGACACGGAACGACCGCTGGCATCCTTGGTGAGCTCGCCGACAAGGCCGATCTCGGCGATGCAGATCTCGTTCTCGGTTCCCTGGGCGGGAACCGGCACGCTCAAGGCCGAGACGATGGCGAGTACGACCGTGGTCGGCGTGTCGAGCGCCAGCAGGGTGCCGATCTCGGGGCGCTCGTGCTTGGAGCGCGGATCGTCCTCGCGGCGGCTGTCGAGGAGCACGACCGCTTTCGAGCCCGTGACAGAAGCAATGCGTCCGAACGAGCGCGGAGTGTAGAGGGGAGCGGAACGCTCGTTCGTGGATGTCGCCGGCTGCATGCTCGTGCCCTAAACCTTCTTCCGGTGCATTCCCGTCGCCGCCCGCCTCAAGCGGAGGGGCCGCGCCCGTATACGGCGTCGCGGCCTTCGGCGACCGAAACCTGATCGCGCGGCGGCAGCCGCACGGTGATCTCGGTGCCCCTGCCCTTGACGCTCGTTATCAGCAGCTTGCCGCCGTGCAGCTCGACGAGAGCCTTGGCGATCGGCAGGCCAAGGCCCGTGCCTTCCCGCAACCGCGTCCGTCCGCCGTCGACCTGGCCGAAGGGCAGCACGGCGACCCGCGCCTCCTCGTCGCGTCATGCCGATGCCGTTGTCGCGAACCGAGACGATCACGCCGCCGTCGCCTTGCCGGAAGGCCTTGAGGACCACCTCGCCGTCCTTCAGCGTGAACTTGATCGCGTTGTTGAGCAGGTTCTTGAAGACCTGGGCGAGCTTGGCGTCGTCGCCGCGGACGGGCGGCAGATTGAAGGCGATGTTCTCGCGCAGCGTGATGCCGGCGATATCGGCAGCCGCCCGCACGGACTCGGTGCAGGAATGCAGCACGTCGATCAGATCGACCTCATTCAATTCCAGCGCATAGGCACCGGACTGCATCTTCGTGATGTCGAGGATGTCGTTGATGACGGAGAGGAGATGGTCGCCGGCATCGCGTATGAGCTCGGCGTATTGGACGATCTGCGCGTCGGTGAGCTTCTGCTTGCCGTGGTCGGAGAGGAGCTTGGAGAAGCCGATCACCGTGTTGAGCGGCGTGCGCAGCTCATGACTCATATTGGCGAGGAATTCGGATTTGACCCGCTTGGCGAGCTCGATCTCGATGCGCGCCTTGTGCTCGGCGAGGCGCGCGCGCTGGCGCAAAACAGCGTCGCCGACGAGCGCCGCATACTCGTTGAGCATCGAGTCGGTCTTGCTCTTGCCAAGGACTCCGGCCAGCATCTCGAAATCACTTTCAGTGGCAATCTCGGCGTACCGTAGTCGTCATTAGATAATGGCAGGTTAATCCGCGGCCCGGATATTGCCGTAGAATGGCCTCCCGCCCGGGCAGCCGACAGATGCGGGCGGCCTATAGGCGTTGTCATTCCTTCGCCGTTGGGCTTTGATATGGGCCGTGAGCGTGATCCCGCGTGGAGGGGACCTATGGACCGTCGCGAGTTTCTGAAGACAACAGGCGGCGTCGCGGCTGCGGCCACGGCGGCGACTGCGGCGGCAGCGCAGGAACCGATCGGGTCCGAGCCGCTCGCGACGCCGGCGATCGGCAGCGGGATCAAGGAATTCGAGCTCGCCATGCCGTGGGCCGACAACGGCCGCGGCTTCGGCGACAGTGCACGGCGGCTGGCACGGCGCATCGAGGCTCTCACCGACGGGCGCTATCGCACTAGCCTTGCGCACGGGGTCGGACGGCCATGCCGCAGATCTCGCGCACGGGAGCGCGCACCATCATCTCTCGCAGCACGCAGCGTTTGCCTATTTCGCCGGGCTCCCCGGCGACACGGGCCTCGCGCCCCACGATCTCGCCGCATGGCTCGAGGTCGGCGGCGGGCAGACGCTGTGGGACGATCTTGCTGCAGAAGCCGGCTTCAAGCCGCTGCTCGCTGGTCACGGGGGCGCTTCGCCGCCGCTGTGGTCGGCGCGTCCGGTGGCAAGCCTCGCCGATCTCGAAGGCGGCAAGATCTTTGCCCCCGGTCTCGGGCCGGACGTCGCGCGCGCGCTCGGGGCCGAGCCCGTCACGCTCGAGCCGCACGAGGTCACTGATGCTCTGTCCAGCGGCAAGATCGGCTTTGCCGAGTGGGGCGGGACGCTGCACAGCATGGCGATGGGGCTACACACATCGGCGATCCATGCCACCGGTACGGGCCTCAATGGCCAGGGCACGGCGCTCTCGCTGGCGGTCCGGCTGGCGACCTGGGAGAGCCTCAGCGCCGGCGACAAGGCAGCTTTCGCCGCCGCAGCCGCGGAAGAGTTCCGCGTCAGCCTCTGGGAGACACAAGCGCACGAGGCCATGATCCGCAGCGCGCTTACACAAGCCCACGGCGTGCGCTTCGTGCCGTTTCCGGCCGATGTCTCCGATGCCCTGTCGCGCGTCGCTGCGGCGACGGTCGCGCATATCGCGGGCCGCGACGAACGCTCGAGGCGCATCGATCACAGCTACATGGCCTTCAAGAGTGCGGTCGGCGGACCGCCGCAGCGTCCTTTGCTCACCTCGTGAGCGCAAAAAAGGGGTGCGGCCGATTCGCTATTCCGGGAAACCGCAACACTTGCCCTGTGTATAGGGGATGAGGGTGTGGCCGGGAGGTCGTGAGCACCGTGACCGCTGTCAAAGTCCAGGAAGCCGGCGCCTTGCAGGCAAAGCCGCGGCACGCGGCCGGGAAGTTCGAGCACCCCGACTGGACCGCCAAGGGCGAGCGCCGAGCCAGCGTGCCCTTTGACCGGCTCGACACGCTCTGGATCAACACCGGGACGCTCTGCAACATCACCTGCCGGAGCTGCTATATCGAGTTCGAGCCCCAGCAACGACCGGCTCGAATACATGACGCGCGGAGGAGGCGCGTGCCTTCCTCGCCGAAGCCCGGACGCTCGGCGCGCGCGAGATCGGCTTCACGGGCGGCGAGCCGTTTCTCAATCCCGAATTCCTCGACATGGTGGCGGATGCGCTCGGGAGCGGTTTCTCGGTCCTCATCCTCACCAATGCGATGCTGCCCATGCAGCGCCCGGCGCAGAAGAAGGCTCTCTTGGAGCTCAAGGACAAGTACGGCGAAAAGCTCATGCTGCGAGTCAGCCTCGATCACCACACCAAGTCCTTACACGAGGCCGAGCGCGGGGACGGCACCTGGGAGCGGGCCGTGGACGGGCTCGACTGGCTCAGCGCGAACGGCTTCAGATTCGCGATCGCGGGGCGGACCTGCTGGGGCGAGGAGGAGGATGACGCGCGCGCCGGCTACGCGCGGCTTTTCGAGGGTCGGGCGTGGAAAATCGACGCCCGAGACCATGGTCAGCTGGTGCTGTTCCCGGAGATGACCGGCAGTCTGGACGTACCCGAGATCACGACCGCGTGCTGGGGCATCCTCAAGAAGCACCCGAGCCAGATGATGTGTGCCACCTCGCGCATGGTCGTGAAGCGCAAGGGTGCGGACCGGCCGACCGTGCTGCCGTGCACGCTGCTGCCTTACGAGCCCCTCTTCGAGATGGGAGCGACGCTTGGCGAGGCGCTCGCCGCGGATGGCGGCATGTTCGAGGCCGGCGCGGTCAAGCTTTGTCACCCGCACTGCGCCAAGTTCTGCGTGCTGGGCGGCGGCAGCTGCTCGTAAGGCCCTATTTCTTCACCAGCGCGTCGCGGATTTCCTTGAGGTAGATCTCGGACGGCGTCGGCGGAGGCGGGGCGGCGGCCGCCGGCTTCTTGAATGCGTTGATGGCGCGGATGAGCAGGAAGATCGCCGCAGCGGTGATCAGGAATTTGATGATTGCATTGAGGAAGAGCCCATACTTGATCAGTACGCCGTCGCCCGTCGGGGTCGGCAGCGTCACGGCCAGAGTGCTGAAATCGACCCCGGCCAAAATGTAGCCTATCGGGGGCATGACGATGTTCTCGACGAGTGTGGAAACGATGGGAGCGAAGGCGGCGCCTATGATCACGCCGACGGCGAGATCGATGACGTTGCCCCGCATCGCGAAGTCTCTGAACTCCTCAAGGATTTTCATGCGCATGCTCCTTTTCCCATGACCATAGAGCGAGGCTAGGGGAGGCGGCGCACGCGGGCAATCGGGGGATTGCCCCTGGAGGTGCGCTATGAGTTTTGCTTGGTTAAGACAGTGAGCGTGATGCGCGCGCGGCCGAATCGCCTCACTCAGACCACAACTCGCCCGCAATGGACCAAGTGGTGGCTCCCGGGAGCGGGGAAACATGAGGGTTAGCAGGCCATGATCGAGCGCAAGGAGCGCAAGCCTTACTGGCGGCATACGAAATGGCAGATGCTGGCGAGCCTGGTGCCGTTTCTGGCCGTGATGATCGTGCTGCCGCTTTATGCGGGCTCGCTCAACTCGGGCCGGTTCATGGGCTTTCCCCTCGGCTACTTTTTGTCCTTGCACGGACTCGTGCTCATTGCCGTCGTTACGGTCGCGAGCTTCGTCAACCGACAGGACGCCATCGATCATTGGCACGGCGCGCATGAGGACACCTGATGTCTGCTCGCGCGAAGTCTTGAAGCAGAGGTGAGTGCGATGTCGTTCTCGCACCGGGCCCGTGTGGTCAATCCGAGGCTCGGCACCTACTTCGGCATCTTCATGAGCGCGTTCGTTGCGCTTGCCCTCATGGCGCTCATCCTCGAAGGCCTCGGGGCGCCGCCTTTCGCGCTGCAGACGGCCATGCTCGCGGGGCCGCTCGTACTTTATGCGGCCATCGGACTGGCAGCGTTCACGCGCGAGCCGCTCGACTACTTCGCGGCCGGCCGGCGGGTGCCCGCCTTCTACAGCGGTCTCGTGCTCGCCCAGACCGCCATGGGCGCTACGGGAATCCTGGCGCTCTCGGGGGCCTTCTTCCTGATCGGCTTCGACGCGCTGTGCCTTGTTGTCGGCGGACTTGCGGGCTTCGTGGTCATGGCCGTCATGCTGGCGCCCTTCTTCAGAAAGTTCGGCGCCTTCACGATCCCGAGCTATCTCGGGCGACGCTTCGAGAGCCGCGCGTTGCGCATCACGGCGGGGGCGCTGCTCACGGTGCCCATGCTGCTCATGCTTGCGGGCGAGATCCGGATGGGAGCCTTCGCCGCGTCGTGGCTGCTCAACGAGCCCGTGGCCGTCAATGTCACACTCCTCGTGACGCTCATGATCCTGACGCTGGTTGCGGGCGGCATGCGCTCTCTCTCATGGTCGACGGCGGCGCAAAGCATTGCCTCGCTGATCGCGCTCTTGGTGCCGGTCACGATCGTGGCCGTCCTCGTCACCAATCTGCCGCTGCCTCAGCTCTCGCATGGACCGATCCTGCGCGTGCTCGGCCGCGCGGAGGCCGCGCAGGGCCTGCCCATCATCCTGCCGCCGGCGCTGGCCTTCGATATGCCGCCCGAAGGACTGTCGGTGATCGCAAAGCGCTATGCGGATGCCTTCGGCAGCGTCGGGCCGCTCGCGTTCGTGATCGTGACCATCACCACGCTCGCCGGCGTCGCCAGCGCGCCGTGGCTTCTGCCGCGCGTCGCCGCCACGCCGGGCGTCTACGAGGCGCGCAAGTCGCTCGGATGGGCGACGCTCCTGTTCGGCGTCATCATGCTGACGCTGGCGGCTGTCGCCGTCTTCATGCGCGATTTCATCATCGATATCGTGACGGCCTCAGGGCCGGTGCAGATTCCCGATTGGTTCCAGGAAATGAAAGCCCTCGGCATGGCCACACTCGAGGCCGAGGCAAAACGCCCGAGCATCGTGAGCTTCGGCTTCAACCGGGATGCCGTGCTGCTCAGCCTGCCGATCGCGGCCGAGCTGCCTGCGGCCGTACTCTATCTCGCCGCCGGAGGGGCTATCGCGGCGGCGCTTGCCACAGCGGGCGCGGTCGCCGTCGCGCTCGGCAACGTGCTGGCTGAGGACGTCGTGTACGGATTGTCGTGGCAGCCGCCGTCGGCGGGCGCGCGGCTCATCGTGTCGCGGTTGAGTCTCATGGCGGCGGCCGTGTTCGGCGGAATTCTCGCCGTCGCGGCGCCCACCGATCCGCTCAAGCTCATGCTCTGGTCTCTGGCGCTGACCGCGTCGACGGCCTTTCCCGTGCTCGTTCTGTCGATCTGGTGGAAGCGGATGAACGCATTCGGAGCGATCGCCGGCATTGCGACCGGATTTGGCGTGACGGTGCTCGCCATCGTCGCTGGGGAAGCGGGAATGATCGGACTCGACGGCGCGCTTGCGGCGGCGCTCGGACTGCCGGCCGGCATGTTCGCTGCCATGTTTGTGACCCTCATGACGCCGGCTCCAGGCCGTCATATGCTCGAGCTCGTCCGCGACATTCGTGTGCCCGGCGGAGAAATACTTGTTGATCGAGAGATGAGATTTCAGCGGCGCCAGAAGCGCTAGAGCGATTGACTACGTCGTGTGTATACTCAAAACTTCATAAGCGACTCTCGGCGGAGTCAATCTTGGTACAATTAGATAGTCTTTTGACCGCACCCAGTGTGCCGGGTGCTGGACTTTTGCCATCGCCGAATGGAAACCTCATGGCTGCGCGCGAGCGGTATGCACTCTACCCGGCGACGGAACCGTACCGGGAGGGACGGCTCAACGTCGGCAACGGTCACGAAATCTACTTCGAGGAATGCGGAGAACCTGACGGAATCCCGGTGATCATCGTGCACGGCGGTCCGGGTGGCGGCTCGAACCCGACGATGCGCCGCTTTCATGATCCCAAGCACTACCGCATCGTTCTCTTCGACCAGCGCGGGTGCGGCCGATCGATCCCGAACGCGTCGCTCAATAACAACACGACGTGGCATCTCATTGCCGACATGGAGCTGTTGCGGGAGCATCTCGGGATCGAACGCTGGCAGGTGTTCGGCGGCTCGTGGGGCTCAACTCTTGCGCTTGCCTACGCACAAAAGCATCCCGAGCGCGTCACGGCTCTGATCCTCAGAGGCATCTTCCTCCTGCGCCGGCGCGAGCTCGACTGGTTCTACCAGGAGGGCTGCAGCTGGATCTTCCCCGACGCCTGGGAGGCCTTCGAGCGCGTGATCCCGGAGGAGGAACGCGCCGACATGATCGGGGCCTATCACAGGCGGCTGACGCATCCGGATCCCAAGGTCCAGCTCGAGGCCGCAACAGCGTGGAGCGTGTGGGAGGGGTCGACATTGTCGCTGCTCGAGGACCCGGAAAGGATCAAGCGCTTTTCCGTGCAAACCTATGCGTTGGCATTTGCGCGCATCGAATGCCACTATTTCAAGAACGCGGGCTTCTTTGCGCGCGACGGCGAGCTGCTCTTGAACGCCCACCGACTGCATGCGGTCCCGGGCACCATCGTGCACGGACGATACGACATGGTGACGCCGGTCAAGAACGCATGGGACCTCAAGAAGGCGTGGCCGGAGGCGGATTTGAGGATCGTGCCGGACGCCGGTCATGCCATGACCGAGCCCGGCATGGTGCACGAGCTCATCACTGCGACGCGCCGATACGCGCGATCCGAGGCCGGTGACGCAGCCATCGGCCCTCCTTCGAGGGCGCACACCCCGTTAAGCGTTTGCGCGCTATTTCTGCGACGGCGCTAGCAGCAGGTCTTGGGCCGGCGCTACACTTGGACGGCCGGGCATTAACCGCGTCCGTGCCGCCATCCGCCCCATGATTCGAGACGATGCCGAGCGAGCTGCGCCAGAGAATTGCGATTGCCGACAAGAACCCCGTGATCCGCACGGGGCTCATCGACATCATCGCGCGCGATGGGCGCTTCGAGGTCGTGGCGACGATGCCGACAGGGGCGGCCCTCCTCAAGTTCGTCGAAGAGAACAAGGTCGACATCGCGGTCATCGGCTGGGCGCTCCCGGACATGACGGGCGGCGACGTTCTCGCCGAGCTCAAGAAGCGCCAGTCGCCGGTGAGGACCATCGTCTACACCGGGGAGCCGGGAACGACGTGCTGCGCCGCACCATCAAGGCGGGCGCCTGGGGCTTCATCTCGAAGAGCGACGAGCCGCCGGTGCTGCTCGAGACGATCTCGTCGGTGGCTCGGGGTCGCGTCTGCTTTCCCTACGTGGACATAGACGGCGCTGAGCAAGGATCCGCTCGAGGTGCTGACGGTGCGCGAGCGCGAGCTTCTGGCGGCGCTCGCCGACGGATGGTCCAACCTGCAGATCGCATCGCGCATCGGCATCTCGCGCAATACCGTCAAATACCATCTCAAGAATCTCTACGACAAACTCGACGTCAACAACCGGGCGATGGCCGTCGCGCTCTACATGTCGCGGCACGGGCAGCGCGACGGCCGCTCGTGAGGCCAGGGTTGCCGGCGCATCCTGACGGAGGGGTGGGTAGTTTTTCGACTACCCTCTAGGGCATTTCATCAGCCCACCCGACAGAGATCGTTTCCTCACCAAGCGGGTGTTGTGCGCGGTTAAGAAGAGATTAAACGTCCGCGCACGCCGCTCAAGGAAGACGGGGCGCGCAGAATTCAGGCAATACCGCAACGCAGTATCGAGGTACGGCAAAGGGCGGCGAGGTTCCGCGATCCGCTCCGCGACGAACTAGCTCATGGTTTCGGCTGACACGCGAACGGCTAAGTGTCAAAGTCGGGACCAACAAAGAAACGCGCAACTTACACTGGAGGAAACGCGATGAATCTTGTGACGCCGCACCTTTTCATTCCTGGCCCGACCAACATTCCCGAGGCCGTGCGCTCGGCCATGGACATCCGCATGGAAGACATGCGGAGCCCCGAATTCCCGAAATTCACGCTGTCGATCTTCGAGGACCTGAAGAAGGTCTTCAAGATGAAGGACGGCCGCGTCTTCATCTATCCGTCCTCGGGCACCGGCGCATGGGAAGCGGCAATCTCGAACACGCTCAATCGCGGCGACAAGGTACTGATGAGCCGCTTCGGCCAGTTCTCGCTGCTCTGGGTCGACATGGCAGAGCGGCTCGGCCTCAAGGTCGTGCTGTGCGACGAGGAGTGGGGCACGGGCGTGCCGCTCGAGAAGTACGCCGACATCCTGGCCAAGGACACTGCGCGCGAGATCAAGGCCGTGTTCGCCACGCATAACGAGACGGCGACCGGTGTCACCAGCGACATCGCCGGCGTACGCAAGGCGCTCGATGCGGCGAAGCACCCTGCCCTCCTCTTCGTCGACGGCGTGTCGTCGGTCGGCTCGATCGACATGCGCATGGGCGAGTGGGGCGTCGACTGCTGCGTGTCGGGCTCGCAGAAGGGCTTCATGCTGCCGACCGGTCTCGGCATTCTTGCCGTCAGCGGCAAGGCGCTCGAAGCGCACAAGTCCTCGAAGATGGAACGCTGCTTCTTCTCGTTCGAGGACATGATCAAGACCAACGACCAGGGATATTTCCCCTACACGCCGGCGACGCAGCTGATCCGCGGCCTGCGCGCCTCGCTCGACCTCATCGCCGCCGAGGGTCTCGAGAACGTCTTCGCGCGGCACACCCGTATGGCGTCTGCCGTGCGCGCTGCGGTCGACGGCTGGGGCCTCAAGCTCTGCGCCAAGGAGCCCAAGTGGCACTCGGACACGGTCTCGGCGATCCTGGTCCCTGAAGGCATCGACAGCGCCAATGTCGTGAAGACCGCCTACTACCGTTACAACACATCGCTCGGCGTCGGCCTCAACAAGGTCGCAGGCAAGGTGTTCCGCATCGGTCACCTCGGCGCGCTCGACGAAGTGATGATCGGCGGCGTGCTGTTTGCGGTCGAGATGGCGCTCAAGGATAGCGGCGTCAACATCAAGATGGGCTCCGGCACCGGAGCGGCGGCTGAGTACTTCAGCAAGACCGCAACCCGGTCGGCGACGAGCCGCGAGACGCCTAAAGCCAAGGCTGCTTGAGCTTGAAGTGCGGCGTCCGATGAGGGCGCCGCACTTCGACTTCGTACATCGCTAGGTCTCGCGCCATCGTGCGGCGGGACCAAGGATCGACGCGCACGATAAACTGAAGAAAAACCGAGGAAACGACCGATGAGTTACACTCTCTACCCGATCCGCAAGCAGCGCCTGCAGCGCTCTTACCTCGCCGTGCCGGGCTCGAACCCGACCATGATCGACCGCGCACACAAGAGCGCCGCCGACTACGTGTTTCTCGACTGCGAGGACGCGGTGGCTCCGCCGGACAAGGAGCAGGCGCGCAAGAACATCATTCAGGCTCTCAACGATCTCGACTGGAAGGCGGCTGGCAAGAGCGTATCGGTCCGAATCAACGGGCTCGATACGCATTACATGTATCGCGACGTCGTCGACATCGTGGAGCAGGCCGGCTCCAAGCTCGACACGATCCTCGTGCCGAAGGTCGGCGTTCCTGCCGACGTCTATACTGTTGAAACGATCGTCAGCCAGATCGAGGTCGCAAAGAGCCTGCCGCACAAGATCGGCATGGAAGCGCTGATCGAAACGCCACTCGGCATGGCCAACGTCGAAGCCATCGCGTCGGCCAACAGCCGCCTCGAGTCGATGCATTTCGGCGTTGCCGACTACTCGGCCTTCAACAAGGCGCGCACGGTCGTCATCGGCGGCTTGAACCCCGACTACCCGGGCGACCAGTGGCACTTCCCGCTGTCGCGCATGACGGTCTCGTGCCGCGCCTTCGGCCTGCGTCCGATCGACGGCCCGTTCGGCGGCATCGACGATCCGGAAGGCTACAAGGCCGCCGCCCGGCGCGGCGCCGCGCTCGGCATGGAGGGCAAGTGGGCGATCCATCCCTCGCAGATCGAGCTCGCCAACGAGATCTACTCGCCGACAGCAGCCGAAGTTTCCAAGGCCGAGCGCATCCTCGTCGCTCTCAAGGAAGCCGCAGCGCAGGGCAAGGGCGCAGCCTCGCTCGACGGCAAGATGATCGACGCGGCATCGGAAAAGATGGCGAACCACATCCTTGCTACAGCCGCCGCCATCAAGGCCGCCGAGGCCGCCCGCGCGAAATAATAAGCCGTAAAAGACAGCAGTTCCCCCAAGGAGATTGAAGATGGACATTCACGAGTACCAGGCGAAGGAGCTTCTCTCGAAGTTCAGCGTGCCTGTTCCGCGCGGCGGTATCGCCTACAGCCCCGAGCAGGCCGTCTATCGTGCCAGCGAGATCGGCGGCTCGAAATGGGTCGTCAAAGCCCAGATCCACTCCGGCGCCCGCGGCAAGGCCGGCGGCATCAAGGTCTGCAAGACCGACGCCGAGATCGAGAAGGCGGCAGAGGGCCTGCTCGGCAAGAAGCTGGTCACGATCCAGACCGGCCCGACCGGCAAGCTCGTCTCGCGGCTCTACATCGAGGAAGCGACCGACATCGACAAGGAAATCTACCTTGCCTTTGTGATGGACCGCGCCGCCGAGCGCATCGTCGTCGTCTCCTCGGCAGCCGGCGGCATGGAGATCGAAGAGATCTCGCACAGCCAGCCCGACACCATCATCAGGGTCCAGGTCGATCCGGCGGTCGGCATGCAGGCCTTCCAGGCCCGCGAAGTGGCGTTCGGTCTCGGCGTCGAGCCCGATCTCGTCGGCAAGCTCGAGCGCGCTATTCTCGGCTGCTACCGCGCCTTCCGCGACCTCGATGCCTCGATGCTCGAGATCAATCCGCTCGTCATCACCAAGCAGAAGACGGTCGTCGCACTCGACGCCAAGATGAGCTTCGACGAGAACGCGCTCTTCCGCCGCCCGCAGATCGCGGAGCTTCGCGACAAGAGCCAGGAGGATCCGCGCGAGACGTACGCCAACGACCGCGGCCTCGCCTACGTCGGTCTCGACGGCGACATCGGCTGCATCGTCAACGGCGCCGGTCTCGCCATGGCGACGCTCGACATGATCAAGCTCGCCGGCGGCGAGCCTGCCAACTTCCTCGACATCGGCGGCGGCGCTTCGCCCGAGCGCGTGACGAAGTCGTTCAAGGCAGTGCTGCGCGACAAGAACGTCAAGGCGATCCTGGTCAACGTGTTCGCCGGCATCAACCGCTGCGACTGGGTCGCCAAGGGCGTCGTCGATGCGATCAAGGAGCTCGAGATCAAGATCCCGATCGTCGTCCGGCTCGCCGGCACGAACGTCGAGGAGGGCCGCAAGATCATCGATCAGAGCGGACTCACCATGATCAGCGTCGAGACATTGGCCGAGGGCGCGCAGAAGGCTGTTGCCGCTGCGAAGACCTCTAAAGCGGCCTGACGGAGGAAAGACACATGGCAATCTTCATCAACGAAAACACCCCGATCCTGGTGCAGGGCTTCACGGGCCGCATCGGCACCTTCCACGCCCAGGAAATGATCGACTACGGCACCAACGTCGTCGGCGGCGTCACGCCCGGCAAGGGCGGCTCGACGCACCTCGGGCGCCCGGTGTTCAACACCATGAAGGGCGCGGTCGACGAGACGGGCGCAGAAGCCTCGATCGTGTTCGTGCCGCCGCCGTTCGCGGCCGACGCGATCATGGAAGCGGCGGACGCCGGCATCAAATACTGCGTCTGCATCACGGACGGCATCCCGACGCAGGACATGATCCGGGTGAAGCGCTACATGCGCCGCTACAAGAAAGAGAGCCGCATGGTTCTCACGGGGCCCAACTGCGCCGGCACGATCTCGCCCGGCAAGGCCATGCTCGGCATCATGCCGGGGCACATCTACCTGCCTGGCCGCGTCGGCATCGTCGGGCGCTCGGGCACGCTCGGATATGAGGCCGCGGCGCAGCTCAAGGCGCTCGGCATCGGCGTGTCGACCTCGGTCGGCATCGGCGGCGATCCGATCAACGGCTCGTCGTTCAAGGACGTGATCGAGCACTTCGCAACCGACCCGGACACGGATGCCGTCATCATGATCGGCGAGATCGGCGGTCCGCAGGAGGCCGAAGCGGGCCACTACATCCGCGACCACTTCAAGAAGCCGGTCGTTGCCTACATCGCGGGCCTCTCGGCGCCGAAGGGCCGGCGCATGGGTCACGCGGGCGCGATCGTCTCGGCGTTCGGCGAGGCGGCGGCAGAGAAGGTCGACATCCTGAAGAGCTGCGGCGTGGCGATCGCTCCAAATCCTTCGGAGATCGGCAACACGATGCAAAAGGTGCTCTCGTCGAAGAGCAAGGCGGCTTAAGCGGGAGCCGAGCTTTCGCCTCGTAAGGGGTGGGCCGGCTGAAAAGCGATCCGGCAGGTGCGAGAGGGCGCCTGCCGGGCCGATTCTCGGCTCGAATGCAGGAGTTGAGTTGCAAGAAGCCGTCGTTCTGTGATGAGCGGAGAACAGCAACGTGGCGCAGCCATTGACTAAGGCACGCGGCAAGCTCGACGAGTTCAAGCTCCGCGACGAGCTCAAGGCATTGCGATCGGAGATCCCCGATCAGCCGTCGCTCAATCCGATCGTCAATGTCGCCTTCAACCTGTCGCGCGAGCTCGAGGCGGGGAACACGAGCTTCGATGAGCTGAAAACGCTCGCCGGGCGGCTCATGGACCGCGCCTGCGTGCAGCGGGCGCTGCGCCTCAGGGAGCAGATCGGCTTCGTCGACGAGGCTGCGACACGCACAGAGTTCGCGAAGTTCGTCGCCGAGAGCGGCGGCGACGGGCGCGATGAGGCCGCCTTCAAGCGCTTTGCGGAGCGGTGGAGCCGCGCCCGCAACGGCATCGTCTTCACGGCCCACCCGACGTTCGGCCTTTCGGAAGCACTATCCGAGCGCATGACAAAGATCGCGCTCGCGGGCAGCACCAACGGCCACACGATCGGCGTCCCGCACCGTCCCGACGCGCCGCTGACGCTCGACTACGAGCACCGCGCCGTGCAGAAGTCGATCAGGAATCTCCGCGACGCCTACGTCGATCTCGCGGCAGCCTTCTTCAAGACGGCGACGGAACGCTTCGGCGACAAGGCGCTCAAGCTCAAGCCGGCATTCGCGACGATCGCCTCGTGGGTCGGCTACGACCTCGACGGGCGCACCGACATCAAGTGGACCTTCTCGCTCCTCATCCGTCTCAGGGAGAAGCGCGCGGCGCTGAACGACATCCGGCGACCGGTTCCTGGCGCTCAAGGGCGTGATCGACGACGGCGGCGAGGTGCAACGCCTTTCGCGACAGATCACCGGCAAGCTCGATCTCGCGATTGCGGCTGTCGACGAGCAGATCGAGGCGCTGGAGCGGATCGGCAGCGACGGGTTCACACTCGCGGAGGCCGCCAACGTCATCACGCGCGGCGACAGCTACAATCTGGTCACGACCGAGCCGATCATCACGCTGCTCGACTCGCTGATCGATGCGGTGCCCGGCGCAGAGGCAAAGCAGGCTGTGGCCGCACTCGCTGCGCTCGTCGAGGCAACGGGCCTCGGCACCTCGCACATTCACCTGCGCGTCAATGCGGTGCAGATCAACAACGCGTTCCGCGCCTTCGTGCACGAGCCGTGGACGCGCGACCTCACCGAGCGCCAGGCGCTGGCGCGCATCGTCGAGATGATCCGCACGGCCAAGCCCGAGGCGGTCAATTTCGAGACGCTCGACCTCGAGAACGCGACCGCCATCCGCCAGTTCGCGCTTGCGGCGCAGATGGTGAAGCACGTCGATCGCGACACGCCGATCCGCTACCTCATCGCCGAGTGCGAGAGCCCGGCGACGATCCTCATCGCGGTCTTCTTCGCCAAGCTGTTCGGTGTCGAGAAGCATGTCGACATCTCGCCGCTGTTCGAGACGCCGGCAGCGCTCGAGACGGGCTCGCGCCTGATCGAGCGGCTGCTCGCCGAGGAAGCCTACCGCGACTACGTGCGCGGACGCGGGCGGCTCTGCGTGCAGACCGGCTACTCGGACGCGGGCCGCTTCATCGGCCAGATCGCGGCTGGACTCGCGCACGAGCGCCTGCAGCACGGACTTGCCGACGTCGTCCACAAGGCGGACCTCGAGGGCGTCGAGACGCTGATCTTCTCGACCCACGGCGAGAGCATGGGACGCGGCGCGCATCCCGGGCCGCTCCGGCGCCGCCTGCGCTACGTGCTCTCGGGCGAATCCCGCTGGCGCTTCTTCCGCCACGGACTGCCGCTCAAGCACGAGACGAGCTTCCAGGGCGGCGACGGATACCTGTTCTTCGGCAACAAGGAGTTCGCGGCGCGCGCGCTGACGACCATCGTCATGAGCGGCAAGGACCCGGGCGAGGGCGAGGACCCGTTCTATACCGACATCAACCTGTCGCTCGACTTCCAGCTACGCCTGCGCGGCTACCAGCAGCATCTCTTCGCGCATCCCGGCTACCGCGCGCTGCTCGGCGCGTTCGGAGCCAATCTCCTGTTCAAGACGCGGCTCGCGGCCGGTGAAGCGCCAGGGCGATCACGCCTCCGGCGGCGCCGACCCCGCGCGCATGCGCGCCATTCCCAACAACGCCATTCTGCAGCAGTTCGGCTATGTGGCGAACGTGGTCGCGGGCCTCGGCGCAGCCGTCGGGTCGCGAGCGCGAGCGCTTCGTCGAGCTCGCCAAGCGCTCGCCGAGGCTCAGGCCGCTGATCGAGATGATCGCCCGAGCCAAGCAGCTCTCGAGCCTCAATGCGGTCGGGGCCAATGCCATTCCCTTCGATGCCGGGTTCTGGGCGCTCGCGCGCGTCGTGGGGCCGCGAGCCGCATCTCGAGGGCGCGTTCAAGACGCTCGCCGCGCGCCTCCTCAACGACGACCGCGCGCGGCAGATCAACGGGCTCGCGCACTATCTGCGGCTCGACGCCATCGATCTGCATTCGATGCTCGAGGACATCGGGCTCGAGGGCGGCAAGATCCCGGACGATCACCGGCTCGAGCTCGATCTCCTGCAGGCGATCCGCCTCGCGCTCATCATGCGCATCTTCATCCTCGCCGCGCAGCTGCCGCGCTTCACGCCGACGAACGAGGTCTCGCACGACGAGATCTTCCGCTCGGCGCTGGCGCTCGAGATCCCGGACGTGGTTGCCGTCATGCGCCAGGCGTTCCCGCGGCGGACCACGGCCGCCTACGATGCGGCGGCCTTCACCGAGCAGGCGACTTACCTGCCCAAGGGCATCGACGACTACGGGCGCATCGAGACGGAGATCCTCGAGCCGCTCGAGCAGGCCTACGAGCTCGTGCGCGAGATCGGCACCGGCATCTCGCACCACTGGGGCGCGTTCGGCTGAGCGCACGTTCAAGCGCTCAATTGCGGCATACGCGCAGGAACAACCCTGAAGCACCGGACGCGGAGGCCGCGCGGCGGCGATGCGCGGCGACTTCGTTCACGACGACGAGGCGTGGCTTGTAGCGCTCGCCCGTGCGGTGAAAATGGAGCATTGCCGCGAGCGACGAGAAAGTCGCGGCAGCGTTATCACACGCCGTCTCGAACGGGAGCTCAATGCGGGTCATGACATAATCCTCCTTGCGCACAATTCATGACGCTCGCCACGCGTGCCGTAAGTTACGTACGGAACGCAGCCTCGGTTTCAGGTCATGTGCGCGCGCTTGCGATTGCAGACATGCTTTCGCGCGCGTTAACGGCGCGGTCGCAGCTTCGAGTGGCTCAGAGCATGCCGAGCGTGCGGGGGAGCCAGAGCGACAGATCCGGCCAATAGGTGACGAGCACCAGGAAGGCCAGCATCGTCGCCAGCCACGGCAGTACGGCTTTGGACACCTCGGTCAGACCGAGCTTGGTGAGACCGCTCGTCACGTAGAGGTTCAAGCCCACCGGCGGCGTCAGCATGCCGATCTCCATGTTGACGACCATGATGATCCCGAAGTGCACGGGATCGATGCCGAGCTTGGCGGCGACCGGAAACAGGATCGGCGCCAGGATGAGCGTGATCGACGCCGGCTCCATGACGCAGCCGGCCGCGATCAGCAAGAGATTGACGATCACCAGGAACGAGATCCAGCCGAAGCCCTGGGCGACGATCCAGTCGGCGATGGCCTGCGGGATCTGCTCGTGCGTCAGGAGGAAGCTGAACAGGATGGCGTTGGTGATGATGTAGAGGATCATCGCGCTCATGGCGGCGGAGGCGAGCAGCACGCGCGGCACGTCGGCGAGCCTCAGGTCCTTGTAGACGTAGACGGCGACGACGAAGGCGTAGACCGCGCTCATGGCCGCGGCCTCGGTCGGCGTGAAGAGACCGCCGTAGATGCCGCCCATGATGATGACGATCAGCGCCAGGCCCCAGAAGCTGTCGACGAAGGCGCGGCCGCGCTCGCCCCAGGTGGCCCTCACGCTGCGCGGATAGCCGTTCTTCCAGGCGCGATAGAAGGTGGTCAGGCCGAGCAGGATCGCGAGCAGGATGCCGGGGATGACGCCGGCCATGAAGAGCGCGCCGACGGAGGCGGCCGAGACCTTCTCGCCCGCCGGGCCCGTCACATGCATGCCGCTGGTGCCGAGCGAATAGAGCACCATGACGATCGAGGGCGGGATCAGGATGCCGAGCGCGCCCGACGAGGCGACGACGCCCGCGCCGAATTTCAGCGGGAAGCCCTGCGCGGTCATGGCGGGGATCAGGATCGAGCCGACGGCGACGACGGTCGCGGGCGAGGATCCCGAGACGGCGGCGAAGATCGCGCAGGCGACGACGGCGGCGATGCCGAGCCCGCCCGGCCAGTGGCCGACCATGGCGGTGGCGAAGCGGATCATGCGCTTGGCGACGCCGCCGTGGGTGAGGAAGTTGCCGGCCAGGATGAAGAACGGCACGCACATCATCTCGAAGCTCTCGATGCCGGTGAAGAGCTTCGAGCGCGACGGCGTCGAGCGGCACGGAGGTGAGCGTGAAGAGAAACGTCAGGACGGTGAGGCCGAGCGCGATCGACACCGGCATGCCGGTGAGGAGGAGGGCCGCGAGGAGCGCGAAGATGATGAGTGCGCTCATCGCGCCGTCCCAGCAGCTGCGGGCGTCGATGCCTTCGACGTGGCCGGGATCGTGCTTCGGCAGCTCGCCCGTTTGCGCGAACGTCCACGCGACCTGGAGGAAGCGGAAGCACATGAGATACGAGCCGAGCGGTATCGGCGAGATAGACGACCCACATGGGCAGCTCGAGCACGGCCGAGGTCTGGCCCATCTCGGCGATGTGCCAGCAGAGGCGGGCGCCGAGCGTGCCGACGATGGCCGTGAACAGCGCGCCGGCGGCGAGCGCGATCAGGATCGAGCACGCGGCGGCGGTCAGGCGGCAGGCGCTCGACGAGCACGTCGACGCCGACGTGGATGCCGGTGCGCACGCCGTAGGCGGCGCCGAACTTCGCCATCCAGATCATCATGAAGATGGCGAGCTCCTGCGCCCAGGTGAGGCGCACGGCGTTGAAGACGTGGAAGAGGCCCTTGGCGAAGCCGGCCAGCCAGTCGAGGCCGTGGGCCTTCGCCCAGCCGGCGAGATGCGCGGCGTTGGAGAGCGCCGTAGCGCTGCACGACGGCGACGAAGATGAGCAGCGTCGCGGCGGCGATCAGCGCCGCGATGATCGTCTCCTCGAGCCTGTCGAGACTACGTAGGTACTTTGCGCGATTCCCCGCCATCGTCTCCCCGAGCGGCCGCGTCTATATTCGGGCTCCTGCCCCCGATGGCTATGGCACGACCGGATCGTCTCGTCACTGCCGCTATTCCGTGGGCGTGGGAAAGTGTAAGCGCGCGGCTCCCCGGGAGACCAGGGCGCTCCCAGAACGAGAGGACAGAGAATGGCCTACGTCGACGGATTTCTATTGATCGTCCCGGACAAGAACATCGAGGCCTATCGCAAGCTTGCGAGGAAGGCGGGTAAGGTCTGGCGCGACCACGGAGCGCTCGAGTATCGCGAGTGCGTGGGAGACGAAATTGACGTCGGCTTCGGCCGGCCGTTTCCAAAGCTGCTCAAGCTCAAGCCGGGCGAGACCGCCGTTTTCTCATGGATCGTCTATAAGTCGAAGGCGCAGCGCGACAAGATCAATGCCGCCGTAATGAAGGATCCCCGGCTCGCCGACAGCATGGACCCGAAGACCATGCCGTTCGATATGAAGCGCATGTCGATGGGCGGATTCAACATCATCGTGGATGCGTGAGGGCTAGTTCGTCCGCCCGGTCGCGGCGGCGATGCGGTCGATCAGGTCCTGGCCGACGCGGGACGCCATCTCCTTCTGCACGGGGACGCAGCGCCTCGCGCCAGGCCTGTCATCTCGGCTTCCGTCGGCTCGTGAAAGGCGGATTTGCCGAGCTTCTTCATCTCGACGAGCGATTCGTCGTTCTCCTCCTTGGCGAGCTGGTTGGCCAAGGGCGTCGTCTCGGCGATGGCCTTCTCGAGCGCGGCGCGCACGTCGGCCGGAAGGCCCTCCCAGAACTTCTTGTTGGTCAGGATGGCGTAGCCGAGATAGCCGTGGTTGGTCAGCGTCGCGTGCTTCTGCACCTCGTACATCTTCTGGGTGAACATGTTGGCCGGCGTGTTCTCGGTGCCGTCGACGACGCCCGACGAGAGCGCCTGATAGGCCTCCGAGAACGCGGTCACCTGCGGGAGCGCACCGAGCGCCGTCATCTGCGCCTCGATGACCTTCGAGGCCTGGATGCGCATCTTGAGGCCCAAGAGGTCGTCGGGCGCGATGAGCGGTTTGTTGGCGGAGAGGATCTTGAAGCCGTTGTCCCAGAAGGCGAGACCGAGAATGCCCTTCGCCTCGAGCTTGGCCAGCAGCTCCTTGCCGATCGGCCCGTCGGTCACCTTGCGCAGGGCGTCGTAGCCGGAAAACAGATAGGGGAGATCGAAGACCTCGAACTCCTTCACGCCGAGCGGGGCGAGCTTCGAGACCGAGGGGGCGAGCATCTGCACGGCGCCGAGCTGCAGCGCCTCCAGCTCCTCCTTGTCCTTGTAGAGCTGCGAGTTGGGATAGAGCTCGATCCTGACCTTGCCGCCCGTGTACTCCTCGGCGAGCTTCTTGAAGTGCTCGGCGGCGCGCGACTTGTGCGCCTGAGGCGCCGAGACGTGGCTGAACTTGATGATGATGGTGCCGTCCGTCGGCCCACGCGTGCGGGCGACAGAAGGCAGGCGATGGCGATCAGTGCATGGCCCCAGGCGCATGGCGCTCCCCGTTCGCGGATTCGCTGCCGCTTCGGGCGCATGGTCATCGACGGCGAGAGGCTGTCAAGTGCGCCGGCCGAAAAGCGCCGCCCCGCGGCGCGCGGCCCGTCGAAATTGCCGGCGCGTGCGCTGCCAGAGCGTACGGCGGTCGTCCTCCCAACTATCCGTCACCACGTGGACAATTCTGAAAACGCGTCGTGCGCGCCGGCGATCCTCGCGCGAAAGACAGACACAACCGCAGCAGAAGCGCGGCCGGCGCGCGACGGTGGCAAAGATCTCGAGGGAGGGCGGGAGCTGCTGCGTCCTGGCGGGCATACGTGTCGTCTCGTTGTCGGCACGGCTCGGCCGTCCATCATTAATACGACAGAGCCGCCTCCAGTTCCAGAGGGATTTCTACTTAAGGGACGACGCGGGAAGCGCGAAGACCTCGCCCTCGCTCTCCTCGGTCGCGAGCCAAAGAAAGGGAAGGCGCGGGAAATCGCGCTCGAGAAGCGGGCCGCCGGTGCCGACCTCGACGACGAGCGCTCCGTCGGGCGTGAGATGGCGGCCGGCGCTTTCGATGATGCGGCGCACGAGATCCATGCCATCGCCGCCGCCGGCATGCGCAATCGCCGGCTCGGCCCGATACTCGGCAGGAAAAGCCGCCATGGCCTCGGCGGCGACGTAGGGCGGGTTCGACAGGATGAGATCGTAGCGCTTGCCGGCGAGGCCAGCGAAGAGATCCGACCGGACGAGACGGATGCGGTCCTCGAGGCCGTACTCGGCGACGTTGCGCTCGGCGACCGCGAGCGCGTCCGGGGAAATGTCCACGGCGTCGACCGTGGCATTCGGGAAGCGTCATGGCGGCAAGAATGGCGATGCAGCCCGAGCCGGTGCAGAGATCGAGCACGCTTTCGACCGCGTCGGGATCGGCGACGACGGCGGACAGCCGGTCCTCAAGCAGCTCGCCGAAATAGGTGCGCGGCACGAGTACGCGCTCGTCGCAATAGAAGCTGTGGCCCCTGATCCAGGCCTCGTTGGTGAGATAGGGCGCGGGCTTCCTGGTCGCGATGCGCTTCTCGACGATCGCCGCCACCTGCTCGCGCTCGGCGCGCGTCAGGCGGCAGTCGAGCCAGGGATCGAGCTCGTCGATCGGCAGATGCGAGCGTGTGCAGGATGAGGTAGGCCGCCTCGTCGACGGCGCGCGACGTGCCGTGGCCGAACGCCAGATTCTCGGCCGTGAAGCGGCTCGATGGCGAAGCGCAGCCAGTCGCGCACGGTCACGAGGTCGTCGATGGCAGTCTTGTCGATCGGCATGGCAGGCTCTCACCCGGCTTCGGGCGCCCTCTTTAGCCCAGACCTGCCGATACCGATAGAGCGGCGCTCAGGCGACGCCGTGGGATTTGAACCAGGCGAGGAGACGCGCCCAGCCGTCTTTCGCGGCTTTCTCCTCGTAGCTCGGGCGGTAGTCGGCGTGGAAGGCGTGCCCGGCGTCCGGGTAGACGACGATCTCGCAGGTCTTGCCCGCGGCCTTGCAGGCGGCGCGCATCTTCTCGACCGTGTCGAGCGGGATGCCCTGATCCTTGCCGCCGTAGAGACCGAGCACGGGCGCCTTGAGATCGGCGGCGATGTCGACCGGGTGGCGCGGCGTGTTCGCGCTCTGCGCTGCCGACGAGACGGCCGTACCAGGCGACGCCGGCCTTCACCTCGGGATTGTGCGCCGCGTAGAGCCAGGTGATGCGCCCGCCCCAGCAGAAGCCGGTGATGCCGAGCCGCGACGTGTCGCCCTTGCCGCTCCCCTTGGCGAAGGCGACGGCGGCGTCGAGATCGCTCATGACCTGCGCGTCCGGCACCTTGTCGACGATGGGCAGGATCGGCATCGATCGAGGTGAGCTTCGAGACGTCGCCCTGGCGCGCGTACATCTCCATCGCGATCGCGAAGTAGCCGGCCTTGGCGAGGCGGCGGCAGACGTCCTTGATGTGCTCGTGGACGCCGAAGATCTCCTGGACGACGAGGACGACCGGGAAGGGCCCTCCGGCCGCGGGCATGGCGCGGTAGGCCGGAATCTCGGCGTCCGCCGTCTTGATCTTGACCTCGCCCGCCTCGAGCCCGGCGGTGTCGGTCGTGATCATCGTCTGGGCGGCGACGGGTTGCACGGCCAATGCAAAGCCGGTTGCCAGCGAGGTCGCAAGCACATGGCGACGCGAAAGGTCGGGATTGGGGGCGAGGCTCAGGCGGTCCAGCTCGAAATCCTGCATTGGGTCGCTCCTTCGATCAAGGTAAGGGCAAGGTTCTTTCCTGGCATTCTAACCCCAGGACCTGGAGCAAAGTTGCGACGGTGCCGGCCCATTTCGCACCCGCACGCGTAAAGACTGAGACGCATTAACCGCAAGGGAGCGTCATCGTGTCCATTTTCTCGCGACCCGCTTGGCGAAGCGGCCGCAACCCGCCAATATCACCCCGCAGCCCGGGCCCGCGCAGACGGTGCCACGCGAGAAACGCTTTACGAGAGGGAAACGCCCGTGACGGTCAAGTCCGACATCGAGATTGCGCGCGAAGCGAAGATGAAGCCGATCGCGGAGGTCGCCGCGAAGATCGGCGTGCCCGCGGACGCGCTCGTCCCCTACGGCACGACCAAGGCCAAGCTCTCGTTCGAGTTCATCGAATCTCTCAAGGGCCGTCCCGACGGCAAGCTCATCCTCGTCACCGCCATCAGCCCGACGCCCGCCGGCGAGGGCAAGACGACGACGACCGTCGGACTTTCGGACGGGCTCAACCGCATCGGCAAGAAGGCGATGTGCTGCCTGCGCGAGCCCTCGCTCGGCCCCTGCTTCGGCGTCAAGGGCGGCGCGGCCGGCGGCGGCTACGCCCAGGTCGTGCCGATGGAGGACATCAATCTCCACTTCACCGGCGACTTCCACGCCATCACCAGCGCGCACAACCTGCTCTCGGCGCTGATCGACAATCACATCTACTGGGGCAATGCGGCGGGGATCGACAGCCGCCGCGTCGAGTGGCGGCGCGTGCTCGACATGAACGACCGCGCGCTGCGCTCGATCGTCAACTCGCTCGGCGGCGTGTCGAACGGCTTCCCGCGCGAGGACGGCTTCGACATCACGGTCGCCTCCGAGGTGATGGCGATCCTCTGCCTGTCGAGCGATCTCAAGGATCTCGAGAAGCGCCTCGGCAACATCATCGTCGCCTACACGCGCGACAAGAAGCCGGTGCGCGCCCGCGACGTGAAGGGCGACGGCGCCATGACCGTGCTGCTCAAGGACGCGCTGATGCCCAACATGGTGCAGACGCTCGAGAACAATCCCGTGTTCATTCACGGCGGCCCGTTCGCCAACATCGCGCACGGCTGCAACTCGGTGCTGGCCACCAAGAGCGCGCTCAAGGTCTCCGACTACGTGGTGACGGAAGCGGGCTTCGGCGCGGATCTCGGCGCCGAGAAGTTCTTCGACATCAAGTGCCGCAAGGCGGGCCTCGCACCCAGCGCCTGCGTCATCGTCGCCACCGTGCGCGCGCTCAAGATGCACGGCGGCGTCGCCAAGGAGAACTTGAAGAACGAGAACGTCATGGCCGTGAACAAGGGCTGCGACAACCTCAAGCGGCACATCGAGAACGTGAACAAGTTCGGCGTGCCGGCCGTGGTCGCGATCAACCGCTTCATCACCGACACCGACGCCGAGATCCAGGAGGTGATGAAGGCCGCCGAAAGCATGGGCACGCGCGCCTTCATGTGCACGCACTGGGCCGACGGCGGCAAGGGAACGGAGGCGCTGGCGCAGCACGTCGTCGAAATGTGCGCCTCCGGCAAGGCCGCGTTCAAGCCGCTCTACCCGGACAGCATGAGCCTGCGCGACAAGGTCAAGACCGTCGCGACCGAGATCTACCGCGCGGCCGACATCTCATGCGACGGCGCGATCGAGACGCGCTTCAAGGAGCTCGAGGCGATGGGCTTCGGCCATCTGCCGGTGTGCATGGCGAAGACGCAGTACTCGTTCTCGACCGATCCGACGAAGCGCGGCGCGCCGACGGGGCATATCGTGCCGGTGCGCGAGCTCCGGCTCTCGGCGGGCGCCGAGTTCATCGTCGTCATCACGGGCGAGATCATGACCATGCCCGGCCTGCCCAAGGTGCCGTCGGCGGATTCGATCCGCCTCAACGACCGGGGCCAGATCGAGGGTCTGTTCTGATCGAGCCGAAATGGTGCCCGCGAGCTGCCTCATGGTGAGCCTGTCGAACCATGAGGCGAAGGGGCGGGGTTCCCTATCCCCGGATCAAGTCCGGGGCAGGCTCTTCGACAAGCTCAGGATGAGGTCCAAGCGGCAGGAGCGAGGATGGACCCGGAGCGGACTGAGTGTTGTCCGCTCCGTTCGTTTTCCGCTCGCTTGAGCTTAGTGAGTTACGGTCGCTTTCCACCAAAAAGGCGTAGGCGCTCTCAGGGCAGTTCCAGGTTGCCCTTTTTTCTGCCGCCATAGAGGGTGGTCGTCAGCTCATCTGTCTTGTACGTGCCGCCGCCTTTGGCGCCCTTATATTTGCCGGTGCCGCCGGTATACGTGAACGGGTATTCCTTGAGGTGCGAACCCTCCTCCCAGGTCAGGGATATCGTGTTCCCTTCCTTGAAGTCGACATTACAGGTTCCGCCGCCCTTCCAGCTTCCGTCGGGCTTGTATTCGTAGTTTCCCGCGCAGTCCTCTACGTACTTCTGTGCGCTGGCATCGTCGGGAACTACGACGCATCGGCCGCCATATTCGGCCAGCTTGTGTCCTTTCTCAGGCTCCTTCTCGTCCCACTTGTCGTTCACGCATGCCATGGTGCCCGCTACGTTAATGGTCTGCCCGGCGTTTGCTACGCCGGAGCCGAGAACGAAAAGCGCCGTGGGAACGGCAACGATGAGTGTCTTGGCGTTCATGGAAAAGGTCCTCCTCCTCGCAATTCGATCCGCGCGGGGTCATGGGGTGCGCCGAACTGCGGCAGCCGCCCGGAAATATTTCAGTTCCGTGAAGGGGTGCTTGATCGGCACGCCCAATAAGCCACGCAGCTCGAGCGTGACAGGCCGCGGCGGTTGGCCGTAGTATGTTACGGTATTAAACGGCCCACATTCAGACGCGGCTGGCGCCTTTTCGGCGAGTTTGGAGTTAGGGCATGACGGTCACGGCGCTCAATTGCTGGAGCGAATCCGACCAGAAGGCCGTTCGCGAGCAACTGGACCGCATCCTCAGGAGCGGCCCGTTTCAGCAGTCGCAGCGCCGGCAGCGGTTCCTGGAGTACGTCGTCAACGAAGACGCTCGCCGGGCGCGGCGACCGGCTCAAGGGCTACAACATCGCTCTCGAGGTCTTCGATCGCGCCCGAGACGTTCGATCCCAACGTCGACCCTATCGTGCGCATCGAGGCCGCGCGCCTGCGCGACAGGCTTCGCGAGTACTACGAGGCCGACGGCCAGAACGATCCCATTCGCATCGAGCTGCCCAAGGGCACCTACGCGCCGCACATCGAGTTTCGGCAGGCCGCAACACTAGCGCCTGCGCCGGAACAGCCTAGGCTGGAACGACCCGATGCGACAACTCCAGATCAGCACCTTGATCCCATGCAGGCACCGGGTGCGCCTGTGGACGAGCAGCAGCTCAAGGACAATTCGAAGCTGGCAGGCGACTACGGTGCGCGCGCCGAACCTAGCCCAAGTTCGCGGCGCCTTGCCCTTCTCGACATTGGCTGGAAGCAGCCGGCGATGCTGGCCGCCGCTCTGCTGCTGATCATCGCGGCAGGTTTCTGGGAATGCAGGGCTGGAACGCCGGTCCGTCGCTGCCAGACAAGCCGTCCATTGCCGTCTTGCCCTTCGACAATATTGGGGACGATCCGAAATGGAAGCGGTTCGCCGACGGGATCACCGAGGACATCATCACCGATCTGTCCCACTCCAAGGACCTTATCGTCATCGCCCGGAATTCCACCGAGGTCTACAAGGGCAAGCCGACCGACATCCGCCAGGTCGGCCGCGACCTCAACGTGAAGTACGTTCTCGAGGGCAGCATCCAGTCGATGGGCGAGCGGGTTCGCGTGACCACTCAGCTCATCGAAGCGGCCTCCGGCAGCCACGTCTGGTCCGAGCGCTACGACCGGCCCGTCGATGACCTGTTCGCAGTGCAGAACGATCTCACGCAAAGGATAGCCGCCACGATAGCTGGCTCAGAGGGTGCGGTCGCAGAGGCCGAGCGCAGTCTTCTCAGGCGCAAGCCACCCGCGAGCCTAACCGCCTTCGACACCTACTTGCTGGCCATGGAGGCGAAGCACAAGGTGACGAAGGACTCGTTGACCGAGGCAGAAGGCTTGTTCCGCAAAGCGCTCGAGCTCGATCCGAAGTTGGCACGCGCTTACTACGGGCTGGCCACTGTCCAAATGTATTTGATCGACCTCGGCTTGGCGCCGTCTGTCGATGAGGCGCTGTCAAAGATGTTGGAGGCGGGCGAGAAGGCGGTGCAGCTCGATCCCGACGATGGCAATTCGCACCTCGCTCTCGGCGGAGCCTACGCCTATCACGGGAAAGCGGAGCAAGCTCTCGCCGAGTTCGACAGGGCTGAAGCTCTTTCACCCTCCGATGCAGACCTGCTGCTCGTGGTCGCCTGGTCTATACCGGGCTTTGGCAAAACGGAACGAGCCGTGAGCCTCGCGGAACGGTCGTTGAAACTGAACCCTCATTACCCCGACTGGTACAATCAAGGGCTAAGCTTCGTGTTCTTTTTTGGCGAGCAGTACGACAAGTCGGTGAAATACAGATTGCTCGTAAAGGAGCCCCTTGCCCTCGATTACGCCTTCCTGGCGATGTCCTATGCCTATTTGGGCCGCACGAGTGATGCAGAGGCCGCAGCCGCCAACGTCAAGAAGCTGGATCCGACCTGGATCGCAGAACGATATCTCAGTGAGACGGGCGGGTTCGCAGAAAAGGAAGCCGAGTTGTTCGTCAATGGCGCGCGCAAGGCCGGACTATCGGATTGCGTGCCTGCCGACAAGCTCAAGGACATGCCCAATCTGATCCGCGTCAAGTCCTGCGACCAGCAACGCGCCAAGATATCTGGGTGACCTCGTTATTCGCGCTCCTCAGGCCGAAGCCGAATAAACGGCAACGGCGCTACGTCGCGGTGCGGCGTGCCTTGAGCTCTTCGGCGCGCTGCGGATTTCTGACGAAGACAGCGTAGGCGTGGGCCGCGATGCCGATGCCCCAGCCCAGCACAACCCAGTGCACCCAGAAGGCGCTACCGGTGGCCAGATTGATGCAGACTAGAACCGCGATGACCGCCGCGAAGGCGATGAAATGGTTATAGAAACTGCTGATGGCTCGGACTTGGTCGCGGGCCAATGCTTCCTCGATACGCGCGTCGTTCATAGGGGCCCTCCGGCGTCAGAATGCGCATGTCTATCATGAGAAAATAGCGTCGGCACCTCCAGCGAGCTGTTCCCGGGAGAACAGGCCGGCCCGCGTCAGGCTGCCATTGTCAGCGGCCGGGTCGCGGGGGCCATGTCCTCGTAGCCTTGCGCAACGAGGCGTCCGGCAGCGGCATCTGCGACCATCACCAGGCGGGTATGACGGTTGAGGACCGGCGGAACAAGCCAACGGAAATCCGCGTCGAGCTCGGGCGGAATGCGGTGCAGAAGGCAGGCGCGCTCCGCGCTCTGCTCGCCGCGCGCACGGCCGCGCCATCCCGGTGCCTGCCAGTGGTTGGCCGCCACGTTGGCGCCGTCGTGGACGCGAGCTTCCGTCTCGGTGCGCTCGATCACGGCCGTCTCGGAGGGCTTCAAACCGGCGAGAGAGTAGATGCCCGGCGTGGAAATCGGCTCTGACATCAGCATGCTTCTGGCCTCGGTGAAGGTCTGGGCCCGCTCGAACACGGCGCGCAAGAGGTGCGCCGGGGTCGGGTGCGGCATCTTCCAGACGCGGCGACGGTTCGCGGCCCAGTCGAGCACGTAGAAACCGACGGCCTTCCTCATCGGCGCCTGGTTGAGGGCGGCGGAAAAACGCCCCGGCGCCATGGCGGTGAGGACGCCCGTGTAGCCAGGCCAGGTCAGCGTGACATAGCGGCCGGCTCGCGCCGCTCACGCGCGCGGCGAGCACGTTGCGCCCGAGACCCGGCGTCCTCCAGTCGAGGACGCGGATGAGGCGCGCGCTCTGGTGATCGGGAGAGGCAGAGACGCGGCAGGTGCAGCCCCATTCGTAATTGACCGAGAAGAAGTACGCGCCCGGCCGCGCGAGCCGCTTGGCGATGGCATCGATCTCGGCCAAGTGCGCGTTCTCCCACTTCTCGAGCCAGCGGCGGGAGACCTTGTCGAGCTGGCGCAAGGCCGCGGAAGGGACGGCCGCCGTCGCCAGATCGAGGAGGGCATGTGCGCGCGCCTCGTAGGCGACAAGCGTCTCCATCGGGAAATCGGGGCCCGTGTCGAGCACCGGAATGGGCTCGAGCTCAGATCGTGGAAGCACGTCCAGCATTGTCCGGTGAGCCTCACACGGCGCGAAGATAGGTCCGATCTAAGCTGTGAACTTGGGAGTTACTATTCAAGATGCGCCTCACGGCGCTAACGGACAATTGAAATACTTGAAGCCTCAAAAAAAGTGGCCACCGATGACAGGCATCGATGGCCAAGTCCGGGGAAGAATTCTTGCGTTGCCTCACGCGAGCTCGTGGCGCGCCCTCCACTCGGCGGTCACCCAATTGACGATGAGCGAGCGGCGCACGCCGCGGATCTGGCGCTGCGTGAAGCCGTGCCAGGTGTTCGTTCCGGGAATGAAGATCAGCCCCTTGTTCTTCTCGTAAGGCGCGGTCGCCACGAGCTTGTGCTCAGGCGAGGCGTCGTAGATGTCGGTGCCGGCGTCGAAGAGCTCCGGCTCGCCCGACAGGTAGATCAGCATCGTGAACAGCTTGACGCCGAGATCGAGATGCGGCTCGAGCCAGAAGCCGTCGACGTCCTGGCAATATTCGATCCTGAGCGCGCCCTCAGAGAGCCCTCGCCCCGTCAGCTGCTCGAGACGGCGCACGACCTGCGGGCTGCGGAAGATATCGGTCACCTCGCGCACGACGTCGTAGCGCTCCTGGTTCGCGGGATCGAAGTAGACGCGCGTCGAATTGTTGGCCTCGCGCTTGCCGTTGAAAAGGCGCAACAGGAGCGAACGCATTTGCGGCCGTCCTTCCTTTGGCAATGACCGCGCACCGTGATCATCAGCGGCTTGTCGGCGAGATCGACATCGAATTTCGCCTCGAGGATCTCCTCGAGCTCGCGGCTTCTTATCTGGTGGATGAGCTTGGCGAAGCCCTGACCGTAGGTCAGCTCCTTGAGCGGGAAAACGCCAGGCTGTGCAATGTCGGGGAAGTCGCCGCGCACCTCGGATAATCCGTCAGGCGACAGGACGCCGGTCGCCAGAAAATAGGGAAACGGCGCCTCCGCCACCGGAGCCGTTGCAACCACATCCAGATCGATCATTGCGCCCCCTTCCCACCGAGCCACCTCGCGCCGCACCATCGAGCAAGGCTGCGAGCGGCCGCGATTCCCATGGGCGAGATTCGATCGCGACCGGCGACGGCAACTTGATCGGCATCAAGCTCCGGGCGGACAAATGGACGCGGAGAGGAGGGCTGCCGAACGCAGCTCGCGGGACCCAGGCAGCGTTGCCGGGAATTCGTCAGTGCACGACCTGCACGGCAATGTAGGCGCTACTTTGCGGGGGTTGGCCCAATCGCGCTGACCTTGCGCACAAGATCGGCGACGTTTGCGGCTCCCATGCGCTCCATCACCCACGCCCGGTAGGTTTCGACCGTCCTGGGGCTGATCTCAAGCTTGAGCGCGATCTGCTTGTTCGACATGCCGGAAGCCACGAGATCGAGGACCTCCCGCTGTCTCGGCGACAGCAAGCGAACACGCTCGGCGACATCGATGCGCTCGTTGTCCTCGGAGCTCCGCTGGCGCCCCTTCTCCACCGCATCGGCGACGCTTGTCGCCAGGCGCTGGCCGTCATAGGGCTTCTCGAAGAAATCAAAAGCGCCTTCCTTCAAGGCCGCGACCGCCATCGACACGTCGGCGTGGCCGCTGATGAGAATGAGCGGCGACTTTTCCTTGCGGGACTTGAGCTCGCGCTGCAGCTCGAGACCGGTCATGCCCGGCATGCGCACGTCGGCGACGATGCAGGAGGGGTGCTGATCGGCATAGCCGTCGAGAAATGCCTCGGCGAACTCATAGCAGCTCACCGAAATCCCGCGGCTCTCTATCAAGAGGCGCATGGAGTGCAACACTGCGGCGTCGTCGTCGATCAGGGCTACGGTCATAACAACGCGTCCTTCGATTTTCCTGCTGCGAGTGTGAACGAAACGGCGGCGCCGGTGCGCGTGCTTTCAATCGTGAGCTGCCCGCCGTGAGATTCGGCCGTCGAACGGGCAAGCGCAAGACCAAGTCCCAAGCCTGCCTCCTTCGTGGTCGTAAACGGCGTTAGCAGCGCCTTATCCAGAATATCGGGATCGAAGCCCGGCCCATTGTCGCGAACCTTGATCACAACGCGACCGTTATCACTCAGGCTCGCCTCGATCACGATGCGGCCCGCAGCCTCGCGTGTCGTAGAGATGGCTTCTGCCGCGTTGCGCACAAGATTGACCAGAACCTGCGTCACCTGCAAGCTGTCGGCAACTACCAGGGGGAGGGCGCGCTCCAATCGCATATCGAGCTCGATGCCGCGGGCCGCGAGCTCGGGCCGGCAGTGCGCGGCGGCGTCGCGGATCAAGTCAGAGACGCCAAGAAGCGCCGTCTCGTTGCGCCCGAGCTTGATGAAATCGCGCAGGCGCCGCACGACCTCGGCAGCGCGGTCGACCTGAGTTATCGCATGCAGTGCTGCGGTTGCTGCCGTCGCGGTGTCTGGCGGCTCGCTCTCGACGGCCTGCTTGGCGAGACGCGTATAGTTGGCGATCGCGGTCAGCGGCTGATTGATCTCGTGGGCAAGCGTGGCGGCAAACGCGCCCATCGTGTCGAGCCGCGCCGCCCGCTCGAGCGCCTCCTGATTGAGCCGCAATTGATGCTGAGCACGCTGCTCCTCGCTCACTACTGCGCCAATGGCCAATCCCGTCAAGGCGAGGACGACCATCAGGGCCTGGTAGGCCGTCACGTCGTTCGCGCTCACGCCGGCAATGTGAATGGCCACCATGAGGCCGAGCTGGGTCAGGACGAGACCCGCCGTCACGCCTTCCAGTCCGAAGCGCACGGCAGTCCAGACCACAGGCAGGAAGAACAGATAGAAGAGATGCAATCCGAACGCCTCGGCGAGACCGAATACCGCCGCAAGCGACGCGATGAGGAAGACAACAAGCGCCAAGACCTCCCATGAGGGAACAAGAAAGCGGCGGCGCGTGAATAGGATCAAGAGAAACGGCGTCAGCACGGTGATGCCGATCATGTCGCCTATCCACATGCGCATGATGGCCGGGATGGTCTCAGCAGGATCGATGGCGCCTGATAGAACGAGCAGCCCGACATAAGACACCGCAACCGCGATCGCGCTCACGACGGCGACGGCAATCAAGAGCATCAGAGACCGCTTCGAGGAGAGCGTGCGGTCGAAGGCGAGCGCGGGCATCGAAAGGATCGCGGTCGCCGCGCTATAGCCGAGACCGACGATGCAGGCTCCCGCGACGTGGATCCAGAACGGCAGCGGGAGGCCGATCACGAGCGCATTGGCAACGAGCGGCGCGATGAACAGCCAGGGGATGAACTCCCGGCCCAACAGCAGGACAAGCGCGAAGCTCAGCCCCGTGGGCGGGTTCCACGGCGTTATGCCGAGGGAAGCTGCGGGGTGCACGTAGCTGACCCAATCCAGCGCCGTAAACGCCGCCAGATAGATCAGCGCGATCTTGAAATGGGACTGGGAGAAGAGGCTCGCGACCGGCAAGTCGCGCGCCACGGCTTCCCTGCTCCAGACCTTCATTGCGCTCCTCAACCTGCCCTGGAGTGGCCGATCCTGTGAACTTGATGCAACTCTATAACGGAAATCGCCGCAAAAGGGCTACGCAAGCGGCAGTATAGCCTTCGGCGGCTTGCGGGAGGGCGCGGCACTCGGGTTTTATTGACTTTTCTGGCTCTCTCCGCGATATAGGTCGCCGACGCGGCCGGCTCACCCTGGCACGCGTTAAGAGCGCTGCCCGAGGCTCCGGCCGGATTTCGGCTAACCTATTCAAAAGTCCGCAGAATTTCTGCGGCGCCACAGGGCGCGGACCAGACCCAGAGCGCGAACACGCGCGGAAAGAGGCAGACCCATGTACGCTGTCATCAAGACAGGCGGCAAGCAGTACCGCGTCGCCAAAGACGACGTCCTCACCGTCGAGAAGCTCGACGGCGACAAAAGCGGCAAGCTCGAATTCACAGAAGTGCTGATGGTCGGCGGCGGCTCCGGCGACCCGAAGGTCGGCAGCCCGCTCGTCTCGGGCGCCAAGGTCCTGGCCGAGGTCGTCGAGCAGACACGAGGCCCCAAGCTCATCGCCTTCAAGAAGCGCCGGCGCAAGAACTCGCGCCGCAAGCGCGGGCATCGCCAGGACCTGACGAAGATCCGCATCACCGGCATCACCGCTTAAGAGACCCGGCGCACAGCGCCCTGATCAAGGAATACCCCCATGGCCCAGAAAAAGGCTGGCGGCTCAACCAAGAACGGCCGCGATTCACACAGCAAGCGCCTCGGCATCAAGCGCTACGGCGGCGAGCACGTCATCCCCGGCAACATCATCTGCCGTCAGCGCGGGACGCAATGGCATCCCGGAACCGGCGTCGGCATCGGCACCGACCACACGATCTTCGCCGTCGAGGAGGGCAAGGTGCACTTCGAGACCAAGCGCAACGGCCGCATCTTTATCTCGGTCAGGCCCGAGAAGGCCACCGCAGCCGAGTGACGCCATCGGAATCGAGCCCGAGATTTCGGGGGAGATGGCTCGCCATCTCCCCTTTTGTTTTCCAGCCGAGCCCCCAAGCGATGACGACCGTGAGGCATGCGAGCGAGCACTTTGGCCCTGCCCAGGTCGGCGGTATGATTGCGCCCTGCGTTCAACGGGGGGCGAGATGAAGTCGCGCCGGCTGAAATTCCGCGAGCTCAACGATGGCGATGCCGCACGCATCGCCGAGCTTGCCGGCGACTGGGATATTGCCCGCATGACGGCGCGCATTCCCTACCCCTATTCCGAGCCGCTCGCCCACCAGTGGCTGCGGGGCATCGAGCCGGGCGAGTTCGTGCGCGCCGTCGAGCTCGATGGCGAGCTGATCGGGGCCGTCGGCTACATGCCGGCCAGCGACGGGTCGGCCGAGATCGGATACTGGATCGGCAAGCCGTGGTGGGGGCAAGGCTTTGCGACGGAAGCCGCGCAGGCGCTCGTGCGCTATTGTTTTGCGCGCGGCGGGCTTCGGGCGTCTGACCTGCTGCCATTTCGTCGACAACCCGGCTTCGGCGCGCGTCATTTCCAAGCTCGGGTTCCGCCGCATCGGCCCGTGCACGGCCTGGTGCGAGGCACGCGGCGCCGAGGTCGACACGTTGCTCTACGAGCGGCGCCGGCCCGTTATGTCGCTCTTCTGGAGGCGCGCGGCGTGAAGTTCCTCGACCTCGCCAAGATCTACGTGAAGGCCGGCGACGGCGGCGACGGATGCGTGGGCTTCCGGCGGGAGAAGTTCATCGAGTTCGGCGGACCGGACGGCGGCGACGGCGGCAAGGGCGGCGACATCGTCGTCGTCTGCGTCGAGAACCTCAATACGCTCATCGACTACCGCTATCAGCAGCACTTCAAGGCGGCGCGCGGCGGCAACGGCATGGGGCAGAACCGGGCCGGGGCGAACGGCGCACGACGGCATCGATCAAGGTGCCGCCCGGGACGGTCGTGCTGGCCGAGGACGAGGAGACCGTGCTCGCGGAGCTGAAGAAGCCGGGCGACCGGGCAGTCATCGCCCGCGGCGGCAACGGGGGCTTCGGCAACGCCCACTTCAAGAGCTCGACCAACCAGGCGCCGCGGCGGGCAAATCCGGGGCTCGCCGGCGAGGAACTGACGATCTGGCTCCGGCTCAAGCTCATCGCCGACGCGGGGCTCGTCGGCTTGCCAAATGCCGGCAAGTCCACGTTTCTCGCCGCGGTATCGGCCGCGAAGCCCAAGATCGCCGACTATCCCTTCACGACGCTGCATCCCAATCTCGGGGTGGTCAGGGCGGGTGACGCGGACTTCGTGCTCGCCGACATTCCGGGGCTGATCGAAGGCGCGCACGAGGGCGCGGGGCTCGGCACGCGTTTCCTCGGACATGTCGAGCGCACGAAGGTGCTGCTCCACCTCGTCGACGCGACGGGCGACGATGTGGCCGAGGCCTATCGCACCGTGCGCCGCGAGCTCAAGGCCTACGGCGGCGAACTCGACAAGAAGAAGGAGATCGTCGCGCTGTCGAAGTGCGATGCGCTCGACGAGGCGACGATCGCCGAGAAGGCGGATGCATTGAAGAAGGCGTGCCGCAAAAAGCCGCTCGTGCTCTCGGCTGTCTCCGGCCTCGGCGTCAAGGAGGCGCTGTTCGCGCTCGTCCGCGAGATCGCGCGTGCCGAGGAGAAAGCGGACGAGGACGAGCCGGCCGCGCGGCAATCGTGGCGGCCTTAGGCCACAGCCGCTTCAGATCCTATCACCACCACGCTTGAAGGGCGGCGGCGCCAGTAACGCCCGTTCGGCCGCTCGCTCTTCAATACCGATGTCGAGGGCAGAGCCGCGGCTCATCCCCAAGGTCCGACGAGGCGCTGCACCTGCCGGACATTGCGGACGGGGTGCAGCTTCTTTGCGACGCGTGCCTTCTTGGTGCGCGCCACTGCCTTTTGCGCCTTGCGTGCCGGCTTTACCTGCTCAGCGCTCGCGTCGGTGGATATCGGCTCGCTGGGCTCAAGCGCCGCAACCTGCACGACCCCGCAGGGTTTGGAGTTGTCGAGCCCGTAGGTCACAACCTCTCGCGATGTCAGGTGGCGCATGAATTTCGACGGCACCTTCATCATGGCGTCCATCAGCGCGTCGCGGACGCCCATGCTGGCCAAGTATTCATGGATGCCGTCGGTTACCGGGCCGTAGCCAGCATCCTCGCGCGCAGGAACGCCGGGGGTGTAGAGACCTCTATCGTAGTAGGGCCTATGCACACCAACCTTGCCGCTGGTCACGGTGCGATGCACGCCGGCTGCCAGGATGAGCACGCAGGCGCTGTAGCATTTGCCGCGAGCGACGACGCCCGTATCGAAACGGCCCTCGCGGATCAAGCCGCCGATTGCCATCGCCGACGATAGCGAGCCGCCTGGAGACTCGAGCTCGACAAGACGCGACGCTGCGCCAGCGATGCGCGTGTCCGCGATCGCTTGCGAAAAGTCCGTCAGAAGTCGAGACATCGATCTCGCCCGAGATGACGATCGTGTGCCGCGAAGCATCGGCACGGTCGCTCTCAATTCTCACTTCGGCCTTGGCCGGTGCAGCCGCCGCGAACAGAATGGTCGCAACAGGCCAGATGGCCGAGTATGCCCTGCGCAGGGATCCACGCATACACTACCCCAATCTCCCCGCCAGCCCTCTTCGTTGCCAAGTTACGATACCGCTTTTCTTGAGGGGCCGTATCTAGTTGCCGCCGGCTCCTCATATCCAGCGCGAAGTCATCATAGCCCTCGCCGGGCCATTGTCACGGCTGAAGTTTGGCCGATGAAGATGACATTTCGTGCAGACCCACTGACGATACGGCGTTCACCATAACGGTGTGCCGGAAACGGTGAGCCGGACCGGGCGGGCGGATCAGGCCGTCGTGCGGGGTCCCGGCCCGCGCATGACAAACGTCAGCAGGATGCCAGCGACGAAGCCGCCGACGTGGGCCATGTAGGCGATGCCGCCCTGCTCCGTCTGGGCCGTGTCGGCAATGGAGCCGACCCCGCTCACCATCTGGAGCACGACCCAGAAGCCAAGCACGATGAAGGCCGGCATGGCGACCACCTGACGGCCGAGCAGCACGTCGACGCGGGCCTGGGGAACATGAGCAGGTAGGCGCCGAGGACGCCGGCTATGGCGCCGGACGCGCCGACGTTGGGAATCGGAGACCCGGGGTTGACCATGAACTGGGCGAAGGTCGCGGCGATGCCGGCCAGGAAATAGAAGATCGTAAATCTTACAGGGCCGAGGCGATCCTCGACGTTGTCGCCGAAGATCCAGAGATAGAGCATGTTGCCGCCAAGATGCAGCCAGCCGCCGTGCATGAACATGGCGCTGATCACGGTTGCGGCGTTCGCCATGGGCTCGGAGTTGAAGCGCACCGGGACGAAAGCCCACTTCTCGATGAAGGCATCGCCGGCGCTGAGCTCGAGGAGGAAGACGGCAACGTTGATCGCGATCAGCACGCTTGTGACGACCGGAAAGCTCCTGCGTGCGCTGTTGTCGTCGCCGATCGGAAACATTGTCCGCCCCCTCGCCTGGCATGCCCGGGACTCGCGCCCGGCTCACACGCGCGACCTTAGCCGACGTGCCGGCAAAATACACGTCGCCAGAGTGCGGGATACCGTCTCGTGGCAACGGGTTGGGCTCAAGCTGACTGGCGGCGTTCAGACATTGCCGGGGCGAAGCCCCCGCGCACGCTCGCAACGAGCGTCTGGATGTGGCCGGCATCAAGGAACGAGATCTCGGCATGCAGGCATCTCCGGCGCACGGCGGCAACGAGGCCCTCGCGCCGCGGAGCGGGCACGGCCTCGTCGCGCAGACCGATGACGAAGCGGCTTCCGGGCGCGAGATTGCCGAGGTTGTCGATCGGATGGTAGCCGCATGTCGACGCGCGTGAAATCGCTGAGCTCGTAGCCCTTGTCCGCAGCACGGTCCCTGATCACCCGGGCGACAGGGCTTTCCCACAGCATGAGATCGCCGCGATCCGCCGACGCGATAGACCAAAGCGTGGCCCCCATGCGATTGGCGAAGTAAGTCGCGACTGCAGTCCCCATGCTCATGCCGACGACGACAAGCCGACGCGGATCGATTTTGGCAGCATCGAACGGTCGCTTCCGCATCATCGGCGAGCTGGCGCATGGCGTCGATGCACAGATCCGGCTCGGAGCTCACGCTCGCGCCCGGCAGCTCGTAGCAGACGAGAAAATCGCGCGGCACGAGCCCCATGCCTTGCGCCAGACGGTAGGGCATGCACCACGGCAAAAAGCAGACGACGGGCGCGCGCCCGTTGCCTGCAATGCGTTTGAACTTGGTACACGTGTCGTCGCCGAGCGACGCCGCACGCAAAATGAACTGACCAAATTGTCCCATCGATACGAGCATGGGTCGCAAACGCCGGTGGCAAGATCGTGGTTCCCGCGGCGCGGCAAATTAACTCGGGTCAATCGCGCGCGGATGCGCATTCTTAGCGCTCAAATTTCCACAACCTCAATCACGCCGGGCAGCGTCGAGACGCGGCCCGCGACCGAGGGGAAACGTCGTAGCGCCCGGGCATGCGAGATCTCGATTTCTCGCCCCGCATCCGAAAGCGGGAGCACGATGCGCACCTCGCCGCCTTTGCGCGCAGGCGCGTAGCGCCTGGCTGAGCTCGGATTTCAGTCCTGCAAGGTTGGCGCGCTGCAGCGCCGACGAGCGCCGGATCGAGGACGACCCTCAGTCCCTGCTCGAGGGCGCCCGCGGCCTTGTCGAGCGCTTCGACGCTTTGCACGCGCATCTTCACGGCATCGCCGTCGCGCTCCGCCTCGACGTTCAGGAGCACGGGCGTGCCGGGCTCCAAGAGATCGCGGCATTGCGCGAGCGTGTCGGAAAATACGACGGCCTCGAACTGGCCGCTCGTGTCGGAGAACATGGCGAAGGCGAACTTGTTGCCCTTCTGCGAGCGGCGCTCGCGCGCGGAAATGACGATGCCGGCGAGGCGGCCCGCGGCGGCGCCGCGCTCGGTCGCGGCCTCGAACTCGACGTAGCGGCGCACGCCGAGCTTGGCGAGAATCTTCTCGTACTGGTCGAGCGGGTGGCCGGAGAGGAAGAAGCCGACGGCGTCGAACTCGTGCTGCAGACGCTCCATCGGCGTCCAGGCCTGCGCGGGCTTCAGGTCGAGACGACGGGAGCCCTTCTCGCCCGAGCCGCCGAAGAGATCGCTCGTGCCGAGTGCTGCGTTCTTCGGCGAGCCGGTTGCGCGAGCGCCATCATGCCTTCGACGTTGGCGTGGACGAGCGCGCGAGATCGGCTCGAACGCATCGAAGGCGCCGGCCGCGGCGAGCGTTTCGAGCGCGCGCTTGTTGACGGCCTTGGTGTTGATGCGCGCGGCGAAGTCGGCGAGCGAGCGGAAGGGGCCCTTGGCGTTGCGGGCGGCGACGATCGTCTCGACGGCAGAGGCGCCGATGTTCTTCAAGGCGGCGAGCGAATAGCGGATGGCGCCGCGCTGCTCCGCGTTCTTCGGAGGCTCGGCCAGGAACTCGACGTCGGAGGCGTTGACGCAAGGCGGCAGCACGCGGATGCCGCTCTTCTTGGCTTCGGCCGCGAACATGGCGAGCTTGTCGGTGTTGCCGATGTCGAGCGTCATGGAGGCGGCCAGGAACTCCTCGCGGAAGTTCGCCTTCATGTAGGCCGTGTGATAGCTGACGAGCGCATAGGCCGCGGCGTGGCTCTTGTTGAAGCCGTAGCCCGCGAACTTGTCGACCAGCTCGAAGATGTAGACCGCGTCGTCCTTCTTGACGCCGTTCTTCAGGGCGCCCTCGACGAAGCGCGCCTGCTGCTTCGCCATCTCGTTCTTGTCCTTCTTGCCCATGGCGCGGCGCAGAAGGTCGGCGTCGCCGAGCGAGTAGCCGGCCATCACCTGGGCGATCTGCATCACCTGCTCCTGGTAGATGATGACGCCGTAGGTCTCCTTCAGGATGCCTTCGAGCATCGGATGCAGGCAGTCGACGGGCTCCTCGCCGTGCTTGCGGTTGATGTAGGTCGGGATGTTGTCCATGGGGCCGGGGCGATAGAGCGCCACCATGGCGATGATGTCCTCGAAGCGGTCGGGCTTCAGCCGCTTCAAGCTCTCGCGCATGCCCGGTGCTTTCCAGCTGGAACACGCCGGCCGTGTCGGCCTTGGCGAGAAGCTCGTAGGACTTCTTGTCGTCGAGCGGGCAGCGCCAGGAGATCGATGTCGATGCCGCGGCCGCGGCTTCACGAGCTTCGACGGCCTTGGTGAGCACGGTCAGCGTCTTCAGGCCGAGGAAGTCGAACTTCACGAGGCCCGCGGCCTCGACCATCTTCCAGTTGAACTGGGTGACGGGCATGCTCGACTTCGGATCGCGGTAGAGCGGCACCAGCTCGTCGAGCGGCCGGTCGCCGATCACCATGCCGGCGGCGTGCGTCGAGGCGTGGCGGTAGAGGCCTTCGAGCTTCTGCGCGATCTCGAGCAGGCGCGCGACGACGGGCTCGGAATCGCGCTCCTCCTGCAGCTTCGGCTCGCCCTCGATGGCCTCGGCCAGCGTCACCGGGTTGGCCGGATTGTTGGGGATCAGCTTGCAGAGCCGGTCCACCTGGCCGTACGGCATCTCGCAGCACGCGGCCGACGTCGCGCAGCACGGCGCGCGCCTGCAGCTTGCCGTGGGTGATGATCTGCGCGACGCGGTCGGCGCCGTACTTCGCCGAGACGTAGCGGATCACCTCGTCGCGCCGGTCCTGGCAGAAGTCGATGTCGAAGTCCGGCATCGACACGCGCTCGGGATTGAGGAAGCGCTCGAACAGGAGGCCGAAGCGGAGCGGATCGAGGTCGGTGATGGTGAGCGCCCACGCGACGACGGAGCCCGCGCCCGAGCCGCGGCCCGGACCGACGGGGATGCCGTGCGACTTCGCCCACTTGATGAAGTCGGCGACGATCAGGAAGTAGCCCGGAAACTTCATCTTGGCGATGATCTCGACCTCGAAGGCGAGGCGCTTCCAGTAGTCCTCCTCGGTGAAGCCGGGCGCCGGAGATTGCGCCGCAAGGCGCGCGCGCAGCCCCTCCTCGGCCTGGCGCTTGAGCTCGGCCGTCTCGGCGGCGAGCCGGTCGGCGTCGCTCGTCGCCGTTCTTCGTCTCGACGAAGCGCGGCAGGATCGGCGCGCGGCCCTTGGGGCGGAAGGCGCAGCGCTGGGCGATCTCGATCGTGCTTTCGAGCGCCTCGGGAAGATCGGCGAACGTCGCGGCCATCTCGTCGGCGGTCTTGAAGTAGTGCGCGCGCGTCACGCGGCGGCGATTGTCCTCGGCGACGGTGCGGCCCTCGGCGATGCAGAGCAGCGCGTCGTGGGCCTCGTAGTCGTCGGGGGTGGCGAAATAGACCTCGTTGGTGGCGACGAGCGGAATGCCGAGCTCGTAGGCGAGCGCGATCAGCCGCGGCTCGACATCCGCCTCGGATTGCAGCCCCATGACGCTGAAGCTCGATGTAGAGGCGGTCGCCGAACGTGCGCAGGAGCTTCTGCAGGCGGTCGCGCGCGAGGTCCATCTGGCCGTCGCGCAGCGCCGTGTCGATCGGGCCCTGCGGCCCGCCGGTCAGCGCGATCAGGCCCTCGCCATGCTCCTCGAGGGCGTCGATCTTGATGTGGGACGGCTCGGTGGGCTCGGGGCCGAGAAAGGCGCGGCTCGAGAGCTTGATCAGGTTGGCGTAGCCGGCCTCGTTCGCGGCGAAGAGCGCGATCGGCACCGGCCGGGCGCGCCTGCGGCTCGTTCTCGCCGCCGCGCCAGTTGCCGGCCTGCGCGTGCGCGCCGTCCCGAAAGTCCGTGTTGAGCGCACAGCCGACGATGGGCTGGATGCCCGAGCCCGCGAGCTTCTCGGAGAACTCGAGCGCGCCGAAGAGATTGTTGGTGTCGTCAGGCCCACGGCCGGCATGCCGCCGCCTCGGCCAGCTTGGCGATCTTGGCGATCGGCAAGGCTCCCTCGAGCAGGGAGTAGGCCGAGTGCACCTTGAGGTGCACGAACAGAGGTTCCTTCGGGTGCTCGGCCATCGCATCCTTTTCGCTTCGTCGTAACCCCTCACCCGGACCGGCAACTTCGTCACCGGTCCGACCTCTCCCTCAGGGAGAGGTGAAGGAAGTGCGACCCGCACTTCACCTCTCCCCTGTGGGGAGAGGTCGTGAGCGCAGCGAGCGGGTGAGGGGTGTTGCCACACTCTGCTATCCACAATAGGTAAGTCGGCCAGTCGGAGGCCGGATTTGGGTTGTAGTGACCGCTATTCACATGCTTGGTCAATCGACGTCAACGACGTGAGGAAGCGCGGCTTGCCAGGGACGGTCGGGGCCGGTACCGCTTGGCCGGCATGGCAAACGCTTTCACCAACAGTGCTTCGTCTTGCGCGCGCGGGCATCGTGCTGGCCCAGCACGGCGTGCGCTTCGTGCCCAAAGGGCAGAAGGTGCCGCTCGCGCTGCGCCTGGCGCGTATCGCGACGCTGCCGATCAGCCTCGTCGCCGCGCCGTTCAACGCCGGGAAGCCCAAGGAGACCCGGATCTCGCGGGCGCTGACCTCGCTCGGCCCGAGCTACATCAAAGCGGGCCAGTTCCTCGCGACCCGCGCCGACGTCATCGGCCCGAGCTCGCGAGCGACCTGCAGAACCTCCAGGACAAGCTGCCGCCGTTCTCGCAAGACGGAAGCGCGCGCGCGCGATCGAGGAGGCGCTCGGCGGCAAGCGTCGAGGACCACTTCGTGGAGTTCGGGCCGCCGGTCGCCGCTGCGTCCATCGCGCAAGTGCACAAGGCGGTCACGGTCGAGAACGGCGCGCCGCCGCCAGGTGGCGGTCAAGATCCTGCGACCCGGGATCGAGCGGCGCTTCAAGCGCGATCTCGACAGCTACTTCTTCGCCGCGCGCCTGATCGAGCGCTTCCACGCGCCGACGCGGCGCTTGAAGCCCGTGGCCGTGGTCGAGAACCTGGCGCGCACGACCGAGCTCGAGATGGATCTCAGACTCGAGGCCGCGGCGATCTCGGAGATGGGCGACACGATCAAGCCCGACGAGGGCTTCCGGGTGCCCGAGGTCGACTGGACGCGCACCGCCAAGCGCGTGCTGACCACCGAGCTGGATCGACGGCATCCCGATCTCCGATCACGCGGCGCTGCGCGCGCAAGGGCACGACCTCAAGCGGCTCGGGCTCGTCGTGCTGCGCTCGTTCCTCACGCACGCCATGCGCGACGGCTTCTTCCACGCCGACATGCACCAGGGAAACCTGTTCGTCGACGAGGCAGGCAATGTGGTCGCCGTCGATTTCGGCATCATGGGGCGGCTCGGCTCCAAGGAGCGCCGCTTCCTCGCCGAGATCCTGCACGGCCTCATCACGCGCGACTACACGCGTGCGGCGGAGGTGCACTACTGGGCCGGCTACGTGCCGCCGCATCATCCGGTCGTCGGTCTTCGCGCAGGCGTTGCGCGCCATCGGCGAGCCGATCCACGGGCGCACGGCGGATGAGATCTCGATGGCCGATCTGCTCGGCCAGCTCTTCGCCTACACCGAAGTGTTCGACATGCAGACGCGGCCCGAGCTCATCCTGCTGCAAAAGAGCATGGTGATCGTCGAGGGCGTGGCGCGCGCGCTCGACCCGTCGCTCAATCTGTGGACCGCGGCCGAGCCGGTCGCGAAGCAATGGGTGGAGGACAATCTCGGCGTCCGGGGACAGATCAAGAAGGCGGGCGAAGGCGCGGCGACGCTCGGCAAGATCCTCTCCGACGTGCCGGGCCTCATCGCCGAGGCGGAGCGCGCGGCATCGGGGCTCGCGGAGATGGCGCGCTCCGGCCTGCGTCTCGACGAGGAAACAATCAAGGCGCTCGCGGAGGAGAACGGCGCGGCGCGATTTCTGGTCGCGTGCGGCGCTGTGGGTGGGCGCGCTCAGCCTCGTGGCGCTGGCGCTCAAGACCTTCGGCTGGGTCTGAGAAGATTCGAAGGGGCGGCGAGCATGACGCCCGGCCGCCCCTCTATTCAAATGATGTGACTGTTACTCCGCGGCAGCCTTTTCGCCGTCGCACTTGAAGTCGACCTTCACCCAGGGCAGGTCGAGCTTGCACTTGCCGTCCGGGCCCTTCTGGATGAACTCGCCAAGCTTCTCGGCAAGACCGCCTTCGGAGTCTTCCTCGGCGACTTCCTCTTCAGGCGCAGCCGGAGCGGGCGTGGCAGCCGAAGCAGGCGCAGCGGCAGGAGACTTAGGCATCGGCAGCGGGTGGCAGCGGCGCCGGCGTCGCGGCAGCGGTCTGCTGCTCGGCCGGCGCGGTTTTCTCACGCAGCTTCAATTCCTCGATCGACGCCGCCTTGGTCACGGTCGTCGCGTCGTCGCGCAGCCGGGTCTACGGGGGCGCGGCCGCGCGGAGCAGCGGCGGTCTGCTCGTCGCCGCAACGGACGAGATCGGCCGGGGCCGGCGTCCAGATCATCGTCTTCGAGAAGAGCTTGGTGCCGGCATAACCCTTGACGCGCAGATTGCCGTCGGAGAGCGGCTTCAGCTCGACGTCGTATTTCTTCTTCTTCTCGGGGCTGTAGATCCAGCCGTTGTCCCATGTGCCGCGAGCCGACCGGCGTGGCATCGCCGATGATCTGGCGGCCGCAGCCCTTGGTATCCGTCGGGTCCTTGACCCACACGACGTGGCCGCAAAGGCCATCGCCGCACTGCTTGATCTCGACGGCGCCGCGGCCGGTGTCGTTGACCCAGACGCCGGTCGGGTCAGACCGCGGCAAGAGCCGAGCCCGAAGCAAGCGCGAATGCCGCAAACGCGGCAGATCCAATAACCTGTCTGTCTAGCGGCATAGCTGCCTCCTCCTCGATCCACTTGGTGAAACGCGCGCTGAGATGGGCTGTTCCCCACGCTCTGCCGCGGGTCCTTGTCTGGCCCCGAGCCGTATTTAGAGAGACTGCCGGGCAAATGCTGTTCCCGGAGAAACACGTCCGCGAAATGGGCGGCGGCTCAGCAAAAAAGTATGGCTAACGGAGCGCGTCAGGAGCGACCTCGACCAGCAGACCGCCCGACGAGCATGACGACACGGTCCATGCGCCGCGCCAGCTCGAGGTTGTGCGTGGCGATCAGAGCGGCGACGCCCTCGTGGCGGAAAAGGCCGATGAGCTCGTGAAAAACCAGCTCAGACGTCCGTGGGATCGAGGTTACCGGTCGGCTCGTCGGCCAGGATGAGGCGCGGCTTGTTGGCGAGAGCGCGGCAGATGGCGGTACGCTGCTGCTCGCCGCCCGAAAGCTGCGCGGGGCGGTGATCGAGGCGCTCCTTGCAGACCGAGCGCCGACAGAAGCTCGCTCGCACGTGCTTCTGCTGCGCGGCGGCTGCTTGCCCATGATCATCTGCGGGATGGCTACGTTCTCGAGGGCCGAGAACTCGGGCAGCAGCTGATGGAACTGATAGATGAAGCCCATCTCGGCGCGGCGGATGCGCGTTCGATCGCCGTCGTCGAGGGCCGCGCAGTCTGCGCCGGCGACGATGACGCGGCCGGAGTCGGGCGTCTCGAGCAGGCCGGCAATGTGGAGCAGCGTCGACTTGCCGGCGCCCGACGGTCCGACGAGGGCAACGCACTGGCCCCGTGCGAGCGCCACCGAGGCACCCGTCAGAACGTTGATCTCGCGCGTGCCCTGACGGAACGAGCGACGGAGATCGTCGAGGATCAGAACCGGGCTCGCCTGGCGTCGTGTCCACACTTGGCGTCCTCACTCGTACCGCAGTGCTTCGACGGGATCCAAACGCGATGCCCGCCACGACGGATAGAGCGTCGCCAGCACCGAAAGCACCATCGCCATCAGGACGATCGATCCCGGTCTCGACGGGGTTCATCTCGGCCGGCAGCGCGTCAGGTAATAGATGTTGGGATCGAACAGCCTTCGTGCCCGCTAGCCCAGGACACGAATTGGCGGATCTCCTCGATGTTCCAGCAGAACACGACGCCCAGCGCGAGCCCGGCCAAGCGTGCCGACGATGCCGATCGACGCGCCCGTGATGAGGAAGACGCGCATCACGGCGCCTTTGGTGGCGCCCATGGTGCGCAGGATGGCGATGTCGCGACCCTTGTCCTTCACCAGCATCATCAGGCCGGAAATGATGTTGAGGCCGCCACCAGGACGATCAGCGACAGAATGATGAACATGACGTTGCGCTCGACCGCGAGCACGGTGAAGAACGTCTCGTTGCGCTGTCGCCAGTCGGTGACGTTGATGGCGGGCCGGCCGCGGCGCGCATGCCGTTGCGTACTCGTTGACGCGCTCCGGATCGTCGACCACGACCTCGAGCACGTCGACCTCGCTCGCCTTGCTGAAATAGCGCTGCGCCTCGGCGAGCGGCATGAAGATCATCGTCTTGTCGTACTCGGACATGCCGAGCTCGAAGATGGCGGACAACGACGTAGGGCTTCGATCGCGGCGCCGTGCCGAACGGCGTCGACGCGCCACGCGGCGAGATGAGCGTGAGCGTGATCGCCCGACGTTGACGCGGAGCGAATTCGCAAGCCGCATGCCGATGGCGATGCCGGTCTGGTTGTCGAAGCCGTCGAGCGTGCCGAAGACGACGTTGTCGGCGACGAGCGGCATCGACTTGAGATCGGCCTCGCCGAATGCCGCGCACGCACGCCGCCGAGCGCCTGCACGTTCGACGACACCATGACCTGGCCCTCGATCGAGCGGAATGGCTCTCTGCACGCCGGGGACGGTCGCGAGTCTTGGCGGCTATGTCGTCGATAATCGGTGAACGTGCTGCGCCGACCCTGTAGACGACGATGTGGCCGTTGAGGCCGAGGATCTTCTCGAAGAGATCCTTGCGGAAGCCGTTCATCACCGCCATGACGATGATGAGCGTCGCGACGCCCAGCATGATGCCGAGGAACGACACGGCGGCGGTGACGGAGATGAACCCCTCCTTGCGGCGCGCGCGCAGATAGCGCGAGGCCAGCATCCACTCGAAAGGGTGCGAAAGGCCTGGTATCGACCGGCGATGCCATCTCTGCAGCCTCCCTCCTCTCCCGCGTTGCGGATCAGGACAGTCCATCACGCCAGCACGCGCTGACTGGTCACGAATTCGACGACGCGCTTCAAGCCCGCCTCGAACGGCAGCGTCTCGCGCTCCCCAGTTTTGCGGTTCTTCACCTCGATCTCGCCCGCCTTGACGCCCTTGGGCCCGACGATGACCTGCAGCGGAATGCCGATCAGATCCATGGTCGCGAACTTGGCGCCGGCGCGCTCGTCCGTGTCGTCATAGAGAACATCGATGCCGGCCGGCCTCGAGCTTCGCCTCGAGATCGGCAGCGACGCCGTGTCGGTCGCCGCGTCGCCGGCCTTGAGATTGACGAGCGGCGACCTCGAACGGCGCGACCGGCACCGGCCACACGATGCCGGCCTCATCATGGCTCGCCTCGATGATGGCGCCCACGAGCCGCGACACGCCGATGCCGTAGGAGCCCATCTCCAGCGTCACCTGCTGCTCCGTCGGGCCCCTGGACGCGGCAGCCCATGGGCTCGGAGTACTTGGTGCCGAAGTAGAAAATATGGCCGACCTCGATGCCGCGGGCGGAAACGCGCTTGTCCTCCGGCACCTCGGTCTCGAAACGGGCGGCGTCGTGCATTTCGTCGGTCGCGGCGTACTTCGACGTCCAGGCGTTGAAGATCGGCGCGAGGTCGCCGAAGAAATCGGTGTCCAGCGCGGGGAACGGCGCCCTCGATGAGATCCTTGTGACAGAAGACCTGGCTTTCGCCGGTCTCGGCCAGGATGATGAACTCGTGTGAGAGATCGCCGCCGATGGGGCCCGTGTCGGCCTTCATCGGCACCGAGCGCAGGCCCATGCGCGCGAAGGTGCGCAAGATAGGAGACGAACATGCGCTGGTAGGCGGCGCGCGCCGGCCTCCGTCGTGAGATCGAAGGAATAGGCATCCTTCATCAGGAACTCGCGGCCGCGCATGACGCCGAAGCGGGGGCGGATCTCGTCGCGGAATTTCCATTGAATGTTGTAGAGGTTGCGCGGCAGGTCCTTGTAGCTCTTGATGCTAGTCGCGGAAGATCGTGGTGATCACCTCCTCCGCGGTCGGCCCGAACAGCATGTCGCGCTCGTGGCGGTCGGTGATGCGCAGCATCTCCTTGCCGTAGGCGTCGTAGCGCCCGCTCTCGCGCCAGAGATCAGCGGATTGGATGGTCGGCATCAGCAGCTCGATGGCGCCGGCGCGGTTCTGCTCCTCGCGAACGATGGCTTCGATCTTCTTCAGCACCCGAAGCCCAAGCGGCAGCCAGGAGTAGATGCCCGGCGGCCGACTGGCGGATCATGCCCGCCCGGAGCATAAGCTGATGGGAGATGATCTCCGCCTCTTTGGGCGTCTCGCGCAGGACCGGCAGAAAAATAGCGGGAAAGATGCATGTGACCTTGCTTGTTGCCTTCAGCTGACCGCGAGCATCTGTGCCGCGGCCGCCGATTGCCCGAGCAAAAGGCGGCTGCGCAGAAGCCCCGCTCGACTGGCTCGCCGGTCGGGCCGTCAATACCGAGGATTGACGGCAAGGGCAATCGAACACGTGCCTGCGGCAATCTCGGTAGGCGGACAACGAATGGTTGCGCCAGCAAGTCGGCGTTATTGCCGTCTCAGGCCGACGCCTGCAAATACTTTAGGCACAGGCATTTTTTTCGCGGCGGGCCCGTGACATAGCGCCGCCGTTCGGTTATGGTGCGCGCCGTCAAGTGACAAGGGTGCGTAGCCAATGAACACAAATGGCTCGGGGCCCAGGTCTAGGGAGAGAATAGCCGCAGATCCGGTCGGACAACCGTCCGGAACTGAAGGCTAAAAAAGCGCAGAGCGGCGCCAAGACGCGCCGCCGCAGCAAAGTCGCTACTAGGTGTTAGCAAGAGCAAGGCATTCGCCTTGCTCTTTGCGTTTTCGGGACCCGTGTGATGGGCTCGCGCAACGCACGCCTAAAGCGTGGGCGGTGGCTGCGGCAGCGGAATTCGTGCAAGCCCAGCCAATCGTACTCGAGCGCTCGCCCAGACGAGCGCGAAACGCGATCGCCGCCACAACCGTGTTGATCAGGAAGGCCTTGAGCAGGCGCGGCCGGACGGGCGCGCTCGCGGGCGTGCCGGGCACGACGTCGCCTTCCTCGCCCTGCGTTCTCACGCCGAAGGGCAGCACCGCGAACAGCGTGATCCACCAGATCATGATGTAGAGGGCGATGCCGAGCTGAGTGCTCATCGGTCGCATCTCCTCACGCGCATGGTGACGCTCAGGCCTGCTCGAGCTCGGTCAGCGTACCGCAGAAATCCTTGGGGTGCAGGAACAGAACCGGCTTGCCGTGCGCGCCGATCTTGGGATTGCCGTCGCCCAGCACACGCGCGCCCTGCGCCTTGAGCTGGTCGCGCGCGGCCAGGATGTCGTCGACCTCGTAGCAGACGTGATGGATGCCGCCGTCCGGGCTCTTTTCCAGGAACTTGGCAATGGGCGAATTGGCGCCGAGGGGCTCGAGCAACTCGATCTTGGTGTTCGGCAGCGTGACGAACACGACCGTCACGCCGTGCTCGGGCTGCGGCAGCGGATCGGTGACCACGGCGCCGAGCGCGTTCTTGTAGACGGCCGTCGCCGCGGCGAGGTCCTTGACCGCAATGGCAACGTGGTTCAGGCGTCCGAATCATTCGTGCTTCAGTCCCTCAAAACTTCGGTGCGGCCAGCCTTCGATCCGGCCCTTAAGGCCGGAGTTATCAGCTCTTCCATCGACCACGCTGAGCAGCACCTTGGCAATAGGCTTCTTGCCCCAGGCGTCGGCGACGGCGCCGCGGACAGCGCGGCGGACGGCCTCCTGACACCATCTCGAGCATCGCGGCGGCGCTGCGGCGGGATGCTTTTCAGCGTGCCTTCGATCGGCGCTCGAGGACGATGTCGAACATCGGCTCGCCCTCGGCGATCCTCCGGCGGAACGCCGTCGAGCGACGATCTGCGGATCGGCCAGCAGCTCGCCGCGGCGTGACAAGCGCCAACGCGACCGCGACGATGCCGACGATGCGCCAGCTTGCGCCGCTCGCGCACCGGGCCGTCCTCGGACGGAACGATGAGGCGGCCGTCGCGGAACAGGCGGCCCACCGGAGCATCGTCGATGATGCGCACCGGTCCCGGCGCGAGCCGCACGATCTCGCCGTTGTAGGCGATCTGACCTCGGCTCGACGCCGAGCTCCTTCGCGAGATCGCGCGTGCGCCTTCAGATGGCGCGCCTCGCCGTGCATCGGGACGGCGATCTTGGGGCGCAGTCCACGCGTAGAGCTGGCGCAGCTCGTCGCGGCGCGGATGACCGGTCACGTGCACGAGCGCATCGCCGTCGGTCAGCAGCTCGCAGCCCATGCGCACGAGGCATTCTGGATCTGGCCGACGGCCTTCTCGTTGCCCGGGAATGGTGCGCGAGGAGAAGATGACGAGATCGCCCTTGTCGAGCGAGATGTCGGGATGCTCGTTCTCGGCGATGCGCGCCATGGCCGCGCGCGGCTCGCCCTGGCTGCCGGTGCAGAGGCACACAATGTCGGAGCGCGACAGATCGCTTGAACTCCTGCTGGTCGAGGTAGCGGAAGCCCTGCGGCAGATAGCCGGTGTCGATTGCGACATCGATCACGCGGTGGAGCGCGCGGCCCGCAACGACCAGCTCGCGGCCGGCCGCGCGGGCCGCGTCGGCGACCGCTTTGACGCGCGCGACGTTCGAGGCAAAGGTCGTCACCGCCACGCGGTGCTGGCGCGCCCTTGACGATGCTCCGCGAGCGATCTTCGCGACATCACGCTCGGACGGCGAGCGTGCCCTCGCGCATGGCGTTGGTCGAATCTGCCGACGAGCGCCAGCACGCCCTCGTCGCCGAGCGCCGTCAGCCGGGCACTCGTCGGCCGGCTTGCCGATGATCGGCGTCGCGTCGAGCTTCCAGTCGCCGGTGTGGAAGACCGGCCGAGGGGCGTGCGGATCGCGAGCGCGCTGCTCTCGGGGATCGAGTGCGCCATCGAGACGATCTCGACGTCGAATGGGCCGACCTTGAAGCGGCCCGTCGAGCGGAACCTCCTTGATCGGAATTTTGAGCCGCGCCGCCGTACTCGGCGAGCTTCGCCTTCAGCATGCCGGCCGTGAACGGCGTTGCGTAGACCGGCACGCCGAGCCGCGGCCACAAGTCGATGACGGCGCCGATGTGATCCTCGTGCGCGTGCGTGATGACGATGCCCGGCGAGCGCGCTGCGCTCCTGCCTCGATGAAGCGGATGTCCGGAAGGATGACGTCGATGCCCGGATCGTCCTCGCCCTCGGGAAAGGTGATGCCGAGATCGACCATCAGCCACTGGCGCGCGTCCGGCGGACCGACCCCGTAGAGATAGGCGTTCATGCCGATCTCGCCGAGACCGCCCAAGCGCGAGAAAGACGAGCTCGTCCTCCTCCGTCGGCTCGTCGCCCTGACCTCTGTCTTTCGCCATCGGCAACCACGCGTTTCCTCACACTCAACCGCGTTCCTGCCCGGATGCTCGGGCAAGCCAATGTCACATCGCCGAAGGTAAATCGCCGCTCCGGCCGTTCCGCGTCTTGCAACAGGAGGGCGCCGTCGGCGTCAATGCCGCAAAAGGACCCTTCGATCGTGCTCGTGGCCCGTATTGATGCTCATCCGTTGCCCTATAGGCACCAGACCGCGCAAGCCAAGCCTCTCTGACGGCGGGGAAGCCGTCGCCCTCGGCCCAGACTCCGAGCCAATGCGGCAAGAGACTGCGCCAATCGCCGCGAGCAGATGTTCCGGGATCGGGCGCGATGCCGTGCGCGCCGAGATGCGTCGCCGGGCGCTCCGGGATCATCGGGATGCGCGGCGAGGTTGATGCCGATGCCGATCACGGCCACGAGCCCGGTCGGCGCACGGTGCTGCTCTCGACCAGGATGCCGCCGCCTTCGCGGCATCCGACGAGAATGTCGTTCGGCCATTTGAGGCGCAGGCGGTGCTTCCGCCGGCAAGCTCATCGTGCCTTGCGATCGGCGTCGATCACGGCGACGCCGGCGACGAGCGAGAGCTGATAGGCCTTGGGCGCAGGCGTCGAGAGGCGGACCAAGCAGGCTCGCGTGCAGATTGCCGGGCGCCGACGACCAGTGGCGCCCGATCGGCCGCGTCCCGCCGATCTGCGTATCGGCCACGATCCAGAGCGGTCCCGTCTCGCCGGCCGCGGCACGGCGCATCGCTTCGGCATTGGTCGAGTCCACGGATGCCAAGCGGAGCGTACGATGCATCAAGCTGGGCACTGGATCGGACGTGCGGCATGAAAAGTCAGAATTACAATGCCAACGACTTCGCCGCCGCCGCCGCCGCGTCGACGAGAAACGACGGAAAGACGGCGTAGAAGAGCACGAACAGGCCCGCGGCCGCTATAACAAACCGCGTATACGGCTCGACGTGCGAGAATTTCTCCTTCGGCTCATCGAAGAACATGAGCTTGACGATGCGCAGATAATAGAACGCGCCGACGACGCTCGCCAGCACGCCGATGATGGCCAGCGGATAGAGCCCGGCCTTCACGGCCGCGGCGAAGACGTAGAACTTGGCGAAGAAGCCGGCGAGCGGCGGTACGCCCGCGAGCGAGAACAGCAGCATGGCGAGAACGAACGCCATCGGCAGGTTGGTCTCGGCGAGGCCCGCGAGCTCGCCGATGTCCTCGACCATCTCGTCGTCGCGCCGCATGGCGAGGATGCAGGCGAAGGAGCCGAGCGTCATGACGAGGTAGATGGCGAGGTAGATGAGCACGGCCTTCGACGCCCGTCGTCGCTGCCGGCGGCGAGGCCGACGAGCGCGAAGCCGACGTGTCCGATCGAGGAGTAGGCCATCAGGCGCTTGATGTTGGTCTGGCCGATGGCGGCGAAGGCGCCGAGCAGCATCGAGGCGAGGGAGAGGAAGATCACGATCTGCTGCCACTGAACGTGCATCGCCGGGAAAGCGCCGGCCAGCACGCGCACGAGCAGCGCCATGGCCGCGAGCTTGGGGGCGGCGGCGAAGAACGCCGTCACCGGCGTCGGCGCGCCCTCGTAGACGTCGGGCGTCCACATGTGGAACGGCACGGCCGAGATCTTGAAGGCAAGCCCGACGAGCAGGAACACGAGGCCGACGACGAGGCCGAGATTGGCGGCGGCGTCCGGCGCCTGCGCCGACGCTGGCGATGGCTGCGAAGCTGGTCGAGCCGGTGAAGCCGTAGAGCAGCGAGGCGCCGTAGAGCAGCATGCCCGACGAGAGCGCGCCGAGGACGAAATACTTGAGGCCCGCCTCGCTCGAGCGCACGATTGTCGCGCCGGATGGCGGCGAGCACATAGAGCGCGAGGCTCTGCAGCTCGAGGCCCAGGTAGAGCGCGATGAGGTCGTTCGCCGAGACCATCATCATCATGCCGACGACGGCGAGCAGCACGAGGACCGGGATCTCGTAGCTTCATGATCTTGGCGCGGCGCAGATAGTCGAACGACAGCAGGAGCGCCGCCGCGGAGCCGCCGAGGACGAGCAGCTTCGACGAAGCGCGCGAAGCCGTCGACGACGAAGGCGCCGTTGAAGAGCCTCTCGGTGCCCGGCTCCTGCAGCGCAATGGCCGCGGCCGCGACGCCCAGGATCAGGATGGCGAGCCAGCCCGGCGCCTCGCTGCTCTGCGCGTCCGCGCCGCTGAAGGCGCCGAACATGAGAAGCGCCATGCGCGCCGACGGCGAGGATGATCTCGGGAAGGGCGGCGGCATAGTCCATGAGCTCGGTCATCGTGCCGCGCCCTCCTTCACGATCACGGCTGGGCCTTCAGCGGCTTTGGTCGCGCCGGCGGCCTCGATGCCGGCCACCAGCTTCTTGACCGAGACGGCCGTCACGTCGAGGACCGGCGCCGGGTAGAAGCCGAAGAAGATGCGTGAGCAGCACGAGCGGCGCCAGAATGGCGATCTCGCGCGGCGAGAGGTCGGCAAGCGCCTTGAGCGCCGGCTTCTCGAGCACGCCGAAGATGACGCGCCGGTAGAGCCAAAGCGCATAGGCCGCCGAGAGAATGACGCCAAAGGTGGCGAAGAAAGCGACGTTCGTGTTCACCTTGAAGGCCGCGAGCAGCGTCAGGAACTCGCCGACGAAGCCCGAGGTGCCGGGCAGCCCGACGTTGGCCATGGTGAAGACCATGAAGCAGGCGGCATAGAGCGGCATGCGCTCGACGAGACCGCCATAGGCCGCGATCTCGCGCGTGTGCATGCGGTCATAGATGACGCCGACGCAGAGGAAGAGCGCGGCCGAGACGAGGCCGTGCGAGAGCATCTGGAAGATCGCGCCGTCGACGCCCTGCTGGGTGAACGTGAAGATGCCCATGGTCACGAAGCCCATGTGGGCGACCGACGAATAGGCGATGAGCTTCTTCATGTCCTCCTGCGCGAGCGCGATCGAGCGACGTGTAGATGATGGCGATGACGGAGAGCGCGAACACGAACGGCGCGAACGTCGGCGCTCGCATCGGGGAACATCGGCAGCGAGAAGCGCAGGAAGCCGTAGCCGCCCATCTTCAGCAGGATGCCGGCCAGGATGACGGAGCCCGCGGTCGGCGCCTCGACGTGCGCGTCCGGAAGCCACGTGTGCACCGGCCACATCGGCATCTTGACGGCGAACGAGGCGAAGAACGCGAGCCACAGCCACCACTGCATGTCGGCGCGGGAACTTGGTCGTCATGCAGCGTCGGGATGTCGGTCGTGCCGGCGTGCCAGTACATCGCCATCATGGCGAGCAGCATCAGCACCGAGCCGAGGAACGTGTAGAGGAAGAACTTGAAGCTCGCGTAGACGCGCCGCGCGCCGCCCCAGACGCCGATGATCAGGAACATCGGGATGAGGCCGCCTTCGAAGAAGAGGTAGAACAGCACGAGATCGAGCGCGCAGAAGACGCCGATCATCAGCGTTTCGAGGACGAGGAACGCGATCATGTACTCCTTGACGCGGTCCTCGATGGCTTCCCAGCTGGCCAGGATGCAGAGCGGCATCAGGAACGTCGTCAGGATCACGAACAGCATCGAGATGCCGTCGACGCCCATCTTGTACTTGATGGCGCCGAGCCAGTCGCGCTCCTCGACGAACTGGAAGCCCGACGCTCGCGGGATCGAAGTTGATCCAGATGGCGAGCGACACGACGAACGTGATGAGCGTCGTCCAGAGCGCGACGAAGCGGATGTTCTGCAGCGCCTCCTTCGACAGGAAGGCGATGAAGATCGCGCCCGCGAGCGGCAGGAACGTCACGATCGAGAGGATGGGAGCGCCGGCGATGTTCATGGGCGCGGCCCTCCGGCGAGCATGAAGTAGGTGAGGAGCGCCGCGACGCCGATCAGCATGGCGAAGGCGTAGTGATAGACGTAGCCGGTCTGCAGCCGCACGACTCTGCCCGTTCCCCAGAGCGACCGCGCGGGCGGTGCCGTCGATGAGGCCGTCGATGATCGAGCCGTCGACGCTCTTCCAGAGGAAGCGGCCGAGGCGAAGGCCGGGCGCACGAAGAGGAAGTCATAGAGCTCGTCGAAGTACCACTTGTTGAGGAGGAACAGGTAGAGCGGCCGGAAGACGCGCGCCGTGAGCGCCGGCAGCCCCGGCGCGAGGACGTAGTAGAGCGTGGCGAGCGCGAGGCCGGCGAGCATGGCGATGGTCGGCGCCCAGCGCGACCCAGGCCGGCACCTCGTGCATGTGATGGAAGATGTCCTTGCCCGGCGCCTCGTAGAGCGCCGCGCGCCAGAACTCGCCGCGCTCCTCGCCGATGAACCAGCCCTGGAAGACGATGCCGGCGAGCACGGCGCCGACGGCGAGAACGCCGAGCGGGATCAGCATGACGAGCGGGCTTTCGTGGGCGTGCTCATAGGTGTGATGATCGGCGCGCGTCGTCCCGTGGAAGGTCATGAACATCAGGCGCCACGAGTAGAACGAGGTCATGAACGCGGCGATGACGAGCAGCCAGAAGGCATAGTTCGACGGCGTGTGGGCCGCGTAGGCCGCCTCGACGATGGCGTCCTTCGAATAGAAGCCGGCGAAACCGCCGAGATGCGGAATGCCGACGCCGGTCAGCGCCAGCGTGCCGATCAGCATCATGACCCAGGTGACCGGCAGCTTCTTCGCGAGGCCGCCCATGTTGCGCATGTCCTGCTCGTGATGCATGGCGTGGATCACGGAGCCGGCGCCGAGGAACAGCAGCGCCTTGAAGGAGGCGTGCGTGAAGAGGTGGAAGATGCCGGCGCGCATAGGCGCCGACGCCGCAGGCGACGAACATGTAGCCGAGCTGCGAGCACGTCGAATAGGCGATGACGCGCTTGATGTCGTTCTGCACGAGGCCGACGGTGGCGGCGAAGAAGGCCGTGATGGCGCCGATCAGCGTCACGACCTCGAGCGCCGTCGGCGCCAGCTCGAAGACCGGCGACAGGCGCGCCACCATGAACACGCCGGCGGTCACCATGGTCGCGGCGTGGATGAGCGCCGAGACCGGCGTCGGGCCTTCCATGGCGTCGGGCAGCCAGGTGTGCAGCAGGAACTGCGCCGACTTGCCCATGGCGCCCATGAACAGCAGCAGCGACAGCAGCGTCAGCGTGTCGACCTCGTAGCCGAGGAAAAGCGAACGACTTGCCGACCTCGGACGGGAGCCGCGGCGAAGATGGCGTCGAGGTTGATGGTCTTGAAGACCGCGAACAGGCCGAAGATGCCGAGCGCGAAGCCGAAGTCGCCGACGCGGTTGACGATGAAGGCCTTGATGGCGGCGGCGTTGGCCTCGGGCTTCTTGTACCAGAAGCCGATCAGCAGATAGGAGGCGAGGCCGACGCCCTCCCAGCCGAAGAACATCTGCAGGAGGTTGTCGCTCGTCACGAGCGCGAGCATGGCGAAGGTGAAGAGCGACAGGTAGGCGAAGAAGCGCGGCCGGCTGTCGTCCTCGTGCATGTAGCCGATGGAATAGAGGTGCACGAGCGCCGAGACGGTCGTGACGACGACCAGCATCACCGCCGTCAGCGTGTCGATCTTGCAGCGCCCAGGCGGTGTCGAGCTCGCCCGACGTGATCCAGCGCAGCAGACGGCACGCGCGCCGTCTCGCCGCCGAAGCCGACGCGCACGAAGACGATCCACGACAGGACGGCCGCGATCATCAGCAGCGCGGTGGTGACGATCTCGGAGGGCGCCGCCGATCAGGCGGCCGAAGAGGCCGGCGATCAGCGCGCCGAGAGCGGCAGAAGACGATGGCGGCGTAGATCATGCTGCGTCGCCCGCGCGCATGGCAGCGGACAGGAGGCAGCGAGCCGATCGCGCGAGTCGTATCCCGCACTCCGATGCCTCCCGCCAGCTGCCCTGCCCACGCTCAGCCCTTCATCATGTTGATGTCTTCGACCGCGATCGAGCCGCGGTTGCGGAAGTAGACGACGACGATGGCAAGGCCGATGGCGGCTTCCGCCGCGGCGACCGTCAGCACGAACAGCGCGAACACCTGGCCGACGAGATCGCCGAGGAAATGGGAGAAGGCGACGAAGTTGATGTTGACGGCGAGCAGCATCAGCTCGACCGACATCAGGATGACGATGACGTTCTTGCGGTTGAGGAAGATGCCGAACATGCCGAGCGTGAACAGGCACGCGGCAACCGTCAGGTAGTGCTCGAGCCCGATCTCCATCCGCCTCCCCGCTTCCCTCTTCCGTCTTTTTCTCTTCTTCCCTGCGCTCGACGCGCGTGCTGTCCCGTCACGCCTCAATCCACGGCTTCCGGCGCCTGCTCCGGCGCATGCTTCTTGCCTGCCTCCGGCAGGACCGCCTGCCCGGACGCAACCTTGACCATCTCGACCGCCGTCTTCGGACCGCGCGCCACCTGGGCGCGCGATCGACTGGCGCTTCACGCCCTCCTTGTGACGCAGCGTCAGCACGATGGCGCCGATCATGGCGACGAGCAGCACGAGCCCGGCGCCCTGGAAGAAGTAGACGTACTTCGTATAGAGGATTTGGCCCAGCGCCTCGGTGTTCGAGATCGCCGTGCGGCATGGGCGCGCCGCGGCGTCTTGGCGAGGCCGACGCGCGACGCCGCGCGCAAGAAACAGGAGCACGAGCTCGGCGAGCACGATGCCGCCGACGAGGAGGCCCACCGGCGCATTCTTGATGAAGCCGGCCTTGAGCTCGGCGAAGTCGACGTCGAGCATCATGACGACGAACAGGAACAGCACCGCGACCGCGCCGACGTAGACGATGACCAGGAGCATCGCCAGGAACTCGGCGCCGAGCAGAATGAACAGTCCGGCCGCGTTGAAGAAGGTCAGGATCAGGAACAGCACGGCGTGCACGGGGTTCTTGGCGACGATCACCATCGTCGCCGACGCGAGTCGCGAGCATCGCGAAGAGGTAGAAGAAGATCGCCGTCAGCGCCATCTGCCCCTCACCTGTACGGCGCGTCGAGCGCAAGGTTCTTCGCGATCTCGCGCTCCCAGCGGTCGCCGTTCGCGAGCAGACGCTCCTTGTTGTAGTAGAGCTCCTCGCGCGTCTCGGTGGCGAACTCGAAGTTCGGTCCCTCGACGATGGCGTCCACCGGGCAGGCCTCCTGGCAGAGGCCGCAGTAGATGCATTTCACCATGTCGATGTCGTAGCGCGTCGTGCGGCGCGTGCCGTCGTTGCGGCGCGGGCCCGCCTCGATGGTGATGGCCTGGGCCGGGCAGATCGCCTCGCAGAGCTTGCAGGCGATGCAGCGCTCCTCGCCGTTGGGATAGCGGCGCAGCGCATGCTCGCCGCGGAAGCGCGGGCGAGAGCGGCCCCTTCTCGAACGGATAGTTCAACGTCTTCTTCGGCGCGAAGAAATAGCGCATCGCCAGGAAGAACGCCGAGACGAACTCAGCGAGGAAGAGCGATTTCATGCCTTGGGCGATGCGCACGGCGTAAGCCTCTCCTATGCCGCTCTTGCGAACTGCAGCACGGCGGCGACGACCACGACCATGGCCAGCGACAGCGGCAGGAACACCTTCCAGCCGAGCCGCATCAGCTGGTCGTAGCGATAGCGCGGCACCATGGCCTTCGCCATCGCGAACATGAAGAACATGAACACGACCTTGGCGGCGAACCAGAAGATGCCCGGGATCGCGTTGAGCGGCCAGACATCGACCGGCGGCAGCCAGCCGCCGATGAACAGGATCGTCGTCAGCGCGCACATGGTGGTGATGGCCACGTACTCGCCGAGCATGAACAACAGATAGGGCGTCGACGAATATTCGACCATGAAGCCGGCGACGAGCTCGGATTCGGCTTCGACGAGATCGAACGGCGGGCGGTTGGTCTCGGCGAGCGACGAGATGAAGAACACGACGAACATCGGGAACAGCGGCAGCCAGTACCAGTCGAGGAACGATCCCGGCAGGCCGAGCCAGGCGCCGAGGCCGGACTTGCTGCGCGTTGACGATCGCTGTCAGATTGAGCGAGCCGACCAGCAGCAGCACGGTGATGATGACGAAGCCGAGCGAGACCTCGTAGGAGATCATCTGCGCCGCGGAGCGCAGGCTGCCCATGAACGGGTACTTCGAGTTCGACGCCCAGCCGCCCATGATGATGCCGTAGACGCCGAGCGACGAGATGGCGAGCAGGTAGAGCATGCCGACGTTGAGGTCGGAAACGACCCACTTGCCCCAGCTGTTCTCGCTCACCGGGATGACGGCCCAGGCGGCGAGCGAGAGCGTCGCGGTCGCGAGCGGCGCCAGCAGGAAGACGCCCTTGTCGGCGCCGGCCGGGATGATCGGCTCCTTGAAGACGAACTTCAGGAGATCGGCAAACGACTGGAGGAGGCCGAAGGGGCCGACGACGTTCGGACCGCGGCGCATCTGCACGGCCGCCCACACCTTGCGGTCCATGAGCAGCAGGAAGGCGACGCAAATCAGCAGCCCGACGAGCACGAGGAGGCTCCACCCCACGGTCGACGGCCAGCCAGAGGCCGTAGTCCCACAGCATCTGCCGCGTCTCTTCCGACATCCCGCCCGCCTCTTCATTCCGCGGCGACGCGGCTCGGGGCCCGGCGCGCTCGCCTTCTTCAATGCGCTCATCTCGGCCATGACGGCGGAGGCGCGCGCAATCGGGTTGGTGAGATAGAAATCCTTGATGCTCGACTGGAACGGCTCGTCCTTGAGCGACCCCGACAGCTTGCGCGAGCGCGGCAGGCCCTCGCGGCCGGCCGGCGCCACGGCGATCGAGACGCACCAGGACGCGGCGCCGACTTGTACATGGCCGCGCGGAGCGCCGGCAGGTTGTCGTAGGGCAGCGTGTGGCCGACGAGCGGGGAGAGCGCGCGCAGGATGGTCCAGTCCTCCTTGGCGTCGCCCGGCGGGAACGCGGCGCGCGCCGTCATCTGCACGCGGCCCTCGGTGTTGACGTAGGTCGCGCTCTTTTCCGTGTAGGCGGCGGCCGGGAAGAATGACGTCGGCGCGATGGGCGCCCGCATCGCCGTGGCTGCCCTGGTAGACGACGAACGCCGAGCCGAGGCGGCGCCATGTCGATCTCGTCGGCGCCGAGAAGATAGATGAGATCCATGCTGCCGTTGCCGGCGGCAGTCAGCATGCCGTCGACGTCGAGACCCGTGTCCTTCGGCACGAAGCCGAGGTCGAGGCCGGCCACGCGCGAGGCCGCGGTGTGCAGCACGTTGAAGGCGTTCCAGCACTCGTCCTTGCCGGCCATCGCGGCGGCCGCGATGCGCGCCGCGGCGGCGAGCACTGCCTGACCGTCGGCGCGAGGCAGCGCCTTGGCGCCGACGATGACCATCGGCCGCTTGGCCTCGTTCAGGACCTTCGCAAAGGCGTCCTTGCCGGCCGGCGACGAGGCCGCAGCGTCTGTGCGCCGGCGCCGAGATACTCGTAAGGATAGGTCAGATCGGCCTTCTCGCCGATGAGGCCGACGGCCAGCCCGCCCTGGCGCCAGCGCGTGCCGGATGCGGGCATTGAGGACTGCCGCCTCGAGGCGCGGATTGGTGCCGACGAGCAGGATGGCGTCGGCCTGATCGATGCCCTCGATCGTCGGAATTGAAGACGTAGCTCGCGCGCCCGAGCGCGGGATCGAGCTTGCGCCGTCCTGGCGGCAGTCGAGGCTTCTTCGCGCCCAGCCGCGCGAAGAGGTCCTTGAGCGCGAACATCTCCTCGGCGCCGGCAAGGTCGCCCGCGATGGCGCCGATGCGCGCGGGATGTGCCGACTTGAGCTTCGCCGCGACGACGGCGCGAGCGCCTCGTCCCAGCTTGCGGGCTCGAGCCGGCCGTTCTTGCGGACGTAGGGCCGGTCGAGACGCTGCGTGCTGCAGCCCGTCGGCGACGTGGCGCGTCTTGTCCGAGATCCACTCCTCGTTCACGGCGTCGTTGTTGCGCGGCAGGATGCGCATGACCTCGCGAGCCGCGCGTGTCGACGCGGATGGCCGAGCCCACCGCGTCCATGACGTCGATGCTCTCCGTCTTGCGCATCTCCCAGGGGCGCGCGTTGTGCGCCCAGGGCCGATGCGTCAGCGCGCCGACGGGGCAGAGATCGTTCACGTTGGCGCTCATCTCGGACAGAATGCCGTGCTCGAGGTAGGTCGTGATCTCCATGTCCTCGCCGCGGCCGATGGCGCCGAGCTCCTCGACGCCGGCGACCTCGGTCATGAAGCGGACGCAGCGCGTGCAGTGGATGCAGCGGTTCATCGCCGTCTTGATCGAGCGGGCCGATGTACTTCTCCTCGACGGCGCGCTTCTTCTCGCTGATAGCGCGAGCCGCCGACGCCGTAGGCCATCGCCTGGTCCTGGAGGTCGCACTCGCCGCCCTGGTCGCAGATGGGGCAATCGAGCGGATGATTGATCAGCAGGAACTCCATCACGCCTTCGCGCGCCTTCTTCACGGTCGCGCTTTGCGTGCGATGATCTGCTTGGGCGAGTTGTCCTTGTTCGGCGGCAGGTCGTTGACGCCCATGGCGCACGACGCGATCGGCTTCGGCGAGCCCTGCACCTCGACGAGGCACATGCGGCAGTTGCCGGCGATCGACAGGCGCTCGTGGTAGCAGAAGCGCGGGATCTCGGCGCCGGCCTGCTCGCAGGCCTGCAGCAGCGTGATGCCGTCCTCGACCTCGATCGTCTTGCCGTCGATGATGAGCTGCTTTGGCATCGGCTCCCGTCCTACTCCGCTGCGTCCCGGTGCGTCCGCTGGTACTTGTCGATGCGCGCCTCGATGACGGGGCGGAAGTGGCGGATCAGGCCCTGCACGGGCCAGGCCGCCGCATCGCCCAGCGCGCAAATGGTGTGGCCTTCGATCTGCTTCGAGACGTCGAACAGCTTATCGATCTCGCTCTTGTCGGCTTCGCCGCGCGCCATGCGCTCGAGCACGCGCCACATCCAGCCCGTGCCCTCGCGGCAGGGCGTGCACTGGCCGCAGCTCTCGTGCTTGTAGAAATAGGCGATGCGGGCGATCGCCTTGATGACGTCGGCCGACTTGTCGAGGACGATGATGGCCGCCGTGCCGAGGCCGGACTTGAGCTTCGACAGGCTGTCGAAGTCCATGGTCAGAGTCTCGCAGAGATCGGCCGGGATGAGCGGCATCGACGAGCCGCCGGGAATGACGGCGAGCAGGTTCTTCCAGCCGCCGCGCACGCCGCCCGCATGCTCGTCGATGAGCTGGCGAAGCGGAATGCCCATCTCCTCCTCGACGACGCAGGGCCGCTCGACGTGGCCCGAGATCTGGAAGAGCTTGGTGCCGGTGTTGTTGGGCAGGCCCGAGGCCGCGAACCAGTTGCCGCCGCGGCGCAGGATGTCGCCCACGACGGCGATGCTCTCGACGTTGTTGACGGTCGTCGGCGCGCCGTAGAGGCCGACGTTGGCCGGAAACGGCGGCTTCAGGCGCGGCTGGCCCTTCTTGCCCTCGAGGCTTTCGAGCAGCGCCGTCTCCTCGCCGCAGATGTAGGCGCCGGCGCCGTGGTGGACGAAGAGATCGAAGTCCCAGCCGTGAACGTTGTTCTTGCCGATGAGCTTCGCCGCATAGGCCTCGTCGATCGCGGCCTGCAGCCGCTCGCGCTCGCGGATGAACTCGCCGCGCACGTAGATGTAGGAGGTGTGCGCGCGCATGGCGAAGGAGGCCAGCAGCGCGCCCTCGATCAGGAGATGCGGATCATTGCGCATGATCTCGCGGTCCTTGCAGGAGCCGGGCTCGCTCTCGTCGGCGTTGATGACGAGATAGGAGGGCCGCGGATCGTTCTTCGGCATGAACGACCACTTGAGGCCGGTCGGGAAGCCCGCGCCGCCGCGGCCGCGCAGGCCCGACGTCTTCATCTCGCCGATGATCCAGTCGTGGCCCTTGTCGATGAAGAACTTCGTGCCGTCCCAGGCGCCGCGGCTTCGCGCGCCGGCGAGGCCCGAATCGTGGAGGCCGTAGAGTTGCGGAAGATGCGGTCCTTGTCCTCGAGAAGCATGGCGCGGCTAACCCTTTACCCTCGAGCTCGGGGAAGCGCGCCTTCCAGGCGCCCACCAGGTCGACCCGTCGTAGAGCGACGGATCGCGCAGCGTCGTCGGACCGCCCACCGGCGCCGACGTCTGGCGGCCCGTCTGCGAGCCGGGCTTGGGCGGATTTCCTTGGGCGAAGCCGTCGAGGATCTTCTCGAGCTGCGCCGGCGTCAGATCCTCATACGTGTCCTTGAAGATCTGGATCATCGGCGCGTTGGCGCAAACGCCCAGGCATTCGACCTCCTCCCAGGAGAAGGCGCCGTCACGCGACAGCTCGTGAGGATGCTCGGCGATGCGCCGCTTGCAGACATCGTATAAGGGCGCCGGAGCCGCGCAGCATGCACGGCGTCGTGCCGCACACCTGGACGTGCGCCTTCGTGCCGACCGGGCGAGAGCTGGAACATCGTGTAGAAGGTCGCGATCTCGTAGGCGCGGATGTGGGCCATGCCGAGCATGTCGGCGACGACGCGCAGCGCCGGCTCGGGCAGCCAGCCGCCGCATTGCTCCTGGGCGCGCCAGAGCAGCGGGATCACGGCGGAGGCCTCTTTGCCCGGCGGATACTTGGCGATGGTCTCCTTGGCCCAGGCGAGGTTCTCAGCCGAGAACGCAAAGCCATGCGGCTGCTCAGGATGAAGACGACGGACGGCCATGCGTGGCTCCAATAGTGGAACGCCTGGCAGGGCTTCGAGCGACCCACATGCGGTCCGGCACACTATTCCGGGTCCAGCAAATCCGCTCTATGCATCACCCCGCAGCGCACAACAGTCCACTACGTCTAAGCGTGCAGCAAAGCAAGCGCGCTTCGCATGTGCAAAGGTATCATTCCTCAGTACCTTGACAAAGGCGTTGCGCACAGCGCTGGCAAAAGGTTGCGACGGCCGGCTGCAAACTGTCATGCGTGTGCACAATAATTGTTGCTCGAGGTCAGAAATTGCACGCCGGCATGCACGACATGACGCTGACGACTCGCTCTCCGAGTCGCGGCGAAATCGTGATTCGTGACGCTCTGCATGCGAGCTTCGGCCGCAGGCTGCCAATTCCATTTCGGGATGCGCGAGGCGGCGGGCCTTTGCAGCGGGGCAGGTCGCGAGGCTTGTCACCCCCTCCCCAACCGTCCATATTCCCCCAGGGAGGCTGGCGGCGGACGCATCCCTCGCCAACCGGGTCAGGTCCGGAAGGAAGCAGCCCTAACGATCAGGACACGGGTCGTTCGCCAGCCTCTCTATTATTCGCTCACGGCCCGCGCATCGGGTCGTCATGAGCGACCGGCGCCCTCCGCGGGGGCGCGCCTCGCCGCGGTCCGCCTTGCAGCCGGGCCCTACGGGCCGATGCAGCATATGCAGCGCGAAGATCATGGCGAAGAAGAAGGCGAGCAGGCAACGAGGGCGAGCGCGGGGGCACGGACGCTCCGGCGAAGCCTTATGTCGTGCTGGCACGCAAGTACCGGCCGCAGACCTTCGACGACCTCATCGGCCAGGAGGCCATGGTCACGACGCTGCGCAACGCCTTTGCGTCGGGGCGCATCGCGCACGGCTACATGCTGACGGGCGTGCGCGGCGTCGGCAAGACGACCACGGCGCGCATTCTCGCGCGCGCGCTCAACTACGAAACGGACACCGTCTCGACAGCCGACCATCGACATGCCCGTGCTCGGCCGCCACTGCGCCGAGATCATGGAGAGCCGCCATCCCGACGTCATCGAGATGGACGCGGCCTCCAACACCGGCGTCGACAACATCCGCGAGATCATCGAGAGCGCGCGCTACAAGCCGATCATCGCCCGCACCAAGGTCTTCATCATCGACGAGGTGCATATGCTCTCCAAGGGCGCGTTCAACGCGCTCTTGAAGACGCTCGAGGAGCCGCCGGAGCATGTGAAGTTCATCTTCGCGACGACCGAGGTGCGCAAGGTGCCGGTGACCGTGCTGTCGCGCTGCCAGCGCTTCGACCTGCGCCGCGTCGAGTGCCGTCGCCTCGCCGAGCACCTGACATCGCATCGTCGCCAACGAAGGCGCCGAGGCCGAGCCGACGACGCGCTCACGATGATCGCGCGCGCGGCCGAAGGCTCGGTGCGCGACGCGCTGTCCATCCTCGATCAGGCGATCGCCACGTCGCTCGGCATCACGGCGACCGCGCCGGCGCGGGCCGTGACGGCCACGACCGTGCGCGCCATGCTCGGCCTCGCCGATCGCGGGCGCATTTTCGATCTGCTCGAGCATCTCGTCGCCGGCGACGCACGGCCGATGCGCTGCAGGGCGCTGCAAGGCCTGCATCCACGACGGCGCCGACGCCGAGCCAGATCCTCACCGATCTCGCCGAGGCCGTGCACATCACCACGCGCATCAAGACCGTCGGCACCGAGGCGGCCAGCGAGGGCCTGTCGGGCGAGGAGATAGCGCCGCGCCAAGCTGCGCTCGGCGACCGGCTCTCGATCGCGCTGCTCGCCCGGCTCTGGCAGATGCTGCTCAAGGGCATCGAGGAAGCGGGCCAGGCGCCCAATCCGCTCGCGGCCGCCGAGATGGTGCTGATCCGTATCGCCTACACGTCCGACCTGCCGCCGCCCGACGAGATCATCAAGGCGCTCGGCGGCGAGGCCGATCACCGCACCTCGGCGCGAGCGCGGCGCACCGCGCGGCGGACGGCTCCAAGCGCGCGGGGGCCGCTCAACGAGGCGGCACGAGCGCGCCGGCGATGTCCGAAGCCGACTACGGCGCCGAGGATCCCGACTACGATTTCGATCAAGGGTCTCGACGATCCGGCGCCCGAGGCGACACGCCGCCTGCGGAAGCCGTGCACGGCGCAGCTGCAGCACGTTCGCCGACGTCGTCGCGCTCGTCGGGCAGCGGCGCGACGCCAAGCTCAAGGTCAACCTCGAGGAGCATGTGAGCCTCGTGCGCTTCGACGGCGCGGCAGGCGCGATCGACCTCTTCCTGCTGCCGGGCGCGCCATCCGAGATCGCCAACGAGCTGCGCGAGAAGCTCAACAAATGGACCGGGCGCCGCTGGGTGGTCGTGCTGTCCAAGACGCAGGGCGAGCCGCCGATCGGACAGGTGCGGCGCGAGCGCGAGGCGGCGGAATTGCAGGCTTGAAGCGCCATCCGGCCGTCGCGGCCGTGCTCGAAACTTTCCCGGACGCCGAGATCGCTTCCGTGCGGCCGCTCGCGGGCACACGCGACGACGACAGCGCAACGGGATAATGCGGCATTCGGCACACGGCAGCGTGTCGCCGACGTTCCGTTTGCCGAATGCCTATGTGCCGGTTGCCGATGAAAAGGAGAGCCGATGAAAGACCTGATGGGCATGATGAAGCAGGTCAAGGACATGCAGGCCCGCATGCAACAGATGCAGGAGGAGCTGGCGGCGCTCGAGATCGAGGGCAGGCGGGCGCCGGGCTCGTCGCAGTGACGATGAGCGGCAAGGGCGAGGTCAAGCGGGTCAAGATCGACCCGAGCCTGTTGAAAGCCGACGAAGGCGAGATCCTCGAGGACCTGATCGTCGCGGCCAGCGCCGACGCCAAGGGCAAGGTCGAAGGCAAGATGGCCGAGAAGATGGCCGAGGTGACGGGCGGCCTGCCGCTGCCGCCGGGCCTCAAGCTGTTCTGATGCTCCGCACAGCAGCTTCATGGTGAGCTATGTCGAGCCATGAGGCGAGTTGTGCCCGAACGCCTTCATCCCCGGATCACGTCCGGGGCAGGCTCTTCGACAAGCTCAGGTGAAGGGTGTCCGCTATTCGGCCGGGACGGGAGCTGCAGCAGGTTGCGCGTCAGCCTTGGGCCGGTCGAGGCCGAGATAGCCGCGGACGCGGACGAGCGTCTCAGGAAGGACGGCGAGATTGAGCAGCGTCGCCGTCGTCAGGCCGCCGAGCACGGTGATCGCCATCGGCGCCTCGATCTCGTGGCCGGGGCGGCCTAACCCCAAGGCCAGCGGCACGAGGCCCAGCGCGGCCATCAGCGCCGTCATGAACACCGGCACGAGCCGCTCCGGACGCGGCGAGCCGGATCGTTTCGGGCGTAAAGGCCTGCCCCTCCTCGTCGACGAGATGCTCGACGTGGGCCAGCATCATCACCGAGTTACGTGGCGCCGATGCCGAACACGGTGACGAGCCCGACAAGGCTGCCGAGCGTCAAGCCGATGCCGCTCACCACGATCGCCGCCATGGAGCCGATCAGGCAGAACGGCAGATTGATGAGAACGAGCGCGGCGAGCGCCCGGCGGCGGAAGGCCAGCGCCAGCACCATCGTGATCAGAAGCGTGCTGATCGCGGTCAGCGTGGCGAGGCGGATCTGGCCGGCGCGCTCCTCCTCGGCCTGGCCGGCGTAGGACAGGTAGACGTCCTTCGGCAGCGCCGAGCTTCTCGACGCGCTCGCGCACGTCCGAGACGACGTCCTGCAGCGACCGCGATGTCGTCGCCGTTGAAGGTCACGGCGACGCGGCGCTGCGCGCCCTCGTGCTGGATATTGGAGCGGCCCTGGCTGAGCTTGATCGTCGCCACGTTGCGCAGGAGCGCGCGCGTCTCCGCGTTGCCGACCATCAGCGTCTCGAGCTCGTCGAGGCGATTGCGCGCGGCGGGGGGCAGGATGACGACGGTGTCGACGGTGCGCGCGCCGGCATAGGTCTGGCCGATGGTCGTGCCGGCGAAGGCGGTCTGGACGGCATCGAGCGCGTCCTCGGCGGTGAGGCCGTAGTTCGAGAGGCGCACCGGATCGAGGCGGATCGAGAGCGTCGGCACCATCGCCGTCTTCGGGATGCGCAGATCCGTGAGGCCGGGCACCGAGCCGATCGCCTGCTCGATCTCGGTCGCGGCTTTCTCGATGGCCTCGAGGTCGGTGCCGAGCACGTTGATCACGACCTGAGCCGTCTCGCCGCTCAAGCGTCTCGCTGATGCGGTCGCCGAGAAACGTCATGGTCTCGCTGTGGATCTCGGGGAAGGCCTCGAGCGCGTCCCTGATCTTCTCCTCGGCCTCCTCCTCGGTCTCGGTGCGCACCGGCTTGAGCTCGATGTGGAACTCGCTGCGGTCGGGGCTCCAGGTGTCCTCGCCGGATTCGGCGCGCCCGATCTGATGGCCGACGGTGTCGATGAACGGCAGCTCCAGGAGCTTGTTCGTGATGCGGATGCCGACGCCCATAACGTCGCCGACGGACGTGCCAGAGGCCGCCATCGACATCTGCACGACGAAGTGCCCTTCGCGGAATTGCGGGATGAGCTCGCTGTGCAGGAACGGCACGACGGAGGCTGCCGCGGCGGCGGCAAGCGCAAGGGCGGCGATGGTCTTTCCCCATGTGTTGCGGACCTTCTCGAGGGCCCAGGCCTGCGCGGCGCGGAGGCGAGCCAGGAGTCGCGGCTCCTCGGTCTCCTCCTTGTCGGTGAGCAGCAGCGCGCACAGCGCGGGCGTCACGGTCAGCGCCACGATCATCGAGGCGAGGACGGCGAGGATGAACGTCAGCGCCATGGGGCCGATGAAGCGGCCCTGCACGCCGCCCGCAAACAGCACCGGCAGGAAGACGAAGATCACCGCCAGCGTGCCGTAGAGCATCGAGCCGCGGATCTCGATCGACGCGCTCTCGATGACGGCATAGGCATCGGTGTCGCCTGCCCGGCGCGCCTGGCGCAGGCGGCGCATGATGTTCTCGATGTCGATGATGGCGTCGTCGACGAGCACGCCGAGCGCCAGCGCGAAGCCGCCGAGCGTCATGGTGTTGACGGACTGGCCCATCCACGAGAGCACGACGACGGCGGCGAGCATCGACATCGGGATGGCGAGGAAGGAGATCAGCGCCGCGCGCACGCTGCGCAGGAAGGCGTAGAGCACCAAGAGTATCAGCGCCGAGCCCAAGAGCAGCGCGCCCTGGAGATTGCCGAGCGCACGCTCGACGAACGTCGCGGGCCGGTGCAGCGTCGGAAAGACCTCGATGCCGCGCGCCTCGAGCACCGGCGTCATCTCGGCCATTGCCTCTTCCGTGGCCTTGGTCGCAACCAGCGTGTTCGAGCCGAACTGGCCGGAGACTGTGAGCAGCACGCCCGGGCGCCCCATGATCGTCGCCTCGCCAACCGGAGTTGCCGGGCCGATGGTGACGGTCGCCACGTCGCCGAGCTTGATCGGCATGTTGTTCTGCATGGTGACGAGCGTCTGGGCGATCGCCTGCGGATCGGGCGCGGGCGGCGGTGTCTCGAGGGTGATGCGCTGCGCGGCGGTCTCGATGAAGCCGCCGCCGCGCAAGGTGAGCGCCTCGCGGCCCGCCTTCATGACGTCGCTCACGGTCAGGCCGAGGGCGGTGAGCCGGTCGAGCTTGGGCTGGATCTGGACCTGACGGATGGCGCCGCCATAGACGCCGACGCGGGCAATGCCGGGCACGGCGAGGAGGCGCTGCTTCACGGTCCAATCGGCGACGTCGCGCAGCGTGAAGGGATCGACCGTGTCGGAGACGAGCCCGATCTTGACCACGTCCATGGTGCTCGAGGTCAGCGGGGTCAGCTTCGGCTGCTCGACGCCGATCGGGAGCTTGCCGGTCAATGTCGCGAGGCGCTCGGAGATGCCCTGGCGCACGTCGACGGCATCGACGCCCTCCTCGAAGGTTACGAGCACCACAGAGAGGCCGTAGACCGATTCCGAGCGCATCGAGGCGACGCCCGGCGCGCCGTTGATCGCCGCCTCGATGGGGCGGGTGACGATCTGCTCGACCTGCTCGGGGGCGAGGCCGGCGCTCTCGGTCTGGATCGTCACCTGCGGCGGGACGAACTCTGGAAAGACGTCGAGCGGCGCGCGCAGCGCCAAGATTGTCCCGGCGACGATCCACACCACGGACAGCGCCGCCACGAGACCGCGGTAGCGTATCGACCATCGGATGAGAGCGTTCATGGGACGCGCCTAGTCGGCCTGCGCTTCAGGCACGGATGAGGCGTGCGCGGCAATCGGGGACGAGGACACTGAAGCAGATGGCTTATCGTGCTTCGGCTTGTCTCCGCCATCGTCGTCGTCGTCGCCCTGGAAGTCGGGCGCGACCTCGCGCGAAAGCAAGCGTCGAGGCGCCGCGGACGACGATCTTGTTGCCGGCCTCGAAGCCCGCGGTGACCAGATAGCCGTCGTCGACGGGATAATCGAGCGGCACAGGCCGGCGCTCGAACTTCTGCGGCTCCGTCTCGACGAAGCACCACGCCTCGCTGGCGTAGACGATGATCGCCGAACTGGGAATGACGAGACCTGCGCGCTCGGAGGCCGCGTCGGCCACGACGCGGGCGCGATCACCGTGCCGCAAGCCGGGGCCGGCCGGGATCAAGCCGAAATAGGAGACGCCCGGCATCGACTGGTTGCCGGCGGGCGCGACCCAGACCGTCTCGACCGGCGTCTCGGCGCCGCCGCTCAAGGGCGAGACGCGGATGTTGCGCGGCGCGGAGCCGTACGAATCCGGGAAATCGATGCGCACGAGGGCGCGGGTGCCGGCGGAGAGCTCGCCGACAAGCTGGCGGCGGCTCTCGGTCGTGAGGAACGGCGCGTCATCGCCCCAGACCTGGCGCAGGCGGAATTCCAGGAGGTGAAGCCGCGTGATGTCCGATTCCGATTGGCGCTGCGCGTTCTCATAGGTCTGCTTGGAGACGGCGACGCTCGTCTTCATCAGCGTGTCGGCGCGATTGAGCTGCGACTTGCTGAACTCGGAGGCGATCACGGCCGAGCGCAGGTCGGCGTCGAGCTGGAGGAGCGTGTCGGGATTGATGATGGCCGCAACGCCCTCGACCTTGCGGGCGATCTCGGCCGGCTCGAGGCTTGCCGTCTTGACGACGGCGACCGGGGTCTCGGGCTCGTCGCGGGTCGTCGGCGCTCTCAGAACGCGGGGCGTCGCAGCCGCCGAGCGCGAGCAGAACTACGAGGACGCATGACCGCAACAGCATTTGTCCGCCCCTGGGACCCGGACCCGCCGCAAGTCTCGGGAATTTTTCCTATTGTTATGTAGGAATATTGCCTGATCGCGGCCGCGGGTGCCAGCGCTTTGAGCAGGCCGTCCCGGCCGGCGTTTGCGCGACCTCGTGGCCCGGCGTGAGCACGTCGGAGCGGGGTTCGCGGCGTCGCAGGGCACCTCGAGGCCGCAAAACATCCCTGTTTTCGCCACATGGGCCGTCCAAGGGCAAACCCGGGAATCACGAGGGAGACCGAGAATGCCGCTCAGACCGCACCTAGCCGCCATACTCTCTTCTATTCCTGATCGCGGCGGCGGCGCCGCAGGTCCAAGCAGGCTCGCGTGCCGAGATCGACGCTTCCGTCAACGCCACGCTCGACCAGTTCTACCTGCAGGTCGGCGGCGCGCGGCAGCTCGCGCGCGAGGCGGTCGGGATTCTCGTGTTCCCGACGGTGGTCAAGGCCGGGATGGGGATCGGCGGCGAATACGGCGAGGGCGCGCTGCGTATCCGCGGGCGCACGGACGGATATTACAACATCATCTCCGCCTCGATCGGCTTTCAGCTCGGCGTGCAGACGCGCTCGGTGATCGTCATGTTCATGACGCCCGAGGCGCTCGACAGTTTCGAGCGCAAGGACGGCTGGAAAGTCGGCGTGGACGGGTCGGTCGCAATCGTCACCGTCGGCGTCGGCGGCTCGATCGACACCAACCGAATCCGGAGCCCGGTGATCGGCTTCATCCTGGATCCCAAGGGGCTCATGTATAACCTGACGCTCGAGGGATCGAAGATCAGCCGCATGGGCGGGTGGTGATAGTGCGGATCGCGCGCCGCCAGGACGTGTCAAATTTCAATGCGCCGTTGCGCGATTGCTGCGCAACTCCGGCGTGATGCTCGCGGCCGCTCAGGCCGATGATCTCAGAATCTCAAAAGGAAAGGCCATGCACATGCGTAAACCAATCCTGATGATGGGCGCGCTCCTCCTGTGGGCGGCGCTGCCGCAAGAGGCGTCAGCAGTCAGCCAAGCGGTAAAGGACGCTTGCCGCGGCGACTATCAGACGTACTGCAGCCAGCATGAAGTCGGCAGCGAGGCGCTGCGCGACTGCATGGCGGACGCCTTCGATAAGCTCTCGGAGCCGTGCGTCGCGGCCATTCTCGATTCAGAATTGCAGAGAGAGCACGCGCAGCAGGATGAGGCGCGGCCGCACAAGCGAAGCCAGCGCACCGCCGAGCGTCCAGCACCGTCGCAAGCACTGGACCGAGCATGTCCGGCACGGCGAGCAGCGTCGCGCAGCGATTCATGGCGCGCGTTGCGATGAAGGTGCACAACTATTTGAATAGATAGGCGTGAGCCCCGCGGCGTCACGCTCTCCCGCTAAGGCGACCACGGATCACGGCCGCTGCTCAGGGCTGCGATGATGTCTCGCGCCGTGCTCGCCGAGCTTTGGGCTTGCGCTTGAGGCGACGCAGGGCGATCCGTCGATGACGATCGGATTGCGGACCGATGGCACAGTCGTTTGGTCGCCGCGCGGAAGATCGCATCGCATTCCCCTGGCGATGACCTGTGGATCTTCGAAGACCTGATCAAGCCGATTGACCGGTCCGGCAGGCACTCCCATGCGCTCGAAGGCCGCGAGCAAATCGCCGGAGGCTTTCGTCGCCGTCGCATCGGCGATCGCAGCGACCACCTCCTGGCGGTGCTCGACGCGACCGGCATTGGTCGCAAAGCGCGGGATCGCCTGCAAGCCCATCAAGCCCAAGCACCTCGCAAACCCTCTTGAACTGGGTGTCGTTGCCCGACGCGATAATGATTTGGCCATCGCGCGTGGGGAACAATTGGTAAGGCACGATGTTCGGATGGGCGTTGCCGAGCCTACTCGGCGCCACGCCGGAGACGAGGTAATTCATCGCCTGATTGGCCAGAAGCGAAACCTGGGTGTCCAAGAGAGACATATCGATGTAGGCACCCTTCGCAGACTCGTGCCTGCGATTGAGCGCGGCAAGGATGCCGACTGCGGCGTAGACGCCGGTTAGAATGTCGGCGACTGCGACGCCAATCTTCTGCGGCTCCCCGTTCGCAGCGCCCGTAATATCCATAATCCCGCCCATGCCTTGGATTATGAAATCGTATCCTGCGCGGGGCGCGTAAGGGCCGGTTTGGCCAAATCCCGTAATCGAACAATAGATGAGGCGCGGGTTGTCGGCCTCAATGGACGCATGGTCGAGGCCGAACTTTTCCAGCCCGCCCACCTTGAAGTTCTCGATCAAGACATCCGCCTGCGCGGCCAGCTCGCGAACGATTCCGCGATCTTTCTCGTCATCGAAATCCAGCGCGATCGATCGCTTGCCGCGATTCGTGGCGTGAAAGTAGGCGGCGGATCTCCCGTCCTCCGGACTCGGGGACAAAGGGCGGACCCCAGGTGCGCGTATCATCACCGCCTTCGGACCGCTCCACCTTTATTACGCTCGCGCCGAGGTCGGCGAGGATTTGCCCCGTCCACGGGCCGGCAAGGATGCGGGCGAGCTCAAGGACGCGAATTCCGGATAGCGGCTGCATCGGACTTGCCACTTATTCTCTCCTTGTCATCGGCGGCTCATCCCGAATGCGGCTCAGGCGAATGCCTGAAGGCCAGTAATCGCACGGCCCAGGATGAGGGCGTGGATATCGTGCGTTCCTTCGTACGTGTTCACGGCTTCCAGATTGATCATGTGCCGCATGACCTGGAACTCCTCGGAGATGCCGTTGCCGCCGTGCATGTCTCGAGCGACGCGCGCCACATCGAGCGCCTTGCCGGCGTTGTTGCGCTTTACGAGTGAAATCATCTCGGGGGCGAATTTGCCTTCGTCGAGCAAGCGGCCGACGCGTAGCGCGGCTTGCAGGCCGAGCGTGATCTCTGTTTCCATGTCGGCGAGCTTCTTCTGCACCAGCTGCGTCTGCGCAAGAGGCCTTCCAAACTGTTTGCGGTCGAGAGTGTACTGGCGCGCGGCTTGGAAGCAGCACTCGGCGGCCCCCATGACGCCCCAGGAAATCCCGTACCTCGCCCTGTTCAAGCAGCCGAATGGTCCCTTTAGACCCGAAACGTTCGGCAACAGTGCGTCATCCGAGACATTCACGTTGTCCATAACGATCTCGCCAGTGATCGATGCGCGAAGGGAAAGCTTGCCACCGATCTTCGGCGCCGAAAGTCCAGGCATGCCTTTGTCCAATACGAAGCCGCGGATCTCGTCGCCATGCGATGGGGATTTGGCCCAGACGATGAACACATCGGCGATCGGCGAATTGGAGATCCACGTTTTAGAACCCGTGAGACGATAGCCGCCTTCAATTCGTTCAGCGCGGGTCCTCATGCCCGAGGGATCGGAGCCGGCATCCGGCTCGGTCAATCCGAAGCAGCCGATCAATTCTCCCGTGGCTAGCTTTGGCAGATACTTCTTCTTCTGGGCTTCCGAGCCGTAGGCATAGATCGGATACATCACCAGTGATGACTGCACGCTCAACATCGAGCGGTAGCCAGAATCGACACGCTCGATCTCCCGCGCAATAAGCCCGTAAGAGACATAGTTGGAACCGGCGCCGCCATATTCCGCGGGGAGCGTGGAGCCGAGCAAACCGAGGCTCCCCATCTCCTTGAAGATCGAGGGATCCGTATGTTCGTCGGCATAGGCGCGTATGATGCGGGGCTGCAATTTTTCCGTCGCGTAGGCGCGAGCGGTGTCGCGGATCATCCGCTCCTCGTCGGTGAGCTGATCTTCGAGGAGGAGCGGATCGACCCAGTCAAATGATGTGACGTCTTTCATTGCACTTTGCCCGCGCTAGAACGGAGACGACAACTCTATGCCACCGGTACGGGCGCAAGAACGCTGCTTTGGAAGGAAGTTTATTCCAGCGTGTCATGACGTCCTCAGCGTTCGCATTGCGAGCCGAAGCGCGATTTCTGGTAAGTCATTGATTTGATTGGTCGGAGCGGGGAGATTTGAACTCCCGACCCCCAGTCCCCCAGACTGGTGCGCTAACCAGGCTGCGCTACGCTCCGACTTGGGCCCCCTTGTGCCCCGCGGCCGGGCCCGGGTCAACGGCCAAGCCTCAGCAATCTAACCGATTGACCAGCCTTTCGATCCCGGCGCCGTCACCCGGGAAGGCCCGCGGCGCCGGCGCCGCGCGATGCCGCCGAGAGCGCGACGGCGGCCGCCAGCCCCTCGCCCAGACGCGAGATCGTGAACTGCGAACGGCATCGGCGCGGCGAGGGCCCATCGCCGGACGCGCCGAGCGCGCCACGCCCAGGCGCGTCAGCAGCGGCCCGACACCGCAGCCGTCCGCCTTGGCGGCGGCCTCGATGCGCACCCATGCCTGCAGCAGAGCGCCGCTCCGGCGCATCCGGCAGCGGCGCGCCGCCCGCGAGATCGAGTCGCTGCGCGCTCGATCCGCGCACGCCGCTCGTCCGAAAGGCGGAGCGGGCGCAGCCTCTCGACATCGACGCCGATCGTGCCTCGCCGCGCGATACCGATGAGCGCGAGACCCGGCACGTGCGACAGGCTGAACGCACCTTCGGCGCCGGCGAGGCTTGGCTTGCCCGTCGCCGACACCGCGTAGGGTACGCGGCGCCACGCGCGGACCGAACGCGCGCTCGACGAGAACGCGCAGCGCGACGTGCGCCGCGTGGCGCTCGCGCCGGGTCGCGGCGTCAGAGATGCGCGCGATCTTGCGCTCGTCGCCGGGCGAGAGGCGCGGCGTCGCGGCCTCGATCGCGGCAAGAGCGTCCGCCGCCGCCGCGAGATCGACCAGCCACAGCTCGGTTCCTCGAGATCGACGGGCTAGCGCTCATGTTGAACTGCCGTCACGGATCACGTCGACAGCTGCAGCTCAGGTGAGCTAGGATTCGAGTTCCTCTCGCCTGTCGCTCATGGGACGTCTCCTGAGGCGCAGCATGCACTACTCGACAGCGCCCACCACGCGCGCGCGGCGGACGGGACGGCGCTTCCTTCTTGCCCACCGTCTCGAGAAGGGTTCTGCGGCACGCCTCGAGCTCGCGGATCGCAGCCTCGATGATCGCCTGCCCCTGTGCCGGGCTGACGCGCGGCCGCGATGCGCCGGCCTTGCCGACCGCAATCGCGCTTTCAGGCGCCGGCGGCACGGCGCGCGTCGCGGGACGCCCGCGCTTGCCTGCCTGCACCTCGGGCCTTGCAGGCTCGGCGAGCCGCCAGAGCGCGACCGTATTGCTTGACGTGATCGATGCCCTGCTCGCGCAGGATCTTCTGCACGCCCTTGATGGTGTAGCCCTCTGCATGCAGCAGATGACGAATGCCGCGCAAGAGCTCCATGTCCTCGGGCCGATAGTAGCGCCGCCCTCCGCCGCGCTTCATCGGCCGCACCTGAGGAAATCTCGCCTCCCAGAATCTCAATACATGCTTTTGCACGTCGAGCTCGCCGGCGACCTCACTGATGGTTCGAAATGCCTCCGCTGCCTTGCTCATCGTTACCCCTCGATGCCTTGGCTTACTGCCGAGAAATGCCTTCGGCTCAAGACTGCAAATCATAGCGCCATCGCTCGCGCGCCGTCTCAATCAAATCGTCGAAATCGATGCATGACGTGCGCATGGAATCTGCGCGCGAAATTCTGGCGCGTGAATTCGTCGTCATCGCCTAGACGAGCTGCTGCGCAAAGGATGGACGATAGCGCTGCACGTCGCGCGCGGCAGAAACATCCATGCAGAGCTGTCGGCGATCGAGCGCCGTCTACTCTGCCGCCTTGCGCCGCAAGCGGCCGGAGTTGATGCGGTCCTTCATGATATTGCTCGGACGGAAGACAAGCACACGGCGCGGCGTGATCGGAACCTCTTTGCCGGTCTTGGGATTGCGGCCGATGCGCTCGCCCTTCTGGCGAATGCCGAACGAGCCGAACGACGAGAGCTTCACCTGCTCGCCGCGCGACAGGCTTTCCGAGATCTCGTTCAGAACGAGCTCGACGAGCTCCTGAGACTCGTTGCGCGGCAAGCCGACCTTGCGGACCACGGCCTCGGCCAGGTCGGCACGTGTCAATGTCTTGCCTCCCATGGGTTTCGTCGCCTCCCCGTTCCCTAAGAATGATTTTTTCGCATGCTACCGGGGGTGAGCGCCAGCGGTCAATGAGAGATCGCAACAAGCAACTGAAATTGCACAAAAAATTTGGATGCGGTGCGGCATAGCCGCGAGGCATTTACCTTGCAGGAGCGCAGAGCCAAAACGGGCCCAAATGTGCAGTGCCGGAATCGCATTCGGCTACTGACGCGACTCTACCAGCGCGCGAGCACGGCACCCCAGGTAAATCCGCCGCCCATGGCCTCCATCAGCACGAGGCTGCCTTCCTTGACGCGGTGCTCCTCGAAGGCCTGGTTCAGGGCGAGCGGGATCGAGGCGGCGGACGTGTTGCCGTGCTTGGCGAGCGTCATGACGATCTTCTTCGGATCGACGCCGAGCTTCTTGGCGATGCCGTCGAGGATGCGCGCGTTCGCCTGATGCGGAACGTAGAGATCGATCTCGTCGGGCGCGATAGCCGGTCATGACGAGCGTCTCCTCGATGACGCCGGAAATCTTCTGCACGGCGTGGCGGAACACCTCGCGGCCGTTCATGCGCAAATGTCCGACGGTCTTGGTCGAGCCCGGACCGCCGTCGACATAGAGCAGATCCTCGAAGCGGCCGTCGGAGCGGATGCGCGTGGCGAGGATGCCGCGATCGTCGTTCGTGCCGTGCTGCGGCTGGGCCTCGAGCACGACGGCGCCGGCGCCGTCGCCGAAGAGCACGCAGGTCGAGCGATCGGACCAGTCGAGAATGCGCGAGAAGGTCTCGGCGCCGATGACGAAGGCGCGCTTGAACTGCCCGGTCTTCAGGAAGTTGTCGGCGGTCGTCATGGCGTAGACGAAGCCCGAGCAGACGGCCTGGATGTCGAAAGCCGCGCCTTTGGTCACGCCGAGACCGGCCTGGATCCTGACGGCGGTCGCCGGGAAGGTGCGGTCGGGCGTAGCGGTGGCGCAGATCACGAGATCGATGTCGACCGGATCGATCGCCGGCGCGCACGAGCGCCTGATGGGCCGCCGCGATGCCGAGCGTCGACGTCAGCTCGTCGTCGGCGGCGATGTGGCGCTGGCGAATGCCCGCTGCGCTCGACGATCCATTCGTCGGTCGTGTCGACGATCTTGGCGAGATCGGCATTCGTCATCACCTTTTCGGCAAATGGGCGCCCACGCCCCGTATGACCGATCGAATGACTGCCACGTGTTCCTCTTTGGTTCTTATTGTGGGACTGCAGCCGGCCGCCTTAGCTGGGCCGCGACAGTCAGGGCTCTGTCTGGCCTTGCCCAGCCTGTGGTGGAAGGCATCGAGGTCCTCGGCGAGCCGCGCTCAAGAGGCCGCTCTCGGCCATTTCGTAGCCGAGATCGACGGCGCTCGCAAAGCCGAGCGCATCTATGCCGCCGTGGCTCTTCACCGCAATGCCGTTCAGACCGAGGAATGTGCCGCCATTGACGCGCCTCGGGTCCATCTTCTCCTTCAGCACGCGGAAGCCGCCGCGGGCGAGAAGGGCGCCCAGGCGCGAGGCACCAGCGTGCGCATCATGGCGTCCTTCAGATACTGGCCGATCTGCTTGGCGGTGCCCTCGGCCGTCTTGAGCGCGATGTTGCCGGCGAAGCCCTCGACCACGACCACGTCGACCTTGCCCTGGCCGATCTCGTCGCCCTCGATGAAGCCGCGGTAGTCGAGCGGCAGCTCGAGCTCCTTCAGCGTCGCGTGCGCCTCCTTGACCTCCTCGGCGCCCTTGATCTCCTCGACGCCGACGTTGAGCAGGCCCACCGTCGGGCGCTCGACATGGAACAGCGCGCGCGCCATGGCGGCGCCCATGAGCGCGAAGTCGGCGAGCTGGCGGGCGCTGGCGCCGATGTTGGCGCCGACATCGAGGACGATGCATTCGGACGGTGATGGTCGGCCACAGCGCGGCGATCGCCGGGCGCTCGATGCCGGTCATGGGCCGCAGGATGAGCTTCGACATCGCCATCAGCGCGCCGGTGTTGCCGGCCGAGACGGCGACGTGCGCCTCGCCCTTCTCGACCGCCTCGAGCGCGAGCCACATGCTCGTGCCCTTGCCGCGGCGCAGCGCCTGGCTCGGCTTGTCGTGTCATGGAGACGACGAGCGGCGTGTGGACGACGCGCGATTCTTCGCGAGATCGGGATGCGCGGCGAGCACCGGCCGATGCGGGCCTCGTCGCCATAGAAGATGAAGCTCAGCGCCGGATGGCGCACGAGCGAGATGGCGGCGCCAGGAATGACGACCTCGGGGCCATGGTCGCCACCCATGGCGTCGAGCGCTATTGTTCGCGGCTGAGCCATGTCGTGCTGTCCGAGGGTGTCCTGTGACCGGCCGAGGCCTCGAGAGGGACGCAGAATCCCGTTCCCACCCCCTGCTCAAACCGTCGGGAAAATACTCGTTTAGAGGGGCGAGACAACCGGATTCTGAGTGTTGCCTAACGTCGCATGGACAACGACACCTTAGCGCCAGGTGCCGTGCGACCGGCGCCGAGGCGGCTCTCATTTGGGCTGCTTCAGCTTGGCGAGCGCGGCAAAAGCGCCGCCGGCCTTGGCATCTGCCTCAGCCTTCGGATCGCGCCAATCGAACTCGGCGTCGGGCTTCCTGCGGATAGGGATCGAGGACCGCCGAGATGTGCTCGAAGATGATGCGTCCGGCATCGATGCGGCCGCCCTCGATCGGCTCGATGTCGTCGCCGCTCAAGATCTCGCGCTCCCCGGCGTCATCGTCGTGGGTCACCTCGTCCTCAGGCCGGAACTCGACGGCGAAGCGGTCCGAGAGGTGCGCCGGCACCGGATCGAGCGTGACGATACAGGCTTGCGTGACGTCGGCCTCGACATCGCCGCGAAGCAGAAACCGCCCGTCGCCGAGAGGCTCGATCTCGTAGCGCGCGACCAAGTCCTCGCAGGAGAGGATGTCGAGCGCCTTGGCGACCGCCGCGCGCTCGGCCTCCGTCGCGCGCCGCTCCTCGCTGTGGCCCGCCGGCACCGATCGTCGCCGCAGCATACGTCCAATCCAGCGGCGAGGTCATTCAGCGTGCTCCGTGCTCACATTGCGAGCTGATCGCATCGGGTGATGGAAAGGTCACGCGGCCGGCGAGCAGCTCGGCGGATGGAAGCGCGTCGAGGGCCGCGTGCGCGCGGCGCATGTAGCGGGCGATCTCGGCGGCGCGCTCCGGCTCGCGGTCGAGACCCGGTAGCGTGGCCAGAAGCTCGCCGGCCAGCGCGCCATCACCGGCCTGCCAGCGCGCGGCGGTAGGCGAGGCAGCGCGCATGAAGCTCGGCTGCGGCGCGCTTCACCTTCTTCGGCACGGAGAGGTCGCCCACTCCCATCTCGCGCAGGCAATCGTCCATGTCGGTCACGAAGGTCTCGGTTAACGCGCGGGCCAGCGACTCACCCGGCGCACCGGCGCGACTCAGACGGTCGAGCACGCAGAAACAGATGAGCCATGATCATGCCGGCGCGCCCCTCCGGCGTGTCAGAAACACCATTTGACTGCGAAAAAAGCCGGCTGGCGGGCCTGGGTCACGCTGGCGCCATAAAGGTCCATTGCTGTGCGGCCTTGCTTCAGCCTTTCTCCGGAACCATGAGAGCACGCGATTTTCCACCTATTTGCGGACGAGGGTTCAGACTGGGGACGACGGCGGGCGGCGCGTTGCCTTCCGGCCGACTCGTGTCCTAATGGCGAATGCTGAGCGAAGCGTCCCGATGAGCATCCGAGCGGTCACCAGCACTATGCACCGACAGGAAAAGACGCGCCAGAGTGAGGGCCGCGACATCGGGCGGCGGCGGACCGCTCCCCTGTTGGCAGGTCTCGCACTCGCGTGCGCGCGCTGCTGCTCGGCGGCCTGCAGCGAGCAGATCACGAAGCACGGGCAGCTCTTCCGCGAGAACGACATCGCACAGATCCAGCCCGGAATGGGGCAGGAGCAGGTGAAGCTCGCTCTCGGCACGCCGACGACGACAACGACGACGGGCGACGGCAGCGCCTACTACTACATCTCCGACACCAACTCGCAGACGGCGTTCCTTTCAGCCAAGGAGATCGACCGGAAGGTGCTCGCGGTCTATTTCACGCCGACGGGCACGGTGGATCACGTCGCCAACTACGGCATGAAAGACGGCAAGGTGATCGACTATCGTATCGCGCACGACGCCGGCGCCCGGAGGCAAGGAAGACGGCATCGTGAAGCAGCTCTTCCGCAACCTCGGCCAGAAGCAGATCTTCGGCGACGGCTACTAGGCGCTCGCGCAGCCAGCACTGGCTCCGAATCGGCACGTGGTCGCAAACAAAAAAGGCCCCGCGCGCGCAGGGCCTTTTCTTTCTGCTTCCCGTCGCGTTAGCCGTGGGCGAGCACGGCCAACAAGAGCAGCGCGACGATGTTGGTGATCTTGATCGCCGGGTTCACGGCGGGGCCCGCGGTGTCCTTATAGGGATCGCCGACGGTGTCGCCGGTCACGGAGGCCTTGTGGGCTTCCGTGCCTTTCACGTGCTTGACGCCGTCCTTGTCGACGAAGCCGTCCTCGAACGCCTTCTTGGCGTTGTCCCAGGCGCCGCCGCCCGAGGTCATCGAGATGGCAACGAAAAGCCCGGTGACGATGACGCCGAGCAGCATGGCGCCGACCGCCGAGAAGGCCGCGCCCTTGCCGCCGATGGCGCTGATGACGAAGAACAGGACGATCGGCGACAGCACGGGGAGCAGCGACGGGAACGACCATCTCCTTGATGGCCGCGCGCGTGAGAATGTCGACTGCACGGGCGTAATCGGGGCGCTCCGTGCCCTTCATGATGCCGGGCTTGGCCTTGAACTGGCGGCGCACCTCCTCGACGATGGCGCCGGCGGCGCGGCCGACCGCCGTCATGGCGATGCCGCCGAAGAGATAGGGAATGAGACCGCCGAGCAGGAGGCCGACGACGACGTAGGGGTTGTCGAGACCGAAGTTGATCTCCACGCCCTTGAAGTACTGGAACGACGGTCGAACCCTCGGCGTTCGCCTGCTTGATGAAGTACTGCAGGTCGTAGTTGTAGGCGGCGAACAGAACGAGCGCGCCCAGGCCCGCCGAGCCGATGGCATAGCCCTTGGTGACGGCCTTGGTCGTGTTGCCGACGGCGTCGAGCGCGTCCGTCGAGCGGCGCACCTCCTTCGGCAGGCCCGCCATCTCGGCGATGCCGCCGGCGTTGTCGGTCACGGGACCGAACGCGTCGAGCGCGACGACGACGCCGGCCAGACCGAGCATGGTCGTGGTGGCGATCGCCGTGCCGTAGAGGCCGGCGAGGTTGAAGGTGATGAGGATGCCGGCAACGATGACCAGCGTCGGCAGCGCGGTCGCCTCGAGCGAGACGGCGAGACCCTGGATGACGTTGGTGCCGTGGCCGGTGACGGACGCCTGGCTGATCGAGCGTACCGGGCGGAAGCCGATGCCGGTGTAGTACTCGGTGATCCAGACGATGAGGCCGGTCACCGCGAGGCCGACGAGGCCGCACAGGAACAGGCTCATGCCGGAGATGACGAGACCCGTCGACGTCGTCACGGTCGTGCCGAAGCCGCCGAACACGTACTCGGTCGCCACCCAGAGGCCGCCCACGGAGAGCACCGCGCGAGGCGATGAAGCCGCGGTAGAGCGCACCCATGATCGAGTTGTTGGTGCCGAGCTTGACGAAGAACGTGCCGATGATCGAGGTCACGATGCAGGCCGCGCAGATGGCCAGCGGATAGAGCATCAGAGTGCCGAGGTTCGGATCGCCGTTGAAGAAGATCGCGGTGAGCACCATCGTCGCGACGACGGTCACGGCGTAGGTCTCGAAGAGGTCGGCTGCCATGCCGGCGCAGTCGCCGACGTTGTCGCCGACGTTGTCGGCGATGGTCGCCGGGTTTCTCGGATCGTCCTCGGGGATGCCGGCCTCGACCTTGCCGACGAGATCGCCACCGACGTCAGCGCCCTTCGTGAAGATGCCGCCGCCGAGACGGGCGAAGATCGAGATCAGCGAGGCGCCGAAGCCGAGAGCGACGAGGGCGTCGATCACCGTGCGATCGGAGGGGGCGTAACCCAAGAGCTCGGTCAGGATGTAGTAGTAGACGGACACGCCGAGGAGCGCGAGGCCTGCAACGAGCATGCCCGTCACCGCGCCGGACTTGAAGGCGAGTCGAGGCCGCCGGCCAGCGAGCGCGTCGCCGCCTGAGCCGTGCGCACGTTGGCGCGCACCGAGACGTTCATGCCGATGTAGCCGGTCACGGCCGAGAGTATGGCGCCGATCGCGTAGCCGATCGCCACGAGTGCGCCGAGAAGAACCCAGGCGAGAATGAAGACCACGACGCCGACGATGGCGACGGTACGGTACTGGCGGTTGAGATACGCCTGCGCGCCTTCGCGGATGGCGCCGGCAATCTCCTGCATCTTGGCGTTGCCGGCGTCGGCCTTCATCACCGACTGAATCGTGTAGGCAGCATAGAGAATCGACAGCGCCCCGCAGGCGATGATTCCCCAGAGAATCTCGGTCATTGGAAGGCCCCCCTTGGGCCAGGTTCTTGGTGTGAGGCCAGAACCGGCGGAAGTGTCCCCGCGCCGGCGGCTAGCGCCCCGTAAATGGGCGACGCGGCGGGACCATGCCAAAAGAGCCCCCGCGTTGCAACATGGGCACAGTTTGCTGGTGTTGGAGAATTGCCTCACCGGACGGCAGCATGCGCATGCAGCCGAAGCGGCCGACGACGGCCCGCGCCCGAGATTCATGTCGAGCTAAATATTTGCCCAGGAGGAAAGTGGGCAGCCTTATTTGCAGGGACGGGCTTCGACCTGACACGAGTAGCCGCCACCGGACTGCGAGCAGCTCATGCGCTTGCTCGCGGCACGCGAATAGCGGGCCCAGTTGCTGCCGTACTCGAAATCGGTGAAGCCGGCCCATGACGCAATCGCGTCCTTCTGGGCGGCTGCCTTGGTGGAGCCGTTGCCGTTGCCGTAGTGATAGTGATCGCTCATGCACGTCCTGCCGCCCTCGCGGCGGAGGTCGTGCGTGTAGGCGAACCCCGTGTCATCGGCGAAGGCCGGTACGACGCCAGCACCGAGCAAAAGCGCCGCCGCTGCGACGCAGGTAAGTGAGCGAATCGGCATCATGAGCCCCTTCTGAGAACCGATGTAAGTCGCTGGCAATCTGCCAGATTCAGATAATGGCGCGCTCGCCCAATGCAACTGCGCACGGCACAAAATCAGAGGAAAAGAGGCAAACGCGTCACAGAACGCAAACCTAGCGCAGGCCTCGGAATTCGAACGCCGTTTCCCGTCGTCAGGCTGCATTCGGGGCGCTCGCGACGCGCTCGTCCGGCTTACTTCGCCGCGACGACGCCGATCTCGACCAGCATGCGCGGATCGATGAGCTTGGCCTCGACGGTGGCGCGGGCGGGCGTGTCCTTGCCGCCGGTCCAGGCCTTCCACGCCTCGTTCACGGCTTCACGGTGGCGGATGTCGTTCAGCCAGAGGTTGCGCCATCACGATCTTCGACTTGTCCGTCCCACACAGCGCGAGCAGACGGTCGATCTCGCTTTAGGACCTCCTCGGTCTGGCCCTTGGCGTCGCGGGAGAGGTCTGTCGGAATGATGCCCGACGTGAAGACGAGGCCGTTGGCCTCGACGACCTTCGAGTAGATCTCGGACAATTCGTGACGGGTGATGGGCATCTGGGGCTCCGGCATGCGGCTATAAACACTGGGCCGCCTCTTAGCAGAGCGTTCCCGATCCGGCCAGCGGTGCGGCCGTAGGCCGCCTCATGGTTCGACAGGCTCACCATGAGGCTGGCGGGTAGACATTTGCGAAATGAACGTCAGAGGAGCGGCTCCTCGACGATGCGCTTGCCGTCGATGATCAGCGCCTTGATGGCGGCCTTGCCGTCGCGCGCCGACCGCGATGACGGCGGCGAGCTTCTTGTCCGTCACGCAGCGTTCTCGAGCTCTTTGCCCGTGCCCTCGGGCACGAAGTAGCTCTCGATGCCGTAGCGCACGTTGCCCGAGCTCTCGCCGTGCTTGGAGTCGGTCAGCGGGTAGACGTTCTCGACGAGCGCGCGCAGGACGAAATTGCCGGCCTCGACGGTCGCGGGATAGGCGACGTCCGCCTTCACGACCTCCCACTGGCCGGGCTCCTTCGGCTTCAGCGTTACGTAGACGTGATCGCCGCGGCGGATGCCGGCAGGGAAGATCAACTGCTGGGAGTTGAACGAGTAGCCGAAGATCACGTAGTCGCCGCGGAAGAGGTCGCGCGGATCGACGGGCAGGACCTCGGCGATCATCTCGCGGCCGGAGCGCAGTAGCGAGACGCGGTCGTAGACCATCCAGGAGAGAACGAGCGGTCTGGATCGCGGCGACGGCGCCGACGGCGTACCAGGAAGCGGGGCCCAGGTGGCTCATCACGGGCGGCTCGTCATGACTGCACCTCCTTCGCCTCGCCCTGGGCGTGCAGGCGATACGCCATGGCCGCAAGCCCGGCGACGATCAGCCCGGCGACGAGGAAGAAGAGCGACGTGTTCAAGAGCGTGCCGATGGTCTTCGAGTAGATGGCCAGGATCTCGAACGAGAAGCCGATGTAGCCAAGCCAGAGAGCGCCGCGGTTGCCGGTTCTGCAGGCCCCAGAAGATCGCCGCCACGGTGAGTGCCAAAGCGAGGACGGCCAGAAGCGTGAAGATGTCGAGCTTCGGATCCTCGATGAACTGCAGCGCGAAGAGGCCGGCAAAGCAGATGACGAGGCCGTAGTTGAGCACGCCCGGCCAGAGCCCATGCAGATCGGGCCGCACCCGCTCGCCCGCGACGGCAATTCCGGCCACCGCGAGACCGATCGCCACCACGAGGCCGTGCGCATGACCGTCGGCGAGATGGTAGCCGAGCAGGACGACGAAGCCGGTGAGTGCCAGTCCGGAGAGATGCAGCCCGGGGCGCCAGCGGCGCCAGTAGAAGGCTGCGGAGACGATCGCCCACGGACCGAGGAACGGCCAGAACACTTCGCCTCTATCCGTCGCTTCCCATCCGCCCCAGAAGCCGACCAGCACCATGGCGAAGGCGAGCGCCGGATTGGACAGAAGTGCCACGCCCGCAAGAAGCGATCCCGCCGCCCACAGGAGTATCGCGTCCGGCGGATTGCCGCCCATGTGATACATCTGCGAGATCAGCATGATGCTGGCGCCGAAGATCGAAACGCCGAGCAGGATGGCGGCGTGCGAGAAGCCGGACATGCCGCGCCGCGCCAGGTAGCTGGCGAGCGCGTAGCTCGCCCAGAGCGCGCCGAACAGGAGGCCAAGGCGGAGGATGCGCGGCATCTCCTGCCAGTTGGCGCCGACGAAGCTCATCACCGCGAAGCCGATCAGGACAGCGGCGAGAATGGCCAGCGAGTTGGCGAGGCCGAGACGAGCGTCCGCTCTTTGCGAGCTCGGCGCGGATCGCCGCCTCGCCTGCGGGCGTCACCCAGCCCGCGTCGCGCCAGCGCGCGAGGTCCCGCTCGAGACGCTTCCTGTAGTTCCACATGAACTGAGACTGCCCCTAGATTGAACGCCGTTTATTCCTTGCACGGCATTTTGCCGGCAGCGTGGCGTCGCGGGCGAGGTTAGGCCAACGCAAACGTGGGCACCAGCGCTCCGTGCCGGTGCCCACATTGATAATTGGCGCTAAGAGCTCCCTACTTGGGAGCTTCTGGCGTTGCCGGCGCCGGGCCGTTGGGGCGGCGCTTGGCGTTGCAGGCGGCGGCTCATTGGTGGGACCGAGCATGACGTAGGCCGCCACTCCCAGCGCCACGGCTACCGCAATGATGATAGAGACCTTCGGATCCATCCTTGCCTCCTCTCAGACAAAGAACGAGCCAGTGCGAAAGCCCAGCACAGCAGGGGTGGCGCAGGTCCAATTCGTGTCCAAGACCACGGCGCAAATCTAGCACGGACCAATCCACGGGCCAATTTCGACGACGCGGCGCCTCATGTGGCAGTAACGCGCTCGACGGCAGCGGCGTCAGCGGGTCACAATGCGGCGATTCAATTCAACGCGAGTGATTCCTGGCCATGGACATCGACGCCGTACTGCTCGCGCGCATCCAGTTCGCCTTCACGATCTCGTTCCACATCATCTTCCCGAGCTTCACGATCGGGCTCGCGGCCTTCATCGCGACGCTGCTCGTGCGCTGGCGGATCACGGGCGAGGAGCACTTCCACCGGCTGGCGCGCTTCTGGACCAAGATCTTCGCCGTCAGCTTCGCCATGGGCGTCGTCTCGGGGATCGTGCTCTCGTATCAGTTCGGCACCAACTGGGCGAAATTCTCGGTCGTCGTCGGCAACGTGCTCGGGCCGTTGCTCGGCTACGAGGTGCTGACCGCGTTCTTCCTCGAGGCGTCGTTCCTCGGCATCATGCTGTTCGGCTGGAACCGCGTGTCGCCCAACCTGCACGTGCTCTCGGCGGTGCTGGTCGCCATCGGCACGTCGCTCTCGGCGTTCTGGATTCTCGCGGCCAACAGCTGGATGCAGACGCCGGCGGGGCACGAGATCAGGGACGGCATCGCCTATCCGGTCGACTGGATCGCGATCATCTTCAATCCGAGCTTCCCCTATCGCTTCGCGCACATGTTCACGGCCGCCTACCTCACGACGTCGCTGGTCGTGCTCGCGGTCGGCGCGCGCTATCTCATCGCCGGGCGCTTCCCGCAGGAAGCCAAGACGATGATGCGCATGGGGCTCGGCATGGTGGCCTGCCTCGCGCCGCTGCAGGCCGTGATCGGCGATATGCACGGGCTCAATACGGCCGAGCATCAGCCGGCGAAGGTGGCGGCGATCGAGGCGCACTGGGACGGAAGCAAGCCGGCGCCGCTCGTGCTGTTCGCTCTCCCGAACGAGCGCGAGGAGCGCAACGACTTCGAGATCTCGATCCCGAAGATCGCGAGCTTCCTCATCACCCACGACACGGAGGGGCTGTTCAAAGGGCTCAAGGACTTCAAGCCCGAGGACCGGCCGCCGGTCGCGCCGCCGTTCTTCGCCTTCCGGCTCATGGTCGGGCTCGGCGTCGTCATGATCGGGATCGGCTTCGTCGGCGCGTTCCTGTGGGTCACGGGGCGCCTGTTCGACACGCGCTGGTATCTCGCAGCCGTGCAGTATGCGTGGCCGCTCGGGTTCATCGCCATCCTCGCCGGGTGGTACGTCACCGAGACCGGGCGCCAGCCGTGGATCGCGGCCGGCATCCTGCGCACGGCGGACGCGGCCTCGCCGGTGTCGTTCGGCGCCGTGCTGTTCACGCTGATCCTGTTCGTCGCCGTCTATACGGCCGTGTTCTCGATGGGCATCTACTACATCAACCGGCTGATCGAGAAAGGCCCGGCGGGAGCGGCGGCGAAACCCGAGGAAGGCGTGCCGTCGCGTCCGCTCTCGGCCGCCACCGAGGCCGCGCACGAAGCCATCGAAGGGGCGAAGTGACATGACCGACATCGCATACTGGCTTCCGGTCGTGTGGGTCGGCGCTCCTCGGCACTGCCGTCACGCTCTACGTCCTGCTCGACGGCTTCGATCTCGGCATCGGCATCCTGTTCCCGTCGAACCCCGAGGAAGCGCACCGCGACGTGATGATGAACTCGGTGGCGCCGTTCTGGGACGGCAACGAGACGTGGCTCGTCCTCGGCGGCGGCGGCTTGTTCGTCGCCTTCCCGATGGCCTACGGCATCATCATGTCCGGGCTCTACCTGCCCGTGATCATCATGCTGCTCGCCCTCGTCTTCCGCGGCGTCGCGTTCGAGTTCCGCTGGGTGGCGAAGCCGCATCACCAGCTCTGGGACCTGGCGTTCGCCGGCGGCTCGATCACGGCCGCCTTCACGCAGGGCATCATTCTCGGCGGGCTCTTGCAGGGCATCACGGTCGAGAACGGCGCGTTCGCAGGCGGCACGTTCGACTGGCTCACGCCATTCGCGCTGTTCTGCGGACTGGCGACGGTTGCGGGCTACGCGCTGCTCGGCGCGACGTGGCTCGTCATGAAGACCGAGGGGCCGGTCGCGGAGCGGGCGCGGGGCCACGCGAAGCTGCTGCTTGCTCGTCGTCCTGGCCGCGCTGGCGATCGTGAGCCTGTGGACGCCGCTCGCCTTCCCGCGCATCTGGGAGCGCTGGTTCACGCTGCCCAATCTCTTCTATCTTTCACCGATCCCGCTCCTCGCGGCGCTCGCCGCCTTCATGTGCTGGCGCGGGCTCGAGACGCGCCATGACACGACGCCGTTCGTGTCGGCGATCGCGCTCTTCCTCCTCGGCTTCGTCGGGCTCGCGATCTCGAACCTGCCCTATCTCGTGCCGACGTCGGTCACGATCTGGCAGGCGGCGGCGCATCCCTCGTCGCAGCTCTTCATGCTCGTCGGCACACTTGTGCTGCTGCCCGTGATCCTCGCCTACACGGTGTTCGTCTACTGGACCTTCCGCGGCAAGATGCGCCCGGGCGAGGGGTATCACTGAGCGAGCGGAGGCCGCGCAGCAGCGCGCCCCAATCAGTATCTCCGGCTCGGCGCGTGGAAGCCGCTCGTGAAGCGCAGCCCCAGCTTTTCGCCCTGCCGCCCGGCTACTCTGCATTCGACCTCCCGCCCGTCGGCGCAGGAATAGAGCTTCAGCGGGCCCCTCAGGAACGCAGGCTTGATGTCGTCATTCCAGAGCGCGATCTCGGCCTCGAGCGCGGACATGTCGCGGATCGTGCACGGGCGCGGCGCGATCATGCCGTCGGCCCAAAGGAATCCGTCCTTCATGCGCTGGGGTTTCTCCGCCGTTTCACGCTCGAAGGTCGACTTTTCGGTCTTGCGGGACTTTGACGTGGCGGTCTTGCGATTGAGCAGCGTCATGCCGCGCGTCCACCAGTAACTCATGTGCTTGTCTCCGATGGTCCGTGGGACAGGGAACTCTGCCCCTGTCGACAATCGAAACTGCGACGAAGATGGTAAATTTTCGCTGAACGGGCGCCGCGCGTTGCGGATTTGTTGCGTGCATCTCGTTCGGCCGACCGCCGCGGAGCGTGACATGGGGCAGGCTGCCCTCATGAGCATCAATTCATGTTGGCGTCTGCGAGCGCGTTGCATTCGTTGCGCAGTTTGTCGACCAAGCGCGTGCACGTGGAGAGGAATGCATCTCGCATCTCTCTGCCGCCCTCTTCCTCGGCAATGATCGTCGCGTTTCTTACGACGTGCGCAACCAGCGTCGCATACGCTTCGAGGGGCGCATCGTGGTCGTTGCCAATTGCCGTTCCCGCGAGGTGGGCGAGATGCAGCGCCGTCGCTTCAATCTCGATCTGGACGGTGGATACGTCGGGGTGACGGTGCTTCAAGATCACCGTCAGGGCGTGAATCCGGGCGCGGTCGGCATCGGAGAATCCCACCTCTCGCCTTAGCGCTCTCGCATGCTCTGCGTCGATAGTCCCTTCCCTCATCAACGCGGACACGAAGTCATTTGCATCGTCGGTGCTCATGAGCGTCTCCTGTCTGACACATGCGAGCTAGAGCGACTTCTCAGCGTCTTGAGAGTTTTCTTACGCCGCTTTCTGCAAGTACCCCTGCTGTACGGGACCTCTGCAGGCCTTGCGATGAATCAACTGCTGATGACTTGGATGCCGCATCAGAAGCGTCCCCGCACAGCTCACATCAATATCGATTTCACTCGAACTAAGTGCGCCGTGGCATTGAACTTTCGGGCAGCCTCGCGTCTCTCGTTTAGAGCTTACTAAATCGGATGGCGTTCTCGCTGCGACGACCCACCATTCCATTCAGATCTATCGTTCTGGCCCTGGAATGCGCCATGCAGTGTGCTTGGCGCAGCGCAGCGATTTACTGAACGTCTCGCACAATGTCTGCGACACCGCATGCAATTGCGCTGCATCGTTGCCTTCGATATTGGCACGCACCGCTATTGCGACCGACACAATCGAATTACATCGCAGGAAAATCCGTGACACCCAAGGAAGAAGATCTACCAGAGCGCCTATCGCCTCTGTACCTGTTGCATCGGGCCGGCCAGTGTGCAGAGAATTTGTTCCAGGTCGAGATGGAGGCCCTTGAGCTCACGCCGCGCCAATTCGCGGTTCTTTTTGCGGTCTCGTCGAACCAGGGCTCGAGCCAGACTGAATTGGTCGAAGGAACGGGGATCGACCGATCGACAATGGCCGACCTCGTCCGACGGCTTCTAAAAAGGGGCATGCTGGAGCGCCGACGCAGTAAGAACGATGCCCGGGCCTACTCGGTCATGCTCACTGAACAGGGGCAACAAGCTTTGAAGTCTGCCAAGCCGATAGCTAAGCGCGTCGATGAGAGGCTGCTCGGCGCCCTCTCAGAGGAGCACGCCAAGGAACTTGTCCGCAACCTAAGTACTATCATCCGGGCATTCGATCGGAGTGCATCACTGTCGCCGGAATAGAAGGACAACGGCGTCGAGCTTCGCCTGCGACGATTTAGGGACTTTACGTCCGGATGTGGTCCACCTCGAGCCTGGTGCGGAGCGCAAACGGTATATCGCTCGTTCCCACGACGCGGAATAACTGTACACGTCAAGCGGCGGGCACGACGGAGCCTCATTGTGCTAGTCTGCTCCTATGACACCTAGCGCAATTCACGTCATCGGCGGCGGGCTCGCCGGGAGCGAGGCGGCCTGGCAGATCGCGGCCCAAGGCGTGCCCGTCGTGCTGCACGAGATGCGGCCCACCCGCATGACAGACGCACACAAGACGGAAGGGCTCGCCGAGCTCGTGTGCTCGAACTCGTTCCGCTCCGACGACTGGGAGAACAACGCCGTCGGCCTCTTGCACGAGGAGATGCGGCGCGCCGGCTCGCTCATTCTCGCGGCGGGCGACAAGCACAAGCTGCCGGCGGGCGGCGCGCTCGCCGTCGACCGCGACGCGTTCTCGGCCGAGGTGACGGGGCGCCTTGCTTCGCATTCACTGGTCAGAATCGAGCGCGGCGAGATCGCGGGTCTGCCGCCCGTGGACTGGGACAGCGTCATCGTGGCCACGGGGCCGCTCACCTCGCCGGATCTCAGCCGCGCGGTCCAATCGCTCACGGGCGAAACGGAACTCGCCTTCTTCGACGCCATCGCGCCCGTGGTGCACTACGAGAGCATCGATCAGAGCATCGTGTGGCGCCAGTCGCGCTACGGCAAGACGGGGCCTGCGGGCACGGGCGCGGACTATCTCAACTGCCCGATGAGCCGCGAAGAGTACGAAGCCTTCATCGACGCGCTGCTCCAGGGCGACAAGACGAGCTTCAAGGAGTGGGAGGCCTCGACACCCTACTTCGACGGCTGCCTGCCGATCGAGGTGATGGCCGAGCGCGGGCACGATACGCCGCGCTTCGGGCCGATGAAGCCGGTCGGTCTCGACGATCCGCGCACGGGGCGCTGGCCTTATGCGGTGGTGCAGCTGCGTCAGGACAACGCGCTCGGCACGCTGTGGAACATGGTCGGCTTCCAGACCAAGCTCAAGCATGCCGAGCAGGTGCGCATCTTCCGCATGATCCCGGGCCTCGAGAACGCGGAGTTCGCGCGGCTCGGCGGGCTGCATCGCAACACGTTCCTCAATTCGCCGAAGCTGCTCGACGCGAGCCTGCGTCTTCGAGCCGAGCCACGACTGCGCTTTGCGGGCCAGATCACAGGCGTCGAAGGCTATGTCGAGAGCGCGGCGATCGGGCTGCTCGCGGGGCGCTTCGCGGCTGCCGAGCGGCGCGGTGCCTCCCTCATGCCGCCCCCGAAACGACCGCGCTCGGCGCGCTGCTCGCGCACATCACGGGCGGGCATCTCAGCGAGGACGAGCGGTCGTTCCAGCCGATGAACATCAACTACGGGCTTCTGCCGCCGCTCGAGGCGCCAGACAAAGACGCAGACGGCAAGCGCCTCAAGGCCAAAGAGCGGGGGCTCGCAAAGAAGCGCGCCATGTCGCGGCGCGCGCTCGCCGATCTCGATCGCTGGCTTCAGGGCAGCGGCGCGGCCGTGGCGGCGGAGTGAGCCGCCTTTCATTGACGCTAGAAAAGCATTCGGCCGGAGAGCGCGAGCTCTCCGGCCGAATTGTCAGACGCGTCTCTCAGGACGCTTCAGTCCGAGCCCCAATTTTCCATGCGCTCCGCTAAATTGGTCGGCTTCACCTCATCCAGCAGATCCTCGAGCTCGTCGGGCAGCTCGATGGGTGGTGGTGGCGTGCGACGCGTCTTGGCTTCAGAGCGCACGGTGGCTTCAGTCTTATTGTCCATGTTCGCTCTCCCACGATTGGGCCCCCGCATACAACGGGCGGCTCAGATGAAAAGTCCTACCGCCGCCTTAAGTTCCAGCGTTTCGATCGATTTTTCGGCAACCTCCAGGTGTATTAGCCGGAATGCGGCCCCAAACAGACGATCAGCCTACGCACACTCTTCAATCGATAGTCACCATGGGCATAAGGTTGCATTCGTCAGTAGGCTGTAGCGAACAGCGTTCTGCAAAAGTTTTACGGGTTTTTGACGAGCCGTGGCCAATACCTGATAGCAAAAGTAGGAGTGGGCATGTTTCGTATTTTCGGCTGCCTCACGGAACAGCACGATTACCGACTGGTATTTCTCGCCGCCATCGTTTGCGCGGCGACGTCCGTGGCTGCGTTCGGCATGTACTCGCGCGTGGAACATGCGCAGGGACGCATGCGGCTCGGCTGGCTGTTCATGACCGGCGTATGCACGGCGAGCGGCATCTGGGCCACCCACTTCGTGGCGATGCTGGCTTATCAGCCTGTTGTCCCCGTGGCCTATGAACCGGGGCTCACGGCCGGCTCGCTGTTCATCGCCATCGGCGCGACGACGCTCGGCTATTTCGTATGCTCGGGCGGATCGAAGATTGAGGTCGCCATCGGCGGCGCGATCATCGGTCTCGGCATCAGCCTCATGCACTTCACGGGCATGCAGGCGCTCGTCCTTGCCGGCCGCATCGAATGGGACGTGGTCCTCGTCGTGGCGGCCATCATCATGGGCGCGGCGCTGGCGTCGGGGGCGACGACGTCGTTTCATCGGCTTACCGGTCTGCACGCCGTCGCTGCGGGCGCGGGGCTGTTCACGCTCGCTATCTGCGCCATGCACTTCACAGCGATGGGCGCTGCGCTCATCGTCCCCGATCCAACAGTCATCGCTCCGTGGGGCTTTTCGGCCAACGCGCCGATGATGGCGCTCGCCATCGCCGGTCTCACAGCGCTCGTCATCGTCGCCGGGCTCGCCGCGGCGCTCCTCGATCGCCAGACGAGCCTCGACAGCGTCGAGCGCATCCGCGAGCTGGTCGACGCGGCGAACGAAGGCATCGTCATCGCCAACGACGGCGTCATCGTCAACGTCAACCGGCGCGTATCGGAGATGTGCGGCCGGCCTATCGAAGAGCTCGTCGGCAAGCAGGTGTCCGGCGATCTCTTGGAAGAGGCTGCGGTTGGGCCGCTCGGTGGCGGATCCCGGGCGACGGAAGCCCTTCTTGTGGCGGCCGATGGTAATGCCATTCCGGTTGAGGTCGTGTCACGGCCCTTCCGCTCGGACGTGAGTGGCAACGAGGTCTATGCGATCCGTGACCTGACGGAGCGGCGGCGCAACGAAGCCCAGATCACATACATGGCGCATCACGATGCGCTGACAGACCTCCCCAATCGCGTGCTCTTGCGCGAGCGCCTCGACCAGGCGCTGATCCATGTGGCAAAAGGTGAAACGCTTGTGGTGCTGCGCCTCGGCCTCGACCGCTTCAAGGAGGTCAACGACGCATTCGGACATGCTGTTGGTGACGCTCTCTTGAAAGCGGCGGCGCAGCGTCTCCGCGATTGCGTGCGCCAGGAAGATACGCTGGCTCGCGTCGGCGGCGACGAGTTCACCATTCTGCAACAGGACGGCAGCCAGCCAATTGAGACGACGGCGCTCGCGACGCGCATCTTAGACGCGCTGTCGGTGCCGTTTGCGGTCGAAGGACAAGATGTCATGGTCGGTGCCAGCCTTGGCATCGCGCTCTCGGCACACGGCAAGAACGATCCCGACGAGCTCCTGAGGAATGCCGATATGGCACTCAGGCGCGCCAAGAGTGAGGGGCGCGGCACTTACTGCTTCTTCGAGAAGGAAATGAACGAGCGGATGAGTGCGCGGCGCGTGCTCGAGACGGGCCTCAGAACGGCGCTTAAACAACGGCGAGTTCGAACTCTACTATCAGCCCATCCAAAATCTCGAACGCAACGAGATCTCGGGCCTTGAAGCGCTGCTGCGCTGGAAGCATCCCGAGCGCGGGATGATTTCGCCCACCGAGTTCATCCCGCTCGCCGAGGAGACGGGTCTCATCCTGCCGATCGGCGAATGGGTGCTGCGGGAGGCCTGTGCTCGAGCCGCGCAATGGCCGGCGCATATCAAAATCGCGATCAATCTCTCGACGAAGCAGTTCAAGAGCCCGCACCATCGTACAGACCGTGGTGGGCGCTATCGTCGCCGCCGACATCGCGCCGAGCCGAGTCGAGCTCGAGATCACGGAGACGGCGCTTCTCGAAGAGAGCGAGCAGACGCTGGAGGTGCTGCGGCAGCTGCAAAACTTCGGTGTCAGGATCGCGCTCGACGACTTCGGCACCGGCTACTCGTCGTTGAGCTATCTCAGGAGCTTTCCGTTCGACAAGCTCAAGATCGATCGCTCGTTCGTCAGCGCGCTTTCGAACGATGCCGAGCATGCGCTGCCGATCGTGCGCGCCATCATTCAGATGGGGCGGAGCCTCGGGATGTCGACGACCGCAGAGGGAGTCGAGACGGAAGGACAGCTCGAGGCCATCCGCAGGGAAGGCTGCACCGAGGTCCAGGGATACCTTTTCAGCAAGCCCAAGCCGGCGCACGAGATCGCTGAACTGCTTGTGTCCGCCTCTATGCCAACGCCGCTCAGACGAGCCCGGAAGCGCCGCTAGGGTCTCGCTGCACGGGGCTTCATCCCGCAGTTTGGGTTAGCTGCGTGAAGACACCGTCCCATAGGTCGGGTTAGCGCGGCCGGCGTAGCCGAGGGCTTATTGCGTTTGGTTCGCGCCCCAGGGCAGCAGGCGCCCCAGCTGCCCACCATCGAGGTGACCACGCCCAGTCCCGTCGTGAAACCGAAACCGGCGAAGAAAAGCGCCGGCCCAGGGCGCAGCCGAGCAAAGCACCAGCGCCGCGGAGCCGCTGCAGCTTACCGCGCCGCCCGGCACGTTCATCGTGGCAGACAACGCCTTCGTTCCGGTGACGGTTGCCACCGCCCGCGAGATCGAGGCCACGGGCGGCGCAACGATTGCCGACACGCTCGCGACCAAGCCCGGCATCATTGGCTCGCTCTCGCGGTTTGATCACTCGGGATATTCCGGTGCACCCTCCGGCGTCGCCTTGTTGAAAAGGATGAACGTCAAGGGGTTGCCCGGCTCGGACGTTACATCGCTGCGCAGGCCCGCCACCTCTCCAGCCACGCTGCTCGCGTACTCCGCAACCACGTCGCCGAAGCTATCGCGCTGGATGGCCACCTTCTGTCCGGGTTCGACCTTGTCGTTGAGCTTGACCAGATGCTCGACGAACCCGGCCTGGGTTGCCAGGATCGGGAACGCACTGTTGCCGGTAAAGACACGCACGTCCTTGCTCGTACGCCCCATCGGCCCGGCGAACGATGCCATGATGCTTGAGGACATTCATTGTGCCTTCCACGAACAGGGAGATCATCTCGAGGTCCAGGACGCGCGCCGCGCCGACCTCCGGCGTAAAGGACGGGATGCCCACGTCGACAAACGCGTTATGCAGGACACCGGGATATACAGGATTGTCGAAGATCTGACCGACGGGGTAAAGCTCCACCATCGCCTTGATCTCGGGCACATCCATGCTGGCAATATTGAATGCGGTGACATCGAATCCGGTTGTCCCGGTATGGAAGTCGATCGCGATGTCGGCGTTCGGCCGGAGGAGCCGGTTAAAGAGGAGTCCCGGCGTGTCGGCTGGTCGCGGTGGCACCGTTCTCGTTCCCGGGCCATTCCCGGTTCATGTCGATCAGATCGATGCCGCGGCCCGAATTGGGCCATCTGCGCTGCATGCCTTCCAGGCCGGGCGGGCCACGTCCGTGACCGCCATCACCGTGCCCGACATCTCCGTCGGATCGAGTTGGTTCATCACGGTCTGGACCGTGTGCACAGGACTCATCTCGTCGCCATGCACACCGCTGACCAGGACGGCGCGCTTGCCCGGCCGACGCCCCTTGGCGACGATGACAGACACGTACCAGTGCTGTCCGGTGGGCATCTGCACGCCCTGAAAATAGAGGAGATGCTTTTGCCCGGGCTCGAGGTCGTTGACGTCCAGCGCGCTGACGACCTTCTTTCCGTGGATCACATCGCCGGTGTAGACGGTTCCTCGTGAAGTTGCCGCAGTCGCCGCGGCCGTCTGGGCATTCGCGGGCCCGGCGGAGGCAGCGGCGGCCGAAGCGCCGACCGTCACAAGCGATGAGATCACGAAATCGCGGCGATCAAGGGCATTCCTAGATCCGTCTGACATGGAGAGGTCTCCATATTGCTGCGCACGCGCCAATGCGTGGCATGAGACATTCCAAGCCTGATAAGCCGGCTCGTCAATCCGGCAAGCGGGGGATTGCTCTGCAATGGCCTACGCCTCATGGTTCGCCCCTCGGCAAGCTCGGGGTGAAGCTCACCATGGGGCTGAAGAGCGATCGGTATCCATGTTTCCGAGCCCTTCATCCCCGGATCAAGTCCGTGGCAGGTCTGAGCTTGTCGAAGCATGAGCCTGTCGAAGCACGAAGGGTGAGGAAACGGGCCGTCCATGCGCAGCACGGCTTCGCCATGACGCCGGGGCCGCCTTGCCCCGAGGACGACGGAGAGAGTGGCGCGCCGTCTCAGCTCAGTAGAAGAGGCTCGAGACGCTTTCCTCGCGCGAGGTGCGCAGAATTGCCTCGCCGATGAGCGAGGCGATGGGGAGGATGTGGATGTTCTTGGCGGCGAGGACGGCTTCGGTCGGCAAAATCGAATCCGTGATGATGAGCGATTTCAGCCGCGAGTTCTGGATGCGCGATACGGCGCCGCCCGAGAGCACGCCGTGGGTGATGTAGGCCACGACCTCGATGGCACCCTTGGCGATCAGAGCCTCGGCCGCGTTGACGATGGTGCCGCCACTATCGACGATGTCGTCGATCAGGATGCAGCGCTTGCCGCGGACGTCGCCGATGACGTTCATGACCTCGGATTCGCCGGGGCGCTCGCGGCGCTTGTCGCAGATGGCAATCGGTGCATCGATGCGCTTGGCAAGGCCGCGGGCGCGCACGACGCCGCCGACGTCGGGCGAGACGACGACGAGATCAGCTCCGGCCGAGACGCTCCTCGATGTCGCGCACCATGACGGGCGCGGCGAAGAGATTGTCGGTCGGGATGTCGAAGAAGCCCTGGATCTGGCCGGCGTGCAGGTCGAGGGTCAGCACGCGGTCGACGCCGGCGCGCTCGATCAAGTTGGCGACCAGCTTGGCCGAGATCGGCGTGCGGGGACCGGGCTTCCTGTCCTGGCGCGCGTAGCCGTAGTAGGGAATGACCGCCGTGATGCGCCGGGCCGACGCGCGTTTCAGCGCGTCGATCAGGATCAGAAGCTCCATCAGGTTGTCGTTGGCGGGAAACGACGTCGACTGAACGACGAACACGTCCTGGCCGCGGACGTTCTCCTGGATCTCGACGAAGATCTCCATATCCGCAAAGCGCTTCACCTGCCCTTTGGCGAGCGGCACCTTGAGATACTGGGATATGCCCTCGGCCAGCGGCCGGTTGCTGTTTCCGGCAACGATCTTCATGCGCGGGCCGCCCCTGCCGGCATCCTCACGAGCATCGTAGGGCATGGAACGCCTCATGCGACAGTTCGATAACGCGGCTTCTAGCAAGAGGGCCCGGACGTGTAAACCGCCCGGGCCCCTCTTGATTACCAGAGTCTTCGCGTTGTGGATTAAGACTGTGCGCGAGGCGGAAGGCCGGCCCGCGCACGGTCATCAGTTGGTCTTGGTGGCGGGCAGGAGCTTCAAGATACCCTGCGCCGCCGCCGCAGCAGCAGCGTCAGCCGTCTTGCCCCACGCGCCGTCGAGCGAGCCCTGCGGAATCTCGTTCTTCTGCGAGACCGTGCCGAGCTTCTTGCCTTGCGGATCCTTGACGTTCCAGTCGATCTGGATCGACTGCTTGCCGTCCTTGCCCTCGCCGACCACGACCTTGCCTTCGACACGGTACGTCTGCGCCGAGGCCTTGTCGGCCAAGTTGACACCGCTGCGCGAGAGCTCGCGCTGGATAGCGCTGGTGAGCGCGACGCTGCCGTCTCCGGGAGCGCCGGTGACGCTCGGCACCATTGCGTTCATGCCGCCTGCGGAGCCCACCGAGGCGACCGCATTGTCGCGATTGATGCTACCCGTTGTCGGACCGGGCGCCGCTGCAGCAGGCGGGGGCGCCGATGCCGGGGCGGCGGAGCCGTAACCGCGGCCGTCGATTGCGGTGCCGGCGTCTGCGTAGCCGCCAGACATGGCCGCGTTCGCCTGGCCACAGGCGGCGTCGTCGCCGCGGTCGCGGGCTGGCTCTGCGTCGGCAACCAGGTGGTGAGCGAGGCCGTCGTCTTGTTGGCGATCGTGTCGACGATCTGCGGGCTGACGGAAGCCCAAGGATCCTTGCCTTGCGCTCCGGCCACGATCTCCTCGCCGGTGATGCGGTGAACGCGCTTGCCCGTCTGATCGGTCACGTCCCAGATGTAGGACACCTTGGTCTTGGTCTTCTCCTTGGCCGAGACGATATAGCCGCGCAACGTCAGCTCGCCCTTGTCGTTCGGCGGCCTGGCGACGGTCACCTTCTGAGTCTCGATCGCGGTCGTGAGCTGTGTCTGGAGCTGCTTGGCGACGGTGTCAGGAGCACCGATGATGGGTGCGATGGCGATTTTCGGAATCTGAGCGGGGGCGGTCTGCGCCGCGCTCGGCGACCGGCGCGGAGGAATCGCTAGATAGCGTCGGGAAGATACTGCCAGCAGTCTCGCAACCGCCAAGACCGAGCCCCACGAAAGCTGCGAACACTGCCGATGTGACGGACTTCCTCACTCGCCACGCCGCAGCAGCATCAATGGTCGTCACGATGACGTCCCCCTATGAATGATCCGCTGTTCTCCGGCGGCCGGCGTACTTACCCTGCGGCCCTAAATCTCCCCTCACGCAACCGGTACACTATTTGAGTCCTCTAACCAGTCGTCCGTCGCGCGTCCAGATGGATTCGAAACAGTGATGAGGTTGTACCTAGTTCCGCTGCGTCCTCCGTGGCAGATGGTTGTGGATTTTGCAGTTAGGTCACAACAATGGCGGAGATTTGACGGCCGTAATCAGGCTCTTTGCGATGTTGTGAACGACGAAAGCTGAAGAATAGCGATTCGTTCTCATAGGTGCAGTGGGCCCTGCTCTCGACAGACCTGATGCCGAGCCGCGAGAGGCCGTGGTTAACAAAGCCAGGCAGATCGAAGTACGGGCGGTCGCGGCCGCTGACGCGGCGGAAGAAGCGGCTATTTGCCGGATCGGAGGCTAAGAACTCGGCCTCGAACTCGGGTCCGACCTCGTAGGACTTGGGACCGATCGAGGGGCCCAGCGCCGCGTGGATGCGCTTCCTGTCGGCGCCGATGCTCTCCATGGCGGCAACGGTGGCCTCGAGCACGCCCGCCCAGCGCCCCGCGCCAGCCTGCATGCGCCGCGCCAACCACCCTTGCTTCCGGGTCGGCGAAAAGGACGGGCGTGCAGTCCGCCGTGAGAACGCCGACGGCAAGACCACGCGTCTTCGTGACGAGACGCGTCCGCCTTGGGCAGCGTCTCGCGCGGGCACGAGCGTATCGACGACGAGGGCGGTCGCGCTGTGCACCTGATGCAGCGTCTGCACGTCGTCGCCGGGACTGCCGAGATGGCGGGCGACGAGGGCACGGTTCTCGACGACGGCCACGCTGTCGTCCTTGGAGCCCTGGCCGCAGTTGAGGCTGCGCATAGAGCCCGCGCGACGTGCCGCCCTGGCGCGTGAAGAAGCCGTGGCGGATGCCGGAGAGGATCGTGAGGCTGTCAGCTTCCAAAGGTGTGAGCATGGGGATCCGAGAGTGGCGAGATGCGCAAGTGGCTTCTTCCGAAGTGAGCTAATTCAATCGCTAGCTCGCTATTGGACGTGGAAGCAAACCCCGGCAGCGGTGGAAGGCTCGGACTCCTGATGCCGATGGCCTTGAAGCGCGAGCCCATGCCTGAGTCGGAGACATCAGGCGCGCGACGCCGGCCTCGATCGCGGCGGCTTTCGCGGGGTTTGCCGCCATCAATCGCGAGGCGCGCTCCATGATGCCGAGCGAGCCCAGAAACTCCGATTGGGTGACGGGACCGTCGACCGCCAGGCCTGCACCGCGGCATGCTTCGGCGAACTGCTCGAAGTCGACGTGGGCCGAAAGATCCGTTTCTCCCGGCGCAAAGAAAGGAGAAACGAAAGCCTGGTCCGGCAACGCCTTGGAGCGTATCGCCGAAGCCGGTCGTCATGTGTCCGTAGTCGAGGAAGAGGGCCGCCAGCGGCGCGTCCTTCGATGTCGCTGCAAGCGCCTCTGCATAGACGCCGTGGCGCGCGCAGACCTCGAGGATATGGCCCTCTTCAGGCTCTGTGTCTGTGGAAAGCAGCTTGAGCGCCGAGGCAGAATGCGCGCCGGCGAGGAAGCCGAGGCACTCATCGACACAGCCGATCCTCCGTCGCTCGCCAGACTCGAATCGCAGAATTCGAGCTGCTCGATCGGCAGCGTGTCGAGAAACTCGTTGCCAATGACGATCGCCGGACCATCGAAGTCGGCACGCTGCGCCGTGAGTGTCGCAATTGGCTCGGCGTGAAATTTGACCGCGACGTCAATGTCCGCCAAGGCAGCGTGCTGAGCTTTGCGAAGGGTTTCATTGCTCTCGACGAGGTGGACCGTCAGTGATCTGACAAAATCCTGGGACGATCCGGGCCGCGCGCAAGGCATCGCGCATCAGCGTGCCGCGGCCCGGTCCGAGCTCGACCAGATTGAGCTTCGCGGGCTGAGCCCATCTGCTGCCAGACGACGGCGCACCAGAGGCCGATCAGCTCGCCGAAGACCTGGCTGATCTCGGGCGCGGTGATGAAATCGCCGCCGGCGCCGATGGCCGGCTGCTTTCCTGTAGTAGCCGTGCTCGGGATCGTGCAGGCACGCCTGCATATATTCGGCGACGGTGATGGGCCCCTCGCGCTCGATCCGCTCCTTGAGCTTCCTCGCGAGCGGCGTGTCGCGGCGCTCGTCTGGATCGTAGCTCATGTGGCCGTTGCGGCAGCCCGCGCGCGCCACAGGACGTAGAGCCCAAGGAGAAGCATCGGCAGCGAGTAGAGCTGGCCTGCGGTCAGCGGGCCGACGTTGAAGTGCGGCTCGCGGAAGAGTTCGGCGACCGAGCGGGCAAGCGCGTAGCCGATCGAGGAATACGCCCGTCACCGTTCCGGGCCGCTTCAGCGCGTCCGAACTTGTGGGTCAGCAGTCGCAGCACGACGAAGAGAACAAGGCCCTCGAGCACTGCCTCGTAGAGCTGGCTCGGGTGGCGCGGTATCTCGCCCGCCGGGCAGAAGCCGTGCGCGGCCCTGATCCGATCGTTGCAGAAGACGACGGCCCAGCTCACGTCGGTCGCCCGTCCCCAGAGCTCGGCGTTGATGAAGTTCGCGATCCTGCCGAAGAGGAGGCCGATGGGAACGGCCGCCGCACAGAGATCCATCGTGCTCCACACGTTGACGCCGTTGCGGGATGCGAAGAGCCAGATGGCCAAGCCGCAGCCAACGAGGGCGCCGTGAAAGCTCATGCCGCCTTTCCAGACGGCGAATATGTCGAGGGGGTTCGCGAGGTAGGTCGAGGGCTCGTAGAACAGGGTGAAGCCAAGGCGTCCGCCCACGACGACGCCGAGCGTAATGTAGAGGAGCAGATCGTCGACCATTTGCGGCGCGAAGGGCGGCGTCTCCTTCGCCCACAGGCGGCGCTCGGCCAACAGGCGGCGAATATAGAGCCAGCCGAGGAGCAGGCCGACGAGGTAGGCGATGCCGTACCACTTGATCGACATCGGGCCGAAAGCGACGGCCGCCGGATCGATATCCGGAAAGGGAATGACGAGAGGGCTCATGACCGGGCCGCTCTGCGTGTCGCCGAGGCCGTCATGGCGTCACGACCTCTTTTCCCCGTTCCGATCCCCGCGCCGTCGCGATGAGATAGGCTCCGAGAAGCAGCATCGGGATCGAATACATCTGTCCTGCCGTAAAGGGTCCGAGGTTCAAGGCGTGCACGCTTTCCGGCTGCCGGAACGCCTCGCAGATCACGCGGGCAATGGCGTACCAAACGAGCCAGACGCCGGTCACCAGCCCGGGCCGCTTCAAGCCGAGAAGCCAGTGGGTGACGAAGCGAAGGAGGCAGATCATGACAACGCCTTCGAGGAAGGCTTCATAGAGCTGGCTCGGATGGCGCGGCAACGGTCCGCCGTTCGGAAATACCATGCCCCAGGCCACATCCGTCGGGCGCCCCCAGTGCTCGGAGTTGGCGAAGTTCGCGAGGCGGCCGAGAACCATTCCGAACGCAATCCCCGCGCAGCAGAGGTCCATCACCGACCGGGCCACGACGTCGTAGTAGCGCGCGAACGATACTATGGCGATGGCGGAGCCGATGAGCGCGCCGTGGAAGCTCATGCCGCCGTGCCAGACCTGCACGATCTCCTCGGGGTGCGCGATGTAAGTAACTCGGCTCGTAGAGGAGAACGTGGCCGAGGCGGCCGCCGAGCACGACGGCGACGATGATCCAGAAGACGAGGTCGTCGGCCCTGTTGACGGCAAACGGAGGCTGGCCATTGGCCCAGAGGTGCCTCTCTCGACAAGCCGGCGGACGTAGAGCCAGCCGAGTATGAGGCCCGCGGCATACGCCAGTCCGTACCATTTGACCGCTATGGGACCGAGCGCAAAGGCCACCGGACCAATGTCCGGATACGGAATGACGAAAGTGCTCATGGGAAGGATATCCGACGCCGTACGACGATCCTGCGCCTCGATGCTCGCTGACGGGCGCGAAAGTGGGCCGGGCCAGCCACGCCGAGTCAAGGCACATGAACATCAATGCCTTGAAGGCTTACTCTCCGGACACCATAGTTGGGTGACGCGACGCTCTCATGATCGCGCGCCGCTCCCTCAAGAGGAGCAATGAGGAGAACACATGACGCAGACGACCAACCGCCTGCTCGACGAGCTCGCGAAGCTCATGACGGACGCGGCCGGCGCCGCCCAGGGCATGCGCCGGGAGGTCGAGAGCGTGATGCGCGCTCAGGCCGAGCGCATACTCACCAGCATGGATATCGTCGGCCGCGAGGAGTTCGAGGCCGCCAAGGCGATGGCGGAGAAAGCGCGCGCCGAGAACGAGCGGCTCGCCACGCTCGTCGCCGCGCTCGAAGCGCGCATCGTCGCGCTCGAGGCGCAGCAGCAGCGGCTCAGATCGGGCAGTTGAATCGCTCACCCGCGACCTCTCCGTCGACGTCGAGTGCAGGAACACCGCGTCCACAATTTCATCGCGGTTTTCAACACGCTTGTCGGCAAAATGCCCGTTTGCAGCGCACGCAATGCTCCGAGTTCGACTTTGCTCGTGGACAAGGGGCCCGCGCGCTTGCGAATCCGGCGCCCCTCTGTTTTCGTCGCGGCAATTGAATCTGGTTCGCGCTCTGCCCCATTGCGGTCACGCAAAGATCGTGCATTCCAAAGGGCGCGTCATCGAGAATGAGAAGACGCCACAGCGGGACGTGAGTACGAGCGCCCTGAGTAGGATTCGAGGAGCGAGAATGGCAACGTCCGAAAAGGGCTACGATCGCGTGACGAACCCAATCGATCTCGCCGAGCAGCTCGCAGCCTCGCACGATTGGTCCTGCGATCGCACGGGCGACGATGAGCTGACGCTTATCGTGGGCGGCAACTGGACCGACTATCACATCTCGCTCAACTGGCGCGACGATCTCGAGGCGCTGCACCTTGCGTGCGCATTCGACTTCCGCGTTCCGGACAACCGCCTGAACGAAATGTACCGGCTGATCGCCCAGATCAACGAGCAGCTCTGGCTCGGCCATTTCGATCTCTGGACGCAGGAAGGCCTGGTCATGTTCCGCCACGCCATCCTGCTCAACGGCGCGGTGGCGACGCCCGGCCAATGCGAGGCCATGCTGAAGGCGGCGCTCGAAGCCTGCGAGCGCTACTATCAGGCCTTCCAGTTCGTCGTCTGGGCGGGTAAGGAAAGCCGAGAGGCGCTCGTGTCGACGATGTTCCAGACCGAGGGCCAGGCGTAACCCTCGTCAGCCGGTGAACTTATGGCGCTCGAACTGCCCGGCCCGCTGCTCCTCGCCGGAGCCGGCAAAATGGGCGGGGCCCTGCTCGAGGGCTGGCTCGCCCGGGGCATGAAGCCCGGCCAGGTGCTGGTTCAGGATCCCGCACCCGCCGAGGCGGTCGCAGCGCTGCATCAAGCGGCATCAGATCGCGCATCGTCCCACGCTCCGGCCGCCGACGAACTCCGCCGTCCGTCATCGTCGTCGCGGTCAAGCCGCAGATCATGGACGCGGCGTTCCCGCCGTTGGCGAAGGTCGCCGGGCCCGGCACGCTCGTGCTTTCCATTGCGGCTGGGCGCACGATCGCGAGCTTCGAAAAGCATCTCGCTCCCGGCGCGGCGGTCGTGCGCGCGATGCCGAACACGCCGGCAGCGGTCGGCCGTGGCATCACGGTCTGCGTGGCAAATCCCGCCGTGACGCCCGAGCAGCGCCGCCTCTGCGAGGAGCTGATGTCGGCGGTGGGCGATGTGGCGTGGGTCGAGGACGAAGGGCTGATGGACGCCGTGACGGCCGTTTCCGGCTCGGGCCCGGCTTATGTGTTCCTGCTCGCCGAATGCCTGGAGAAGGCGGGGCGCGCGGCGGGCCTCGATCGCGGCCCTTGCGCGGCGCCTCGCCATTGCGACGGTCTCGGGCGCGGGCGAGCTCTTGCACCGGTCCGACGCCGATCCAAGCGTGCTCCGGGAAAACGTGACGTCGCCTGGCGGAACGACGGCGGCGGCGCTCTCTATCCTGATGGGAGACGGGCGGCTTCGAGGAGCTGCTCAAGAAGGCCGTGGCGGCGGGGCGGGCCGCAGCCGCGAGCTGGCGAAGTGATCATCGAACTTCGCGCGAACCCGCGGCCGCGTTTCCCTTTTGGCCTGGATGAGCCCGAAGGCTCCGGCGACCAGGCCCAATGACGGCGGCGTGGCAATGACCCTCAGTGCAGGAGGATAGCCTTCGGGTCACTTGGCGAGCCACTTCGCCGTCACAACCAAAGCGGGTGGCGATAACCGCTTTGCAAGCTCAATGCCGGAGGCTCAAAGCGACCGAAGCGACTCGGGAGCCAGAGTACCACCCTGCATGAGTTAGTTATGCTATACTGTAACAGTTGCTGCAACTGGCTACGTGCGGCGATCACGCAATCGTGTAGAGGCCGCGGCGTTCAATATGGGGCAAAGGAGTTCGGCAGGGCGGCGCCTGAACGCGGCATGGTCAGGCTGACGCAAGGTCGGGCGAGGCTCCGCGGCGCTTCGGACCAGACGGCCGGAGATCACTTGGACAGGCGCTATTCGGCGCCCGGTATCCGGCGCCAGGCGCCGCGCGACGTCCTTCACGAGGCCGGTCTTGGCGTCGCAGAGGACGTCGTAGTCGATGCCGTTCGTGCGCACGACGAAGTGGTAGGCGAGCCCCCATTCGGCGGCTTTCTGCTCGGCCTCGCCCATGCTGGCGCCCATGGCACGGACCGTTTTGCGGCATGCGTCCGGGGAGGGCTGCGAGCCATCTGCACTCTCCGTGGCCAATGCCGGCGCGGCAGCGATCGAGGCAGCCAAGATGCCGCCGGCTGCCATCGTGCTCAGATTGCGGATCTCATGCTCACGTTCGGATCCTTCTCCACCAGCGGCGCCTACCGCAGTGCGCATGAAATAACGTAACGCCATTGGCGGTTACGTCGTAACTCAACATGCCGTGAAGGCCTGACTTCTAGAGCGGAACGCAGATGACGGCGCGCAGGCCGCCCATCGAGCTCTCGCCGAGCGTGATCTCGCCGCCATGGCTCTTGGCGATATCGCGGGCGATAGCAAGGCCAAGGCCCAGTGTTGCTTTCGTCCTGGTTGCGGGCGCGATCGATACGATAGAAGGGCTTGAAGACGTTGGCGCGCTCGGAAGCCGGAATGCCGGGGCCGTTGTCGTCGACCTCGATGCGCACCCACGCTCCTTCGGTCGCAGCGCGGATCACGATCTGGTCGCCGTAGCGCACGGCGTTGGAGACGAGGTTCGTGATCGCCCGCTTGAAGGCCTGGCGCTTCAGCGGCACGATCAGGTCGTCGCGCCGCTTTCGCATCTTGAGCTCGATCGGCGTGCCGTAGACCTGCGTCTCGTCGTGGATCTCCTCGAGCAGCTCGCGCAGGTTGGTCGGCTTCGCCTCCTCGCCGCCGTCGCCGCGGGCAAACGCCAGATAGTCCTCGAGCATGTGCTGCATCTCGTTGACGTCGGCCTTGAGCGACTGCACCTCCGGCCCCTCGCCCATGAAGGCAAGCTCGAGCTTGAAGCGGGTGAGCACGGTTCTCAGATCGTGGCTCACGCCGGCGAGCATGGTGGTCCGCTGCTCGACGTGCTGCTTGATGCGGTCGCGCATCTCGAGGAAGGCCTGCGACGCCTGGCGCACCTCGCGCGCGCCGCGCGGGCGGAAATCGTCCGCCATGGCGCGTCCCTTGCCGAACGCATCGGCGGCCTCGGCGAGACGAAGGATGGGCCGGATCTGGTTGCGCAGGAAGAGGATGGCGACTGTCAGCAGGATCACCGACGAGCCCACCATCCACAACAGGAAGATGTGCGAGTTCGAGGCGTAGGTCTGCGCGCGGACGGCGAGGAAGCGCAGGATGGCGTTCGGGTGCTTGACGCGGATCTCGACGTGGCGCGACTGGCCGACGGTGTCGATCCAGAAGGGGCGCTGGACGTGGCGCGATATGCCGCGCGACAGCTCGCCGTCGAGAAGGTCGAAGAACGGCTTGGGGCGCGCCTCGGGCAAGTCGCCGGGCGGCAGGATCTGCATCGAGAGGTTCAGGCGATCGCGCGCCGTCTGGATGAGGCGGGCGTGATCACTTGCGCTGGGGCGTGGCGTCGTAGATCTCGATCAGCGCGGCAATGTCGCGCGCCGTCGATTCCGAAAGCTTGCGCGTGACGTTCTGCCAATGGCGCTCCATGAAGACGAAGGCGATGACGCCCTCGAGGACGACGATCGGCGCGATGATGATGATGAGGGCGCGCGCATAGAGGCCCTTCGGCAGCACGTCCGAGAGGAACTGCAGATTGGCAAGGTGGATCGCCCGCAATTTCGCGAAGACAGTCTTCCCCGTGGCCTTCAGCGTCTCGAGGACCTTGGCGCGTCGATCAGACATCGCTGCTACGCTTGGCCAGGTCCATGCGCTCAATCGGTATAGAGGATATATCCCTTGCCTCGCACGGTCTGCAGGTAGACCGGGTTCGAGGGATCGGACTCGATCTTGCGCCGCAAGCGGTTGATCTGCACGTCGATCGCGCGCTCGTTTCCCGTCACCTCGTCGCTCGAGAGCTCGTGGCGCTGAATGGGGGTGCCGCGCCTCTGGGCGAACTGGCGCAGGAGATCGCGCTCGCGCTCGGTGAGCTTCACGGTCTCGTCGTTGCGCCGCAACTCGCCGCGGCGCAATGTGGAACACGAACGTGCCCATGCGCACCTCATCGCACGGCGCGGGCGGCGGCGGCTGGCCGCGCCGGAGGATGTTCTTCAAGCGCAGCAGAAGCTCGCGCGGCTCGAAGGGCTTCGGTACGTAGTCGTCGACGCCGATCTCGAGCCCTTCGATGCGCTGCTCGGGCTCGGCGCGCGCGGTCAGCATGCAGATCGGGATCTCGCTCGCGGCCTTGAGCTCGCGCGCCAACTGAAGACCGTTCTCGCCCGGCATCATCGACGTCGAGGAGAATGATATCGAACGACGAGGCCGCGCATCGACGAGCGAGCGCTTTCGGCATCGCCTGCGGTCGTGACGCGGAAGCCCTGCTCGAAAAGGTAGCGCGCGAGCAGATCGCGGATCTTGTAGTCGTCATCGACGACAAGAACGTGCGGGGCGTCGTCGGGCAGCGGCTCGGCGCGCGCGGCCGCCGATCTCATTGTCATTCGCTATCCCCCTTTTCGCCGTTCGCGGGAGGAGCGGAAGCGATCCTGACCAAGGCCTCGACCTGAGGCCGGTCCGCCTCCGCAATCATGGCAAGCAGGAAACGGCGCGTGGCCGCATCGGCACCTGCCCCGGCCTTTGCAAGGGCCGTCTCGACACGCTTAGTCTGCAACGTGGTCAGCTTTTCGGCGAGACGTGCCCCTTTTACCGTGACGTAAAGAAGGCGCTCGCGGCGATCCTCGGCGCCCGCCCGCTGGGTGACAAAGCCTTCACCGATCAGCTGCTTCAGGACGCGTGCCAGACTTTGCTTGGTAATCTTCAGGATCTCCAGCAGGTTCGCGACCCTGAAGCCCGGGTTCCTGTGCACAAAATGGAGGACACGGTGATGCGCGCGCCCGAATCCGTATTGGGCGAGCACGGCATCGGGATCGCCCGTGAAATCGCGATAGGCGAAGAAGAGCAGCTCGACGTGCGTGATGAGATGATTGCGGTCCGCCTGACCGTCGCCCGGCTTCGGCGCGTCCGCGCCCTGGGGCGCACGCCGGCCGCGGGAGGCGTCTCTAGTTATGTCAGTCATGTTGACATATTTGAAGCCGATTGATACCACTTGCAAGGCATTTCCGACGAGCGATCAGGCTCACTTCTCGGGCTCTTGATCTCTCCTTCAGTGTGCGTTGCTCCGGAGCCGAAAGGCCGGCCCGCTCATGCCCGTAGCGGCTTGCGGCGGTCACTCAAAGTCAGCCGACGAGGATTTGTTCATGGCCCAGATCGTTCCTTATCACGATCGCGATGGTTCGATCTGGCTCGATGGCAAGCTCGTACCTTGGCGGACGGCCAACGTCCATATCCTGACTCACGCACTCCACTATGGCAGCGCCGTGTTCGAAGGCGAGCGCGCCTACGGCGGCGAGATCTTCAAGCTCACCGAGCATTCCGAGCGCCTCGTCGAGAGCGCACGCATTCTGGAATTCGAGATCCCCTATACGGTCGCCGAGATCGACCAGGCCTGCCGCGATACCGTGGCGGCGAACAAGCTCTCGGACTGCTACGTGCGCCCCATAGCCTGGCGCGGCAGCGAGCAGATGGGTGTGTCGGCGCAGCAGACGAAGATCCACCTCGCGGTCGCGGCATGGGACTGGGGCTCTTACTTCCCGATGGAGCAGCGGCTCAAGGGCATCCGCATCGGGCTCGCCAAATACCGGCGCCCCGATCCCGCAACGGCACCGTCGAAGGCCAAGGCGGCCGGTCTCTACATGATCTGCACGATCGAGAAGCACCGCGCGGAGCGGGCCGGCTTCGCCGACGCGCTGATGCTCGACTGGCGCGGGCGCGTCGCCGAGTGCACGGGCGCGAACGTCTTTCTCGATCAAGGACGGCGTCATCCACACGCCGGTGCCGGATTGCTTCCTCGACGGCATCACGCGCCGCACGGTGATCGGGCTCGCCAAGAAGCGCGGATACGAGATCGTCGAGCGGGCCATCCTCCCCGACGAGCTCGGGTCGTTCTCCGAGTGCTTCATCACGGGCACTGCCGCCGAGGTCACGCCCGTGTCGCAGATCGGCGACTTCACCTTCAAGCCAGGGCAGATCTCGGAAACGCTGCTCAACGACTACATGGCCCACGTTCAGCCGCAGAAGAAGGTTGCCGCCGAGTAGGCGGCGTTGCCCATGCGGCACACCTTCACAGCGGAGCGTTAACCTCGCCTGCGGCTGCGATTGCGTTATCCGGAAATCAGGCAGAAAGTCGCCCCAGGGTTGAGACAACGTTGGGCGATGCCATGGGCGGCATTCGGATCCTGCTACTCGCACTAGCTGCCATCGCCATGCTTGCAGGCGCTGGAGATGGCGTGCGCGCGCAAGAGGGCCCGGGCGGCTATCTCAATCCAGGGCGAGATTGCCAGACCATCACGACTTGCCGGTTCACCAAGGGCGGCAGCTATCGCGGCTGTCTCTCGTCCTATAGCTGCCGGGTGTGCAAGTTCGTGCCGGCACGCTGCCAGATCGGCGGCAGCAGCGGCAAGATCTGCCGTCAGGTGCGCTGCGTCTGGGGCGCCTGAGCGCCGAACATTTCCAACATCACACTGCTTGCGCGCGGCGCGAATTGGGCCAATACGTCCGCTCATGGAGTTTGATTTGGGCTGTGCGAATAGGCGCGGGCGATGGCGCAAGCCAAGCAGGAAGCACAATACGACGTTGCGATCATCGGCGGCGGCCACAACGGGCTGACAGCGGCGGCGTATCTCGCGGCGGCCGGCCTTTCCGTCATCGTCCTCGAAAAGAACGATGTTGTGGGCGGCGCGGCGGTGACAGAGGAGTTCCACCCCGGATTCCGCAACTCGGTTGCCTCCTACACGGTGAGCCTGCTCAACCCCAAAGTCATTCGCGATCTCGATCTCGAGCGGCACGGCCTCAGGATCGTGGAGCGCCCCGCCGCCAACTTCTGGCCGGTGGATGAGCGCCGCGCGCTGCTCATGCCCTATGGGCTCGCGGCGCGGCAGCGGGCGATTGCCGAGTTCTCTCCCCGCGACGCCGAGCGACTTCCAGCCTATGACGCAGCGCTTGAACGGGCGGCCGCCGTGTTGCGCGATCTCGTGCTCCGCACACCGCCCAACGCCGGCGGCGGCATGCTCGAAGCTCTCAAGGGTGCGGGGCTCGGCGCGAGGATGCTCAGGCTGCCGCTCGACGATCAGCGGCTCGTCGCTGATCTCTTCACGAAAAGCGCCGCGGATTTCTTGAGCCAATGGTTCGAAAACGAGACCGTCAAGGCGGCATTTGCGTTCGACGGCATCGTCGGCGCTTACGCCGCGCCGTCGACGCCGGGAACGGCCTATGTGCTCCTTCACCACTGCTTCGGAGAAGTGAACGGCAAGCCGGGCGTCTGGGGCCATGCCGTCGGCGGCATGGGCGCGATAAGCCAGGCGATCGCGCGAGCTGGCCTTGCACGCGGCGCGACGATCCGCACCGGGGCCGAGGTGCGCGAGATCGCACTCGACGATGGCGGCATCACCGGCGTCCTGCTCACCTCGGGCGAGAGCGATCAGCGCGCGCGCCGTGGCGGCGAACGTACCGCCGAAGCTCCTCTTTCAGCGCCTCGTGCCGGAGCATGCTGTTGCGCCGGAGATCCGAGGGCGCTTCACGTCGATCAAGACCGGGTCCGGAACCTTCCGCATGAACGTGGCGCTTTCCGAGCTGCCGGACTTTGTCTCGCGTCCAGGCACGTCGCGGCAGGACCATCACGGCTCGGGCATTGTCATCGGTCCGACGCTCGACTATCTCGAACGCGCCTATCTCGATGCCAAGCTGCTCGGCTGGTCGCGCGAGCCCATCGTCGAGATGCTGATCCCGTCGACACTCGACGACAGCCTCGCCCCGCCGGGGCAGCATGTGGCGAGCCTCTTCGTGCAACATGTGGCGCCGCATCTCCCCGAAGGGAGAAGCTGGGCCGATTCGCGCGAAAAAGAAGCTCTTCGCCGACGTCGTCATCGACACGGTCGCCAAGCATGCCCCGAACTTCAAGAGCACGGTGATCGCGCGCCAAATCCTCTCGCCCTTGGACCTCGAGCACAGGTTTGGTCTCGTCGACGGCGATATCTTCCACGGCCAGCTTTCGCTCGATCAGCTCTTTTCACTGCGCCCCGTCATGGGCTACGCCAGCTATCGCATGCCGATCGCGGGCCTCTATCTTTGCGGGTCGGGCGCACATCCCGGCGGCGGCGTGACGGGAGTTCCGGGCCACAACGCCGCACGGGAGATCATCCGCGATCTCAAGGGGTGGCGCCGGCGGCGGTGATTTCTGGCTCACGCCGAGATTGGAGACTGAGATGCAATTCGACCCTGCCGTGCCGATCCTCAGGATCTTCGACGAGGCGAAGGCGCGCGAGTACTACGAGGGATTTCTCGGCTTCAAATTCGACTGGGAGCATCGCTTCGAGCCGGGCACGCCGCTTTACGCGCAGATCTCACGCGGCAACTGCCGCATCCACCTCTCCGAGCACCATGGCGATTGCAGCCCGGGCGGCAGCGTGCGCATCACAGTCGATGATCTCGACGCGCTGCACGCGGAGCTCAACGGGAAAAAGTACAAGTACAACCGGCCCGGCATCCAGGATATGCCGTGGGGCACGCGCGAGATGATGGCCAACGATCCGTTCTTCAACCGCATCATCTTCGTCGCGGCGCCGGCCGCCAGTTGAGAGCACCTGTCCGATGCTGCGGATCACAGATGACATCTTCATAACGGAGCGCGAGCTCGAGGAGCGCTTCGTGCGCGCGTCCGGTCCCGGAGGGCAGAACGTCAACAAGGTGTCGACGGCGGTCGAGCTGCGTTTCAACGTCCGCTATGCTGGCAGCCTTCCGATTGCAGTCCGTGATCGCCTTGTCCGGCTCGCGGGCCGGCGCTTGACCGATGCGGGCGTGCTGGTCATCCGCGCCGAGCGGCACCGAACGCAGGAGAGAAACCGCGAGGATGCGCGCGCGCGGCTCGTGGAACTCGTGCGCGCAGCACTCGTCGCACCAAAGCGGCGCATCAAGACGCGGCCCCCGGCCGCCTCGCGCACGCGGCGCATCGAGGGCAAGAAGCAGCGCGCCAACGTCAAACGGCTGCGCAGCTCGAAACCGTCCTTCGACTAAGAGAGCGCGCGCAATGCCACGCTTTGCCGCAAACCTCAGCTTCCTGTTCACGGAGCTCGATTTTCTCGACCGCTTCGCGGCCGCGGCCGAAGCCGGATTCAAGGGCGTCGAGTTCATGTTTCCCTATTCTCATGATGCTGGCGACATTCGCGCGCGGCTCGATGCGAACGGGCTCGAGGTCGTGCTGTTCAATCTGCCGCCCGGACATTGGGACAAGGGCGAGCGCGGGTTCGCGGCGCTGCCGGGGCGCGAGGACGAGTTCGCCTCCGCCGTCGACCTCGCGCTCCGCTATGCCGAGGCGCTCGGCTGTCCGCGCCTGCATGCGATGGCAGGCCTCACAACGCACGGGGCGCAACGGGATGTTTACGTCGCCAACCTGACGCTTGCGGCACAATGGGCCGCGGGGATCGCCGACATCCTGATCGAGCCGATCAACACGCGCGATATCCCGGGCTACTTTCTCAATCATACACGGGACGCGCGCGACATCATCGAGGACGCCGGCGAGCCGAACCTCGGGCTCCAGCTCGACCTCTATCACCGCCATGTCATGGAGGGCGATGCTGCGGGAGCGATCGCCGAGTTCGCGCCCCTCGTGCGCCACTACCAGTGTGCGTCACCGCCTGATCGCGGCGAGCCGGACCGCGGCGAGATCGATTATAGCCAGGTTTTTAAATTGATCGACGGGACGGGATACACAGGCTGGATCGGCTGCGAGTACAAGCCCCGTGCGGGCACGCGCGAGGGCCTAGGGTGGATGAAAAGCGTGGCGTGGGCCGCGATCGAACCCTAGGTATTCCAGGCTGGGTCGGACGTGCCACGCTCGTGCGTGAGAATCGTCCATTCTCCGCCACATGGTGGTGCCATTTTGCGTATCGGCACGCTAATGTGCGCGCAGTTCGGACGAAGTTGCGTGGGGGGTGACCCGTGAACCGTTGGGCAAAGCTCGATCGCCGGCAGGTCACGGCCGGAATAGCTGCTTCGCTTGCGCTGCCGCTTTCGGTTCGTTTGCTCGACCGCAGCGCCGTGGCGCAGACCACGACTGCCGGCACAAATGCCTGGCGCGACCTTGCCGATCTTTCCCAGGAAGCGCAGCGACTCGGTCTCTCGGTGCCGAGGATGTCGCTTGCGGCATCGGCGGGAGGCGGCGGGTTTGACGAGACCATGCCCGCGGTCTTGAATTTCATGGACAGTGTCGAAGCGTCGGCCGCCGACGTGCGCGGCGTGACGTCGACGGAGGTGGACGCGCTGCTCGAGCGGGCGTCGGAGATCTTGCGCACGGCGCGCAACGTCGAGCGTATGCCCCGCGATATCGCCGGCGAGGGCGAGATGCGCGCCGCGCCGCGCGTAACGCCGCCGACCTTCGAATCCATTGCCGACGACTATCGGAAACTGTTCACGTCCTGCCAGATCACCGAGAGCAAGAGATCCGAGGTTGCCCAGTACGTCTCCAAGATCGTCGATCCCGCACGGCGCAAGGCCTATGAGCAGGTCTTCGAGGAGACCTGCGTGCCGTGGTACTTCGTCGCCATCACGCACGGCATGGAGGCGAGCTTCGACACGAGGGCGCATCTCCACAACGGCGACTCGCTCAAGAATAAAACCGTTCAGGTGCCTGCGGGCCGGCCGGACCCCTGGAAACCACCGTCGGACTGGGTATCGAGCGCGGTCGACGCGATGAAATACGACAAATTCCACGAGAAGTCGGATTGGGACCTGGCGACGTGCCTCTATCGGTGGGAGGCGTACAATGGCTGGCGGAGCCGGACGCTGCACAGCATCAACACGCCCTATCTGTGGAGCTATTCGAACCACTACACCAAGGGCAAGTTCGTTGCCGACGGCGTGTGGGACGGCAACGCCGTCTCCAAGCAGTGCGGCGCGGCCGTGATGCTCAAGGCCCTTGTCGAGGCCGGCCACATCTCGCCGCCGGCGTGAGCGCCGGTCACACCAGCCAAGCGCGTCGGCCGGTCAGCTTCCAGCCATGGCGAGGCCAACGGCGCGCTGCGCGGCCAGCACCTGCTCGCAGTCTCCGGTCGCTATGGTGCCGATCTTGGCGGACGACAGCTCGTAGCAGGCTTCGACGAAGGCGTTGGCGGCCTCCATCAGACCCGAGCTCTGATTGAGGCCGACGGTCATCGTGCGATAGGCGATGCGCGATAGCTTGTAGCGGCCGATGCCGACGACGGACGCGCCGCGGTGGTTGCCGCCTTCGGCGATGAGATAGGCGAACTTGTTCAGAATGCCGCTGTTGAAGTGGACGCAGCCATTGTCCTGGTAGGCGGTTGATCCGCACTGCGAGATCGGCGGCGGTGAGGACGTCGGCGTAGTGGTCCGGCTGGCCGCGGTTCGGAGAGCGAGAACTTCGCGTCCCTGTTGAACATGGACTTGCCGTTCTCGTCCTTGAGATTGGGGTCAGACATTGAGCGCAGCGGCGCCGAGACCGAGAAGCCCGGTGCGCCCTCGCCGATCAGCCAGTTGCCGCCGTCGCCCTTGCCCTCGAACTCGATGAGCGTGCCGAAGATGTCGGCGAGCGACTTCGTTCACGGCGCCCGGCTCGTTGAGATAGAGCAGGTTCTTCTCGTACGAGATCACGCCGTGCGTCATCTCATGTGCCACGATATCGACGGCGTTGGCGTATCCTGGCCCGTAGACCATCACGTTGCCCTTGGGGCAGTCGTAGGACTTCTTGATGCACCAGTACGCATCCTGCGTGCTGCCGTGGCCGACGTAGGCCTCGAGCGGAGATCCGCCCAAGGGTCCGGTGCCGTCGTTGTCGTCGTAGCCGTCGCGGCCGAAGACGAGGAAATAGAAATCACGGACAAGTCCGGCGTTGCGGAATGCGAGGAGAACTTCGGGCGAAATGCCTTCCTCGCGGACGCGCGTCTCCTCGTCGATCACCATCTTGCCGGGGAACGTCGTGGCTTTCCCGAGGTCGTAGACGCGGCGCACCATGCCGGTCGGCTGATCGCGGTAGTAGTAGAAGGCCTCTTTCGTCACGGCATCGACGAAGATGCGGAAGGCGTCGATCGAGACCATCCAGGCAAGCCGCGTCGGGCCCTTGCCGCTCTTGCCGATCAGCGCCGGGTCGAACACCATCAGCTCAGCCTTGGCCTCGGCCTTGTCGGGACTGGGTGCCAAGGGAAAGGCGCGCGAGGCGTCGGGCGCCGTGCTGATGATCTCCGCAAGCTTCGTGCGCGCGGCCGCGGTCGCGTCGGACTCGCTGACCTTGGGCGTCGTGTCGTCGATGGCGACGTTCGATGTCGTGCCGGAGAACTTCGTGACGCCGAGCGAGCGCTCGACGACGAGCTTGGCAGACGAGCCGAACACCGGGACGCCGTTCACGCGCTGCTCGACGTGGGCGATGTAGCGGTCGGGAAAGTCCGGGTCCTTGCGCCGCCCGACGTACTCGCGCGTCGCCTGCTTGTTCTTGGTCGGAAACGCCGCGCGCACACCGCCCTGACCGAAATAGCTCTCGACCGCGCGGCGCGTCTCCTCCTCGGTCATTTCGCCCACGCCACGCGCGGCGCCGAGGGATGCGCCGCCGGGGCTCGGGGCAAGGCCGCTGATGCTCGCCGGAAGTCCAGTCGCCGGGTTGATCGTGACCCTGAGATTGGGATTGGTGCGGCGGAGCTCCTCGATCGCCTTGTCGACCTCGGCCTTGACCTCCTTGGCCTCCGCCGAGACGGCGCTGCCCTCCGCAGCCGCGGCCGTACTCGCGGCGAGCGGCGACGTGCCTGCTTCGTCGAGCCGTCCGGCAAGAGATCGTGTAGGCCCGCCGGCCCCCGCCATCGGCAAGGCCGCCGTCACGACGCTTGCCGTCTGCACGAGCTTGCGGCATTGCGTGATCGGCGCGCTATCGAGCCTCCGTCGACGCGGCCAGTACGTCGCCATCTCGCTGGCCGAGACCGAACTCGGTCAGCGCCACATCGTAGGGTTTCGCGTCGGACCATGTCAGTCCGAGGGCGTCGATGTCGGCGTGCTGGCGGCCGCTCATGGCGCGCGCGTCCTTCATCGTCGCCGCGCCGCGACCGCTGCCGTTGATGTCGATCTGCGGCCAGAAGCACTCGTTGTCGTCGACGACGCCGTCGCCGTTCAAGTCCTCGGTGAAGGGTGCGTTGGTGGTCGCCGCGCTTTCGATGATAGCGAGCTGGCGCTTGAAAATTCTCAGGTCCGACTCGCCGACCTTGCCGTCGTTGTCGAGGTCGGCCGCGTAACGCATGTTGACCGGCGAGAGAGCAAGGACGGCTTCAAGAGCGTCCATCGTGCCGGCCGCCTTGGAACCCTCTTTCGGCGGGGTCGCGGAATTCCTGATGATGTCGGCGATCTCGGCGGGCTTCTTCGACGGATCGAGCTCGAAGAGGATCGCCGCCAGCGCCGCCACGTGCGGGGCCGCCTGCGACGTGCCACTGCAAACGCCGAAGCTGTCGCGGCCGCCGGCGAGCGTGCTCATGATGTCGACGCCAGGTGCCGCGACATGGCCGCCGGTGTTCGAGAAGCCGGCGCGGAACCCGTCGCGATCCGTCGCCTCGACGACGATGATGTTCTTCGGCCTCTCTCCGGCGCTGCTCTCCTGCGTGCCGGCCCACGCAAACGGAGATGCCCAGCGCGTATCGAGCGGCGTCCCGCGGCCGTCGGAATCGTTTCCTGCGGCGACGACGAAGAGAACGTGGTCCTCGACACGCTTCGCCATGTGGCGGATCAAATTGGACTGATGGAGAATGTGGAGCGCTAGTCCCGGCACGTCGTTGGGGTCGGTGTCGCCGAGAAGATTACTGGCGACGAAGTTGTAGCCGAGGCTGATGTTGACGACGCGCATGTTGTCGGGATTGGAGAAATCCGCGCCCATGTTCGTCGTCACGTAGTCGAGGGTCTTGAGCAGCACGTCGTCGAACAGGAGCGTGTTGACCTCCCAGCCCTGGTCGACGCCGGCGACGCCCGCGTCGCCGATGATCTTGTCGTCGACCGCAATGGCGTCGAGGCGCGCATCGGGGATCATGCCGTCGATGCCCGGCGTGTCGCCCTGGCGGGCGCCCATGATGCCCGCGACATGCATGCCGTGGTGAGTTTCGCACCCGGCGTTGTGGAAGGCGAAGGGGCTGACGCCGATCATCGAGGTGAAGGGAACGGCCGGGTTCTCGGCAAAGCCGCCATCAACGATGCCGATTTTCGGGTGCTTGAGATCGGGGTGGGCCTTGCGATAGCGGTCGAGAATGGTCCACACGGCCGGCATGCGGATCGCCTTCAGGCCCCAGTTGCCGTCCTGCGCCTCTCCCGGCAGCCACTGCCAGCTGTACGTGCTGCCGTCGATCGTCACCTTGGCGCCGGCTGGCTTCGGGCAGGCGCTTGGCACCCATCGTCGAGTTGACGAAGGCACCATCGACGATCGACTCCTTACGCAAATCCTGAATGAGCGGCGGCTCGAGAATCTGGTGCAGCTTCTCCTTGGGATCGGCGGGAGCCGCTTCTGGTTCGGCGAGACTGCGGGTCGCGCTAGGAGCGCGGGGACCGCCACCTGAGGGCTGCTGCAGCAGCGGCTCCTTCACCTCGACCGTCATCACGCCGAGCTGCGCGATGAGCTTGGTGACGGTCAGGTTGTACTTCTTGAGAAGGGCGCTGATCTCCTTCTGGTTGGCCGAGGGCTTGAGCTGGACGACGTAGCTGTTCCTCTTGGCAATCGGCACCTCGGCCTGGGCGACCTGCTGTGAGCCGGGGATGTCCGAGGCGGGCGTGAGCGAGCGCCTCTTCGACGCTCCGAAGGTCGTGCCGGCCTGTAGGGTACGCGTCGGGCCCAGCTCATTCTCCGGCCCGCCTGACGAGCCCGAGAAGGAAGAAAATATCGACCCGAACCAGGTCGAGCCCGCATCCGATTTCTTTTTCTCATTCGACTTCGACGGATCCCCGTCGGTCTTCGGCTTGATCCACTGGAAGTCCTGCTTCTCCGAAGGAGCAACCGGCGCCGGAGCAGCGGGCGCGAGCGAGCGTGTCGCCGAGGGCGGCGGGGCCGGCGCGAAATTCTCCTCGAGCGTGCGCTGGAGCTGCTCGTATTTCTTGTCCGCTTCAGCGGCCAAGGCATCCGAGACGGCGGGCATCATCAGCGCGATGACCAGTGCAAATGTCGGTCTCGCCATGATCGTTGCTCCTATGCAAACCCCAGATCGCAGCATCGAAGTGCGATTGTACCACGCACGCGCCGCTCAATGATGCCGGTCGTCGTGCGCCGGCAAGTCGCGCACGTCATTTCTGCCAGGCCCAATTCCACCACTCCGAGGCCTTGTCCTTCGTCCAATGCCACCAGCCCTGCTGCTCGGGCGCGGGTGGCGCGGTGCAGGTGCCGGCGCGGGTTCTGGCGCCGGAGCTGGCGCGGGTGCAGGCGTTGGTGTCGGCGCCGGCGCAGGTGCCGGAGCAGGCGACGGCTCCGGTGCCGGTGGCGGAGATGGCGCGGGGGCCGGCGGCGGACGGCGTCTGGAGCCGGAGCGGGTGCAGGCTCAGGCGGTGCCGGTGTCGGCGCGGGCGCAGGGGTTGGAGAGGGTGCCGGCGCTGGCGGCGTAGGTGCGGGCGGCGTGGGAGTTGGCGACGGTGCCGTCGCGCCCACCTCGAGAAGGGGATCGACGATCAGATTGCCGTCGGTATCGATGCCGGGATCGAGGCCCTTGTCGCGCCGCAGCGCCGCAATCAGCGACGTAAAGGTCGGCACATAGACCTGGAGCGTCTCGCTGCCGACCTTGATGCGCTGGCGCACGTTGAAGTGGAGGTGGAGGCTCGTCGACGGCGTGCCACCCATGTACTTGGAGACGCGGCCCAATACATCGCCCTGCTTCACCTTCTGGCCGGTTTTAACGCCGATCGATTTTGGATGCATGTGAAGGTAGAAGTAGTCGGTCCCGTCGGCCGCCTTGAGCTGCACCGTCGTGTTCGAGGTGACGTTCGAGATGATGCCATCGGTGACGGCGACGGCCTCCCAGGAGTTGTCCTTGTAGCTCGGCGGACGGATGTCCTGCCCCTGATGCCCGGCGCCCGACGGGCACAGCGGCATCGACCAGCCTCTGACCTCGCAATAGTTGTCGCGCTGCTTCATCGGGTCGTAGTTGCGCGGAGTCGCTCTCGCTGCCACCAGCGGCGCCCTTGCCGTTCCAGCCGCCGCCGCCGTAGCCCCAGATCTGCGAATTCAGGTGCGGGAACAATCCCTGGCCGAGCTTCAGCGGGAAGATGATCGCGGGCGCATAGACCCTGCGATCGACGGCGCGACCGCGACCCTTGTCCTTCTCGATAAGCTCGCCGGGAGGATAATACGCGAAGCCAGGCCCGGCCGTTCCGGCGGGCGGCGGCGTGGCGGGCGGGGTCGCAGGTGGAGGCGTGACAGGTCCCGTCACCGGCCCTGGCGTTGGGGCGGGCTCGGGCGTCGAGGGAGTCGTCGGCTCTGTCGTACCCGGCGGCAGGAGACTGCAGCGCGCAAGCTCGACCGCATCGCTCGCGCCTGAACACGGCACGGGAATGACGCCGCGCTCGCGGCGTGCGGAGCCAGTTCCAGGTGGCGGCGCAAAGGCTTGGCCCGCAAGTGATTGCACGAGCGCAAAGGTTGCGAGATCGCGGCCGACGAGATTTGAGGATGCGCTTGTTGCGCCGAGAGAAGAACTGCCGGCCCGCTCCGACGCGTGACCCCTCATGTTCGCCAAGGGCGTGGCAATGAGCGCCAGGCACGCGACAAGGACGACAGACCAGCGAATTCTACGCGCCATCCACACGGAACTCCCCCTTGTCAGCCGTTCCAGTCTTAGCGCTGGTCTCTTTCAGTGGACCGATAATGCCCAAACACCATCGCCGTTGCAACGCGACGTCAGGAAGCCGATTGCGTGACACAATGCTCAAAAAAATTGCGTCACGCACGTGATGCCAAGCAAAGCCAGGAATGAGCTCGGCATAATCTCATTGCGGTGTGGCACCGCTGTCACCGGAAGGTGACGCGGGTGCCGACGGCGCAGATTCTTCCGGCAACAGCGAGCGCAACGTCGCCCGTCCCTCGTCGGTCAGGACGCTCGGATCAATCGGGGCAGCAAGCACACGCCTGATCGTCGCCTGCACCGCGAGCGGCACCTCCTCGCCCGACGGCGCAATCTGCTGCGGGCCGCCGAGGCCGCCCGTGCTCGAAAACAGGCCACCCCAGTCGACGCCGATCGACGGTTGCGACCAAGCGCCGGTTATTTTCACTGGGATCGGAAAGGATGTCGGCGGCGGCACGACCTTGATGCGGATCTCCTGGTTGAGACGCTTTGCGGGCAGGTTGATGTCACCCTTCGAGCTGATCTCGACCTCAGACCCGCCAAGTGCGAGGTCGGGCGAGCTTCTCAGCACGCCCTTCTTGATGTCGTACTGAGCTTCGAGGCGCTCGAAGCTCGTCTTGCGCGCGATGTCGAAGGTCCACTTGCGCCACCACTGGGAAATCATCTGCCGGATGTCGAAGCCGCGCAGCGCGCCCGAGCCCATCCTGAACTTGGCCTTGCCCTCGAGGGTCGAGGCGAGCTGGCTCTGGTTCTGGCCCGATGCGGCGGCGGTGATTTCGACGTTCGAGGTGCCCGAAAGGAGCGGCTTGCCGGATATCGCGCCGATGATCGCATCGGCCGCGACATCGCTCATGCTCAGCGCCACCTCGGCGCGCGGGGGCTCGGCGCGGCTGTCGAGCTTGATGGTGCCTGTCGCTTGACCGGCGCCCATCTCGAGCGCCTCGAGCGTCGAGTCGAGGCGGCCATCCGTCAGGCCCGCTTTGAAGCGGCCGTTCTTGAGATCGAGACCGCCGTAGGCAATCTCGGTCACGGTGAAGATCACGTCCAGATCGAGAGACTTGAGCGCGGCGAGATTGAATGGCCGTTCGCTCCATGCCGGTTGCGGCGCTGCGGCGAGCGCCTCAGGCTGCGCCGAGGCACGTGCCGTGCCACCGCTTTCCAAGGCCCTCAGCTCGATCAGAAGATCGTCCCACGCGGGGGCCACGGTGATCTCCTCGCCCGCGCTATCGGGCGCGAGAGCTTCGGGGGCAAGCCGCTGGCGGGTACCCGTGAGCCGGCCGAGATCGAGGAGGTCGGCCGCGATCGTGCCTTCGAACTTGGGCCGCGGCCCCGTGAGCCCGAGCCGCCCGTCGAGGCGGCTCAAATTGCCGTTGACGATCACGTTGGTCGCCGCGAAGAGCACGTCCGTCGGCGTCGCCTTGACCCTACCTTCGAGCGTTGCCCCGAGAGGGTCGCCGGACGGCGTGACGTCGGCCCCGAGCCAGCGGACGAGATCGAGGAGCGACGCCGTCGAGGCCTTGAGGTCGCCGGCGATTGCCGTTTTGTCGGAGACGATGGTCTCGCCAGCGATCTCAGCTCTACCGTGCGGCGCCTCCAGCGCCGCGCGGATGGTCGTCGGCTTGCCGTCGGCGGTAGCGCGGTAGTCGGCGAGCGCCATGCCGAAGGAGACCCGCTCGCCCCGATGGCCGAACTGACCTTTGACCTCGGTGACACCGGTCTCGGGAACCACCGCCATTTGCGCGTCGACATCGCCGACGGCGCCTTGCGTACCCGTCTTGGCGCTCGCAAAGCTCACGCGACCCTTCTGCAGCGTCGTCATGCGCGGAAGCGCGAGCGGCGCTGGCGCCTCGTCGCCCGTGCGCTCGATGACCCAGTTCTTCACGCCCGAGCCGTCTTCTTGAAGATTGATCTCGGGCTTCACGATCACGAGGTCTACGATGTCGGTCTCACCCTTGATGAGCGGCCATATCTTGATCTTGGCCTTGACGGTCTCGGCGCGGAAGAGATCCGGGCCAGGCATGGCCGGAGGGTTCGAGAGCGTGACGTTCTCGAGCGTGAGGAGAGCGTCCGGTCTGAATGCCAGTTGCGCGCCGCCGATCGTGACAGTGCGCCCGATCGATGCGCCCGCCATTTCCGCGAGCTTGTTTTTCAGAAGTCCGATGGGCGGGAACGCCACGAGCAGGGCAAGCGCAACGACAACGCCGAGCAGCGTGACGCCCACGACGCGTGCGGCCTTGCCGACGCGCGAGCGGCCCTTCGCGGGCTGGCCGGCCGCCGCCGTGCCTGGATCAGCTGTCACGGTGCTCCCTATACTCACTAACGTTTGCGCTCCCTCGCGCTCGGCGCCGCGTCTGCCGGGATACTATCTGGGGCAGGCGCGTTCAAGCATGGCATGGGACGGTGCTACTTTCGCAACGCACTTAGTTGCAATTTCGCCCGGCCGCGCACTGCTTCGCCTCACTCGGCGCATATCGAAAACGGCACGGGTGCGTGACCAAGCCAGCGCGGCAGGCGCGCCGCATCAGTCTTGATCGTCTGTCTCGCCCACGGGTAGAGTGACCGCGAACACGCGGGGCACCGCAGCCACTCGGACGATTGTCGGGAGAAATTGCCCATGTTTTTCATCGGCGCGAGAGCATTCCGGGCGGCGTCGTTCGCCGGATTCGTCATGGTGGCGTTCGCGCTGGCGCAGTCGCGGGAGGCGACGGCTGCGGACAAGCTTCTCACCGTCGATTGGGCAAATCCCGAGATCGCGGGCTTCGTCAAGGACCAGGCCGCGAATCCGCGCCGCTCGCTCGGACCGGCCGCAGACGACAAGCTTGCCAAGGTGAAGTTGCCCGTGATCGCCTTCGAAGGCATGCCGGGCGTGGTCGAGAAGACGTTCCGGCTCGGCCCGAAGCCGGCCGGCGAGCGCGATGTCGTCATCGATGAGGACGATCCGGTCTGGTATCAGATCACCGAGCGCTACGGCGACATGACGGTCAGCGTGGAAGCCGACCTGCGCGTGCAGCACGAGTTTCCCGCGGACTATCCGGTGTACGGCTCCGCGCGCCAGGGAGCGGCGCCGCAAGCGGGACCCGAGGTCTCCGTCTTCGACGACGGCAATCCCGAGGGCGTCGAAGGCCTCATCGCCGAGTACACGGTCATGAAGTTCGGCGTTCCCTACACGATCACCATCGAGTGCTCGGCCGCCGCCAAGGACCAGTGCCGCGACACAAGCCAGATCGCCAAGGACAGCGAGCTTTTGAAGATCATTCGCGCCAACCCGCCGCAGTAGGCAGACGGCATGTAGGCCAGCGCGCGGGCCGACTTTCATGACAATCGAGTCCATTCGGATATGAAGCCGGCGTCGCTCAAGCGCCTCTCCGAGCTTTCGGTCGGCCTCCTGATCGTGATCGTTATTCGATCTCTAGGTGAGGTTTTCCGCCTTAGCTACGTCTACGGCGATGCTCTCACTTTGGCTCAGACCATGCCGTTCGTAACCGGCGCCGAGATCGCGGCCGTCGCTGCGGTCATGACGTTTTTCCTTTTTTGCATTCAACGTCATCTCATGGCGATCATCGGGACTGCTGCGACAGTCGTGGGCCTCGTGATCTACAAAGTTCTTGTGGTCGGCTAAGCGAACCCGCTCTATCCGGCAGACGATGGCGCTCGCAGCCAGCCAAGCCTGATCACGTCGTCAGATTGCCGGCAATCGAGCACGCGCGAGCTTGCGGGCGCTTCGCTCGCGAGGTCCGGACCCACGGGCACACCATGCGTCATGGCGCGGATGGCGCCGTCCTTCGCACCCGAGATCATGTTCTGGGCTGAGGAGGCAGGCGCCCGCCTCGCGATCCGACGTGACCATGATGCCGATGCGGGCGTCGCGGATCAGGTTCTGCGTCACGGCGACGTCGCGCATGTACTTGCCCCAGCCGACGACGATGCCGGCGCTCGGCGCGTTCTCGATCGACGTTGCCGGTGACGACGGCATCGGCTTCGACGCTGATGCCCTCGCCGCGCTTGTCGACGGGCTCGGCTTCGCGGCGCACGAGATTGCGGATCATGTTGCCCTGCACGATCGCGAGGCGGCCGCCCTCATTGAAGTTCGTCACCGCGATGCCGCTCGCGGCGCCGTCGACGAGATTGTTGGCGATCAGGGCGCCCTCGAAGCCGAACTCGGCGTAGAGCGCGACCTCGCCGAGCTTGGCGCAGCTGTTGGCGATCATCTGAATGTTCGATGCAGCGTTGCCGCGGATCGCGGAATAGGCGCAATCGGCGATGCGGTTGCCGCTGACCAGCACGCCTCCGGCGCGGAACACGTTGACGCCGTTGCCGTTCTCGCCGCTGCCGCCGGCGCGCGCCTCGATGCGCTCGATGCGGTTCGAGGCGACGATCGTTCCGTCCTCGCCCTCCTTCTCGCGCCAGACCTGGATGCCGTTGTTGCCGCAGTCGGAGACGACGTTGTGGGCGATCTCGAGGCCCGCGGCATCGCGCGAGAGGAGGCCTGCCTGCGAGATGTGCGTGATGGTGCAGTCGGTGACGCGTCCCGAGCAGCGATCGAGCGAGATGCCATTCAGGAGACCGCGGCGCACTTCGACATTGCGGATCACGAGCGCCTTGCAATTCACTGCCGTGACGAGGCCGTCCGCCTTGCCGGGATCGAGCGGCAGCAACCCGCCATCGAGGACAAGGCCTTCGAGCCCGACGCCGTCCGCGTCGCGTGCGGTGATGAACGCCGTGCCACCAGTGAATTCGAGCGTCGTCTTGCCGTAGGCGCCGACGATGCGCGTTCCCGGCCTCAGCTCGAGATGCGCCGACGCGGAAATGTCCCGGCAGAAGGAGGAGCGGCGCACCGCGGCTGGCGCAAAGATCGATTGCCGCTTGCACGGCCTCGGTCTGGTCGTCGCCGGCATTCGGCTCGAGCCGCGGCCCTAGGAAGTCCTGTTGCTCGACCGGCGAGGTAGCGACTCGCGCCGTCGGGCGCGCGCGGGCCGGCCGCAGCCGCGGTCGTGCCTGCGGCAAGGCCGAGGCCTGCGGCCAAAACAGACCGGCGGTCGACAGTCATGAAAAGCGCTCCGGGCGAACAATCGCACACCCCGCGCGCGCATCATGCCGCAACCGGGTTAACGAGGCTTAACGCCCCGCTCCGATGTCCGCCCTTGCGGGCACCGGCCGGCCGAGACAGGCGCGAATGATCTCGAGGCCACCGGCGAGCGCACCTTCCCAGTCGAGACGGCGACCTCGCGGCTGGCCTGCCGTTGCCCCGCCGCTCGAGGGAGACCGGTATGTGGACGAAGCCGATGGCCGGGTGCGGCCGGCCTTCACCGGCGAGCGCAAGCGCCGTGTAGAGCGCGGTATTGCAGAGATAGGCTCCCGCGTCGTTCGACAGGCAGGCAGGAAGGCCAAGCGCGCCAAGCCGCGCAACGATCTCCTCGGCCGGGAGATTGGTCGGCGAGGCTCTCGGGGCCTTTCTCGACGATGCACGACGCGCGCGGCATCGCGCCCGCCGCGTCAGGCAACGCGTCCGCGACACGTTGCGCGCCAGCGTCTCGATGACGAAACCGGTTGCCCGTTCAGAGACTCCGAAGTGCGAGACCGAGGCACGGCCTCTCGCGTGCATAGTGCGCTGCAAGCCGGTCCGGCGCGGCCTCCCATTCGGTCGGCAGGATGCGGGCGACGACACGGTGGGCGCGGAAGCGGCGTGCCACGAGATGGGCGAGCTTCGGCACCAGGATCGCGCTCGCATTCTCCGGCACGCCCGGAAACGGGCCAAAACCCGTGAGCAGAATGGTCGCGCGCCGCCGCATCGCAAATAGATAGCGGGTCGGGCAGTGGTCTCAAAGGTGCCATCGCACTAGAATAGGCACCTCGAGCGCCGGGACAAACTTCCATTGTCGCGTCACAACGCGCGGCCATGGTGACGTCGGCGCGCGAAGTTGCCGGCTGCGCGACAGGTGCCTAAACTATCGTATCCGCTTCGAAAAGTTGCCTTTGAACGAGGGGAAGCAACGCCATGGCCGAGATCCCAGTCGCTGCCATAATCGCGCTGGCCGCCGCAGTGGTGGTCATTGCTCTACGTGCTTGCTATGGCGGGCGACCACTGCCCGGTCGGTGGCCATCAAGCTCGCTCGCCCGCGTCGCGCTTCCGATCCTCATTGTCATCCCGGCGCTGCTGCTCGCCGCGCTCAGCTACCACTCCGAGGCAAACCGGAGTGGCTCCGGTCGGCGCTCCGGCATCCGCAAAATACCGATCCGCCCCTGCCCAGCAGCACGGACGATTGCGACAAAGCCGACTGAGGCCGAGAAGGCGAAAGAGGACGCAACGCGCCGCTACGAGATGCAGCGCGAGGAGGAAGAGGGCGCCATGAAGCCGGGCGCGCCGGCGCGCCGCCGCGACGCGAAATCATGCCGGACGCCGCGCCGCGGGGGACGACCGACGCGATCCTCGCCGGATAGCGGAACAACTGACTGAGACGCGCGACCACGCACCCAAGAAAGCGAAGCCGAACGGGGAAAGCGGTGGCGGGGCTCGCCGACATCGGACGAGCCCGACGCCCGCTCGACGACAGCGCGCGCCTTCGGCCGGTGAGCCTCCACCGCCCACGATGGGGCAGCCTGCTCCGCCGCCTGCTTCCGAACCCGCGCCGGTCGGCGCTGCTCCTCCACCGCCGCCCGCGGCGTCGATGCCGCCGGAGCCGCCTGCCACGCGCGGCGTCGATCTCGATGCGAAGTCGGGTGGTGGGGGCGGCAATTTCGGCGGCGTCGGCTCGTCCTGCGCCAAGCGCTCCGGCGCCGCCGCCGGAGGATTGGGACATCGTGCCCGTCTTCTACGGCACGGACCGGAGCACGGTCGAAAACGACAAGCGCCTCGACTACGGATCGGGCCGCGGGCGGCGCCTCGAGCTCGGCCGGGCGCTGGTCACGGTGCCCAAGCTGCACAAGGTGCCGGCCATCGAGCGGCCGTGGGCGATCCGCATCCCCTACCTCAACGTGACGCTCTACGAGGAGGCGGAGGACCCGAAGAGCCATTTCACGATGAAGGAGATCAACAAGCTCACGCAGGACGAGTTCCTGGCGCTGGTGCGCGAGCGGCTCGCGGCGTCGAAGACCTACAAGGACCACGCCTTCATCTTCATCCACGGCTACAACACGAGCTTCGACTATGCGCTCTACCGCACGGCGCAGATCGCCTACGACTTGAAGTTCGACGGCGCACCGTTCGCCTACAGCTGGCCGTCGGGCGGCGGGCTCGCGAGCTACACCTACGACCGCGAAAGCTCGGGCCAGTCCGAGCCCTACCTCAAGCAGTTCGTCGAGCTGGTGATCAAGCAGACGGGTGCGAAGTCGGTCAGCGTCATCGCGCACAGCATGGGGAACCAGCCGACGCTGCAGGTGCTTGAAGGATCTCAAGGCCGCCAAGCCCGACGGCGTGCATCATCAGCCAGATCATTCTCGCGGCGCCCGACGTCGACCGCGACAACTTCGAGAACATCGCCGACAGCATCCAGGGGCTCGCCAACGGCGTCACACTCTATGCGGCAGCGAACGACCGCGCGCTCATGGTGTCGCGGAACTTCTACGGCGGCATCCCGCGCGCGGGCGACGTGCCGCCGACGGGCCCGCTCGTGCTGCCCGGCGTCGACACCATCGACGTCACGGCTGCAAGCATGGACAGCCTCGGTCTCAACCACTCGGGCTATGCGGAGAACAACGCGCTCTTGGCGGACATCGGGCTCTTGATCCAGTCCGGGACGCGGCCGCCGGGAACGCGCACGCCGACGCTCGAGGAAATCACAACAGCCAAGGGTCCCTACTGGCGCTATCGCGCCGGGCGATAGGGCTCGGGCAGAGGTGAACAATTCGTTTACCGGCATCTGCGACAGTCGACTGCTCCCGACCGGCGCAGCGAGGTGCGGCACATGCCTTCATTCGACGCCTGCGCGCCAGCGACCAGGCCGTCTTTGCGCTTGCGCTCGTCTTCGCGCTCGCGCTCGCGTCCGCCGTTCCAGCCTACGCTCAAGAAGCCGTTGTCGCCGCAGCTGCGCCTGACGCGGCAGCATCGCAGGACTACTACACACGCCGCGCCAGCGAGACCTTGAAGCGGGACGAGGAGCTCAACGCGTTCGTGCCGCATCCGCTGGCGGCCGCCTATCCCAATCACAGCGTCGTCGTCTGTGAAGCGGGCTGCGTCGGCGAGCGCGGCGCCGAGGTCGTGTTCATGGAGCGGCGCCAGGCGGCACGCTCAGGCGTCGCGCAGCGCGAGCGCTGCCGCGAAGCAGGCGGCCACTATCGATTGCGTCGGCGGCTGCTACGACACGCCGAGGCGCTATGAGGCGGCGCACATGGCTGGACCGCCTTCGGCGCGGCCGGGCCAGGCGAAGCTCCTCAATCCAGATCACGCGCCGTTCGATCCTCGATACTGATCAGGCCTGAGAAACGTCCGCGCTACAGCTCCGTTTCCAGCGCTTCCTGAAGCTTTTCCGCGTTGGCGGCGAGCACCTCGGGCTTCTCCATGCCGCCGGTGTGGGGCTTCAAGCGGCACGCCCTCGAGGCGCGGGATGACGTGGAAATGGAGATGGAAGACGCTCTGTCCGCCCGCGGCCTCGTTGAACTGGATGACCGAGATGCCATCGGCGGCGAAGGCCTGCCTTCGACGCACGCGCAATCCTCTGCACGACGGGCATCAGCGCGCGACGAGCACCGCCGGGTCCGCGTCGAGGATGTTGCGCGAGGCTGCCTTCGGGACGACGAGCGCGTGCCCGGGCGCCTGCGGCATCACATCCATGAAGACGACGGTGTCGGCGTCCTCGTAGACCTTGTGGGACGGGATCTCGCCGCGCAGGATCTTGGCGAAGATGTTGTTGTGTCGTAGGTCATCGCACCGCGCCTCGGCTGAGAATTGCTCCGGCCTGTTAAGCGGCAGGCGCCGAGGCTTCGTCAAGGAGGCCCGGCCGGCGACGCCTCACTCGCCGGAAGGCCGGCCTAGCCTTCCTGTAGGGCCCGTGCTCGCGCAACAGCTCCGAGACTTCCTCGACCTCGGCGCGCTCCGCCTCGAGATAGCGGGCGACTGCCGCCGCGAGGCCGCTCATCGGCGAACCAGTGCAGCGAATAGGTCGTCTCGGGTAGGTAGCCGCGCGCGAGCTTGTGCTCGCCCTGCGCTCCGGCCTCGGCGCGCGCGAGACCGCGGGCAATCGCGTAGTCGATCGCCCGGTAGTAGCAGAGCTCGAAATGCAGGAAGGGATGGTGCTCGATCGCGCCCCAGTAGCGGCCGTAAAGGCAATCGCCGCCGATCATGTGGAGGGCGCCGGCGATGTATCTGCCGGCGCCGCTTGGCGAGAACGAGCAGGCAGCGATCGCCCATGCGCTCGCCGAGTAGTGAGAAGAACCGGCGGTTGAGATAGGGGCTGCCCCATTTGCGGCTGCCGGTGTCCATGTAGAAGGCGAAGAACGCGTCCCAGTGCGCCTCCGTGATCGCGCTCCCGCGTCACATGCTCGATCTCGATGCCGGACGCCGTCGCCTCGGCACGCTCGCGGCGGATGGCCTTGCGCTTGCGCGAGGCGAGGGTCGCCAGGAAGTCGTCGAACGAGCCGTAGCCCTGATTGTGCCAATGAAACTGCTGGTCGGTGCGCTGCAGGAAGCCGAGGGCTCCGAGGCGCATCCATTCGCCCTCGCTCGCGAACGTGATGTGCAGCGACGAGACGCCGAGGCGGCGGGCGAGCGTGACGGCGGCGCTGGCCAGGAGCTTCTCGCCCATCTCCGCTTGTCGCGCCGGGCTTCACGAGCAACCTGCGTCCGGGAACCGGCGTGAAGGGCACGGCGCATTGCAGCTTCGGATAGTAGTCGCCGCCCGCGCGCAGGTAGGCGTCGGCGAAGGCGTGATCGAACACGTACTCGCCGCGGCTGTGCGATTTGACGTAGAGCGGCATGGCGCCGAGAAGCGCGCCCGCCCCGTCCTCGATCACGAGATGCTGCGGCGCCCAGCCGGTGCCGGGACCGACAGTCCCCGCTTCCTCGAGCGCGTTGAGGAAGGCGTGCGAGACGAACGGGTTGAAGGTCGCGGCCTCGGGATTGGCGCAGGCGTCCCAGGCCGCCGCATCGATGTCGGCGATGCGGGGCACGGTTCGCGCGAGCTTCTTCTCGATGTCGCCCAGGGTCCGCGTATCCTTCGCACCGCCATTAGAGATGGCAGTCCGAGCGTGAGACTAACGTGCCGACAGAATATGGGCACGGCGGCATCAGCGCGCAACGGCGGGGTCCAGGTCGTCAGGTGGTGGGGGCGGCAGGCCTGGCCCGCCGTCTCGGCTCGCCGCGCCAGTCGAACTGGCGCTCGCGCTCGGGTGCAGCGAGCGGTAGGGCAGCGGGATCCTGGTGTCGGTCGTGCCGATCTTGCGCTTGAACTGGATGGTGCGGATGATCTCGCGGATGCGCGGCTGGATCTCGGTGCGGAAGCGCGTGCCGTTGAACACGCCATAATGGCCGACGCCGGGCTGCACGTAATAATAGTGCTCGTCGACGGGAATGTTCGGGCAGAGGTCGTGGGCCGCCTCTGTCTGGCCGAGGCCGCAGATGTCGTCGCGCTCGCCTTCGACGGTCATGAGCGCGGTCTTGCGGATCGCCTTGCAGTCGACCGGCACGCCGCGATGCATCATCTTGCCGTCGGGCAAGCGCGTGGTCCTGGAACACGGTCTTGACGGTCTGCAGATAGAACTCCGCCGGGAGATCCATGACGGCGAGGTATTCCTCGTAGAAATCCCGGTGCTGCTTGACCGAGTCGCAGTCGCCTTTGACGAGGTTGCTCGAACAGCTTCATGTGCGCCTCGGTGTGGCGCTCGAGATTCATGGTCATGAAGCCGGTGAGCTGGACGAAGCCCGGATAGACCTTGCGCATGAAGCCGGCATTCGGCCACGGCACCTGGTTGATGACGTTGTTCTCGAACCAGCTGAGGGGGCGATCCTGCGCCAGCTTGTTGACCGCCGTCGGATTGCGACGGGTGTCGATCGGGCCGCCCATCAGGGTGAGCGAGGCCGGCTGGCAGGGATCGTCGCGGGCGGCCATGACGGCGGTCGCAGCGAGCGCCGGCACCGCTGGCTGGCAGACGGCCATGACGTGCGTGTTGGGCCCGAGGAACTGAACGAACTCGATGATGTAGTCGATGAAGTCGTCGAGATCGAAGCCGCCCTCGTAGAGAGGCACGTCGCGGGCGTCGACCCAGTCGGTGATGTAGAGGTTGTGCTCCTTGATCATGGCCTGGACGGTGCCGCGCAGCAGCGTCGCGTAGTGGCCCGACATCGGCGCGATGAGCAGCACCTTCGGGATCGTAGCGCTTGCCGACGACCGTCTCGTCGCGGTCGAAATGGAGGAGATTGCAGAACGTCTTCGGAGGACGATCTCCTCGCGGACCGGGACCGTGAGGCCGTGGACCTTGGTCTCCGTGATGCCGAACTCGGGCTTGCCGTAGCGGCGGGTGACGCCCTCGAACACCTCGCAGGCAGCCTGTATGTTTTTCGCCCACGCCGTTCCGGCCAGCGGATTGAACGGCAGCTCGAGCTGCGCCTTCATCGCCTTCATTGCGAACCGCAATGGCTGGAGCAGCGTGTGCGCGAACTCGTAGGCCTGGTACTGCATGGGGTTCCCCGCTGATGCGCGGCTCGAACTTTGCCGCAGCGCAGCAATCATCCTAGGACAGCGCGTCCAAGTCTACCGGTCAAGCCTGCATTCTGCTTAATTCTCGTGCACTTGTTGCCTGCTGATAAGGCCGTTGAGCCAACTGTTGCACCTTGACCCGCCGTTACGGCGCGGGGCAGCATTGTTGCAACGCGCAACTCACGCTCGCACTGTTGCGCGACGCCAAAGCCCCGGGCGAGGACCGGCGCCCCAGCGCGAGCCAAGCGAGAGCGAACTCGCCCATGGCCATTCTCACCAGCCTGCACCACACGACGCGCTACCTTTACGACCGGCCGGTGCAGCTCGGGCCCCAGGTCATACGCCTCAGGCCCGCGCCCCATTGCCGCGTGCGGGTGCCGAGCTACTCGCTCAAGGTCACGCCAGAGAACCACTTCGTAAACTGGCAGCAGGACCCGCACGGCAACTGGCTCGCCCGATTCGTATTCCCAGAAAAGACGACCGAGTACTCAATCAACGTCGATCTGATCGCCGAGATCGCCGTCATCAATCCGTTCGACTTTTTCGTCGAGCCGAGTGCAGAGGAATTCCCTTTCACGTACTCGCCCGAACTCAAGCGCGAGCTTGTCTCGTACCTCGAAGTGGCGCCGGCCGGGCCGCAGCTCGCCAAGTTCGTGGCCAGCATCCCGCGCAAGCCGAAGCGCACGATCGATTTTCTCGTCGAGCTCAATGCGCGGCTCAACAAGGAGATCCGGTACGTCATTCGGATGGAGCCCGGCGTGCAGACGCCGGAGGAAACGCTGACGCTGCTCTCCGGCTCGTGCCGCGACTCGGGCTGGCTTCTGGTCGAGACGCTGCGCCACCTGGGCCTCGCCGCGCGGTTCGTGTCGGGCTACCTCATCCAGCTCAAGCACGACCTCAAGGCGCTCGACGGGCCGTCGGGCACGGAGCACGATTTCACCGACCTGCACGCCTGGGCCGAGGTGTACCTCCCGGGCGCCGGGTGGATCGGCCTCGATCCCACCTCGGGCCTCTTCTGCGGCGAAGGGCATCTGCCGCTGGCGGCGACGCCGCACTACACGTCGGCGGCGCCGATCACGGGCCTCGTCGATGCGGCGGGCGTCGATTTCGGCTTCGAGATGAAGGTGGCGCGCATCTCGGAGAAGCCGCGCGTCACGTTTCCGTTCTCGGATGAAGCCTGGAGCGAGCTCGTGGCTCTCGGCGTCAAGGTGGACGCCGATCTCGACAAACAGGACGTGCGCCTCACCATGGGCGGCGAGCCGACGTTCGTCTCGATCGACGACTATGAATCAGCCGAATGGACCACTGCGGCCGTCGGCCCGCAGAAGCGCGCGCGCGCCGACGAACTGATACGGCGGCTGCGCGACCATTTCGGACCCGGCGGCTTCCTGCACTACGGCCAGGGCAAATGGTATCCGGGCGAGTCGCTGCCGCGATGGACGTTCGGGCTCTACTGGCGGCGCGACGGCAAGCCGATCTGGCGCAATCCCGATCTCATCGCGCGCGAGGACTCCGAGCCTGGCGCGGACGATCAGGCGGCGCGCAGAAGTTCTCGGACGGCATCGCCGAGCGCCTCGGCGTCGGCAAAGAGCATGTCATGCCGGCCTTCGAGGATCCGGCACACTGGATCGTGAAGGAAGCGCAGCTTCCCGAAAACGTCGACCCGATCGACAACAAGCTGGAAGATCCGGAGGAGCGGGCGCGGATCGCGCGCGTGTTCGAGCGCGGCCTCGGTCAGCCGCAGGGCTTCGTGCTCCCGGTTCAGCGCTGGAACTCGCGCGCCGGCAAGGGCTGGATGAGCGAGAAATGGAAGACGCGGCGCGGGCGGCTTTTCCTCGTCCCCGGCGACAGCCCGCTCGGGCTGCGCCTGCCGCTCAGCACGCTGCCCTGGATCCCGCCGGCGGCGGTTCCCCAGATCGTTCCCGACGATCCATTCCTCGAGCGCGGTCCGCTGCCGGACCCCGACGAGGTCATGCAGGTCTACCGGCGCGTCGGCGACAACCCGTACCGGCAGACCGTCCCGCTCGGCGCACGAGATCGAGGGCAATTCCGTGCGAACGGCGCTCGCGGTCGAGCAGCGCGAAGGCAAGCTCTACGTGTTCATGCCGCCGCTCGAGGCGCTCGACGACTATCTCGAGCTTCTCACCGCCGTCGAGGCGACCGCTGTAGAGCTCGGCCTGCCAGTCCACATCGAGGGCTATCCGCCGCCCTACGACTACCGGCTGGGCGTCATCAAGGTCACGCCCGATCCCGGTGTCATCGAGGTCAACATTCATCCCTCGAGCGGGTGGCGCGATTGCGTCGAGACGACGCTCATACTCTACGAGGAGGCGCGCCTGTCGCGCCTCGGCGCCGACAAGTTCATGGTCGACGGGCGGCATACCGGCACGGGCGGCGGCAATCACGTGGTCGTCGGCGGCACCAGTCCGGCGAATAGCCCGTTCCTGCGGCGGCCGGATCTTTTGAAGAGCCTCATCGTCTTCTGGCAGCGCCACCCATCGCTGTCCTACCTCTTCTCCGGTCTTTTCATCGGGCCGACGAGCCAGGCGCCGCGCGTGGACGAAGCGCGCCACGAGGGCCTCTACGAGCTCGAGACGGCGCTCGCACAGGTGCCGCCGCCCTCGGCCGGCACCGCGCCGGCACCCTGGGTCGTCGACAGGCTCCTGCGCAACCTGCTCGTCGACTCCTCCGGCAATACGCATCGCAGCGAGATCTGCATCGACAAGCTCTATTCGCCGGATTCGACCACGGGCCGGCTCGGGCTGGTCGAGTTCCGCTCGTTCGAGATGCCGCCGGACGCGCGCATGAGCCTCGCCCAGCAGCTGCTGCTCAGGGCCCTCATCGCCTGGTTCTGGCGGGAGCCGCAAAGCGGTGAGCTGGTGCGGTGGGGCACGGCGCTGCACGACCGCTTCATGCTCGAGCACTTCGTCTGGGCCGACTTCGAGGGCGTGCTCGACGGGCTCGCGCGCGCGGGATACCCTTTCAAGACGGAATGGTTCGAGGCACAGCGTGAATTCCGCTTCCCGTTCTACGGCAGCGTGGAGCACGGCGGCGTGAAGCTCACAGTGCGCCAGGCGCTCGAGCCGTGGCATGTGATGGGCGAGGAAGGGAGCGCAGGCGGGACCGTGAGATACGTCGATTCGTCCGTCGAGCGTCTGCAGGTGAAGGCCGAGGGCCTCAACCCGACGCGCCATGTGCTCACCTGCAACAGGCGGCGCGTGCCGCTGACATCGACCGGCAGGGTCGGCGAGTTCGTCGCCGGCATCCGGTACAAGGCCTGGCAGCCCGCTTCCGGCCTGCACCCTACGATCGCCGCCCATGCGCCGCTCACGTTCGACATCATCGACACGTGGAGCAACCGCTCGCTCGGCGGCTGCGTCTATCATGTCGCTCACCCTGGCGGGCGCAGCTACGACACATTCCCCGTCAACGCCTACGAGGCGGAGGCCAGGCGCCTCTCACGGTTCCAGGATCACGGGCACACGCCGGGCGTATTCTCCGCGCCGCCCCCCGAGAGCAGCGACGAATATCCGACGACGCTCGATCTGAGGCGGCCGAGCACATTATGAAAGCGCGAGGGCCGTGAGCAGCGAGCGGGCGGGAGCGGAGGCCAGTCCTATCGAGCTCGAAGAGCTCCTCGCAGGCTATCGGCCGGCGCCGGGCACCTTCGATGAAATGATGGACGAGGGCGGGCAGGTCCGCCCGCACTGGCGCGCCTTCGTGTCGAGGCTCGCCGCGCTCGGGCCGGACGAGATCCGCTCGCGCTTCGAGACCGTCGATCGCTACCTCAAGGACTCGGGCGTCTTCTACCGCGTCTATGACGAGCCAGGCACAGGCGAGCGGCACTGGCCCTTGAGCCACATGCCGCTCATCATCGCGCCCGACGAGTGGAAGCAGATCGAGGCCGGCGTCATCCAGCGGGCGCGGCTCATCGAAGGCGTGCTGGCGGACTGCTACGGCAAGGCGCGGCTCGTCGCCGAGCGGCGGCTGCCTGCCGCAGTCGTCGCCGGGAGCCCGGATTATCTCAGGCCACTGGTCAATGCGGCGCCGGAAGGCACGCGCCACCTGTTCCTCTACGCGGTCGATCTCGGCCGCAGCCCGCGCGGCTACTGGTGGGTGATCCGAGACCGGGCGCAGGCGCCGTCAGGCCTCGGCTACGCGCTCGAGAACCGCATCGCGCTGTCGCGGTCGATCTCGGGCATCTACCGCTCCTACGACGTCGAGCGGCTGGCGCCGTTCTTCGATCTTCTGCGGTCGGGCTTGGCGCGCCTGCGCGAGCCGGGCGATGCCGGCACCTGCCTGCTCTCGCCGGGCCCTCACAACGAGACCTACTTCGAGCATACGTATCTCGCGCGTCACCTCGGCTTGCGCCTGGTCGAAGGCGTCGACCTGACGGTGCAGGAGGACAAGGTCTACCTCAGAACCGTCGCTGGTCTGCGCCGCGTGAATGCTCTTCTGCGCCGCGTCGACGGCGAGTTCGCCGATCCGCTCGAGCTCAACGGCAGCTCGCATCTCGGCGTCGCGGGCCTCGTGCAAGTCATTCGCCAAGGCAACGTGGTGCTCGCCAATGCGCTCGGCTCGGGGCTGGCGGAGGCGCGTGCGCTGCGGGGCTTCCTGCCCGCGCTCGCCGAGCCGCTGCTCGGCGAGCATCTCATCATGCCGAACGTCGCGACGTGGTGGTGCGGACAAGAGGCCGAGCGCGAGTACGTGCTGGACAATATCGACCGGCTCGTCGTCGCGCCGGCCTTTACGCGCTCCGTCGCCGGCGCACTTTCCGGCGGGCCCTGGGTGATGGCGGAGACGAGCCGCGGCCGAGCGGAGCCAGATCGTGCGCGCCATCGAGACGCGGGGCATCGATCTCGTCGGGCAGGAGACCGTCACGCTGTCGACGACGCCGGCGTGGGCCGACGGGCGGCTCGAGCCGCATCCCTTCATCTTCCGCGTGTTCGTCGCCGCAACCGAGAACGGCTACGCCGTCATGCCGGGCGGCTTTGCGCTCATCGGCGACAAGAACGACGTGCGGGCCGTCTCGATGCAGCGCGGCGCACGCTCGGCCGATGTCTGGGTCCTCTCTGATGGGCCGGTCGCCCAGGCCGCGGCGCCATCGGCGCCCCGGCAAGTTGCGATCCGCAGAGCAACCTCGGCGCTGCCGAGCCGAGCCGCCGACAATCTCTTCTGGCTCGCCCGCTATATCGAGCGCGCCGAGGATACGCTCCGGCTCGTCAGGGCACTCGCCGTGCGCCTCTCAGAGCGGCGGGATGCACGTCGCGCGGACACGATCGGGCTTGCGGATCTCCTCTTCAGACGGGGCGCCGCACCCAGTCCTCCGGTACCGGGCGACCTCGGCCAGAGCGCCGCTTCGGCGATGTTCGACAGCCGAGCTCGACGGCGCACTCCCGACGCTCGTGGCGGCAGCGCGCCGGGCGGCTTTCGTGATCCGCGACCGCTTTCCGACCGACGCCTGGCGCGCGCTCGAGGACCTCAGCGCTTTCGTGCAGAGCTCGGAGCGGTGCCAGCGGATCGCCTCGCGAAGTCTACGACAAGGCGAATACGGCGCTCCGGATGATCGCTGCCGTCAACGGCTTCCAGCTCGAGAACATGAACCGGCTCGCGGGCTGGAATTTCCTCAAGCTCGGCCTCTGCAATCGAGCGCGCGCTCGCGACGTGCCGCTATGTGCGCCAGTTCGGCGTCGCGGAGAGCGCATCGCCCGAGGAGCTCGATCTCATTCTCGAGCTCGGCGACACGCAGATCACCTACCGCATGCGCTACCCGTTCGGTGCTGCGGCGGCGCCGGTTCTCGATCTCGTGCTGCTCGACCGGAGCAACCCGCGCGCGCTCGCCTTCCAGCTCTCGCGCATCAGCGTGCACTTGAACGCCTTGCCGCTGCTTGCCCCCTGACAACCGTCCGACGCCGGCTCTCGCCACATCCGAGCGCCTGCTCGCGACCGTGTCCGCTCTCGACCCGGCGAAAGGTTCGCGGCGAGACTCTGCTCGGAATGGAAAACGAGCTGATGCGCTGCTCGGAAGAGATCTCCGAGAGCTATTTCCGCGTCCGGCGGCCGGCCGTACCGAGGAGCGTCACGCCGTGATCTACGAGATACGCCAGCTCATGCGTTATTCGTACGGCTCGTACGTGCCGGTCGCACGCCATCTCATGCGGCTCAAGGCGCTGCCGGGGCCAGCGATCGACGTGATGGAGAGCGAGATCCGCATCGATCCCGCGCCCGCCGAGCAGGCCGATGCGGTCGATTTCTTCGGCAACGGGATTACGCATTTCAGCATCAGGGAGCCGCACAATGTGCTGGCGATCGAGAGCCGTGCGGTCGTCGATCTCAAGCCCCAGCCCGAGATCGCGGCCGCCGATACACCGGCTTGGGAGGAGATCCGGCTCTCCGCATTCTCCGCGGCCAGCCTCGATCCGCGCTCGCCGGTCCATTTTCTCTTTCCCTCACCCGACGTTGCGATCGATGACGCGATCATGGCCTATGCGGCGCAAAGCTTCCCGGCGGGCCGGCCCGTGCTCGAAGCGGCGATCGATCTCATGGAGCGCATGCGCAGCGATTTCACGTACGACCCGGTCGCCACAACAGTCATGACGCCGGCGCGGACGGCCTTCGACCTGAAGCGCGGCGTGTGCCAGGACTTCGCTCACATCATGATCAGTGGGATGCGATCGCTCGGCCTGCCGGCCGCCTATGTCAGCGGCTACCTGCGCACCATCCCGCGCCCGGGGCAGCCACGCATCCAGGGCGCCGACGCCATGCATGCCTGGGTCTCCGTCTGGTGCGGAGAGGAAGCAGGCTGGCAGGGCCTCGATCCGACCAATGCCGTTCGCGCCGGCATCGACCATATCCCCCTCGGTTTCGGACGCGATTACAGCGATGTGTCGCCGCTCGACGGCATCATCGTCGACGCGGGAAGTCATTCGGTTGCGGTCGCCGTGGACGTGGCCCAGCGCGCCTGAGGGCCCGCATTGGCCTTGCCAACCGAACATGCGTCCCGGCATGATCCCGCACAAAAGGGGGAGCTACGCCGGTGACAATCGATCCAATCGGAGCGATCGGGTCTGAGCAGAATAGCGACTGGAAGCTCGAGCCGCTTTCGCACGCGCTCGCGCTTCCGCCCGCGGCGGGCGCGCTTGCCCGCGTGCTCGAGCGTCCCGAGAACACCGCGATCATGGATGCGTACGTCGCTGCCGACCAGGCGGCGGTCCAATCACAGGCGAGCTATCTCAGGTGGAGCGGGCGCGCCTTCTGGTGCCGCTTCCTGTCGATTGCCTGCGGCACAGCCTCACTGCTCGATATCGCCAAGGTGCTGCCGTCGGAAGCCGCGACGCTCGGCCTGGCGCTGCAATATGCATTCATTGCGGCGTCTCTCATCATCGGCCTCATGCTCGGCATTCGAGAGCCTTTCGAGCGCTGGATGCGCGACCGGGCGGCGGCGGAGAATGCGCGCCTCGATCTCTTCGGCAAGATCACGTCGGCGACCGAGCTCGGAACAACCTGGCGAGCTGCCGCTTTTGCCTTTGCAGCTCGAGTACTATCGCCGCTACATGCTCGACTCGCAGAGGCGCTACTACCGCAAACGCGGCATCGAGCACGCGCGCTCGGCCGGCGCAACCAAGCACTGGCAATACACGGTGATGGGGCTCACCATTCTGGCTCTCATCGTGGCCGCGCTCGGCTTCACCGGCGACGTTCGCCGGCATCCCGCTTCCCGAAAGCATAAGATCACTGGCCGACGCCGCAACGACGGAGAAGGGCCAGCTCATCATGCTTTCGGGCGGCATCGTCGCCTCGGCGCTCGGCGATCTCACGGCCGCGCTCTCGCTCGCGAATCTCGATCGGCGTAATGCCGCGCGCTACAAATCAAACGCGGATAATCTCGACTTTCTATCGACGACCTATCTGCCGGAGGCGCGCGCGGCCGCGGCGGCAGGCGACAGAGCCCAGGTGCTGGGCTTCATCGACCTGGTTCAAGGCATGATCTCGTCGGAGCACCGCGAGTGGACGATGCTGCGGGATATTGCGAAGGATCTGAGCCTCGAGAAATTCGCCAAGATGCGCGTGCCCGGTCTCAAGCGCTGAGGCGTAGTCAGCGCGAAGCCCGCTTTGCGCTTGACGGTCAGCTTCTCCGGATTGACGTGGACCAGTCTCGCCGCGTGAGGCGGACGGCCCGCGGCGCATGCGCCAGCGAGACATTCCGTACCGGCGCGGCGTGCGCCCGGCGAGGAACCAGTCGACGACATAGGCCGTGCCGCCCGTGCCGCGGGCGGGCTTGCCGTCCCAGAGCGCGAACAGCACGTCGGCGTTCTTCGCGACGTAGGCGCCGCCCCAGGCGTACTGGTGATTGCGCTCTTCGGACTGCGCTCGCCACTTGCGCCCCTTCGACAGGAGCGGGCCCTCAATCACCACGTCTGCCGACTGCAGCAGCTTGCGAAACTCGCGGCGCGAGGCGGCGGTGGCGAAGTCTTTCTCGTAGGCCTCGGCGGGCATCGGCAGCGCGGCCACGAGGCGCGCGCCAAGCACGTCACGGGCGAGACGCGCGACGAGGCGGTCGGCTCCCTCGGCGAGCGCCGAGACGACGGCAACAGGCGTGGCGGGATGCGCGCGCCGCGATGCGCTCAAGCTCGCTGCGAACAAGGCTCGCAACTCTTTTCTGCCGCTTGCCGAAATTGCGATGACCGGTCACGGCGAGGATGAGCTCGGGCTTCGCAGGGCGAGTTTTTTTTCGACGGGAAACGGACTTGCGGGCCATCGGACCAATTACTCACGCGACCGGCAGACCCTAACCGAGAACGCCTAAGCACGGCTGTTCGCCCTACGTTTTCCCGTTCGTTTGGTTAGCGCAGTGTTGCCCGCGTCTGCTTGTCGGGCCAAAGAACCCGTGGCCTACTCGACGAAATTGGTTGAGGCGCCAACCTGGCCTATCGCGAGGAGCCGTCCATGGCCCGCACGCTTTCCGATCACCTCGATCCCAAGAAAAGTCCCAAGCGCATGCTGGCCCTCGACGGCGGCGGGACGCTCGGCGTCATCGAGATCGCCTTCCTCGAGAAGATCGAGGAGCTTCTGCGCGCCCGCGCCGGGGGCGATCCCAACTTCCGGCTCTGCGATTACTTCGACCTCATCGGCGGCACGTCGACGGGGGCAATCATCGCCACGGCGCTCGCGCTCGGCATGAGCGCGGCAGAGGTGAAGGCGCTCTATTTCCGTCTGGCGCCGTCGGTCTTCAGGGGACGTTGGCTGCCGCTGCCGGGCTACCGCCCGCGCTTCAGCGAGAAAGGTCTTGCGCGCGAGCTGGCCAAAGTCATCGGCGATCGCGAGCTCGCGTCGACGGACTTGAAGACCGGCCTCGCCATCATGATGAAGCGGCTCGATACCGCGAGCCCGTGGGTCGTCACCAACAACCCGCATGCGAAATACTGGAACGATCCGGCACCCGACCCGATCACGGGCAAGCGGCCCCATATCGGCAACAAGCACTATCGCGTTGCCGATCTCGTGCGCGCGAGCACGGCGGCACCGTTCTACTTTGCGCCGCATGCCATGCGCATCGTCGAGACGGAGCCCCAGGGGCTGTTCGTCGACGGCGGCGTCTCGCCCCTCAACAACCCCGCGCTGCAGCTGCTCATGCTCGCCGGCATGAAGGGCTATGCGCTCAACTGGGCGGTCGGCAAGGACCAGCTGCTTTTGATCTCGGTCGGCGCCGGCTGGCGACGGCCGAAGCTGTCCGTCGCTCAATGCCGACGCATGTCGGCGCTCGAGCTTGCGGTCCGCGCGTTGCGCGGCGTGGCATGGGATGCGCAGGTCCAGTCGCTCAAGATCCTGCAATGGATCTCGGAGCCGCGACGCCCGTGGCCCATCGATACCGAGGTCAGCGCGCTCGAGCATGAGATCCTCGGCGCCGGCGAGGGTGGCGGCCGCGAGCTGATCAGCTTCCAGCGCTACGACGTCATGCTCGATCCGGAGTGGATCGCGCGCGAGTGCGGCATGACCGTCGGCGAGCCGGACGTGGTGCGGATCGACGACTTCGTCAATCCGAAGATCATGAAGGACGCCTACGAGATTGCCGCCAAGGCGGCCGCGTCGCAGGTGCACAAGGATGATTTTCCCGCTGTGTTCGACGTCGGCACCTAGCCGGCCATGACGCGCCTGGATAGCTCAGCGCGGCGGAATGGCGCACGCCGCACAGCGGCCGCGCAGCTCGAGCGTCATGGCGCGCGTCTGGAACTTCGCCTTCTTCGCCCAGGCGGCCAGCGCGGCGACGGCACGGGGCTCCTCGAACTCGGTCACGGTGCCGCAGCTATCGCAGATCGCGAACACCGCCGCACCGGTGTGCGGCAGTGCGCGCAGGCCACGAAGGCATTGAGCGTCTCGAGGCGGTGCGCGGAGCCCGAGGCAATCAGCCGGTCGAGGGCACGATAGACGGTCTGCGGGCGCGAGCGTCGCCTTGCCGCGCAGCTGATCGATGATCTCGTAGGCCGACACGGGGCGGCCCGCGCCGCGCAGCGCGTCGACGATCATCTTGTCCTGCTCCTGCGCCGGACGGCGCTTCGCTCCTTTCTGGGCATACTTTTTTATCCAATCCGTGCTTTTCTACCAAGTCCGTGACGAGTTCCCAGGCCCGCCCGCGATCGCGGCGCGTCCGCCCGGGAGCACAGGATCGCGCGGCCGAACTGATCGGGTCCATTTCGGATAACATAACTTCTGACTTGGGACGTCCCGCCCAATTGTGCCTCCGTATTCTGCCACACTGCTATCGCAATAGTCGGTGAGAAGGCAGATACACAAGAGGCCTCAGGGAAGCGAGCATGCTCCGGCACGTCACGGCGATAGGTTGTATTTTCGCCGTAACGGCGGCCTCGGCGGAGCCGGTCCCTTTGTCGGGCGAAGCGATCAGAACGATGGTCAGGGGCGCGGCGTTCGAACTCGACACGCCGCTCGGCACGAAGATTCCCATCCGGTTCTCGGAGGACGGGCTTCTCTCCGGGGAGGCCGGCGAGCTGGCGGCGGTGCTCGGCGCCGCGAAAGACCGCGGACGCTGGTGGATCTCGGGAGATGAACTCTGCCACAAATGGTTCAGGTGGTTCGATGCCGAGGTCCACTGCCTGCGTTTGAGCCGGGACGGCGCACGGCTGCATTGGGTCCGCGACGACGGCAAGACCGGGACGGCGACGATCGCCTCGCGGACCGAGCCGCCGTCAGTGACGGCGTCGACACCCCCAGACATCGAAGTCGCTGCGGCCAAGCCGGTCGAGCCCCCCTATGCCCCTGACGCACAAGAGACGGAGCAGGCGCCAAGCGACAGTGCCGCTCCCCCGCCCGCACCGCGCCAGTTCGCGGGTGCCGCGGCCTTTTCGTTTGCAGCAGCGGCCGCTGCGGCGCCGGCGGCCGCCGCTGCGCCCGCCGAGCCCGCGGCAAAGCCTGCTGAGGAAGCGCAGCCGTCGCGCGAAGAGATGCGACGCACCACGGTTGAAACGGAGCCGCCCGTGCAGGCCGATCCACCAAAGGTTCGGATTTCGAGCTTTCCGCCAAAGGTGCAGCCGGTCACACAGGCCGTTACCTTCAGAGTTACCGGGGTCGACGAGGACGACGTCCTCAACGTGCGCTCCGGCCCCTCTTCCGAGCATCCACTGGTCGGCGTCGTGTCGTCGGCTGGCCGCGACGTGAAGCTCGCCGGCGCGTGCGTGGCGGAGTGGTGCCCGATCAAGCACCATGGTGTCAGCGGCTGGGTCAACAGGCTCTATCTTGCCGAGGAGACGGCCCCCCGCGGCTCGGCCGTACACACCAGGCACCGGTCGAGTGCGGACCTCGAGTGATCGCCGGCCGCCCTCCTGCGGCGCGCACGGCGATTTGCCCCGGCGGATACCGGGCGCCCCTCCCGCATTGCCAAGGCCACGAACCACCGCTATAACCCCGCCATCTCAAGCAATCGCGTGAGACTTCGCCCGGCACCCTTGGAGGCCGTGAGCGGAAAAATGGGCCTCGTAAGGCCCTTTTTTCATTGGAGAAAATGCCATGGCGCAAGAGATCATCGAGATCAAAGCCACGGCGCGCCCGCGTGCAGGCAAGGGGGCCGCACGCCAAGCCCGCCGAGAAGGTAACATTCCCGCCGTCGTCTACGGCGACGGAAAGCCCGCCGAGACGATTGCCCTCGAGCACAACGCGCTGTGGAAGCAGGTCCTCAAGGGCCACTTCACCTCGACCGTGTTCGACGTCGTCGTCGGCTCGACCAAGACCCGCGTCATTCCGCGCGAGGTGCAGGTCGATCCCGTCAAGGATCTGCCGCTGCATGTCGATTTCCTGCGCATCGGCAAGGACGGCGTCATCCGCGTCGCGGTGCCGGTTCGCTTCGTCAATCAGGGCCTCTCGCCGGGCCTGAAGCGCGGCGGCGTCTTGAACATCGTGCGCCACGATATCGAAGTTTACACGCCCTACGACCGCATCCCGCTGTTCTTCGAGGTCAATCTCGAGGGCCTCGACATCGGCCGCTCGATGCACATCTCGGCGGTCAAGCTCCCGGACGGCGTGCAAGTCGGTCATCCAAGACCGTGACTTCACGATCGCGACCATTGCCGGCGCCAAGAAGGAAGAGGAAGAGACGCCAGTCGCCGCCGCAGCCGCTGCCGAGGGCGCCGAAGGCGCTGCCGCCGCGGCTCCTGCCGCGGGGCCGATGCCGCAAAGGGCGCTGCTCCGGCGCCGCAGGCGCCAAGGGCTGCGGCTCCCGCAGCCGGGGCAAAGCGCCGCTCCTGCAGCCAAGCTGCCGCCAAGGGCGGCGACAAGAAGAAGTAAGGCATTAGGGCCGGCGCGGTCTCACCACGCCGGCCACCGCCTCGCTGGGGCAGCGCCCATGAAACTCTTCGTCGGCCTCGGCAATCCCGGCAGCGAGTACGCCCGCAACCGCCACAACGTCGGCTTCATGGCTGCGGACCGCATCGCGGCCGAGCACGGCTTCTCGCCGTGGAAGAAGCAAGTTCCAGGGCGCAACCGCGGAAGGCGAGATCGCCGGCGAGACGCGTCATCATTCTGAAGCCCGAGACATACATGAACGAGAGCGGCCGCTCGGTCGGCGAAGCCGCGCGCTTCCTCAAGATCCCGGAAGGCGACATCGTCGTGCTCTACGACGAGATCGATCTCGCGCCCGGCAAGCTCAAGGTGAAGACGGGCGGCGGCAACGCCGGGCCACAATGGCTTGCGCTCGATCTCGGCGCATCTCGGCAATGACTATGTGCGTGTGCGCATCGGCGTCGGCCATCCCGGCTCCAAGGAGCTCGTCGCGCGGTGGGTGCTGCACGATTTCTCGAAGGCGGATCAGGAGTGGCTCGAGCCGCTGCTCGACGCGATCGCCAAATCGGCCGGCCGGCTCGCGACCAACGACCAGTCGCGCTTCATGACGGACGTACTCAAGCTCACCACAGAGGAGGACGCGCCAGTGTCGAGAGGCCCAAAGAAGCCCGACAAGGAGCCGAGAGAGACGCGCCAGTCGCGAGCGGGCGGCCATCCCGAGCGCGAGCGCGCGGGAAAGCGCGAGAACGCGCTCGCGGCCAACCTGCAAGAAGTGGCTCGCGGGACGCAAGTCCGACACCTGAGAGCGGCGCGCGTCTTTTTTCCGTGCCGTCTCGCTGAGCTATACCGCTAGCAGCAAGTTGGCGAGGGGGAGCATCGATCATGGAACCGGGCGGCGAGGACGCGGGGAAGAAGAAATCCAAGATCAAGCGGGCCTGGGGCTACTACCGCTGGTACGACCGCATCAGCGGCTGGAACGACTGGTACAACTGGATCGCCTCGTTCCTCCAGACCAAGGCCGGCGCTGCGGTGGCCCTCGGCTCGACGGCGGCGGTGACGACGGCGACTGCGGTCGTCGTGCACAATGCCATGTCAAGCGACCGCCGCCACCGCCTCCTGCGCCGGTCGAGGTTGCAGCTCCCGCTCCGCCGCCACCGCCCGCTCCCGAGCCCGTGCGCCAGACGCAGGGCACGCTCATCTTTGCCATCGAGGGCAAGGACAAGGCGGGCCGCGCGGGCACGTTCGACGTCGTCGTCGCCAAGAAGGAGTTCCTGTGGGTGCGCAAGAGCTCGGAGGAGATCGAGAAGGACGGCAAGGCGATTCCCGGCGCGGACATCGCCAATCAGGTGCTCGACGACGACGTGAAAGCCGCGCTCGGCACGGCGAGCGAGATCATCGCCGTCGGCACGGCCTCGCAGGAAGGCGACGCCAGGAGGAGACCGCAGCGGGCCGGGCAAGCGCGCGAAGAAGACCGCCGAGATCGTCGTCAGCGGCGTCGGGCCGACGGTGCCGATCTGGACGCTCAACCTCGGCCAGTATCGCGAGCCGGGCAAAGAGAGCGAAGCCGGCGGCACCAACTGGCAGCGGCCGTTCATGGTCATCGCGGTCAAGGACCTCGAGGCCGGACAGCAACGTCGGCGAAGCGCTTGCCGACGCGCTCGCGGAGCAGAAGAAGCTCCCGGCGCCGCAGAGCTACTCGGCGTTCGAGCTCACGAAGTTCAGGTGAATTAGTCTAGAGATCCGCGGGGTCCTCGAGGCGCTCCTCGTCGAGCACAAATCCGGCGTTGCGATAAACCTCAAGCGCCCTCGGGTGATCCCACTCATCGGTGTGAAGCCAGATGCGCCTGGGATTTATCTCGTCCCAGAGTTGTCGAAGCACGGCGTGCAGGAAGCTCGGCCCAAGCCCGCGCCCGAAGACCTCGGGTATCAAGCCGAAATTCATGAGCTGCACGTCCGGGAGCCTCGAACTGTCGAACTCGCAGAACCCGATTGTCCGTGCGCCTTCGCGCAAGGTGAAGATGTGACAGGAGGGACCCGCCAGAAAATCCGACAAGGCGTTGCGGGGCATGTTGAGGCGCTGATCCCAGCCCCATGGCCCGCCAACGGCTTTGTAGAGCGCGAGGTAATCGTCCAGGCTCAATGTCTGGCGGGCAATCTCGATCCCCGCCGGACACGCATTCTCGGCGCTTACTGCGGGCGGCTCGCGCAGCGCGAGGTATGAAACACGAAGCTTGCTCATCGAATTTTCTGAGGCTGCCTTTTTATGGCCAATCCAGGGGAAAGCGCCACAAAATCCGCCGCGGCGTCCTGGGCATTGATCGGGGGGCCATGCCGGTGTAGCCACACGCGGCAACCAAGGACAGCAAGATCATGGGCTTCAAGTGCGGCATCGTCGGCCTGCCGAACGTCGGCAAGTCGACCCTCTTCAATGCGCTGACGCAGACGGCGGCGGCCGAAGCCGCGAACTATCCGTTCTGCACCATCGAGCCCAACGTCGGCGAGGTCGGCGTGCCGGACGAGCGGCTCGACACGCTCGCCGCGATCGCCAAGTCGGCGCAGATCATCCCGACGCGGCTCACGTTCGTCGACATCGCCGGTCTCGTGCGCGGCGCGTCGAAGGGCGAAGGGCTCGGCAACCAGTTCCTCTCCCACATCCGCGAGGTGGACGCGGTCGCCTACGTGCTGCGCTGCTTCGAGGACGACGACATCACGCATGTCGAGAACCGCATCGATCCCGTTGCCGACGCGGAGACGGTCGAGACCGAGCTGATGCTCGCCGATCTCGACTCCTGCGAGAAGCGCGCGGCGGCGGTCGAGAAGAAGGCCAAGAGCGGCGACAAGGAGGCGAAGGCGCAGCTGGCGCTGTTCGAGAAGGCGCTCGTGCTTCTGCGCGAGGGCAAGCCGGCGCGGCTCGCCAAGCTCAGCGCCGAAGAGGAGCCGCAGTACCGCGCCGCTGCAGCTGCTGACGTCCAAGCCCGTCCTCTATGTCTGCAACGTCGACGAAGCCTCGGCCGCCAACGGCAACGCATTCTCGAAGAAGGTCGAGGAGCGCGCGAAGGCCGAAGGCGCGGGCTGCGTCGTCATCTCGGCCAAGATCGAGGCCGAGTTCGCGGGGCTTCCGGCGGAGGACCGCGCGGCGTTTCTCGCCGACATGGGGCTTTCGGAGCCGGGCCTCAACCGGCTGATCCGCGCCGGCTACGCGCTGCTCGACCTCGTCACCTACTTTACGGTCGGCCCGAAGGAAGCGCGCGCCTGGACGATCACGCGCGGCACGAAGGCGCCGCAGGCAGCCGGCGTCATCCATACCGACTTCGAGAAGGGCTTCATCCGCGCCGAGACCATCGCCTACGACGACTACGTCTCGCTCGGCGGCGAAACGGGCGCCAAGGATGCCGGCAAGATGCGCCTCGAAGGCAAGGAGTACGTCGTCCAGGACGGCGACGTGATGCACTTCCGGTTCGCGAACTGAAGGGCAAGACGGCGCGCAGGGGCAGGGCGCCATCTCAGCGCCCCGCCGCGCTTCGGCTAGAATGCGCGGCAAATCGTGATGCCGCGCTATTGGCGCGCAGGCAAGCCGGTCGGCTATTTCAAATTGCCCAGGCGTTGAGCCAGCAGCCTGCCAACCCGTTCATGTGCAGCCGCTGTCCAGTGCCCATCGGGCAAGTACATGCCATCGCCATCCGACAAAAGGGGATCGAGGTCCAGGCAAAGCTCGACGGCGCGGCACGCCGTCTCGATATTCAACGTATTGGGCAATGCAGGCATGCGCATCCACCCGTGATGGGCGAGGACGACATGAACGCCCCGTGATTTCTCTCTGTCCAACCGCAATAGGATGTCTTCGATGATTCTTTCCGCCACGGCGAAGTCCCAAGGGTCATCCGCCCGGCGCTCGAGCAGCCGGCCAAGCAGCGAGATCCCGTAAGACTTGTCTCGGAGCACATCGAGAATTCCAATTCTCGGGTATGAGATCGTGAACCCGGACTCTGATGCCGAGAAGTATGGCTTCGGCCGCAGACTGAACCTCGTCCTCAGCACATCGTAGAAGTCATTTACATAGAACAATACCAGTATGACGTCGCCGAACGTCAGCTCAGGCACGTAGCGTCGACTTGCTATGTATTCCTGATCCGTTCCGAATCCCATCGTCCCCGTATTCGTGACCCTAAAATCTGGAACCACGCTGCTCAGGACGTAGTCGAACCTCTCGTTGATGTTCACTCCTTCGCCAAATGCAAACGAGTCACCGAGAATGAGCAGGCGGCGATGTGGATTGGGATGGGGGGGTGCGAAATTTCGATACCCTTCCGCGTCCGTTTGAACACGCCATGCGCCCCCGTCGACGTTCGTGCGCACAAGATCCAAGTTCGGCAGCGTTCTCCATCCAGTCTGGCCGTTGCTCTCGAAGAGCTTTCCCTGCTTCACTACAAGATGGACGTAGGCCTGCAATAATCCCTCAACCGCAAGGGCAGCAAGGCAAACGGAAGCGATGGTGATCAGAAGGACTCTCGCCAGGGAGGCTCGGTTTGTCACGCCTGTCCTTCGCAATTTGCCGCGTGCCACCATCGTGCGCCCGGCTCTCGACTTCGGATCCTATTGCCGCGCAGCGAGCCAGTCTGTCACGGCTATCGGCAGCAGGCGCTTAGCGGCAGCCGCGAGATACGTCGGCACGGTGACGTAATAGCGGGTCTTCGGGCGCCGGCTCTCGACGGCATGCACGAGCTTGCGGGCGACGGCCTCGGGCTCGAGCTTGAAGGTCGACTGGCCGCCCGCTTCCAGCGCGGCGAGACGCGCGCGATAGGTCTCGCGGTGCACCGAGCCGTCGATGTCGATGCTCTTTCTGAAGTTCGCCAACGCATGCTCGACGAAGCGCGTGCGGATCGGCCCCGGCTCGATGATGGACACATGGAGCCCCGTGCTGCGCAGCTCGAGACGAAGCGAATCGGAAAGCGCCTCGAGCGCGAACTTCGAGGCGCAATAGGCGCCGCGATGGGGCGCAGCAGCAAGTCCGAGCACGGACGAGCACATGACAATGCGACCCTCGCCTCTTTTGCGCATTGCCGCGACGATGGGACGGGTCAACTCGTGGGTGCCGAGCACGTTGACCTCGAGCTGGCGGCGCAAGAGTTCTGTCGAGAGATCCTCGACGGCGCCCAGCTGGCCATAGGCTGCATTGTTGAAGAGGGCATACAGGTCGCCGCCAGTACGGTGCAACGCCTCGGCGGCGCAGGCTGCGATCGATGCGGAATCGGCGAGCTCGAGGGGAAGCGCCTCGACGCCCACCTCGCGTGCGAGCATCGCCAGGTCTTCCGGTCTGCGGGCCGTCGCCAGCACCCGCCACCCGCGCGCCTTCATGATGCGTGCGGAAGCAAGGCCTATGCCGGAGGAGCAGCCGGTGATGAGGATCGAGCGTTGGGTCATAGGAGGGGCGGACATACGCGGCTCATATCGGGGCGGAGACAAAAAGGGAAGTCGTGGCTCGCTCGGGGAACTGGACAAAAATGCTATCGTAGCCCGCGAACGTTCGAGTCGATTGGATCGACACTGACGACATCGAATTGGCCATAAGAAGATGGAACGATGCCTCTACCTCGACCACAGCATGATTTCTTACGAAGCCTGTTGGCCGGACGTTGAAGAATACCTGCGTGCTACGGGCGCTCGGCTCGCATTGTCTCTGTGGAATTTGGTGGAGATTGCGAGCGCCTCTGACCTAGATCAACGAGAGCGGCGGCTCGCGTTCCCGACGCGATGCAAGCCGATCTGGATGGTCGAGCGAATCAATGTGCAGCAGCAGGAGGTCCGTCGATTCCTTTGGCGCGAGCACTTCGGTGCCCCACCTCAGGATCTCCAAATATTTACGCCGCATCTCTCGGTCGTCAATTCCTACCATACGGGCTCAAAGGCGCGCATCGGATTGACGCCCGAACAGTGGATTCGCGGCCTTGATCTGGCGATGATCGAGAGGGAGAAACAGCGCGCCCCGCAGGCACTCACCGTCCTACAAGCTCAAGACAAGAAGTCGCTTGAGGCGCGAGAGTCAGAGTGCTCCATGGCATGGATTCGCTCGTTCGTACCGTTGGTAGATCCGGGAGGCAGACCCCTTCGATCGACGACTCGCAAGGAGATACTTGAATTTTGCTGGCGCGAGCGCGACAAATTCCTTGCTGCGTGTGCGTCCCTCGCTGTTGAGGATGCGCTCACGTACGCGCGTATGAGCGATCGCAAGCGCAAGCCACTTTCGTCCGATGGGATTGATCTTCAGCATGCCGTCGTGGCGCTGGCGTATTGCGACATTTTCCTTGTCCGTGACCGATATGTGCGCTGGTGTGCCGAGTACGCAGCGAAGCGATTAAAAGCAATGAGCTTGGCCGACGTGGCCCCGAGCCCAAAGAAGATTTTCCAATCGGGCTAACCAGCCGGGAAGGGGAATTGACCTGTATACGTCACTTGACCGTCGTGACGTCGGCCTCCTTGGTCGTGATGACCTCGACATCGCCGGCCTGGACGCGGGAATTGACGCGCGCCTTCTGCAGCCGGCCTGACTTGACATCGACGAACAGCGTGCCCGCCGCCTCCCAATGCATCGACATGGCGTCCACGTGGCGCGTGATCTCGTCCTCTGCGAGCTTCGACTCGCGCAATTTGGCGATCACTGAACTCTTGAGGAGAGCGATACCGTCGCCCGCGAGCTTCAGATCGAACTCAGCCGTCGCCTTGTCGGGCGTGACCTCGCGCAGCTTCAGAGCATAAGTAATTGTGGCGAGGCTGCCGTCGGCGGGATTGCGCGCCTGCATGGGCCGCTCGATGCTTGCCCCGACTTCGAGACGCTCGCCGGCCGCGAGAAGGAAATAGGTGAGCTCGTCGTAGAAGGCTTCAAGAAATGTCGCCTGATCCGCCTTCGTGATCATGGCGACGAAAGCCTTGGAGACCTGGTCGTCGAGCTTGGCCAAGGCATCGGGCGCGAGCGTCGTGCCCGCGTGGAGCGATGCCTTCTCTCCCTTCATGGCCGCGATCCGGCTCTCGACCGCCTTCAGCACCGCCTGGCGCGTCGCTTCCCAGTCGACCACGCCCGCGAGCTGGCCCTTCTCGTTGTAGCTCAGGACGACGGGCACCGATTTCAGCGCACCCATGAGATAGACTTCCGTTTCGCCTGAGGCGCGGACCGCCGGGTCGTCGGTCGTCACGGCCTCCATGCGCACGTCCTTCACGGTGATGCGGGCCCGCCTTTCGCCGGGAGCGTTGCGCTCGACGAAGACGTTAAAGGTCTTGCTCAGCGAGCTGGTGTCGGTGCGGGTGCGACACGGTAGGCCTCCGTCTTGCGGACGACGACCTCGGAGAGCGCACCCTGCTCGTCGCCGAAACCGAAGGCCACGGGCTCGGCCGCGGCAACCGAGCGTGCCAATGGCGGTGAACCCAAGGATCAGGGCGTGTGCGAGCCGCATCCCGTGCTCCTAAATCGCAAGCTTCATTCGCAGGCCGGGCTGGCTGGGTGTTTCGTCGGTCCTGTGGCGACCGCTGAAGGCGGCAGGCCTGCGTAATTTCAAGTTGGGGGCGCCCGCAAAGTCAACGATCGTTCTATTTGGTCCGGCCTGCAGCCGAGCTACTGCGCGTGCCACCGGGCGGCAGGGTGACGCGGCGGCTGGCCGTGCTATCAATCGGTCCGGCAATCCGCGGCCTCACGCGGCTTGCAGCCATGCCACCGGGACCGCCGCCGTGCATCACGCCGCCATCGCCGCCACGGGCCTCTACATTCCACCCTTCAGCATCTCGAACGCCGAGCTGGTCGAGGCCTTCAACGCCTACGTCGAGCGCTTCAATGCCGAGAACGCCGATGCGATCGCGGCGCGGCAAGATCGAGGCGCTGCTGCCTTCATCGGCGGAGTTCATCGAGAAGGCGTCGGGCATCAAGTCCCGCTACGTGATGAACAAGGCCGGCATTCTCGATCCCGCCATCATGCGCCCGGTACTGCCCGAGCGCCCCAACGACGAGATCTCGATCCTGGCCGAGATGGCGGTGGCGGCGGCGAAGGACGCCCTCGCAAGCTGGGGCAAGCCCGCAACCGAGATCGGCGCGGTGATCTGCGCGGCCTCCAACATGCAGCGGCCCTACCCGGCGATGGCCGATCGAGGTGCAGGAGGCACTCGGCATCGACGGCTTCGCGTTCGACATGAATGTCGCCTGCTCGTCGGCGACCTTCGGCATCAAGACGGCGGCCGACTTCATCGCCAGCGGGTCGGCCAAGGCGGTGCTCATGGTCAATCCCGAGATCTGCTCGGGGCATCTGAACTTCACCGACCGCGACAGCCACTTCATCTTCGGCGACGTGGCAACGGCGGTGATCGTCGAGGAGGCAACGCAGGCGTCCGGCGGCTGGGACATCCTCGGCACGCGGCTCAAGACGCAATTCTCGAACAACATCCGCAACAACTTCGGCTTCCTCAACCGCGCGGCGCCCGAAGGGATCGGCGCCCGGGACAAGCTCTTCGTCCAGGAGGGCCGCAAGGTGTTCAAGGAGGTGGTGCCGATGGTCGCCGAGATGATCGTCGGCCACGCGCGCGATCTCGGCATCGATCCCGCGCGGCTTGAAGCGGCTGTGGCTGCACCAGGCCAACATCAACATGAACGAGATGATCGGCCGCAAGGTGCTCGGCCGCGACCCGGCGCCGGGCGAGAACGTCATCATCCTCGACCGCTTCGCCAACACCAGCTCGGCGGGCTCGATCATCGCCTTCCACACCGCAAACGACGACTTCGCCCCAGGCGAGACGGGCCTCATCTGCAGCTTCGGCGCGGGCTATTCGGCGGGCACGGTCTTCGTCAGGAAGCGGTAGAGATTTTTCTCGCGCCTGCGAAACGCCTAACTCCCAACTTAGTATATAAACAGTGCGCAGATGCACGAGTATTGTGCAGGAAACATCGAATCCCAATGTAATGTCGCGGGGTGCCATGCGTGATTAGGGGAGACCGATCGATGATCAAGGCTGGTTTCAGATTATTCTCCGGCGTGGTTGCACTCGCGGCGCTCGCGGCCGGATCGGACGATGCGCAAGCTGACCCGGGCAAGCTGGCCGGCGCTTGGAGCGGCGGCGGCTCGGTGACGTTCAGCTCCGGCGCCAAGGAAAGGGCCAAGTGCCGCGCACGCTACAGCCCGACCTCGAAAAACAGCTACACCATCAACGCAACCTGCGCGACGTCGTCAGCTACCGTTTCGCAGACGGCAAGCGTGCGAGGGTCCGGCAACAGCTACCAGGGCCGCTTCTACAATCCCGACTACGATGCATCGGGTACGATCTATGTCGTCGTGAGCGGCCGCAGCCAGACGGTCAGGATCGTCAGCACAAAAGGCTCGGCGCTGCTCAGGCTCAGCCGGTAAAGCCATGATCGACGTTCGGACGTAGGCGCCTGGGAGAAGTCTGGGCACATTTTTCTATGCCTGCCTCGCCCTCCGCGACCGGGCGGCGCACAGACAATGCCGACTTGAGGAGCAACCGCGGGAGGGCTAAGCTTATTCTAGCTTTCCTAGCTCACTGGCTGCGTCTGCATCGCCGAGAGCACGGGCGCAACCCATTGAGCCGTGGCAAACCCTTGGTAGCGTCCCGTGTGGAGGCCGGCCATGGTGGGTTCTTGCACGATCCATGAGCAATTGTCGCCGCCGGCTTTATCGTCGGCAGGTGACGTATGGAGCCGACTCAAGCCTTCGTTCAATCCTCGGCAAGGGGCATCGAAAGCAGCCACGTATCAGATCCTGATCGTTGACGACGAGCTATGGGCGGCTCTCGACATGGAGTGGGTGGTGCGGAAATTGCGCCACGAGGTGGTCGGACCCGCGGCTACGGCAGAAGATGCAATCAGGCTTGCCGAGACGGCTCGCCCCGACTTGGTGTTGATGGATATACGACTGGCCAACGATAGTGACGGCGTGGCCGCTGCCGTCGAGATCAGGCGACGGTTCGACATCCCGAGCCTTTTCGTCAGCGCACACGGCGATCCAGTCACACGCGAGCGCGCCATAGCGGCTCGCCCCTCGGGCTTCATCGAAAAGCCGTTCACGCCTGAGTCGCTCGCCATCGCCATCGAAGCCGCTCTTAAACCCGACGCGCCTGCAGCTTGAAGTTGGTGAGTACGGCGACATGTTTCGCCTACGGCAACCGCCCCGTCGAATGGACTGCAGGGGTGGGAGACCAAGCGGATGCCACTGTTCAACAGAAAGAGAGAGGAGTTGCGGACAGAGGCGGCTATCGCCCGGCTCGCCGCAATCGTCGAGGCCTCCGAGGATTCCATCACGAGCAAGACGCTGGACGGGGTCGTGACGTCCTGGAACGAGGGCGCAACACGCATCTTCGGCTACTCGGCGGATGAGATGATCGGCAAGACGATCACGCGGATTATTCCGAAGGAGCTCCACGCGGAAGAGTTCGACATTCTGGCACGCATTGGACGCGGCGAACACGTCGCGCGTTATGAGACAGTGAGGATCGCCAAGGATGGACGGCGAATAGATGTTCTCGTGCAAGTCTCGCCGCTGCGCGACAAGAGCGGCAACGTCATAGGCGCGTCCGACGATCGCGCGCGACATCACCGAACGCAAGGCGGCGGACGACGCACTGAGGGCGAGCGAGGCGCGGCTCCGCGATGCGCTCGATGCCAGCGGCGCGGGCGTGTGGGCTTGGGACGGCGATACTGGGCTCATCACGGTAGATGAAGCCTACCGCGCTATGTACGGCATTGCGCCGGGCGTGACGGTCGATTTTGCCACCTGGGAGGCACGTCTTCATCCCGACGACCGGGAAGCGCTGAAACAGCGTGCGGAGGATTGCCTGCGCGCCGGCAATCAATGGCGGGAGGAGTTCCGCGTTCTTCACCCGCAGTTGGGATCGAGGTGGCTAGCCGGATTGGGTCGCGTTGTCCGCGATGCGGAGGGGCGCGTCAGAGGCATGACAGGCATCAATATAGACATCACCGAACGAAAACAGGCAGAGGAGACACAGCGCCTCCTCATCGACGAGCTCAATCACCGCGTGAAGAACACTCTCGTCACGGTCCAGGCGATGGCCGAGCAGACCTTGCTCAAGGCACGTGATCCCTCCCATTTCGTCGAGAGCTTCCGTGGGCGCCTGCAGGCGTTATCGCGTGCACACAACTTGTTGACCCAGCGGACATGGACCGGCGTCGATCTTGAGCAGCTTATCCGCGAGCAGCTGCTTGTCAGCAGTAGCCAGATCCTCAACTGCTCGGGTCCGAAGATTGAGCTCAATCCGCGGGCGGCGGTTCACCTCGGGCTGGCCCTGCATGAGCTCGGCACCAACGCCCGCAAATACGGAGCCCTCAAGCTTCCCGAAGGCCGGCTCAACGTGACATGGCGCATGGCGGAACGCGACGCAGATCACGAGCTCGAACTCAAATGGGTAGAGAGTGGAGGTCCGGCGGTCAGTCCACCGACCGTTCAGGGCTTCGGGACGCTCCTCATCGAGCGCGGTCTCAAGCATTCGCTTGGCGGCGAAGCGCGCATGATATTTGCTCCAACGGGCGTGATCTGCGAGATGCGCGTTCCCCGCTGTCTAAACGAGGAGATAGCACCGGTCTGACGTCGGGCGCCTGCTCATGAATGGTGAACGCATTCTTGTCGTGGAGGACGACTTCCTCACCGCGCTCGAGATCGCGAGGATCTTGAAGGAAGCCGGGAGCGAGATTGTCGGACCTGTTGGTTCGTTCGAGGACGCTTTGAATCTCGCGACCGGCGCCGTCATCGATGCCGCCGTGCTCGACATAAACCTTGACGGACTATCGGGTGTATGATGTTGCACGCGTTCTAAGTCTCCGCCATATCCCTTTCCTGTTCGTCACTGGGTACCGACTGGAAAGCCTCCCGAAAGCGTTCCTCAGACGTACCCGTCATGGCCAAGCCTTTGGAACCCGACGCGCTCGTGGGCGCGGTCCATCGACTGATGCCTGAATGAGCTGACGGAAGCCGTGTCAGGGCAAGACGGCTGCAATGAGAAAAAACGCAGCAGCGGGGGCTCTCAGTTCGCGCCTTCCAACAGGCGGCGCGCGATGACCTGCGCCTGGATCTCGGCCGCGCCCTCGAAGATGTTCAGGATGCGCGCGTCGCAGAGCACGCGGCTCACCGGATACTCGAGCGCGAAGCCGTTGCCGCCGTGGATCTGGAGCGCGTTGTCGGCGTTGGCCCAGGCGATGCGCGCGCCCAGGAGCTTCGCCATGCCGGCTTCGAGATCGCAGCGTCGCCCCTGGTCCTTCTCGCGCGCGGCGAAGTAGGTGAGCTGACGCGCGATCATGGTCTCGACGGCCATCATCACGATCTTGTTCGCCACACGCGGGAACGAATAGATGGGCTTGCCGAACTGATTGCGATCGAGCGCGTACTTCAGCGCGAGGTCCATGGCGCATTGGGCGACGCCGACGGCACGCGCCGCCGTCTGGATGCGCGCCGCCTCGAACGTGTTCATGAGCTGCTTGAAGCCCTGGCCCTCGACGCCGCCGAGCAGCTGGTCTGCCGGCACCTCGAAACCGTCGAAGGAGATGTCGTACTCCTTCATGCCGCGGTAGCCCAGGACCTCGATCTCGCCGCCGGTCATGCCCTTAGCCGGAAACGGCTCGTCGTCGCGAGCCGCGCGGCTTCTCGGCGAGCAGCATGGAGAGGCCCTTGTAGCCCTTCTCGTGCAGGGTTCGTGCGCACGAGCAATGTCATGACGTCGGCGCGCACGGGATGCGTGATCCAGGTCTTCTGGCCGGTGACCTTGTAGGTGTCGCCGTCCTTCACCGCGCGCGTCTTGAGGGACGCGAGATCGGAGCCGGTGTTCGGCTCGGTGAAGACGGCGGTCGGTAGCATCTCGCCGGAAGCGATCTTCGGCAGGTACTTCGCCTTCTGCTCATCGGTGCCGTTGTTCAGGATCAGCTCACCCGCAATCTCGGAGCGCGTGCCGAGCGAGCCGACGCCGATATAGCCACGGGAGAGCTCCTCGGAGACGATGCACATGCTCTCCTTGCCGAGCCCGAGGCCGCCGTACTCCTCGGGCAGCGTCAGTCCGAACACGCCGAGCTCGGCTACCTTGGCGATGATGTCGAGCGGAATGTACTCGTTCTTCAGATGCCATTCGTGCGCATGCGGCACGACCTCGGCCTCGGAGAACTTGCGCATCTGCTCGTGGATGGCGGCGTGCGTCTCGTCGAGCCCGGAGTCGCCGAACGTCGTGGCACCCTGCTGCGTCGCGATCAGCTCGGCGAGGCGGGCCTTCAATGCGTCCGTGCTGCCTGCGGCGACGAGATCGGCCACGGCGTCCTCGAAGCGGCGGATGTCGGCGGCCGGGACGCCGAGGGCCTGCGGGCGGATGACCTCGAGCTGGCGACATGGGAATGCCGCCCGCGATCTGCGCCAGGTACTCGGCGAAGGCGGCAGCCAGGATCAGCTGCTCGATCTCGCCGAACCTCGCCTCGCCCTTGAGGCGCGTCGCCCAGACGTGCATCTGGCGGAGGCCCTCGACCGTGGTCGCGAGCCAGGCGAGGCCGTGGGCCGCGTGCTGGGCGTTGTCGATGCCGCCCGCTTTCTCGACCTTAGCGCGGACGCCGGCATTGGCGGTGGCGAGCACGCGTTCGGCGACGGCCACAGCGGCTCCGCACTGCTCGAGGAGGCGATCCGGGTCCGCGGCCGAAACACTGCTCTTGGCCTTCACCTCAGCAACCGACATTCTCCAATCCTCTCCTCATTCCAGCAGCCGGCGTGCGCGCGGCGATCCTGCATATTGCGTGCAAATTAGCCGCCCGCGACGGCAAGGCAATCGGCTTCTTGCGCGACAGGTCCGCACGGTTAGCGAGGTGGGACCGGGTGCTCAGTCCGTTTCAGGGTCTACGCTCTCGTGACGGGCGACGGATTATGACGACGCTTGCCTCCTCCACCACGCCATTGAAGACAGGACGCGGTGCGCTGAGGGGCTCCAAAGACGGCAGCGGGGCCACAGGCGACGCTTGGGCCGACGCACGCTCTTCGTGCCGGCCCGGCGCTGCGCGTTCGCGACGGATGATCACCACCTCGGCCTCGGGAACATCGTGAGGCCGGAAGGGCCGCTCATGCGCCAGTTCGTCAGCGCGCGCTTCGGCGGGCTCCAGTCCGGCGCCGACGGGCATTTCCGGGGCCGGTGCCCTCGTCTCGAGCAGGAGCTGCAGCTCTTTGTCGAGCGCAGCGAGGTCGATCGGGGTCAGGCGCTCGTCTAGGCGCGACGGCGGCTCCGGCCTTGCTTTCCTGCGTCGCTTGCGCACCCGATTAACCCTGCCTCTCTCGCGGCGTCGGGGACCGGCTCGAGCCTAGCGCCGGGCCGGCTCGCCGTCGACGGGCAGCAGCCCTCGATCCGGTCTCAATTCCGACCCAGGCCCGGTGTGAGAAGCATGGACCATTACATGTGCCGCGGCTAGGTTGCGGCGCGGGATCCTTTGGCCCCGTCGAGAATTTTTCCCGGAAGAGATGAAGCGAACCCGTACCCTAATCGCCGCGATCTACCGGCTTTACGAGCATTCCGGCTTCTCCATGGCCGGAGCCGTGGCGTTCTCGTTCATCGTGTCGCTCTTTCCGTTCTGCATCTTCCTCGGCGGGCTCGCCGGCGTGTTCGGCAGCCCCGAGCTCGCCAAGCAGGCCGTGACGCAGCTGTCGCAGATGCTTCCCACTGCGGTTGCCGGGGCGATCATTCCGCAGGTGGAGGCCATCCTGGGCCGGACGCGCATCGACCTGCTGACGTTCGGCGGATTTCTGGCGTTGTTCTTTGCCACGAGCGCCGTCGAGACGCTGCGGGCGGCGCTCAACGGCGCCTATCGCGTGCAGGAGACGCGACCCTATCCGGTCTGCCTTCTGCCTCAGCATGGCGCTCGTGTTCGTCAGCGCCGCCTCGGCGCTGGTGCTGACCTGGGCCGTGGTCGTCGGACCGGGACTCGCCGCGCGCTTCGAGCCGTCGTGGCTCAAGAGCGTGCTCAATTCGAGCTGGATGCTCGATTCGAGCTGGATGGCGGCCGGGTTCCGCTACGCCTTCGCCGGCTCCGTCATCGCCGCACAGCTGTTCGCCTTCCATCTCTGGCTCGCGGCCGGCAAGCGCCGCGTGCTCGACGTGTGGCCCGGCGTCGCGCTCTCGGTCGTGCTCTGGCTCACGATCGCGGGCTTCTACTCGTACTATTTGAACTTCAGCGACTACGCGCGCTTCTACGCCGGCCTGTCGCAGCTCATGGTGGCGATGATCTTCTTCCAGTTCACGGCGATCATCATCATCCTCGGCGCCGAGCTCAATCGCGGCATCATGGAATTGAAGAAGCTCGGCAACGGCGGGAGCATCAGAGCGCACTCGGCGTCGCCGATCGTGGCGGAGTGAGGCGCAAATGCGCGTGCATAATCGTTGTGCACATGTCAGTCAATCAGTCATCTGAACTTAACTGTGGATATCTTCGGCTTTCGGGCATTAGTCCTGCTTGTAGCTGCAAACTTTTGCGCTGCACATTAATGGCGTCGCGCGTTTTCTTGCGCGAATGCGTGAAGCAACAGAGGAGTATCCCTGATGTCAGCCAACGAGAAGACGTCGGCGCGCGTCGCCGCGATCGCCTCCAAGGCCATGCAAAATCCAAAATCGCTCACGCCGGAAGAGATTCAAACTCTCGCGGCGTCGGCCCTGAACCAGTCTCCAGATCGCAGCAGGATCGCCAGGATCGGCAGGCAACAGGGACAGCAAGGACAGCAAGGGCAGCAGAGGAAATAAGCTCTCCTTCTTCCGTCAAACGCTCGACCGAGAGCGACGCAGCGGGCGGGTATCGTCATGATCCCGCTCGCTTGTGCGTTCTTGGGGTTTTTGAGGTCGCCGACGCTCTGGCAGACGACCTTGACCTCGTCGTCGTCCTGCAAGAGCCAGCCGACGGTCGCGCATTCAATGGGTCGCGTGCGCGGCAAATCGGACAGGTGGCGCCAAGCCGGGAGGGGCTGAGCGCTGTCCAGCCAGCGGATGAGGACGAGTGGGCATTCCATGCGCATGCGCGAGCCGCAGTGATTTGGTTCATGGAATCATAGCAGACTCGCGGAGTCTTGGTATGGCGCGGATGCACCGCGCCCAGGCTCAGTCGAAGCCGTGGCGCGCCTGGCTCGCCTCGAGCACGTCCTCGAAGGTCCTGCAGGCCCGTGGTCGGCGCCGAGACCAGCACGGCCATGTTGCCCGGCTTGTGCTCGTTCTTCATCATGCGCATGTGGGCCTTGGGGATCTGCGCCCAGGAGAAGACTTCCGACATGCACGGATCGATGCGCCGCTCGACCACCAGCTTGTTGGCCTGGCTCGCCTGCTGCAGGTTGGCGAAGTGCGAGCCCTGCACGCGCTTCTGGTGCATCCAGAGATAGCGCGCGTCCATGGTCAGGTTGTAGCCCGTGGTGCCGGCGCAGATGACGACCATGCCGCCGCGCTTCACGACCTGCACCGAGACCGGGATCGTGCTCTCGCCCGGATGCTCGAACACGCAGTCGACGTTCACGCCCTTGCCGGTGATGTCCCAGATGGCCTTGCCGAACTTGCGCATCTCCTTGAGCCACTCGTTGTACTCGGGCGAGCCGACCTTCGGCAGCTGGCCCCAGCACTTGAAGTTCTTGCGGTTGATGACGCCCTTGGCGCCGAGCTGCATGACGAAGTCGCGCTTGTCGTCCTCGGAGACGACGCCGATGGCGTTGGCGCCGGACGTGGCGCAGAGCTGCACGGCGAACGAGCCGAGGCCGCCCGAGGCGCCCCAGACGAGCACGTTATGGCCCGGACGCAGCACGTGCGGACGATGGCCGAACAGCATGCGGTAGGCGGTGGCGAGCGTCAGCGTGTAGCAGGCCGCCTCTTCCCAGGTGAGATGCTTCGGGCGCTCGAGCAGCTGGCGGTCCTGCACGCGGCAGAACTGCGCGAACGAGCCGTCGGGCGTCTCGTAGCCCCAGATGCGCTGGCTAGGGCGAGAACATCGGATCGCCGCCGTTGCACTCCTCGTCGTCGCCGTCGTCCTGGTTGCAGTGGATGACGACCTCGTCGCCGACCTTCCAGCGCTTCACCTTGGAGCCGACGGCCCAGACGATGCCGGACGCGTCGGAGCCGGCGATGTGATAGGGGTGCTTGTGCACGTCGCGATGGGCGAGATCGGCGTGCCGAGCGACGCCCAGACGCCGTTGTAGTTGACGCCCGCCGCCATCACGAGCACGAGCACGTCGTGGCTGTCGAGCTCCCACGTCGGCACGACCTCGACCTGCATGGCCGTGTCGGGCTCGCCGTGGCGCTCCTCGCGGATGGCCCAGGCGTACATGTTCTTCGGCACGTGACCGAGCGGCGGAATTTCGCCGACCTCGTAGAGGTCCTTCTTGGGCCGCACCGTTGGCGCCGTTCCGACCCCGGCCGCGTTGGCTTCTTTGATTGCGGCGCTTTGGCTCGACATGCTTTCGTCTCTCCCTGACGCAAATAGATGCCCCCGATTGTGGAGGTCCCCATGAGCGGCCCTATGCTGCATTGCCGCAGACCGTTCCCCCGGGCCACAGACCCCCGTTTCAAGCACTTTTTCGCGCCGCAATAAAGAGGGTGTCTCAGGGCGGTGCACCCTAGACCAGCCAAGAGTTAATGAAAAACAGCTATATGCCGAATTGAACCACGGAGATGAATCGCCTGGACGCAAAGGGCGGGGCGAGGTGTGATCTCCGGCTCGGCAGGGATTCCCACGCGATTACGAGCTAGAGCCGCGCCGGCGCCAAAGCCCCGTCAAATGGCGCGCAGCAAGGGCGGCGTTAGGCCTCGCGCGGGGTATTTGCGTTTTATTTTGCACCTGCTCACCGGTAGGCTATTGGAGAGAAGAGAGAGGGCGAGGTTCGATCCATGTCCGAGAGAAGCGGCGGCTCTTCGAAATTGAACGCGACGGCGAAGGCGCCCGAGCGCGACAAGCCCTGGCTGTTTCGCACCTATGCCGGCCACTCGACGGCCGCCAAGTCGAACGAGCTCTACAGGAAGAACCTCGCCAAGGGGCAGACCGGCCTTTCGATCGCCTTCGATCTGCCGACGCAGACCGGCTACGACAGCGACCACGAGCTTGCGAGGGGCGAGGTCGGCAAGGTCGGCGTCCCGGTCTCGCACCTCGGCGACATGCGGACGCTGCTCGACGGCATTCCGCTCGACCAGATGAATACGTCGATGACCATCAACGCGACGGCGGCGTGGCTGCTGTCGCTCTACGTCGCGACGGCCGACGAGACGGGGGCTTCGCGCGGCAAGCTCACGGGCACGATCCAGAACGACATCATCAAGGAATACCTGTCGCGCGGCACCTACGTGTTCCCGCCCGAGCCGTCGCTGCGGCTGATCAAGGACACGATCGTGTTCTCGTATCGCGAGGTTCCGAAGTGGAACCCGACCAACGTCTGCTCGTATCATCTGCAGGAAGCCGGCGCGACGCCGGTGCAGGAGCTTGCCTATGCGCTGGCGACGGCGATCGCCGTGCTCGACACGGTGAAGACCTCGGGCGAGGTGCCGGCAGCGGAATTCGGCACCGTCGTCGGCCGCGTCTCGTTCTTCGTCAACGCCGGCCTCCGGTTCATCACCGAGATCTGCAAGATGCGCGCCTTCAACGAGCTGTGGGACGAGATCTGCACGCGAGCGCTACGGCGTGACGAACGCGAAGGACCGCTGTTCCGCTACGGCGTGCAGGTGAACTCGCCTCGGCCTCACCGAGCCGCAGCCCGAGAACAACGTCTATCGCATCCTGCTCGAGATGCTGGCCGTGACGCTGTCGAAGAACGCGCGCGCGCGCGCCGTGCAGCTGCCGGCGTGGAACGAGGCGCTCGGCCTGCCGCGGCCCTGGGACCAGCAGTGGTCGCTGCGCATGCAGCAGATCGTCGCCTACGAGACGGATCTCCTGGAATACGGCGACATCTTCGACGGGTCGACCGAGATCGCGCGCAAGGTCGAAGGAGCTCAAGGAGCAGGCGTGGGCCGAGCTCAAGACCATCGAATCGCATGGGCGGCGCGGTGGCGGCGATCGACTACATGAAGCGCCGGCTCGTCGAGAGCAACACGGCGCGCCTCTCGGGCCAATCGAGACCGGCGAGCAGATCGTCGTCGGCGTCAATCGCTGGACCGAGACGGAGCCGTCGCCGCTCACGACCGGCGAAGGCGCGATCATGGTCGTCGATCCCGCGGTCGAGGCCGAGCAGGTCGAGCGGCTCAAGGCCTGGCGCGCGGCGCGCGACGCCAAGGCTGCGACGGCCAGCGCTGGCCGAGCTCGAGAGCGCGGCCAAGGAAGGCCGCAACATCATGGAGCCGTCGATCGCCTGCGCGAAGGCCGGCATCACCACCGGCGAGTGGGGCGATGACGCTGCGGCGCGTCTTCGGCGAATACCGCGCGCCGACCGGCGTCTGCCCAGGCCGCCGCACCGCGCGACGGAGCGCGCCTCGACGACGTCCGCATCGGCTGTCGACGAGGTGTCCGACAAGCTCGGCCGGCGCCTCAAGTTCCTGGTCGGCAAGCCCGGCCTCGACGGGCATTCGAACGGCGCCGAGCAGATCGCGGTGCGCGCGCGCGACGTCGGCATGGAGGTCGTCTACGAGGGCATCCGGCTGACGCCGGCGCAGATCGTGCGCGCGGCGGTCGACGAGAGCGCGCATGTGGTGGGCCTCTCGATCCTGTCGGGCTCGCATGTGCCGCTCGTCGGCGAGGTCATGGAGCGCATGCGCAAGGAAGGGCTCGCCGACATTCCCGTCGTCGTCGGCGGCATCATTCCGCCCGAGGACGCCAAGACGCTCAAGGGGTTCGGCGTCGCGGCGGTCTATACGCCCAAGGACTTCCAGCTCAACGACATCATGGCCGACATCGTGCGGCTCGTCGCGGCGGAGCCGCGCGCAGCATAAGTCTCGGCAGAGTCGCGCGCGGCTCAGCGCGGCGCGGGCCAGGAGGGACGCAGCGGCTCGGGGGAGTTAAGCGGTGCGCACCGACACGCAGAGCAAGCTCGACGCAATCTTGCGGCGCCAGCGCTTCGGGCCGTGCGGCAGCGATCATGCTCGCTGTTGTCATCGGCGGCGGCATTTTCTACATCCAGTCGCAGCCGAACCGCAGCGAGCGCGAGGTCGAGGCCACGGTCCGGGTGGCAACGGTCACGGACGAACCCGAACCAACGCTACATCCAGATTGAATGTGAGCTCGAGGGCGGCAGAATTGTGCTTGCCACAGGGCTTCAGCCCATGCCACCTGCACACGGCGCGCGGATCGTCCTCAAGGAGCGCGTGACCTGGCTGGGGCTGGTCTCCTACCAGTGGGAAGGGGTCACGAAATAAGATGGCGATACGACCGGGGAGCATGACCATGCGCGAGGAAACGCGGCGCAAGCTCGAGCGGCAGCTCTGGATGCAGCGGCTCAAGTGGATCGGCGCTGGCCTCGCCGTCGCCACGGTGCATGGGCGATCGGCTTCTGGTACACCGGCCTCGATGCATCGGTGGAGACGCGGCATGTGGCGGGCGTGGTAAAGACCATCGGCCCGCTCAACGGCGGCAGCACAAAGAGCGTCGAGGAAGGACTTTCCGTCGACGTCAAGCTCGACGACGGCCGGCTCGCGCACGTGATGGTGCTCAAGACCACCGATCCCCACGTCGGCGATCACGTCCAGATCGCCGAGCATATCCACGGCACGGGGCGCACCACGTTCAGCTGGAAATGAGGTGCCGCGGTCGGTCGGTGAGCGTGGATGCCGAGGTATCCCGGCTAGCGTTGACGGGGGAGGCGCCGCCGCTATAGTGCGCCGGCTGTTCCCACGCACTTATTTGCGCAGTCACTCACGGCGAGCCTCAGTTCAGGTCGCTAGGGGCCTGCGCGGGCCTCTGTGGCGGAATTGGTAGACGCGGCAGACTCAAAATCTGTTGTCAGCAATGACGTGCCCGTTCGAGTTGGGCCAGGGGCACCATTAAATCAATGACTTAGATCGTGTCCAGTTCCAAGCTTTGAATACCTACTCCCGAATAGCAACCGCATAGCAACCACTATGCTGCGTCCAGCGGGGTTCGGACGCGGGGGTGTCTCTAGCGGCATTGATCGCCCCATACCCCTTGGCAAAAAAATTTTCCGCGAGCTTTGCGCCATGAAACTAGTCGAACTAATGCGCCAATCGTCCAAGGCACCTGCCAACAAATTCCTGATCTGGAACACCGATGCTGCTGCCGATATGTTGGACCCCGAAGCATGCGGGGTGGGAGCACGGTGGCCCATACCATTGTCGGTATTGTTGGCGTATCCTGCGGGTCGTATCAGATTTGCCGTTCGAGGTAAGATCGCGGCGCGCCTCACTTCATCTTCATCGCAGCAACTCGGCAAGAGCCGCGTTGCCGGCGACCAAGGCGAAATCGGCGGCCCTCGCGCGCCGCTTGTTGCGCAGGCTGCGGTCGGCACCTGCCCTAAGAAGGGCCTCGGCAACATCTCTCCTGCCGTTTTCAGCCGCTACCATCAGTGCTGAATTACCGAGCCTGTTACGTGCATTGACGTCGGCACCACCAGCAACCAACACACCGATGAGTTCTGGATCGCCTGACCGCGCCGCGAGCATCAAGGGAGTGTTTCCGAATGCGTTGGCCAAGTTCACTCCCGCTCCGTGTGAGATCAAGAACCGCGAAACGTCCCCATAACCGCGCTCGAGCGCCTTGAAAAGAGGTGTTGATCCCTCGCTGTCGGCGGCGTCGATCTTGGCGCCTCGGTCGACGAGCAAACCGAATCGCTGGCAGATTGCCCCGCTCAGCGCGTGCCAGAGCGCAGTTCTCTTACCCGAGTCCTCTGCCTGGAGGTTGGAGGCACGATCGCATATCGCAGCCAAAAGGCGCTCGTTGCATTGCTTTGCCGCCATCATGAGAGTTGTCTCGCCATCTGCAGTTTTTTCTTCAGCGGACATGCCTGCCTTGAGGAGCGCTCGCGTGGACTCTTCATGACACCCGCGAACGGAATGGACCAAAGCCGTGGCGCCCGCCTTGTCCAAGAGACGCACATCGGCACGCTTTTCGATGAGTAGCTCGACAACCGCAGCATGGCCTCCTGCGGCCGCAAGCATTAGCGGCGTCTCTCCAGCTGCGTTGGCGGCATTTACCGCCGCTCCGGCATCGAGCAGCAGAGCGGCTGCGCTTTCGTGTCCACCCGCAGCAGCGCGCGATAGCGCCGAGCCAGCTTGCTTATCGATTGCATTGACGTCTGCGCCGCTAGCGATCAGCGCACGAACGGCATCATCCTGCCCCCGCCATGCAGCATCCATGAGTGCAGACCAACCATTGCGACGCCCACGCTCGGCTTGAGTCGCATCGATGTGTGGGGGCGCAGCTACCGTCGTCGTCCTCCAACCATCCTCTTCGCTGTCCGACGAACGAGCGTTTGCCGCGCCACCATCCGAGTGAGGCTTCGCAAGGAGTTTCGCGGCTAGTTCCGACCCGCGTTCGGCGGCCTTCGCAAGCCACAGACGAGCCTCCTTATCGTCGCGACCGACGCCACGCCCCGTTTGGTAGAGGACCCCCAACTGAACCTGCGCTTCAAGATGGCCTTGTACCGCGGCAGCGCGAGTCCATTTGAAGGCCGAAGCGTCATCCTGAGTTACGCCGCGCCCAGACCGATAGAGCCCAGCCAAGCGGAATTGCGCCTCAGGGTCTCCGGCATTGGCGCTGATGGCCAACTCTTTCGCCGCGCGCGCGAAGTCACCCGACCGCAGCGCCGCGTCCGCGCTGGCGCGTGCAATGGCTGCGTCCTGTCCGAATACCGGCAAACACCATGGATCCACGCTTGCGGCAACGAGGAAAGCAACTGCTCCAACGACGAATTCTCGGCTACGCGGTACCATGTTTTGTCTCAACCTCAATGCCGATGCCCCTGAGGAATGCGGTCGGAAGAATGCCGCCTGCGCATACGAGGACAGCATCATTTTGCAGTTGGAATTGCTGCCCATCGTACTCGAGGTCGACGCTCGAGGGCGCAATGCGCAGCACCTTCGAGCCCAGCAGCACTCTGAGCTGCCCGCATCTCACCGCTTCTTCGACTGCCCGTCGGTTCTTCATTTTCGCGCGCGTGAATCCATCGCCGCGATAGGACAGTGTCACCGTTGTGCCGCTCTCCTCAGCGATCGCCGCCGCCGCTTCGAGCGCACTGTCGCCGCCGCCGACGACGAGAACATGCTGGCCTCTGTACTGGGCTGGGTCAGAGAGACGGTAGACCACTTTGGCGAGTTCCTCGCCCGATACGCCGAGCTGGCGCGGCGTACCGCGCCGGCCGATGGCCAAGAGAACTGATCGTGTACGATACAGCCCGCGCGTGGTCGCCACCTCGAAGCCGTCACCCGATGGCACGACGCGCTCGACGCGCTCCTCGAAATGGATCCGCGGACAATACTGGCGCACCACTCTCTGCCAGAATGCCAGCAACCTTTCTTTCGTGGTCTCCCTGAACTTGATCTGGCCGACGAGAGGGAGTGTTGCGGGTGCGGTCATCACGACCTTGCCGCGCGGGAAGTGTGCAACCGTTCCGCCGAGGCTCTCCTGCTCGACTGTGACGAAGCTGAGCCGGCTCTCGAGCGCAGCAAGGCTTGCCGAAATCCCCGCAGGTCCCGCGCCGACGATAAGCAGATCCAACCGGTCCCGCCGGCCTAAGCCGTCGAGCCTGGCAATTGCCGCTACCGCCTGCCGCCCCTGCTCGATGGCATTGCGGATGAGACCCATGCCGCCCAGCTCGCCGGCAATGAAGACACCCGGCACGTTCGTCTCGAAGTTGGGATGGACGTGCGGGATATCGACGCCACGTTCCTCTGTCCCAAAGACAAGTGTGATCGCTCCGAAGGGACAGGACGCGCGACATGCGCCATGGCCAATGCATTGGGACGGCTCGATGAGAGCTGCCTTGCCGTCAATGATTCCAATCACGTCACCTTCGGGGCAAGCCTTGACGCAGGCCCCGCACCCGCGGCAGAGCGCAGGATCGAATATGGGATGCAGCGAGGACGGCTCGAAGAGACCCGCTTCTTTTGCGGCTTCGCGAACGGTGCTGCTCTGCACATGCACGCGATGCCGGGTCCAGACGTATGCGGCCCATATCGCCGTCAGACGGCAGTGCATAGGCGAGGATGACATCATGCATACGCGGCATCCATATCTGGGATAATGCATTCCCCGTCAGTCGACTGAGAGACCGAGCTCGCTCGCCAAGGCTGATATTTTTTCCCGATTGCCGACGTCATCCTTGAAGGTCTCGAGCGCCTTGCGGAGAGCCAGCGGTCGCCTTATCCCGCTCGCTGAGGACCACACGAGAACGTATGAGACGGATCCAACCTTCCGCGTCAGCCGGCGACGTCTCCAGACGGCTCGCGAGAGACTCGACCATCGAACGGATCATTGACTCGCGTTCGGCCGGCAGCTCCGCGACTGCCTTCTTGAGATTCTCCGGGCCCGCGCTGCCATTCGCTGGCGTGGTGGCGGCTGTATCTGCCGGCTGGTCGATGTTTGCCGCGCGCCCATTCGGGGACTTGACTTTGGCTTCCTCGTACCCAGCCTTGATCTCGGCATTCTGGGGGTCGAGCTCGATTGCGCGCGCGTACGCGGCGACCGCTTCGTCGTAGCGCTCCGTATGAAAGTAGGACCAGCCCAGCATGCGCCAGCCGGCGGCGTCGCTCGGACTGTTCCTTGAGCCGGGTGGCAAGACGGTCGATCATCGTGTCGACGCCGGGGAGCATGTCGCCTGGCAACGACGCGGCCGTCGGCTGGATATTTTCCAAAGACCGCGTATATGCCTTGAGCTGCGCAAGGGCGGCAGCGTCGGATCCTTTGGACGACAGCGCAAACGAAGCGGCTTCAACGCCTCCGGTGCCGCTGAAAGACTCACCGGCGTAATAGGTACTCACCATGAGACCTGCGAGCACAAGGCCGGTCGCAGCCATGAGAGCAAGCGCAGGATTGCGAAGCGGCAGCAGGCCAGAGGTGAGAAATAAGCGCTGTTGACCGGCCGGCTGCAGCTGGCCAAGGAGAGCAATCCGAGCGGCATCCGCCTCGAGACTCTTCTAGTCTTCCATCTCTTAGCCTAACGTCGATTTCAGCGAGACGCTTGTTGCAGGCTTCCAAACTGAGAATCTGCTCCTCCGCGAGCATGCCGAAGATGCGGAACGGCGAACCACAACGCAACAAGCACTGCGGATGCAACAAGACTCCAGCCCACGAGCATCGATATCATGTGCCACCCTCTAATCTATGAGCCTGAGGATCAGCATTCGCACTTCACGCACGCGTCTCACCGGACGCGATAGGTCGCCCAGAAACGTGAAGGCCAAAGCCAAATCCTCTAGCGACGCATTAAAATGCTCCGCTACTGGTTTCGACCGGCTGGCTGCATACCCGCATGGGTAACGTCTACTAACGCGAAACCATTCCATCCCAAATTTGAACGGCCTATTCTTTCCGGCACTCGTCAATTGGCGCCATGAAAACGCCAGGATTATTGCTGATCGATCGCAATCGCGGCTGGATCGCATACCCCTCGAAAAAACCGCGCCATGGCACCGCTGTCGCCACATCGACGGCGCCCTGTGCGCGAGCATTCCGACCGAGGGGAGCTCGATGACAGACATTTCGCCGCTTCATCCATTAGGAAGGTTGCCTCATCGCGGGGCGAACAACTCCTCCGCCGCCTCGGTCTTCGCGCGACATGCCAGCGAATTCAGATTGGAGCGCTGCCGCGCGATTTTCCCACTACGTAAAGCGACCGCTGGAACGGCTGCTTCCCTTCGTCTTTGCTGTCGCCGTGACCGGCGCCTTGGCGTTTGGCTGGATCACCCGTGAGGAGCAGCATCTCAGCCCCGAGGAGGGGACAGGCTACTGGCTCGGGATCGCCGGCGCCGTCACGATGCTCATGTTGCTGCTCTACCCGCTACGCAAGCGCTTCAAGTCGCTGCGCCATCTCGGAAGTGTGAAGACTTGGTTCCGTGCCCACATGCTGATGGGGATTCTCGGGCCGACGCTCATCCTGTTCCACGCCAACTTTAAGCTGAACTCTCTCAACGCCACCGTCGCGACGGCGGCAATGCTGATCGTGGTCACAAGCGGCCTGATAGGCCGCTATCTATACGCTCGCATCCACATGGGGCTTTACGGACAAAGGGCCGAGACGCAGCAGCTGCTTGCGGATTTGGCGGCGCTCAAGTCGGTGCTCGGCACAGATACCGGCGGCAACGAAGCCTTCGCGAGAGAGCTTGCAGCTTTGGAGCGCTGCTTGCCCAGCCCCAACGCTGGCACCGTCGCAACCGCCTGGCAGATCTTCCGTATTGGCCCAAGATCGCGTCGCATAGTGCGCAGGCTCACGACGCTCGCCGACAATGCCATCCGGCTCGGGGCCAAGAGATACGGCTGGTCGCGTCGCATGCGGCGCGAGCGCATGGCCCTCGTCCGAGAACATCTGACAGTCTTTCGCGCCGCAATTTTGAAGACTGCGACATTGGCCTTCTACACGCGCCTTTTCTCCCTCTGGCACCATCTGCATCTGCCGCTCTTCGTCGTTCTGATCGGGGCGGCGATTCTCCACGTCGTCGCCGTCCACCTCTATTGATGTTGAGGACAGCGCCACAAAGTCTGCGCGCGACCGTCGCCCTCGCGGCAGCCGTCTTGCTGATTTCAGCTTGGTATCGCTCGGCGAGCGCGGAGAACATCTTCGAAAAGCTCGTCAATCCGGGCCCGCTCATCGAGGGGCACGCCAAGCTCGAGAAAGAATGCGCGCAATGCCATGAATCGTTCTCGCAGAAGACGCAGTCTCGTCTCTGCATCGATTGCCATAAGCCGATTGCTTCCGATATCGCAGAGCGAAAGGGATTCCACGGCCGACATCCAACGATCCGGGACAGCGAGTGCCGGACCTGCCACACCGATCACAAGGGACGGCAAGCCGACATTGTCGGATTGGATCCTCAGACATTTCGCCATGATCTCACGGATTACTTGCTCCAGGGCGCTCATGCGAATGTCCCTTGCACGAGCTGTCACATGGCGGGGCAGCGGATGCGGGAAGCGCCCTCGGATTGCGTTGCCTGTCATAAGAAAGATGATCCGCACGGAGGACGCTTGGGGGCCGAATGCTCCACTTGCCATTCAAGCGACTCCTGGCGCAGCGCCAAGCCCTTCGACCACAGCAAGACCAAATTCCCGCTCACTGGCGAACACAAGGACGTTGCTTGCCGGGCCTGCCATGCCGCTGAGCAGTGGAAGGGAGTTGACACCACCTGCATAGGCTGCCACCGGCTTGGCGATCCGCATGGCGGCCGATACGGCGCAAAATGCGAGACCTGCCACGCGACGCAAAGTTGGACGTCCATTCGCTTCGACCACGACAAGGCAACCAAATTTCCATTGCGTGGAGAGCACCGTAAGGTGCTCTGCAGCGCTTGCCACACCGGCAACCTCTACGCAGACAAACTGCAGACCGACTGCGTCTCGTGCCACAAGAAGCACGATGCGCATCAGGGCCAGCTGGGCACGCGCTGCGAGCGCTGTCACAACGAGCAGGGCTGGCGTAAGAGAATTGACTTCGATCACGACCTGACCCGTTTTCCCTTGATAGGTCTTCACGCGGCTGTCCCTTGCGAGGGCTGTCATCTGTCGCAGGAGTTCAAGGGTACCTCGCGAGCCTGCAATGCATGTCACAAGGACACCCATCACGAGGGGCGGCTCGGTTCCGCGTGCGAGCAATGCCACAATCCCAACGGCTGGCCGCTTTGGCGCTTCGACCACGCAACGCAAACAAAGTTTGAACTGACGGGGGCCCATGCGGCGATTTCCTGCCATGCATGCCACCGCGAGAAGAATCCTGAGACGCTTGCCTTGCCCACTGAGTGCTACGGCTGTCACAGCCAAGACGACAAGCACCGCGGTGCATTCGGCCGCGCGTGCGAGACGTGCCACTCAACGACGTCATTTGCGGCGCAGATGAAACGGCGATAACGCACTGCGGAACCATAGAATAGCCAGTACCGGGAAAGCCCAAGGACAGTGAAGTGGAAAAATGTTGACTAGAATTGGCGGAATACTTTCCTCCCCTCGGGCGTTTCCCTCATGACTCGCGGAGATCGAGATCCGTGACGGAAGATGTTCGATCCCGGATGATCGAGTTTCTGCCGCGTCTACGCCGCTTTGCGTACACGCTAACGCGGAACGCGGATCAGGCCGATGATCTGGTGCAAGACACGTGCGAGCGTGCGCTAGCGCGCATTGACCAATGGAAACCTGGAACACGGCTCGATAGTTGGATGTACCAGATCGCACGAAACCTATGGGTTGATCGGGGCCGTGCGGCGAAAGTGAGAGGCGAGCCGGCCGATCTCGACACGGTCATGAACATCGCCGACACGGACGGCCGCACTGTCGTGGAAAACCGATTGATGGTTTCGGCCGTTTTGGACTGCATGGAAAAATTGAGCGATGATCAACAGGTACTGCTCGCGCTCATATGCGTCGAAGGGATGACTTATCCAGAGGCAGCCGAAATCCTCGGCATCCCGGTCGGTACGGTCATGAGCCGCTTGGCGCGCGCGCGCCAAGCAATCGGAGCCGCGATGCTCGAGAAGCCGCAAGCAGCGCACGGAACGATTGGGGAGGCCCCTAGTGGACGCCGTTCCTGACGAGGACCTGATGGCTTATGCCGACGATGCGCTGCCACCCGACGAGCGCGCGCGGATCGAGGCCCTGGTCGCCGCGGATCCGGTCCTGAGGGCTAGATTGCAGCCACTCGTGCTGGCGCGAGCCGGGCTAAGTGAGATCTTCGGTCCGCTTGCGCGGAAACCGGTACCCGAGAAACTCGTGACCCTGATCCTATCTTCGGGCCCATCAGACAGCAGGCCCTCGGCCCCGCCCCCAACGCGGAAGGCCTGGGGTGAGATCTTGTCGTCGCTCGGTGAAATGCTCCTGCCAGCAAACATCAAGCTCGTCCCCATCGCGGCATTCTCCGTGGTGGCCCTGACAGCCGTCGTGACTATCTGGCTGCTGAGACAGCCCTCGGAAAATTCACTCTCAGAGGACCCTCGATTCATTGCGATGGACGATGGCGGTCGTTATGCGGTGGGTAAGCTTGTAGTCGCCCTCAACACCGCACCCAGCGGCAAGGCCCTTGCCGCCGGAGCGCAAGCCGAAGGGCCGGAGGCGATTACACCCGTTCTTTCTTTTCGCAGCGGCGACGGTCGGTACTGCCGTCAATATAGAATTGAAGCGCCGACTATCGGACGAGTTGCTGGCTTAGCGTGTCGCGGCGAACAGGCAAGCGCTGAACACGAGACTTGGCGCATTGTCATCCATTCGCAGATTTCGCCTCATGCTCCGACACCTGGCGAATTCCGGCCCGCTTCAGGCTCCGGCTCGCCGGCTGTCGACGCAGCCATCAACGGACTGATTGAAGGCGATGTTCTTGACCCGAGCGAAGAAGCCGAATTGATCGGCAAGGCTTGGACCGGCGCGCCCAAGCACTAAGGCACGCGGAGACGAGAAGGCGTGCGCAGTTCGAGATCCATTTCGGAAAACACGGACGAAGCTAGTTCGGTCCTCCTGTGGGCGCCCAGGAGAACGCAGCACCGGGATCGGAACTTGCTGCCGCGGCTCCCACTGACATCTGCGGAGCAAACGGCGGAGGAGCCGGGTGCGTTGCGACGCTTGGAGAAGCGCCGCAGCTTCCCGGTGATAGGGGCAAACCTTCCCCGTAGACGGGATCGCGCCCCGGCTTGCCCAGATCCTTGAACGCGAGCCGCTTCAGGATTTCTGACTTATCATTCGGTAAGGGCTCTGTTTTCTGAATCGCGGCAATGATGCTGGTCACAAATGGTGCCGCGAACGACGTACCTGACTTGTAGCCCTGCATGCCGTTCGGAAGGGCGGTCCAGACGTCGACACCCGGAGCTGCGATATCCACGTACGAACCTCGATTGGCATACCGGTAGCCCTGCAGAGATTTGCTCACTGCGGTCACGGCGATCACCGATGGGTATGCCGCCGGGTAGCTTGGCGGCGCGGCAGGGCCCTCGTTGCCGGCCGCGGCTACGAACACAACGCCCTTCGCGTGCATCTGCGCGAGAGCCGTCTCGAGCAATTCGTCGGGCGGCCCAGAAAAGCTCATATTGACGAGCCGGACATCCAGGGCATCGAGCCATGCAAGCGCATTCAGAAGGTTCACTGTGTCCGTTGCCGTGTCACCATTCTCATCGGTTCGAAATGCGCTTGCCAAGTAGAACTCGGCGTCCGGAATGAGGCCGGGCGTACTACTCATCGAGTCTCCTGCGAGAATGGAAAGCACAGCTGTTCCATGCCAGTCGTGGTCAGCGGTTGAGCCTTCTGGCAAGAAGACGCCGCTGCTGAAACGGTGTCCCGCCAGGGCGGGATGTGTGAGGTCGAAAGATGTGTCTATAACGCCCACTCGCACCTTTCGCGCGCACGTTCTCAGGTTCTGGTTCCAGCGAATGAGAGACCGTCCAAAGCAATGGTCCCCTTCGCAGCTCTTCGCAGGCACGCCACTTGGCGGGGCGTCTATTTCAGGTGTGGGCGGTCGCTTGTCACCCTCGGCTGAACGGTAGATGCGATAGAGATGATTGGGTGAGAACCCACCTGCAGGTATTTCTGACTTGAGCAGGTGCCGAGCCGTGGCAACGTCCATACCCTTGGGAATGACGAGGCGCTCGACCCGCATGCCGAGATTGGCTAGCTCTGCTCTAGACGCAAACTGGAAGCCGAGTGCCTTCACCCGGTCCCGGGCTGGCCGTCCGAGGTTCGTTGCGACGATCTCGCGGGGTGCGAATGTGTGCCCCTTCGTTGAGTGGGCGCCCGTTGCCGTAACGTCAGCCGGAATGCCACCGCCTGATTTCTTTTTGCCGCCCTGAGTAAGGCGCTGCCAGGCTTCCGCGAGGGTCCTGGGTGGCCCGTCATCCTCATCATAGTTGCCGCCACTCGAGCGGTCTTCCCCATCGCCGCCGCGATCCGTCTCGCGCGAATTCTCCCTGTCGCTCGATTCGGCCTCTGACGTTCCCTCCGTCCGTGACGCATTCACTTCCTGCGCACGATCCTCGCTTTGCCGTTCGGTCTGCTGCTGCTGCTCTCTTTGTCGCTCGGCCTGCTGCTTCTGCTCTTCTCTCTGCCGCTCCAACTGCTGCTTCTGCTGCTCCCGAAGCTGCTCTGCCTGCTTTTCCAGTTGCTCTTTCAGCTGCTCAGCAAGCTTCTCCTGCGCCTCATCTTCGGCATATGCGGGCGCAGGCGACAGCGCGTTCCCAACAAACGTGAAAGCCCACACAAGATCTTCGAAGACTTGTAACGGCAGCGCCCAGCACACCCCCGCACCGAGTGTCATGGCCAAGATGGCGGCCGGCATGTAGTGCGAATGCCGCCTGAGAGCTGCGCTCTTTGTGGCGCCTGAGGACATATCGCTCACCGTGGCGAATTTTCTGGACGCAATAAGAACGTCTGACCTCGCGCCCGTCATTCCGGCTTTTTCATGGAAACGCGAAAAAAATAATACCGGAATGGTCCGGCGCACCCAATCGTTACCCAGACAGACGGAACCTGGGCGGATCAAGCCGCGCCGGGGAGGGGAAAATCTGCGCGTTCGCGTCAATGCATTTGCGCTGAACGCGCGGGAGTTGGCTGCGGCCAGTACACGTTGGCGACCGCGTCATGGAAGGAGGAAGGCAGGGTTCCTGGTGCGCCGATCTCTAAATGAAACACTGAGGGATGAATGCGAGAAAGTGGAGCACGCCGAACGTTGCTCGCAATTCTTGTTCTGCTGGCCGTTGGGCTCGCGGCACAGCTCGCCTATGCACAGCAGGCCACTACCTCAGTATTCGACCATTTCAGCACCGGCTTCCCACTCATTGGCTCGCATTTCTCTGTCGATTGCGAAAGTTGCCATCAAGGCGGCCGTTTCAAGGGAACGCCCAACCGATGCGGGGCATGCCACGACGGCTCGATAGCCGCCGGCAAGTCGCCGCAACACTCGACTACCAGCGATTTCTGCGAAAGTTGCCACGCCGCAACGACGTGGAGCCAAGTCGTATACGACCACAGCCAGGCGGTCGGCACATGCGCTTCCTGTCACGACGGCAGCCATGCCACCGGCAAACCCCCAACCCACATAACCACGTCGGCACCCTGTGAGAGCTGCCACAAGAGCACGTTCACGTTCACGAGTGCGAGCTTTGATCATGCCGGGATCGCTGGGGATTGCGCCTCGTGCCACAACGGCAAGACAGCGAGCGGCAAGCCGTCAAACCACATCGGCCACCACGGCAGCCTGCGAGACCTGTCATCGCAGCACGACACGCTTTGCCGGAGCAGCGTTCGACCATAGCGGTGTGACGGGGAACTGCGCATCCTGCCACAACGGGCAGACCGCGACCGGCAAGCCGAGCAATCACATCGCAACAACCGCCGCCTGCGAGACCTGCCACCGCAGCACGACGAGCTTCGCGGGCACCACGTTCAATCATAGCGGTGTGACGGGGAACTGCGCATCCTGCCACAACGGGCAGACCGCGACCGGCAAGCCGAGCAATCACATCGCCACGACTGCGGCCTGCGAAACGTGCCACCGCAGCACGACAAGCTTCGCCGGAGCCACGTTCAATCATAGCGGTGTCACGAGTAACTGCGCGTCCTGCCACAACGGCCAGACGGCGACCGGCAAGCCCAGCAATCACATCGCCACGACTGCGGCCTGCGAAACGTGCCACCGCAGCACGACAAGCTTCGCCGGAGCCACGTTCAATCATAGCGGTGTTACGAGTAACTGCGCGTCCTGCCACAACGGCCAGACGGCGACCGGCAAGCCCAGCAATCACATCGCCACCACCGCGGCCTGCGAGACCTGCCACCGCAGCACGACGAGCTTCGCCGGAGCCACGTTCAATCACAGCGGCATCACCAGCAACTGCGCGTCGTGCCACAACGGTCAGACCGCGACCGGAAAGCCCAGCAATCACATCGCCACCAGCGCGGCTTGCGAGACCTGCCACCGCAGCACGACGAGCTTCGCCGGAGCCACGTTCAATCATAGCGGTGTTACGGGTAACTGCGCGACCTGCCACAACGGCCAGACGGCGACCGGCAAGCCGAGCAATCACATCGCCACCACCGCGGCCTGCGAGACCTGCCACCGCAGCACGACGAGCTTCGCCGGAGCCACGTTCAATCATAGCGGTGTGACGGGGAACTGCGCATCCTGCCACAACGGGCAGACCGCGACCGGCAAGCCCAGCAATCACATCGCCACCACCGCGGCTTGCGAGACCTGCCACCGCAGCACGACGAGCTTCGCCGGCGCCACGTTCAATCATAGCGGTGTGACGGGGAACTGCGCATCCTGCCACAACGGCCAGACCGCGACCGGCAAGCCCAGCAATCACATCGCCACCACCGCGGCGTGCGAGACCTGCCACCGCAGTACAACAAGCTTTGCCGGCGCCCGCATGGATCACACGGGCATCGCCGGCAACTGCGCCTCCTGCCACAATGGCCAGACGGCGACCGGCAAGCCCAGCAATCACATCGCTACCACCGCGCCGTGCGAGACCTGCCATCGCAGCACGACAAGCTTCGCTGGCGCCCGCATGGATCACACGGGCATCACCGGTAATTGTGCGTCATGCCACAACGGGCAGACTGCAACCGGAAAGCCCTCAAACCACCTTCCCACAAACCAGCCTTGCGAGACCTGCCACCGCGGCACCGTCACGTTCTCCGGCGCCCGCATGGACCATACCGGGATCGTGAGCGGCTGCGTCTCTTGCCACAACGGCGTCATTGCAGAAGGCAAGCCAAACGACCACCCGCGCACGACAGCCGGTTGCGAGACCTGCCACAATACGAGGAGCTGGGACAGGTGACAGACGCCGAACGAAATGCTCCCCAAACGAAGCGCATTTCGCAAAAAAACCTAAAGTGGCTTGCGCCCCTAATCCTTTCCGCGCTCACGACGTCGCAGAGCTACGCCGAGCCCGTGACCGATCGGGCCCTTTCGGGCGTGCAGGTCGTAACGGGCAAGAGCTGCGACTTGCTCAAGATAACCTTCAACTTCCGTGTTCGCTACGCGAGTCATTTTCCCCTGGGTCACGGCGATGAGCTCAGGATCATAGTGCGGGCACTGGATCCGGCTAACGCGGCTACCGAGCTACTCACAAGGCGCGAATCGCTGCGGCCGCCGCAAATCAAACGCGCGCGCATCAAAGCCATCGAGCTTGACATTGATCCGGCCGGCGGCCCTTCGCTCGTCGTTCAGTTCCATGGGGCAGCCCACTATCAGGTGGGGCAAGGGGCCGACTTCGAAAGCGTGATTATTGCCGTCGCCGGCGCGCGCCCCTCGCCATCCTGCAAACCCGACTTTCCAGCCGCGGGTGGCTGGTCCACAATAGTCACACCGGAGCTCAAGCCTGCAAACAAGACGGCGCTGCAGGAGAAGCCCGTTCCACCCCGACCCAAGAATCGCGGCTCGGGCACGTTGACTGACGCCGATCAGCGAGATGCCGCTGCAGCGATGGATGAAGCGCGCGCGGCCTTGAAGAAGAACAATCTAAACACGGCCATCGGTCTTCTTGTCAAAGTCCTTGGATATACGGAAAACGAGTTTAGCGCCGAAGCACAGGAGCTCCTTGGGCTTGCGCGCCAACGTAATCATGAGACGGCCGAAGCCAGGGCAGAGTACGAAGACTACCTAACCCGCTATCCGACCGGAGAAGGCGCCGACCGCGTGCGCCAGAGACTCGCCGGTCTTTTGACCGCCAACGGCGAGCAGCCCAAGAAAGCGTCCCGCACCTGACTCGTTCGCTGAGGGTCGTGCCAAGTCGCGATCCGGCACCGATGGCTCGTCAGCATGGAGCGTTTCGGGAAGCGCCTCCCAATTCTATATCCGCGACGACAGCTTCCACACGCTCCAAGACCCGTCGCTGCCGCCGGACCTAAGCACGGATCCCGACACGCACCGCGTGCACCAGAACGAGCTGCTCTCGAGCCTCGACCTGATCGGAGTCTGGAGTAACGCGAGCGCAAAGTGGAAATTTCGCTTTTCGGGCACTGAAGAGCACGACGTATCGGAAGAGGACGATGAGATCGTGAGCGTCGCGGCTCTATTTGTCGAGACTGCAATTAGGGATTGGAACGTGGAAGCTCGCGTGGGGAGACAAACGCGAAACTCTGGAGGTGTGCTCGGTCGCTTCGACGGCGGTTTCCTTCGCTGGCAAGCGACACCGTGGCTCGGTGTGAATGTCGTGGGCGGCTCCCCCGTAGCGAGGCGCAAGGATGAGCCGTTCATGGACAACAAGATTCTCTACGGCGCAAGCATCGACATCGGCCCGTTTTTTGATGGCCTTGAGCTGAGTCTTTTTGCCATCGAGCAGCAGGACCGCTACTGGATCGATCGCCAGGCTATTGGCGCAGAGGCACGCTATGTCAACGAAAGCTTCGCCGCCTTCGCGACGGTCGACTACGACATCCACTTCGCCGAGCTCAACGCGGCCATTTTTTCCGGTACATGGACGCTTGCTGACAGGTCAACCATGCACGCCGGCGTCGAGTACCGCAAATCGCCCTATCTCTCAGCATGGACCGCACTCCAGGGCCAGCCGTTTATCACCCTCTACGATCTTCTGAAGACGCGCTCGGTTGATGAGGTTGATCAGCTCGCTGTCGATCGCACGGCGACCTATCGTTCTGCGACGATCGGATACGCGCGCCCGCTGACCGAGCACCTGCAGGTCAGCGCAGATGTCACCGCCGCGGACACCTCGGGCACAGTAGAGTCGGGTGGTGTGGCGGCCACGCCGTCGACCGGGACCGAGCTCTATTACTCGGCGCAGCTCATAGCGAACGACATGTTCAACGAAGGCGACATGTACATCATGGGCCTGCGCTTTGCCGACCGCGAAGACTTCGAACCTCTACGTCATCGATCTCAATTCGCGATACCCGATTACAGATGCTTGGCGTATCGGTCCGCGGCTCAGGCTTGGCTACCGCGAGGGCGATGATCTGACGGAGTATTCGCTGCTGCCATCCGTACTTGTCGATTACTACTGGACACGTGACCTGAGCCTTGAGCTCGAGGTCGGCGCCCAATGGACGGAGACCGAGCACGCGGGCGTCACGGAGGACGAGACGGAGCTCTTCTTCACTGTCGGATTTCGATACGACTTCTACGCAGATGGATCGAGCAGTTGCTCGCTCCCAGGGAGCACGTGTAAGTGATGGCGCAAAATCCACTCGAGCAGCACGCAACGCTAGATCGAGCCCATCTTCTGCGGGACCGGTCTCGAGAGGCTCAACCGGCGGACTGCACACGCGGTCTGCTACGAAAAGATCTTCGCGGACGCAGTAGCCGCGGTGCGAGCGGAGGGACGGTATCGCGTATTTGCCAATCTAGAGCGCATCGCAGGCGAGTACCCCTTTGCCCGCAATCACGGTCCTGGACCCGATCGCGTCGTGGTGTGGTGCTCCAACGACTACTTGGCTCAAGGCGAGAACCCACAAGTTCTGAAGGCACTCTGCAAGGCGGCTCGCGAACTCGGAGCCGGCTCGGGAGGCACGCGCAATATCTCCGGAACGCACACTCTTCACGTTGCGCTCGAGCGTGAGCTTGCTGACCTGCACGCCAAGAAGGCCGCGCTTCTATTTACCTCCGGCTATATCTCGAACTCGGCCGCGCTCTCGACTATCGCCAGGCTCCTGCCCGATTGCATCATATTCTCTGACGAGCTCAATCACGCCTCGATGATCGACGGTATCCGCCAGTCCGGCTGTGCAAAGCGAATCTTACCGGCACAATGACGTCAACCATCTCGAACAGCTCTTGAAAGGGGTGGACATCGCCCGGCCGAAGCTCATTGCATTCGAAAGCGTCTACTCGATGGATGGCGATGTAGCGCCAATCGCGCAGATCTGCGACCTCGCAGAAAAGTACCGCGCCATGACCTACCTCGACGAGGTTCACGCCGTCGGCCTGTATGGCAGTCGCGGCGGCGGCATCAGCGAGCGAGATGGGCAGGCATACCGCATCACGGTCATCGAGGGCACGCTCGCCAAGGCCTTTGGTTGCATGGGTGGCTATATTGCCGGCTCAGATTCACTTGTGGATGCCGTTCGCAGCACGGCTCCGGGATTCATCTTCACCACCTCTCTGCCGCCGGCGATCGCGGGTGCTGCGCTTGCTAGCGTCCGCCATCTGCGCGAGCACGACGAGCTTCGCCAGTGGCATCAGGAGCGAGTTTCCCATCTCAAGCATCTGCTGCGGAAAGCACGCCTGCCAGTCATGCCAAGCGAAACGCACATTGTACCGCTGCTCGTCGGATGTCCGATCCGCGCGAAGGCGATCACCGACCTTCTGATGCTCGACCACGGGATCTACGTTCAGCCGATTAACTATCCGACGGTGCCGCGAGGCACCGAGCGTCTTCGTTTGACCCCTTCGCCGAAGCACACGGACGGCATGATGAACCATCTGACCGCGGCGCTGACGTCCGCCTTTCAACGGGTTGCGGCGACGACGATCGCGGCGTGAACAGTGAGCGACTTCAGCGGCCACTGCTCGCAAAGCCGCTCCCCGAAAACCCGCGAGCATTGTTAACCCGTTCATCGGGCGCCGTCGCATCGCACCCCTGCGTTCCCTGCCCGCTTCGACCGCGCGCTCATTGCCTCAATTAGTGGGGAGTAAGCGTCGAATTCACCACCCGTTGAACGCCCACTCATTGGTTGATGTGCGGTTGAGCCACCCTCATCCGAAATGCTGATTGAAGTCAGAATAGGGGTTTCGTAATGTAGGCTGACGAAATATCTCGGCAGTGGAAACTGCCAATGTGGTGCTCCAGCGATGAAATTGCTGATCGTAGAGGATGACCACAAGACGGTTAAGTACCTCCAAAAGGGGCTGACCGAGGAGGGCTTCGTTGTCGATGCCTGCGACAATGGGGAAGACGGTCTCGAGTATGCCCTCGACAACCAATATGACCTCATCGTGCTCGACATCATGTTGCCGGGCAGAGACGGGTGGTCGGTACTTGTGGAGATGCGAAGGCGAGACTGCAACACGCCTGTGCTCATACTTACTGCCCGGGAAGCTGTCGAATATCGCGTCAGGGGCCTCTCGCTGGGCGCCGACGACTATCTCATCAAACCGTTCGCCTTCGCAGAGTTGCTTGCACGGATCAGATGCGTTCTCCGCCGTAGCTCAACACTCAAGCCTGAGGCTCTGAACTTCGAAGATTTATTCGTTGACCCGCGCCGTCACAAAGCCTTGCGGGGCAATGTAAATATAGATCTCTCGACGAAAGAGCTCTTGCTGTTGGAGCTTCTGGTCGCCAGGTCGGGGGAGGTCCTCTCTCGAACGTTCATTGCCGAGCAAGTGTGGGATATGGCCTTCGACGCGGATAGCAACGTCGTCGACGTCAATATTCGCCGTCTCAGAGCAAAGATCGATGATCCCTTCCCGCGCAAGATGATTCATACTGTGCGAGGGCGAGGTTATGTCATCCGTTGATGCTTGTCAGATCCTTGACACCACAGAGAATTCTTCCGACAGGACGGTCCCCTCGCGTCCTCTCGCGACCCGACTGACGGCGTGGTACCTCGCCACGTCGTTCCTACTGGTACTGATAACGAGCGGGATCCTCTACTGGGCCGCTACAAATGCACTGCAATGGGCAGATGATCAGGTTGTCCAAAAGCGGATGGGAGCGGTCAGGACGCTGCTCCAAGATGAGGTCCCGAGCGATGCGTTGGTCGCACACGAGGTCAGCGACGACAATCAGGGACCGCGACAGATCTTCATCCGCATCATCATCGAACTCTGAAATCTTCGCGGTGGAAACGCCGGATATGTCGGCAATCCTGCCTCCTTCAAGCTTTCCCGATGCCTCCGCGCTGCCGTTTGACATCATCAAGAGAGCAACCATCGTACTTCCCGACGAGCGCACCTACCGTGCCCTCAGCGTTCGTGTGCCGGTTGGCGCCAAAGCGGGGCCAAGAGAGGCCATAGTTCAAGTTGCGACCGACACGAGTCTGCGACGCGGCGGCGCTCGCGTGGTTCCGCCGCGTCCTCGCCGCCGTAGTTGTCTCCGCCCTGGTCCTGTGCTCGCTGATTGGTTGGCAAATCGTGCGCTCAGAGCTCAAGCCACTTCGCCGAATATCGGCTGCGGCATCAAACATAAGCTTGAGAACGCTCAACTACCGGGTTTCCACTGTCGGCTTGCCGGCCGAACTGCACGAACTTACCGATCAATTCAACAAGATGCTCGAGCGTCTGGAGTCTGCTTCCTCTGGCCTGAAGCAGTACGCGGACAACGTCGCCCACGAGCTGCGCACGCCGCTGCATAAAATGCTCGTCGGCACGGAGGTAGCTCTGTCGAAGGATCGGGCAACAGAGGACTATCGCGAGGCGCTCGTCTCGAACATCGAGGAGTGCAATCGGCTGACGCGCATCGTCCAAAGGCTCCTCTTCTTGGCGCGCGCCGATAGTGGCCAGGCCACCATCGAGCGCCAGCAACTCGACGTCGGCAATGAGCTTGGCATTATTCAAACCTATTTCGATTCGAGCGCTGCGGAGGCAGGGGTGTCGCTCAAAGTCGAATGCGACGGCAATCTCCAAGTACAGGCCGACCGGATACTCTTTCAACGTGCCGTGAGCAACCTTGTGTCAAACTCGATTGCCCACACTCCAAGTGGTGGTGAGGTCCGAATACTGGCGAAGGATGGCACGAATGGTATCACCGTCGAGGTCACCGACACGGGCGAAGGGATCGCGCAGGAACATCAGTCACGCATATTTGATCGGTTCTACCGGACCAATTCAGCGCGCTCCGTCGATGACAATCGAATGGGGCTTGGGCTTTCCATTACCAGAAGCATTGTGGAGCTTCACGGCGGATCTATTTCGCTTTTGAGTAAATTGAGGGAAGGAACCAAAATTACCATCACATTTCCGAGCTAAAATAATAACTTCTGGCCATCATCCAACTTAATAAATTACATCCGCGTTATCTTCGCGTAATCGCAGCGTCATCCACGGCGCGGTAGGCTCCCTCCTTGGCTGTGTGGGGCCTTTTCCAATGTGCGCATTGGGCCATTCCAGTGGTGATTTGCGCCTCGGGAAACGCTGGCGGGCGTCTCCAAAGACCCGCCGAATTGAGCGCGAAACACCACGAGACGCCTCCCCATCGATCACCCGATCTCCGCAATGCACAGCGCTTAGCTCGTGACGTGAGCGCCCCTCTTCGTCGACGCCTGCTTGGCGGAAGTGCCATCCCATTGAAGCCTACCATTTCCAGTCCGCCGCATGTGCGGCGGCTCCCTGTGGAGTAGCGCCATGACCATCACCCTCAATCGCGCCGACCTCGATTTCCTCCTCCGGCAGGTCACAGTCAACTATCTCGTTCCCGATGGAAACGGCGGCTTCGTCGAATCCAACTACTTCAACTATTCGGCGCTGGCGAATGCCGTCGACCCGAGCGGGTTGCGTGAGGTCTCAGGCGCCAACAACAACATCGTCGGCGGCCACTGGGATCCAAATATTCTCAACCCGCTGACCAACCAGTTTGGCGTGTGGGTCGAAGGGCCGAACACCACCTGGGGCCAGTCGAACCAGCCATTTCTCAACTTGAGTGTCGGGCAGCAAGACTCGAGTGCGCCGGTCAGCGGCATCAATGGCTACAATAACCCTGGCGGCGCGGTGAGCGATTCTGCCCCGCGTCTCATCTCGAACCTCGTCGCGTCGATGATCACCGACCCCACGAGCCCCTTGTACAATCCGGCGACGGCCGACGCCGCGACGAACGGACTTCCGGACGCGGACTTCGCGGGCCTGCAGTTCAATGGCCAGGACACCGGATTTGTCGCCAACGCCGGCGTGCTCGGCGGCGGGCGCTACAATGAATGGTTCGTCTCGTTCGGCCAGTTCTTCGACCACGGCCTCGACTTCGTCAATCGCGACCCCGATCCCACCGCCACGGTCACGATCAACCTGTCGCCGCTGGATCCGCTGTATGACGCGGATGGTGCAGACAACGATCTCGCCACCACCTTTGATAACGTCACCTCGATCCAGATCCGGCGTGCGGCCGTCGCCAACGCCGACGAGGCCGGCGGCGACGGCATTTTTGGTACCGCCGACGACGCGTATCATGCTGCCGGAGCAGACGGCGTGATGAACACTGCAGACGACATCTATTCAAAGGCGCGCTACGTCAACCAGACCGGCCTCTTGATCGACCAGAGCCAGACCTACGGCTCGCACCAGAGCGTCAACGCGCTGATCCGCGAATATACAGCGGACGGCCGCCCGACCGGCCGCGTCGTCTCCGGCAACACCGCCGTGCTCGACACCCCCGACACGGCCGACGATGCCCTGGCCGTCGGCCTTGCCACCTGGGCCGACATCAAGACCAATGCGCTTCGCATCGGCGTCAGTCTCAACGACACGACCGACCTTCACAACGCGCCGGTGCTGCGCGTCGATCCCGGCCGGCAAGCTGTTGTTCACGCCCGAATACGGACGAATCTAGACGACCGCACAGATCGATCGGTTCAATCCGGCGCCACAGGAGTGCCGAACGATCCGTTCATGCGCGATGCGACAACGGGCCAGTGTCTGCGCACCGGGCAGAACATGCTCATCGACCTCAACCCCGGCATCCCGGTCGATCAGCACATCATCACTGGCGACGGCCGCGGCAACGAGAACATCGGCCTGACCGCTGTGCACCACGTCTTCCACGAGGAGCACAACGGCCAGGTCGAGAACATCAGAAACTCGATCCTGGCGCAGAACGACTTGGCGCTGCTCAACGAGTGGCTACGCGTCGATGTGGTGAGCCTGCCGGCGACTCCGGCGGATATCGCTGCTCTGCAGTGGGACGGCGAGACGCCTCTACCAGGCCGCCCGCCTCATCACCGAGTCGGAATACAACCACATCGCCATCGACCAGTACGTCGGCACGCTCTACGGCGCGCTGCCGGAGTTCGTGTCCTACTCCTCCGACATCAACCTGGGCGTCAGCCTCGAGTTCAGCCAGGCCGTGTTCCGCCTCGGCCACTCGATGCTGACCGAGACGTTCGACGTCATCGATCCCAACACCTCGCAGCCTCTCAAGCTGCTCGACATGTTCCTGAACCCGACGCTCTATCAGGACATGATCGACGCCAACGGCAATCCGGCTGATCTGGTGTTCGGCCTGACCCAGAACTCTCGGTAACGAGGTCGACGAGTTCGTCACGCCTGCCCTGCAGCAGAGCCTGCTCGGCCAGCCGCTCGATCTCGCCACCATCAACATCGCGCGCGGCCGGGAGGTCGGGCTGCCGACCTGGAACGAGTTCCGCGATCAGCTCTACAAGCAGTATATCCAGAACACCAACAACACCAATAGCTCGGCGCTCGCGCCCTACACGAACTGGGCCGACGTGTTCGACCACCTGAAGAGCTCTCTGACCGGCGTGAACTTCATCGCCGCCTACGCGCGCGGTGACGGCAATCCCGGCGACAACAATTCGCTAATGGACGCGATCGTCAACGCGCGCGCCGACTACCAGGCGGGCGTGGCTGGCAGTTCGCTGCAGGCGATCCGCGACGCGGCACAGGCGCTCTATGACGCCTACCTGAACGTACCGGGCACCTTGCCGGCGGACCACGATGCGGCCGTGACCTTCATGCACGGCACGCCGACCTACGACGAGGGCACGGGCCAGTGGACCTTCGCCGGCTCCGACCAGGGCTTCTGGGACATCGACCTGTGGATCGGCGGCCTCGCCGAGCGGCCGCTGTTCGATGGCCCGCTGGGCACGACCTTCAGCTACGTCATCCTCGACTTCGCCCAGCGCCAGCAGGACGGCGACCGGTTCTACTACCTGTTCCGCACGCCGATGGGCACCAACCTCGGCAACGAGATCATCCAGAACCAGTTCACCAATCTGGTTTCGGAGCACACCGGCCTCACCCATCTCAACGGCGAGATCTTCATCCGCGAGGCCAACTGCGACGCTACGAGCTCGGCACCAGGCAACGACTACTTCAACGAAGCCGAACATACGATTTTCGACGTCTACGGCGAGCCGATGCCGGCCAGCGACGGCCACATCGTCGTCGCCGGCAATGAAGGCCACGACTACATCGTCGCCGGGCTCGGCGACGATACCGTCTACGGCGACGCTGGCAACGACACGATCCAAGGCAGCCAGGGCAACGACCACCTGTTCGGCGGCGACGGCGACGACCTCATCCTCGACGACGAGAACGACGACTTCATCTCCGGCGGCGCCGGCAACGACCGCATCTTCGCCGGCGGCGGCGCGCTCGACACCGTGTTCGGCGACGAAGGCGACGACGAGCTCCATGGCGGCGACGGCATCGACGAGGTGCTGGGCGGCACCGGCGACGACCTGATATACGGCGACGGCGATACCGACGTGCTGTTCGGTGACGACGGCAATGACTACATCGACGGCGGCGACAGCGTCGACGAGATGCAGGGCCAGAGCGGCAATGACTGGATGCGCGGCGGCGTCGGCGACGACCACCTGATGGGCGGTGACGGCAACGACCTCTTGGAAGGCGGCGTCGGGCCGACGGCCAACGACGGCGACCGGTTGCTCGGCCAGGGCGTCATCGACTTCGCTCCCGCAGGCGCGGCCGAGGACGACCTCGGGTTCGACGTCGCGTCCTACGAGGACGTCGACATCGCCATCACCGCGAACCTGGATACCAGCAACGAGAACGGCACCGGCGGGCTACTCGATACCTATGCCGGCATCGACGGCCTCGTCGGCTCGCGGTTCAACGACAATCTGACGGGCGGCTGACACCGGCACGACAACCAGCAACGGCATCGACAATCTGCTCGTCGGCGGCGGCGGCAACGACACGCTCACCGGCCTCGGCGGCGACGACATTCTCGTCGGCAACTCGGTCGCGACGCACGACGACTTCACGGTCGATGCTGCCTATACATCGGTTGTCGCCAACTGGAAGGGCACGGGCGATGACCGGCCCGATTACGATCCGACTGCCGCTGTCAACCTCGGCCACTTCCTGGGAGACAACGGCTTGGCCGGCACGGCCGACGTCGCGGTGTTCAGCGGCAACGCCCTGAGCGGCGGCTATGCTGCGGACTTCATTACCTATGGCGGTTACAACGCGATCCGCATAACCGACGTCAACACTGCGGACGGCGACGATGGCACTGACATCCTGATCGGTGTAGAGACCGGGCGCTTCGCCGACGGTGACGTGTCGCTCCTCAATGGGGCGCCGGCGCTCGACCTCAATGCTGATCACTTTGTCACTACGACCACAAATTTCAGCGAAAACTTCGGTTCGACCAGTTACACCCAAGACGATGGTGCGTGGACTCAGGACTGGATCGAGAGCGGTGACGACAACAGCTCCACGTCGGATAATGGTCAGATCCGCATCAACAGCAATGAATTGCAGTTCGACAACGGCAACAATGCAGGCAACAGCAATGGTGCTTCAATCACACGCGCCGTCAACCTGTCCGGTGCATCGTCGGCAACCTTGAGCTTCGACTACGACGAGTTTGGATTCGACGCTGCCGACAACGAGACTGTGTTGGTGCAATTCGCTGCAGATGGTATCAACTTCACGACGCTGCAAACCATCAACAGCACCTCCGGCTCAGGGTCGAGCAACCTTGCTTTGACAGGGACGCTCGGCGCAACCTCAGCCATTCGCTTTGTTGTTTCGGCAGTTAATGGCAATAACGATATCGTCAGCATCGACAACATCAATATCGCCAAAAACACCAGCACGTTCGTACCCGGCACGCCCGGCAACAACTTCGTCACGTCCTATACTGAAGATGGCGTTGCTGCGGCGATCTCCGAAGGTCCAAGCATCACCGACGATGGAACGCAAATACGTTCCGCCAAGGTGGTGCTGACGAACCGCAAGGCCGGTGACGTGCTGAACGTCAACGACATCGGAGGCGACGGCATCAGCAGCTCGCTCGATACATCGGACCCGAGCCGGATCACAATCACATTGACCGGCATTGCCACGCTCGCGGCCTACCAGGCGGCGATCCAGGCGATCACCTTCGCCAACACCTCACAGAATCCAGATACGACCGACCGGCTGATCGATGTCACCGTCAACGACGGCCTCTTCAACAGCAATGTCGCGCAAGCGACTGTGCACGTAGCGGCGGTCGATGACGTGGTGAATGCCAACAACGACGCGGTGGTAACGAATTGGGGCACGACGGCCTTCGTCATTCCCGAATGGGCATTGCTTGCCAATGACACCGATCCGGATAACGTGATCGATATCACGGGTGAGAGTGCCAACAATGGACTGAGTGTTTCGCTGACGGCCCTTGATACCGTCACGATTCAAGACACCGCTGGCGGAGCCAACACGTTCACATACACCGCAACAGGAGGCCCAGCGACCGACACAGCGAGTGTCAGCGTGACTCAGGACGCTGGCGACATCTCGACAGGAGGCGGCAGTCAGATCCTCGTCGGCAACAACAACGGCAATGCCTATTCGGCGGGAAGCGGCAACGACATCATCCTGGCGGGCGGTGGCAACGACAGCCTGACCGGCGGCTCCGGCGTCGACATCCTGTCGGGCGGCGCCGGCAATGACCAGTTCATCTTCGACGATGGTGACAGCGGCACCGGCTCAAGCCGAGATGTGATCAAAGACTTCGTTGGTGGCGTCGTTGATCTTGAACGCATCGATCTGTCGGCGATCGACGCCAACACGACGGTCGGCGGCGGTGGCGGCGGAGGTCAGGCCTTCACCTTCATCGCTACCGCGGCGTTCAGCGATACCACTGCGGGCGGTCAGCTTGCGGCCGGCCAGGTCCGCTACGAATTGTTCGAACTCGGATGGTAACGGCAGCCTCGAATCGACGCTGATCCAGGCCAACGTCAACAATAACTTGACCGCCGACTACGAGATCCTGCTGAAGGACTTCACCGGTGCCGTCACCACCGGCGACTTCGTCCTCTAGGCCGGGTTCGGCATGAGCGTGCCATTCATCGGTCCGACGTTACCTGCTCTGAACAGCTCGAGCGCCTGGCCAAAGGCAACGACACCATCGTCGAAACCACAACGTGACAGGCGTTTCGCCTCTCACGCACGCGGAGCGCCGAGGTTCAGGTTAGGTCGAGTGGGGTTGGTTTCATGAGTAAAAAAGCGAACCTCCCTCGGTCGGCGAGAACGAAAACGAGAACACCTGCTGCCGCGCTCGGTGGCCTGCGATCGGCTTTAACGTTCATCTTTATTCTATCCGGCGTCGTAAACATTCTGGCTCTTACCGGCGCGTTCTACATGCTGCAGATCTACGATCGCGCTCTGACAAGCCAGAGTATTCCGACCTTGCTGGCGTTGTCGTCCCTGGCAATAGGCCTGTACTTATTCCAGGGCTTCCTCGACGTGACGCGCTCACAAATCCTGGTCCGGTTGGGCGCAAAGCTCGACCATCAACTGGCGCCGCTCGCGCACAAGGTCGTGATCGACATGCCGCGCTACGGCTTCTCGACCGCTGAATCGATGGAACGCGGCCGTGACGTGGATACATTGCGGCACTTCTTCGCCAGTCCGGGCCCCCTTGCCCTTTTCGACCTGCCGTGGATGCCGCTCTACCTTGTGTTCGTCTACTTCCTTCATCCCTGGCTCGGCATCCTGACTCTGGGTGGGGCCATCATTCTCGCTGCACTGACCCTGCTCACAGAAATCCTAGTGCGGAGGCACAGCAGCACAACACAGCAGGCTGCGGTGACACGGGCGGCTATGGCGGATTCACATGCCCGTAACGCCGACGTGATCCGCGCCATGGGATTTTCCGGGCGCGCTGTTGCGCGCTTCAACAAGGTCAACTCCGAACATCTTTTGCTGCAGACGAAGACGAACGACATCGCAGGCTCCTTCAGTGGAATCTCCAAAGTCCTGCGCATGATGCTGCAGTCTGCGGTCTTGGGTCTTGGCGCCTATCTCACCATAATGGGCGACCTGACGGCGGGTGCCATTATTGCCGCATCCGTTGCAGCGGCGCGTGCGCTGGCTCCGGTAGATCTCGCCATAAGCCAGTGGAAGAATGTCGTGGGGGCCCGCCGCAGCTACCGGCGCCTCGGCGAGACTCTAACGGCCCTCGACGAGGCTCCGATACTGGTGAAGCTAGCGCCTCCAATGCGCAGCCTGAAGATCGAAAAGATCACCATCGCTGCGCCAAGCAGCGGCTCGATCGTCATCAGCGACGTGAGTTTGGAATTGAAGGCTGGGCAAGCCGTAGGCGTGATCGGGCCGAGCGCTAGCGGCAAGTCCTCGCTCGCGCGGGGTATTACTGGGGTGTGGCCGCTCGTTCGCGGCAGTGTCAGGCTCGACGACGCCGAGCTCGATCAGTGGCCGGCTGACACGCTTGGACAGCATGTCGGCTATTTGCCGCAAGAGGTCGCCCTACTCGATGCGACCATAGCCGAGAATATCTGCCGCCTCGACCCTGAGCCGAATGGGGAGAAGATCCTCGCCGCAGCCCAAGCAGCCAGTGTCCACGAGATGATTGTCCGAATGCCGGATGGCTACCAGACCACGCTTGGCCCAAACGGCACTGCACTATCTGCCGGTCAGCGTCAGCGCATCGCGCTCGCGCGCGCGCTCTACGACGACCCGTTCCTGATCGTCCTCGATGAGCCGAATTCCAATCTCGACGCCGACGGCGATGCGGCTTCAACTCAAGCGATCCAGGGGGTCCGCGACAGAGGCGGTATTGCGATCGTGATCGCACATCGTCCGAGCGCACTCGTTGCCGTCGACATGATCGGGGTCATCCAGAATGGAAAGCTGGCAGCCTTCGGTCCCAAGGAAGAGATTTTCCAGGATCCGGCGAAACAAAAGCGCGCACCGGTGCAGGCTATACGCCCGGCTGCCGATCCGGGAGGTGTGAGATGGGCCCTATGAACGATCAGCGCCCCGCAGATGGCGAGGTCGAGCAGCGCCGGAGGTACGAGATTGAGGAGCAGGACAGAGGCCACTTCAAGACCCGGGCCGCAATGGCGTTCATCATCGGAAATGCCATCGGGCTGCTCAAGAATATCGTGTATCCCGACGAGGCAAGCGCGAACCATTCGGGGCAAGCGGCGGCCGCTGAGTCCCCTCCAGCGCTGGCGCATGCCAACGCCATCGAAAGTGCAACAACGTCGGATTTGCCGACCACCTCGGACGAGGGGGAAAGAACCGAGAATGAGGAGCAGCCCGTATATCTAGGACATGGCGTGTCGGGGCGGGCAACCCGAACCTTTGCGCAGCCGCGCGTCGACGGTGACACGAAGCTCAATTCGTCTGCCGCAATCCCGCGGCCGAGCAACGATAACGAGACCCTGTACGGCGCCAAGCCCGGCTCGAACATTGCTGCCCTGTCTGGAGACGGAAGCAATTTACTTGCCGTGGCACATCCACGAGGGCACGGCGGAGGAGGCGGCGCACCATCTAACAGCGACGAAGACATCCCCGGCAGCGGGTCGGATAGTGGTCCGGATTCCGGTTCTGACTTCCCCCGCGATACCGAAGTGGATGGCGATCAGGACGACTCCGACCCGCAACGCCCCAACCGTCCGTCTGTCGTCACCAGACCCGTGCAGTTGGCTGGCCTGTTCGTGAACCAGTCGATCATCATTGGTCTGTCGGATCTTCTCGCACACGCGTCTGACCCGGACGGAGACCACATGACAGTGCGGGATCTCGCCGCGTCGTCTGGGAGCCTCGAAGACAACAGCAACGGCACATGGCGGTACACGCCCGACCATGACGATACGAGCGATGTCACGTTCACGTACAGCATCAGTGATGGTGAGGCCAGCACGCCTCAGACCGCATCTCTCGATCTCCTGCCGCCCGCGGGCTCCGACATCGTGGGGGCGCAAGATGCCGATGCCCTAGTTGGCGCATCCAGCAGCGATACGATCGCCTCGCTTTCGGGAAACGATGGCGTTCACGGCCACCAGGGTAACGATTTCATCGAGGGCGGCGACAGTGACGACCGGATCGGCACCGGCGCAGGGAATGATCTGGTTATTGCGGGCGCCGGCAATGATGTGGTCTTCGCCGGACCTGGCGATGACAAAATCCTTGGCGGAACCGGCGATGACCTCCTCTTCGGCGAAGAGGGTGACGACGAAATCTTAGGCGAGGATGGGGACGACACGCTATCCGGCGGACCAGGAGACGACACACTCGCCGGTGGCACAGGTGACGATGATCTTCAGGGTGGCGACGGCGCTGATCTCATTGATGGCGGCGAAGGGGCCGACAAGATCGACGGCGGTTCAGGAAACGACGAGGTTATTGCAGGCGCAGGCGCAGACGAGGCCTTGAGTGGTGCCGGCAACGACCTGTTCTGCGCGACGATCGGCGATGGCGACGACGTCTACGACGGCGGCGCAGACGTCGATACGTATGATCTCTCAGCAACCTCGGCTGATGCAGTTATTGATCTCGCCGCCCGCATCACAACGAGCCTCGAGACCGGAAATGATCACATCAGCAGCTTCGAGATTGTCATTGGCGGAAAGGGCAACGACGTCATTATCGCCGATGATGCTGCGAACGTTCTGACAGGGGGCCCAGGAGACGACACTTTTGTCTTCCGCTCTGCAAAGTCTGCCGGCATGGGTGCTGATGCACGTGACAAGATCCTGGATTTCGACGTCGGCGACAAAATCGACTTGTCGGAAATAGACAAGGAGTTCGCAAACACATTTGGCGACGCATTGGAGGACTTGGGCTTCCACAAGTTCGTGTTGATACAGAGCGGTGAAGCCTTCACGGCCCCCGGCCAGCTTAGATTCAGCTACGAGCTATTCGACGACAGGGAAGTCACTGTCGTCGCCGGCAATATCGACGGCGACACTGAGGCCGAATTCGAGATCGAGCTTTACGGACATAAAGACTTGAAGGACGAGGACTTCTCTGCGCACGAACCGCAAGACTCTATGCCGTAAAGCGTGAGCGACTGGAGAGCAGAAGCGCAGCGCCACATAAGGAGACGTCGATGGATCCGGGCACGAGTAGCCCCCCAACGCCCTTGGCCGACCCATCCAGGCTGTCGAATGACAGTAAGGTGCCCAATTTCTCGATCTGGCGTCATGTCGTCTTCGGCTCCTTGATCATGAGCCTGCTTCTCTTCGGGATTGGAGGGTGGGCGGCGAGCGCAACCCTATCCGGCGCCGTAATCGCCTCCGCGACGATTGTCGTCGATCGCCACGTCAAGAAAGTGCAGCACCGTGACGGCGGGATAGTCTCTGAGATCAATGTGAAAGACGGCGACCACGTGAACGGCGGGCAGGTTCTGTTGCGACTCGACGCTACGCAGACCCGCGCCGAGCTCTCGATAATTCGGTCACAGCTAACTGAGATCACCGCACGGAGCGCCAGGCTCGGCGCCGAAAGCGAGGGCCGAACAACCCTCAAGCTGCCGCCAGACTTCATCATGCTAGGCGAAGAAGCCCAGCGCGCCGCAGATGGAGAGCTGCGGTTGTTTGAACACAACAAGGCGAACAATCAGAGTTGACGAGAGCAGCTCGAACTCCGTATCGGCCAGCTAAAAGAGGAGATTACGGGGCTTGAGACACAGCGTGATGCTAAACACGGCGAACTGAAACTCATCCAGCTCGAACTGGCCCAGGTCCGCAAGCTGCACGAGAGCAGCCTCACTCCGGTTTCGCGAGTTTATGCAATGGAGCGCGAGGAAAAGAGGCTCGGCGGCGAATATGGAAGTCTCATAGCGCAAATCGCGCGCGCAAAAGGACAGATTGGCGAGATAAATCTGCAGATTCTCGCCGTCGATCAGACCGCTCGCACGGACGCACAGCGCGAATTGCGTTCGATCGAGGCAAAGATTGCGGAACTCACCGAGCGCGAGGTGGCAGCAAGAGATCGTTTGAACCGCATCGATGTGCGCGCGCCGCAGTCCGGTATCATTCACGAGTTGGCCGTCCACACGATTGGCGGAGTTGTTTCGCCCGCAGAGCAACTACTGTTGATCGTCCCCGAGAAAGACGACCTGTCGATCGAAGCCCATTTCGCGCCAACTGATATCGATCAAGTCAGCGTCGGCGGCAAGGCCAAACTCCGGCTATCCGCGTTCAACCAACGAACGACGCCCGTGCTTGATGGTCACGTGATCGACGTGTCGGCCGACGTGACTGCCGATCAAAAGACGGGACAGCACTACTACGTCGGTCGGATTGAGATGGAAGATAAATCTCGACGCACGATTGGTGATTTGAAGCTTGTTCCGGGCATGCCGGTCGAAGTTTTCATCTCCACTGGTGAGCGCACCGCGCTCTCCTACATGCTGAAACCGTTCACTGACCAAATGACCCGAGCGTTTCGTGAGTAAGGAACCCGATCGGACCAATCGCGCTTGGAGATCAACCTAGAGATTTCGCGCGATCGTTCGGAGATCAATCGCCGCTGCTATGGCGCGATGTTGCGAATTGCGACAATGGAGACCTGTCATGACCATGAGTACCTTTGGTGGCATATTCGGCAAGCGCGGGAATGAGTTGAACGGCGCAACCGTTCAACAATCCGCCCCCAAAAGGGAAACTGCCTCTCCGACTGCAACGACAGCTCCACCGTCCACTCCAGCTCCGTTGTCTAAAGAGAAAGCTGCTGCGAACTCGGCGCAACTATCCACGGCTTTTGGCAAGATCACTGCGGTGCTTATGCGCACATCCAAGTATCGCGAGATGCGACTTTCGGATCTGGAATGGCTCGTGGTGCCGGCCGTGGCAACACGCCAGTTCTTGATTGCTGAGATCCAGAACAAGACAACTGGATCAACTTTTCCAGTGTCTGCCGTGCTGTGGGCGATAGTAAGCGATGCCGTGGATCAGCGCCTGTCTTCCAGTATAGGCGAGCCGATCCGCTTGAAGGCCGATGAATGGAAATCGGGTTCTATACCTTGGCTAATTGCCGCCGCAGGAGAGCCGCGCGCGGTAGCCGGACTGCTTAAGGTCGTTGCGGAAAGGCAGTCTGGGGCGACTGGCATCAAGGCCATTACGCAAGGAGCCGACGGCAAAGCGGTGGTGACCATCCTGCATAAGACGACGGTCGCCGCGACGCCTGGAGCCACGCGCCCAAACTAGAGCCGATCAGGCAAGATGGTTGCGTATCCAAGCTTACAGGTTCGTCAGGCGAGCGCAATGCTGACGTCATTCGCGTCCGACTAGATTGTGAATGCGAATGCAGCGTCTTGATTGGGACGCCTTGCAGATGAGTACGTTGGGCAACGGTTTAGTCAGAGCGAAGGAGCGCACGAGAACTGATGTTCCGCGCGGCCCGCGTCGTCGCATGCGCAACAAAACGTGCTACTTTCGCAACGGCGATACCAAGCAAAGTCGGACTTTGGCAGCGGCTCAGCAGCGTGCAGGACCATTCCTAGCGGTGGTTGTTTTTCCCACCGTCTTTTGGACAACGATGCTTGGCTATCTCACACAGCGAGCAGGTTGGGAGATAAGCGCTTTGCGGCTTGCTGTCCTCGCAGCGGCCATATTCGCCTTCCTTTCTGTGATCCTCGGACTATTGGTCGGCTCCAAGGACTATGCCGTTGCGAAGCACGAAGTTCGTGACCTTTGAGCATTTTCGGCGATTGACCGGACAAGGCGCGGTTGTCTGCGGCGTTGGTTCGAGGAATACTATTCTCCTCTTGATCTTTTGCAGCCGTGCCGCCTTGGCGGAGGCTCCCGTGGAGAGACCGCGGCTGTCGCTACCTATCGCTTGCGAGGTCGGCAAAACCTGCTTCATCCAGAGTTATGTCGATGTCGATCCAGGCCCCGGCGTACGCGACTATGCCTGCGGAGGCGCGACGTACGAGGCCCACAATGGCACCGACTTCCGTCTCAATTCAGCGGCCCAATCTGATCAGGGCGTCGCTGTGCTTGCTTCTGCCGACGGCACGGTCAAAGGCACACGCGACGGCATGCAGGACATCTTCGCAAAACAGCTTGGCAAAGAGGTCCTCCAAGGACGCGAATGCGGTAACGGCGTCGTAGTCGATCATGGCGGCGGTTGGGAGACGCAGTACTGCCACATGCGCCGCGGCAGCATTGCCGTGAGATCCGGGGATAAGGTGACGCGCACGCAGCGTCTTGGCGATGTCGGCTATTCAGGCATGGCCGAGTTTGCTCATCTGCATCTGACCTTGCGGCACAACGGCCAGATAGTCGACCCCTTCTCGGGCAGAGCCCAGAATGCTGAGTGCGCGTCCCATCCACGTGAGGCACAGGGTCTTTGGGAGGAAAGCGCGGTCACGGCTCTGCAGTACATGGGCAGTCAATTCATGGCGGCAAGCTTTACGGCTTCCGTTCCGGAGTTGAACGCGCTGGAGCGCAATCACGCCCAGACCGAACCCAATGCGAAGAGCGAGCAGCTCATCTTCTTCGCGCGTCTCTTGAATGCGCGCGCCGGTGACAGCATTCGCGTGACCATTAAAGGACCAGCTGGATTTGACACCGAAAAGACCAGCCCGCCGATCGAGCGCAACAAGGCGACATACATGGTCTACGCTGGCAAACGCCGAACCCTGCCGTCATGGCCAGCCGGCAAATACGAAGGAGAGGCGCAGCTCCTGCGCGGAGGTAGCGTTATCTCCGAGATGCGATCCGAGACCATGATTTCTGACTAAAGCACTAGACTACGGTTCCAAAGAGCGCGCCAATTCCAGCCGTGAGTCCCATCGCCAGGGCTCCCCAAAAGGTGACGCGCGCGGTAGCCCTCAAGATATTGGCGCCGCCTGCTCTCGCTCCGATCGCACCGAGCAAGGCGAGAAAGCCCAATGAAGCAACCGAGACGATTGGGACAAGATGGCCGGCGGGGGAGACGAGCACCATGAGCAGCGGCATCGCGGCGCCCACAGCAAAGGTCGCGGCAGAGGTGAGCGCGGCTTGTACCGGCCGCGCCGTGCTGATCTCCGAGATACCGAGCTCGTCACGCGCGTGCGCGCCCAACGCATCCTTGGCCATGAGCTGATCGGCAACCTTCCGAGCCAGTTGACGATCCACTCCACGCTTCACGTAGATCTGAGCCAGCTCCTCGCGCTCGAACTCGATATTCTCGCTGAGCTCCTTGCTTTCGCGCGCGAGATCCGCCTTTTCGGTATCGGACTGCGAACTGACCGAAACGTATTCGCCTGCCGCCATCGACATTGCCCCGGCGACCAGTCCTGCCACGCCGGCAATCAGAATGTCGCTGGGTTTGGCCGATGCGGCTGCGACACCGACGATGAGGCTCGCCGTTGAAACGATCCCGTCGTTGGCCCCAAGAACCGCAGCGCGTAGCCAACCGATGCGATCGACAAGGTGGCTTTCTGGATGTACGTGAAGCCTGCTCATGTCGTCCTCGTAGTAGGTGCAGCCACAGTAGCGAAGCCGCCTTAGCCCGTAAGAGTGGAATGGGCGATCATACTGTGCATCTTGGATGGCGCTTGGCTATCATTCGGCTCGCTTCCCGCCGCTCTTGAACATGCCGCACTCTATATGGCGTCCCCTACTTGCTCTCGGTGACAAACACTTGGTTGCTCACGGGTGGTGCCGTCGGGCGCTGGATCCTGATGTATTCGTGGTTTGCTTCCGCATGGCACGCGTTGCAGCCCGCCGTCAGTTTGTCGAACGCCGCCGCAAAGCCGGTGCTGTCCTTGGCTTCAACGGACGTGGTCAACGCTTTCAGGGGAGCCTCCGTATTGGTCTTGATCATGTCCGCAACCTGGATTTCGTCGTGGATCGGGTGCAACGCCGCTGCATCCTCGAGCCCCTCCTTGATTTCGTCGATTTCATAGCTCGCCAGCTTCCAGTTCTTGGCTTCACCGGCGAACCACAGCTTGGCGTGTCGCAGCTGCGTCGCTGTCATAAACTCGCCGAGACCCGGCGCGTAGGCCTTTTGGGATGGCTCCTCCGCGGCAAAAAGCACGGGTCCCGCCGCCACGGCAGCAGCGACGATCAAAAGAACGCGCTTCATGTCATCCTCCTTCGGCTGACTGCCCCCGCCAGCCCGCGTGTATACTGTGCGATCCCAACACTGCTCTTAGGGGCCTAGATAACATGATCGCTACCCCCATCTACACGACGCCGCAGATCATTCTTCATTGGCTGATCGTCGGCCTAGTCGCCGCACAGTTCATTACCGCCGAAGCCATGGAAGAGTTCTTCGATAAGGCCGAGGACGCCGGTGTCCTCGCGGGATTCCCCACCAACCCGGTGGCCGTGGCACATGCTCTGGGTGGCGGCACCATCCTGATACTGATGCTGGTTCGCCTGGGCCTGCGCCTAGCGTATGGTGCGCCACCTCCACCCGCGAGTTCTGACGCCCGCGCTCCAACTCGCATCACGCGCCACGCACTATGCATTCTACCTGCTTCTCATTGCATTGCCTACGACCGGAATAACGGCGCTCTATCTAAATGCCGAAGCAGGCCATTTGCACGCCTTCCTCAAGACAGTGTTGCTGGTCTTCATCGTAGCGCACCTCACGGGCGCTTTGGCTCACGCCTTCATTTTCAAGGATGGCGTTATCTGGCGCATGCTGCCTAGGCGGTAAGCCGTTCTTTCTCGGCGGTCTACGGAGTGTGCGAAATTTGGACGGTCACGCGCACAGTTTCTCCTCCTGGCCCTTCCCGAACTTCTACGATGCTCTACATCTGGTTTGCTCTTGAGGTTCTAGCGGACATTACGCGCGACACCTCCCACGTCAGTTCATGACCTATACCGGAAATACCAGGCGCGCGCGGGCTGAACCGCTACTGCGGCCGCTTCAGGCCTGTGAACATTGCCTTCACGAGGTTTTCGCCGTGCTCGACGCTCGCCACGATAACGCCGAGGATATGCAGGCAGACGAGTCCAAGCGTCACATTGGCAAGGATCTCATGAATCTCCTCCATCGCTTTGGAGCCCCAGAAGGCATCAGTGGTGAGGGCAAAGCCGGTCACCGAGAGGCCGGCCAGCATGACCAGCAGCGCGATAACCATGGCCCCGCCGGCAGGATTGTGCCCAAGATAGCGCGGCGCTTCGAGGCGAACGCTCTGCTTCAAGAAGCTCGCAACTGCGCGAGGGCCCTTCACGAAATCCGCAAAGCGCGCGTGGCGTGATCCGATAAACCCCCACACGACGCGCAGTGCGACAAGCGCAGCGATCGCATAGCCTGCCCACAAGTGCAGCCATTCGATTTCATCTCCGGTCAGGAAGGCGATCGTAAACAGTGCCACCAGACTCCAGTGGAAGATGCGCACGAAGGGGTCCCAGACCTTGATAGTTGCCGGCGGCGTGACGCCGCCGGCTTTCGAGATGTGTTCCACGGTGTTCATGGCCCATCTCCCTACTTCGATGGGTTCTTCCAGTCTGCGCCGACGGGGTTGCCAGTCGCCGGGTCGATGAAGTACTCGACGCGAACCCCTTGCTTGTCGCGGGCGTAGATTTCGACGCAAGAGCCCTTAATCTTGGACTTGGCGATCTCGTAGCCGTGGTCCTTGACGATCTTCTCAATCGCCTCGAGAGGCATCCATTTCTCCTTGGGTTCCGTCGTGCACGGCTTGCCGAACCCAGTGGCCGAAGCGTTGGCCGCAAAGCCGACGATAAGCGCACTCGCGATGAGCAATCTGTTCATGGTCCATATCCTTTGTCTTTGAAGTGGATGGGCGACGGTCGCGGATGCGACCGTTGCCGGTAACCTGCGCCACCTGAGGTGACGGCCGCCTGACGAGCCCCGTCAGCATTCCGTCATCGGCCGCGTGGGAGACTTGAGCCGAGCAGCCGACACGGGGCTGCTAGTCGTCATTCTTGACGACGTTGCCGGTCGCGGGATCGACGTAGAGCTCTGCCGTCTTGCCGTCCTTGTCGCTAATCTTGGCTTCGGCGCAGCTCGTCCTCGATCTCGATTTTCGAGACCGTGTATCCTTGCTCCCCGAGCTTGCCCTTGAGCTGCTCGACGGACATCCACTGCTCTCTTGGGGCCTTGGTGCAGGCTTCGTCCTCGCTCGCCTGGGCTGCGCCGACGAACGCCACCAAGACGAGAATGCTTGCGGTGATAATGTTAAGCATGATTTCTCCCTTTCCGGATGCGCATGCCGCGACTTTCGTGGGCGGCAGCGGGGGCATCTTGCGGAAGGCGTGGTGACCGGCGGCTGATGCGCGACGTCAGCGATCCCGTCATCTTGCGCGGCCTTAACGTTCTGGCGGCCGGCGAATTGCTCCGGATCAAGGGCTCCAATGTTGACCTTGGCTAAAAGACTTTCAGTGCTGGCTTTTCTCGCCGGCTCTCGCTGCAGCCTCGCCTGCCATGGCGGACGATGGCGAGCGGGACGAAGACGATCACCATCAGCGCGAGGCCGTGCGGGCAGCGGTCGAGCGTGGTGAGGTGAAGTCGTTGCTTGAGGTTCTTCGTGACGTGAAGCCGCAGCTTCATGGCGAGATCGTCGGCGTCGAGATCGAGCGTCAGGGACCCGCGTGGATCTACGAGTTCCGCGTGGCCGATGAGAAGGGTCGACTCTTCGAGGTCTATGTGGACGCGGCTACGGCGAAGATCCTGAAGACCGAGGAAAAGTGATGCGCGTGCTGGTCGTCGAAGATGATCACCGGATCGCCGCCGATGTCGCCAAGACGCTTCGCGCCTCGGGCTTCGTGGTCGAGACGGCGAGCGACGGCGAGGACGCCTGGTTCCGCGGCGACACGGAAGACTTCGACGCCGTCGTTCTCGACCTTGGGCTTCCCCAGATGGACGGCCTCACGATCCTAAAGAAGTGGCGTCAGGCGAAGCGGACGATGCCGGTGATCGCGCTCACCGCACGCGGCAGCTGGATGGAGCGCGTCGAAGGCATTGATGCCGGCGCCGACGACTACCTGCCCAAGCCCTTCCGCATGGAAGAGCTCGTTGCGCGGTTGAGAGCAATTGTACGCCGCTCAGGCGGGCATGCGTCACCGCTCATTACCGCGGGCGATCTCTCGCTCGATGAGCGGCAAATGCGGGTGAGCGTCGGTGGGGTTCCTGTCGACCTGGCACCACTCGAATACCGCGCGGTCGCCTACCTCATGCACAACCAGGGACGCGTCGTTTCGCAGGCTGAGCTCAGCGAGCACATTCACGGCACCGCGGACGCCTATGACTCCAACATGCAATCGAAGCGCTCATTGCCCGGCTGAGACGCAAGATCGGCGGCGACATTATCACGACGCGGCGCGGCTTCGGCTACGCCATCGAATGCCGAGCCCCATGAAATCTGGCTCGCTTCGGCTGCGTCTCATTGTCGGGGGCGCGCGCGGCGATTGTCCTGGCACTTCTCGTGGCCGGCGCTGGGCTGGTCGTATCTCTTCGAACGTCACGTGCTGCGCTCACTGGCCGACGATCTCGAAATCGGAACTGCGCCAGGCTCTTGCAACGATCGAAGTCGATCCGAGCGGCCGCCCGTCGCTGCGGCGTGAGCCATCGGACCCCCGCTTCGCCGATCCATTGTCCGGTCTCTACTGGCAGGCAACCACTGAAGCAGGTGGAATTGCGCGGTCCCGATCGTTATGGGATGTCACCTTGCCGCTTCCCAAGGACACTCTTGCGCCGGGTGAGGTCCACCATCATCGGATACTGGGTCCCGGCGGCAGCGAGCTGCTCGCGGTTGAGCGTACCGTACGGCTTAAGGTGCAGGAGAAGCCGGTTCCGGTTCGTGTCATCATCGCCGCCGATCTTGCGCGGGTCGACAGCGGCGCGGCGGTCGTTTACCGGAGATCTCGCTCCGGCCCTCGGAATTCTCGGCCTCGTTCTGGCAGCGGCGATGTGGGTGCAGGTTGGACTTGGGTTGAAGCCGCTTGTAACGCGTGCGGGACGGCATCGCGGCGATACGCCGAGGCCGACGCCTGCAACTTGAGGGTCCAGCGCCAACAGAGGTCGCGCCGCTGGTCGAGGAGATCAACGGACTTCTGGCCACCCAGGCGCGGGACATGGAACGTTCGCGGCGCCGCGCTGCGGATCTGGCCCATGGGCTCAAGACGCCGCTTGCCGCTCTGGCTGCCGATGCCCGCCTGCTCGACGAGAAGGGCGAACACGAGCTCGCCGCAAATATCGAGGAGATCGGCGAAGCCATGCGTCGCCATGTCGAGCGCGAGCTGGCGCGCGCCCGCATCCGCGGCGCGCGCGGCCCAGGCGCGGCGGCGATGACGCCCCTTCGTCCTCTCGTCGAGACTCTAATTGCCATGCAGGAGCGGACGGCCGGTAGCACGCGGCTGGCATTTGAGAATGTGCTTCAGGGAGAGCCGGCAATCGCCATGGACAAAGCCGACCTCGCGGAAGTCCTCGGCAATCTCATCGAGAATGCTGCCCGGCATGCCCGTTCGCGAGTCCGCGTCGGCATGCTAAACGATGGTCGGTGCTTTATAGAAGATGACGGCCCGGGCATTGCCGAGGACCTACGCGCAGCGGTCCTCGAGCGCGGCGAACGGCTCGACCGCCAGGGAGAGGGCGCGGGGCTCGGCTTGGCGATCGTCCAAGAGGTGCTCGAGGCTTACGGGCGCAGCCTAACACTCGAGACCTCTGACCTTCGTGGCCTGATTGCAACTTTCTAGCCAATCGCTCCGCGAAGCGTCGGATGCTGAAGGGAGTTGGCCAACCAGACGAGCATTGATGGGGTGGCAGCCGGGAGGTCTGGTTATTGTGAACCGTTAATTGGCACCTATTCCGGATTTGCCACTTCGCAGTTGGGAGAATTGTTCGTTCGCGCTGATATTGGCCACAGTTGCATCAACTGAATTTCGTCAAAACCTGCGAATTTGAAAATTGCTCCTCGGCCGCCGGTCTTCGCGATCGATCCCGAAAAAGATTTGTGTCTCTAAAATGGCTTGCACTGAGCGGGTACTTACGGTGGTCAGTTCTTATCGGAATCGGTCTCGCGAGCGAGCAGATTACGCCACTCAATGTGCTGAAACAGTAGATCGGCATGCTCCTTCAGCTTCACGGCACCTTCAAAAGCAGTTACTACGTCTAAAATGGACGGACTCTTATTCGGGCGAGACGCGGAACGGATAAAATAGCCAGGCTTTAATCCTGCACGGCCAGGGGGTCCGGCCGAAGGCGATCATCTCCTCTACCTGTGATTCTCTGATTCCCTTTGATCATCTTGAGCACCTTGACCCAGTGAAGATGCTCAAGACGCTAAAGGTGCTCAACATGCTTTGAGCCTTCCGCTAGAGCGTCTTCCCCTCGCCACCTGGCCGTACAGGATTGAAGGCCGCCGAAAAACCGGCCCCCGCAGCGTCGGGAAGGGACCACCACCATTCCTTAGAGCCGCGCTTCGCACTTACAATTTTTAATTGCTTCTTCGCACGTCGGAGGGTCGCTCCTGATACGTCAGCCGAGCGCGCCGCAGCTTCGATCCGCTTCTGAGGCGCTGGGCCCTCGCTAAGCTCGGAGCGGAGGACTTCTATTGCATCGGCCAACGCGCCAACCTTCTCTTGCCGCGCCCCCAGCACAGAGTTGGCGTCGAGCGGAATAGCCTCATCTTCAAAGACAACCTTTGAAGTTTTGATGCCATCTCCTAGATCGACGCTGCGAATGGTGAAGGCGAAGCCGGTTGTGTCGTCAGCAATGTTGGTTCCGAGAGGACACATAAGCCGCCGCCGGCCCGTGTCGTCATCGGGATCGCTGACAACTAGCCAGCCGCTTCGTGCTACTGCAACGAAGGCGCCTGAACCGGCAACACGTTCCATAGCCCCCTGCCCGCTTGTGCTCTTGTTCAAATGGCTCACGAGAATGACGGCTATCCCATACTTCGCGGCAAGAGCTTGGATCGGTACTAAGGCGCCACGAACGTCCGCGACCTTGTGGCTGTCTGCTTTGCCGAGGTAGGCCGATATCGGGTCGATGAAAATGGCTTTAACATCGCCGATCCTGCGCACCATGGCCTCAAGTGCATTTACGTGGTTGCCGATATCGAAGTGTAAACGTTTGATTCCACCGCCATCACGACTAACCGTCCATTCAAACGAGTAGACCTTTCGGCTGTCCGCACCTACGGCATCAAGGCGCGGCCCTATGGTGTCAGCCACGTCATCCTCACATGTGATGAAAATAACGCTGCCTAGAGGCGCGGGAGCGCCGCCGGGGAATATGCCGCCCGTAGTAACGGCGCCTGCTATCGCGCAGGTAACTTGGCTTTTCCCCTTCTTAGGCGCGCCAGCGATGATCGATATCTTGCCCAGCGCAATACGGTCCGGCCATAGCCAGCTTATCGGCCGGCGCTCAACATCGGCAAAGCACCGGAACTCATATTGATCGGCAGTGATCGGTCCCTGACCTTCGGCTCGGAGACAGTGTTATGCTGCTCACTGCAGCGGCCAACTTTCACAAACAACTTCGCCTCCGGTGTGCAGGTGAATAGGTCCTCTAGCTGCTGATTGTCGGCGGCGTTGATCGCATCCACATCCTTGCATGCAATTTCGATAATGCGGGTCGTCACGCCTCCGGCCTTCCAGCGTGCTATGCGCAGCACTGTATGACCGCTCCGAGGTACGATCTCGGCCGCCCCAACCTCACGTTCGAAGGCAGTACACACGCGGAAGAGATGGCCGTGGCGCTCGCCAAACCAATCCCTATCGAACTCTCGGTCTTGCGCGGGTATGTCGAACTCGGCGTCGTCACGGAAGCCGACGAATGTTACTTTGCGTGCTGGCAGGTTAGCTGCGGTTTCTTCGGTGTCGTCAAACCAATGTACCTGAGACCATAACTCATCTGCTAGCCGCTCCCGTTCGGCATCCTCTGCGGCACGTTCGGTCGCGGTTAGGGCTTCGCGTCGCGCCTTTTCTTGGGCCGCTTCCCTTTCGATACGCTCCTGTGTTTCGATGGTCTGCTTGCCCCATCGAACCGCATCCGGAAGTACGTTACGGACAATTTCGGCGGCCGGCAGTGACGGGTTGTGCGGCCGGTACGTCTCGAACTCGTATCTCGTTTCCTTGAGGATTTCCCGAAGGACCTTCCGCGACCGTTTATCGTCGCGTTCATCCCACTCCCACATTGTCTCAAGCAAGCGGATGGGAATCGATATCGGTTCGCAGTCGTCCCGGCCTTTTATGGTTGGAATGTCAATTACTGGACTATGGGCGGTGCCGTGCACTTAGTGTCTCCGTCATAATACGCGGAGACAAGACGGCGATGCGCGATTTGCCCGACGGGCCGTAATCCCTTAAATTCATCGTCGTTAGCTCCGCTGCCGCAAAACTCGAATAGGAACGCACCGCCATGGTTGGACGCCGGGCGGTGTTTTCCGTTGTAGCGCTTACGCAGCTCGCTTGCGCTGATAGCCCTCTTCAGAGGTTGAAGTGTGAGCCCTGGCCCCTATCCAAGCCAGGATGTCAGCGCGCGAATAAACGATCCGCCGCTTGCCGAGGCGCCTATAGACAGGGCCCTCGCCGGTCATGCGCCAGCGTTGTAGCGTCCGGCGCGAAGTGCCGAGGAAGAAGGCCGTCTCTTCCTCAATAAGAAGGTGGTCCGAAGCGGGGAAGCCAATTTTAGTCGCTAAGTTCATGTGCGTTACCTCTAAGAGAAAGCCAAATGCCTCTCAGGGTGCCGAGTAAAAATAGCTTTGGCAAATTTCGGATTCGCGCGGCGTTACGCCCGCAAGTTTGGCGAGCTAAGCCGACTTAAAAGCGGGCTTAAGGCCGTACGTCACATAATATCCATATTAAAATGTGCACATTTAACCTTTTAAGTCGTCTTATGGCCGGATAGGGCGTTTGAAATGCGGTTGGCCACGTCGTTAGCCGTTTTAATTAGAGGATCAACGTGTCGCTCAACATACCGGCCGGTCATAGCCAGGGTTTTATGGCCTAGAAGGTCGCGGACCTGAAAGGCGTTAGCCCCGGTCTGTGCCGAATAAGTGCCTACGGTGTGCCGGAAGTCGTGGGGGCGGGCATTCTTTAACTTCGCCCGGTCGCGGAGTATCCGCCAGAACCGATAAAATCCGCCCTCGCTAAGTCTGCCCTTCGGATGGCTGCCGTAGCAGACAAAGGGTCCGATTCTCCGAGTCCGATGAAATATACAAGGGCCGGCTCGCCTAACGGGACGGCACGGGAGCCCGCCTTGGCCATATCGTCCGGTAGGCGGATGCAACCGCGTTGTGCGTCGAGCCATTCCCACTTAAGCCCGAGAACTTCCCCAAGTCGCATGCCGGTAAGCGCGAGAAGACGCACCGCCCGTATTGCGCCCGGCAGGCTTTCCCCCTCTTGCTCAAGAGCTGCTAGCGCCCGACCAATTCGGGTTAGCTCGTCGTCACTGAAGAAGCGTTCCCGTTTGGGCTCCGCGAACATTTTGATGCCAAGCGCTGGGTTGTCTGGGCGAAGCTCCCAATCTTTGGATGCCAGCGAGAGGGCTTTTCGAAGGTAGGCTAATGCGCGGTTCCCCACATAGGGCCGGTCGCTGAACCCGCCATGCCACCGAACGATGTCGGCGCGGCCAAGGTCCGATCTTCAAGTCCGACCAAATATACAAGGGCCGGCTCGCCTAACGGGACGGCACGGGAGCCCGCCTTGGCCATATCGTCCGGTAGGCGGATGCAACCGCGTTGTGCGTCGAGCCATTCCCACTTAAGGGCAAGCACTTCGCCCAACCTCATACCCGTGAGGGCGAGCAGCCACACCGCCCTTATCGCGCCGGGCAAACTCTCATCTTCTTTTTTCTCGAGAGCGACAAGGGCGGCGCCGACGCGCTTCAGCTCTTCCTCGCTGAAGAAGCGCTCCCGTTTGGGTTCGGGAAACATCTTGATCCCGAGCGCTGGGTTATCCGAGCGTAGTTCCCAATCCTTAGAAGCCAACGACAGGCACTTACGCAGATAGGCCAGCGCCCGGTTGCCCGCGAATGGACGCTCAGTGAAGGTGCCGTGCCGACGAACAATATCCGCCCGACCAATGGCACCAATTCGCAGCGCGCCCAGCGCCGGCTCTATGTCCACTTCGACGTGCCGCTTAATCTCCGCAGCCGTAGACCCGCGGTTATGGACGGTGACGTACTCGCGCACATAGCGGTCGAGCACGTCGGATAGCGGGGGCTCGCGGCGCTTATGGTCGCGGACAGTTGCAGGGTCACTACCGCCATGTATCGAACCCAAGAGCCGGTGCGCTTCCTTACGGGCCCCCGCGGGCGTCCACGGCGAGCCGTGCGGACCAATAGTAAGCCAGCGCTGCCGGCCCTCTACACGGACCTTGAGGAAGTACGTCGGCTTGCCGAGCTGTCGCCGCACACCGAAGCCGTGCAGTGTTGTGTCCCATACGAGACCGCCAGGGGCAGGCTCTCGACAACTGTCTTGGTGATACTGATGTTCGTCACGGGTCGCTCCGGAAGCTTGCTAGCAACCAAACTAGCAACGACTTCGGTGCGAAGTCCAATCGTGTACGTGGCGAGCTGCTGTTAACTAAACCGTTATCAATTCTGGCGTCCTAGCAAGTCTCGGCGCCCCCTGGCGGCTACATCGATAAAACTCAAAATCTGTTGTCAG
>CAWGEK010000004.1:0-119572 GCA_963821565.1 uncultured Alphaproteobacteria bacterium
AAATTGGCATGAGGATGATCAATCCGACGATGGCAACCACGATGACCATCACGACCACCTTTGGGTCGCTGAAGCTTTGGCTCGCGACCACGAGCGCGGCGGCGATGTTACGCTGAGCCGTACCGAGTGCCATGACCCGTTTCGTCTCCGGGTCAGGTCCACCGAGCAACCAACCGGTCCCAAAGCCCAATGCAATAAACAAAAGCCCGGCAAGAATTCCGCGGGTGCCGAACACTTGTAAAACTTTGTCGATGTTCGCTGCTGTGATCAGGGCGACGAGAAGGATGAGACTAACGTTGGAAACCCAGTCGAGGACGGGCTTTACGCGGGCGGCCAAGTCCCCATAACGCGCCTTCAGGGCGAGACCTGTGCCGAGCGGAAGCAGCATCAGTAGGATGAGGGAGCGAGCAATCGCCCATGAGTTAACAGAGACCTCTGGGAGCAGGAGGGGCAGGACGATAGGTAGATAGACCACCGTAACAACCATCAGCAGCACCATCGCGCCAACGGCAAATCCGAGATTGCCTTTGGCAAGTTCAGCGAGCTTCGGCAGGAACGGTGCGCCGGCCGCACAACCGAGCAGCAACAGTGCGACCCCAAACGGTTCGTCGAGCCACAGAACTTTCGCGAGAACGAGTGCGCCAAGTGGCATCACGACGAAGTTGGCCAGCAGAGCGAGCGTCACCAGCCGGGCGTTGCGTAGCGGCTCTGAAATCTGCGAGACCGTGAGACCAGCACCCATCGCGAGCATGCTGGAGACGACAAAGCTCAGCATGGCCACCGTAGAGGCCTTGCTCAACAGTTCCAACAGCATTGCTCTCTCCTTATGGTCATCATGCGCTGAGCCGCGATTTCGCAGGCCATCGTCGTCCCCGGCACTTTCCCCAAGTGCTTTATGCGCCTGCAGTTGCCGGAGTTCATTTCATCAGGGCGAAATTCCGCCAGAGGTTTTGCAGACTTTCCGTCCCGCCAAAAAGCGTGGTGAAATTGGTTGAATCGAACAGCACGATGTCTCCAGCACGCTGTTGGTTCGGGGCCATCCAGAGCAGACAGTTGAACTCTGTATTGCCGGCTTCGGTGAAGGGGTGGGGACGGTCGAGATCAATGGGCTGGCGCGCCAGCAAGTGCACCGACTTGGCATCCTTGGAGGTGATCTCATAGTGCGGCAGGTGCGGATGGAAATTCAGCGTGGGAACGTTGTTGAGAAGCCCTAGCTTGTCTATGTCCCGAAAAGCTGTAAGGGGGGCAATCTCCTTCGTGCCCTTGGCCAGCGCCGGACGAAGTCCATAGGTATTATGCACGGGCACTTCCAGCGCCGTCATGAGCGAGCGAGTGTACTGACCAAAACGCTGCTGGCGCGGGACGAGCCTGTCGCCATGATGCAGGTATTCCATCTGCTGCTGGTTCTTATCGGCGGTGAAGCCGACATCGTGATGCGGCGCGAGCAGCAGGCAGGTGCCTTCACGCTTGAGCCACTCGCGTATGGCGGCGATTTCCTCGGGTGTGGCTTCTTGTTCGGATAGAAGGTGGTCTAGGCCGAACACCAAGAGTGTATCGGTGTCGGCCAGAATCCGTTCGTCGATCGGCAGCTTGTAGCCCGCCTGGTCAATGCGCTGAAACACAGCGACGGGTTGTCCCGTAACCTCGCCGGCAATTTCCTGGAAGTTGAGGGTGGAGCGGTGGAATAGCTCCAGCGTACCGGCGATTCCTTGAAGAAATTGCGCGGCGCTCCACTCCGGCGTCTCGTAGTCCGGCCAGAGCACGTTGCGCACTTCGGTCATCGTGGAGAACCGGTTCTCCATTGCCGCGGGGTCGCGTTGGGATTCCCACGGGTAGCTCCACGTCCAATAGATACTCAGCCGGCGTTTGCCCGCAGCGTATTTGCGCGCGACGTGGTTTTGATTGTACGTGCGGGCCGGTGTCAACGTGCTCATGGCCGTCCCCTTGTCTAAGAATTAGATGCATCCAACGTCGCGAGATACCGAAGCGCCTTGATGCCGGGAAGGAAGAAGTAGGCGCCGCCTTTCACAGTTGTGAAGGCGGGTAGTCCGGTTATTGTTTTGCGGATCGGACGCTTAGGGATTTTGTATTCGAGCGTGCCGTCCTGATTACCGATGATCGGGTCGCGTTCGTTGCCGAGCTCGTGAAAATTCCGGTCGTTTGCCCAGACGTTTTGCGCGAACTCGAATTGGCGTATGAGGCTGCCGCAGATTACGAAGGCGGCGATGCCGCGTTCCACGCCGTCCTCTGGCGTTCCCTCCGGCAAATGCGGGCCGTAAGTGGCGCCACGGCGGATCATGCGGCGGCGGTTCATGTTCGCTGCCGTGTCGCGGGGATTCATGCGCCGCATGTGCGAACCGAGCGGCACCGCATAACCGTGCGGATCCATCTCCTTGTAATCGAAATCGTTGTTTCGCTGGAGATCGGCGCCCAATGCTGGATCGTCTCTCTCGGGCGCCAGTGTGAGCGGTGCACCGCTGCGCCAGCGCCCCATGAGCTTCGCCGCGATCAACTCCTGCTCTTCCAGCGTCTTGCCGTGCTCGCGCAGGAAGTCGCGAAACCTCCCCACATGCTCCTCTAGGCGGCGATAGGCCATATAGCTGCCGTTGCGGGAAAGAATTTCTGGTTGCGGCAGATTGGCGGGCGGCCCGTCTTCGTCCGGGTACCCGAGGATGAACTCGCCCGCCTTAAGCGGTGCGCCAGTGCCCGGCGTCGGCGTTTCGCCGGTGCCTTCGATGACCGGCTGCGAGAGCCGGTCGCGATAGCCAAAGTGATCGTGTGCATACTCGAACGGCGGCGTCGCCTCGAGATCCAGCGCGGAGCGCACCTCCACGCCTTTGCACTGCTTAACGAGTTTGTCGTGCTCGATCTGGCAGCGGTCACGCTCGGCAGCATCGCGGGCGAACAGGATTGCAATGGCGTGAATATCGGGGCTGGCGAGGTTGCCCACCCAGTTGTCAGGATGATTCTCGCCGACATCGCCGAGCATCTCCGCGCGGGCAACCATACCTTGCTTGAACTCGTCGGGGAACGTGGCCAGCGAAATCCTCATCGACGCCCAGTGCGCGTAAGCCATTCCACGTGAAGGCCAGCGTCACCCAGCGTTTGTTCTGGTCGACCGAAGCCAGGACTTCCGCAGCCGACTGCACTTTTTCGATAAGTGCCGACAGCCAAGCCCGTCCGCCCCCGGCGTCGCGAAACGAAAGAAATTCGTATCGGCCGGTCAGAGCGGGCGTGCGGGTCAGCAAGATGTGCTGGATGTCGTCGCGCTCAAGCATGGCATGCCCATTCACTGCATCTGGTCGAGCATGGTCGAGAAGGACGCTTTCAGCTTCAGCGCTTTCTTGATTTCGTCGGCACTCACATACGGATACTCACCGTATTCGAGGAAGCTCGGGCAGTGGTGTTCGCGAACGAACTTGACGAACGCCGGCGCATTCGTCTTCCAGTCTGCGGGGAAACCCTCGAGGTTTTCGAAGACGGTGTTGATGCCGACTTGCCGAAGAGGGCCACGGCATCCTCGGTGTACTTGTCGAAATCGGTATCGAAGATGCCCTGATACATGAAGTAGGTCTCCCCATTGATGGGGAAGAGCACCCACCGCAGGTAGTGCAGCTTGAGCATGGCGAGGCAGTCCGGCTGGTCCGCCACCGCCTTCTCAAGGATCTTGGCATGTTCGTGGAAGGCCTCCTCCCTGCCGGGGATGATCTTCGCGATGATCGAGAAGCCGTAGCACGCGGGAGTCTTGGGAAAGATCGGGCCATATCTACCCTGTTGCACCTTGCCTTCGAAGACCCCGCCCTTCGGGATCGCCATAGCCGCCGGTTTGGTCCATTCGCGCTGCTGGGTATCTGACATAGTTGGGTCCCTTCGTTCTTTGCGTGGAAGACATCGAGGTACGCGAACCGTCTGTCGCGTCCGAAGCGGGTTCTATGCGACCGCTAGTGCGGCACCCTTAGGCGGCACCACTCTCGGCGGCCAGTATGGTTTCGAGTCCTTTGCGTCGAGGCCGATCTGGCCGCCAAACGCCGACGGCGGGTTCGGAAGGTATCTCCCGTCGATCGTCGTCGTGGCGCCAGGCGAACCCGGCGCGCCCGTGGTCTGCTGGGCTCTGTCGGGGCGCCAGCAAGGACTGTCAGGGCCGCGACAGAAACGGACAATGCCCGCGTGGTTGTCTTCATGTCGCTCTCTCTCTGGTGACAGATCCCGCGATACATTTCTTCGCGTGACTCCTTTTCCGACGTGCTCGATCGAGCAAACGAGGTTGAGGCCTATGGGCATGTAGGAGAAGGGAACAATCCATAGACAATCGCCGGTGCCACTCGGGCAGCCGCAAAGGATATTGCAAACGACTTGAGGACCATGGACTTCCAGCTTTGGACGCAGCGAACGGAGCCCCGCACAACAAATGCTACGCCGCTGATCTGCGGGCGATAGTCCCCTAAATGGGGGACACCGCGCCGCCACATCGGGGCGACGATCAGCGGCGACCTGCTGTGTGCGAGGTACAACCCTTGACGGGTACGCAGAAGCGGGGCGCAAACGCACCGGCACCCGTACAACGCAATCATTTCATGCTGGTATTCGGAGCTGCCGACCCGTCCGGCCTACAGCCGGCTGGGCGATCGGCGAAGTCAGCTGTGGGTCATTAGCGGACATCGGTGCCTTTTCCACGGAAGTCTGCTTTGACCCCAAGAGCGGACGCGCGTCGTATCGCGAGCGCGATGCACGCGAGACTCACCTTCGGCTCTCACAAATGTGGGAATCCCCGGCGAAGGCTCTCACATTGCCGATTCCGGCCCAAATGGAGGCTTAACTACCGGTGTTGCGATCCCTCGGCTAAGCGGACTTTGGTGAGTGTCCGTTGGGTTCACCGACCCGTATCCCTTTTGTTGGGGTCTCGCCCATAGCGGATGTCAGCGACGCCTGACGGCTTGTCTGCTGTTGAGGTCATAGCGGACGTCGTGCGCGACCGACGCGAAGTCAGCTTATGACCCTGAGCTGAAGTAGCGGTTTCCGGGAATCAACCACCGCGACGCGCAAAAAGGAGTGAAGCCCCTAGTCCGAACATGACTGCGCCCGACGTCCGTCGCATCTTCACTATGAGAGAAGGTCGGTTCGACTAGACTGGCTCTCGCTTTCGCGGCAGAATAGGTCACGACGACGTCGACCCCCGTGTTGAGCGCAACCGAAATGGGCCCAAGGACGATGAACTGCAGGGCGATGTTGGCGGATGGGTCCACGAATTGCGGGACGAAGGCGAGAAAGAATGCGGCCGTCTTCGGGTTCAGCGCCTCGACAACGATGCCTTCGCGAAATGCCCGACGCGACCCCGGTCGTTCCATCCGATCGGCTTGACGATGCCCGCTTCCCGCCAAGTCTTGATGCCGAGCCAGATCGAGGTAGACGGCACCGGCGATCTTGAGCACGGTGAACGCCTCGGCGCTCGCCATGACAAGCGCCGAGACGCCGACGGCCCCAGCGATAACATGCACAAAGCCGCCGACACCGGTGCCAAAGCTCGATGCGAGCCCTTCCGAACGGCCGCCCGCAAGGGTTCGGGCCGCAACGTAGAAGATCCCGGGTCCCGGCGTGAGCGCGACCAGGAGCGCCGCTGCCAAGAACAGCGGGAAGGTTTGGAAGTCGAGCATCGTCACCTCTGACGTTCGACGGATAGCGAAGCTTGTCATCCTTGGGTATCAGGGACGCGACGACGTGGTCCTCTGGACGATCGCTTTCGACAATCCATTGATGACGCCAGCCCGATCCGCCGCGTTGCGGTTCTGGCTCATCTTCCGCTTGCCATCGAGCCTCGTGATCGGCATCCGCAGAGCCGACGATTCCCTTGAGCTGCGCTTTGATGAAGTCAGCCGGGGCGTCCGCGACGGCCCAGCGATCCTTTCGCGCGTGCTCGTGCAGATCCGTCAGTCGCGTTATCGACGTCGAGTAGCCGGTCCGCATCGTCGAAGAACTCGACAGGTCCGTAGGCATGCACGGCAACGTAGTTCCACGTCGGCACGACCTTGTGCGTCTCCTGCTTGGTCGCGTACCAGGATGGAGAAACATAGGCCTCCGGGCCCAGCAAAGATAGCCATCGCCTCCCCGGATGGCGTCAGCTTCCACTGCGGATTGGCTCTCGCCACGTGCGCGTAGAGCGTGCCGTTCGGACCTTCGCTTTCGTTGAGAAGCATGGGGAGCGGCGTTCCGATAAGCCCTTCTTTCGTCGCGGTGACAAGCGTTGCCGAGCGTGCCTCACGCATGGCGCCGATGAATATCGGCGATGTCGTCAACGCGGAACGCTGGCGGAATGTACATTGGCAAGGCTCCTCGGCGCGTCGGGACAGCCTAATGAGGTCGGTTAGCTCTTGATACATGAGCTTTACCCGGCACACTGGATCACCAGAAGGGCCAGTTTGGAGCAATTTTGGTGGGCCAGTGCGGAATGAAAATAATCGCCCCAAGCCACATGGGGCACGGCAAATCTATGAAGCATTAAAAACGCAAATCGAGGATGGCGTTTACGGGCCGAGCGACCAGCTACCTTCGACGCGCACCCTCGCCAACGAATTTGGAGCTTCCCGAACGACGATTACCGCCGCCTACGAGCAGCTTCTGGCGGAAGGCTTCATAGAGACGGGACAAGGACGCCGGGCATGGGTCACGCCTACGCTCCGGTCGGCCCGCTCTTCACGGCCAAGCAGCAAGCGAACGCCAAGAACGGCTCGACTATCGGCTTTCGGACGACAGCTCGCTCGAGTTAGCGGGACCGCCGGTTGCAGGCCGAGCCTCTGCAGATCGACTTTCGCTACGGCGATATTGCGGCCGCCGACTTTCCGAGCCTGGCATGGCGGCGTGCTTTAACGAAGGCCGCGACGACGTCGGGGTCGCGCCGCCTTCGCTATCAGGAGCCGCAAGGATCGATGGAGCTGCGAACGTCGCTGCAAGCGTACTTGTGGCGTGCCCGGAGCTTGCGCTGTAGCCGTGAGCAGATCATCATCGTCAATGGATCACAGCAGGGGCTCGATCTTTGCGCGCGGATGTTGCTCGACGCCGGTGACCGGTTTGTGATCGAAACTCCATGCTATTGGGCTGCCCGGCATGTCTTTGAGAGCATCGGTGCAACACCTCAATTCGTGCCGGTCGATGAAGAAGGGCTGCGGACGGAGGCCCTTGAGAGTATCAAAAAGGCTCGTCTTTGCTACGTGACGCCGTCGCATCAATTTCCGTTGGGTCACGTCCTTTCAGCATCGCGCCGGGCTCAACTGTTGCGTTGGGCCGACAATGCGGGGGCCTATATCGTTGAGGACGACTACGACGGCGAGTACCGATACGACATTCGGCCCATACGACCGTTGCACGCGTTCGATGAAGCCGCTCACGTCATCTATCTCGGGACGATCTCAAAGACGCTCTCGCCATTCTTGCGTCTAGGATATCTCGTGCTGCCGCCGGAGCTCGTTGACGCCTTCCGTGCCGCCAAGCGTCTCACCGATCGGCACTCGCCGACGCTGGAGCAAGCCGCTCTCGCCGAACTTCATCCAATCGGGCGCCTATGAACGGCATGTCAGAAAGCTACGGCGAAAAAACGCGCAGCGCCGGGCGGCATTGCTCGATGCATTCGGCGACTATTTTGGCAGCACGATCGAGGTTCAAGGTTCGGAGGCCGGCCTCCATGTGGTCGCGTGGTTCAATAAGTTCGAAGCGCAGGAAGGGCACATAGCCACAAAAGGGTAGGTCAGAGCAGGCGTCGGCATCTATCCTATTTCCGACTTATATGGACGATTGGCGAGCAGTGCCGCGAAACGGAGAGCCGGGTTCGTTTTTGGGTACGCTGCACTTGAAGAAAGAGAGATCCGACTCGGCGTCCGCCGGCTAGCCAATGCTCTACGGACGGGGTAGCAAATTTCTGCTTCTGGCCCAAAGCGGACATCAGCGACGCCTGACGGTTTGTCTGCTTTTGAGGTTCTAGCGGACGTCGTTCGCGACCGACGTCGAAGTCAGCTCATGACCCGCAGCGGACGTTGGAATAAACGACGCCGTAGTCGCTCAAGACCGAACCCTCCGCCGTGCACTTTGCATGGATCGCTGCTCCTGCCACAATACGTCCCATCGAAAGCGCCAGTAAGATGGGGGCTTGGCGGCGTGGGATCGGATACTGGCATGACATGTCGACCTGTATTGCACATCGTTGCCTTGTTGGTGCTGCTGATCTCCCAGCCGGCGTCGCGAGTATCGGCAGAAGACGCCGATGCGGATGCTCTGATCGCGAGAGTAAGCCAGCTCTTCCAGGACGGCCAATATTCTGCCGCCATCCCGCTCGCCGAGCGCGCAATCGACATCACCGAGGCAATCCCCGGGCGTAAAAGCACCCACGCGGTCGCCCTCAGCTGGCTCGCCTATATTTATCGTGCGCAAGGCCGCTATGCGGAGGCCGAGCCGCTCTATGAGCGCGCCCGTAGGATAACCGAGGAGGCGTTTGGACCGGATCACCCGCAGACCGGCATGGCTCTCAACAACCTAGCGGATCTGTATAGGGCGCAAGGCCGCTATGACGATGCCGAGCGGCTCGCCAAACTTGCGGTCGGGATCATGGAAAAGGCGCTTGGAGCTGACGATCTGCAAGTGGGAATAGGTCTCAACACTCTTTCCAGTCTCTACATCGATCAGGGCCGCTATGCAGAAGCCGAGACGTCCATGAAGCGATCATTGGCCATTAGCGAGAAGGCGCTCGGGCCGGAGCACACGGACATCGCAGTGCGGCTCAACGGCCTGTCTTCTATCTACCATTCCCAAGGGCGCTACGGCGAAGCCGAGACGCTTCTTAGACGTGCGGTCGCGATAGAAGAAAAGGTGCATGGACCGGAACATCCGTTCGTTGGCACGTATCTTCGCAATTTGGCGCAACTCGCTGTCCAGCAAGGCCGATACGGCGAAGCGATACCGCTCCTAAAGCGAGCCCACTCCATCGTCGAAAAAACCTTGGGACCGGAACATCCGGATGCCGGCAATGCGCTCTGGCTCATGGCTAGCGTCCAACGGGCGCAAGGTGAATTTGCGGAGGCAGAGATTTCATTCCGCCAAGCCCTCGCAATCCACGAGAAGGCGCTTGGATCGGAGCATCCGGATCTGGCCGGTGACCTCCGTGACTTGGGCGCGTTCTACCACACCCAGGGCCGCTTGACCGAAGCCGAGCCGCTTTACAGGCGCGCGCTCTCCATAGCCGAGAAGACCCTCGGTCCCAGTCACCCGGATTTTGCGGGCCTATTGGACCACATGGCTTCGCTGTCCTTTGCGAAGCAGGCCTGGCCTGACGCTTTCGACTATGCCCGACGTGCGAGCAGCATCTTCGTGGAACGGATAGCGGCGGCAGGACGTGCGTCCGAAGGCGACCAGCAGGCGGGCGTCAGGAGCGAAGTGGCCGAAGGCCGCTCCCCCTTCGAATGGCAAGTGCGCACCGGCTGGTTCTTGGCGCAGACGACTGAAAAAGAGGATGTCAAAGCTGAGATCGCGCAAGAGGCTTTCGTCGCGGCGCAATGGAGAGAGCAGACGGCCGCCGGCGCCGCTCTGCAGCAAATGGCTGTCCGCTTTGCCAAAGGGGATGGTGAGCTCGCGCGCTTGGTTCGGGAGCGGCAAAATCTCGCTCAAGCCTGGCACGTCATCGACAAGCAGCTCGTTGCTGCTGTCAGCCAGCCTCCAGAGGCTCGCGACCGCAACTCTCGAGAAGACGCTGCGCGGACATTTCGACGTAATTAAGAGCCAGATTGCCGACGCTGATCAAAAGCTCACGCGTGATTTCCCCGATTACTATGCACTGGCGAGCCCACAGCCTTTGTCGATCGGGGACGCGCAGAAGCTTCTCAGGCCCGACGAAGCGCTCGTGCAGTACACGGTGACCGCGACCGAGGTCTTCATTTGGGCACTGACCAACAATGCAAGCCGTTGGGCACGGACTGCACTTGATCAAAAGGCCCTTGGCCGCAAGGTTGCAGCACTGCGTTGTGGGCTTGACAGTTCGAGCTGGATTGACGCTGGCACGTGGTCGGCAGGGACGGCGGACGCGAAGCGGCGCAAAGAAGAGCAGGTCTCGCGGCGCGAGCTTTGTAAGGAGCTCACCGGCGCCGACCTTTCAAACAAAGCCCCGCTACCATTCGACCCAGCAATTGCCCATGAGCTATATCAAGCGCTGTTCGACCAGATTAAGGACCTGATCAGCGACAAGCACATCCTCGTCGTCCCATCAGGGCCCCTGACCCTACTGCCATTCCAGGTGCTCGTCACCGAACGCTCGCAGGCCGCACCCGACGGTGCAACGGCCTATGCCGAGACCCAGTGGCTCATCAGGCGTAATGCGATCACCGTTCTGCCCTCGGTCCCCAGTCTCAAGGTGCTGCGACAGAACGCCCGGGTGAGGCAGGCGACGCACGCCTTCATCGGCTTCGGCAATCCGCTGCTTGAGGGCAATCCGAACAGCTCATCGCAGGCCGAGCGCGCCAGGGAAGCTACGAGCAAGCAATCGTGTCCCCCTACTGGCCGGCCTGCTGGGCCGATCACCGTCGCTGGCTTCGAGGTTCCCGATGCCACATCTACGCTATTCGACCGCGGCCTAGGAGATGTAGCTGCGCTGCGCCGCCAGCCCCCCCTTCCCGAGACGGCCGACGAGCTTTGCGCCGTGGCGCGAGAGCTCGGGGCCCAGCAAGGGGATGTCTTCCTTGGCGCGCGAGCGACCGAAACGCTGATTAAGAAGCTGAACGTCGAAGGCGTGCTCGCCGACAGACGCGTCGTCCATTTTGCAACGCACGGCCTCGTTACCAGCGAGACGGAGCGTGTAGCCAACGCTCTTGCTGAGCCCGCGTTGATCCTGACGCCTCCACAAGACGCTAACGACGCTGACGACGGACTTCTTACGGCGTCGGAGGTCGCGCAATTGAACCTGGATGCGGACTGGGTGGTGCTCTCGGCCTGTAACACCGCGGCGGGTGGCGAAAAGGGTGACGTCGAGGCTCTTTCGGGCCTTGCGCGCGCCTTCTTCTATGCGCGTGCGCGAGCACTCCTAGTCTCCCACTGGTACGTGAACTCGAGTGCCACGGTTGCGCTCATCACAAGGTCGTTTGCGGAGCTCAACGCCGACCCAACCATCGGACGTGCCGAGGCTTTACGCCGCTCGATGCTCGCCCTGATCGCCACGGGCGGACGTAACGCACACCCTGCCAATTGGGCTCCGTTCGTGGTCGTCGGAGAGGGCGGAGCCTCCAGTCCCGGCTCAACCTCAGCCGTAACATCCGGTGCGCCTGTAGCGTCACCAGTAAGTACTGCGGTATCGGGCGGGGCTGGGTCGGTGCAGGGTGTCGATGCTACGCCGGGACAATCGAAGGCAAAGAAAAAAATGATCCGTCGGCGCAAACCTGATGGTGAGTGGGATTGGCTTTGGGGTGAGTGACGGCATGGAGTCCGGAATGTCGGGTTATGGCCCGAGGCGGCCGATCTGGCGGTTCTCTTGGGCGTCAGCTCGTGAGGGTCGAGCGGTCGCGGCATTCCGACCCCTGACACGCGCGCTCATGGCCCGCCGCCGACCAATCTGCTAGGAGCGAGGAGTTCGGCTCTCTAGGGAAGAGCAACCAAAAGCGACACGACTGTGTTGCGGGAGCCGTCCGGTTGCGGTCCTGTTTCTCAAATCGATAGGGATATTGGCGCGAAACCGACGGCCGTTCATGCAGTTGAGCTGAGTTTGGTCTGGTAAGAGCGTTTGCGCCCGCTCTGCATCGCGGGCACCCTCTTGCCCATGTCCCCCGGACGACAGCATAGGGCGTGTCGCCGTCTTCGGCGGCACCGGTTTTCTCGGCCGACGCATCGTTGCGCGGCTGGCCGAGGCCGGGATCGATACCTGCGTGGCAGTCCGCAATCCGGATGCGGCCAGGACCGGAAAATGTATCAGCGCGGCCTACGCAGACGTGCGCGACGAAACCTCCGTTGCTTTGGCGCTTGAGGGCTGCGACGCGGCGGTCAATGCGGTCGGCCACTATGTGGAGAAGGGTGCCACCACCTTCCCGGCGGTCCACGAGCTGGGCGCACGCAACGTCGCTCATCAGGCAGCGGCCCTGTCGCTCAAGCGTCTGGTCCACATTTCCGGGATCGGCGCCGATCTTTATTCGCCGTCGCGCTACGTTCGTTGCCGTGCAAGGGGCGAGGTCATGGTGCGCGACGTATTCCCCGAAACGGTCCTCCTGCGTCCGAGCGTCGTCTTCGCCCCCGACGACCGTTTCGTGAACGCGCTTGCAGGGATTGCTCGATGGACGCCGGTGCTGCCCTTGTTCGGATCGGGCAAAACGCGGCTGCAGCCGGTCTATGCCGGCGACGTGGCGGACGCCGTATTGGCGGTGCTCAAAATGCCGGAGGCCGTTGGCAAGACTTACGAACTCGGCGGGCCGGATATCTATACCTACCGCGAGCTCATCGAACGGATTCTGACCCACGCCGGGCGCCGGCGGCTGCTTCTGCCGGTCCCCTTCCGGGTTTGGGAGCTGTTGGCGCTTCTTTGCAGCCCGCCCCCACTCCGCCGGTCACGGAAGCGCAGGTCACGCTGATGCGCGCCGACAATGTGGTGCCGAGTGATGCTCTTACACTGGCCAATCTCGGCCTCGCGCCGACGGCGCTCGAGAATGTGTTGCCGGTATACGGGCTCTGAGCCGGGGTGCTTCCCTCCCCGCTTCAGCGCGGCAGCCGGGACGCCATTTGGCGCACTTCGCCCAATGTCTGTTGCTGGCCCCTAGCGGACGTCAGTGACGCCTGACCGCGTGTCCGCTCTTGGGGTGTTAGGGGACGTCGTGCGCGACTGAGGTCAACGTCAGCTCATGACCGCTTTTAAACCGACGCCAACCTTTACGCCTCCCGTCCTGTTTCAATGCTTCGCCGAAGCGCTAGAAAAGTTAACATAAATTAACAAAAAAAGTATGGAAAGTGGCCTGGGACGATGCCGTCGTCGTAGGCACCTTGAGGGAGCCGCAGCGGTTCGCCCTTGTCGATAATCGGCCCAAGCTCATGCGGGATCGAGCCGTCCGCCCGATCCGAGGGGTGGGTCACCTCTGCCATCCATTTTCGAACCGATAGGCCAGGAAGCCCTCCCACATCGGGCGCCAGTTGATGGGGTGGTCGCCATGCCTCGCAATGTTGAAGTCCTTGAAAAGTGCGAAGTAGTGCTCGATCACATCCGCCTCGTAATCCATCGCGATGGCGATGTCCCAAGCCTCTTGCGTCAGAACGAGATCCTCGGGCGTCAGGAGACGCTCCTGGCCGATTTCGCGGGCTCGGGCGCCCTTCGTTGCGAGCCGCTCGAATTCGGCAGGGCCGAGCCTCCCAGCCGCGCCCGGCGCCCTCGTTGTTTCAAGGTTTGAAAGCCTAGCCAAGTTAGATGGACTAGGGGTACCCGCTTCACTTCCCTTCAAAACCAAATTTCGATTGTAGGCGACGTCTTCCGAAGGAAGCGGAGCCCTATATCTATATTTATTATTAGTAGTATCTTTTAGTAACGTAGTCTTGTCTGCCATCCTGTTGGCAGACCCATTTCCATCTCGTGGCCGACCCATTTCCGAAATAGGTGTGACAGCTAATGGCAGACCCATTTTTCTAGGACGGCCGGGTGCACCACGTGCGGTTGCTGGAGCGTAGACATCCACAAGCCATGCAAGGCTGTCTTGGTTGAAGCCAAAGTGGCGGTTGATGTAGGGGGAGTGGGTTGTTGGCGACCCTGGCACGGGCTCTGAAAAAATCATGCCCGCGTCGCGAAGCTCCTGAAGGCTGCGATGGATCGTGCGCGGCGAGCGGGAGAGGAACGCGGCCATCCTCGCGACAGCGAGGTCGCAATATCCTCGGTTATTGTCGCTCAACACGGTGACCAGCAAGAGCAGCGCCGGACCAACGTCAAGGCTCTTGTCGATGGCATACAGCCGCGCTGTGTTGTCGAGCAGCGCCTGCTTCATAGCGAACAGCTTGCCGATGCTGTCGAGCAAGAGGAACTCGGCGCGAGACATGCCGTCCTCGATGCGCCGCTTCGCATTGGCGAATGCCGTCAGCGCGGTCACGAACGCGTCGTAACGCTCGTGCACTGCGATATCGACAACGTTGTCGCCAACAAGGGCGCGGGCGTTCTGCGTGCTCATATATCCCCTCACAAATCGAATTGCAGCGGGGAGAGGACCGAACGCTTGACGAACTGCGGTGAATCTCGTTCTCGTAAAGCCCGCTGTCGTCCCTTCACGGCGACAGTCCTACATCACGCGACGACATTAGGCTGGTCCCTCGGGGTAGTGCCCTGGAGACCGGCCTCTTTATTTCTCAGGCCAGGGTTCTGCGTATTGGCCTTTAGCGATGAGTGACATCAAAACGCGTTCCGCTGTTCCGGGAACGCAACTTCTGCCGTCATTCCAGTAGCCCCTACGATAGTATTTGACCACGCGACGTCCTTTCCCGAGAAGACGCGCGGCGTTTTTCTCGTCGAGATTGAGTATGCTCATCCATTTCTCGAACGCCGTCGAAGCAGCTGCTGATGACACGCTGGTTTTCTGCATTCGCTCATTGGCGTGGATTTGGCCCGTAAAGTCTACCGATCGCAATCGCGACTCGGCGAAAAATCTGAATGCCTGGAAAAATTACAACACGCCACCTGTGGGCCGCTTTTCTCAACTGATGCCACGCGTTTCGGCACGTCGAGGTGGGAAAGCGCGGCACCCTAACGCTGGGTCGAGCCAGACGGAGGTAGCGAAACCGGGCCTCTCATGTCGGCGCTCTATTGCGCGACCTCACAGCGGCACTCTCGCGAATTTGAGCACCGTCTGGAGCTGCGAGAGCGGACGCGTCTGAAAACGACGCCGAAGACGAACGGCGATGTGAGCGCGAGCTGCAAGGGTGGACTCGAAGGTGGCTTCGATCGAGCGCTTTTCCTTAGGAGCCTGACGCTCTGGGTCAATTTGGAAAGGTGATAATCCCTCCCCATCCGCCAGCATCTTTCAACTCGCAGGAACTCGGGTAGTCTCAGGTTCCTAGAAAATCCCGTTATATCAATACATTGAGCCGCGCAGCGAGCCTCACGGACGCCGATACTAACATTTGCGCAGGCGGCCGAACTTGCGCGCTCTAGTACGGATACCCGACGGCCTGTCCGTAGCCCTGGCTCTGCTGGCCTACGATGCCCTTCGTCCAAGCGAAGGGATCCTCCTCGGGGCTCTTGCCCTTAGCCGCCGGTTCGGCCTTCGCGGCCGGCTGGTCAGCTTTGGCGGCGGACTTGCTCGCGTCCTTGCCCGTAGCTGCCGGCTTGGCCCCGTCCTTGCTCTCGTCGGCGGTTCTCGGCGCAGGTTTGTGATCCTTGATCTCGTGCCAGCGCGAGGTCGTCGTCGCACCGCCGACCTGGATGTCGTCCAATAGCCCGTAAGGATCGAATGTCATCGGCATCTGAGTGCAGGCGTCGAGATACGTCGCGCGATCAGCGAACAGCGTGTCGAGGTTCTCATCCTTCATGCAGGTGGCGCGGCGCGAGCGATGCGTGGCCATCGCCGACAGCTGGATGATGTCGCGAATATTGCCGCTCTTGGTCTTCGTGAGGTCCCTCGAGAGCATCTCGGTGAAGAGCGCGGTGGTGCCGGCCTCGTTGTAGACTGCCGCCTGATCGCCGCGCGAGCTGAAGACGATGGCCTCGCGGCCCTTCCAGCCGTTCCGGTAACGCCGGGACATGTCGTAGCGGAAATCCTTGAAGCCGCCGCCGACCTCGCAGACCTCGAATATGACAACGACCTCCTCGGCCTTGAGGTCGTCGATGAAGTCCCGCAGCCGCTTCATGGTCAGCCAGTCGCCATTGGCCGTTGCCGCGGCGAAATCCTTGGGCTCCTCGGCTGTGTAGACAGCGAGGATCTCGTCATAGACAGCGTCGCTGCCGTACTGCGCATCGAAGTTACCGCCATGGAAGTTGAGATAGATCACCACGCGATCCTCAGGCTTGGCGCGGCCGGCGAGCTCGGTCAGGGCCTTGGTTACGCCCGGGCCATCGGCCTCGGCGTTAAGACGCGTCGTAATGTTCGCGTCTGATACGGCAAGCGATTTGCGCAAAGCGGCGACGATCGTGTCAACGTCAACCTTGCAGGAATTCAGCCATCAGCTTTGTCGTCTTGTCGTCCCCGTCGATGACCTTCCACGTCGGACAAGCCGCCATGGCCAGCAAATGCGTCGTCTTGGAAGCCGCGATCGCCGAGTGAGCCAGGCCGATCGTCATCATGAGCAGTGCTGCGCCGAGTGCGACCGTCGCAGAGCGAATGGCACGCATTGTTGGTTTCCTTTGCCGAACGACGAAAAGAGCAGATATGCGAATCAAGGGAGAGCGAGGGTGGCACGGCACGCGTCGCGAGCGAAGGAATTGCCCACGTCGAGCCTCGGCAGGAGCAAGGTGCCGGCCTCGACGAGACCAGCACCCCGCAATCGCGCTATTTCTTCGCTTCCTGGACCGACGATGTCTTGGTCGCCGCTGCTACGTCGCCGCCGGCCTTCTCGCAGTCGTCCACGCTCTTGGTCAGTGCCGGGACCTGATTGATCATGCACTGGACCGGCTGAACGGCAGAGCCCTGCGGTGCCGGAACCGGATAGGGTACCATCACCTGGACAACCTGCGGCTGGCCGTTAAGCCCCAACCACGGCGAGGAGACGCCGCCGAAGGGCGTCGAGATGCCGAAGCCCGGCATCGACACGCCGCCGAACGGCGTCGAGATGCCGAAGCCCGGCATCGATGCGCCACCCCACGGCGTGGAGATGCCGAAGCCTGGAATGGACGCACCGCCCCATGGCGTCGAGATGCCGACGTTCTGTTGACCGTTGAGGCCGAGCCACGGCGAGGATACGCCGCCGAACGGAGTCGAGATGCCGAGGCCCGGGATCGAAGCGCCGCCCCACGGCGTCGAGATGCTCGATGTTCTGCTGGCCGTTGAGGCCGAGCCACGGCGAGGAGACGCCGCCGAAGGGCGTCGAGATGCCGAAGCCGGGCATCGACACGCCGCCGAAGGGAGTGGAGATGCCGAAGCCGGGAATGGAAGCACCGCCCCATGGCGTCGAGATGCCGACGTTCTGCGACCGTTGAGGCCGATGCCGCCGCCCCACATGCCGCCAAACGGCGTCGAGATGCTCATGTTCTGCTGGCCGTTGAGACCGAGCCACGGCGAGGAGACGCCACCGAAGGGCGTCGAGATGCCGAAGCCGGGGATCGACGCGCCGCCCCATGGTGTCGAGATGCCGACGTTCTGATGGCCGTTGAGACCGAAGCCGCACATACCCTGGAAGCACTCAATTCCGGCGCTGGCGGGCGTGGCAAGGACGGTAGCAGCAGCGATTGCTGCCGCCGTTCCACGAAAGAGGCTCTTTACTGATGTCACTGATCTATCCCCAATATCAAAAGCGCTCAGCGTCGAAGCCGCGAGCAATCGCTTGAACCGAGGTACGCAACACCCACAAAACGCCTTCGGCTCGGCAACACTTAGTGCCGCGGAGTGGTAAACACCGCCCTAATGCTGAACGCTCGTAGAGCGGCAGATTAGAGCGCGGGCACCTGGCCGCCGGCCGCGCCGCATGCATTCGGACGTCTCAGTCAAAACGCGCACGCCTTTGATTTCGCAGAGCGTGCCGGACACGCTCATTCCCGCGGGCGGCGCGACGTTGATGCCTTGCGGAATTTTCGACTCGGCGGGTTGCTGCGCCATGGGCTCGAGCGGCGCGATCGGGCGACGCGACATTGCCTGCCGTCAATTGCGGCCGTCGACTGGAGCTGCACGACCTGGAACACCGGCATGATCGACTGGCGCCCCGTTCCGTCGAACGCCGTGACGGCAGCGACGCCGGTCTGCACCAATCCGAATTGGACCAGGCCGCTCGCGGGGGCGGCGGGTGGAACCATACGCCGGGCGGCGCGCTCATCGGGGCCTCCGGGCCGTTGGTTGCAGCCACAGCGGCGTCACGGCCGTAGTTCGCCATGACGGCAAAGCCAGCCAAAAGGATCATCAACGCATAGGCGCTTTGCGTAGTCTGCGTATTGTACATTTCTTCCCCCGGCGCGAGCCGCAGCTCCCCTGAACGAAACCGCGCCTGATCTCGGGCGGTCTCGAATTAATTCGAATGTCGATTTCGCGCTTATTCGGTTTAAAATGGATTAAATTGCATTCTATTTCTTCTCGATTTGAATCAGAAATATAATTGTAGTTACATGAGTTGCAGGCACAATTTATTTCATAAACAGAAACGGCGGCACCAATTAGTGCCGCCGTCTGTCTTTCTCGAATTGTGAGCACAGCGCATTCCGACTTGATCCTTCGGTCACTCTGCGGGAGTGGCCGAGGCCGTGGACTTGGGCACGATACCAGCTCTCTGCCCAATGCTCGGCAGCTTGAGCCCCCGCTCGCGGATGCGCTGCATGACGACGTACATCATCGGAATGAAGAAGACACCGATGAGCGCCGCGATCAGCATTCCGGCGAATACCGGAAGCGCGACCGAGAACATGCTCGCCTCGCCGGGACCGCTTGCGATCAACAGCGGCACGAGCGCGGCGATGAACGCGACGCTCGTCATCATCACGGGGCGAATGCGCTGGCGCGCACCCGTTCCCGCGGCTTCGAGAATGGACTTTCCGGCTTTTCGTCTGATCGATGAAGAATTGCGTCATCAGAATTGAGTTCTTTGCCGCGAGCGCAATGAGAACGATTATTCCGATTTCCGTATAGAGGAGAAGGCTCGCTTGCGCCGCATAAAGACCGAGCATCGCGCCGAAGACCGCGATCACGACTGGCAATAGCGCCGCCATCGGCATCGACCAGCTTTCGTAAAGACCGACGAGAAGGAAAAAGGCGAAGAGCAGCGCCATTCCCAAGACCAGCGGCGTTTGCGCTGCGGACGCACGCTCCTCGAGCGCCTGCCCGGTCCATTCGTACTTGAAACCCGGCGGCAGCGTCGTCTCGGAAATCTCGTCCATGGCGGAAAGCGCCGTGCCGTCGCCGACGCCGGGCGCCGCGGAGCCGCGAACGGTGACGGCGGGATAGTTGTTGTAGCGCATGAGCGAGCTCGGTCCGACGCCGAGCGTCGTCTTGGCGACGAGAGACAGCGGGACCATGTTCCCATCGCGGTTCTTCACGTTGATCTTGGCGAGATCGTCGTAGTTGGCGCGATGCTGGGCGTCGGCCTGGATCTGCACCGTCCACGTCCGGCCGAACTTGTTGAAGTCGGTCACGTATTGCCCGCCGAGCGTCGCCTGCAGCTCGGCATAGATGTCGCTCGGATCGAGCCCGAGCAGCCGGGCACGCTCGCGGTCGACCTCGAGATTGATCTGGGGCACCTGCGCCTCAGCGCCGGAGAAGACCTGCGTCAGCTCGGGTCGCTGCTGGGCCGCGACGCTGAGGCCGCGGGCGGCCGCGCCAAGCTCGGCGGGACCTTGTCCCTGAGTGCCTTCGAGCACGTATTCGAAGCCGCCGGCGCGGCCGACGCCCGGAATGGAGGGCGGGTTCAGCGCGACGAACGTGCCTTCGGTCATCGACGACAGGGCCATGAAAAGGCGTTGCGCGGTCGCGTCGGCCTGCATGTCCGCCGATGTGCGTTCCTCGTAGGGCTTCAAGCGCACGAACATGATGCCCGAGTTCGACGCCGAGCCGCCGGTCAGGAAGTCGAGCCCGACGATCGAAAGGGCGCTCGCGACGGCCGGGTCCTTGCGCACGATCTCGTCGACCTTTCTGGACGCGGCCTCCGTACGATTGAGCGAGGCGCCGGGCGGCAATGTGCTGACGACCAGGAGGTATCCCTTGTCCTCCGCCGGCAGGAAGCCCTTCGGCGTCTTGACGAAGATGAAGCCGGTGAGCGCCGCGACCACGGCAATCGCTGCGAGACCTGCAAAGGAATGGCGCACGAGCACGGCGACGGCGCCCGCATAGCGGTCGGCCAAACTTTCGATCGCCGCCTGCAAGGCGTTCGGCTTCTTCGAGTGGTCGCGGGGCTTCAGCAGCAGCGCACACAGAGCGGGCGTCAGCGTCAGGGCGTTGATGGCGGAGAAGATCATCGCGGCCGAGATCGTCGCGGCGAATTGCTGGAACAGCGCGCCGGCGCTCCCCGGCAGGAATGCGACGGGGACGAAGACGGAGAGGAGGACGAGCGTGACGGCCACGATCGGCCCGACGATCTGCCCCATGGCTTTGCGCGTCGCCTCGACTGGCGTGAAGAGCGGATTTTCCTCCATCACGCGCTCGACGTTCTCGACGACGATGATCGAGTCGTCGACGACGATGCCGATCGCGAGCACGAGCGCGAGGAGCGATATGGTGTTCGCCGAATAGCCGAGCGGAACGAGGATGACGAACGTGCCGACGATGGCGACGGGCACGGCAAGAAGCGGGATGAGCGATGGCCGCAGCCGGCCGAGGAACACATAGACGACCACCGCCACGAGAATGAACGCCTCGATCAGCGTCTCGATCGCCCGACCGATCATCGACCACACGAACTCGGACGTGTCGTAGATGAACGCAAACTTCACGCCCTCCGGCAGACGCGAGCGGAGCTGCTCGAGCTTCGCCGAGACCTCCTTCGCGACGTTCACGGCATTGGCGCCGGCGGCGAGATTGATGGCAACGGGGGCGGCGGGGCCGCCGTTGAATGTCGACACGGAGTTGTAGGAGGAGGCCTTGAGCTCGATGCGGGCCACGTCCCTGAGACGCGTCGACGAGCCGTTGGGCTGGCTGCGGAGCACGATGTTGCCGAACTCCTCCGGCGTCGACAGCAGCCCGTTGGCCGAGATGGCGAGCTCGAGACGCTGATCCTCCGACACGACGGGAGCCGCGCCGATCCGCCCGGCCGGCGCCTGCATGTTCTGCGCCCGCACGGCCTCCACAATGTCGGAGGTCGAGAGGCCGAAGTCGGAGAGGCGCTGCGGATCGATCCAGATGCGCATCGCGTAGTCGCGCGCGCCCATGATGGAGGCGTCGCCGACGCCGGGAATGCGCTTCAGGTCATCGAGAATGTTGAGGGTGACGAACGTGCTGAGGAAGAGCTGATCGTGCTCCTTCTTGTCGGAATAGAAGGACATGATCTGGAGGAGATCGCTCGAGCCGGAATTGACGGTCAGCCCGCCGGTGCGCACCTCCATGGGAAGCTTGCCCTGGACGAGGTTGACCCGGTTCATCACGTTGACCGTCGCAATGCTCGGATCGGTTCCCGGCTCGAATGTGATGGAGAGCGAGTAGCCGCCGTCATTGGTCGAGGTCGACTGCATGTAGCGCATGCCGGGGACGCCGTTGATGGCGCTCTCGACCGGCTGGGCGATATTGCTCTCGACGGTCGCCGCGTCGGCGCCGGGATAGATCGCGCTGACCGACACGCTCGGCGGAGAGATGTTGGGATATTGCGCGACCGGAATGCCCGCGGCCGACATGAGGCCGGCAAGCATGATGATGATCGAGATCACCATCGCGAGGCGAGGACGATCGATGAAGATGTTGAAGATCATTTGACGGGATTATCCGATGTGCTGCTGGTCTTGATCGGCGCCGCTTGAGGAGTGACGATCGCGCCCGGCTGCGCGCGGAGGTGGCCGCCGACGATCACCCGGTCGCCTTCGGCGAGGCCCGACTTCACCGTGATCATCGAGCCGTACTGCGGCCCGCTCTCGAAGCGCCGGATCTCGACTTTGTTGGTGCTGTCGAGCGTCAGCACGTAGCTGCCGAGCTGATCCAGGAGCAGAGCCGACTGCGAGATGACCAGCGACTTGGTCGCCTCTTTGTCGACGATGGTCGCGTCGACAAGCTGTTGCGGGATCAATTCTCGCCCGGGATTGGAGACCGTGGCCCGCACCACGACAGTGTCCGTCGCGGAGTTCGCCTCCACATCCACGAATGCGATCTTGCCCTTGAACGGATGCGCGCTCTCGCCTTGTCCGGCCCTAAGCTCTACCTCGGCGCCGTAGGTGCCGCCTTGGCGCTTGAGAAGCGTCTCGAGCATCGGCCTCGGCACGGCGAATGCTACATAGACGGGATCCTGCGAGACCAGAGTTGCGAGCGCCGTGCTCGCGGGGCCCACGAGATCGCCGACCGCGTGCGCGGCGCGGCCGATGCGGCCGTCGATACCGGCCGCGATCTGCGTGTAGCTCAGCATCAGTTTGGCCTGCTCGAAACTCGCCTGGTCGAGGCTCACCCTGGCCTTTGCCTGCGCAAGACTTGCCTTGGCGTTGTCGAGAGAAGCCTCCGTCGAGATCTGCCGCGTCTCGAGCTCGAGCGTGCGCTTATAGAGACTGTCGGCGGCGACGAGCGCGGCCTGCGACGCCGCGAGATTGCCTTCGGCCTGGGCAACCGCAATCTCGTAGGGGCGGCGCTCGATCTCGAAGAGGACCTGGCCCTTCTTGACCTCCGCGCCTTCCTCGAATTTGAGTGCCGTGATCAAGCCATCCGCGCGCGCGCGGAGCTCGATCTTACTGATCGCCTCGACGCGGCCGCTGAATGTCGTCGATCCTTTGAGGTCGCTAAACTGGACCGTCTCGACCGAAACGGTCGGCGGCGGCGGAGCGCCCTGTGCCGCGGTCGTGTCCGGTTGCATCACGATGGCAAGCGCGAGGGCTGGCAGCAGGAGGTGGATAATCCCGCTGCGCCTATTCGGGACCGTCTGAGAAGTGGACATCATGGCGTGACCCTGTGATCCGAGCTTGGGCGTCCTTGCGACACACTCGAGGGCATCCGCCGCGCAAAGAAGACGCGCAACCGCGTCTTCCTCGCCGATCACAGCACCGCATTGCATATGCGACGACTCGCCGGGTCCTCATATTGACTCGCGTACACCATGGCGAAGCTGGCCGACGCGAAGCTTACGCAGGCCCGCTCAACCCGGCGGAGTTTTGGGCATTCCTGTGGGCGGCATGCATCGGCCACCTGCCGAAATGGATGGATGCCATCGCCGAGGTCAGTTTTGGGTCATGAACGAACCTAGACGTCCTCCTCCTAGGACGTCGGCTGGAACCTCAAGAGCAGACGATACGACGAGCGTCGCTTAGGTCGGCTAAGGGCCACAAGCAGACCTCGACGTCTTCCCCATATGACGTACGCTAGAACCTCACGAGCAGACGCGACGTCGACGATCACTGAGGTCCGAGTTGGGCCAACTCCCGACGTTGCCTTCGTGCCGGGAACCGGCGGCGACGTCGTGGTGCTCCCACCACGCTTTATTGCCGACAGGGCACAATATCGGACGGCTGAGGGCGTTTCGGCGGCGGCTCAAAGATCCCAAGATAGCCGGCATCGCCTGTGAGCGTGTGAAATGAAAGCTCGCGATAGCCAATGGCAGCAAGCTCGCAGCGCAACAGCTCAATCGGCGTACCGTGCTGTGGCGTCGGGATGTCGAAGTCCATAATACCCACTCGTGCGCCCGGTTTCAGGGCGAGCGCGAGGTTGTAGAGAAACGCGTAGGGCTCGGCGATCTCGTGATACATGTGCACGAGGATCGCCGCATCCAGAGAGGCTATTGGCAGCCGCGGATCGTGCGGGTCACCCAACGCAATCTTGACGTTGGTCAGTTTGAGACTCTGCACGCGCTTGGCCAAGTCGGTCAGGTAGTCCCGCCGAACATCCTGAGCAAATACGGCGCCGGATGGCCCGACCACCCGGGATAGCCTAACGGTGTGGTAGCCCGAGCCGGCACCGATGTCGCCGACAACCATACCCGACGTTAGCCCCATCAAACGTGCAAGCTGCTGAGCCTCGCCGTTTGCATCACGCTCTGCTTCCGCCGTGCGTTGCGGGCTTACGATCTCGGCGACCGGGCGCTCGAACCGCGGGAAGGCCTTAACCGGCGCTCCAGCCGATGCCAGGTAGCCGATGTCGCCAGTCTGGGCGCTCGATGCCGCAGACGCCAGCTGCGCCACGGCCGCCAACGCCAGAAACCTGAAGCGATTGCCGGTCATGGGACTCTCTGTGATCCAAGGGATATGCAGGCTGTGCTTATGCTCAACATACTGTCGTAGTCGCTGTGCATGAGCAGAATGAAGTCAGCCAATGTCGGTCTTCTCCAGGCGGTGCACCGCATGAGTGCTTATGAAAGCGGCGGTTATGGGTCGTGAGCTGACTTCGACGTCCTTGCTATTGACGTCCGCTAGAACCTCAGGAGCAGCCGTCACGTCGGGGCTCGCAGACGTAAGCAGTTGGGCCAGGAGCAGACCTCAAGAGGGCTTGAAGGGCTAACCTTGTAGAATGGCCATATTCGACACGAGTACGTGCGAGCCACCGGTCCGTATCGCGCCGCGACGCGAGTATGTTGCGCGGCACGTCATTCTCACCATGAACCACGCCGGTTTGCATTTGCACGGGGCCGGCGCCTCGATCTAGATTGCGGCACAACTCAAGCCCTCCCAGCCTTGCACCACGGAGACTGCATGCCCGCGCGTACGAAGACTATCTACGACATCGGGCATCACAGGGGAGAGGATACGGATTTCTATTTGCAGCTGGGATTCGACGTCGTGGCGATCGAGGCCAATCCACGCCTCATCGCGCAGTCGAAGGCGAGGTTCAAGGATGCCATTGCGTCGGGCCGACTGCACCTCGTGGAAGGCGCCATAGCGCCCGCTTCCGCGGGCGAGAAGATCACGTTCTTCGAGAACCCGAGCGCCTCCATCTGGGGCACGACCAGCCCCGATTGGGCCTCGCGCAACGCCATGCTGGGGCATCAGAGCACGGCGATCGAGTTGGATCGGGTCGACATCGGCAAGGTCTTCCGGACCTATGGCATTCCCCATTACTTGAAGATCGACGTGGAGGGTGCCGATCGCCTGGCCTTGGACGAGCTCAAGTCCGCCGCAGAGCGCCCGCAGTACGTGTCAATCGAATCTGAGAAGGTCGATTTCAGCGCCTTGCGCGATGAGTGCGAGCTTCTCGCGGGCCTCGGCTACAAAAAATTCAAGATCGTGCAGCAGGCCGATATTCCCGGCCGCACGATCGAGGTCTCAAAGCTCGATGGCACGCCGATCAGCTACACCTTCGAGGAGCATGCGTCCGGGGCTTTCGGCGAGCATATCCCGCAGCCGTGGCTGACGCTCGAGGAGGCGCTCGCCGAGTATCGCCGGATATTCCGCCGCTACCGCCTCTTCGGCGACTACTCGCTTGTCAGCAAGATGCCGTATCGCTTACAGCGCACCCTGCGGCGCGGCTACAAGGCCGCAACCGGCTATCGCGGGCCGCTGCCTGGCTGGTTCGACACCCACGCGAGCCTCTAGACGCCTTCGCTTCGGACCCCACCGAGCCGAATGCGAGGAGGGTCGAAAAGTGCCCGTGTTTCCCGGTTCGACGAAATCACTTTTCGGCGGGGGTTTTCAATAGCCCTACAATGCGCCCCGCTGTTGCGGGCGTCGAAGGGTCCACGGGTGGATAGGCTGCCGGCAGCGGTGCATGACCACGAGGACAGCGAGCGCAAATCCGGCGCCAACACTCATTAGATTGCCGAGGATCGCCGGCTATTTAAAGGCTTGCCACTTCACCCCAATCTCAACACCAGGCTTGTCACTGTACCCGGGCGTTTCCTCCATGAGCCGGCACGTCTACAATGGATCATGAACGAACCTAGACGTCGATCGCGCACAACTTCTGTTGTTACCCCGAGAGCAGACAAGCCCTCAGGCGTCGGTCACGTTCGTTAAGGGCCAGAAGCAGACGAGCGGCCTTGCCGCACGTCTGCGCCGGGAGCATAGCGATCAGCGAACGTTGAAGAACTCAGTCACGGCTCTTGTTCATCGCCTTGTGCATCGCATCGTCTACAGCCTTCTTCATGCTGAGCGTGTCGGCGCCCTGGCGCGGTGGATACTCACTAATGCTTTTCAGATGCGCTTGAAGGAAAGGTCCTGCCGCTGTTGGAGCCCACATTTTCGAGGCAAAGAACTTGCGACCGGCGTACCCCCACTCATGGGACAAGGGGTCCATCTTCTCTAACGGGTCCATGCGAAGATTGAAGACGAAAGGGATGCTCGGATAGCTTTTTTCTTCGAACCAGATGCCATCCTTTTTCACACCGAAGGCGATCTTCCAGTTGTCGACGCGGATCGCCATGAGGTCGGTCTCGTCGTAATAGAAAAACTCGCGGCGGGCCGACTTGTCCGTCTTGCCGGTCCACAGATCGAGCTGGTTGTAGCCGTCGAGATGGACCTTGTAGGTCGTGTCGCCAAGCTTGGCTCCGGTCAGGAGCTTTTCCTTGAGGTCAGGCATGCCCGCAGCCGCCGCGAGCGTCACGTAGACATCCTCGTGGCTCTGCACGCCGTTGATGGCCGTTCCGGCGGGGACGGCAGCCGGCCAGCGCAGGAGCATGGGGACGCGCACGCCGCCTTCCCAGGTGGTGCCCTTCTCGCCCCGGAACGGCGCATAGCCGCCATCGGGCCACATCATCAACTCGAAGCCATTGTCGGTCGAGTAAATGACTATCGTGTTGTCGGCGATGCCGAGGTCGTCGAGCTTCTTGAGCAGCACGCCGACATGCTCGTCGTGCTCCAGCATCTTGGCGCGCAGGACATCTTCCTCGGCGCGCCCCTCGTCGACAGCCATCTGCACGTACCTCGGCTGCGGATGCGACCAGATGTGAACGGCAGTCGAGTTGAACCAGACAAAGAAGGGCTTCTCGCCCTTGCCGTTCTTGTCCAGGTATTTGAGCGTTTCGCCGAGAACTTCGCTATCGATCGTTTCCATGCGCTTGCGCGTCAGCGGACCCGTGTCCTCGATGCGCTGCTTGCCGACGCGTCCGAACTTCGGATCTTCGGTCGGATCATCCTTGTCGGTCGCCCAGGCGTGGAGCACGCCACGCGGCCCGAACGTTTTTTTGTATTCAGGGTTTTTCTGCCCGGGATAGTCGAGCTGTTCGGGCTCTTCCTCGGCGTTGAGGTGATAGAGGTTGCCGAACCATTCATCGAAGCCGTGGGCGGTCGGCAGGAACTCGTTGCGGTCACCCAGATGGTTCTTGCCGAACTGCGCGGTGTTATACCCGGCCGCCTTCAGAACTTCGGCCAGGGTCGGGTCCTCCTTCTGAATACCCCGTTCCGATCCCGGGATGCCGATGGTCGTCATGCCGGTACGGATCGGCATCTGGCCCGTGATGAAGGCGGCGCGCCCGGCCGTGCAGCTCGGCTGGCCGTAATGGTCGGTGAAGAGCACCCCTTCCTTGGCGATCCGGTCAATATTGGGGGTCTTGCCCATCATGCCGTTGACATAGGCACCGACGTTCCATGTTCCGATGTCGTCGCCCCAGATGACGAGGTTGTTCGGTTGCTTACCGGGAGTTGCTACCGGCTTCGGCGTTTGCGCTTGTGCGGTCTGAATCTTGACTGCCGATCCGAGTACGGCCGCTGCTGCTAGCGTGGAGCCACCAAGCATCAGATCGCGCCGGTTGGTGCCAGGTTTCTTTGTCTCGTTACGACCGTCCTTGGTGGCCGACATGGGCGCCTCCTTCCTTGGGTCAGGCATTGACCCCCCGTCACCGAATTCTGACCTAGGTCGTATTTCACGGACAGTCCCCCGAATGGGGGAGCGCATCGAGACGGGTCGGGCGGCTTTTGAGCGGCGGGTCGCCCCAGTGGGAACCTTCTGCGGCAGATGATCTGGTCAGAATTCACTACCGAGGAAGAGCGCCATTCCAATCAGCGCAACGTGTGCTGCGAGGAAGATGGTAAGGCGGAGGGGTAGGTCTCTCATGGTCATGGCAGAGAAATCCATTTCGGGAGGCGACCGTTTCCGAGCACTAAGGCAGGATCGCTCCAACAGATAGTCCCCCGGATGGGGGGCAGTCTTCATGGCGGCGATCCTGAGCGAATTAGCGATGAGATGCCGAATAAGTTTACGGCTTAGATCTCCATCGCGGTGGCTCTCGAAGAACTCCGCTTCGGGTCATGAGCTGACCTCGACGTTGCAGCCGCACTCCATCTGCTCATACCTTTTTCTCGGACATTGCTGAATGTCTGCGCCTGACCGGAATGCGCGGTGGGGCATCGGAGTAAGGAAGATAGGAGTCTTGTCTGGCGGCGACGTAGGGTAGAACCAACGAGCGATCAATCAACTGAGGCTAAAGAAGCTCTGAGCATGCGCGCGCATCCCTTTTGCGTCTGGATCACAGGGCTTCCCGCCGCGGGAAAATCGACAGTTGCCGACACGCTAAAGCAAGAGCTGCAGTCCTTCGGCGTGCCGACTTACGTTCTCGATGGCGACCGTGTTCGCGAAGGCCTCAACCGCGATTTGGGCTACAGCCCGGCTGAGAGAGCGGAGAACGTGCGGCGCATTGGCGAGGTGGCCCGGCTGATGGTCGACGCCGGGCTGATCGTGATCGTGTCGCTGATCTCCCCGTTCCGCAAAGATCGGCTCGCCGCGCGGTCTCGTTTTGAGCCGGGAACCTTTGTCGAGGTGTTCGTCGATACTCCGCTCGATGTTTGCGAGCACCGTGACCCCAAGGGTCATTACAAGCGAGCGCGAACCGGCGAGTTACATGAATTCACCGGCGTCAGCTCAGCTTACGAACCGCCCGAGTTGCCCGAAATCCACCTGGTCCACGACGGGGCTTCACCCCAGGACTATGTCGCTCGGATTGTCGCCCATCTCCAGGAATGCCAGCTCATTGGCGAGCGAGTTTAGAACTTGGTGCGAAAAACGCGGGGCACGCCCGCAATGAGCATGTCTAAGTGATTGATATCGCAAGGAGCGTGGATCCCTCCCCAACCGCCTGCTATCGAAGCTCGATGATGCTCGGCAGCGCCGACAATTGATCGCGATCAAGCGGGACATCTCAGAAATCTGCTCCATTGGCTCAGCATTACGTGCCGCTCTCGTGGCGGGCCGGGAAAATGGGGTCGGAACCATGAAGCTCGCAGCCGTGCTCTACGATACCGGCGAGGGAGCCGCGGCAGACGCGCTACTGACCACGCTCGCGCTCAGACTGAGACGCGCGGGCTTCAAGCTGGCCGGGGCGGTGCAGTCGAATGTCGCCGTTGCCGGCAGGAGCCACTCGGATATCGTGTTCGAGGACCTGGCGAGCGCCGGCCGGGTCGACGTATCGCAATACCGCGGGCCGCTCGCGCGTGGCTGCCGGCTCGACGAGCGCGCGCTCGAGTATTGTGTCGGGATTGCGGTCTCGTCGCTCGAGCCGGAAACGGATCTCGTCGTCGTCAACCGGTTCGGCAAGCGCGAGGCGGAGGGGCACGGGTTCCGGCTCATGATCGAGGAGGCCGTCGCCCTCGACGTACCCGTCCTTGCCGGTCTCAGCCGCGCACATCTCGAAGCGTGGCGGACATTCGTGGGGGAGGAGCCCGTTCTGCTGCCTGTGAACATGGCGCGCGTGGCGAGCTGGTGCACCGCCAAAGTTTCGGATCGCCGCTCGAAGCCGGTCCACGCAGGCATGCTGGGCTAGCTCTTGTCCTGGCGGGCTGCCGGGATCTATCCGGAGACACCGCAAATCTCTCGCGCCGATTCACGCTCGGGGGCCGGCGCGAATATTCCCCGCGCGCAGCGTGGCCTGCTCGACATGAACGAAGCGCTCAAATCGAAGATCCTCGAAGTGCTCGCGTCTCAGCATCTGATGACGCTCGCCACCATTCGCCCTGACGGCTTCCCACAGGCAACGATCGTCAATTACGTCCATGAGGATCTCGTGTTGTATTTCGCGACCGACGCGACCTCGCAGAAGGCGGGGAACATTAGCCTCAACAACAAGGTCTCGGCGGCGATCGGGGGAGAGACCCAGGACCCCAACAAGCCGCACGCCTTGTCACTGTCGGGCGTCGCGACGCGGCTCATTGCGAAAGACGCGGCCGCTCAATCGGTGCTCAACCTTTTTCGCGCCTTGCCGCAGTCAAAGCGGTACGTCCGGCCTGAGGCAGACGGGCTTGCCGTATTCGCGATCAGACCGGTCGCGATCTCGCTCGTCGACTACACGGAGGGCTTCGGCAAAAGCTATTTGCTCGAGCCGTGATTCAAGACTTTGGATTCAAGACTTGGCGCTCATCTCGCGGAGACGCGACCAGGCCAGCGAGAGGCCGATCGTGTAGGCCGCGACCACCAGCAGCACGGCCTTGGCCGACCATGGCGCGGCGGCGAAGCCGCTCCAGACGACCGCGATCGCCGCGAGCGACCAGGCAAGCGTCATCGCCAGCGTCAATGGGCGGAGCGCGACAACGCGGAAGGGGTGCACCCACTTCATCGGCACGAAGGTCAGGCCGACGCAGAGCGCGATGATGGCCGCGGTCGCGGCTTGGCCCGTGTCGAAGACGAACAGATAGAAGGCGATGATATTCCAGACTGCCGGAAAGCCGACGAAGTTCTGGTCATCGGCTTTGTTGTTGGCGTCGCAGAAGTGATAGAGCGACGACAGGAGGATCGCGGCGGCGAGGACCGTGCCCAGGACGCCTGACAGCTTGCCGGCCGCAAGGAGGGCCAGCACGGGGACGAGGACATATGTCAAATAGTCGACGACGAGATCGAGGATGACGCCGGAAAATCGCGGCAGCGTCTCCTTGACGCGTACGAGGCGAGCGAATGTGCCGTCGATGCCGTCGATGATGAAGGCAATCCCGAGCCAGAGGAATACGCGCTCCCAGTCACTGTCGGCAATGGCGCCGATCGCAAACAGCGCGCAGACCACGCCCAGCGCGGTGAAAATATGCACGAATATTGCGGCGAGCCGCACGCTCACTCCTCCCGTCCTGCCCGCTCATTCGGCGAACTTCAGAATCGGGAGAGTAGAGCATTTTTCGCCGCTTTGAAGACGAACGACGATCTTCCAAGGGGTCCTATGGACGCCAGTCGGCTTCATGGCCACCAATAGGCCCTGCTCGGCCTGCGTTCGGAGCGGCCTTCATTACCGAAGAATGCCGTCAAACCATGCCTGAAAAGCAAAAGGAGCGCCGGGGCGCTCCTTAGTTCAAAGTCCTATGCGGGTCCGGTCAAGCCGATACTTAGAAGTTGTGCTTGATGGTCCCGCGAACGGTCAGATCGTCGGCGGGCGCCTCGCGATCGACGGCATCCGGCTGCTTGGCCTCATTGGCGCCGTAGAGCAGCTCAAGGCCGAAATCCATCTTCGGGAGCACGCCGAGCTTGCCGAGACCGGGAATGCGAACCTCGGTGCCCGCCGCAGCGCCGCTTTCGCTTGGCGACGGCGTGGTGAGGTCGACGCCCTTATTGGGGTCCTGCGCGGCCGGAGATGCGGCCGCAGGCGCGGCTGGAGCTGGTGCTCCGCCGGATTGCTGCTCCTGGAACGCCAAGGCAGACGTACTGGCCAAGGCCAGCGCCGCCCCTAGTCCCATTAAACTTGTAAGCCTCATGACTAAAGTCCCCGCAGTTACCCGTGTCCTTGCCACTCGCTCACGAAAATGAGGCTTCGGGTTCGGGAAAACAAGCATGTTACAACTGCAGTTAACCCCCGATGAACGTTTCTCGGGAAGAGTGTGGTTGCAATGCAATGTGGCGGCCGGGACACAAAACAGCCTGACGCAAGCGCCCGCCTCATTTTATCCACAAAGCCTTGGGTCGAAACGCTTAATTGGACTTGCCCAGCGCGGCGACTCGCCCTCCGCAACCCGCCTCCCGGGCAAACCTCTCCGCACACCGCAGGCTACGGGGCAGTGCATGAAAAGAGCCGCTGAACTACAGCGGCTCTTTCCGTTTCTTGCAGTGGCCGAGCGCGGCGCAGATCAGAACTGGATGCGCGCGCCGGAGATGAGCATGTCGAAGTCGTCGACGGCGAAATTACCGCCAACCGCCGTATCCACGTCGCCCTCGGAGTGGCGATAGATCACGTACAGGTCCATGGCAGCGTTCTCGATGTTCTGAACAACGCCGGCGGCCCAGAAGTCGAGATCCGAACCGCGGATATTGCCCTGGTTGACGCCGCCAATCGTGATCGACTGATTCGCGCCAGCCTCGTCATTGCGGTACTCGCCGAAGACCGTGGTCTTGCCGAGAGGCGAAGAACTTCTTTTCGATACCGGCCTGGATGAGCCACGCCGTATTCGTGTCATCAAGTCCAGCGGCGACGCCCTGGGGCTCTTCCTCGCCGTAACCACCATAGACATAGAGGCCTGTCGGCCCGTGCATGATCGTGCGCCAGCACCCCACCAGTGGCAGTCACCAGTTGCCGGGGTTGGAGCAACGGTTGCCCTGGGACGCAGGATCGGTGCTTTCTCCGTAGCCGACCTTGGCGATGAGCTTGAAGTCGCCAACGTCACCCTTATAGGTCAGGGCCATATCCCACATGTCGTCCTCGCCCCACGCGGCCGTGGCGACGAAACCCGCGATAGTCGGAGTATCATAGCGAACAATGTTGCGGCGGCCGTCCTGGCCCGGCGTGCGATTGTTGAAGCCGCCCATTATGTCCGTCCAGGCTCCGAGCATTTAACTCACCGCCGAATCGCAGCTTGAATGCTCCCAGCGCCACTGCAGCCGCTTCAAAGTCGGAGTAGTTGCGCGTATTTGCGCCGTCCGCGTCATCGATCAAGTGATAGGTCGCGGAGCCGGTCAGGCCGACACGCACGCTGCCGCAATTCCTTGCTCTTGATGAACCAATAAGCGTGGCGGGTGCTGATGAAGTTGCTGGTCGATGTGTCGCTGGCGTCGTCGGCTTGCGAGAACTGGCTCGACGGCGCGCCGTTGATGCCGAGCTCAATTACGTAGCCCGCCGACCAGCTATTATCGATCTTGGCCTCGCCAGCGAACTTGATGCGATCCTGCTCGAGTGAGTTGGTGCCGACGTAGGCGTTGCTCTCGACGCCGTCATCCCAGGCGAAGACCGCCTCGTTCACCCAGCCCGAAATCGTGAGGCTTACCTTGCGGTTGCCTTTGCGGGCCGTCGTCGCCTCAAGCTCTGCAATGCGCTCCTCGAGATCAGCGCAGCAGTTGCCGCCCAGATCCGCTGCCTGGGCCGTCGCCGCGCCCATTACCAACAAGCCAGAAGCCGCGAGCAACGCCAGACGAGCCCCCGACATCTTCAAACCCCCAGTCATGCCTCGAACCTTTCGAGCTTAGGCCCCCGGTCAACGGACCTCAGAGCACTTTGACCCTCACCACTCAGCGGAGCCTGGACAGACGCGAAACAACACCGCCTGCCCCACCACCGTGGACATGGCCAAATAAGCGGTTGGCTCCAATGGAGTAAATGCGAAATGCTAATATGACAGATTTGCTACCGGATCGCCGTTGTTTGCTGGCCACGAGATGTAAAACTGCAGACGTTTGTCGATGACAGTTTCATGACAATGTGACGTTGCTTACTCGCAACTCATCGAGCATTCGATCAGACTCGATCCGTGCACGTTTTCATTTGCGCGACGACGGACGAACGACGGCTGGCTTTGTGTGCAGGCCCATGATTATTTTGCATCATTCGACGTAACGTGAGGCTCAATCGTGGTGGGCGAGGCGCGCTTTACGAGCGGCAGTCGTGGGTGGCGGACCGGCGGGTCTTGCCGCCGCGCTCTGCTCTCGGTCGGCTCGGCATCGAGACAGCGCTGGTCGGGCCGGCGCACCGGCCGGCCGGTGGAGACCACGACCATCGTACCGCTGCGCTGTTCACGGGATCGATCGAGCTCCTGCGCAACCTCGGCGCCTGGGGTGATGTCGAGGCGGCCAGCGAGCCGCTCGAGGCCATTCGCGTCATCGACGATACGGGCGCGCTGCTCCGGGCGCCTGAGGTCGTCTTCACGGCAGCCGAGGTCGGGCTCGACGTCTTCGGGGCCAACGTTCCGAACAACGCCCTCGTCGCCAGCCTTCTCGAGGCCGCGCTCAGGCCGGGAAGCAATATCTCCTTCGTCGAGACCGCAGGTGTGACCCGTCTCGAAATCGGCAAAGGGTCCGTCAGGCTGCATCTCCAGGAGGGGGGCGCGATCGAGGCACAATTGGTGGCCGGCGCCGACGGGCGGCGCTCGATCTGCCGCGAGCAAGCTGGGATCGGCGTCAAAACGTGGGATTATCCGCAGAGCGCGCTCGTCTGCACGTTCGCCCACGAGCGCCCGCACAGGCGTATCTCGACCGAGTTCCACCGGCCCTCGGGACCCTGCACCACAGTGCCTTTGCCGGGCAATGCTTCGAGCCTGGTCTGGGTCGAAACGCGGGCGGAAGCGCAGCGGCTCGCCGGGCTCGACGAGGACGCCTTCCGGGGGGCGCTCGAGGCGCGGCTGCAAGGACTTCTCGGCGGCGTCGGCGCGATCGGCCCGCGCGCGGTCTTCCCGCTCACGGGGCTATCGGCCGAGGCGTTTGCCCGCAATCGCGTCGCGCTGGTCGGCGAAGCGGCGCATGTCATTCCGCCCATCGGCGCGCAGGGGCTCAACCTCGGTTTGCGGGACGGCGCGGCGCTCGCCGACTGTGTGGCCGACGCCTTGCGCGAAGCGCGCGATCCAGGCGGTGCCGAGACCCTCGAAGCTTACAACCGCGCACGGCGCGTCGACGTCTCGTCGCGCATCTATGCCATCGATGTCTTGAACCGGTCGCTGATCTCGGGCCTCCTGCCGGTTCATCTTGCGCGCGGATTCGGGCTCCATGCCTTGCGCGCCATCGGCCCCCTGCGCCGCGCCGTCGTGCGCGAAGGTCTCGATCATCAACTCGCCAAGCCGTCGCTCATGCAGCCGGGAGGAGAGGCCATCCTCGCGGCGCGACGCTCGACGTCCGGGGTCCGCGCACCGCAAAATCGAGACACGGTGCCGGCCGAGGCGAGGAAGATCGCGGACAGCGTGGGATGATGCCTTGACGGGCGCCGCCGAGCCTTGGCATCTGCCGATTTTCCGCTCACACTCCCTTCTAGGGCGTCTTTCGATCGAAAGACGCCCTAGTTTATTTCCTGGTCGCATTTTCTGCGACGAACCGGTGTCCACTTCGTCGGAAAATGCTTTAGCGTCCCCCCAAAGCCCGCAACGCCAAGGTCCAATGCAGCAGCCGCGCGTCAGCCTCTTGCGCGATCTCCAATTTCGCCTGGAGTATGCGCTCCTGCGCCTCATCATCGGGCTCGTCCGCCTGTTGCCGCTCTCCGCGACGGGCTTCTCGGCCAAGTCGTGGCGCGCGCTGGCGCCGCTCATCAATCCGAAACGCCATGAGCGGGCGCTGGCCAATCTCAAAATCGCCTTCCCCGAGAAGACCGACGCCGAGCGGCACGCGATTGCCATGGCGCATTGGGAGAACCTCGGCCGCGTCATGGCCGAGACGATGCAGATCGACCGGCTGATCCAGGACCCGGCCGCATACGCATCGTCTCCGACAAGATCTTCTCGCGCTACAAGGACAAGCTCGGCGCGGCCATCGGCGTGTCGCTGCACATGGGCAACTGGGAGCTTTCGATCTGGCCGTTCGTGGCCGCGAACGCCAACCCCGCCGCCGTCTACCGCTCGGTCAACAACCCCTACGTCGATCAGTATCTGCGCTGGCAGCGGCGCGATCTCTATCCCGGCGGCCTGTTCGGGCGCGGCAAGGTCGAGGGCGAGCACGGCGACGACCAGAAGACGGCGCGCATCCTCACCGACTTCGTACGCCGCGGCGGCCGGCTCGGGCTCGTCTGCGATCTCTATGACCGTTCCGGGCTCCCGGTGCCGTTCTTCGGCACGGAGGCAAAGACGCAGGCGATCGCCGCCATGATCGCGCGCCGTGTCGGCAGCCGTATCTGGATGTCGCGCTGCAAGCGCGTCGGGACCGAGAGCCGCTTCGACATCGAGATCACGCGAGCTGCGCGTGCCGCGCTCCAAGAACCAGTCGGAAGACGTGCGCTGGATCATGACCGAGATGCAGCGCCAGTTCGAGGCGTGGGTGCGCGAAGCGCCCGAGCAGTGGATGTGGAGTAACCGGAGGTGGAATTGAGGGACGTTGCGCCCGGCGACCGCTTCGAGCCACTCCCTAATCCGCGATCGGGATTGATCGGACAGTTCCAGTTTCGTGCGGAACAGCACGCGCCTCCGTCATTCTCCATCTTGACGGTGTGAGCAGTCTGCGCCGTGCCGACGCGCTCACCTCCAGATGCGAGGTGCTCCCGATGCGCGCACACCATCCCACCTTACGTGACACCTATTTGCCGATCACCATTGCCGGGCTGCTCAGCGGCGTCATTCTGGCAATCGCACTTCTCGCCGGGGGCGCGCAAGCTGCCGCACCGCCATCGAAACCCAGCGAATTCGAGCTTGCGAACGGTTTGCGTGTCGTCGTTGTGCCGGATCACCGTGCGCCCATCGTGACGCACATGGTGTTCTACAAGATCGGCTCAGCCGATGAGCGCCCCGAAGAAGCCGGCCTCGCCCATTATCTCGAGCACATGATGTTCATGGGGACGCCGACCTTCCCCAAAGGCGAGTTCGACCGCTTCGTCATGAGAGGCGGAGGCGCGCACAACGCGACGACGACACAGGACGGGACCACCTACTATCAGCGCATGCCGCGCAACGCCTTGGAGCGACTGATGGCGCTCGAGGCGGATCGTATGGAGAACCTGCAATTTACCGAGGCCGCCGCGCTCAACGAGCGCAACGTGGTGATGGAAGAGTATCGCGGCAAGGCAGGCCAGCCAGGTTACGCCTTCTTCCTCGCAACGGCGCCGGCCCTCTACGGGAGCCATCCTTACGCACTGCCGCCGATCGGCAGCGAGGAGGCGATCTCGAAATTCGACGGCGCAAAGGCCATGGCGTTCTATCGCCATCACTATTCGCCGCAGCATGCGATCGTCGTCATCGGCGGCGACGTGACCGAGGCCGAGGTTCGCGAGATGGCCGCTCGCACATACGGCCGGATCACTCGGCGTGACGATGTTGCTTCTCCGGATCTGTCGCGACCGGATCTGCCGGCCAAGGCGCTGCGGGTCGTGGTGCCGCATCCGCTCGCGAGCTCGGCCGCAATCAGTAGAACTTTCCTGACGCAAAGCGCGACCGAAATGCCGCTCCGCGATTCGACGGCGCTCAGCATTTTTTCTTACATCGTCGGCCAAGGCATGCTGAGCCGCCTGCACGGGGCGCTCGTCGCGAAGGGCCTCGCGAGCGCTGTGTCGGGCGATCTGATGCTTCGCCGCGCTTCGAGCGAGGTGACGTTCACGGCCACGGCGCTTCCAGGTGTCGGAGTGGACGTCATCGAGCCCGCATTCGATCAGACGCTCGCCGAAATCGCCGAGCACGGCATAAGCGGGCGCGAGTTCGACGACATGAAGCAGAGCTTTATCGCGTCACGCGTCTACGACGAGGACAACCTCACCACGCACTGCAACGTGATCGGGGCGTTGATGGTCGCAGGATGGAGCCTCGACGACATTCTCGGGATTTCAGGTGCGCCTCGAAGACACGACGGTCGAGGACGTCAACCGCGTCGGGAAAAGCATTCTCGCCCATAGCCGCAATGTTACTGGCGTGCTGGTACCCCAGCGCGTGCAAGCCGCGGCTGCCGGACTAGACCGATAACAACCCACAGCTTGAAAAGATGGATCTCGTGCCATGACGCTGCCCGCCATCCCTAGTGCCAACCTTTCGCCAGCCGCACGCGTGGCTGCCCTGATGCTCGCAACCTTCACGCTCCTCTTCGGAGCAATTCCAGCGAACGCGATCGAGCCGGTGCAGCGCATTGTCAGCCCGGGCGGCATCGAGGCGCTGCTCATCGAGAGCCACGAGGTGGGCGTCATCTCCATGCGCTTCAGCTTCCGTGGCGGCGCACTCGAGGACCCGGCTGACAAGCCCGGCGTCGCACATCTCGCCAGCTATTTGTTCAATGAAGGAGCCGGAGATCTCGATACGCCAAGTTTGATGCGCCGGCTGTCGCGGATCGGCGCGGACTTCACCGGCGAGACGAATAGCGAGAACCTGACGGTCACGCTGTCGACACCGAGCGCTAATCGGGACGAGGCGTTCGGCCTGCTCAAGCTTGCCGTCGCGGTGCCTCGCTTCGATGCCGAGCCGCTCGAGCGCGGCAAGCGGGCAGCCCTCGCCTCACTGGAGCAGGAGCGGCAGGATCCGGGCTCTGCCGCCTGGCGCCAGCTCGGCACGATGCTCTATGGCCAGTCCCGGTACGCGATTTCCGAGAAGGGCACGCCCGAGGGCCTTGCGCTCATATCCGCGGACGATATCCGAGCCTATCGGGGCCGCGTTTTTGCCCGCGACAACCTTCGCGTGGCGGTGGCGGGCGATATCGATGCGTCGACCCTGTCGAGGGTGCTCGATGACGTATTCGGTGCGCTGCCGGCCAGAGCCGATATTCAGCCGGCTCAGGTCTTTGCACCTGCGCAAGCGCAACAGCAGACCATAGCTCTCGACTTGCCGCAGACGATCGTCGTGTTCGCCAACTTTGCTCCCGCGCTCGACGCGCGCCAGAGCCTAGCGGCGAGCCTCTTCAACCAGATCTTTCCGCGCAGTTCACCGGGCGTCTCTTCATGGCCCTGCGCGAGCGCGAAGGCCTCGTCTACTCCGTCAGCACGGATAGAGGTCTTTTTTCGCGCTTCGGATCGTTTTACGGGAGCTTCGGCGCCGCGCCCGGAAATGCCGAGCGGGCGATGTCTCTGGCGATGAGCGAGATCAATCGCCTCGTCAGCGAAGGCCCCAGCGAGCAGGAATTGGAGGATGCCAAGGCGGCCTTCCGCGGCGGCTACTACCTTGGCTTGGATACGAGCGCCAATCTTTCATCGACGCTTCTTGCCATGCTCGAGCAGAGACTGCCCGACACGTACCTGGCCGACTTCGATTCGGAGATCGCAAGCATCACGATCGACGAGTTCAGGGCCGCCGCGAAACTCCTGGCGCGTACCGATGCCATGGCGAGCGTCAGCGTCGGCAAGGTCCAACAGACTGAGGTCCTGAGCCCCATTCCTTGAGTTGCACGCGGGCACAGGCGGATATGCGCTTAGAGCAGAAACTAATCCCCGCTCGCACTTCCTCACGTAGAGTTGCCCCATCCCGCTCCGCTGGGGTCGCCTTCTAGAGGCGTCTGGATAGCGAGGGGCGGGTCCGAGTTCTGAGGGATGTGCGGAGCACGCACTCCGTCTCCCTCGCGGAGCGTCTACCCGATGCCGGTGGCAACATCGGTACCCGGGAAGCTGGGGCTAAGAGGGGTGCGCGACGCCGGATCTTGGCTTCTTCCGGCGCAAAGCTCGGATCATGTCGGAGACATGCCTTCGGCATGTGGGCGGGGCGCCGGTGCGCCTTCGAATATACATGCGGACCACCCGCGGCGAGCCCGCGCCCCGCTCCCCTATCGTTCATCAGCTCGGATCCAATGGATCGCGAGGTGCGGGTTCTGTTCTTGCACGCCTCCGGCGTGACCCGCTCCCCTTAACTTTTCATCAACTCGAGTGCGATGCGCTGCGAGGAGACGTTGCCATGGGGCCCGCAGGCGCCGGTTTCATGGGCATCGGCACAAATTGCATCAAATTTTAGCGCCCGAATTGAAGCCCGGGTTATCCGCCCGCGCTAAGCATGGCTGAGTGCGTAGTCTTGCGCGCCGGCCGGCATGCCCTCGAACATGCCGCAATTGGCGCGGCATCCCGTAAAGAGTAGCAGGCAAATCCGATGTCAAATGTGATCGCGTTCCGGCGCCCCGCCAAGGCCTTGCAGCCGCATCGCGTTGCTGCGGAAGATGCCCTCGAGGCGCTGGCCGACAACTACATGACGATCAGCTCGACGATGCTGCTCGAAGGCCTCGACGACATCGACGAAGCCATCAACAAAGCCGTGCGCATGCTGCGCGCCATGCCCGACGGCAAGGCCCGTGATCTGGCGCGCGCCGAGCTCGATCACATTCGCGCTGAGCTCGCCGGCGGGCGCCGCGCGAGCGAAGGCACGCACGGCGGTTTCGACCCCGCCGCATGAGCGCTCACGCCAGCGCCGTCTCGCGGCGAATACAGGGTTTAAAGCGCGTGGCGGACCATGTCGTCTAAGGTCATCACCTTCCCGAAGAACGTATCGCCGCGCGGGCCCGACGATTTGCAGAAGCTGACAGCCGCCTTCGTCGACAACTTCTCGACGGCAAGCGCGGCAATGCTGCTCCAAGGCGTCAACGATCTCGAGCGTGCCGTCGACAAGGTTGCGGTCATCGTCGAAGCCATGCCCACGGGCGAAGCGCGTGCGCACGCCGAAGCCAATCTTAGGACCCTGCGCGCGCAGCTTGCGACGGCGCGGGGCTTAAGCGAGCAGATCAGAGAGCGGGAGCCGCGCCCCTAGACCTGGCATCCTTTCCTCGGGCGTCATTCGCGCTTGGCTGCGAGAAATCCATCAAAACGGTGCCTGCCTGAAACTTGGCTGGCTGTGGCTCGTACCTGCCCAAGTGCTTCCGTACCGAACCCGAGGCGGTGGAGGCATTGGTCAGATCGCTCGGGCATTCAGCACAGTCTAGGCAAGGAAAAATCCCATGAAAATCACTGTGAGATCCGGTTCTGCCATCGCTACCGCGGCCGCTTCGCTCCTGATCGCAGGCGCTGTCCTCGCTCCGACCACGCAAGCCGCCACAGGCGACGGCCATTGCATGGGCGCCAATGCCTGCAAGGGCAAGAGCGCCTGCAAGGGTGCAAGCAACGCCTGCAAGGGCCAGAATGCCTGCAAGGGCAAAGGCTTCGTTGAGATGAGCAAGTCCGATTGCGAGAAGATTCCGGGCGCCGTGTTTCAGGCGCTTGACGACAAAGTGAAGCCGCAGGGCTGATCTTCAGGCCGTCTGCAATATGCGGTCCGGGTTCCTTCCTTCCCGGACCGCTATCTTCGGGAGGCGGATATGCACCGCCTCTCATGCACACTGCTGACATCTCTCAGATGCTTTTCGTGAGCAGCACCCAGGCCTGTCCGTCGTTCTGCCAATCGTCCTTGATCATCGGCCTTGTCGCACGCATCGCGTATCCAGCAGCGCTCGTAAAGGCGGCGCGCGCGGACGTTGTCGTCGGAGACGATGACGCTGAGCCCGCGCTTGCCCAGCGCTCGGGCCGTATCGTCGGCCCGCGCCAAAAGCCTCGTGCCCAGTCCCTTGCTGCGAAACGCCGGCCTCACGGCCAGGACGTTGACGTACCACGTGCCCGGCGCGAGGTTTTCCAGCTCCTGCAAGGCAACGAACATGCGCGGCATATCCTCGCCGATCGGCACCGGCTCGTCGGGGATCTCGTAGCCGATGAGGCAGCCGGCGCATTGGCCGTCATGTTCGATCATGGTCGCGTTGCGATAGGAGAAGCTGCCCTCCTCGCGCGCGGCGCGGCGGCGGCCGACATCCCAGGCGCTTTCGCCGGGCTCCGCGAGCTTGCTCCAGAGATAGAGCGGCATGCCTTCGCCGGCGTAGTTGACGAGCTCGGCGAGGAGCGGCGCGTCGTCGAGGGTCGCGCGTCTGAAGGGAGGCTCGAGGTGCGTCATGATCTCTGCCGACCGAGGCCGGCGCGGGACTACGCCGAACGCGGTCACGGGCGATGGCTGTTATCCTCGCCAGTGGCACGTCACGGTACTATAGGCAGAAAACGGCGCGCGCTCGAAGCGCGGACCCGACGTCGTTGGCGCAGCAGCGCCGCCGGGATGTGCCCGGCGGCCGCTCTCAGGGTCCTTACCACTTGGTGTTCAAGCCGACCGAGATGATGTCGACGCTGCTCTCGGCGCTGCCGGTCAGCAGCAAAGTCGAGAGGCGATCGTGCTCGCCGGGAACCGCTCGATGTCGGCGTCCTCGACGAAAACGTGCGTGTAGCCGAAGTCAAACGTGATCGTTTCGCTGTACTTGTAGGTCGCCGCCAACGCTCGCCCACCAGCGGTCGGCGTCCGGCAACTGCAGGAGGCGCTCGGAGGCGTTCTGAATGGGCGAGATCTCGTAGGCAACACCGGTGCGCAGCGTCACCTTCGGGCTGTAGTCGTACTCGGCGCCGAGGGCGAAGAACCAGCCGTCATGCCACTGGAAATCCAGATTGGCGACGGCGACGCCAGTTGGCATCCGAGCGTAATCGGAACGACGCCGAGCCGGCTCCAGTTGCGTCCATTCGACCGTTCCCAGCACCCTCATGTTCGGAGCCAGATCCTGGCGCAAACTGAGCGTGACCTTCTCGGGCAGCTCCAGATCGGCGCTGATCGGCAGCGCCGAGGCGCAGGGTAGACGAGCTCACGGTGCCCTCGATATCGTGTTCGATCGACGATCTGAATCCGACGCCAACAGACGTGCCGCGCGCCGGCTTCCACAGGAGGCCCGCGGTGAAGCCGACGCCCAGCTCGTCGTCGCCCTCGATCGTGGCGGTCGGAAATGGCGGTACGCCGATCGGCACTGCCGACTTCAAGCGCTGAGATCGATGTATTGAAACTGCACGCCGCCCGCGACCGTGACGCCGGGAGCAACGTCGTAGGACACCGTCGGCGTGGCGTTGATGCTGAACAGCTTCGCTGTGCGGGAGTGGACCTGGCCAGCCCAATTGGGATTGTCGGGCTCGGTGCCGAGGCCGAACTGCGAGTTGATGCTGAGGGCGAACACGGTGCGGGAATCGTAGCGCCAAGCCGCGTAGCTCGCCGGCACGATCGCGTCCTTGCCGATATCGACTTCGCCGGTCCTGGGCCGAAGAAGGGCGATGCTCGAGCAGGGCCGCCGCCCGTGACGCTGTCAACCGTGATCTCGGAGTCGGGCAGGATCAGCGTGTAGCTCGAGCTCGTCGTGAGGCCGGCACCGACCTCGCCCGCAGCCGCAGGGTTCCAGAACATCGACGAGAGGCTGCCTCCCGCGGCGGAACCGGCAAACGACATTCCCTGAAAATAGGCGGACTGCTCTCTGACCTCGAAACCGCCGGCGCAGGCATCCGTTGCGCTCGCTATCAGCGCCGATGCGGCAAGAGCCCCAGTCACGCGCGTGCACGACGACACACTCAATACGCGACGCATTACAAACCCCCTCCCGTACTGGCGATCTTCAAATAGATCGCTCGCCGGGACGCCCCCGCATGCCTCCTTCTTTGCGTTCCGGCAGTTCGTCAACTCTATGTGTTGTATGTCGCCCAACTCAACGACCTTGCGCTCAAGAGTTGCGCTCGGCGCCCCGTTTGAAAGCAGGTTGTGCTTTCTAGAACCACGTCCAATTGCGATTTCGGCGGCGCACAATGTTCTTATTGCGGAAGGAGAAAATGGCTCGAATAACAGCGCGTCACGTCTGACAAGAGAACGGCGTTAATCGATCGTTAACCCGGGTCGGCAACACATTGTTTACGAAGACTACACGCCACCCTTGGTGTCGCTCTGATGGACGATTTCAGCTCCTTCCCGCACTCGACGCCGAGCCTCAACGACGCCAAGAACGACACCGGGCGCATGGCCTTCTGCGGGCCCTACGTGCTCTCCGCCATCACCGGATTTCCGATCAGCAAGATCGAGGATGTGATCCGGTCGGGGCGCGAGCTGCCGCCCGAGCGCAAGCCCGTCGTGCGCGGCACATACGCCGACGAGGTCGAGGCGGCGCTCGCCTCCTTCGGCTACGCCATGGTGCTGAAGGAGAGCTACCTGCTCCGAGGAGCGCAAGAAGCGGCCTACCGTGTGGACCTGGATGCAGAAGCCGCGGAGCGCCTGGGCGCACTACATCCTCGCCATTCACAAGGGCAAGGAAGGCCACTGGATCCTGATCAAGGGCGTCAAGATGTGCGACACGTTCACGGAGGGGAAGTGGACGTTCGTGGTCGATGGCCCGCATCGCGGCGCGCGCATCATGGAAGTGTTCGAGGTGCGCCGGGCCGTCGAGGGCTGAAGCGCCAAAGCAGATATCCTCGGCACAGGACGTCCGAGTTAGATTAGACGATAGTTACGAACCTCAGCGCGCGTCAGGCCTGGGGTTTCTCCGCGCGGCGGAGCTTGATCGCCGCCCTGATCCACATGGCGACATAGACGAAGAACAGGAACATGAACGGCACCTGGGTGGCCCAATCCATGCGGTCGCTCAGGGCGGGATCGATTAGCCCGAAGTGCAGAGCGAGGCGGACGGCCGCCGTGAAGCAGATCGACAGCACGAAAAGGTTGCCGACGAAAGAGAGATACCTCTCGACATGGTAGTACCGTACAAACGGGAAGTTCGACGGCGGCGGCGGCGATCCCTTGACGATTGAAAATACGATCATGGGAAACAAGAAAAGCACTGCGGCGTAGATGAAGACCTCGATCGTGGTGAGCATGGAACCTCTCGGAGCGGCGTTGTCGAGCGCTGAAGCGCACACCTCGAGCCAGCATCCGAGCGGAGGCCACAAACGTCAGTTACGGAGGTGACACAGGCGCAGCTCAACCGAGGCTATGTGGAGACCATCCGCACTTTCGAGGGTCACGGCTCATGACACCAGCCCTCATGGGCACGATCGAAGACGCCTACCGCGTGTTCGGCGCGTATGCGATCCGCCACTCGCTTACCGTCTGCCATTGCAATTGCTGCATGACGGCCGACGACGAGCGGCTCCTGCTCAAGACGCCGCTACGCGAGATCCCGGCGCGGCTCCTCGCCGAGTACACAAACTCGGCGCACAGCTGGGACGACGGGCCGGTGGCGCGCGAGATGCGCTATTTCCTGCCGCGCTATTTCGAGCTCATCGGCTTGAACGATCCGCCCGATCACATGGGGCTCGACATCTGCCTCAGGCGGCTCGGTCAGGCCGGGTGGCGGGCCAAGTGGCCCGCGGCGGAGGAGGACGTCATCGACCGCTTCTTCGGCGCGCTGATGGAAGCGAGCCTCGAGCGCCTCGGGCTCGCGAAGTGGCCATCGCGGATGGCGGCTCGATTTCGACATCGTCGACGTGCTGACGCTCACGGTCACCGCGGACGGCGATCTCGAGCGCGTCCTCGCGGCATGGGACGCGGGCGCGGATCCAGGAGCCGCGGTGCACATGGCGGCGGCACGAGAAGACGTGCTCCGCCAGTCCAGCGGCACGTATCTCCACTCGGCCTACCTCGAGGAGCACCGGGCGGTGGCCGAGAGGATCGGGAGCTTCCTCATGCGCCCGGAAGTTTCGGCGCGGATCGAGGCGGCGTTCTTCAAGGTCGACGACCCGCGTCTGCAGACGATCCTTTCGGACGCGGAGTAACGCAGGGCCGCGCGAGGCGCGATTTACGCGGCGCGGTCGAGATCCGCGCGCGTCAAGCCAATGTCGTCGAGCAAGCGGTCGTCCAGGCGCCGCAGCGCGGCCACGTCCATCTGCCGGCCGTTCCATTGCGCTAGGCCGTTAACGAGCGTGCGCATGACGGTCGTCGAGTCCGGCTGCGGGACGTGCGACCACCTTGGCCAGCTCGTCGGCGTTGTGAGTTGCAAGTCCAGTATAGACCTTCATGACGTGGTCCCTTTCGAGTGCGTTGTTGATCCGTCCGGCCTCGCGTGCCGGCGGCGCCCATAGCGGTGCTGCGTTTGGGAGGGCGGAGAGATACGCGTGCGTGCGTGATATGAAGGGTTACGCCGGTTACAGAATCGATGGAGACAGGCAGCGGCATTTGTGCACTTCTGCGTGCGGCGCAAGAGCACGGTGAACGCCGGGTAAACATATGTGCGTTGCGGCGACAAAACACGTGCAGGATTGGCACGGCAGCGCTGCGTAAAGCTCGCGGCTCGACCGCCGCGAGGAGATCGACTGCAGATCACGCATTTTCGGGGAGCGCGCTAAAGCGCCGATCAGCCGCGCTCTTGCTGATAGCCGGCGGCTACGCGCCGGCCTGCGGGTCTCTTAAGTCTGCGGCGCGGCGCTTACGCGCCGGCCTGCAGCTTCTCTGAGTTTGACGGCTGTCGCTACGCGCCAGCCTGCTCTTGCGCCTTGACCTCTTCGGCGTGGCGCGCCTTGTCCTCGGCGCCCTTGACCGTCGTGTCGCGGTCGACGAGCTCGATCACGGCGCGCGGCGCGCTGTCGCCGTAGCGGAAGCCCGCCTTCAGGACGCGCGAATAGCCGCCGGCGCGGTCCTTGTAGCGGGGGCCCAGCGTATCGAAGAGCTTCTTGACCATGTCCTCGTCGCGCAGGCGCGCGGCGGCGAGACGGCGCGAGTTCAAATCGCCGCGCTTGGCCAGCGTGATGTACTTGTCGATGACGCGCTTGAGGTCCTTGGCCTTGGGCAGCGTGGTGACGATCTGCTCGTGGCGGATGAGGGCCGCGGCCAGGTTGGAGAACATGGCCTGGCGGTGGCCGCTCTGGCGGCCGAAATGGCGGCCCAGCTTTCTGTGTCGCATGGCGTGTCTCTTTCTCTCAGGTTGTTACGGGGAGGTTCTTCGGCCTCACCTCGTAGTTTGGGCAGTTCGGCATGAGGCAGCTCGGCAAGCGAGAGGCTGTGGTAGGCGCTTGCCTGACTGCCGCGCTGCCCTATTGCCGCTCTGCCTAGTACTGATCCTCGAAGCGCTTGGCCAGCTCCTCGATGTTGTCGGGCGGCCAGTTCGGCACTTCCATGCCGAGGTGCAGCCCCATGCCGGCCAGGACTTCCTTGATCTCGTTCAGCGACTTCCTGCCGAAGTTCGGCGTGCGCAGCATCTCGGCCTCGGTCTTCTGGATGAGGTCGCCGATGTAGACGATGTTGTCGTTCTTCAGGCAGTTGGCCGAGCGCACGGAGAGCTCGAGCTCGTCCACCTTCTTGAGCAGCGCGGCGTTGAAGGCGAGCTCCGGATGGCGGCTCTCCTCGACGGCCTTCTTCGGCTCCTCGAAGTTGATGAAGACCGCGAGCTGGTCCTGGAGGATGCGCGCGGCGAGCGCCACCGCATCCTCGGCGCGCACCGAGCCGTCGGTCTCGACCGTCATCGTCAGCTTGTCGAAGTCGAGGATCTGGCCTTCGCGCGTGTTCTCGACGCGGTAGGAGACCTTCTTCACCGGGCTGTAGAGGCTGTCGACGGGGATCAGGCCGATCGGCGCGTCGTCCGGGCGGTTGCGCTCGGCGGCCACGTAGCCCTTGCCCATGTCGGCGGTGAACTCCATGCGGATCGAGGCGCCCTGGTCGAGATGGCAGATGACATGCTCGGGGTTCAGGATCTCGATGTCGGAGCCGGCCTCGATGTCGCCAGCCTTGACGGCGCCGGGGCCTTCCTTCTTCAGCACCATGCGCTTCACGCCGTCCGAGTGGACGCGGAGCGCGATCTCCTTGATGTTGAGGATGATGCTCGTCACGTCCTCGCGCACGCCCGGGATCGAGGAGAACTCGTGCAGCACGCCGTCGATCTGCACGGTCTTGATCGCCGCGCCCTGGAGCGAGGAGAGGAGCACGCGCCGGAGCGCGTTGCCGAGCGTCATGCCGAAGCCGCGCTCGAGCGGCTCGGCGATCAGGGTCGCGAGGCGGGTGCGGTCGCGGCCCGGCATGATGTCGAGCTTCGACGGCTTGATGAGGTCTTGCCAGTTCTTCTGAAGTACGTTCGTCACAGGATTTCCTCGTTCAGGTTTGAGGCGCGGCGTTGCCGATCTGCCGCACGCATCCAACAGAGGATCGGTACGGAACCAGAAGGCGGGAGCCGTCAGAGCCCAAAATTTCCGCGCTTCCGGCCGGAATTCTTGCCGCTTAAACTCGGCGGCGCTTGCGCGGACGGCACCCGTTATGCGGGATCGGCGTCACGTCGCGGATCGAGGTGATCTGAAAGCCCACCGACTGGAGCGCGCGAAGCGCGAACTCGCGGCCGGAGCCGGGACCGCAGACCTCGACCTCGAGCACCTTCATGCCGTGCTCCATGGCCTTCTTGCCGGCGTCCTCGGCCGCCATCTGCGCGGCGAACGGCGTCGACTTGCGCGAGCCCTTGAAGCCCATGGTGCCCGACGACGACCAGGCGAGCGTGTTGCCCTGCGCGTCGGTGATCGTGATCATGGTGTTGTTGAACGACGCGTTCACGTGCGCGATGCCCGACGTGATGTTCTTCTTCTCGCGGCGCCGCACCTTCGTGCGCGATGCCTGAGCCTGTTCCTTTGCCATGCCGTCGCAACTCCAAATGCCCGCCGCCGGGACAATTCTGACCGGTGCGCCGCGCCTCGCGGCGCGCGCCCGATCCTGCCGCCTTATGTCGATTTCTTCTTGCCGGCGATCGGCTTCGCCGGGCCCTTGCGCGTGCGCGCGTTGGTGTGCGTGCGCTGACCGCGCACCGGGAGACCCTTGCGGTGACGCAGGCCGCGGTAGCAGCCGAGGTCCATCAGCCGCTTGATGTTCATCGCGACTTCGCGCCGGAGATCGCCTTCCACGGTGTATTCGCGATCGATCGCCTCGCGGATCTGGAGCACCTCGGCGTCGGTCAGCTGGTTGACGCGGCGCTCGGCCGGGATGCCGACCCGCTTGCAGATCTCGGTCGCAAACTTGGGACCGATCCCATGGATGTACTGAAGCGCGATCAGGACGCGCTTCTGGGTCGGAATATTAACACCTGCTATTCGCGCCACGTCGTCTCCCGGGGCCTCGGCCCATCGGTCTCGGCTTATCTGCTGGCTGTCCGCCTTGCGCGCTTGCGCGCGTATCCCGCTGATCTAACACGCAAAAACATCGAGGGACTGATCCGTGCGCTGGTCGCAGCCCGGCCCAATCCTCCCGTTATTCCGTCTTGAGAGCGCGGTGTTGTAGCTTGGCCATAGTCCTTCGTCAACATTCATGCCAGTCGCACACATATTTCCCCACTCAGCTCACGACTCTCGTCGAGCTGTCGGGCCACTTCAGGGATCGCGGCCATGCCGTCGATCGTCTTCAGCTTGCCGGACGCGAAATAGTAGCCGATGAGCGGCGACGTCTCGCGGTAATAGGCCATGAGGCGGGTCTTCAGCGCCTCGGCGTTGTCGTCGGCGCGGACCGTGCCGCCTGCGGCGACCGTCTCGCGGGCGCGGTTCTCGATCCGCGACAGGAGTGCCGCGTCATCGACCTTGAGCTCGACCACGGCGTCGAGCTTCTTCGACTTGGACGCCAGGAGCCGGTCGAGGGCCGCGGCCTGATTGAGCGTGCGCGGGAAGCCGTCGAGGATGAAGCCGTTCTCGCAGTCGGGCTGCTCGATACGCTCGGCGATGATGCCGATCACGATCTCGTCGGGGACGAGGCCGCCGCTCTTCATGATGGCTTCTGCCTTCTTGCCGATCTCGGTGCCGGCCTTGACGGCGGCGCGCAGCATGTCGCCGGTCGAGAGCTGAACCAGCCCGCGCCGCTTGGCGAGCGCCTCGGCCTGGGTTCCCTTGCCGGCCCCGGGCGGCCCGAGAAGGATCAGGTTCATCGGCGGCTCCGGCCCGTGCCCTTGAGCTTCGCCTTCTTGATCAGGCCCTCGTACTGATGAGCGAGGAGATGGCTCTGGATCTGAGCGACCGTATCCATGGTCACGCTGACCGCGATCAGGAGCGAGGTGCCGCCGAAGTAGAACGGCACGGCTGCGTACGAGATCAGGAGCTCAGGGAGCACGCAGACGGCGGCGAGGTAGATGGCGCCGACGACAGTGATGCGGGTCAGAACGTAGTCGATGTACTCGGCCGTTTTCTCGCCGGGACGGATGCCGGGCAGGAAGCCGCCGTACTTGCGCAGGTTGTCGGCCGTGTCCTTCGGATTGAAGACGACGGCTGTGTAGAAGAACGCGAAGAAGATGATGAGCGCCACGTAGACCAGAATGTGGAGCGGCTGGCCGCGCCCCAGCGCCGCGACCAGGTTGCTCAGCCATTCCGGCCCGCCGCCCTGGGCGCTCGAGAATTGCGCCGCCGTGATCGGCAGGAGGAGCAGGGACGAGGCGAAGATCGGCGGGATGACGCCCGAGGAATTGAGCTTCAAGGGCAGATGCGAGGCATCGCCCTGGAACATGCGATTGCCGACCTGGCGCTTGGGATACTGGATCAGCAGTCGGCGCTGCGCGCGCTCGATGTAGACGATGGCGGCGACGACGCCCAGCATCAGCACCATGAGCGTGAGAAGCAGGAACGTCGACAGGGCGCCGGTGCGCGCCATCTCGAAGAGGCCGACGAGGGCCGAGGGAAGCCCGGCGACGATGCCGGCGAAGATGATCAGCGAGATGCCGTTGCCGACGCCGCGCTGCGTGATCTGCTCGCCGAGCCACATCAGGAAGACCGTGCCGCCGACGAGGGTGACGACCGTCGTCACGCGGAAGAACCAGCCCGGATCCATGACCACGGCACTGGCGCCCGAGCGCGAGCCTTCGAGGCCGATCGCTATGCCGTAGGCCTGGAACGCGGCCAGCACGACAGTGAGGTAGCGCGTGTACTGGTTGATCTGCTTCCTGCCCGACTCGCCTTCCTTCTTCAGCGCTTCGAGCTTCGGCGAGATCGACGTCATAAGCTGCAGAATGATCGACGCCGAGATGTAGGGCATGATGTTCAAGGCGAAGATCGCCATGCGCTCGACGGCGCCGCCGGCGAAGACGTTGAACATGCCGAGGATGCCGGACGACTGCGTCTTGAAGGCCTGGGCGAAGGCCATGGCGTCGATGCCGGGGATCGGGATGAAGGTGCCGAGACGGTAGATGACGAGCGCGCCGAGCGTGAACCAGATGCGCTTCTTCAGGTCTTCGGCCTTGGCGAAGGCGCCAAGGTTCAGGTTGGAGGCAAGTTGCTCGGCAGCGGATACCATTTCAGTCTCTCCCGGCCCTTTCGGCCGTTGTGCCGGACGCCTGGGTGGCGTCCCGTTCCGCTTAGATGGGCAGCCCGCCTAGCTGCGGCAACATCGCGGGTCGTGCTCGGTGCGGCGGGCAATCCCCCGTGTGCCCTCCGGGCCGCACCGTTACTCTTCGGTTTTCTCTGCGCCCGCCGGCTTCTTCACGGCTGCCTGCTTCTTGGCGGCCGATTTCTTGCGCTTGGCCTCGTCCGCCGCCAGCACCTTCTTCTCGATGATGCTGATCGATCCGCCGGCCTTCTCGACAGCGGCCTTGGCGGAGGCGGAAGCGTGATTGACGGTGAGCGCGAGCTTTGCCTTGAGCTCGCCCGCGCCGAGGAGGCGCACGCCGTCCTTCGGACGGCGCAGAAGACCCGCCGCGATCAGCGCCGCGACGTCGACCGACTGTCCGGCCTTCAGCTTGCCCTCGTCGACGGCCTTCTGGAGCGCGCCGATGTTGACCTCGTTGAAGTCGAGCTGCGCCCACTTGTTGAAGCCGCGCTTCGGGAGGCGGCGATGCAAGGGCATCTGGCCGCCTTCGAAACCGCCGATGGCGACGCCGGTACGCGCCGTCTGGCCCTTGCCGCCGCGTCCGCCCTGCTTGCCGACGCCCGAGCCGATGCCGCGGCCGATGCGCACGCGAAACTTGCGGGCGCCCGCGTTGTCCTTGATGTCGTTGAGCCGCATGGGACGGAAAGCTCCTTGGGTTCTTCTAGGCTTTGCCCTTCTCGTCGACGATGCGGACGAGATGGGAAATTGAGTTGACCATGCCGCGAACAGACGGCGTGTCCTCGAGGACGCGCCGCTTGTGCAGCTTGTTGAGACCGAGACCGATCAGCGTCTGGGTCTGGACGCCGGGACGGCGGTTCGCGCTCGCGATCTGCTCGATCGTAATCGTCTTCTTGGCTGCCATCTTACGTCACCTTCTGAGTGAGCTCGGGCTCAGGCGATCGATCGCCTCAGGCCTCGGCCCCTGTCTCCGTTCCCGAGCCGTCGCGCCGGCGCGCCACGATCTCGGACACCTTCTTGTTGCGCCGCGCTGCGACCGAGCGCGGGTTTTCCTGATGCTTCAAGGCATCGAAGGTCGCGCGCACGACGTTGTAAGGGTTGGTGCTTCCAAGCGACTTGGCGACCACGTCGTGGACGCCCAGCATCTCGAACACGGCGCGCATGGCGCCGCCGGCGATGATGCCGGTACCGGCCGGAGCCGAGCGCAGCACGACCTTGCCCGATCCGTGACGGCCTTCGCTGTCGTGATGCAGCGTGCGCGCATCGCGGAGCGGCACGCGAAGCAGATTGCGGCGCGCGGCCTCGGTGGCCTTGCGGATCGCCTCCGGAACCTCACGCGCCTTGCCGTGGCCGAAACCGACCCGGCCCTTCAGGTCGCCGACGACGACGAGCGCGGCGAAGCCGAAGCGCTTGCCGCCCTTCACAACCTTGGCGACGCGGTTGATGTGGACGAGCTTATCGGAAAACTCGCTCTCGGCCTTTTCCCGGTCGCGGCCGTGACCGCGGTCTCTCGAGGATGGACGTGCCACTGTCAGGACCCTTTCATCAGAACTTGAGACCGCCCTCGCGGGCCGCATCGGCGAGCGCCTTGACGCGCCCGTGGAAGAGATAGGCGCCGCGATCGAAGACGACATCCTTGACGCCGGCCTTCACCGCTCGCTCGGCAACGAGCTTGCCGACGGCAGCGGCGGCGTTCTTGTCGGCGCCGGTCTTCAAGGAGGACTTCACATCCTTCTCGAGCGTCGAAGCAGAGGCAAGCGTCTTGCCCGCCGCGTCGTCGATGACCTGCGCATAGATGTGCTTCTCGGAGCGATGCACCGAAAGCCGCGGACGGCCGGCGGAATGCTCCTTGATCGCGCGGCGCACGCGCGACTGGCGCTTTGCGTACTTCTTGTTGGTGAGCGTGCCCATGGGCTCCTCGCTTACTTCTTCTTGCCTTCCTTGCGGAAGATGTACTCGCCTTTGAAGCGCACGCCCTTGCCCTGGTAGGGCTCGGGCTTGCGCGAGGCGCGGATGTCGGAGGCGATCTGGCCAACGAGCTGCTTGTCGATACCCGACACGGTCACGACTTCCTGCTTGGCGCCGCCGACCTTCACCTCGACACCGGGCGGGATCGTGTGCACCACGTCGTGGCTGTAGCCGACGCTCAAGGTGAGCTGGTCCTTGCCCTTCATCGAGGCCTTGAAACCAACGCCGTGGATCTCGAGCGTGTGCGAGTAGCCCTCGGTCACGCCCTTGATCAGGTTCTGCACCATCGTGCGCGACATGCCCCACATGGAGCGCGCCTTCTTGGTTTCCTCACGCGGCGTCACCTCGATGCCGGCCGCTGTCTTCTCGACCTTGATCTCTTCCGGCATGGTGAAGGAGAGCTCGCCTTTCGCTCCCTTCATCTTGACCGTCTGGCCATCGACCGTCGCCGTCACACCCGACGGCACGGCAACTGGCTTCTTTCCGATGCGCGACATGGTCTTTGTCCTCGCGGGCTCCGAGCTCGGGACCCGTTCCCTAGAATACGTTGCAGATGATCTCGCCGCCGACGTTCTCTTCCTTGGCGCGCGCATCCGACATCACACCCTTGGGCGTGGAGAGGATGGCGACACCGAGGCCGTTGGCGACGCTCTCGAGGTCGCGGACGGGCGAGTAAACGCGCCGTCCCGGCGTCGAGACGCGGTGGATTTCCTTGATGGCCGGCTGACCGTTGAAATACTTGAGCTCGATCTCGAACTCCGGATGGCCGCCCTTCGGCTCCACACGCGCGTAGCCGCGGATGTAGCCCTCTTCGGCCAGCACGTCGAGGACGCGGGCGCGCATATTGGACGCGGGCGTCGAGACCTTCGGCCGGCGGCGCAGCTGCGCATTGCGGATGCGCGTCAGCATATCGCCGAGTGGATCGTTCATTGCCATGTGCCCGTGCCTCCTTACCAGCTCGACTTGACCATGCCGGGGATCAGGCCTTGAGAGGCCAGCTCCCGGAGCTGGTTGCGGCACATCTTGAGCTTCCGGTAGTTGCCGCGTGCGCGGCCGGTGATCTCACAGCGGTTGCGGATGCGGACCGCAGAGGAGTTGCGCGGCATCTCGGCGAGCTTCAAACGCGCTGCAAAGCGCTCCTCGGCCGGGCGCTTCAAGTCGTTCGCAATCTCTTTGAGCCGTTTACGCTTTGCGGCGTGCTGAGCCACAAGCTTGCGGCGCCGGTTGTTTTTTTCGACTGAGCTCGTCTTTGCCATTCTTAACTCCTCCAAAGGCCTTTCGGGGCCATCCCCGAGGTCCTCTAGCTGCGGAAAGGAAAATTGAAGCCGCGCAGAAGCTCGCGCGCCTCGTCGTCGGTTTTGGCGGACGTGCAAACGATGACGTCCATGCCCCAGACCTGGTCCACCTTGTCGTAATCGATCTCGGGGAACACGATGTGCTCCTTCAAGCCGCAGGCGAAGTTGCCGCGGCCGTCGAAGCTCTTCGGGTTGAGCCCGCGGAAGTCCTTGACGCGCGGGAGCGCGATGGTGACGAAGCGGTCGAGGAACTCGTACATACGATCGCCGCGCAGCGTCACCTTGGCGCCGAGCGTCATGCCTTCGCGCACCTTGAAGGTGGCGATCGACTTGGTCGACTTGGTGAGCAGCGGCTTCTGGCCGGCAATGAGGGCGAGATCGCCGGCGGCGTTGTCGACCTTCTTCCTGTCGGCCGTCGCCTCGCCGACGCCCATGTTGAGGACGATCTTCTCGAGGCGCGGCACCTGCATCGGATTCTTGTATTCGAACTTCTTCGTCAGGGCCTCGCGCACGACCTTCTCGTAGTGCGTCTTCATGCGCGGCTTATAGTCCTTGGGACGCGGCTTGGCTGGCGCGCGCGGCGCCGCCTCGGCCTTGGCCTTGCCGGCCTTGGCGCCTTTTGCATCCTTGCCCGGCTTGGCCGCCGGAGCACCGGCAGGCTTTGCCGCTTTTTCGGGCTTCTCTTTGTCGGCCATGGCTTAGTTCTTCTCCGGAATGATCTCGCCAGAGCGCTTGGCGAAACGGACCTTCTTGCCGTCCTCGAGGAACTTGAAGCCGACGCGGGTCGGCTTGCCGTCCTTGGGATCCTCGAGCGCGAGGTTCGAAATCTGGATCGGCGCCTCTTTGGAGATGATGCCGCCCTCCTGGGCCGCGGTCTGCTTCTGATGGCGGCGCACGACGTTGACGCCACGCACGAGCGCGCGGTTCTCCTTGGGGCGCACCTCGATCACCTCGCCGCGCTTGTCCTTGTCGCGACCGGTGAGGACGATCACGTGATCACCCTTCTTGATCTTGAGAGAGGCCATCACAGCACCTCCGGGGCGAGAGAGACGATCTTCATGTGGTTCTTGGAGCGCAGCTCGCGCGTCACGGGTCCGAAGATGCGCGTGCCGACCGGCTCGCCCTGCGCGTTGATCAGGACGGCGGCGTTGCGGTCGAAACGGATCAGCGAGCCGTCCGGGCGGCGGACGCCCTTGGCGGTGCGCACGATGACGGCCTTCATCACCTGGCCCTTCTTGACGCGGCCCTTCGGGATCGCCTCCTTCACCGACACGACGATGGTGTCGCCGATGGTGGCATACTTGCGCTTCGAGCCGCCCAGCACCTTGATGCACTGGACGCGCCGCGCTCCCGAATTGTCGGCGACGTCGAGATTCGTCTCCATCTGGATCATCGCACTCGTCTCTCTTCCTGCCGCAGGTCAGGCGGCCTTAAATTTCATCTCGTGTCATGCCGTGACTGGCTCCGGCTCAATGCCGGATCCGCCAGGCGTGCATCAGGTCTTCTCGAGCACCACCCAGCGCTTCAGCTTCGAAATCGGCGCCAATTCCTGGATCGAAACCAGGTCGCCGACCTTGAACACATTGGTCTCGTCGTGCGCGTGGTACTTCTTGGTGCGGCGCACGGTCTTCTTGAACAAGGGGTGCGTGTAGCGCCGCTCAACCTGGACGACGATCGTCTTGTTGTTCTTCGACGAAACCACCACACCCTGCAGGACGCGCTTCGGCATCTCTTTGTCTCCTTACGCGCCAGATTTCTTCGACGAGGACTTCTTGGACGCCGTCTTGGGTGCGGCCTTCACGGGAGCGCTCGAGGCAGCCGGCGCGCCTGTGCGCTTCTGGACGGCGACCGTCATCACGCGCGCGATATCACGGCGAACCTGGCGCACGCGCGACGTGTTCTCGAGCTGTCCAGAGGCCCGCTGAAAGCGCAGATTGAACTGCTCCTTCTTGAGGTTCGCCAGCTGGTCGTCGAGCTCGTCGAGCGACTTGCCCCTTAGATCTCCCGCTTTCATCGTCCGTCCTCACATGTCCTAGTGCGCGCCGCAGCCATCAGCCGATCCGCGTCACGATACGTGTTTTGATCCCGAGCTTGGCGGCGCCGAGCAGCAGCAACTCTCTGGCGATCTGATCGGAGACGCCGTCGAGCTCGAACATGATGCGGCCGGGCTTCACGCGTGAGACCCACAGCTCGATGCCGCCCTTACCAGAGCCCATGCGGACTTCGGCGGGCTTCTTGGTGACCGGCACGTCAGGGAATACGCGGATCCAAACGCGGCCAGCACGCTTCATGTGGCGCGTGATGGCGCGGCGAGCCGCCTCAATCTGGCGCGCAGTGACGCGCTCGGGCTCCACGGCCTTGAGACCGTGCGAGCCGAAATTGAGCGTCGTGCCGCCCTTGGCCGCGCCATGAATACGGCCCTTGAACTGCTTCCGGAACTTTGTCTTTTTCGGTGACAGCATCGTCCTGTTCCTTCAAAGCCCTTTTCAGGCCTGTTCCTGACTCTCGGCACCCGGATCCGAGCCGCCACCACCGCCACGCGAGGTGCGCGGACCGCGGCGGTCGCGGCGGTCGTCGTCGTCGTCGCGGCGCGGCTTGCCGCCCTGATCGTGGCCTTCCGTGGCGCGACGCTCCGAAGCCATCGGATCGTGCTCCATGACCTCGCCCTTGAAGATCCAGACCTTGATGCCGATCACGCCATAAGCCGTCTGGGCGACCCCGTAGCCGAAGTCGATGTCGGCGCGCAGCGTGTGCAGCGGCACGCGGCCCTCGCGGTACCACTCGGTGCGCGCGATCTCGGCGCCGCCCAGGCGGCCGGCGACGTTGATGCGGATGCCGACGGCGCCAGCGCGGAGCGCCGACTGCACGGAACGTTTCATGGCGCGTCGGAAGGCGACCCGGCGCTCGAGCTGCTGGGCGATGTTCTCGGCAACCAGCGTCGCATCGATGTCCGGCTTCCTGACCTCGAGCAGGTTGAGGTGGACCTCCGAGGTGGTGTACCGCGACAGCTCGCCTCTCAGCTTCTCGATGTCGGCGCCCTTCTTGCCGATCAAGACGCCGGGACGGGCCGTATGCACGGTGACACGGCATTTCTTGTGGGGGCGCTCGATGACGACCTTCGAGATGCCGGCTGCGCGCTGCATCTTCATGATGTGGGCGCGGATGCCCATGTCCTCATGCAGGAGCTTGCCGTACTCGGCGCGGCGCGCGAACCAGCGGCTGTCCCAGGTGCGGTTGATGCCGAGGCGCAGGCCGACCGGATTGACTTTGTGACCCATTACTCGGCCTCCTTCTCGGCTGTTGCGGCCTTGGTCCGCTTTGCTGCGCGTCTTGGCTTTGGCGGACGCCTTGGCCTTGCCGGCCTTGCGCGCTCTTGCCGTCGTCTGTGGCCCCTGCTGCGGCCTTGCCTTTGGACTTGCGCGCGGCCTTGTCCTCGGCAGCCTCTTCGTTCTGGCGAACGATGATCGTAATCTGCGAGAACGGCTTCAGGATCGAAGCACCGCGACCGCGGCCGCGGGCGGCGAAGCGCTTCATGACAAGGTTCTTGCCGACCCAGGCCTCGGAAACGACGAGCGCGTTGACGTCGAGGCCGTGATTGTTCTCGGCGTTCGCGACCGCGCTCATGACGCACTTCCTCACGTCCTGAGCGATCCGCTTCCTCGAGAACTCGAGATCGGCGAGCGCCTTGTCGACCTTCTTGCCGCGGATCAAGCCGGCGACAAGATTGAGCTTCTGCGGCGAAACCCTGAGGTTCTTCGCCACCGCACGCGCCTCGTTGTCAGCGAGGCTTCTCTCTCGGCCCTCTTTGCCCATTATCTCTTCACCGCCGCTGCTTTCTTGTCGCCGCCGTGGCCATGGAAGAGCCTCGTCGGCGAGAACTCGCCGAACTTGTGGCCGATCATGTCCTCGGTGACGTTGACGGGTATGTGCTTCTGGCCGTTATGGACGCCAAACGTCAGGCCGACGAACTGAGGCAGTATCGTCGAGCGGCGGCTCCAGGTCTTGATGACCTCGTTGCGTCCAGACGAACGTACCTTCTCAGCCTTCTTGAGAATGTAGCCGTCGACGAACGGGCCTTTCCAAACTGCGCGTGTCACGCTTCTCTCCTCGAGAGTAGATCGTTACTTCTTCTTCGACCGGCTTCTGACGATGTACTTGTCGGTCGACTTGTTCTTGCGGGTCTTGAAACCTTTGGTCGGCTTGCCCCACGGCGTCGCCCAATGCTTGCCGCCCTTGGTGCGGCCGCCGTTGGGGTGATCGATCGGGTTCATGGCGATCGAGCGCACGGTCGGACGGATGCCCATCCAGCGCTTGCGTCCCGCCTTGGCGATGACCTCGTTCGTGTGATCGGGGTTCGAGACGGCGCCGATGGAGGCCATGCACTCGGCACGGACGCGGCGGGTCTCGCCCGAGTTGAGCTTCAGGACCGCCCAGCCCGAGTCGCGGCCGACGAGCTGCACGAAGGCGCCGGCGGAGCGCGCGAGCTGGCCGCCGCGGCCGGGCTTCATCTCGACGTTATGGACGATGGTGCCGATCGGCATCGCCGCCAGCGGCATGGCGTTGCCGGGCTTCACGTCGACCTTCTCGCCCGAGACCACCTGATCGCCGACCTGGAGGCGCTGCGGGGCGAGGATGTAGGACAGATGGCCGTCCTTATACTTGATGAGCGCGATGAAGGCCGTGCGGTTCGGATCGAACTCGAGACGCTCGACGGTGGCCGCGACGTCGTGCTTGCGGCGCTTGAAATCGATCAGGCGATAGGCCTGCTTGTGGCCGCCGCCGATGTGGCGCGTCGTGATGCGGCCGTCGCTGTTGCGTCCGCCCGTCTTCGGCTTGCCCTCGGTCAGCATCTTGACCGGGCCGCCCTTCCAAAGCTGGCCGCGGTCGACCTGCACGAGCTGCCGGAGGCTCGGGGTCATCGGACGGAATGTCTTGAGTGCCATGGTATCCGTTCCTCTAGAGGCCCGTCGTGACGTCGATGGAGTGGCCCTCGGCGAGCGTCACGATGGCCTTCTTGGTATCGCTGAGCTGAGCCCGAATGCCCTTGAAGACCTTGCGCTTGCCCTTGCGGACGAGCGTGTTCACGGCCTTGACCTTGACGTTGAACAAGCTCTCGACGGCCGACTTGATGTCGGTCTTCGAGGCGGTCGGGGCCACCTTGAAGACGACCTGGTTCGATTCCGAGACGAGCGTCGCCTTCTCGGTGATCACCGGAGACAGGATGACGTCGTAGGCTTTGAGCTTGTTCATCATCGCTTAGCCTCCGCGGTGGACTTGGCGACCTTGACGCCGGCAAAGCGAGTTTCGAGCGCCTCGACCGCCGCCTTGGTCAGGACGAGCTTTTTGCGGCGAAGGATGTCGTAGACGTTGATGCCGACGACCGGCAGCACGTCGATGTTCGGGATGTTGCGCGCGGCGCGTGCGAACTCGGCTTCGAGCGCCGTCCCGTCGATGATGAGCGCGTTCATCAGGCCGAGCTTCTCGAACTGCTCGCGCAAGGCTTTGGTCTTGCCGCCCTTGGAAGAGGCCGCGTCGAGGACGACGATCTCGCCGGCCTTGGCCTTCGCCGAAAGCGCATGACGCAGCGCGAGCGCGCGCACCTTCTTCGGCAGCTCGATGGCGTGGCTCCTCGGCTTTGGTCCGAAGGCCTTGCCGCCGCCGCGCCACTGCGGCACCGACTTGTCGCCGTGACGGGCGCCGCCGGTGCCCTTCTGCTTGTACATCTTCTTGCCGGTGACGGTGACCTCGGAGCGGTCCTGGGCGTGGTGCGTGCCGGCCATGCGCTTCAATTGCTGATAGCGCACCATGCGATGCAGGATGTCCTGGCGCGGCTCGAGCCCGTAGATGGCGTCGGCGAGCTCGATCTCGCCCGCCTTCTTCGCCTCGAGCGTGGTGACGGTGGCTTTCATCACGCCTTCTCCTTCGCTGCCGGCTCGGCGACCCGGGCCTTGAAGGCGCCGGGCTTCGGTGCATCGGCGTGGGCGGCCTTCTTGACCGCGTCGCGCACGATGACCCAGCCGCCCTTGGCTCCGGGCACGGCGCCGCGGATCATCAGGAGGCCGCGCTCGGTGTCGGTTTTGACGACGACGAGGTTCTGCGTCGTGACGCGCTCGTCGCCCATGTGGCCGGCCATCTTCTTGCCCTTGAACACCTTGCCGGGGTCCTGGCGCTGACCGGTCGAGCCGTGCGAGCGGTGCGAGACCGACACGCCGTGCGTGGCGCGCAGACCGCCGAAGTTCCAGCGCTTCATGGCGCCCTGGAAGCCCTTGCCCTGGCTCGTGCCCGTCACGTCGACGAACTGGCCGGGGACGAAGTGGTCGGCCGTGATCTCGGAGCCGACATCGATCATGTTCTCGGGCGAGACCCGGAACTCGGCGAGCTTGCGCTTCGGCTCGACCTTGGCCACCGCGAAGCCGCCGCGCTCAGACTTGATGAGGCGCGAGGGCTTCCTGGTGCCGGCTCCGAGCTGGAGCGCGGTATAGCCGTTCTTGTCGTCCGTGCGCTGCGACACGACCTGAAGCTTCTCGAGCTTCAAGACGGTCACAGGGATATGCTCCCCCGCCTCGGTGAAGACGCGGGTCATACCCACCTTCTGTGCAATCACCCCGGAACGCATCTTTTCCGCATTCCTTCCTTCTGCAACGGGTCACGAGGCCAAGCCGGCCTCGGAGGACCCGCGAATTCCTCTAGAGCTTGATCTCGACATCGACGCCGGCGGCGAGGTCGAGCTTCATCAGAGCGTCGACCGTCTGCGGCGTCGGATCCACGATGTCCAAGAGGCGCTTGTGCGTGCGCATCTCGAACTGCTCGCGGCTCTTCTTGTCGATGTGCGGGGACCGATTGACCGTGAAACGCTCAATCCTCGTCGGCAGCGGGATCGGACCCCGCACCTCCGCGCCCGTGCGCTTTGCCGTGTTCACGATCTCACGCGTCGACGCATCAAGTATGCGATGGTCGAACGCCTTGAGCCGGATGCGGATGTTTTGGCCGTTCATGATCTTCGAGACCCGCTAAATGAGAAGGAGCGCTCTACCCTCGAGCGCCCCTCTTGCCCTCTGTTACTCTACGATCTTCGTGACGACGCCGGCGCCGACCGTGCGGCCGCCTTCGCGAATGGCGAAGCGCACCTTCTCCTCCATGGCGATCGGCGAGACCAGCTCGACGTCCACCGAGATGTTGTCGCCCGGCATAACCATTTCCGTGCCAGCCGGCAGCGTGACGACGCCCGTCACGTCGGTGGTGCGGAAGTAGAACTGCGGACGGTAGTTGGTGAAGAACGGCGTGTGACGGCCGCCCTCTTCCTTGGTCAGGATGTAGGCCTCGGCCTTGAACTTCTTGTGCGGCTTCACCGAGCCGGGCTTGGCCAGCACCTGGCCGCGCTCGACGGCTTCCTTGTCGATGCCGCGCAGGAGGCAGCCGACGTTGTCGCCGGCCTCGCCCGCATCCAGGAGCTTGCTGAACATCTCGACGCCGGTGACGACCGACTTCTGCGTGTCCTTCAGGCCGACGATCTCGACTTCCTCGCCGACCTTGACGACGCCGCGCTCGATACGGCCGGTGACGACCGTGCCGCGGCCCGAGATCGAGAACACGTCTTCGATCGGCATCAGGAACGGCTGATCCTTCGGGCGCTCGGGGAGCGGAATGTAGGTGTCGAGCGCCTCGTAGAGCTTGAGGATCGCCTCGTCGGCGAGCGGGCCCTTCTCGCCGTTCAAGCGCCTTGATGGCGGCGCCGCGGATGACCGGCGTGTCGTCGCCCGGGAACTGGTACTTGGAGAGAAGCTCGCGGACTTCCATCTCGACGAGGTCGAGGAGCTCGGGATCGTCGACGACGTCGCACTTGTTCAGGAAGACGACGATGTAGGGAACGCCGACCTGGCGGGCGAGCAGGATGTGCTCACGCGTCTGGGGCATCGGGCCGTCGACGGCGGAGACGACGAGGATGGCGCCGTCCATCTGGGCGGCACCGGTGATCATGTTCTTCACGTAGTCGGCGTGGCCCGGGCAGTCGACGTGCGCATAGTGGCGGTTCGGCGTCGCGTACTCGACGTGCGAGGTGGCGATGGTCAGAATCTTGGTCGGGTCGCGGCGGCCCTGGCTCTCGGACGCCTTGGCGACGTTGTCGTAGGAGATCGCCGTCGATGTCCAACCCTTGTCGAATGACACCTTCGTCAAGGCAGCCGTTAGCGTCGTCTTGCCGTGGTCGACGTGACCAATCGTGCCAACGTTGCAGTGCGGCTTGTTACGCTCGAATTTCGCCTTGGCCATTGCGGCTCTCCTTCCGTCCTTTAACCCGAACCCGGCAACCCGCCAGGTATTGACTGATCCACTTACCTACCTGCGCGCCAGGCTTCTCGCCCGGACGGCAGGCCCCCTTATGCTCAGGCGTATTTCGCCTTCACCTCTTCGGCCACGTTGCGCGGCACGTCCGCGTAGTGAGCGAACTGCATCGTGTAGGATGCGCGTCCCGTCGACATCGAGCGCAGCTGGCTCACGTAGCCGAACATGTTGGCGAGCGGCACGTAGGCGCGGATGACCGTCGCGTTGCCGCGCATCTGCTGATCGCGGATCTGGCCGCGGCGCCCATTGATGTCGCCAATGATGCCACCGACGAAGTCCTGCGGCGTCACGACCTCGACGTCCATGATCGGCTCGAGGATCTTGATGCCGCCCTTCTCGCAGCCTTCCTTCATGGCCGCGCGCGACGCGATTTCGAAGGCGATCGCCGAGCTGTCGACCTCGTGGAAGGCGCCGTCGTGGAGCGTCACCTTCATGTCGACGAGCGGGAAGCCGATCAGCACGCCGTTGTCCCACACGGACTTGACGCCCTTCTCGACGCCCGGGATGTACTCGCGCGGGATCGCGCCGCCGACGATGTCGGCCTCGAACTCGTTGCCCTTGCCGGTCACGTTCGGCTCAAGCTTGAGCTTGACGCGCGCGAACTGTCCGGTGCCGCCCGTCTGCTTCTTGTGCGTGTAGTCGACGTCGGCAGGCCGGGCCAGGGTCTCGCGATAGGCGACCTGCGGCTGGCCGACGTTGGCCTCGACGCCGTAGGTGCGCTTCAGGATGTCGACCTTGATGTCGAGATGAAGCTCGCCCATGCCCTTGAGAATGGTCTCGCCCGATTCCTGATCGACGGAGACGCGGAACGAGGGATCCTCGAGCGCCAGCGTGTTGAGCGCGATCGCCATCTTCTCCTGATCGGCCTTGGTCTTGGGCTCGATCTTCATGTTGATGACGGGTTCCGGGAACTCCATCTTCTCGAGGATCACGGGCTTAGCCGGATCGCAGAGCGTCTCGCCCGTGCGCGTGTCCTTCAAGCCCTGCAGCGCGACGATGTCGCCGGCGTAGGCTTCCTTGATCTCCTCGCGATCGGCGGCATGCATCAGGTACATGCGCCCGGCGCGCTCTTTCTTGTCGCGCGTGGTGTTGGCGAGCGCCATGCCCTGCTCGAGCTTGCCCGAGTAGATGCGGCAGAAGGTGATCGAGCCGACGTGCTCGAAGCTCATGATCTTGAAGGCGATCATGGCGAGCGGATCGGTGTCGGAGGGCCTGCGGATCGCTTCGCCGCCGGTCTTCGGATCGATGCCCTTGTAGGCCTCGCGGTCGAGCGGCGACAGGGAAGGAAGTCGACGACGGCGTCGAGGAGCGGCTGCACGCCCTTGTTCTTGAAGGCCGAGCCGCACATCATCGGATAGAAGGCGCGCGTGACGGTCGCCTTGCGGATGAGCTTGCGCAGCGTCTCCTCGTCGGGCTCCTTGCCTTCGAGGAAGGCTTCGAGCGCGGTGTCGTCCATCTCGACGGCGGCCTCGATCATGGAGGCGCGGAACTCGGCGGCCTTGTCGGCGAGATCGGCAGGGATCTCGCCCTCGACCATCTTGGCGTCCTTGCCGTCGCCGTCCCAGGTGATGGCCTTCATGCGGATGAGGTCGACGACGCCCTTGAAATTCGCCTCGGCGCCGATCGGAAGCTGCAGCGGCACGGCCTTGGCGCCGAGCTTCTCCTTGATGTCGGCGAGGCACATGTAGAAGTCGGCGCCGGTCTTATCCATCTTGTTGGAGAAGATGATGCGCGGCACGCCGTACTTGTCGCCCTGGCGCCAGACGGTCTCGGTCTGCGGCTCGACGCCCTGGTTGCTAGTCGAGCACGCACACGGCGCCGTCGAGCACGCGCAGCGAGCGCTCGACCTCGATCGTGAAGTCGACGTGGCCAGGCGTATCGATGATGTTCAGGCGGCGCTTCTTGCCGTCGCGGCCCGGCCAGAAGCAGGTCGTCGCGGCGGAGGTGATCGTAATGCCGCGCTCGGCCTCCTGCTCCATGAAGTCCATCGTCGCGGCGCCGTCGTGCACTTCGCCGATCTTGTAGGACTTGCCGGTGTAATAGAGGACCCGCTCGGTCGTCGTCGTCTTGCCGGCATCAATGTGGGCCATGATGCCGAAGTTGCGGTAGTCCTCGATGGGGTATTGGCGGGGCATGAGCTTGCCTCAGATTCACTTTCGCTTCAGTTGCCCACGTCTGCGCTTCGGTTGCCCACACGGCAACCGCGCTATTTACCAGCGGTAATGCGAGAAGGCGCGGTTGGCGTCGGCCATCTTGTGCGTGTCCTCGCGCTTCTTCACCGCTGTTCCGCGGTTGTTGGCAGCGTCGAGCAGCTCTCCTGAAAGACGCTCGACCATGGTGTTCTCGTTCCGGGCTCGCGCGGCGGCGATGATCCAGCGGATGGCGAGAGCCTGACGGCGCTCGTTGCGAACTTCGACCGGCACCTGGTAGGTGGCGCCGCCGACGCGCCGCGAGCGGACCTCGACGGCCGGCATCACGTTGTCGAGCGCCGAATGGAACATGGCGACGGGGTCCGACTTGCCCTTCGTCTCCATGCGCTCGAGCGCGCCATAGACGATGCGCTCGGCGACCGACTTCTTCCCCTGCTTCATCACCGCGTTCATGAACTTGGTGATCACGAGGTCGGAATACTTCGGGTCCGGATTGACCTCACGCTTCTCAGCGCTGTGACGACGGGACATGCTCTTTCGGTCCTTCGCTTACGTTTCCGATCAAAACTAGCCCGCCCCGAGCATCGCCGCTCGGAACGAGCCCTCAAGTGCAGTTACTTCGGCCTCTTGGCGCCGTACTTCGAGCGGCGCTGCTTGCGGTCGGCGACACCCTGGGTGTCGAGCACGCCGCGCACGATGTGATAGCGAACGCCGGGGAGATCCTTGACGCGGCCGCCGCGGATGAGCACCACCGAGTGCTCCTGCAGATTGTGGCCCTCGCCCGGGATGTAGCCGATGACCTCGAAGCCGTTGGTGAGGCGGATCTTGGCGACCTTGCGCAGTGCCGAGTTCGGCTTCTTCGGCGTCGTCGTGTAGACGCGCGTGCACACGCCGCGCTTCTGCGGGCAGGCTTCCATGTGGCGCGACTTCTCGCGGTAGATCTTCGGGACCCGGGGTTTCCGGATCAGCTGCTGTATCGTCGGCATCCGCCTGCCTCTTCTTTGTGCTCTCTTGCTTCCGGCCGTCTCCCAGGCTCCAATCGGGCCTCGGCGGCAGAAGCGCATGCACCAAACCGAAACTGCCGAGCTCCGGTGCCCCGGAAGCCTGGCAGGAAAAACCAGAGGATCATCCGGCCCGCATTCTTTTGCGAACCAGCGATCTTGGCCCAGAAATGTCCTCTGCTTTGGGACGGCAGCGTTTAGGCCAAAGCGCCATCGAAAGCGCGAAAGGCGGCCTACCACCTACCGTGAGAGTGGCGAACCTATATACATTTGCAGAATCGCGGTCAACACCTGAAACGGCTCGCGTTTCTCGCCGGCTTGAACCTCCCTATTCGCACGACGCGAACGATCCTTGCGCGAATGCTGCGGCGGCGCGTTCACAGCGCATCTCGTCCTTAGGAAAGTCGCTTTTTCGGCCGCAGCTTTTTTGAACGCGAGTCGCTCTTGCCTTATAGAATGCAGCAGCGCAGAATGGCTTAGAGGTATCGGGCGGAGGACCCAGGATGGCCCCTTTCCTCGACAAAAAGGCTCAGGATGCGCATCGGCGGCGCAACCTTTTCCAGTCGGCGGCGCTCCTGGTCGGGTATCGGGTGCGTCCTGGCGCTTGCAGCGGCCATCGTCTGGGGGCCTGCTGGCGTCGTCATGACGGCGCTGACGCTGGCAGCCTTGTTCTCGCTGGCTCCGCGCGTCCCGCCCGAGGCCGTCATGCGGCTCTATCGGGCCACCCTCGTGCCGCGGGACGACAGCCAGCTTTCGAGCCTGGTCGACGTGCTGGCCTACCGCGCCGAGCTCAAACGGCGGCCGGCGCTTTACGTCATTCCGAGCATGACGCTCAACGCCTTTGCGACCGGGTCGCCGGAGCATTCCGCCATTGCCGTGACCGAAGGCCTCCTCAGGCGGCTCACGCTCAGGGAAATCTCGCGGCGTGCTCGCCCACGAGATGAGCCACATCCGCAACAACGACCTGTGGGTCATGGGGCTCGCCGACGTCGTGACGCGCTTTCTGCAGCTCCTGTCCTACGTCGCGCTCGGCGCTCGCCGTCTTCAACGTCTTCGCGGCGCTCTCGGGCGAGGAGATCATCTCGTGGTGGGCGATCCTGCTTCTCTATCTGACGCCGGCGCTCTCGAGCCTCCTGCAGCTCGGCCTCTCGCGAACCCGCGAGTTCGATGCCGATCTCGAGGCGGCGGCGCTTACCGGCGATCCACTGGGGCTCGCCTCGGCCTTGCGGCGGCTCGAGACCTACACGGGGCGCTTCTGGGAGGATCTCATGTTCCCGGTGCCGACCCGGCGCGTGCCGCAGCCGTCGCTGCTCAGATCGCACCCGGACACGAAGGACCGGGTCGATCGCCTCGTCTCCCTCAACGGACGGCCGCAGCTCGAGCCGATCGTCATCGTCGAGCAGCCGATGGTCTCGCTGGTCGGCTATGGTCCGGGCGACATGCGGCCCCGCTACCGCTGGCCCGGATTGTGGTTCTAGACCTCTTGAGGTTGAGCATGCTCATCTCCCTCAAGCATGGGGAGAGTGCGCGACGCGGGGTTGCAGAGGCGACTCCTAACGCGTATCAGCCGATCCATGGACGAAAAGACGAAATCCGAGCCGGTGCCGGCGCCGCGATCGAACTTGAGCGCGAAGGAGATCCCCGATCTCGTGGCGCGCATGCGCCGCGGCGAGCGGCGCGCCATCGCGGCCGCGGTCACCGAGCTCGAGAAGCTCTCGCAGTCGGCCCCGGCTCTGCTCGAAGCCTTCCAGCCGCATCTCGGGCACGCGCTCGTCGTCGGGTTCACCGGGCCGCCCGGCGCCGGCAAGTCGACGCTGGTCAATGCCGTCATTCGGCCATGCGCGCGCAGCGGGCCGCACCGTCGGCGTCATCGCCGTCGATCCGTCGAGCCCGATCTCGGGCGGCGCCATCCTCGGCGACCGCATCCGCATGACGGCGGCGCTCGACGACGACGGCGTGTTCGTGCGCTCGCTCGCGAGCCGCGGCTACCTCGGCGGCCTGTCGCCGGCGGCGGTGCGCGTCATCGACGCGCTCGATGCGGCGGGCTTCGACCTCGTGCTGCTCGAGACCGTCGGCACGGGGCAGAGCGAGATGGATGTCGCGGAAGTGGCGGACGTGCGCGTCGTCATCACGGCGCCGGGCCTCGGCGACGACATACAGGCCATGAAATCGGGCCTGCTCGAGATCGCCGACGTGCTGGTCGTCAACAAGGGCGATCGCGAAGGCGCCGAGATGACGCTGCAGCAGCTGATCGGCGCGCTCTCCATCCGCGTCGATGCGCGTCAAGGTGCCGGTGCTCAAGACGACGGCGACCACAGGCGAGGGCGTGCCGGAGCTCGTCACGACCGTCGACGACATCGGCGCAAGGAGGGCGCCGGCGGGCGCCCTCTCACGCCGGCGACGCCGCGCCCGCTATCTCATTGCGCGCGCTGCGGCCGACATCGTCGCGCATCGCGTCAAGGAAGGCGCGGGACGAACCATCGAGGCTCTTGCCGACGAGGTGCTGTCGGGCCGTCTCACGCCCGACAAGGCGGCGAAGAAACTGCTCGAAGGTTGAAGCGCCAGCGCGTGCAATCCGTCGCCCTTCATCCCTTCGACAAAGTCTGGATGGACGGCTTGAACCACGAAGGCACGTTGCACGCACACTGAGCAATAGCTGCTCCTCTGCAACAGCTCTGCGACGCAGATGCATCGAAACGTCGTTATGCACAACAACGTTCGGCGCGATGGGGGCCGCGCGAGCCCTATCGCGTTGACAAGCGTGCCTACTTTTTGAACCGTGTCGCGCTCAAACGGGGCTGACCTAGCGGGTGGTGTGCCTTGTACGTTGCTTCTGCGTCACGACAGAGATCAGTGCTGCGTGATGGCTTCGGCCACCTGTCGCGATGAGCGGCAGCAAGGTCTCGTGCGCCGCAGCTTCGCCAGTCTCCCAACAGTCTTGCACTCGCAGCGTGGATCGGCGTCGCGGCCGCCGCCTCATCCGGATCGGCACTCGCGCAATCGGCGACCAACGCCTGCACGCGCGCCTATGGCGATTGGGTCGCGCAGAGAGATGTCCAGCTGCAGCGCCTCGAGCCAACGCCGACTCTCCTCGGTCTCGACAATACATGGTGCACGTCGTCGCTGGCGCGGGTCGCGGAGTTCAGAGCGAAGCTCGGGAGCGTGCACGAAACCTGCGCCGCTGTCGGCGGCAACGAGAAGGCGCGCGTCGACAGCCTGATCATCCGCTCGGGGCTGTTGCTCGACCGGGTGAAATTCTGTGCCGCGCAGGTCGTCGTGGCCGATGCCGAAGAGCCGTGGAAGACAAGCGTGCGCATGCCCGCTGCGTCAGAAAGCCGCCGTCGAGAAGACTGCGGCCAAAAAGGCGGCTGCAGAGGCAAAGCCAGCTCCACAAGTCAGCCGAGCCGCGGAAGCTCCACAGCCACGTGAGAGGGCGGCAAAGCCGGACCGAAGATGGTGCCCGCACTGCTTGGGCACCGATCAAGGAGAAAGCGCAAGCTCCAGACGCGCAAGCAAGGAACGCGGCTCAGCCGATCATCACGGCCGCATGCGACACCGAGCAAGCCTGCGGCCGCAGCCGACGAATTCGACTATCTCAAGAGATATGCCGTGCAGGCGGGACTCGCCGGACCAGCCCGCCGAGGACGAGGATTGTCTCGTCGTCACGAGGACATCTCCGGCAAGCTATCTGATCGAGAACAAGAATTGCCGGCCGCAAATCATACTGACGGCCATCGAGCTCAATAGACCGGGACAGGGAATGCGTTGCTTCACCAAGAAGATTGCGGACGGGATCGCAATTGCGGGCGAGGGCGAAACCGCGCCGCAGATCAATTTCCAATGTAAAGAGGGATCCAAGGGTGTGCAGAGGGGATGTTGCGGGGGATGTTTCCAGAATGCCAGCCTGGATAGCTCGAGCGCGCAGCCCGGGACCTGATCCAGACGTCGAGATGCGGTGATCGTCATGACGAGCCGCGATCTCAGCGCCGGGCAGTTGCGCTATCATCTGCAGGAGCTCTCCGTCGCCGTGGCGCGCCGCCTGGTCGCCGTGCTCGACGCGGCGCGCGATGCGCCGCACGGCGTTGCAGCCGAGCTCGATGCCGTCGTCGCCGAGATCACGGACATCCAGCGCGATCTCGCCTACGAAATGGCCGGGCCTCCGATCGGCGGCGCCGCCGATCTCACGTCGCTCTCGCGCATGCTCGATCTGCAACGGCGGATGATGCGCCTGATGGATCGCCTCGAGACCATCTCGTCACGGCCGATCACCAACTATCTGGAGCAGCGGCAGCGGACACCGCTCGAGGCCGCAGCCATAGCGGATGGTCGACGGCGAGGCCTCAGCTCGCTGACGCACTACGACGGCGCAGCAGCTCCGACGATGCGCTTCCCGCGGTGCGCGAACTGGGAGCAGCCGCATCAGATACCTGTCCCCGGCCTACGACGTTCGCAACCAGCACGCGGCGTACGATGCGCATGCCGCCGGGACGGCGCCGTTTCTGGATCGTGCGCTCGCCTCCAACGGCAGTGCCGGCACGACAGGCACGGCACGCTGGCCGCATTTTTCGCCGGCGGCGCGGTGGGGAATTTTGCCCATGGCGATCTGCATCGTCTCGGCTCTGCTGACAACCACCGTCAATCGCCTGATGCAAGGCGAACTCTCCGGGCATCCTGCAGCACTCCGAAGACGTGGCGAAGCGCGGCGACAGGCTCGACGCTAACCTGGCGATCAGACGAACTCGCGACCGCCGCACCGGAGCGGTCAGCAACGCGGCTGGGAAGAGACGCAACGCATTGCGATAGCGCCAGCCGCCGTGCAGCCGGCAACGATCACTGTCTCGCCGCCGCTCGCCCCAATCAGACAGAGGGCTCGACGCCTCAACCCCGATGCGCCGTCGGTGGCCGTTCTCGCGACGCATCAGGATCCCTCGGCTGCACGGCAGGCGTTCGTCAAGCTGAAGGAGCGCTTTCCCGGACATTCTCGGCGCGACGGAGGCGGAGATCGAGGCCATACAGACGCAAGACGGCACGACCTGGCACCGGCTGTCGCTCATTCCTCCGGTTCCGCGGAGCGAGGCCAAGGACCTCTGCAAGCGTCTGCGAGCAGCCGGCTATGTGGGATGCTGGGTCAGGTCGCGCTCGGGTGAGTAGACGAGGCGGCGCGGAGAATTTCACATCATCGCGACCAGTTGCGCGACCAAAGTCGCGACAGCCATCCGGCTTCTTCAGGGTCGCCGGGTGAAGGCATGGTCGCGGGTGGCACTTCTGCCTGCTTGGTGGCGACTGGCTCCGCCCTCGGAACGATCGGCACACTCGGCTTTGCTGCTTCAGGCGCCGAGATGTCGGCTCCCTTCATGAGCCGCTTCAGCTCGGCGGCCACCTTCTCGGGGTCGCCGTCCCACGTCAGCCATTTCTTGGTGCGGATGAGCGGGAAGCTTCGACAGATCCGGCGTGCCGACGACGAGGGGAATGACGCGCTTGCTGCCCGAGGCCTCGAGAGCCAGCGCGGTGTTGATCTCGAGCAGCGGCCATTCCTTGGTCACGGAGTTGCTCGTGATCACCGCCAGAACGGTGCGCGAGGCGCCGAGCGCCGTATTGATCTTGGTGGTGAAGGTGTCGCCCCAGCCGATGTGCTTCTCGTCGAGAAACGCCTTCAAGGCGGCGCGCTGGCAGGCCTCGAAGATGGGGCGCGCAATCTCGGCTTTGTCCTCGCTCGCGTGGCTGATGAAGATCTCGTAGTCGTCGGCGCCGAAGATCATCTGGCGGATGAACTTCGACGGGTTGGGATCGAGCTCGAGCACCTTGGCGCACAAGTTCAGGAAGACCGGGTCCTCCGGACCGCGCACCATCTTCACGAACGAGAGATGCCCATAGACGATATTGCGGAACGCCGACGCGAGATTGCCCGGCCTGCCGCCCTTCGGCGCCGCGATACTTTGTCGAAGTGCTCGTTGCCGGCTGCCTCGAGGCCGAATTTCTTCCAGGCGTGGAGCATGGCGCGGATCTTGCGGATGCGCGCGCGCTCGACGTTGACGCGGGTGTTGACGCAGAGCCCCGTCACGGACTGCTGCACGCCATGGCCCTGGATGCGGACTTTCTTGGCGTTTATCGAGAAGCCTGCGGCCTTGATGGCCTGCTCGAGCGCATCGCCGGCCAGGATCTTGTAGCCCCCGCCCGCGATCTGCTCGCGGATGGCGATCGCGGGAGGAAACTGCTGGAGCGACGTCGAGAGCGTGATGTCGTCGGCATAGCGCGAGTAGACGAGCTTGTTCGAGCGCGCGAGCCGCAGGAGATGACGATCGAGCGTTGCGGCGATGAAGTTAGACAGGACGGGCGACGTCGGCGCGCCCTGCGGCAGACCGTTGCGGTAGGTCGCGATCTGGGCGCACACGGCGGCCGCAGCCGCCCCCATCTCGAATGGAGGCTTCAAGAACAGCCCGCGCACACGGCCGAAGTTTATGGTCGGGAAAAAATCCTCGAGATCGATATTGAGCACCCAGCGCTTGCCGGTGTGATCGGCGGCATTGGTGGCGACGCTGCGGCCGTCGATGAAACCGTGCGCGTGAGGGTGCGCCCGGTAGAGTGCCTTTAGGTCCAGGTGCAGTTTGTCCTGGAGCTCGCGCAGAAGCCCGATCGGCGCGTGGATGGGACGCATGCCACCGGAACGCTTCGGGATCTCGAAGTGGCGGTAGCGAGCGTCATCGGGCGCGCGATAGAGCGTCCAGATCAGATTGGAATGGGAGACGCCGAAATAGGCGGCGACATCCTGAGACGTCTGAAGCGGCACGCCTCGCAGTCGGAGGGTCGCATCCGTCGCTTGTGCATCGACCGATGAAGGCATCTCGCCCCTCGTACCTTACGCACAGTGGGGGGCCTCGGCCCCCCACTGTGAAGATGGACTTTGGTTTTTCTGCCGCAGGATCGACAGCAGACGTAGAAGGGCGAGACGCCTGACTGTATTTGGATTGCGTGAGGAGCCTTGCCGTCAAGAGCCGGTGGACACGCGTCTCATCCATCGCACGCGCGGAACGCTCGGCGTGTGTCGCGAACAGCACAGATATTCTCGGTCGGAGAAAGAGCCGGCAGAGGTGCTCACTCGGCGGGCGATGACACTGAGGCGGGTGTCCGGCGCAGACGTTGCACCTGAGACGCAAGCCAGCCGCAGACGACATAGAAAATGGGCGTGAAGATCAGGCCGAATACGGTGACGCCGATCATGCCGGCGAAGACCGCCGTCCCCAGCGCCTGGCGCAGCTCCGCGCCGGCGCCCACCGCCCAGACGAGCGGCACGACGCCGAGAATGAAGGCGAGCGACGTCATGATGATGGGGCGCATGCGCAGGCGCGCCGCCTCGGTCGCGGCGGCGAAGCGGTCGCGCCCCTGGGTCCTGGAGCTGGTCGGCAAACTCGACGATCAGAATGGCGTTCTTGGCGGCGAGGCCGATCAAGACGATGAAGCCGACCTGAGTCAGGATGTTGTTGTCCTGGCCGCGCAGGACGACGCCGGTGATCGAAGCGATGAGGCTCATCGGGACGATGAGAATGACGGCGAGCGGGAGCATAAGGCTCTCAAACTGCGCGGCGAGCACCAGGAACACGAAGGCGACGCCCAGGGCGAAGGCGAAAATGGCCGTGTCGCCGGCCCTGATCTGCTGAAAGGCGAGATCCGTCCACTCGAAGGCGAATCCAGGCGGCAAGGTCTCGGCAGCGAGCTTCTGCATGATGTCGAGGGCCTGGCCCTGCGAATAGCCGGGCGCCGCGGAGCCGTCGAGCTCGGCAGCCGGATAGAGATTGTAGCGCGGGACGCGCGCGGGGCCCGAGATGTCGCGCACTGTCGTGAATGAACCCAGGGGGACCGTATCGCCGCTCGCGTTGCGCACGCGGATCTTCAGCACGTCCTTGTTGTCGAGCCGGTAGGCGCCTTCCGCCTGGGCGGTGACGCGGAACGTGCGCCCCAGCAGATTGAAGTCATTGACGTAGGCCGAGCCGAGATACGTCTGCAGCGACGTGAACACGTCCGAGATGTTGACGCCCAGCATCTGCGCCTTGGTGCGGTCGATGTCGAGATAGAGCTGCGGCGTCGAGGTCTCGAAGAGGGAGAAGACCTGCTTCACGCCCGGCGTCTGGGCCGCCTTGGCCATCATCGCACCCACGGCCCCCTGCAGCGCCGCGGAACCGTTGCCGCCGCGATCCTGGACCATCATGCGGAAGCCGCCGGCGCTGCCGATGCCACGCACGGGAGGCGGGGCCACGACGAGCAGCAGCCCGTCCTGAATGGTGGCGAACTTGGCGAGCAGCGCCGCCTGAATGGCGGCCGCAGACTTCTTCGGGTCTTTCGCGCGCACATCGAAGGGCTCGAGGACGATGAAGATCGCGCCGGAGTTCGAGGCATTGGTGCGGGTAGCGCCCGAGAAGCCCACGAAGTTGACGGCGTGGGAAACGCCCGGAACCGTGAGGGCAAGCTCGACGGCGCGCCGGTTCACTTCATCCGTGCGCGAGAGCGCAGAAGCCGGCGGGAGCTGCGTGACAGTGATCAGATAGCCCGCGTCGAGCTGCGGGATGAAGCCGATCGGCGTCTTGCGGAACTCATTCATGCCAAAGGCGATGACGCCGGCATAGATGACGAGCATCACGGCCGCGAGGCGCACCGTGCGGCCGACAAGCCAGCCGTATCCCGTCGAGAGCTTCTCGAAGCTCCAGTTGAAGGCACGGAAAAACGCATGAACCGGGCGCATCAGGAGGCCCGGCTTGCGATGCTTCTCATGCGGCTTCAAGAGTAGTGCGCAGAGCGCGGGTGATAGCGTCAGCGACACAATCAACGAGATGATCGTGGCGCCAGCGATGGTGAGCGCGAACTGGCGGTAGAATTGTCCCGAGATGCCGGTGATGAAGGCCGAAGGCACGAACACCGCCGTCAGAACGAGGGCGATGGCGACGAGGGCCGTGCCGACCTCGTCCATCGTCTTGTAGGAGGCCTCGCGCGGGCTCAGGCCGGCGGCCATGTTGCGCTCGACGTTCTCGACGACGACGATCGCGTCGTCGACGACGATGCCGATCGCGAGCACGAGACCGAAGAGGGACAGGTTGTTCAGCGAGAACCCGAACATCGCCATGAAGAAGAATGTGCCGATGAGCGACACGGGAATGGCGACGATGGGAATGATGGCGGCGCGCCATGTCTGCAGGAACAGCACGACGACGAGGACGACGAGCACGACCGCCTCGAGAATCGTTGTCGACGACGGCGTCGACGGACTGCTGAATGAAGTCGGTCGGGTTGTAGATGATGGTGTAGGCGAGCCCAGCCGGGAAGCTCTTCGAGAGTTCCTCCATCGTCGCCTTGATCGACTTCGCGGCGGCAATGGCGTTCGTTCCGGGAAGCTGGAAGATGCCGAGGCCGACGGCGGGATCGCGATCGAGGTAGGAATTCACGCCATAGTCGAGCGCGGCGAGCTCGACGCGCGCCACATCCTTCGAGCCGCACGACGGCGTTGTTGCCCTGCTTGACGACGATATTGGCGAACTCCGTCCGGATCCGCGAGGCGGCCGAGCGTCTGGACAGCGATCTGAAACGCTCCCGGATCGCCGATCGGGGGCTGATTGAGCACGCCCGCCGCGACCTGAACGTTCTGGCGCTGGAGGGCGGCGGTGACGTCGCCCGCCGTGAGGCTCAGCGCCTGGAGCCGATCCGGGTCGAGCCAGACGCGCATGGAATAGTCGCGCCCGCCGAAGACGTTGATCGAACCGACGCCCTCGATGCGGCTCAGAACATCGGTGATCCGGATGTTGACGTAGTTCGAGATGAAGAGCGTGTCGCGCGACTTGTCGGGCGAATACAGGTGCACGACCATCATCAGGTCGGGCGAGGCCTTGGCGACGGTGACGCCGATGTTGCGCACGTCGGCGGGCAGGCGCGGCAGGGCGATCGCGACGCGGTTCTGGACCTGCACCTGAGCCGTGTCGAGATTGGTGCCGAGGTCGAACGTCACGGCAATCGAAAAGCGGCCGTCTCCCGTCGAGTTCGACGAGATGAAGAGCATGTGCTCGACGCCGTTGACCTGCTGCTCGAGGGGAGCAACGACGGTCGAGGCCACGACCTCGGCGCTGGCACCCGGGATATTGGCCGGTGACGTTGATCGTGGGCGGCGCAATGTCGGGATACTGGGCAACCGGCAGGCGGCCGACGGAGACCACGCCCAGGATCACGAAGACGACGGAGATGACCGCGGCAAAGATCGGGCGATCGATGAAGAAGTGCGAGATGCGCATCGCGGACCTGCTCGCCTCAGTTGGTCTTCACGTTGGCATCCTGCGCCGAGGCCGAGGCGGGCGCGGCTTCCTGCGGCGCGACCTTCATGCCGGGACGCACGCGCATCAGGCCGTTGACGATCACGACGTCGTCCGCCGACAAGCCCGCGGTAATCACGCGCAGGCCGTCGACGACCGGGCCGAGCGTCACGTATTTCGGAGTTGCCGTGTTGTCGGCGCCGACGCTCAGGACGAACTTGCGCACCTGCTCGGTGCCGATCGCCGTGTCGGGCACGAGGAGCGCTTCGGCCGGTGCCTTGGGCGCGAGCTCGATGCGGCCGAACATGCCGGGCGTGAAAGTGCCGTTGGGATTCGGCGAACTCGGCGCGGCCGCGAATGGTGCCGGACGAGCGATCGATGACGTTGTCGATGAAATCCATCGTGCCGGTGTGGGTGAAGCTCGGCTCGTCGATGAGCCGCAGCCTGACCGGCAGCGTCTTCGTCGCCTCGCGCGCCGTCGTCCGGCGACGCGCAGATAGCGAAGGTATGACGCCTCGTCGAAGGTGAACTCGAAGCGGATGGGATCGGTCGACGCGATCGTCGCCAGCAAGCGTGGTGTTGCCGCTCGTGCCGCCGGTCACCAGGTTGCCTGGCGAAACGCGCCGGTCGCCGATACGGCCAGAGACGGGGGCCGTGAGCTCGGTGAACTGGAGGTCGAGCTCAGCCTGTCGGACGGCCGCCTCCTGCGCCTCGACGGAGGCACTCGCAACCCGCTCGGCCTGGACCCGCTGGTCGAACGTCTGCTGCGTGATGACGGCGCCGCGCGGGAGGCCCTCGCCGCGCTTCAGGTCGCTCTCCGCGAAGGCGAGATTGGCGCGCGCCTGCGAGAGAGCCGCCTTGGCCTGGTCGAGCGTCGCCTGGAAGGGGCGGCGATCGATCGTGAACAGGGGCTCGCCCTTGCTCACCATCTCGCCGTCCTTGAAGTGGATGGTGTCGAGATAGCCGGACACGCGCGCGCGCACCTCGACATAGTCGACGGCGACGAAGCGCCCGACATACTCGTCATGATCGGCAACGAGCTTCTTGATCGGCTTCGAGACGGTCACCTGCGGCGGCGGCGGAGCGGCAGCCGCGCCCTGGGCTTGCGGCTGGCTGTCTCCGCAGCCGGCGAGGGCCGAGGCGAACGCAGCAACCAGACGCGAGGGTGAAGGCGATGCGGCCTGTCGGCATTGGAACTCCAACTCTTCCGCCATGGTCGCCGGGCGTACGGCGATTGACGTCCGGGCGCGGCTGGCTCAAGAGCGCCTGGACCTATTTCAGTGCCGGCCTGCCGAGGGCCGGGTCGCAACTCACATCCTTGCGTGTCTGCGAAAGACGTCTTGCCAGCTTGCGCCATTGAACGGCTTCTATTGCAATGCGAGACAGTGTCCGTGACACGGGTAACTTGCTTATGCTATACGGTACTGACCGGTAACACCCTAGTCAAGATGCAATGAACACACCGCTGAGCGGCAAAAAGTCCGAAACGGATCAGGCGTCCCGCCCGCCCCCGCGGGAGCGGATACTCGCGGTCGCGCGCGACCTCTTTTATCGCCACGGCATTCATACGGTCGGCGTCGAGGCCATCGCCGAGGCCGCCGAAACAAACAAAATGACGCTCTACCGGCATTTCAAGTCGAAGGACGAGCTGGTGGCGGAGTACCTGCGCCTGCTGGCCGCGGAAGGGCGACGCGATCTGGGCCGAGCTTGCCCGCGCGCACCCCAACGACCCGCACGGGCAGCTCGAGGGCTGGGTGCTCGTGGTCGAGGATATCCTGACGAACCGGTACGAGCGCGGCTGCGCGCTGGCCAACGCGGCCGTCGAGCTGCAGGCGGATCATCCTGCCCGGCATGTGATCGAGGACTACAAGGGCCGCAAGCGCGAGCGGCTCGTGGGGCTCTTCCGCGATGCGCGCTACACCGATCCTGACCGCCTCGCCGACGAGGTGTTCCTCCTTTTCGAAGGGGCGCGGATCAGCGTGCAGTGCGCGGGGCGCGCCGGGCCCGCGTCGCGGGTCGTCGGCATGCTGCGATCGCTGCTCGCGAGTGCCCCCCGGCTGGCGCAGTAGCTCGCAGCGAAATACAGCTGACCCTACTTCGCTGGCGTCTCGGCCTGCGGCGGCTCGACGTATAGCTCCTCGCTGTGCCCGTCCTCGTGCGTGATCGAGACACCCCACGGCTTGCGGCGCACTTCCTCGTAGTGGGCCACGGGATCGTAGACGGTCGACGTAACACCCAGATTGGCGGCGTCGAGACGGCCGATCGTCGAGAGCAGCGTGTAGGCATTGACGACCAGGGTGCGCCGCGTCGTGGCGAGCTGAACCTCCGCGTTCGAGAAGCTCGAGCTCGGCGTCGAGAACGTCGAGGATCGTGCGCTGGCCGACCTGCTCCTCGGCGCGCACGCCCGACAAAGCGGTCCGGTTCGCCTCGACCTGCACCTGATCCGACTCCTGCTGGGCACGCGAGGCCGCAAGCTGCGACCAGGCTGCAGCTATGGCCGCTTCGGTCTCGGTGCGCGCCTGCTCGATCTCCTGCAGACGGCTGACATGAATGTGCTTGGCCTGGCGGACACGGGCATAGACCTCGCCGCCCTCATAGAACGGCACGCTCAAGCGGCCCGTGATGGTCGCGGCTTCCGTCTCATCGTTGAAGCGCGAGCTGTCGAAGCGGTCGGAGTAGCTCGCCTCGAGCTGCACCTGGGGCAGCAGCTCGCCGCGGATGCGGTCGACCGAGTAGCGGGCGGCCTGCTCGAGATAGAGAGCGCCGACGACACTCGGATTTTCATGCGTGCCGAGGGCCACAGCCTCCTCGAGCGACTTCGGCAGGCTTGCCTCATAGCCTCCCGTCGCGCCGAGTTCGGCCGGGGCATGGCCGACAACGCGCTCGTAGGAGGCCCTGCTGGTCTTGAGATTGGCGCGCGCGAGGTCGAGCGCGGAGACGGCGCCGGCGCGGCGTGCCTGCGCCTGCGCAACGTCGGTCCGGGTCACCTCGCCGACCGCGAACCGATCCTGCGTCGCCTTGAGCTCGCGCGTGAGCACGGTGACGTTGTTCTCGCGGAGACGGACGATCGCCTGATCGCGGACGACATCCATGTATGCGGTTACCGCCTCGAGCAGCACGCTCTGCTCGACGGCGCGCAGCGTCTCGCGGCCGGCGCGGGCATTGGCCTCGGTTTCGCCCACGGCATTGACTGTCTGCAGCCCGCTGAAGATCGGCTGGACAAGATCGACCGAATAGCCCTTGGGCCGCGTCGCGCCCTCGCCCGGCGCTGTCGGGACGCGTGTTCGAGTACTCGTAGCTGATGTCGGCATTGCCGGTGATGATCGGCCGGAAGCCTGACATGGCGCGCGCCACGTCCTCGTCGGTGGCCCGCAAGCGGGCGCGCTCGGCGTCAAGTCGCGGATTGTAGCTGTAGGCCGACGCGAGGGCCTCGTTGAGCGTTTCGGCCGAGGCCGGTGCCGGAGAGGCCCGGATATGCGAAGAGGGCCGCAGCACAGGCAGCCGCCAGCCAGAACGCGGGGCGCCTTCGTCCCGCTACGCTTCCCTCTCGAAACACCATTCCTCACTTCCGCCGGTACGCCGCGGAGACAAATACGCACGTCGACTTGCCGCGACACTACCATGTGCGCCCCGCAAACCTTGTGATGGGGAAGACACATGCCCTGTCGAGTCGCATCCGCGCCTTTTGGACTCGTGCGCTGGCAGTTCAATCCCCCGCGGCTTCCTGACGCGTGAACGCTCGTCGCGGTCCGCGTGATCGCCGACCTTGGGCAGGCTAGTGTTCGTGCAGAGGTTGAGTGCGCTCGCCGTCTGCGCGTCCGTCATCATCAACAGACTATTCGCATACGAACGATCCTCACGACTCGGCCAGCGTGGTAGCTAGACTCGAGCTGAGAAGTTAGCCAGGGAGCATGCGAGGACATGGCGAGACGCTTCTCTACAAGTGAAATTCATCCGCGCGATCGGCTCACCTATTGGCGCGAGGTCGCCACCAGGGGATTTGCCCGCCATACGTTCCGTGCGGGCAATGGCAACGCGTACCAAGGCTCCGTCACTCTGGGCAGCGCTCGCGGACCTGGGAGTTGCGTGCCTACGAATGCGACCCGGGCGAAATCGTGCGCGCGACGGAACACATCTCGTCTTCCGACAATGACGACTTACTCATCTGCGCCCAGATTCGACGGGCAAGGAGCGGCGGCCCAGGACGGCCGGTACGGGAAAGTTCTCCGCGGCAACGTCTGCATCCTGGATCCACGGCGCCCTTTCAATTGCAGCATGCACACAAGAATAAGATCGGTCATCGTCCAGGTTCCGCGCCAAAAGCTCGAGGTGCGCGTCGGATCGCGTGAGCGACTTGACCGCTCATGCCCTCGATCCCGGCAAACCTCTCGGCGCCCTGACCGCGGGCTTTCTCGAGATGCTTCCCTCGTGCCTCGACACCGTCGACGGCGTTGCCGCGGCAGGTCTCGCGGAGCAGGCGCTCGATCTCCTGGCGCTCGCGATCTCCTCGGAGACCGAGCAGAACGTCGTCGCGCTCTCGTCGTCGCGCGCGGCCGCGCTTCACAGACTGAAGTTCGAGATCGAGGCGAGGCTTGCCGATCCTGACCTCAAGCCGTCGACGGTGGCAGAGGCTGCCGGCATCAGTGTCCGCTATGCCAACGCGCTTGCTGTCGGCGGAAGACACGTCACTCGAGCGCTATATCGTCGCAGCGGCGACTCGAGCGCTGCCGTCGCGCCTTCGATGATCCGGTCCAGGCACGGCGAGTCGATCGGCGAGATCGCCTACGGCTGGGGGTTCTCGGATCTCTCGCACTTCGCGCGCCGCTTCAAGTCCGCCTTCGGCAGCTCGCCAAGTGACTATCGTCGCCGGCGCGCGTGAGAATTGTCTATACGTGCTTAGACCATCGTTCGTGGAGTTGCTTCGCGTGAGGAAGATCCTCGTGGCCGTTGACGGCTCGGATCACATCGACCGTGTGCTCGACTGCGTCATCGATCTCGTGGGCGGCCATACGCCGCTCGAGCTCATCCTGCTCAATGCCCAGCCGAAGCCCGAGGAGTGGCAGACGCACGGCATGGCGAAGGAAGGCATCGACCAACATCTGCACGAGCTTGGCGAGCGCGCTTTGCGTCCGGCGGGCGATAAACTCAAACGCGCCGGAATCGCTTTCAAGCAGAGGGTCGATCTCGGCGAGCCCGCGGAAACCATCGTGCGTGTCGCCGGCGAGGAGGGCTGCGACCTGATCGTCATGGGGACGCGAGGTCTGGGGTCGCTCGCGGGATTGCTGCTGGGCTCGGTCGCGATCAAGGTGCTGCACCTGACGACCGTTCCACTCACATTGGTCAAGTGAGAGCGTGAGCAGCGAACCTGGTGATCGCGCGAAAGGCGCTCAAGATCGCTTTGTGGTGCGATCTGAAATGGCAGAGCGCACACGTTTCTCCGCCTCGACCACGACAAACATCACGGCTCCGAGCGCGATTACGGCAAGACCGTCGCCGAGCGACACGGCGCGCGTGTCGAACAAGCGCTGCATGAAGGGCGTGTAGGTAAATGCGAGTTGCAGGCTGATTGTGCCGCCCACGCCGAAGAGCACGGCAGGGGTGCCCAGCGCGCCCTCGAAGGTCAGCGCCGTTGACCTCAGATAGCGGACACTGAATAGGTAGACGATCTGCATGACGACGATGGCGTTCACGACGAGTGTGCGTGCCGCCTCGACAGACAGACCGTGGCTTCCCGCCCAGGCGAACATGGCGAATGCGCCGATGACCATCAGGACGGACACGAACACGATCTGCCACACGAGATCACGCGAAAGGATCGGCTCGCCGGGTGCGCGGGGCGGGCGGGACATCACGTCGGCCTCCGGCGGCTCGAAGGCGAGCACCAGGCCGAGGCCGACGACCGTCACCATGTTGATCCAAAGGATCTGCACGGGTGTTACCGGAAGGGTCAGCCCCAGCAAAATGGCCACAACGATCGTCAGCGTCTCGCCAAAGCTCGTGGGAAGCGTCCAGCGAATGACCTTGGTGAGATTGTCGTAGACGGTTCGCCCTTCGCGCACGGCGGCGACGATGGATGCGAAGTTGTCGTCGGCGAGCACCATCTTGCTGGCTTCCTTGGCCGCCTCGGTGCCCTTCCTGCCCATGGCGACGCCGACATCGGCGCGCTTCAGAGACGGGGCGTCGTTGACGCCGTCTCCCGTCATGGCGACCACCTCGCCGGCCGCCTGCATGGCCTCGACGAGGCGCAACTTGTGCTCCGGGCTCGTGCGAGCGAACACGTTCGCCCGACGCACGACGTTTCGCAGCTCCTCCTCGCTCATATCATCGAGGCTGCTGCCAGCTATGACGAGATCCGGCGACTCGAGGCCGAGCTGAGCAGCTATGGCGGATGCTGTTGCTGCGTGATCACCGGTGATCATCTTCACTCTGATGCCCGCGGACCGGCACTCGGAAATTGCGGCGACGGCTTCCTCGCGCGGAGGATCAATGAGGCCGACCAGGCCCAGAAGCACCAAGCCGCGCTCGGCCTCAGCAAAGGCGATCTCGCACGTCCCGTCGGGCATGGGCTTTGTCGCGAACGCCAGCACCCGCTGACCTCGGGCGGCGAATTCCTTCACGACGCGATGCCAATACGCCCGATCGAGCGGAGCGCGCATGCCTGCGGCTGCCTGCTCATCGCATGCTTCGAGGATGAGCTCGGGCGCGCCCTTCACGTAGAGGATCGCGCGGCGATCTCCCTCGCGGTGCAGCGTGGCCATGAAGCGGTGCTGAGCGTCGAAGGGGATCTCGTCGGCCCTCGGAAGCTCGCCGCGCAGCCCGTCCGGCTCCAGGCCGGCCTTGACGCCGAGCGACACGAGCGCGCCCTCCATGGGGTCGCCTTCTACGACCCACTCTCCCATCACACGGCGAAGGTGGGCGTCGCTGCAGAGCAGCGCCGCGCGCGCAAGATCGACGATCAAAGGCTCGGCTGCGACTTCGACGGCTTTTCCGGAGATGCTGAACGCGCCCCGCGTGTCATAACCAACCCCGTCGAGGTCATAGATGCCGCTACCGGTTGCGATGGCGCGCACCGTCATCTCGTTCTTGGTCAGTGTCCCCGTCTTGTCGGAGCAGATGACCGTCACCGATCCCAATGTCTCGACGGCCGGAAGCTCGCGAACGATCGCATTGCGCGCGGCCATCCGCTGCACACCGACGGCGAGCGTGATCGTCATGACGGCCGGCAGTCCTTCCGGAATAGCGGCCACGGCCATGCCGACCACGGCCATGAAGGCGTCGGCTGCAGCGTAGCCGCGAACGAGGACTGCAAAAGCTAGAGTCGCCGCTGATAAGGCGAGGATCACGAGCGTGATCTGCTGAGCAAAGGCGTTCATTTGCTTGATCAGTGGCGTGGTCAGGCTTTCAACCCTTCCGAGGAGGGTAGTAATTCGCCCGAGCTCCGTATCCGTGCCCGTCGAGACAACGACGCCGGCTCCCTGCCCCGCCGCAACGAGAGTTCCCGAGTAGGCCATCGATGTGCGGTCGCCCAACGGCGCAAGGACCGGGACTGCCGAGAGCGATTTCTCGGCGGGAACCGACTCTCCGGTCAGGATCGATTCGTCGACGCGCAGGCTTCGCGATTTGACGAGGCGTACATCGGCCGCAACACGATCGCCCGGCTCGAGCAGAAGCAGGTCGCCGGGAACGAGCTCGGCGGCGCCGACGGACAGCCGCCGACCCGCTCGGATCACGGAGGCGCGCGGGGCTATCATCCTGCGAACCGCCTCGATCGACCGTTCCGCCCGGCCTTCCTGCACGAAGCCGATGATGGCGTTGATGATGACGACGCCAAGGATAACCGCGGTGTCGACGGCATGACCCATGATCGCCGTGATCGCGGCCGACGCGAGCAGGACGTAGATCAGCAGGTTGGCGAACTGCGCGAGGAACCGGAGCAGCGGCCCTTTCCTCGGAGCGGCGGGAAGCGCGTTGGCCCCGTATTTCCGCAAGCGCTCGTCCGCGTCCGCCGCGGTGAGGCCGTCGGCGCTGGAGCCGACAAGACGCATTGCCTCTTCCGGCGAGAGCGCGTGCCAGGGGTGCAATGCGCTCTCGCGGCGCGCCGGATCTTCGGTGGTCATGGCATCCGTTTACCGTCTCGCGGCGGGAGCGCAAGCCTTGTCGACGGAGCGCGGGACGCGTCAAGGCGCGCGGGAGAGCGTTTCCGGCGCCAGCGTTCCGATCGCGCCGAGCAGGCTTGCGAGGGAGCTGTCGCGAGCGGCGTCGATGCGCTGGATGTTGCTCAGGATGAAGCCGAGGCCCGAGCCGAAAAGCTCAGTGTCCTGCAAGACAATCGGGATAATCGAGCGATTGAGTGCGTCGGCGACGCGCATCTCGCGTCCGCAGTGCTTCGAGGCCACGAACGACGTGCTGAGGAAGGCCATCACGGCGCGGCATCTGATGAGGCGCGCCTCGAGCTCGCTCACCCAATCGTTGCCCGTCGTCAGGCTGCGGTCGATCCACACCGACACGCCTTTCTGCTGCAGCGCCTCGATCATGGGATAGACGCGCTCGCTGTCGGCGCGTGCGTAGCTGACGAACAGGAAGGGACGCTCGGCGGTCGAACGCGAGAAAATAGCGGCGCTTCCCCCGCCGCCCGAAGGTTGCGGATCCGCGAGCCTAGCGGAGAGCGGATCGCCGCCGGGGGCCGCCGGCGCCGCCTCCTGCTCGAGCCCCAGGCCGCGGCAACAGACGATGGCATCGACGTCCTCTGCCGTCGCGGCGCAGGAGATATCCTCGAAGGCGAGCCCGTCCGGGGCGCCGTCGAGGACATGGGAATGAACGTGGAGCGCGAACGCGTCGTCGGCGGCGTCGCCCGGTGCGGCGAGCTTCGGCTCCACGCCGAAGGAGGCGTAGATCGTCGAGGAGAGGATATTGGACAAGGTCTGCGCCAGCGCGTCTCTCCTATCCGGACCCGGCGCGGCGAGGGATTCCTCGATATTGAAACTTGCTTGCCGGAGACGCTCGGCGGCGCCGCGCTGGTCGTGCACGAGCGCCGGCGGCACGCCGGCCGTCTCCTCGAGGCGCCCCGCGTTGACAAGCACTTCCTTCAGCGTCTCGCGCGGCGGCGTCCAGGGTGCCGCTTGCGCTTCGTAGGCGAAGGCAATCCCAAGCTCGAGACAGTCGCGCATCAGGCGCGGGAGGTGATCGGCAAGGCGAATGTTATGCCCGATCCTCAAGCCGTCGCCCGTCTGCAGCCGCTCGCGCTCGAGGACGATGCGCGCTTCTCCTGGGTGAAAAAAGCGCCCCGCAAGCTCCTCGCCATGCTGAGGAACGGCGGTCGACCCACCCGCCAGCTGGTCGGTACGCAGGAAGGCCGCGAGCACGAGCCGCAGGCGTTCCTCCTGCGCCTTCGGCACGACGATCGAGTGGATGGTCGTCACGCCGCGGGCGGGCTCGGCCGCGACACGCACGGCGATCGAGAGCGGCTTCAACTGGCTCCACAGGGCCGCGCTGCGCAGGAAGAGGCGTGCCCAGACGCCGGTGCGAATGTCAGCCGCGGCGCTCGCCACGGGCCACTCGGCGCGCACAAGACCGTGCACCAACAGCTCGCCGCCGCGGTCGACCTCGAGCAGGTACATGCCCTACGTTCCCTCCTGCCGGCCCTTCGGGCTCTTGCTCATTGCGCCGATGCGCCGCCGCGATAGCTCCACGCCCGGCCCGGCTTCTTCTTGCCTGCGCCTTCTCCGTGACGGCTCTTGTCGAGCGCGCGATCACGGTCGCCGCGGATGATCTGGAAGTCGATCTCCTGGTCGATGGCCTTTTCCTTGAGGATCGCCTTGAGCTCCCGCTCGAGGCGGCGGTGCACGAACTCGCTCAGGCTGTTCAAATCGATGAGATCGAATTGGTTCGGGATGTAGCCGCCGGGACGGATTTCGACGAATTGCGTCTCGAGCCCGTCAGCGACCCGTGTTGCAACGGGAGCCGTTTCCGCCCAGCGCGCCCAGTTGAGGCAGGCTTGCCACCCGACGAACATGTCGTCGCCGAAGGGATAGATGTGCAAGTGAACCAGGCCCTGTCCCTTCGAGATCACGAGGCGCTCTCGTTCCTCATAGCCGTTGGGCGTGCGGTAGCCGTAGATCTCGGGGCGGCATTCGGCACCCATGCTTTTTCCCGCGGCGAGGCTGGCAACGAGGCGCCGCTTGACATCCTCCCAATCGCGTCCGAGGCCGGCGACGACCGCGTGCCAGCTATCGACGAGCCCGAGATCGCGTGGAGGCACGACGGGCTGGCTCGCCGTGTAAACGGCCCGCTTGCGGCGGCGGAGAAGCATCCACGCGAGAGCGAGGCCGGCGATCCCAAGACCGGCGAAGGCGATGATAGGCAGCTCTCCGCGATCGAATTGCGGGCTCGACGCATTGAGCCAGGCGAGACCAAGCATGTAGAGGCCCGCGAGCGCCAACAGCGCCGCGGCGGAGCCGGGCAGCGGCGTTCGGAAGCGGCGATCGATACGGTTGCGATGGGGGGCGGGGAAAATGCGGAGCATGCCATGGAGCAACCGCTTCAAGGCGTCCACGACGGGCGTGAAGCTCGACGGACGCGGCCCGCGGCCGATGGCGTGACGCGCCCATTCCGCCGCGTCGCGCAGGTGGAAATGCGGGCGGGCCTCCGCGACGAGCTTTCTTTTTCCGCGCGTCAAGCGGGACGTGGTCACGATCCGGTGCTCGGCATAAGGCTTCACGTCGATCACGAACTCGAGCAGCACGCGCTCGGACTCCGTCCCGCTGGCCAGCACCGGACTGTCGACGGGAAGCCAGGCCTCGAGCGTGACCCACGGCGGATAGTTGCCGCTCGCCGAGGTCAGCACGAGGGCGTCGACGTTCTCGGCCGCGAGCACGCTGCGGATCGCGGTCGCGATCTCGTCGCGGCGTGCGACGGCCGAGTCCCACAACGTCGCATCAGACTCAGGGCGTATGGGGCGCGCGTCGATCGCACCTTCCGGAACCAGTTTTGCCGCCGCCACCGTCATCGTGACTGCTATCTCCGCTCGATCATCATTGGTTCATCATCATTGATTCTCAGGCCAATTCTGCTGCATGCGGTCCTGCTCTTGCAGGATGCGCTCCTGCTCCTGCAAATATTTCGCACGCTGGACATATTCGAAATACTGCGGGAGGGCGATGGCGACGAGAATGGCGATCGTGAACAGGAGCCAAGCAATACCGAACCAGCCCTTCTTGCGCATTCCGGCACCGGCCGTCCCTTCCGCGCCCGTGCTCTTCTCAGGCGCCGCGCTCTGGCGCTGCTCGGTCAGGCTTGCCGGCTGCCAAAGGCTCGCCGCCTTCATGATTCTCGACCAGCGGCTTGTGCCATCGTCGCCGTCCTTGACGTGGCGGCTCTTGTCGAGGGCGAGATCGCGGTCGCCGCGGATGATCTCGAAGTCGATCTCCTGATCGATCGCGCGTTCCTTCAAGCGCGCCTTGAGCTCGCGCTCGAAGTGGCGGTGGACGAGATCGCTCAGGGCGTTGAGGTCGATGAGGTCGAACAAGCTCGGGATGTAGACGCCGGGGCGGAGGCTGTGGAACTTGATCTCGCGGCCGCGCTCAATGCGGCTCGTCGGAATCTTCTGCTCGTCCCACTTCGCCCAATTGAGAAAAGCGTGCCAGCCGACGAAGAGGTCGGGGCCGAAGGAATAAATATGAGCCTGCACCACCGACTGACCTTTCACCATGACGAGGCGCTCACGCTCCTCATAGCCGTTGGGCGTGCGGTAGCCGTAGGTCTCCCACTGGCACTTTATCCCTATGTGTCGTGCGGCCGCCATCTGCTGGTGGAGGCGCTGGCGCACGTGCGCGCAGTCGGACCCAAGTCCCGTGACAACCGCCTGCCAGCTGTCGACGAGCCCGAGATTGCGTGGGGCAATGAGAGGCTGGCTGGTGACGGCGTCGATGTGTCTCCTACGGCGGATGATGAAGGGCGCGGCAACAAGCGCCGCGAGCCAGGGGAGGACGGCGACGCCAACAACGGCCGGCGCGACGGGGGCGACGGCGGACGCCAATATGTAGAGGAGTACGCCGCCGCCAATCAGAAACCGGCGGAGCGTGAGGCCGGTGCTGCGATAAGATTTCACAATCGGGTTTCGATGCGGCCGGAGAGGCGGGATGAGGCCGCCCACGAGCGCGAGCAGCGCATCGCGCATCGGGCGGTAGCTCGACGGTTTCGGGCCGCGGCCGACGGCAAAGGCCGTCCATTCGGAAACGTCCTCGCGCGAAAAGACGGGGCGTTCGTTGGCGGCGATTTTCGTCTTGCCCTTTTTGAGGCGGGCGGTGTGGACGATCTCAGATTTGTGACATGGCTTGATGTCGACGATGACATCGAGCTCGACGCGCTCCCTGACCGACGCATCTGCCGGTCCTGCCGGGATCCAGGCCTCGAGCTTGGCCCAGGGCGGGTAATTTCCATGTTGGGAGAGGACAACGAGCGAGCCGATGCCCTCGGCTGCGAGCACCTTGCGCATTTCCGCAGCGCACTGGTCACGCGAGACGAGCGCGCGGTCCCATAGCGTCTCGGTCGAGGTGACCCGCACGGGCCGCGCATCGACGGGGGTCGCTTCACTCAAAGGCGCAGCCGTACTGACTGCAACCATGACATCTGCTCAGGTTACGCGATCGCTTTCCAAGGGCCACCAGCTAAGCACATCGCCAACAGGGGCGAAAGCTCGCGAATAGGCGTCTGCACAATCGTGGTGGGCCCATTTCCCGGGCGCCGCGAGCCGTTGTCCGTATGCTCACGATATGACATTCTCGCTTCGACTTGGGTGCGGGAGCGAGCCTCGAAAAGCGGCGGTTGCGCTGGATCTGCGCCAGCGGTCAACGATGCGCAACACGTCGCGCATTCGTTGCCTGTTCCATTGTCCGGCCGGCGGTGGAGGGCCTGGTCATGGCCGACATCTATGTAAGCCACAATGCGTGGGACCGCGCCCGGATCGCGCCCATCATGGCGCTGCTCGAGCGTGAAGGCTGGTCGGTGTGGCGAGACACGCGCGCCGGCGCCGGCGAAGCTGGAGATGACGCTTGGGATGAGGCATCTGCCGGCGGGGCTGGTACCGCGGCCTGCATCGTCGTTGCGTGGAGCATCTCCGCAATCGATTCCAGCACCGTGCAGGCGGAGGCGCGCGCGGGGTTTAAGCGCGGGATACTTGTTCCCGTCCTGATCGAGCAGGTTACGCCTCCGCATCTTTTCTCCCAAATCCCGACAACGGACCTCACCGGCTGGAACGGTGACGCAACTGCGCCGGAGGCACTCGCGCTCGTGGACGCCGTGCGCAGAACGGCCGGCGTTCCGGGATTGTGGGCCGCAGCCAGGACGGCCCGCGGAGCACCCGAGATCAACCGCTGGGAATCGATCGAGGCGAGCCGCGATCCGGCCGATTTCGAGAGCTTCCTGACACAATATCCAAGGGGTCCGCTGTCAGATCCGGCGCGCGCCCGCCTCGAGCAGCTCCGGCTCTTTGACGAAGCTCCGGCGCGTCCGGCGCAGAGGAGCGGAACGGCGGGGCTATGGCTGCTTGCGGCCGCGCTCCTCGCGATCGCCGGCGCGGGGACGTGGTACTCGCTTGATCCCCGCCTGGCGATACCGGGACTGGAGATACAGGGCGCGTCCCAATTTCCGCCACCGCCCGCGACGGGTGAACCCGATGCAACTCCGATGGGGGCCGAGCCCGAGGCGTCCCCTGCCGCCGCTGAGCCCGAAGCACCACCGGAACAAACGACGGCGCCGCAAGCCGAGGCTGCACCGTCCGCTGAAAGTCGCGATGTCTACGCGCCGTTCGGAGGCAAAACGAAAGGGTGCCCTGCCGACGAGTTCGCGTGCAGAGATACGCCCGGCTGCGTGTGGTGGTCGGCATTCAATATCTGTGTCGTGCAGGAGCCTGGTGCGGACGCTCAGATGCCGCAAGAGCAGACGGTGGCTCCGCCAGCATCGCCTGTTCCGCACTGCCCAGCGGACGAGGTCACATGCAGGATGACCGCCGAGTGCGAGTGGGTCGACTATTTCAAATCCTGCCTGCCCCGGCCTCCGCCCGCCACGACGGAAGCGCCCGCAGAGGCGTCTCCGGAGGTGCCCCAATGCTCGAGCTACGGGGATCAGGTATCGTGTGCGGACTCGGGATGCGACTGGATCGTCGATCAGTGCTTCGAAAAGCCAGTTGCCCCTGAATGACGCCGCGCGCCCACTTTAGGCGGCCAGAGTTCCTGTGGGCCGGAATCGACTACTCGCCAGAACGCCGAGGAGCACAAAGATGCCAAGGACGGCGGCTTGCGCGATGAGGAACGGCGGTTCGGACTGGGTCGGCGCGAGGGGCTCAAGGAAGGAGAGCTTCTGGAACGCCTGCACGACGCCGACAAAGACGTTGAGATAGAGCGACAGGACCGCGGTAGCGACATATATCCGGCGCCATGCGCCTTCGAGCCGATAGACGTAGAGAGCCAGGATTGCAATCGCCAGAACGACCAGCGATATGGCGCCGACGATGTGGGGCGGTCCGATCCGCGCTATGGGAAAGAGAAACCCCGTGACGCTCGTCAGGACAGTGGTTGCGAGGAAGATGGCGGTCAGCCCGTCGAGCTTTTTTGCGCCGAGCATACCGAACAGGACGATGATCCCCGTGACGATGCCGATGAGGCTGATGACAACGTGCAGCAGCGTGAACGCGTATGTCGACATGCCGAGGATCATAGTCCGCAACCTCTCATGAGCTTCCCGATTGCAGGAGAGCGCAGTACAGCTGGGAACGTCAATGGGCTCGGCGCCACACCTCAGGCGATCTTCCTGGTCGAGCCATGATCATTCTCTCGGTATAGTTGCCCCGATGCTTGAAGTTTCCCGCCTGAGGAAGAGCTACCCGACGCCTCAGGGACTGTTGCATGTGCTGAGAGGCGTCGATCTCGCGCTCGACGGCCGGATCAAGCCTAGCCTTGATGGGCGAGTCCGGAAGCGGAAAGAGCACCATCCTGCACCTCATCGCCTTGCTGGATGCGCCGGACAGCGGCGAGATCCGCCTCGACGGCCGCGAGATCTCCGGCCTCCCCGACGGCGAGCGGGCCGCGCTGCGGCGGCAGAGCCTCGGCATCGTCTTTCAGCAATTCAATCTCATCCCGAGCCTCACGGTAGCCGACAACCTGGCGTTCCAGGCGAGGATCGCCGACCGGTTCGACGCGGCATGGCAGCGAGAGCTGACGCAGCGCCTCGGCCTTGGCGACGTGATCGACCGCTATCCGGAGCAGCTCTCGGGCGGGCAGCAGCAGCGGGTGGCGATCGGGCGGACGCTCGCGGGGCGGCCGCGTCTTCTGCTTGCCGACGAGCCAACGGGCAATCTCGACGAGGCAACCGGCGACGAGGTCCTGAAGCTCGCGCTCGGGCTGGTCGCCGAGGCGGGATGCGCTTTTCTCATGGTCACGCACAGCGCGCGGCTCGCCGCCCGTCTCGACCGGCATGTCACGCTCACGGCAGGAGTGATCGCGTGAAGCAGCGATACTGGATCCTGACGACGCTGCTCAGCCACTGGCGATGGCATCCGTCGCAATTGGCGACGGTCATGACCGGTCTCGCGGTCGCGACCGCGCTTTGGAGCGGCGTGCAGGCGATCAACCAGCATGCGCGCTCGAGCTATGACCGCGCGGCCGCGATTTTCGGCGGGCCGCGGACGGCGACGCTCATCAGCAACGACGGGCCGACGTTCTCGCAGGATCTCTACATCGCGCTGAGGCGCGCAGGCTGGAAGGTCTCGCCGGTCCTCGAAGGCACGGTGCGGATCGGCGCGAGGCCGTTCCAGCTCATCGGCATCGAGCCGGTCACGCTGCCGGAGCAGGCGGGCTTCTCATCCGTGCGCAAGGGCGATGCCGGTCTCGCGCAATTTCTGACACCGCCCTGGCAGACGCTTGCTGCGCCGGGAGACGCTCGACGAACTTAAAGCATTGCCCGGCACCCGGCTCGTGACGGATCGCGGACAGACGCTGCCACCGCTTGTTGCAAGTCCGGAGCTCGCGCCCGACACGCTGCTCGTGGACATCGGCGTGGCACAGGAGGTGCTCGAGGCGCGCGGGCGCCTGTCGCGCCTGCTGCTCGGCCCCGGCACTGGCGCTGCCGTCGCCATCGCTTACGGCGATCGCTGGCGACGAGCTTCGGCTCGTAGAACCCGACGAGGAGAGCGATCTCGCGCGGCTGACGGACAGCTTTCATCTCAACCTTACGGCGTTCGGCTTTCTCGCGTTCTTTGTCGGCCTCTTCATCGTGCATTCGGCGATCGGTCTCGCCTTCGAGCAGCGATTGGGGATGGTGCGGACCATGCGCGCGCTCGGCGTCTCGTCCCGGATGCTCGCCGGCGATGCTGCTCGCGGAGCTCTTGTCCTTGGCGCTCGTTGCGGGCGCCGTGGGTGTGATCTCGGGATATCTCATCGCCGCCGCGCTGCTGCCCGACGTGGCAGCCAGCCTCGAAGGTCTCTACGGCGCGCGCGTCGCGGGCGTTCTGACGCTCGATGCCACCTGGTGGCTCGCGGGTCTCGGCATGGCTGTGCTCGGCGCCCTGGGCGCAGCCGGCGGAAGCCTGCTCAAAGTGTACCGGTTGCCACTGCTGGCCTCGGCGCAACCGTTCGCCTGGCAAGACGCGCAGCAGAGGTGGCTCCGCCGTCAGGGCGATCGTCGCCGTGTCGTGTCTCGCGGTCGCACTTGTGGCTTACCTTCTTGGGTCGGGCCTGCTCGCCGGATTCACAATGATGGCCGGCCTCTTGCTCGGTGCTGCGCTCGGCTTGCCAATCGTGCTCAGCACGGCGTTGAGGCTCGGAGAAAGAAGGGCCTACCGGCCGCTGGCCAAGTGGTTCTGGGCCGACAGCCGGCAGCAGCTTTCCGGATTGTCGCTGGCGCTGATGGCGCTGCTGCTCGCGCTGGCGGCGAATATCGGCGTCGGCACCATGGTCGAGGGCTTCCGCAAGACGTTTGCGAGCTGGCTCGACCGGCGTCTCGTCGCCGAGGTCTATCTCGACGCCAAAAGCAACGAGCAGGCGGGGCACATCGTGCGTTGGCTCGAAGCGCGGGGCGACGTCGACGCCATTCTGCAAGTCTGGAGGGCGGAGACGCGGATCGCGGACTGGCCGACCGATGTCTACGGTTCACGCGACCACGCGACCTACCGCAAGAACTGGGCGCTGATCAGCGCTTTGCCGGATGCTTGGGATCGCGTTCACGCGGGCAACGCGGCGCTCATCAGCGAGCAGACGGCGCGTCGCTTGAGCCTTGCCGTGGGCTCGCGTTTGCAGATTCCCACGGCGAATGGCATCTGGCCGGTCGAGGTCGCCGGCATCTATGCGGACTACGGCAATCCGAGAGGGCAGGTGCGGGTCGATGTCGATGCACTGACCCGGCATTGGCCGGACGTGCGGCGGACAAACTACGCGCTGCGCGTTCCGCCAGAGAAGGTCGCGGGTCTGATCGAGGCTATGCGTGCCGATCTCGGAGGCGACATCAGCCGCCTCGTCGATCAGGCTGGTCTCAAGGCCATGTCGAAAAGCATCTTCGAGCGCACATTCGCCGTCACTGCCGCGCTCAACACGCTCACGCTCGGCGTGGCTGGGATCGCGCTCTTTGCGAGCCTGCTTACGCTCAGCAATCTGCGTCTCGCGCAACTCGCGCCCGTGTGGGCGATGGGCATCACGCGCCGCCGCCTGGCGCAAATCGAGATGGGCAAGATCATTCTTCTTGCCGCCTTCACGGCGATTGCCGCTCTGCCGGTCGGACTTGCTGTTGCATGGTGCCTGGTCGCGGTCGTGAATGTCGCGGCGTTCGGCTGGCGCCTGCCGCTCCACATCTTCCCCATCCAGTGGGCCCAGCTCTTCGGCCTCGCACTTCTGACGGCGGTGGTCGCGTCACTGCCGCCGATCATCCGGCTCGGGCGTACGACGCCCGCGCAGTTGATCAAGGTCTTCGTCAATGAGCGCTGATGGCCATGTGCGGCGGTTCATGAGCTTGCCGGCCATGCTGCTTTTGGCAGGCCTTGGCGCTGCGGCAGCAATGGCCCACGGCTACGCGGACCTCGGCCGAGAAGCCAGTGACTATGAGCAAGTCACGCCGGGGCGACCGCTCCAATTCCCCGCCGACCTCGGACCGCATCCCGGCTATCGCATCGAATGGTGGTACGTCACCGCAAACCTCAAAGATCAAAACGGCGCAGCCTTCGGCGTGCAATGGACGCTCTTCCGCCAGGCGTTGCAGCCTGAACCCGAGCGCACGGGCTGGGCCAATCAACAGGTCTGGATGGGCCACGCAGCGCTGACTACCAGCGGTCGGCATCTCTTCGCCGAGACATTTGCGCGGGGCGGCGTCGGCCAGGCGGGGGTTGTGGCCGAGCCGTTTGACGCGTGGATCGATGCATGGCGGCTGCGCAGCGTAGACCCTTCGGCCGGCACGGGACTGTCGCAGCTCGAAATGACGGCAGCCGGCGCCGGCTTCAGCTACCGATTGACGCTTAAGACGAGCAAGGCGATCGTGCTGCATGGCGACGGCGGCTACAGCGTCAAGTCGGAGCGTGGGCAGGCCTCCTACTATTTCAGCCAGCCGTTCTTCGAGGTCGAGGGGGCGATCACGCTCGACGGCAAGGAAACGCAAGTCGCGGGCCACGCCTGGTTGGACCGCGAGTGGAGCAGCCAGCCGCTCGCTTCCGATCAAAACGGCTGGGATTGGCTCGCGCTCCACTTCGAGAGGGGCGAGAAGCTGATGGTCTACAGGTTGCGCCAGGAGGCCGGCGATCCCTACACCGTCGGCACGTGGATCGGCGCCGACGGTTCGACACAGACGCTCGGCCGCGAGGAGCTGTCGATCGAACCACTCGAGAAACAGGAGATCGCCGGGCGGCGGCTTCCCGTGCGGTGGGCGCTCAAGATCAAGAGCCGCGGGATCGATATCCAGACCACACCGCTGAACAGCCAGAGCTGGATGGGGACCAGCTTTCCCTATTGGGAGGGGCCGATCAGCTTCAAAGGCACTCACAGCGGGGTCGGATACCTGGAATTGACCGGCTACTGACATCACGCTGCTTCGAGCAAGAACGGGCAGGCGCAGCTCTCAACCCTTTCTTCACGCTAGGTCCAACAATCCCGATCTGGAACGCGAAGTAAGGCGCCGTTGGCGGGCCTCTTAAGCGGCTTTCGATCTCTCTCTGCCAGGCTCGTTCCAAACAGAGGCGCAGCTCTCAAAAACGCGCCCGTTTGACAACAGAGACGGCGGCAGGATCATGACATCGGATAGCTGGCCCGGGGTAGCCCCCCGGTTGGGCCGCGGCGCGTTCGCGGCCGGCCTCATCGCACTCGGCGCTCTCGCGCCATGCGTGCCCGGGGCATCGGGCAAGAGCCTCGAATTCAAAGGCGAGCTCAACTACGACGCCTTCAAGCGCGCGTCCGACAAGGGCGTCGGCATTCGCATCACGCAATCGCCCGGCGGCACGGGTGCCGCCGCCATGGTGCTGGGGCGCGCCAAGGGTCTCGTCATCGACGGGCGGTGCCAGAGCGCGTGTGCGTGGGCCTTCGTGCAGAACCAAAGCGCCTGCTTCACCAAGCGGGCCTCGTTCGATTTCCATGCCGCGCATGATCCGGGCACGGGGCGGCGCCTCACGGCCGCGACCGACTACTGGCTGTCCACGGTCGGGCCGGAGCTCAGGGCGCGACTTTCCGGCCTCAGGACCTCGAGCAGCCTCATCCGCGTCTCGGCCCGCGAGATGGCCGGCTACTACGGCAACCGTCAATGCGGCGCCGACGGACGGCGGGCCGAGATCACGGCGCCGACGCAAATGCGCGTCGCGGCGCTGCCAGGCGCGGCATCGGACACGGCGGCCCGCATCACGACCGCGTCGATCGCTCTGCCGGCGGCATGGTCAGTTGCGGATGTGCAAGCCGGCGTCGCAGCGCTGCGCACCGCGCGAGGCGACAGCGGCGTCGTCGTGGCAACGCTCATGGCGCACGATCGGACGCCCTCCGCCGAAACACCGGCACAGACCGAGACCGTGGCCAACATGATCAGCCGCCTGATGCCTTCGCTCAGCGGCACGGTTCCGGCGGAGATCTCCGCCGCGTGGCCCGAGGCAGCCTATACGCTCGCGGACGGCATCGTCTCGTCGGTCACACCGAACGCGACCGACCTCGCCGCGCACGGAGCAAACGACGCCAACAGCGACGGCTGATATCAGGCTCTCGTCACGACTTACAGAGCGCGGGCAGGCGTCAGATCGCTGCCCGCGTTCATGTCGTGATGAAACGCCGCGTGTCGTGCTCGAGCACGAGACAGGTCAGCATTCCGGTCGCATAGGCGCCGGTGTCGATGTTGATGCGGTTCTCTCTGACGTCGGGCCGATCAACGGGCGTGTGGCCATGCACGACGACCTTGCCGTGGTTAGCCGCGCTTTGCACGAACTCCTCGCGAATCCAGAGCAGGTCCTCGTCGCGTTGCGCGTCGAGCGCCACGCCCGGCCGAATGCCGGCGTGGCAGAAGAAATAATCGCCGAGCTGATACTTGCTCGCCGTCGCGTTGAGGAAGCTCAGCACCTTCGGCGGCAGTGCGGCCTTGAGCTGGCGCTGCGCGTCGGCGAAGCCGCTTACCTGCCGTGCCTTCTGCACATCGATACCGAATGAGTGAAGCGTCTCGAGCCCGCCGAAATGGCGCCAGGATTCGAGCACCCGCTCATCCTCGAGGAAATCCAAGAGCATCTGCTCGTGGTTGCCGCGCAGCGCCACGAATGGAACGGGAAAATCGCGGGCACTGAGCCTGGCGAGGACGCCAGCGGAGCCGGGCCCGCGATCGATGTAGTCGCCAAGGAGAACACCGAGCGGCTGCGGTGAACCTGCTGCTACATCGGCCGCGATCTGGCGCGCGAGCCTGTCGAGCAGATCCTGGCGTCCGTGGATATCGCCGATCACATAGAGCCGCTGTCCCTCGGGCACGGAAGCGCCTGGTCGCCCTGCGGATTTCGTCCCCAGCCCCAGCCATCGCGAAATCACGTCAGAGACCTCTGCATCAATTGGATCCGCCGCCTTTGTCCCTATACGCCGGAGAATGCCGCGCCGACCAGCCGGGCGCGGCAACCACCGGTGGAAAGGCCGTTACCGACGCATATTGCTCATCACACGACGGTGAGCGGTACACTGCTGGCGGAGAGACTACGCCGGATTACGTCATCGGCCATGTTCAGCGCAAGATGGTCGTTTGCACGATGCAGAAGCCAACGGAAACGCAGCAGCGTGCTACAAGCGCGGCGGCGACCTGCTTCGTTAATCCTTACCGTTCGTGCGCCATCAGCGGAATTCTGCGAATTACCAATGGGCAATTCTGAAGAGACGGGCAATCCTAAAGATTTGGCACCGCAAGGCAGCGATCCCTTCTGGGCCGTCAAGCGGCTCCACGAGATGTCGCGCGCCGAGTGGGAGTCTCTCTGCGACGGCTGCGGTCAGTGCTGCCTGATCAAGGTCGAAGACGAGGATACGACCGACATCTATCTCACGCGGCTCGCCTGCCGGCTCCTCGACGTCGGCAGCTGCCGCTGCAGCGATTACGCGAACCGTCATGCCAGCGTGCCGGACTGCGTAGTGATTGATACGGGCAACGTGCGAAAGCTCAAGTGGCTGCCGGAGAGCTGCGCCTATAGGCGCATCGCTGACGGGCGCGGGCTTGCCTGGTGGCATCCGCTGGTATCGGGCGACCCTGACACCGTGCATCAGGCTGGGGTTTCGGTGCGCGATTGGGCACGCAGCGAGGAGGGCGTGAAGCCCAGCGCGATAGCTCGCTACATCATCGGCGAAGCAGGCTAGTCGGAGCACCGAATTACCGCGCGCTTCGATCCTCTCGAGGACTGCCTGCGCGGGGTTCAAACCAAGACAGAAAGTGGTAGGAAGCGCGGACGCAGGAGGTAACGAGCGTGCCGCGAGAGGAGGAATTAGGGCCCATGAGAGAGATGGGCTCATCGGGATATCCGCTGGCGACGCGGCGCGAGTGGATCGGGCTCGCGGTGCTGGCGCTGCCGTGCATCCTCTACTCCATGGATCTCACGGTTCTCAACCTCGCGATCCCGCACCTCACGGCGGATCTCAACCCAAGCGCCTCGCAGCTGTTGTGGATCGTCGACATCTACGGGTTCCTGCTTGCCGGCTCGCTCATCACCATGGGCACGCTCGGCGACAGGATCGGCCGGCGCAAGCTGCTGCTCATTGGCGCGGCGGCATTCGGTGCCGCCTCCGTGCTCGCGGCCTTCTCGACCAGTGCCGAGATGCTGATCGGCGCGAGAGCGCTGCTCGGGATTGCGGCCGCGACGCTCGCACCATCGACGCTGTCGCTTATCCGGAACATGTTTCTCGATCCCACGGGAGCGCACGTTTGCGATCGGCGTCTGGATCGCGAGCTTCTCGGCTGGAGGCGCCATCGGCCCGGTGCTCGGCGGGCTCCTGCTCGCGCATTTCTGGTGGGGCTCTGTTTTCCTGCTCAACGTGCCGATGATGCTGCTCCTGCTCGCCGTCGGGCCGCGACTGCTGCCGGAGTTCCGCGATCCGAATGCAGGCCGGCTCGATCTCTTGAGCGCGGCGCTTATCGATCGTCGCCGTGCTGTCGGTGATCTGGGGCATCAAGCGGCTGGCGGAGTTCGGGCCAGGCTGGCTGCCGCTGGCGGTTATCGTCGCCGGCCTCGCCGTCGGTGCGATATTCCTTCGACGGCAACGCACCTTGAGCGATCCGCTGATCGAGGTCGGGCTGCTTCGCAAGCCCGCCTTCGCCGCCGCGCTCGCGATCAACGTCCTCGCGATCTTCATTGCGTTCGGCTCGTTCCTCTTCATGGCGCAGTATCTTCAGCTCGTGGCTGGGCATGGGCCCTCTCGAGGCCGGACTTTGGACGGCGCCGTCCGGCGTGGTGTTCGCCGTCGGCTCGATGCTGACGCCGGTGCTCTCGCGCGCGCTTTCGGCCCTCCACGGTCATCGCCGGCGGATTGGTGCTCGCGGCGATCGGCTTTGCCGTGCTCGACGCAAATCGAAGCCGACGATGGGCTCGCCGTACTGATGACCGGAATGCTCATCTTCTGCCTCGGGCTCGCACCGGTCGGAACCCTGACGACGGACCAGGTCGTGAGCCTGGCGCCGCCTGAGCGTGCCGGCGCGGCGGCGGCCATCTCGGAGACGAGCTTCGAGTTCGGCGGCGCTCTCGGCATCGCCGTTCTCGGCAGCATCGTGACCGCGGTCTACCAAGGCCTCATGGCCCGATGCCGTACTGGCCGGAGGGCCGCAGGCGTCACAGGCGTAAGGGATACGCTTGGCGCCGCCGTCGCTGCCGCCGAGCAGCTCTCCGGGGAAGCCGGGCGACGAGCTGCTCGCTGCAGCCCGCGAGGCCTACACGACGGCCTTTGCGCTGACCGCGCTCATCTCGGCCGTAATTGCGATCGTGGCCGCGCTTCTCGCCGTAAAGCTCCTGCGGCCGGCCGATCCCGATTTCGATCCGAGGGCATCGCGACCGGCGGCGTCGGAACATTCAGCATAAGGACGAGAGACGAGGCATGCGTTTGGGCGCAAACATGGCTAACGGAAAAAACAACGATCTGCGTGCGGAGAGCGGCAACTTTGCCACAATAGTTCCGAGTTCGTGGGCGACGTCATGATCTTTCGACAAGGCGTTACGATATGTCAGATCGGCCTCAATTGCACTCGAGGCCCCTAGAGAGGCTCCAGGCGAGCTCAACGGACATTCCGTCCACATGACGTCACTCCGAGGATAAAATGTTTAGGCACGTATTTGCATGGCTGGTTGTCGTCGTCGCCGTTGCCGGCATTTCCGGCGGGCTCGGCCTTTACAAGCATAACGAGTTCGAGGTCGCGCAGGCGGCGGCCGAGGCCTCTCCGGAGCCGATGGAGGCGGTCGCGATCGTGCGCGCACGGAAGGGCGAATGGTCGGCGTCGACGCGGGCCATCGGCACCGTCGTGGCGCTGCGTCAGCTCGAGATCCGCAACGAGCTCGCCGGCACGATCGCCGAGATGGGCTTTACGTCCGGCGACATCGTGGAAGCGGGGCAGCTCCTCGTGCAGCTCGACGTGCGCCAGGAGCGAGCGTCGCTCGCGGCGGCCGAGGCCGACGCACGCCTCGCCAAGGTGACGCTCGACCGGCGCGAAAGCCTGCGCAACAGCCCGGCCTTCTCGGCGCAGGAGCTCGACAAGTCGCGCGAGGACTTCGCGGCCGCGACCGCGCGCGCGACAAGCCTCGGGGTCGGCGATCGAGAAGAAGCGGATCGCGGCGCCGTTTCGCGCGCGCATCGGCATCACCAATCTGCAACCCGGCGCCTATCTCGACGTCGGCACGCTCATCGGCACGCTGCAGGGCGTCGACGCCGACGCCTATGTCGACTTCTCTCTGCCGCAGGACAGCGCCGCCGTCGATCCGGCACGGACACGACGGTGACGCTCTCCGGCCCAGGACATTCCGGGCGGCTCGGCAGCGGCCAAGGTCGTCGCCGAGGACGACAGCGTCGACGGCTCAAGCCGCGCGGTGCGATTCCGGGCCGTGGCGAAGCGGCCTCGGCGACAGGCTTCGTCCCGGCATGTTCGTCGACGTCGTCGCGGTGACGTCGGAGCCGCGTGAAATGGTCATGGTGCCGCTGACGGCCGATCCGGCGCTCGCCCAGCGGCCAGCACGTGTTCGTGATCACCGAGGAGGACGGCAAGCTGCGTGCGCGCCAGCGGACGGTGCAGACCGGACCGGTCCAGGACGACGAGATCGCGATCGAGAAGGGTCTCGCCGCGGGCGAGGTGATCGCCGCGTCCGGCTCCTTCAAGCTGCGCGACGGGCTCCTCGTCCAGGCCGATGCGCCGAAAGCCGCGAGCGGCAAGGTCGAAGTCAACTAGCGACCGGCGAGCCGCTTCATGCGTGCGATCGAGATCTTCGTCCGGCGCCCGGTGATCGCCATCGTCGTCAACCTGGCGCTCGTGCTCATCGGGCTCAGGGCGGCGACGCAGCTGCCGGTCCAGCAGTATCCGCGCATCGAGAGCTCGTCGATCATCATCACGACGGTCTACGTCGGCGCGTCCGCTGAAGGCATCCGCGGCTTCGTCACGACACCCATCGAGCGCGCCGTCTCGTCGATCACGCGGCATCGACTACGTGGAATCGATCAGCGTGCCCGGGCGTCAGCACGGTGACGGCGCGCCTGAAGCTCAATCATCCGAGCACGGTCGCGCTTGCCGAGGTCGGCAACCGGCTCGACCAGATCAGGAGCGAGCTGCCGCACAGAGGTCGAATCGCCCGTGGTCGAGGTGCAGCGCGCCGATCGCCCGTACGCGACCTTCTACGTCAGCGTCACGTCCGAGAGCATGACGCCGCCGCAGCTCACGGATTATCTCTCGCGCAACATCCAGCCGCGTCTCAGCACGCTACCCAACGTCCAGCGCGTCGGTCTCGAGGGCGCCCGGCCGCAGGCCATGCGCATCTGGCTCGACGCCGAGCGGCTTGGCCGCGTTCGGCATCAGCGCGGCCGACGTCCAGGACGCGCTTACCCGCAACAACTTTCTCGCCGCCGTCGGCCGCACCAAGAGCAATCAGGTCCAGGTCGATCTGCTCGCCAACACGGACCTGCGCACGCGTCGAGGAGTTCGAGCGTCTGATCGTGCGCGAGGACGCCGACCGCATCGTCCGCATCTCCGACATCGGCCGCGTCGAGCTCGGCTCCGAGGAGGAAACCGCCAACGTCCGCCATAACGGCAAGGACGCCGTCTATCTCTCGGTCTGGCCGCTGCCGGGCGCGAACGAGATCAGCGTCGCCTACGCGCTGCGCGCCGAGCTCGAGACGATCAAGCCCCTGCTGCCGCAGGGCACCGAGATCGCCCTCGCCTACGACGGCACGGTCTACATGGAGAACTCGCTGAAGGAGATCGCGACCACCTTCACCGAGACGGTCGGCCATCGTCGGCCTCATCGTGTTCCTGTTCCTCGGCTCGGCGCGCAGCGCGCTGGTGCCGCTCGTCACCATCCCGATCTCGCTCATCGGCGCGATGGCGGCGATGATGGCGATGGGCTTCTCGCTCAACCTGCTGACGCTGCTCGCCATCGTGCTTTCGGTCGGGCTTGTCGTCGATGACGCCATCGTCGTGGTCGAGAACGTCTCGCGGCACATGCGCGAACGGCATGGGACGCGTGCAGGCGGCGCTCATCAGCACGCGGCAGCTGTTCGGCCCGATCGTCGCCATGACGATCACGCTCGCCGCCGTCTATGCGCCGATCGGCTTTCTGTCCGGCCTCACGGGCGTGCTGTTCAAGGAGTTCGCCTTCACGCTGGCCATCGCCGTGATCGTTTCGGGATTCGTCGCCGTGACGCTGTCGCCGATCATGAGCGCCTACACGGCGCCGGAGGGCGGGCACGAAGGCCGCGTACGCACGCTTCATCGGCCGCGTCTTCGACCGGCTCTCCGCAGGCTATGGCAGGCTCCTCGACGGGCTGCTCCCGTGCGCGCGCCAGATTCTGGCCTTCGGCGCCTTCATCTGCGTGCTGGCCGTTCCGCTCTACATGTTCTCGGGCAAGGAGCTGGCCCCGGTCGAGGACGAGGGCTTCATCTTCCTCATCATCAACTCGGCGCCCGACGCTTCGCTCGCCTACACCGTCGGGCCACATGGACAAGGTGCTACAAGGTCGGCAAGTCGCTGCCCGAGTTCGAGGCCATGTTCGAGATCGTTTTCCCCTCGAACGGCTTCGGCGGCTACCTGTTCAAGAACTGGCACGACCGCCAGCGCACGGCGCACGAGATCCAGCCCGAGGTCTTCGGCGCGCGTCTCGCAGATCAAGGAGCTGCAGATCTACCCGATGCTGCCGCCGCCACTTCCCGGCGCCGGCAATTACGATGTCGAGCTGGTGCTCAAGGGTCCGGGAACGCCGGAGCAGATGGCCGACTACGCCGGCCAGCTCGTCGGTGCCGCCTTCGGCAGCGGCCAAGTTCATGTTCGCGGACACCGATCTCAAGATCGACCTGCCGCAGGTGCGCGTCATCGGTGCACCGCGAGCGCGTCGCGGACCTCGGCCTCGACCTCGCCGATGTCGGCCGCCAGCTCGGCATCCTGCTCGCCGGCAACTACGTGAACCGCTTCACCGTCGACGGGCGCGCCTACAAGGTGATCCCGCAGGTCGGCAACGATGCGCGCTCCGCCGCCGCGCGCCTGCTCGACTACAAGATCCGCACGCGCGACGGAAAACAGGTGCCGATCTCCACGCTCGCGACCCTCGAGACCTATACGGCGCCGCGCACGCTGGCGCGCTTCCAGCAGGCCGACAGCTTCCGCGTCTTCGGCGGCGTCAAGCCCGGCGTCACCAAGGCCGAGGCGCTGGGCGCGCTCGAAGCGGCGGCGACGCGGCATCCTGCCCGCCGGCTACACGATCGACTACGCGGGCGAGTCGCGGCAGATCCGGCAGGAAGGCACGACGCTCGCCGGCACGCTCGGCTTCGCGATCCTGCTCATCTACCTCGTGCTGGCGGCGCAGTTCGGCAGCTTCCGCGATCCGCTTGGTGGTGCTGCTCGGCTCCGTCCCGCTCGCCCTCTCGGCGGCGCTGGTCTTCACGTTCTTCGGCTTCACGACCATCAATATCTACAGCCAGATCGGCTTGATCACGCTCGTCGGCCTCATCGCCAAGAACGGCATCCTGATCGTCGCCTTCGCCAACGAGCTGCAGAAAGCAGGGACGGGAAAAGATCGCCGCCATCCGCGAGTCGGCGATGACGCGGCTCCGGCCGATCCTGATGACGACGGCGGCGACGGTGTTCGGTCACCTGCCGCTCGTCTTCGTGACGGGGGCCGGCGCGGAAGCGAGGAACAGCATCGGCATCATGCTGGTCAGCGGCATGGCGATCGGCACCCTGTTCACGCTCTTCATACTGCCCGCGATCTACCTCGTGTTCGCGGGCGAACATCGCGCCGACGAGACGGCCCTCGACGACTTTCAAGCGCACGGCGAACGCGCGCCGGCCTGACATTTCAGTCCGGCAGCGCGCAGACTTGGCGCTACAATCCGGTGAGGATGAAACCCGCCCAGAAAAAGGGATGAGCGTAGGGACGCGCGACCTTCTTCTGCTCGATCGATCCCGTCGTACCTGGCACCGGCTCATTTCTCATGAACCATTTGACGATCGCGCTGTTGCGCGAGCGGGCCATGACCTTCTGCGCTCAGCTCCTCCGCGATCTCCGTGACGTGCCGGCTTTCCAGACGCCCCTGGCCGGATGCTGTTTTGGCATAGGCATTGAGGTCGTCGCTGGTCGCTTGGCGCAGCCACGCTTGAGCCTGGTTCAACGCTACGGGTGGCGCCAGCCCGGCCCCTATGTGGAGCTCGTAGAACTTCGCCATCAGAAGTGCGGTGGCGGCATCATTGACGGGCCAAAGGGTGCCGAGGACACCGGCCGCGCCCAGCGCCGTGAACGTGCCGGGCAAGCCGATGAACTCGTCGGGGTTGCTGGTGATCTCGGAGAGGCCCGGTTTCGCAGGCCGAAAGGACGACCAGGCGCGGATGGCCCAGTCCGTCAGTATCGAGGAGCCGGCCGACGCTGAGCCGCGCAGGCCCGTACATGAACAGGGCGGACTGGCGCGCGTCGGTCCATGAGAAGGTGCCATGCGAGGCGAAGTGCCAGTGCGTCTTGCCCTTGAGGCCGGCGAGAACGGCGTCGGGCGTGGCAGCTCCGCCGCACGGAGCACCGTGCGCGCATCGGCTGCAAAATGCGACGCGACGATCGCACCTTCTTTTTCGCTGCCTGGCAGATCGCCCGTCGGGTTGATGACGACGGCAAGCGTGGCGGGCGTCGCCTTGGCGACGGCGCGGTGCGCGGCAGCGAGCGCCTCAATGCTCGGCGCGTAGGAGATCACATAGTCGTCGGCTAAACGCCGCTTGCTGGCAGGATCCTGCGCAAGCCCCAGCGGCAACATGCCGAGCCAGCCCGATGGCAGCCACACGAGGCGCGTGCCTGATTTCAAGCCGCGCTCTTTCAGCGCCTTGTCGAGCTTGGCGCCGAAGAGGCTCCACAGCTCGGGACCGAGATTGTCGATGGCGCCGGTCCATTCCGGCCAGCGCCTGTTGCGCTCGGTATCATCCAGATAGTTGATGAAATAGGCGGCGGTCCAGCCTCCCGGGACATCACCCGAGCCGACGAGGACCTGAACGAGCCGGTCCGTGGTCAGCTCGGGGAGGTCGATGACAGTGATCTCCTTGCCGGCGGGGGCCTTGGCCATCACCAGGATCTTGCCGCCATAACTGGTGACGATCGGCACGGCAATGGCGCCGCCTGCGGCAACGATCTCGCGCGCCCGGCTGAGCGCAGACGCCGGGCTTGCCCTCGCCGGGTTCGCCACTCTTGACGAGTGCCAGCAGCTCCTGGCGCAAAGCCATGAGCTTGTCGAGCGACGGCGGCGCGCTCGGTGCCCTGAGCGGCATCGACAGCCTGCTTTGCGGCTCGGATGGCGGCGCGCAGATCATCGAGACGGCCGCGCTGATCGGGTGGAAGATCGAGGTTCTGCAGCTTGAGAGAAACGGCCAACAGCCGCGCCTTGCCCTCGTCGGCCCATTCGAGCGCGGCCTCGGTCTCGCCGCGTTGCACGGCTGCGAACGCGGCATCCGCAAACAGCGGTCCGGCCTCTCTGACGAGCGCACGCGTTTCGACCTCGTCCAGGCCCTGGCCGAACAGCAGCAGGAAAGCCTCGCGCGCGCTGGCATAGGCCTGCTCCGCCTTCTGCGGATCCTTGGCCTCGACGACTCGCATGGGCCAAGAGCTTCGACGTGCTCAGATGGTCGAGCGGAAACGCCTCGCGGGTGAAGACGGAGAGTGCGCCTTCATAGGCCGCGATCGCTTTCTGCCAATTGCTTGACGCCCTTATAGACGTTACCCATGTTGTGCTGGACCACGGCCCAGTTGCTCGGGAAAGGCCTCGCGCGTAAAGACGGAGAGTGCCGCTTCGAAGTGCTCGATTGCCTTGTCGCGGTTGCCGGCACGACTCGCCACCGATGCGGTCCACATAGGCAATGGCAAGGCCCTGTTGCGTCGACGCCCATTCCTGGGGAGAGGCCTCGCGCGTGAACACGTTGAGCGCGGCTTCGAGGTGCGCAATTCGCTTTTCGTCACTGTCGGCGCGCTCGCCGCGCTTCAAGCTTCCATAGGCGCTCGACAGATTGAGCTGGGTCGTCGCCCAGCGTTGGGGATCAGTCTCGCGCGTGAAGACCTCGAGCGCCAGCTCGAGCGACTTGATCGCAGCCTCGACGTTGTCGGCGCGGTCTCCGCTGTATGCGGCCGAGGTAGATCGCGGCGAGGTTATTTTGGATCAGCGCCCACTCCTGCGGGGAGGCCGCGCGCGAAAAGACCGTCGCGGCCGCCTCGAGGTGGGCGATGGCCTTCTCCTGGTTGTCGGCACGCGCACCGCGGATGCGATTGATATAGGCGACGGCCAGGTTGTTGTGGGCCTTGCCCCAGTCCTGGGGTGCCCCCTCGCGGGTCCACGCGTTGAGTGCTGCTTCGAGGTGGGCAATGGCCCGTCTCCTGATCGTCGGCGCGATCGCCTTTGGCGCGAGCGAAATAGGCGACGCCGAGGTCCAACCGGATGGCGGCCTTGACCTGCTCGCGCGCCTTTTCTCAAGCGGCCATGTCGCAAGCGACGGCTCCGCGGCGAGAAGCTGCTCGCCGATCGCGATCTTCTGCTCGAAATCCTGGGTTTCTTGCCAGCGCTGATAGAGGCCGGCGAAATCGGTGGCACCTTGCTCTGCGCCTGCCTGCTGCGCCGCGGCGTTGGGCGCGTTGCAAGAGAGGGCTGCGACGCAGACCGCGGCCAGCACGTGCGCCAGGGCTCGTCGCATGGATCCCTCCGATTTTCCGTGGACTGCGGGCTGTCATCCCCTAGCTGGCGACATTGGCGCGAGCGTGACGGCAGGGTCTGGGATCTAATCCTTACGCTGGTCCGGCCGTCCGCGAACCATCGCTCGATGACGCCAACGAGATGACGTCAACGACATATTTTCCAATCGGGAGACGGTCTTGCCGCGTCGCGAATCGGATTGTCTCGACACGATAAAGTTGCTGATGAGCCCCATCCGCGTGAACGATATGGTTTATTCGGTTCAGGTCTCTGCGCCGTGGCTCTTTACCGACACAATGTCTCCCCGCTTCAGCGCTTCCCTTTCGACTCCGCCGTGGATCAGACCGGAAAGCGCGTGCCGATGAGCGGCCACGAGCTCGCGCCCGCGCTCTGCAAGCCGCGCAGGACCGAGAAGACGGCCGATGCCGATCAGGACGAGGCCCGCGAAGAGGCCCGGGACGTAGCTGCGTACATACTTGGAAATGGCCGCGGTCTTTCCGTCGCGAATGCCCCTGATATAGACCTTGTTCCTGGCTCTTGCGGCCGCAGAGATTTTGTCCGATTCCAAAGTTAAGCCGGAATGTGTAACGACGCGCGGACGACGGGCGTAGACTGCTCTGGCGCCGAGACCCAAAGCCGCGCGAAAGAATGCGCTGTCCTCTCCCCCCACGCGGTTGTAGCGGGAATCGAAACGCAAATTTGCATCCTGAACCAGCCACCGTCGAAAAGCTGCATTACCCGTCGAGATAAGATTTGCCGGCTTCCCCTCCTTCATCACCTTATCGCGAGCCGGAATCCAACCGCTGACGATATCGCATCGATAGCGGTTGACGGCCTCAATGTGCGCGACGACCAGATCGGGATCGGGCGTGTCGTCGTCATCGACGAATATCAACACTTCGGCGTCCGTCGTGAGTGCAGCCTCGAGCGCCGCATTGCGGGCGCTTGCAAAGCCAGCTTGCGGCTCATGGCGGTAGACGATATCGAGGCCATGCCCGCGCGCGGCATCACGGATCCATGCCTCATCCGAACAATCATTGTTGTCCGCGACGACAATGTAGAAGGCGCAGTCGGACGGCGCGCTAAGGCAAGCGGCGGCTGAGAGCCACTCGCCAAACAGCTCGCGCCGATTGCGCGTGCACACCATCAATGCCACCGAGCGCACCGGACCATGAAGGCGATCGGGCGCACCATCAGCGACAGAAGAGGCAGGCACAGGGAAATCCGTGCCCGCGTCAACCCCCATTGTCTACTCCATACAAATGACACGGAAGAGCGCGACGAAAGCGGGATACTAGCATTACAGGAAGGCCTTTCCTTGTCTACTGTATGCGTTTTCCCGTAACGCCCCGGCCGATCTCAATATCACGAACGCCATTGAGCTCCGCCCCCCCGCCGCCTCGCGACAGGTCGCAGCTAACGCCCTCGTTGAACGGCATTGCTTGACAGGAAAATGCTGCCGACACATTGATCTATCCGGCGGCTGCAGCGGTGCCGAAAGGCAGTCCGAGCTTTCCACTTGCGCAGCATTTTGCCCGTGTCGACCGTGGGACTCGACACTGCACTTCGGCCGGGGCCGCCTCCCTGGCAAGAGGGCCACGGGCCGAAGTGTGCCCTGCAAGAACCCGTGGACGCAAATTAAGGAATGCGAATGTCAACACGTCACGGGGCCAGCACGAACAGCCTGATCATGCGCCTGCTCCATGACTACGGCCGCCAGCACGTCCCGACGTATGCTCTTGCCTTCTTGCTGATGGCTGCCGTCGCCGGCTGCACGTCCATCAGCGCCTGGCTGATGAAGGATCTCATCAATACTATTTTCGTCGCGCGTGACGCCGCGGCCATGATGTTTTTCCCGGCAGTGGTTTCAGGGCTATTCATCACGAAAGGCATATTGGCGTACTTTCAGGAAATAACGCTCGCGAGTGTCGGGCGTAAGATCGTGACCGACTTGCAGAAGAGAATATACGCTCATTTTCTTAGAATGGATTTGAACTTTTTCCGCCTTCACAATTCCGCGAACCTCATCACGCGCATGAACCAGGGCGCAACATCGGCGCGGATCATGATTAGCCTCGTCGCTGTCAGCCTCGGGCGCGACGCTCTCACTGTTCTCGGGCTCTGCTTCGTCATGGTGTACCAGGACCCGATCATGTTTGTTACTGCCCTTGCGATCGCACCTGCCGCGGCCCTCGCCATTCGCCAGCTCGGCGCGCGAGCCAAGAAGGCCGCGCGGAGCGAGGCGCACATCGCGGGAACGATCACCGGCCTGACGCGCGAGACGGTGCAGGGCGCGAAAATGGTCAAGTCGTTCCAGCTCGAGGACCTGATGCGCAAGCGCCTGTTCGCCGCGGTCGAAACGGCAGAAGGGCTGGCGAACAAGACGACACGGATCAAGGCCGCGGTGGCCCCGCTGAGCGAGGCCATCGCTGGTGTGGCCATTGGCGTCGTGATTCTGTTCGGCACGTTTCGCAGCGGGTCCGACCCGGAAATGCCTGGCCGCTTTTTCTCCTTCATTACTGCGCTCCTGCTTGCAGGAGAGCCGATAAGAAGGCTGTCGCGGCTACGCGTGGAGCTCGCTTCAGCGAGCGTTCCCGTCACCATGATGTACGAATTGCTGGACGAGAAGGAGACCGAGCCGGACGATGATCCGAGACCCAATCTCGAGGTCAAAGCCGGAGAGGTTCGCTTCGATAAGGTGTACTTCGCCTATAACGACAAGGCGGATGTTCTCCGTGGCCTCGACCTCGTGCTTGACGGCGGGAAAACCACGGCTCTCGTAGGCCACTCGGGTGCCGGCAAGACCACGATCTTCAATCTGATCCTGGGCCTCAATCTACCGACCGCAGGCCGCATCCTGATCGATGGCACGCCAATAACGGAGGTCTCGCTGAGATCTCTGCGCAACAACGTTGCGCTGCTCGACCAAGAGGCTTTCTTGTTCGAAGGCACGTTTGAGGAGAACATCAAGGGTGCAGCCTCAGAGGCCGGGATCGACAGCGTAGTGCATGCGGCTCAGGCTGCAGGCGCAGACGAGTTCATAGAACGGCTCGCACGCCGGCTATGCAGGCCTCATCGGGGAGCTCGGCGCCAATCTATCCGGCGGGCAGCGCCAACGTATCGCCGTCGCCCGCGCCTTCTTCAAGGACGCGCCGATATTGCTGCTCGACGAGCCGACCTCGGCGTTGGACAGCGAATCCGAGCAGGCGCTGCACCGCTCGATAAAACGCCTCTCTCGGGGGCGAACGACCGTCATCATCGCGCACCGGCTTTCCACCGTGCTTCACGCCGACAAGATCTACGTCATTAGCGGCGGCAGGGCAGCCGAATGCGGTACGCATGCCGAACTGCTCGCCCGAGATGGCCTCTATGCCAAGTATTTCCAGACCCAGCATGGAAGCATGAAGCTGACGGCCGATGCTCCTTAGCTGGAAAGCAACGCTCGCCCCCTAACGCGCCCCCGCACGATCGGACGCTGAGCGCCCCAAAGCAGAGGCGCCTCCGCCACCCACGAGTTTTCCTTAACGTGCTAAATTTGCCACAATCGGCAAATTTGCTGGCGCCAACTGGGGCAGCCTGTGGAAAACAGACGGTCTCGATGTAACCGTAATCGTTGTGACGATACGGGCCGACTACTCAAAGATTCGGGTACGGCTCGTATCGGAGGAAATGCGTATGAGTTCGATTGCGTTGCGCGAGTCAGTTCCATCCAAGTCTCTGCTTCCACCTGGACTGACGCGGTCGAGCACGACTGCGCCGCGTCCTGAGGCGCAGGCACGCGTTTACGCGTCCATGGCTCCGCCTGCAGGTCTGGCTGGGTCCCACCCATTGCGAAGACTGCGGCTCGCCGCGCGGACCGGATGGCCACTTCCTTTGTGAAGTAGAACAAGAATGGCCGCCGATCGACGAGCAACCTCGTCGTTGAGGAGAAGTCGAAGGCAAAGAAGAAGAAAGTCAGCGTCGATGTATCAGTCCGTCATATGCATGAAGTGGGGTGACCGGTACCCCGCCTCTTACGTGAACTGCCTGTGGTCGATGATCCGGCGGAACACCGCACGCCAGACTCGGCTCATCTGCTACACCGACGATCCCTCGGGCATCGATCCCGCCATATCCATCTTCCCCCTACCCGAGATTCAACTGCCGGAACGCGTTGCCAACAAGCCTTGGCGAAAGATCTGCGCTCTGGAGGTCTGATCTCGAGGGTGTGTCCGGCAACGTTCTCTTTCTCGATCTCGATGTCGTGATCACGGGGTCCATCGACGGCTTCTTCGATTTCGCTCCCGAAGCGAACGTACTGCGTCATCGATAACTGGACTCAATTGGGCAAGCGCATCGGCAATACGTCCGTCTATAGATTTCGCGTCGGCGCCCATCCGCAGATCTTCCAAACTCTGCAAGACGATCCCGAACATGCTCTCCAGAGATTTCCGAACTCACAGACCTATATCTCCCGCACCATATCGAGCATGACGTTCTGGCCCGCCGCGTGGTGCGTCAGCTTCAAGCACACGCTGATGCCGGCCTGGCCTTTGAACTTCCTGCAAGAGACACCGCTTCCCGAGACGGCAAAGATCGTGTGCTTTACGGGGAAACCCGATCCCGACGAGGCGCGCGACGGACTGTGGCCGGCTCCTTGGTACAAGAAGACATACAAGCACGTGCGGCCAACTCACTGGATCGCCGAGCATTGGCGTTGACCACCCTTGATGATCGCCGTGCCTGCGCCGCCGGCGCGGACCTTGGGGGACCGGCAGTATCTTTTCCGGTACGCGCCGGCTGCGCTGCGATCCGTACTAGCGCGACTGCTCCCGCAGCCAGCGCTCGATCGCGGCGACGACATGCCGTCTCTCATTCTCATCGAGCACGTGGCCCCGCGTCACCCCATGCCATTTCTCGAGACACCCGCGGCAGCAGGTGGCGGTCGCATGCTGAGCGACAAACACGGGATGACCGCGGAATGGCGTCTGCTTGCCGTCGCGCGGCGGCTTCGCCGGCGCCAAGCGCCGGTCGATGAAATCCCGGGCGTGCTCGAGCACTTTCGCGACGCCCTTGTCTTCTAGGTAGGCGCGGTCCTTCTCGTTCAGCCTGAAGCGGCGGCGAAACGCCGACCTCGAGAGCGCGGCGAAGACTTCATCCATGTCTCGCATCCGGCACGCCTCTTATGCGGCAGCTAGCTCGGACCTGCATGAGCGGACCAGGCAGAAGCGCTCCAACCAGGCCCTTCATCCAGAGCTTGTCCCGTCAGGGCCCTCGCAGGTCCCGTTCACACGCTCGCCGCGCACTGTGACGCGCTGCGGCTCGAGCAACGCCGAGCCGTCCATCGCCGCCGGCCTCCAGCGTGTGAATGTAGAAGTAGGTGTCGAGATCGTTGGTCGCCTCCATGACCGGAGACGGCGCCGACACGATGACAAGTCCGCCGCACTCCCCGATCCAGTCGATATGCCGGTGCCCGTGCATCAGGACGATACGCTCCTTGAGCGGCCGCAAGCTGCGCAGAAACCAGTTGCCGTTGACCAAAGCGGTCCCGATGCGCTCGGACAGAACCTTCGCCGCGCGGGGATACTCGACGACATGGTGGTGAAGCGCGATGAGCCAGCAAGCGCGCGGAAATTGCGCGCACGCGATCTCGATGCCCTGGACCTGCTCCGCCGGGATCATGCCCAGCGCATTCGTGAACGAGAAATGGGCGTCCGCATTGGTGTTCAACAGAATGATGCCGAGTCCGTCCTCCCTGTCCGGCGGCAGCACCATGGGAAACACGTCGTTCCAGAGGTCCGATATCTCGGTCGAGAAATAGGGCCGCCCCGCATCGGCAAAACGCGACAGCATCGCCGCGTGGGGCTCGAGCGCATCGCGCGAGCGTCTTGCCGACACGCTTCTCGCCATGATCGATGACGCGAATCCGCGAGCCTTGAAGGGTATTCATCGCCGAGAGCGTGCGGATTTTGCGCAAGCGGCTGTTCGGGCCGATATTGAGATCGAGCCGCGCAGGATTGGTCTTGTCGACGATGTTGATGTCGTGATTGCCCGGAATGACGAGCACGCGGGCCGCGAGCTTGGGATGCGCGGCGAGCGCATCGAGAAACTCGGCCCATTCCGTAGCGAGCCCTGCGTCCGTCGCATCGCCCGTGATGAGGATCGCATCGAGCGGCGCCGATGCATCGATCTCCTCGAGCGCTTCGAGAACGCGTTGCAGGCGGTCATTGCCGCTCGGCCCTGCCCGGCCGCTCTCGATCCGGAAGCCGTAGCGCTCGGCGACAGTATGCAGGTCGGACAAGTGCGCGACGCGCCAGGCTCGGGCGCCGGGCGTGCGCGGCTGAAATCCTCGAAGATCCCTGGGTGCCGGCGTGATGACGTCGGCCACGGCCCAGACGAGCGCGGCGACGGCGAGGTACGCGCAGATCAGCACCACCGTGTTGGCGAGAGCGATCCAGGCGAGCTGCCAGGGCGATAGCAGATCGGCGGCTCCGCCGACCCAGCGCGACGATGGCCAGGCCAGCATCGCCACCAGCACGGCCGCCCCGCTGATCAGAAGGCCGGATAAAACCGTGGCGGTCGTTCGCAAACGCCTGCGCCGCACCGCCTCCAGGCTCTCCGGCGAGAGCTTTTCCGCCACATGCCGCAGCCCTTCGCGGCACATCGTATAGGCCGGCTCGACCAAGAGCGCGTTCAGGGACCAGAAATTGGTCTCCGCCAAACGAAAGAGAGTACGGCCGAAGAACCAGCCGATCGCCACCACGATCAGGAACAGCGCAATCGGCAGAATTCCGAGGACCGGGGACGCGATCTTCGCGGCCAGCTTCCCGGCCCATGACACGGCGACCACGGGCGCGAGGCCCAGCAGCAGGGCGGGAATGACCACCAGCATGACCCAGGACACGATCAGTTTCGGCAGGCTGATTTCCGCGAGCAGGCTGCCCGCGAGCGAGAAGAGCGAGCGCTGCTTCGTGCTCGAGGCGTCGTCTTCGATATCGCCGCGACGAGGATCAACGATCGGCCGCATGTGTACGCTCCTCGCTGACCTCAGCCGTTTGCTTCAGGCCGACGCCGGCGCGGCCGGCTGCGGATCTTTCGCGGTCTCGCGTCCTTCGAACCACGCGACATAGAGCGTCGGCAGGAATATGAGCGTCAGGATCGTGGCGACCAGCAATCCGCCCATGATGGCGAAGGCCATCGGGCCCCAGAACACGGTCGGCGCGATCGGGATCATGCCGAGAACCGTCGAGACAGCGGTCAGCATGATGGGGCGGAAGCGGGTGCTGCTGGCGTCGATCGCCGCCTGCAGGACATCCTTTCCCTGGGCCCTCTCGGATTCGATCTGCCCGATCAGGATGACGGCATTCTTGGTGATCATGCCGAGCAGCGCCAGGATGCCGAGGATCGCGACGAACCCCAGCGGCCTGCCCGACACGAGGAGCGCCGCGACCACGCCGATCAGGCCCAGGGGGGCGACGCTGAGGACGAGTGCCAGGCGCTGAAAGCTTCTCAGCTCGATCATCAGCACGGTGAGCATGATGAGCAGCATCACCGGCACGACGGCGATGACGGATGCCTGCGATTTCTGGCTTTCCTCGACGGTGCCGCCCACGGCGATGGCGTACGGGTTCGGGAGCTCCTTCCGCAAAGCGTCGACGGCCGGAGTCCAGCGCGTTGACGACCGTCTCCGGCAACGCGTCCGCCGTGACATTGGCCTGCACGGTGAGCGTGGGGACCCGGTCGCGCCGCCATACGACCGGTTGATCCTGAGCATACTCGAATGACGCGAATTGGCTGAGCGGTGCGGTGCGCCCGCTCGGCAGCGGAACCTGGATGTTGCGCAGCGTCGAAAGGGACACCCGCTGCTCGTCGGTCGCCCGCGCCACGACATCGATGAGATAGATATCGTCGCGCACCTGCGTGATCGCGCTTCCGGAGATCACCGTGTTCAAGACGGAAGCCAGGTTCTCGGAGCTCAATCCGAGCTGGCGCGCCTCGTCCTGATCGATGACGATGCGCACCTCGCGCGCCGGCTCGACCCAATCGAAATTGACCGTCTCGGTTTGGTGGTTCGCCGCAATGATGCCCGCGAGCTTGAATGCGATCTCGCGCACCTCGGCAATATCAGGCCCGCTGACGCGGTATTGAATGGGCCAGCCCACCGGGGGCCCGAGCTCGAGCGGAGAGATGCGCCCGACAATGTTCGGAAAGTCGTTGGCGAGGACTTTATCCAGCTTCTGGCGCAGCCGTTCGCGCGCCGGGACGTCCTTGGCGACGATCACCGCCTGGGCGAAGAAGTTGTTGGGAAGTTGCACATCCAGCGGCAGATAGAAGCGAATGGCTCCCCTGCCGACGTAGGTGCTCCAGCGCGCGACATCCTTGTCGTCCTTGAGGACGCCGTCGAGGCGGCCCGCAACGTCCTCGGTGGCATAGATCGACGCATTCTGAGGCAGCCTCAGGTCGACGAGCAGCTCGGGCCGGTCCGACGACGGGAAGAACTGGTTCGGTATCAGGGGGATCGCAAGTATCGAGAGAGCGAAGAGCCCAAGCGTCACCGCGATCGTGAGCCATTTCGCCTTGACCGCACGCGTGAGAAAGCCGCGGTAGGTCTCCAAGACCTTGCTGGGGGCGGCTGCCCCCGTGGTCTTGGGCGGCTGCAGAATGGCGGCGCACAAGAGCGGTGCAAATACGACCGCCACGAACCACGATACGATGAGCGCGATGGTGACCACGGCAAACAGCGAGAACGTGTATTCGCCGGCCGAGCTGGCAGCGAACCCGACCGGCACGAAGCCGGCAATCGTGACCAGCGTGCCGGCGAGCATGGAGAAGGCGTAGGTCCGGAAGGCGAATGACGCGGCTGCCACCTTGTCGTCGCCCTGCGCAAGACGCGTGAGGGTCGCGTCCGTGATCGTCATGGCGTCGTCGACGAGCAACGCCAGCGCGATGATGAGCGCGCCGAGTGAAATGCGCTGCATATCGATGTTGGCCAGCTCCATGACCGAGAACACGACGGCGAGTGTGAACGGGATAGAGAGTGCGATGATCAATCCAGGGCGCACGCCCAAGCTGATGAAGCTGACGACGAGTATGATGGCGACGGCCTGCAATAGTGAGGTCATGAACTCGGAAATGGCGGTCTCCACCGTCACCGCCTGATCCGCGACGAGCTTAGGCTCGATCCCGACCGGAAGCTCGGCCGTTGCCGCGGCCATCGCGCGCTTGATGTTCTGCCCCAGCGCCAGAATGTCCCCTCCGTCACGCATGGCGACCGCGAGCCCTATGGCCGGCTCGCCGCTGACGCGAAAGAGCGGCTGCGGAGGATCGGAGAACGCTCGCCGGATCTGCGCAATGTCGCTCAAGCGCAGCATGCGATCTCCGACGGCGAAGTTGACGTTCAACAGATCCTGCTCCGACCGGAATGCGCCGGAGACGCGAAGCGACAGCGTCTCGTCGCCGGTTTGGATCGTCCCGCCCGGCCGCACGACGTTCTGCGCCTGGAGCGCGCCGATGAGCGCCGAACGATCGACGCCAAGGTTGGCCAGCTCCTTCATCGAGAATTCGACGAAGATCTTCTCGTCCTGGGCGCCGAGGATCTCGATCTTGGAAACGTCGGGGATATGCAGGAGCTTCGAGCGGACATCCTCCACGTAGTCTCGAAGCTCGCGATGGGTGAAGCCCTGGGCCGTGAAGCCGTAGATGATGCCGAACGTGTCGCCGAAGCTGTCGTTGAAGCCAGGTCCGACGATGCCGGCCGGGAGCGTATGGCGCATGTCGCCGACGCTGGTGCGAACGTCGTACCAGATGTCCTTCACCTCCTGCGCGGTGGTGTCGCCCTTGAGATTGACGAAGATCGTCGTCAGGCCGGGGCTCGTATAGCTGCGCAGGAAATCGAGCTTCGGCGTTTCCTGCAGCGTGCGCTCGAGCCGTTCCGTGACCTGCTTCAGCGTGTCATCGATCGTCGCTCCCGGCCACGCGGCCTGGACCACCATCGTCTTGATGATGAAGGCCGGGTCCTCGTTCCGCCCGAGCCGGAAGTACGAAAGCACGCCGGCCGCAACCGCAACGATCATGAAATAGGCGACGAGCGAACGGTTATCGAGCGCCCATTGTGAAAGATTGAAGCGCATTACGGCTCCGATCCCAGGACGCGTATTTTCTGGCCCGGATGCAAGCGCCTGCACACCCGCCGTGACAATCACTTCGCCGCTGTCGAGCCCCTGCGAGATGGCGACCGTCGCCGGATCGAAGCGGGCCACGTCGACATTGCGGAGCGAGACGACGTTGCTCGCCGGATCGACGATCCAGACCGCGGGCTGGCTGTTGATTTTCGTCAGCGCGGCGGCAGGAATCTCGATCAGCGAGGCGGCGTCCGTTTGCATGGTGCCGGTCACGGTCGCCCCCAGAAGCATCGCTTCCGGCGGCTCGCTGAGGCCCACCTTGACCCTGAACGTCCGCGTTACGGGATCGGCCTGCGGCGCCACCTCTCGCACGCGCCCCTTGGCCGTCACGGCTGGATCGTTCGTCAGGTGGACCTTGATGACCGGCTCGGCGGGCGCATTCCTCAGAACTTGAGACGGCACGTCGAACACCGCGTCGCGCCCATCCTGGCGCGCGAGACGGATGATCATCTGCCCGGCCTGGATGACCTCGCCCGGCTCGGCGCCGGTAGCCGTCACGACGCCCTCGGCGTCGGCCTCGAGCTCGGTGAAGCTCACGAGATCATGGGCGGATTTGAGCTGCGCTTCCGCGGCGTCGACCTGTGCCTCCGTGGTCGAGCGGGCCTTCTCCGCCTGATCGAATTGGGCGCGCGTCGTCCAGCCCTGCCCCAGAAGCGTTTCCTGGCGTTCGAAGCGATTGCGCGCTTCCGTCAGGGCGGCTTGAGCGGCAGCCAGGTTGGCCTGCGCCGAGCGCAAGGCGTTCATCTCGTTCTGCGGCTCGAGCCGCGCCAGCAGCTGCCCGGCCTTGACGCGGTCGCCGACGTTCACGGCTCGCTCGATCATCCGCCCGGCGATGCGAAAGCCGAGTGCCGCTTCGTCAGCGGATTCGATGCGCCCCGTGAGCACGACCGGAATTCCGGACTCGCGCTTCTCGACGGTGACGGTGCGGACGGGGCGGATTTCGGGTGCATCGCTGACGGGTTCCTCCCGACAGGCCGCGAGCGTGACGGCTGGTATCGCGGCGAGCAACAGTACCCGCATAGCGGTGAATATCGCTCTCTTCTGGCCGATCCATACGGACAACATGTGATCCAGACCTTCGCGCTACGGCCTACAGAAATGACTTCGTTCCTCGCTCCGTCATTCAAATTCAAACTTCGACTTTCGTCTTTAACTTGAAAGTGAATAGCACTACTGCCAACGCCGGCTGACCGGTGGCACGATCAACGGTTAACTTCCCATGGCGACTGCCACACCCAACGTGACCGCCAGAACAAGAAGCGACACGCCCGCAACAGGCCACCGTCGCAGCACGTCGTCAGACCGCTCGAACACGTCCCCGCAAGCTCTCGCGGCGCGCACGGCTCCGTCGATCGCGAATGCCAAGTCGCCCTCCGGCACTTGCGGCAGTCTTTGTGGCCAGCGCCAGAACCCGATCGCGATCATGGCGCCGAGCAGAACGGGCCACAGCGCGGACCAAAGCCCCGCAGCGGAGAAGACATCGGACAAGCCGTTGGGCACGGATGAAGGAAAGAGGGCCCAGGGAAAAATGACCGAAGCAAGAGCCATGGCGAGCCACGGCAACGTCAAACCGGCCGGCGATGCCCGATCCGCATTCAGCGGGGCCGTCGCCTCGAGGCGCTGCAAGAAATGCAGCATCAGGAGCGTCGTTCCGGCGGCCGACAGCGCCGCGAGTAAGCCGACCATGCCATCGCCGAGGATATCCTTCACCGCCACCTTCGCCAGCGCGCCGCCGGTGAATGGCAGTCCAGCCAGGCCGATGGCAATGAACCCCGCCGGCAGCAGAACGGGCCATACGCTGCGCGCATCCGACACCGCGGCCACGCCTATGGCGAGAAACAGCGCGCCCTTCACCAGCACATGATGCGCCGCATAGAAAGCCACAGCTGACGCCGTGGTGGCGTCGCCCGCGGCGAGCCCCATGCCGATGACGGCCGCGATCAGCCCCATCTGGCTCACGCTCGAGTAGGCCAGTATCGTTTTCGGATTGGACTGCGTGATCCCGATCGCGACGCCGTAGAAAGCCGAGATCAAGCCGACAGTTGCGAGCGCACCCCCCAGCTCCGGCAGCGCAAACTGGAAGGGCATCACTCTGATAAGCCCGATCACGGCGGCTTTGACAGCAGCGCCACTGAGCACGGCCGCCGCAGGAATGGGCGCCGCCCGATACGCCAGTGGCATCCAGAAGTGAAGCGGCACGAGACCGATCTTCATTCCAAAGCCGACGATGAGAAGCACGAGAGTGAGGTCACGCCACGGCGATGCCGGAAGGGCGGCCACGGCATCGCGGATCAATAGGCTGTCCGCGGGAGCGGCTGCAGAGAGCAGCACGAGGCCCATCAGGATAAAGGCTTCCCCCAGCAATGCGATGGCCACGTACACGACCCCGGCCCTGCGCGCTCGCGATGTGCCGTCGTAGACGATGAGGCCGTAGGCCGCGAGGCTTCCCATGGCGAGGAACAAGTAGAGGCTCGCAACGTCGGCGGCCATGAAGACGCCGATGTTGCCGGTGAGCGCGAGCAGCCACCACGCAGCGAAGCCGCCCGGCATAGTCATCCTCGCTGAGATAAGTCGCGGCGTAGGCACCGGCGGCGATCCAGAGCAGCGCCGCAGCTCCGAGGAGCATCGCGCCGGGGGTATCGAGCGCGAGCGTGGCGCCGAGCAGCGCATCGGGCAGAACCAGTGGCGGTTCACCCGAGGCCAGCAGCGCCGCAGCGAGCGCGGGAACCGGAGCCAGCGCCAAGAGCGAAGGCATGCGCGCCCTCGCCTGCTGCGACAGACATGCAAGCAGCAGGGCGAGCGGCACGGCCAGGGCTAGAGCAAGGAGCGAGCTCGCACCGTTCATGGCAGCGAGCCTCCCAATGCATCAGGGCGGCCGATCTGCAGGAGCTCGAACGGCTGCAGCGGCACGAGACCGAGCAGCAGGGCACAGATAGCGAGCGCCAGCGGCACCGCCTCGCGGCGGCGCGATACGCTGAGAGGGAGTGCCACGTCTCCGCTCGCATCGTCCATCGCGCGGGCCAGCACTCGGATCACGTAGGCCC
>CAWGEK010000005.1:0-197870 GCA_963821565.1 uncultured Alphaproteobacteria bacterium
CGTGGCCTTCACCGCCGCCGTCGCGGTCGCGCTGCTCCACGCGCTCGACGACGCCTTCGGCCATCGCGAGCCCGGGGTGGGGATGGGCCAGCACGTGCTCGCCGCCGTCGTGGCGCTCGCCGTCGGCGTCGGGGCGATCGCGCTCTTCCCGCGCGTCCGGCCCGCCGCGCGCGCGGCCCTCGCCTTCTTCCTCGGCTCGGTCGCCGCCGTCAACGGCGCCATGCATCTCGAGCACATCAAGAGCGACGGCATGGCCGGAGCCGATCTCACCGGCCTCCTCGCCCTCGCCGCCGGGATCGTGCTCGTCGCCCTGGCCGCCTACATCCCGTGGCGCCACCGCGGCGAGGGCACGGCCGGTCCGCGGCGGCGCTGGGCCTATCGGATCGCCGCGGTCCCGGCCGGGCTCCTCTTCGCGCTGTTCACCGTCGTCCCGGTCGGCACCGCGATCACCGAGACGCACAAGTTCCGCGAGCACGTCGGCTCGCCGCCCAGCCCCGACTACCGCGAGGTCGCCTTCGACGCCAGCGACGGCGTCCGCCTCTCGGGCTGGTACCGCCCGACGCGCAACGGCGCGACCGTCCTCGTCGTCCACGGCGGCGGCGGGGACCGCACCGGCGCGGTGGCTCACGCCAGGCTCCTGGTCCGCCACGGCTACGGCGTGCTGCTGCACGACGCTCGCGGCCGCGGGCGCAGCGAGGGCCAGCAGAACGCCTTCGGGTGGGGCTGGACGAAGGACGTCGCCGGCGCCATCGCCTTCCTGAAGGGCCGCCCGGAGGTCGATCCCGCGCGCATCGGCGGCCTCGGCCTCTCGACCGGCGCCGACGCGCTGATCCAGGCCGCCGGCCTGGGCATGGGCCTGCACGCCGTGGTCGCCGACGGCGCGGCCGCCGAGTCCTTCGAGGACTGGCGCCGCCTGCAGGGCATCGGCGCGATGACGCCGTTCTTCGCCGCCGAGTTCGGGACCGTCCGGATCACCTCGGGCGCGCAGGCCGGCCCGCCGCTCGAGGACATGGTCAAGCGCATCACCGAGCCCCTGCTGCTCATCTCCGGCGGCCGCAAGGAGGAGTACGACTTCAACGTCAAGTACGACCGCGCGGCCGGCAGCCGCCCCGTCGAGCACTGGAACCTGCCGGAGGCGGGCCACACGGGCGCGATCCGCGACGCGGCGCCCGCGTACGAGCGCCGCGTGACGGACTTCTTCGACACGGCTCTCTCACGGCGTCTCGGGTAGGTGCCAGCGTCCCGGGGCGATGAGCGCCTCGGTGCCCGCCGGCCCCCACGAGCCCGGCTCGTAGGGGAGGATCGGCGGGCGGTCCTCCAGGACGGGCGCCGAGACCTCCCACAGCCGCTCGATCCCGTCGGCGCGGGTGAAGAGCGTGCGGTCGCCGATCAGGGCGTCGTGGATGAGGCGCTCGTAGGCCTCGAGCTCGTGGGCGCTCGAGAACGAGTCGTCGTAGTCGAAGCGAAAGCGCGCCGGGCCCAGGCGCATCGTCGGCCCGGGCACCTTGGCCAGGAAGCTCGCCGAGATCCCGCCGCGGTCGCCGAGGTCGAAGACGACCTGGTTGGGCCCGTGGCTCTCGATCGGGTCGAACATGCGCCGCGGCGGGTCGCGGAAGGTGATCGTCAGCAGGCGCCGCGACTCGGCCATCCGCTTGCCCGTGCGCAGGTAGAACGGGACGCCGGCCCAGCGCCAGTTCTCGATCCCGACGCGCAGGGCGACGAACGTCTCTGTGTCCGAGTCGGGCGCGACGCCCGGCTCGTCGCGGTAGCCGGCGTACTGGCCGCGGACCATGTCCTGCGCGCGCAGCGGGGCCATGGCCTGGAACACCTTGACCGTCTCGTCGAGCAGGGCCTTGGCCGAGAACGACGTCGGCGGCTCCATCGCGACGAAGCCGAGCACCTGGAAGAGGTGCGTGACGACCATGTCGCGGAACGCGCCGGTCTCCTCGTAGAAGCGCCCGCGCGTGCCGACCGACAGCGTCTCGGGGACGTCGATCTGGACGTTGGCGATGTGACCGCGGTTCCAGACCGACTCGTAGACGCCGTTGCCGAAGCGCAGGGCGAGCAGGTTCTGGACGGTCTCCTTGCCGAGGAAGTGATCGATGCGGAAGACCTGCGACTCGTCGAAGACGGCGTGGACGGTCTCGTTGAGCGTCCGCGCCGACGGCAGGTCGGTGCCGAACGGCTTCTCGAGGATCATCCGCGAGCGCTCGGCCAGGCCGGTGCGCCGCAGCGTCTGGACGATGCCTGGCGCCGCCACCGGCGGGACCGACAGGTAGTGCAGGCGCCGCGGCTCGCCGCCGAGCTCGCGCTCGGCGAGGTCGATGGTCGCGGCCAGCGCGGGCGCCTCCTCGTCGGCGTCCGAATAGGAGAGCTTGCGCGCGAAGGCGTCCCATTCGCCGTTGGGGGAGACGCCGCCGAACTCGTCGAGCGCCTCGCGGGCTAATGCGCGGAAGCCGTCGCGGTCGAGCCGCATGCGGGAGGTCCCGACGATGCGATAGCGCTCGGGCATGAGCCCGGCCTGGTCGAGGCGGAAGAGCCCGGGCAGCAGCTTGCGCCGCGCGAGGTCGCCGGTGGCTCCGAAGAGGACGATGACGTGGTCTTCCAGGGTGGGGATGTCGAGTTCTGTGAGCACGCAGCCAAGGTACGGAGGCCGCACCCGCTCGAATCCGTGACGTGCCTAGTCTCGGCCCAAGGCCCCTGGGGCCCCCGCGGGCCGCACGGGCGCCCGCCGCCGGTCAGGCGGGCGCCCGGGCCTCCTGCTCGAGCTCGAGCCCGACGAGCTCCATCCGCGAGGAGATCCCGAGCTTGGCGAACACCTTGCGCAGGTGGTACTCGACGGTCTTGGGGCTCACGAAGAGCTGCGAGGCGACGTCCTTGTTGGTCGCGCCCTCGCCCACCAGCCGCGCGACCTGGATCTCCTGCGGCGTGAGCTCGGCCAGCGGGCTGAGGTGGCGCTTGCGCGCCCGCTCGCCCGTGGCGCGCAGCTCGCGGTGGGCGCGCTCGGCCCACGGCGCCGCGCCGAGCCAGTCGAAGCCCTCGTAGGCCGCACGCAGGTGGGCGCGCGCGTCGATCTTGCGCCGCTCGCGCCGCAGGTGCTCGCCGTAGTGCAGGTGGATGCGGGCCTGGTCGAGCGGGCTGACGGCCTCGAGCCCGGCGACGGCGGCCTCGAAATGGGGGTCGGCCTCCGCGGGCGGCGCGACGAGGGCGCGGCAGTCGGCGAGGACCGGCGCCGCCCACGCCGGCGCCGCGCTCTGCGCCCACGCCGCGAAGAGAGCCAGCGCCTGCTCGGCGACGTCGTCGCGCCCGGCGTGGACCGCCGCCTCGATGCGGTCCCACGCGCTGAGGACGGGGAGGAAGGGGTGCCCGAAGCCCGGGCGGACCTCCGCGACCGCCACCAGCCGCAGCAGCGCCTCGTCCCAGCGGCCCGCGGCGAGGTCGAGCTGGGCCAGCGCCCACGTCGCGAGGCCGGCGGGCAGGGCGAGCCCGCGTTCGAGCGCCATCGCGAGCACGTCGTCGACGTGGCTGCGGCACGCCTCCTCGTCGCCGCGCAGGCCCTCGATCCACGCCAGGACGCACACCGGCAGGGCGACCGCGTTGCCGGCGCCGATGTCCCGCGCGAGGCGCACGGCCTCGTCGGCGTCGGCGGCGGCCTCGGCCAGCCGCCGGTCCCACATCGTCAGCAGGGCGCGCAGGCCGAGCAGATCGGGCAGCAGCGCGACGACGCCCTGATCGCGCGAGAGGGCGATCGCGCGCTCGAAGAAGCGCCGGGCGCGAGCCCAGTCGCCCAGGAAGATGGCGCCGCCGCCCGCCTGCTGGACGAGGTGCGGCTCGTCGAGCGCGTCGGCCTGCGCCAGCGCGGCCTCGATCGAGGCGACGCCCGAGGTGTCGCCGCTGATGAGCCGCCCGATCCCCGTCAGCAGCTGGCTGCTGAAGGTCGGGTCGCCCTGGGGATTGCGATCGAGCGCGGCCAGGATGCGGGCGATGGCCTGCGGCTCGCCGGCCAGAGCGGCCGCCATGCACGCCCGCATCAGCAGCCGCAGCGCCGTGTCGCGGTCGCTGGGCATGACCGCCCAGGCGGCGTCGGCGAGAAGGTCGTGCGCGTCCGACGGGCGCCCGACCGCGAGCGAGACCTCGCCGCGCACCTTGGCCGCCGCGGCGCGCGACAGCGGGTCGTTCAGCAGCGGCTCGGCCCGGTCGAGCAGGGCGATCGCGTGCCCTGCGCGCCCGGCGAGCGCCGATGACGTCGCGGCCGCGACGAGGTGCGCGGTGCGCCGCTGCGCATCGGAGTCGAGCTCGGCCGCGCGCTCGAGCGCCCGGGCCGCGGCCGCGTGCCCGCCGCGGTCCGCCGCGTGGTCGGCGGTGAGCGCCAGCGCCGCGGCCGCCTCGTCGTCGGGCGCGGTGGCGCCGGCGGCGCGATGCCATGCGCGCCGGTCGGCGTCGGCGTCGTCGTCGAGCACGGCGGCCAGCGCCTCGTGCGCCGCGCGGCGCTCGGCGAAGCCGGCCGCCCGGTAGACGGCCGAGCGCAGCAGGGGATGGCGGAAGCGCAGCCGGTTGCCCTGCGCGACGAGCAGGCCCGCGCGCTCGACGGTGTCGACGGCATCGAGGGCGAGGGCGAGGCGCTCGGAGGCGCGCAGGAGCGTCCCGACGTCGCCGCTGTCGTCGGCCGCGGCGAGCACGAGCAGCCGCCGCGCGTCGTCGCCGAGCGGCTCGACGCGGGCCAGGAAGGCGCCTTCGATGCGCTCGTTGAGCGGCAGGTCGATGCGCAAGGGCGCACGCCCGCTGCGCTCGTCGTCGGTCAGCGCCCCCGGCAGCTCGAGCAGGGCGAGCGGGTTGCCGCCGGTGGCGCCGACGAGGTCCTCGCGCACCACCGCGGGCAGGCCGCCGTCGAGCAGCGCGCCGGCGTCGGCGCTGGTCAGGCCCCCGAGCCGCAGCTCGGGCAGGCCGTGCGCGTCGAACTGGCGCGCGTCGTCGTCGCGCGCCCCGATGAGCACGGCGATCGGGTCGGCCTGCAGCCGCCGCGCCACGAACACGAGCGCCTCGGCCGACGCGCCGTCGAGCCAGTGGGCGTCGTCGACGACGCACAGCAGCGGCCGCTCGTCGGCGGCGGCGGTGAGCAGGCTCAGCACGGCGACCGAGACCAGGAAGCGGTCCTCGACCCGCTCGGCCGACAGCCCGAAGGCGCCGCGCAGCGCGGCGGTCTGCACGTCGGGCAGCTCGCCGGCGCGGTCCAGCACCGGCCACAGCAGCTGGTGCAGGCCGGCGAAGGGCAGCTCGGACTCGGCCTCGACGCCGGCCCCCGTGAGCACGCGCATCCCGTCGGCGCCGGCCAGCGCCCGCTGCAGCAGCGCGGTCTTGCCGATCCCGGCCTCGCCGCGCAGCACCAGCACACCGCTGCGCGAGCCACGCGCCGCCTCGAGTAGGCCGTCGATCGCGGCGCACTCGCTCTCTCGGCCCAGCAGCACGATCCGACTCTACGCGGGACTAGGGGGTGGGACTAGTGATCCGCTCGATTCGACCAGGGTGCCCAGAGCGGACCATCGCGGCATGTCTGCTGCCCTCGCCTACCAACGACGCTGGAAGACCCTCCGCGTCCTCGCCCTGAGCCTGGTCATCATCGGGCTCGACAACACCATCCTCAACGTCGCTCTGCCGTCGCTGCAGGAGCACTTCGACGCCTCGAGCTCGACGTTGCAGTGGATGGTCGACTCGTACCTCGTCTCCTTCGCCGGGTTGCTGCTCACGATGGGCACCCTCGGCGATCGGTTCGGGCGCAAACGCGCGCTGCAGAGCGGCATCGCGCTCTTCGGCCTCTCGAGCCTCGCCGTCCTCTTCGTCGAGACGTCCACGCAGCTCATCGCCGTCCGCGCGCTCATGGGCGTCGGCGGGGCGCTGATCATGCCGGCGACGCTGTCGATCATCACGAACGTCTTCCCGCGCGAGGAGCGCGCGAAGGCGATCGGCATCTGGGCCGGCACGGCCGCGATCGGCGTCGGTCTCGGCCCGCTCTTCGGCGGCCTGCTGCTCGAGTACTTCGACTGGTCCTCGGTCTTCCTCGTCAACGTCCCCGTGGCCCTCGTGGCCTTCCTGGCCGGCATGCGCCTGGTGCCCGACTCGCGCGATCCCGACCCCGGCCGCTTCGACGTCCCCGGCGCGCTGCTGTCGATCGCCGCCCTGGTGACCCTCATCTACGCGGTCATCGAGGCGCCCGAGCGCGGCTGGCTGGACCCGGCCATCCTGGGCGCGTTCGGCGGGGCGCTGGCGCTCGGAGCCGTGTTCGTGGCCTGGGAGCTGCGCACCGCGTCGCCGATGCTCGACCTGAGCCTGTTCCGCAATCCGCGCTTCGGCATCGGCTCGCTGTCGATCAGCCTCGCGTTCTTCTCGCTGTTCGGCGCGATCTTCGGGCTCACGCAGTTCCTGCAGTTCGCCAAGGACTACTCGCCGCTGGAGGCCGGCGCGGCGATGGTGCCGCTCGCCTTCGGTCTGATGCTCGGCGCGACGCGCTCGGCCAAGCTCGCCGAGCGCTTCGGCACCACCCGGGTCGTCGCCACGGGGCTCCTGGGCCTCGGCGCGATGCTGGCGACGACGCTGCTGTGGACGAGCGACATGCCCTACTGGCCGATCGGCCTGTGGTTCTTCGGCGTCGCTCTCTCGATGGGCTGCGTCATGGGACCGGCGACCAGCTCGGTCATGGGCGCGGTCCCGAAGGAGAAGGCGGGCGTCGCGTCGGCGATGAACGACGTCACGCGCCAGGTCGGCGGCTCGCTCGGGACGGCCATCATCGGCTCGCTGGTTGCGTCGTTCTACAGCTCGCGGGTGGCCGACGCCGCCTCGGGCCTGCCGTCGGGCGCCCAGGACGCGGTCAAGGACTCGATCGGCACCGCCGACGCCGTGGCCGCCCAGCTGCCGGCCGACCAGGGCTCATCGCTGGCCCACAGCGCGGCGAACGCGTTCACCGACGCGTTGGGCCTCGGGCTCTCCGCCGCCGCGGTCGCCGCGTTCGTGGCCGCCGCGGTCGTCATCCGGCGCCTGCCGGCCCGCGCGGCGCAGGAGCCGCAGCGCGGTGCCACGCCTGCGCTCGCCATGCAGGCCGGGAGCGCGTCATGACCGCCTCCCGGCCGGGCTCGCCGTCGCCGTCGCCTCACAGGGCGATGGCGACCGCGAACCCGAGGACGGTGACGAGGCCGGCGACGTCGCCGGCCTTGTGCGCGGCCTCGGGGATCATCGAGTCGATCAGCATGACCAGCAGCGCGCCGGCGGCGAAGCCGTTGATGGCCGCCTTGAAGTCGCCCGAGGTGACGTCGGCGAGCGCATAGCCGGCCACGGAGGCCAGCGTGCAGACGAGGGCGACCGCGATCCACAGCCGGCGGATCGTCGCCGGACGGGTCCCCGCCGCGCGCATCTCGCTGGCCGAGCCGATCGCCTCGGGCAGGTTCGAGACGAAGATCGCCGCCAGCAGGCTGACGCTCACGCCCTCGCCCGTGGCCAGGCCGATCCCGAGCACCATCTGCTCGGGGATGCCGTCGAGGAAGGCGCCGAGCGCCAGCGCCGGACCGGCGCCCTGCCCCGACCCGCGCCGCTCCACGAGCCGGTCGAGCCCGAAGTAGGTGAGCGCGCCGATGCCGAGGCCGGCCCCGACCGCTGCGCCGCTGCCGATCTGCAGGCCCTCCTCGGCGAGGTCGAAGCTGACGGCGCTGACGAGCGCGCCGGCGCCGAAGGCGAGCACCGCGCCCACGAGCCGGTCCGGCCACTTGCGCGCCAGGCCGAGCAGCGTGCCGATCAGGAGCGAGGACGCGGCCAGCGCGCCCCACCCGAGCGCGGCTGTCACGGGATGATGGGCGCGGGCTGCGGTCGCAGCGAGCGCGCGGCGCGCACGAGCGCGCGCGGCGTGCGGGCGCCGCACAGGTGCCCGAGCAGCACGAGCGAGATAGCCACGCCCACGACCGTGAGCGCCGCGGGCCACACGACGGCCAGCGACGCCAGGGCGCCGCCGTCGAGCGCGTGTCCGGCGGCGAGCGGCAGCGCGACGAGCAGCGCGGCGCCGATGGCCGCGGGGCCCGCGCCCGGGAGCGGCACCGCGGCACCGGAGCCCTGTGCGAGCACGGCGGCGACCACGATGGCGGGTGCCACGGGCAGGCCGAAGGCGAGCAGGAAGCACGTCGCGGAGCCGAGCCGCAGCATCCGTGCGCCCGCCTGGTAGGGCAGCACGTGGCGCGCGCAGTGCCCGGGCCTGCGCAGCACGGCGGCGCCGCGGCCCACCTCGCGCACCGCGTGGCGCACACGCGCCGAGCGCGCGGCGAGCAGCGCCGCGGCTGGGGCCGCGAGCGCGGCGGCCGCGATCAGCGCGACCGGCGGGGCGTGAAGGCTGCCGACGCCGAGCGCAACGGCCGCGAGCATCATCGTCAGGCCCGAGACAGTCTCGAACGAGGCCTCAGCGCAGAGCGTGCCGGCGAGCGCCGGCCACGTGGCGTCCCGCAGTTCGCGCCTGGCGAGCGTGACGCGGACCGCGTCGCCGCCGCGCGGGGAGAGCACGCCACTCAGGCCCGCGCCGCACACGTACCACGCGCACACGCGCCGGCGCGTGAGCTCGGGCCACGTCGCCGCGAGCACGCCGCGCCACGCGACGCCCCGCGACACCTGGCCGCACACGTGCAGGACGACGGCGAGCACCAGCCACCCGACCTGGGCGCCGGCGGGAGCGAACACAGCGCAACCATAGCCCGCCCGCGGTCAGCCCGGTGTCACGGCATCGATCGCGGCGGCCAGCGCGCGCACCCCGGGCTCGATCGCCGGCTCGGCGATCCGGCCGTAGCCGAGGATCACCGCCGGGCCGCGGGGGTGGGCCGCGTGCGGGGCGAGGCCGTCGAGGCCGACGCCGCGCTGCTGCGCGGCCGCGACGACCGCGGCCTCGTCGAGGTCGGCGGGCAGGTCGACGAGGAGGTGCAGCCCGGCAGCCGCGCCGTGGGGGCGCAGCGCGGGCAGGTGGCGGCCGAGCGCGTCGATCAGCGCGTCGCGCCGGCGCCGGTAGACGAGGCGCGAGCTGCGCACGTGGCGGTCGAGCTCGCCGCGCTCGAGGACGACCGCCAAGCCGAGCTGGGTGATGACCGGGGTGCCGCGATCGTCGGCGAGCTTCTCGTGCCGGGTGGCGGCGGCGAGCGCCGGCGGCGCGACGAGCCAGCCGATGCGCAGCGCGGGGGCCAGCGTCTTGCTGATCGAGCTCATGTAGGCCACGCGCTCGGGATCGACCCCCTGGAGCGCGCCCACGGGCTGGCGGTCGTAGCGGTACTCGGCGTCGTAGTCGTCCTCGAGCACGAAGGCGTCGCGCGCCGCCGCCCACGCGAGCAGCGCCGCGCGCCGCTCGGGGGCGAGGACGACGCCGGTCGGGTACTGGTGCGCGGGCGTGACCAGCACCGCGCCCACGTCGCTGCGCTCGAGCGCGCCGACGTCGAGGCCGTCGGCGTCGACCGCGATCGGGACCCACTCCAGGCCGGTCGCCGCGATCGGCCCGCGCAGGTCGGCGCTGCCGGGCTCCTCGACCGCGACGCGCCGCACGCCGCGCGCGGCCAGCGCCCGGCACGTCAGGACGAGACCCTGGGTCAGCCCCGAGGTCACCATCACCGTCTCGGGGTCGGCGGCGACGCCGCGCACGCGGCCGAGGTAGGTCGGCGAGCGCGCTGCGCAGCTCCGGCGTGCCACGCGGGTCGCTGTAGCTCAAGCGCGCGTCGGGCGCGTCGCGCAGGGCCTGGCGCAGCGCGGCGGCCCAGGCCATGCGCGGGAAGAGCGAGACGTCGGGCGCGCCGGGGCGGAAGTCGAAGCGCGGCGCCACGGGCTCGGGCAGCGCCGCCGCAGCCGCCGGCGGCGCGGCCCGGGCGGCGACGCGCGTCGGCGCGCCCTGGCTCGACGCGAGATAGCCCTCGGCCGCCAGCTGCGCGTAGGCCTCCATGACCACCCCGCGGGCGACGCCGAGCTCGCGCGCGAGTGCGCGCGTCGACGGCAGCGCCGCGCCGTGGCGCAGCGTGCCCGAGCGGACGCCCTCGCGCAGCTGGTGCTCGAGCTGCGCGCGGAGGGCGACCGCGGAGTCGCGGTCGAGGCTCACCATCAGCTCGATCCCGGAACTGGCCTTCATCTGAACGCCCCAACTGGCCCTCGTCAGTAAACCAGTGCCGACCTAGCCTGGCGAGCCATGGCTTCCCTCACCTCGTCGCCCGGCGCCCTGCGCCTCACCGTCGTCTCCGTCCTGGCCCGCCTGCCGATGGCGATGCTCAGCATCGGCCTGCTCGTCCACGCCGAGCACCTGACCGGCTCGCTGGCCGCCGCGGGCGTCGTCGCCGGCGCCTACGCGGTGTCGCTGGGGGTCAGCGGCCCGCTCCTCGGCCGGGTCGTCGATCGCCGCGGGCAGACGGCGGTCCTCGTGGCCGGGGCGGGCGTGGCCGGCGCCGCGCTGGCCGCCACCGCCGCGCTGCCGACGGGCGCGCCGCTCGTCGCGCTCGTCGCGCTGGCCGCCGTCGTCGGGATGAGCGCTCCGCCGGTGGGCGCCTGCATGCGCACGCTGCTCCCCGCCGTCGTCGCCGACCGCGCCGCCCTGCGCGCCGCCTACGCGGCCGAGTCGGCCGCCATCGAGCTGACCTGGATCTCCGGGCCGCCGCTGGTCCTCGCCGTCGCGGCGGCGTGGTCGACGGGCGCCGCGCTGGCCGTCGCCGGCGCTCGTCCTCGTGGCCGGCACCGCGGCCTTCGCCGCCGAGCCCGCGTCGCGCGCCTGGCGCCCGGCGCCGCCGCCATCGCGACCGCGCGGCGGCTCGCTGCGCGCGCCGGCGATGCGCACGCTCGTGCTCGTCCTGCTCGCCCTGGGCGTCGTCTTCGGGGCGGTCGAGGTCGCCGTCGTGGGGGCGGCGGACGCGCTCGGCAGCGCGGCCGCCGCCGGGCCGCTGCTCGGCCTCTGGGGCGCCGGCTCGCTGGCGGGCGGCGTCGTCGCGGCCCGCATGGGCGGCGGCGCGCGCACGGGCGCCGGCCTCGCGCTCGTCCTCGCCGCGCTGGCGGCCGGCCACCTCGCACTCGCCGCGGCCGCCGGCAGCGCGGTCGCGCTCGCCGCCGTCGTGACCCTCGCCGGGGCGACCATCGCGCCGACCTACGCGAGCGTCTACGCCATGGTCGAGCACGCGGCGCCCGCCGGCACCGTGACCGAGGCCTTCGCCTGGCTGAGCACCGCCGTCGCCGTCGGCGCCTCGGTCGGCGCGGCGTGCGCCGGCGCGCTGGCCGATGCCGCCGGTCCCGCCGCGGCCTTCGCGCTCGCCGGCGCCGCGGGCACGGTCGCGGCCCTCGTCGCGGTGCTCCGCGCGCGCCCTCTGACGCGCCCGCGCCCGCGCTCGCCGCGCCCGCCGCCGCGTGAGTAGGTTGCCGGGCGTGATCGACGCGGAGCGCTCGGACGACTTCGACGGCGGCGAGCTCGACGCCGAGGTGTGGCTCGCGCACTACCTGCCCCAGTGGAGCTCGCGGGCGCTGAGCGCGGCGACCTACGAGGTCGCCGGCTCCGAGCTGCGCCTGACGATCGCGCCCGAGCAGGGGCTGTGGTGCGCCGGCGACCACGAGCCGCCGCTGCGCGTCTCGGGCGTGCAGTCCGGCGTCTTCTCGGGGCCGGTCGGCAGCACGGTCGGCCAGCAGCCCTTCCGCGACGGCCAGGTCGTCCGCGAGGAGCAGCCCGCGCACTGGGGGTGGACGCCCCACTACGGCCTGCTCGAGGTGCGCGCGCGGATGGAGCTGAGCCCGCGCTCGATGGCGTCGGTGTGGATGGTCGGCCTGGAGGACGAGCCCGACCGCTGCGGCGAGATCTGCGTCTTCGAGGTCTTCGGCGACGCGCTGGGGACCGAGGGCGACGGCCCGACGGCGGCCGTCGGCATGGGCGTGCACCCGTTCCGCGACCCGGCGCTGCGCGACGAGTTCGCCGCCGAGCCGCTGTCGATCGACGTCGCCGAGCCGCACGTCTACGCCGCCGACTGGCGCCCGGGAAGCATCGACTTCCTCGTCGACGGCGAACACGTCAAGACCGTCCACCAGGCCCCGGCCTATCCGATGCAGATGATGGTCGCCGTGTTCGACTTCCCCGCCAAGGCTGCCGCGGCGCCGCCCGACCATGTCCCGCTGCTCGCCGTCGACCGCATCCGCGGCACCCGCCCGGCGCACGGCTGACGGCGCCTCACAGCGCGGGCAGGCCGAGCCGCAGCTTGCGCAGGAGGTCGGCGAGCCGGCGCTGCTCGTCGGCGCTGAGGGCGGAGAGGAGGCTGCGCTCGTTGTCGAGGTGGGCCTCGGTGACGGCGTCGATGAGCTCGTGGCCGGCCTCGGTGAGGGTGATCAGCGTCCCGCGTCGGTCCTCGGGATCGGGCGCCCGCGCGACCAGCCCGGCCTGCTCGAGGCGGTCCAGGCGCTTGGTCGTGCCGCTCGAGGTCAGCATCAGCTGGCCGGCGAAGTCGGTGGGGCGCAGCTGGTAGGGCGGGCCGGTGCGGCGCAGGGTGGCCAGCACGTCGTGCCAGCCGGGCTCGAGGCCGTGCGCGCGGTAGACGGGCTCCAGGCGCTGCTCGAGCTCGCGCGCGAGCCGCGAGATGCGGCCGATGACGCCGATGGGGGAGGGATCGAGCTCGGGGCGCTCGGCCCGCCACTGCTCGAGGATGAGGTCGACGCCGTCGCGCTCGGGCATGGATGGAAGCCTACCGAGAAAAAGCGTCCTAGAAACTTGCGTCCTAGGAAGATATGTCGTAGGATGTAAACATGCTCAAGCACCTCTTCACCGCAAAGCGCCGCCGCCCCGCGCCGCGGCCCGTCCGCCAGCAGGCCGATCCGATGCCGCGGATCCGCTGGTACGCGTGACCGGAGCTCCTCATCACGGCGGGATAGGCTCCCGCGATGGCGGTCCGGGCGCTCGTCTTCGACGTCTTCGGGACTCTCGTCGACTGGCGCTCGGGCGTCGCCGACGCGTTCCGGGCGAGCGGGGTGTCGGACGATCCGGACGAGCTGGCCGACGGGTGGCGCGCCCGCTATCGGCCGATCCTCGCGGAGGTCAACGACGGCGCCCGGCCCTGGGGCGACTTCGACGAGCTGCACCGCGCGACGCTCGACGACCTTCTCGCCGAGCGCGGCCTGGAGCTCGCGCCGCAGGCGGCCGACGCGGCTCGTACGGGCCTGGCACCGCCTCGATCCCTGGCCCGACGTCCGCGCCGGCCTCGAGGCGCTGCGGCGCGAGCACCCCGTGGCGACGCTCTCCAACGGCCACGTGGCCCTGCTCGTCGACCTCGCGCGCCACGGCGACCTGCGCTTCGACTGCGTGCTGTCGGCCGAGCTCGCCCGGGCCTACAAGCCGGCGCCGGCGGCCTACCGCACCGCCGCGCGGCTGCTGGGCGTCGCGCCTGGCGAGCTCATGCTCGTGGCCGCCCACCCGTGGGACCTCGAGGGCGCCCGCGCCGCCGGCCTGCGCAGCGCGTTCGTCGATCGCCCGCTCGAGTACGGACCGGGCTCCGAGCCGCGCGCGGATCCGGACGCCGACATCGCCGTCGGCAGCCTGGGGGAGCTGGCCGAGCGGCTCAGCGGCTGAGCGGCCCACCCGCCGCCGTGTGGCCTGTTGCACACAGCGAGCCCGCCGGCGGCGCGATCCTCGCGCCATGGTCACCTGCATGGTGTTGGCCGGCATCAGCTACGCGCTGAGCTCGGCGTTCGCACAGGTGTGGGGCCCGCGCCGGCCCGACTAGGCAGACGTCCCCGCGTCTGCCACAATCGCGCCTCGCATGGGCCCGCAGTCCGACAGCGCCACCTCCGCCGCACGCGCCGCGCTGTCCGGCTACGGCTTCGCCTATCGCTACGCCTGGCGATTTAGCTAGGCGCTCGGCCGGCCCGCACGCGCGGGTGCCGCACACAGGGCCTTCGGGCCGAGCGCCGTATCTCAGGGGCGTGCGCTGCCTTCAGCAGGACCGGACTACCCGTATCGAGTTCAGTAGCGAGAAAGGCACTGAGCGAAGGCATGTTGATCGTCATGAAGCAGGCGGCGACGGAGGAGGAGATCCGGCGGTGATCGACCGCATCGAATCGGTCGGCGCACCGCCCACCCGAGCACGCGGCGAGGAGGTGACCCTCATCGGCGCGATCGGCGACCTCGAGCACCGAGGTCCGCGTCGCGCGCTGGAGCTGGACGGCGCAGCCCGGCGTCGACGGGTCGTCCCGATCCTCAAGCCCTACAAGCTCGCCAGCAAGGACAGCTCAGCACCGCGAGCGCATCGTCTTCGACATCGGCGGCGCGCAAGATCGGCGGCGAGCACTTCGCGCTGATCGCCGGCCCGTGCACCGTCGAGTCGCGCGAGCAGACTGCTCGACGACCGCCGACGTCGTCGCGGCCGCCGGCGCGAACATGCTCCGCGGCGGCGCCTACAAGCCGCGCACGTCGCCCGTACTCGTTCCAGGGGCTCGGGGTGGAGGGCCTGCGCCTGCTCGCCGAGGCCAAGGAGCAGACCGGCCTGCCGATCGTCACCGAGCTGATGGACGCGCGCGACCTCGAGCCGGTGCTCGAGGTGGCCGACGTCATCCAGATCGGCGCGCGCAACATGCAGAACTACGGCCTGCTCGGCCGAGATCGGCCGCTGCGGGCCGCCCGGTGCTGCTCAAGCGCGGGCTGTCGAGCACGCTCGAGGAGCTGCGTGATGGCCGCCGAGTACGTCCTCAAGGAGGGCAACGAGGCGGTGATGCTGTGCGAGCGCGGCATCCGCACCTTCGAGACCGCCTACCGCTTCACGCTCGACCTCATGGCGGTGCCCGTGCTCAAGGAGCTGAGCGCACCTGCCGGTCGTCGTCGACCCCAGCCATGCCGCCGGGCGCCGCGACCTCGTCGAGTCGCTGTCGCTCGCCGCCGCCGCCGTCGGAGCGGACGGCATCATCGTCGAGGTCCACCCGGACCCCGACGAGGCGATCTGCGACGGCCCGCAGGCGCTGCGCGCCGCGGAGCTTCGCCGCGTACGCCAGAAGGTCGAGCAGGTCGCGGCCGCATCGCGGGCAAGCGCCGTTCCTTCAGGCGCAGGCCTCGGCGGCTTGAGTCGTCGCCGTCGTCGGCATCGGGCTGATCGGCGGCTCGGTCGGCCTGGCCGCCCGCCGCACGGCTCGGCGCGCACGTCCGCGGGATCGAGCCGCGGCGCCGCGAGGCGTGGCCCTCGGCGCGCTCGACGCGGCCCGCCGCGACCTCGGCGACGCGCTCGACGGCGCCGACGTCGCGGTCGTCGCCGTGCCCGTCGACGTGCTGCCGAGACTGATCGGCGAGGTCCTGGCGCACGCGCCGCGGCTGCGTCGTCACCGACGTCGGCTCGACCAAGCGCGCGGTCGTCGCCGCGGCCGCGGCAGGACGCGCGCTTCGTCGGCGGCCATCCGCTGGCGGGCGCGGAGGTCGCGGGCGTCGAGCACGCGCGCGAGGACCTCTTCGACGGCGCCACCTGGTACCTGACGCCGCAGCGCGACGACGCAGCGGCGTGCTGCTCGAGCGCGCTGCACCGGCTGCGTCACGGGCATCGGCGCGCGCCCGCTGGTCGTCGACGCCGACGATCCACGACCGCACGATGGCCGCCGTCTCCCACCTGCCGCACGTGCTCGCCAACGTGCTCGTCGCGCAGGCGGCCGGCGCGCTCGGCGGCGAGCGCATGCCGGCGACCGGCCCGAGCTTCCGCGACGCCACGCGCGTCGCCGGCGCCAACCCCGGGATCTGGGCCGGCGATCTACCGCTCCAACCGCGAGGCGCTGCTCGACGCAGGTCGACGGCGCGATCGAGCAGCTCGACGCGGCGTGCGGCGCTCGACGCTCGACGACGGGCGACGCCTGATCGCCTGGCAGGCGAGGCCGCCGAGCAGCGGCGCGCACGCTGCTCGAGGCGGGCCTGGCCGGCGGCCCGGTGCGCGAGCTGCGCGTCGCCGTGCCCAACCGGCCCGGCGTGATCGCCGACATCGCGCTGACCCTCGGCCGCGCCGGCATCAACATCACCGACATGTCGCTCAGCCCGTCGCCGGACAACAGCGAGGGCGAGATCGCCCTGTGGGTGGCCGAGGACGCGCGCCGACGAGGCGGCGACGCTGGTGGCCGGCCTGGGCTTCGCGGATGGACGTCGCATGAGCACCGTCCGCGTCGACCCAGCGGGCCGCTGAAGGGCGACGCTCGTCCCGCCGACCGACAAGTCGATCTCCCACCGCGTGGCGCTGCTCGGCGCGATGGCCGACACGCCCGTGCGGATCGCGCAACTACCTCGAGGCCGAGGACACGCTCTCGACGCTGCGCGCCGTCCAGGCGCTCGGCGCGCTCGTCGAGGTCGGCGCCGACGAGGTCGTCCTCCGCGGCGACCGGCCTGCGCGCAGGCGCGCGAGCCCGACGGGCCGATCGACGTCGGCAACGCCGGCACGCTGATGCGCCTGCTGCCCGGCTGGCTCGCCGCGCAGGACGGGCGCTCGTTCACGCTCGACGGCGACGCGTCGATCCGCCGGCGCCCGGTCGACCGCATCGCCGAGCCGCTGCGCGAGATGGGCGCGCAGATCGAGGCCACCGACGGGCGCTTCCCGCCGTTCACGATCACCGGCGACGCGCCTGCACGGCGATCCGCTACGAGCTGCCGGTCGCCAGCGCGCAGGTGAAGTCGTGCGTGCTGTTCGCCGGCCTGCTCGCCGACGGCGCCGACGACGGTCGTCGAGCCGCAGCTCAGCCGCGACCACACCGAGCGGCATGCTCGCCGCCGCCGGCGTGCCGCTGCGCCGCAACGGGCGACACGATCACGGTGCCGAGCGTCGACGAGCTGACGCTCGACGAGCTCTGATCGTCCCGGGCGACCCGTCGTCGGCCGCCTTCGCGATCGCCGCCGGCGTGCTCGTGCACGGGCTCGCGCCTCGTGATCCGCGGCTGCGGCGTCAACTGGACGCGCACCGGCTTCATCGCGATCGCCCAGCGGATGGGCGCGATCGTGCTCGGCGACCTCGAGGACGCGCCGGGCGACGAGCGTCGCGACCGCCGAGCCGATCAGCGACCTCGACGTCACCTCCGGCCCGCTCGTCGGGCACGGTCGTCGAGGCCGCACGAGGTGCCGCTGGCGATCGACGAGCTGCCGCTCGTCGGCGCTGCTCGGCTGCTTCGCCGAGGGCGAGACGATCGTCACGCGGCGCGCAGGAGCTGCGCGCTCAAGGAGTCCGACCGGATCGCCGCCGTCGTCGACGGCCTGAACGCGCTCGGCGGCGACCTCGAGGCCACCGAGGACGGCTTCGTCGTGCGCGGGACCGGCGGCCTGCGCGGCGGCACGATCGCCTCGCACGGCGACCACCGCATGGCGATGCTCGGCGCCGTCGCCGGCCTCGCCTCGCGCGAGGGCGTCGAGGTTGACGGCATGGACGCCGCCGCCGTCTCCTATCCTGGCTTCCTGGACGATCTCGCAACGCTGCAGGTAGAGCCGCGCGCATGCCGGATATCGACGTCGCAGCTCCTCAGCGACCCAGCACCGCCGGCGCCCGACGCGCGGCGCCCGAGCGCCCGCCGGGCGGCGCGGCGAGGAGCCGCCGCCGTGGCCGCGCGTCGAGCCCTCGTCCGACGGTCGCGGCAAGCCGCCCGAGAAGCAGCCGATGGTGCCGCGGCAGGGCCGCCGCACGCTGTCATCGGATCTTCGTCGCGCTGCTGGCGGTGAACGTCATCTTCGCGCTCGTCACCGGGCGCCCCGACCGAGCCACGCAGGTGCCGTACAGCCCGTTCTTCCTCCAGCAGGTCGAGCAGGGCAACGTCAAGGAGATCTCGTCGAGGGCGAGACGATCGACGGCACGCTCAAGAAGAAGACGACGTACAAGGCCGAGGGCGCCAAGAAGACGACGGAGGTCGACCACTTCAAGACGCAGGTGCCGACCTTCGTCAACACCGACCAGCTGACCAAGGACCTGCGAGAGCAAGGGCGTCGTGCTGAACGCCAAGCCGCCCGACGACGGGCGCAACCCGCTGCTGACGTTCCTGCTCGCGCTTCGGGCCGACGATCCTGATCATCGGCGGCCTGATCTGGCTGATGCGCGCGCGCGGCATGGGCGGCCGGCGGCGCCCTCGGCGCGTTCACGCGCTCGCGGCGCGCCGCGTCGGAGCCCGCACGCAGAGCGCGCGTGACGTTCGACGACGTCGCCGGCATCGACGAGGCCGAGGACGAGCTGCGCGAGATCGTCGACTTCCTCAAGAACCCCGAGCGCTACATGCGCCTCGGGGCGCGGATCCCGCGCGGCGTGATGCTCTACGGGCCGCCGGGCACCGGCAAGACGCTGCTCGCGCGCGCCGTCGCCGGCGAGGCGAACGTCGCCGTTCTTCCGCTCGTCCGCGTCGGAGTTCGTCGAGGCGATCGTCGGCGTCGGCGCCTCGCGCGTGCGCGACCTCTTCAAGCAGGCCAAGGAGGCCGGCGCCGGCGATCATCTTCATCGACGAGCTCGACGCGATCGGGCGCTCGCGCTCGGGCCGCGGCGGCTTCAGCGGCGGCAACGACGAGCGCGAGCAGACGCTCAACCAGATCCTCACCGAGATGGACGGCTTCGAGGGCGACTCCGGCGTGATCGTGATCGCCGCGACGAACCGCCCGGAGTCGCTCGACCCGGCGCTGCTGCGCCCGGGGCGCTTCGACCGCCGGATCGCCGTGCAGCCGCCGGACCGCAACGGGCGCGAGGCGATCCTGCGGATCCACACGCGTCGGTGCCGCTCGACGACGAGGTCGACCTCGCGCCGATCGCCGCGTCGACGCCGGGCATGACCGGCGCCGACCTCGCGCTGCTCGTCAACGAGGCGGCGCTGTTCGCCGCCCGCCGCGACCACGAGCGCGTCGAGCAGCGCGACTTCACCGACTCGATCGAGAAGATCGTGCTCGGCACCGAGCGCCCGGTCGTGATGAGCGAGGCCGACCGCGAGCGCACCGCCTACCACGAGGCCGGCCACGCGCTCGTCGGCATGCTGACCCCGGGCGCCGACCCGGTGCGCAAGGTCTCGATCATCCCGCGCGGCCAGGCGCTCGGCGTGACGCTGTCGACGCCCGAGGCCGACAAGTACGGCTACGAGCGCGACGAGCTGCTCGGCCGGATCCGCGTGATGCTCGGCGGCCGCGCGGCCGAGAAGGTCGTCTACGGCGAGACGACCACCGGCGCGGAGTCCGACATCCAGCAGCTCACGCGGATCGCGCGCAGCATGGTCGGGCGCTGGGGGATGAGCGACGCGATCGGCCCGATCGCCGTCGCCGACGGCCGCTCGGACGGGCCGCTGCTGCCCGGGCGTCGCGGACGTCCGCCGGAGACCCAGCAGCTGGTCGACGAGGAGGTGCGGCGGATCGTCGAGGAGGCCGAGCAGCGAGACGATCGCGCTGCTCGAGCGCGAGCGCGCCGCGCCTCGAGGCGCTGGCCCGCGCGCTGCTCGAGCAAGGAGACGCTCGACCAGGACGAGGCCTACGAGGTCGCCGGCGTGCCGCTGGCCGACTCGGCGGCCGAGGCGCCCGCGCCGGCGTAGGCGTCGGCGTCGCCCAGCAGCGGGTGGAGGTCCTCGTCGCGGCGCAGCCCGGCGGCGACGTACAGCACGCCGCTGACGACCGCGGGCACGACGCCGGCGATGATCAGCGTCGCGTCGACGCCGAGCGCCGCCGACGCCGGGCCGGTCAGCGCGAACGACAGCGGGGCCAAGCCGATCGAGACGAACCAGTCCAGCTCGTGCACGCGCGCGCGCATCTCGCGCGGGACGCGCGTCTGCTCAGCGCGCCCCAGATGACCAGGCCCGTCGTATCGCACGCGCCGAGGACGAAGGCGAGCGCCATGAACTGCCAAGCGCCGTGCCGAGGGCGTAGCCGATGAACGGCAGCGTGGCGACCGTCCACGCGCCGTAGGCACCGACAGGTAGCGCCGCGGCAGCCCGCGCTGGCTGAGGACGATCGACGCGACGACCGAGCCCACGCCGTCGGCCGCGAGGATCAGGCCGAAGCCCCCGGCCCGCCGCCGAGGTCGTTGCGCACGATGTACGGCAGCAGCACCTGCACCGGGCCCCAGGAAGAGCAGCAGGCACAGCGAGGCGACGATCAGCGTGACCCAGATCCAGCGCTGCGAGCGCACGAAGACGACCGCCTCGCGCAGCTCGTCGAGCGCGCCGAGCGCTCGGCGCCGGGCGCCGGCAGCGAGCGGACCTGGAGCATCCAGATCAGCGCGGCGCCGAGGCGAACGTCCCCGAGTCGATGAGGAACGCGCCGCCCGGGCCGATGGCCGCGACCACGAGGCCGCCGATCGCCGGGCCCAGAACAGCCGGCAGGTCTGGCGCACGATCTGCTCCAGCGCGTTGGCCTCGACGAGGTGTGGGGCGCGACGAGGTCGGGAACGATCGCGCCGAGCGCCGGGCCGAAGAACGCCTCGCCCGCCCCGTAGAGCAGGACGAGCGCCACGAGATGCCAGATCTCGAGCGCGCCGGCGGCGAGAGCACGCCGATCGACGACCAGCGCGAGCCGCGCGCACGAGGTCGGCCGCGATCATCACGCGGCGGCGGTCGAAGCGGTCGCTCACGACGCCGCCCGTCAGCAGGAACAGCGCGAGGCCGATCGACCACGCGAGGCCGACGAGCGCCAGCGCCACCGGGTCGTTTTCGAGGTCGTAGACCTGCCACGCCACCGCGACGAGGTAGATGCCGTCGCCGAGCAGCGAGATCGTCAGCCCGTCCACAGCAGCGCGAAGTCGCGCTCGCGCAGCGGCTGCAGGATCTTCACGACGCTCTACGTGCCGCCGCGATGCTCGTCGCCATCGACGGCCCGGCCGGGGCCGGGAAGTCCACCGTCGCGCGCGCCGTCGCGCAGGCGCTCGGCTTCACGTACCTCGACACCGGGGCGATGTACCGCGGCGTCGCGCTGTCCGGCGACCCGACGACCCCGCGCGCGCTCGCACATCCGCTTCGGGGCGACCGCGTGACGCTCGACGGCGAGGACGTCACCGACGCGATCCGCGCGCCCGAGGTCACGGAGGCGGCCTCGCGGCGCGCCGCCGACCCGGCGGTGCGCGCCGCGCTGGTCGACACGCCAGCGCGCGCTGATCGCCGAGCGGCGACTGGGTCGCCGAGGGGCGCGACATCGGCACGGTCGTCGCGCCCGACGCCGAGCTCAAGGTCTTCCTGACGGCCGACGCCGCAGGAGCGCGCGCGGCGCCGCGCGCGCAGCCCGGTCGGACGCGAGGTCCGCGAGCGCGACCGAGCGCGACGCGGGACGCGAGCACTCCCCGCTGGTCGCGGCCGCCCGACGCGATCGCGCTCGACACAACCGGCCTGACCCTACCCGAGGTGGTGGACCGCATCGTCGGACGCTCGTGGGGGCGAGCGACGCCGTGAAGGTCGCCGTCGTCGGCTACCCGAACGTCGGCAAGTCCACGCTCGTCAACCGCCTCAGCGGCTCGCGCGAGGCGGTCGTGCACGAGCGCGCGGGCATCACGCGCGACCGCAAGGAGCTCGCCTGCGAGTGGAACGGCCGGCGGTTCACGCTGATCGACACCGGCGGCATGGACTCCCTCGACCTCGACCCGATCGCCGGCTCGATCCGCGAGCAGGCGCGGGCCGCGCTCAACGACGCCGTGGCCGCGATCTTCGTCGTCGACGCGCGCGCCGGGCGCCGGCCCGGCGACGAGGAGCTCGCCGACCTGCTGCGCCGCTGGAAGCTCCCGTGATCGTGGTCGCCAACAAGGTCGACCGGTCGGCGACACGGCGCTGGCCGCCGAGTTCCACGCCTCGGCCTCGGCGAGCCGCTGCCGGTCTCGGCCGCCCAGGGGCTCGAACATCGGCGACCTGCTCGACCGCGTCGTCGACGCGCTGCCCGACGAGGGCGACGCCCGAGGACGACGACGACGCCATCCGCCTGGCGATCATCGGGCGCCCGAACGTCGGCAAGTCGACGTTCGTCAACCGCGTGCTCGGCGAGGAGCGCGTGATCGTCAGCGACGTCGCCGGCACCACGCGCGACGCGATCGACCTGCCGCTCGAGGTCGACGGGCGCAAGCTCGTGCTCGTCGACACCGCCGGCATCCGCCGCCAGGCGAAGGTCACCGACACCGTCGAGTACTACACGACGCTGCGCTCGCAGCGCGCGGTCGAGCGCGCCGACGTCGCGCTCGTCATCTGCGACGCGCGCGACGGCGTCACCAGCGCAGGACCTGCGGATCGCCGAGCTGGCGATGAAGGAGGGCTGCGCGACCGCGCTGGCGCTGAACAAGTGGGACCTCGCGCCGCTGAACGAGGACGACCTCGACCACGAGCGCGCGCAAGGTGGCCGCAGAAGCTGCGCCTGCGCCCGAAGGTGCATGACCGTCAGCGCCCAGGGCGGGCGCAACGTCACGCGCGTGCTCGCCGAGGCGATCACGCTCGGCGACCGGATGCGCGAGCGCATCCCGACGCCGCAGCTCAACCGCTTCCTCGCCGAGGCCGCGACGCGCGCCAGCCGCCCGCCAAGCAGGGCCACCGGCTGAAGCTGCTGTACATGGCGCAGATCGAGACGCGCCCGCCGCGCTTCGCGCTCCAGGTCAACAACCGCAACCGCGTGACGCGCGACTACGTCTACTTCCTCGAGAACCGCCTGCGCGCGCGCTTCGGGCTCGACGGCGTGCCGGTGATCATCGACGTCCACGAGCGCAAGGACCGGCACGGCGACGCGGTGAGCCAGGTCGGCGGCAGGCGCGGCATCGCGGCGGCCGTCGCGGTGATCCTGGCGGTCAGCGTGGTCGGGCTCGTCGCGCTGCTCGTGGTCAGCGGCGGCGGCTCGAGCGATCGCGCACATCGCGACGGCGACGCTGCGGCCTGGTTCCGGCGGACGCGCTCGTCGCGCTGCACCTGTCGACCGACGGCGGGCGCGCGGCGGTGCGCAGCGGGCGCCGGCATCGCCGGGCGCCTGCCCGTCGTGGCCGCGGATCCAGCGCGACCTGCTGCGCCGCGTCTCGGCGACGCGGCTGCGGATCGACCTGCGGCGCAAGCCCGGCCGCGAGCTCGACGTTCGCGCTGCTGCCCGCGGCGCGGCGGCGCCTCGACGCCGCTGCTCGTGACCGACGCGCCGGCGCGCGGCGTCGGCGACGCGCCCCGGCGCCGTGCGGCGCGCTCGTCGTGCGCAAGGTCGGCGCGCTCGTCGTGATCGGCGAGCCGCGCGGCGTCCTAGCGGCCGCGGACGTCGCCGCCGGCGAGCCGCGCCCGGCGCTCGTCGGCCGTCGCCGCGTCTACCCAAGGCGCCAGGCCGCGCACGGCCGGCGCTGCGCCGCCGACCGCGGCGTGCTCGACGCGCCTGGGCCTCGCGGCGCCGCGGCACGCGCGACGGCTGCGCGGCGCTCGGCGGCCTCTACGCGACGCTCGGCGGGACGCGACGGCTCGCGGGCCTCGTCGACGCGCCCGGGACGCGGCGTCGGCCGGTGATCCGCGGGCCGCGGCGCCGGGATCCGGCGCCGGTTCCGCGTCGACGCTCGCAGGAGCAGGCGCCGGCCGACACGCTCACCTACGTCGCCTCCGGCGACCTGGGCTCGGGGCTGCAGCGGTTCCTGCTGCTCGCGGCGCCCGGGGCCGACGCCTCCGCCGCCGCAGGCCGGCGCCCAGCTCGCGGCGCTCGGGCGGCTCGGCCGCGAGTCGGCGACCGTCGTCGCGCCCGGGGCAGGCCGGCCCGGTCGTGACGCTGCTCAGCCGCGGCCGGTCCGCGCGCCCGGCGCGCGAGACGCGCGATGACGGCGCTCGAGCCGGCGCCTCGCGGCACGAGCTTCGCGATCCGGCCGCTCACGCCAAGACGGCACCGCAACGGGACGGCGCGTCGGCGGCCGCGCGCAGACGCACGATCGGCGACCGCGCCACGGTCCGCGACTCGCTGTCCTGGGCGCTCGACGGGACGACGCTGATCGCTCTCGTCGACCGCGCCCGACGGGATCGCCACGATCCGCGCCGACGGACCGCGCCTCGCGCAGGCGCGCCGCATTTCGCGCCGTGACCGGAAACCCCCGAAACCGGATCAACTCGCTAATCTTTCTCGACCCCAAGCAGCTCCTGCGCCTGGGCGCGGACACCGGCATCGGGCCGGTGGGCGCCCTCGAAGGCAGTCGGACGGACCTCGCGAAGGTCCGCTCGATCGGAGTCACCACCACCGGCACCAGCCGCCTGTCCACCGTCGATCTCTCCCTTTGGATTCCATGAGCCAGCATCCGACAACGAGTTCCTGTTCACGTCCGAGTCCGTCACCGAGGGTCACCCCGACAAGGTCGCCGACCAGATCTCCGACGGCGTCCTCGACGCCGTCCTGCGCGACGACCCCTACGGTCGCGTCGCCTGCGAGACGCTCGTGAACACGGGCCTCGTCGTCGTCTCCGGTGAGATCTCGACCACGACGTACGTCGACATCCAGGAGATCGCGCGCGAGACGATCCGCAAGATCGGCTACATCGACGCCGACCTCGGCTTCTCCGCCGACTCCTGCGCCGTCCTCAACGCGATCGACAAGCAGTCGCCCGACATCGCCCAGGGCGTCGACCAGGCCTACGAGGCGCGCACCGACCCCACCGACGACGACGCGCTCGACGTCGCCGGCGCCGGCGACCAGGGAATGATGTTCGGCTACGCCTCCAACGAGACGCCCGAGCTGATGCCGCTGCCGATCTCGCTCGCGCACCGCCTCGCCGAGCGCCTCGCCGAGGTCCGCAAGGACGAGACGCTGCCCTACCTGCGCCCCGACGGCAAGACCCAGGTCTCCGTGCGCTACGTCGACGGCAAGCCCGTCGGGATCGAGCAGCTGCTGATCTCCACGCAGCACGCGCGAGCGGCGCCGAGGAGCAGCATCAACGACGACCTCTGGGAGCACGTCGTCGAGCCGATCCTGCCCGCAGGACCTCTACGACGCCGGCAAGCTGCGCAACGACTTCCTCGTCAACCCGACCGGCCGCTTCGTCATCGGCGGCCCCGTCGGCGACGCCGGCCTCACCGGCCGCAAGATCATCGTCGACACCTACGGCGGCATGGCCCGCCACGGCGGCGGCGCCTTCTCCGGCAAGGACCCGTCGAAGGTCGACCGCTCCGCCGCCTACGCCGCCCGCTAGGTCGCCAAGAACATCGTCGCCGCCGGCCTCGCCGAGCGCGCCGAGGTGCAGGTCGCCTACGCCATCGGCGTCGCGCACCCGGTCTCGGTCATGGTCGAGACCTTCGGCACCGAGAAGATCGGCCGCGGCCAGATCCAGCAGCTCATCGACGAGCACTTCGACCTGCGCCCCGGCGCCTTCCGCGAGGAGCTCGAACCTGCACCGCCCGATCTACCAGAAGACCGCCGCGTACGGCCACTTCGGCCGCGACGACGCACGACTTCACGTGGGAGCGCACCGACAAGGCCCAGGCGCTGCGCGAGGCGGCCGGCCTCGGCGCCGCCGGCGCCACCGTCTGACGCCGCGGCGCCGGGTTGCGAACATAGGCGGTCGGCATGACCGACTTGGCCGACCGCTCGAGGACGGCCGACGTCGAGCAGCCGGTCACGCCCGCTCGAGCTCTTCTTCGACCTCGTCTTCGTCTTCGCGATCACCCAGGTCACGCGGCGTTCGTCTCGGCGCGACCCGACGTGGACGCGGCTGTTCGAGGGGATGCGCGATCCTCGCCGCGCTGTGGTGGGCGTGGGAGTCCTACGTGTGGCTGGCCAACACCGCGGCGCTCCGACGAGGGGACCGTGCGCGTCGTCCTGCTGTCGCCGCATGGGCGCGATGCTGGTCGCCTCGCTGGCGGTCCCGCACGCCTTCGGCGAGGACGCGCTGGTCTTCGGCGCTCGCCTACTTCGTCGTGCGCGCGCTGCACATCGCGCGTACGCGCCGCGTCGCGCGGCGACCCGCAGCTGCGCCACGTGGTCGTGCGCCTGGCGACGCACGTTGCTCCCGGCGGCGGCGCTGCTCGTCGTGGCCGGCGTCGTGGACGGCCGCGCCGCGCGCCGCGTGCTGGATCGCGGCGCTGGCGGTCGACTACGTCGGCCTCGTCGGTCCGCGGCGTCGACGGCTGGCGCGTGTAGGCCGGCGCACTTCGCCGAGCGCCACGGGCTGATCGTCATCATCGCGCTCGGCGAGTCGATCGTCGTCGCTCGGGGTCGGTGCCGCCGGCCTGGACGCTCGACGCGCGGCGTCATCGTCGCCGCGCTGCTCGGCGTGGTCGTCGCCGGCGGCGCTGTGGTGGGCGTACTTCGACTTCGTCGCGCTCGTCGGCCGAGCGCCGGCTGCGCGCCGCGCCGACCGTCGAGCGCGTCGCGGATCGCGCGCGACTCCTACACCTACCTGCACCTGCCGATGGTCGCCGGGCATCGTGCTCTTCGCGCTCGGGGTCAAGAAGACGCTCGCGCACGTCGACGACGCACCTCGACGCGGTCCCGGCGGTCGCGCTGTGCGGCGGCGTGGCGCTCTACCTGGTGGCGCTGAGCGCGTTCAAGCGCCGCAACCTCGGCTCGTGGAACGGGCCGAGGCTCGTGGCCGCGTCGGCGCTGGTCGTGCTCGCGCCGATCGCGACGGCGATACCCGCGGTCCTGGCGCTGGCGATCGTCGCGGCGATCGGCCTGGCGCTCGTGGGGTACGAGGCCGTCGCCTACGCCGACTACCGCGACCGCGTGCGCCACGGGTAGGTCGTCCGCTGGCGCCCGCGGCGCGGCGCGGCGCTTACAGCATCACCGAGGGGAAGGGTAGCGATAATGATTGTTGAGCCCATGTTCGAGCCAGCGCTCTTTGGCGCTCAATTTACAGGTATTATACCCACAGGGGTGAGAGCCGGTTTCGGAGCCTTCGTGGGTCTGTGTATCTACCATCTTCTTTTTCGACCCCAGAATTTAAACTGACGCACCGCTGCCAACCATCTCCCGACGCTGCATAGTGTGTGCAAGCATGTCGCGAGCGAGTACTGGTTGGGGTTCGCCCTACGTTGGACTCGATCGCCTGCCACCGTCAGGCGCGTAAGAGCTTAAGCGGGTCCTAACAAGCTCGGCGGCATTTACGAAAAATTAACCGTCTCTGGTTTAGAATTCGTTAACTGCCGAATTGTGTTTTGTATGCGTACGGTTGTGTCATGGATCCCTGGCATTTGTGGGAAGTAACCGAGAGTTGCGTTCAATGGGTATGCGTCGTCGTCCAGGCCCGGCTCATGCCGGTAGCCGAGTCCGGCTGGAAATCGGCCTTGGCCGGAAATCAATCCTGGTGGGAGATTGCCTCGACCAGCTTCGTCGAATACCCGACGCAAGCGTAGATCTGGTCTTCGCAGATCCACCCTACAATCTTGCAGCTCTCCACCGAACTTCTGCGGCCGAACAACACGCGCGTCGACGGCGTCGACGACGAGTGGGACAAGTTCGGCTCGTTCGCGGAGTACGACAAATTCTGCCGCGCGTGGCTGTCGGAATGCCGCCGCGTGCTGAAGCCCGACGGCGCGCTGTGGGTCATCGGCTCCTATCACAACGTGTTCCGTCTTGGCGCGGCGCTGCAGGATCTGGGCTTCTGGATCCTGAACGACGTGATGTGGCGGAAGGTCAATCCGATGCCGAACTTCCGCGGCCGCCGCTTCACCAATGCGCACGAGACGCTGATCTGGGCGGCGCGCGATCAGAAGTCGCGCTACACGTTCAACTACGAGAGCCTCAAGTCGTCGAACGACGATCTGCAGATGCGCTCGGACTGGCTGTTCCCGATCTGCTCGGGGCCGGAGCGTCTCAAGGACGACGGCGGCCGCAAGGCGCATCCGACGCAGAAGCCGGAAGCACTGCTGCATCGCGTGCTGCATCGCCTCCAGCAACGCGGGCGACGTGGTGCTCGATCCCTTCTTCGGCACCGGCACGACGGGTGCGGTGGCCGAGAAGCTCGGCCGGCGCTGGATCGGCATCGAGCGCGATCCGGACTACGTGAAGGCGGCCGAGGAGCGCATCGCGAAGGTGCGCAAGCTCTCGACCAGCGCGCTCGAAACGCAGAAGTCGAAGCGCGCCGAGCCGCGCGTTCCGTTCGGCGCCATCGTCGAGCTCGGCATGCTGGTGCCCGGCTCGGCGCTCTTCGACGAGCGCAAGCGCGTGCGCGCCGAGGTGAAGGCCGACGGCACGCTGGCCGTTCCCGGCAGCCAGGGCTCGATCCATCGCCTCGGCGCCATCGTTCAGGGCAAGACGGCCTGCAACGGCTGGACGTACTGGCACTTCGAGAAGGAAGGCAAGCTGACGCCGATCGACAGCCTGCGCGAGAGGGCGAAGGTCGAGCTCGGCCTTGCCGCGCCAGTGAAAAAGCTCTGGTGCAGGCCGATCATCATCGCGGCGGAGTAGCCGCGCAGCGACGACGCGGAACGCTTAGCAGGCGCGGCCTCAGGGCCGCGCCTGATTTTGTATCGATAGCAGGTGCGCGACGCGCGGCCAGGCCACGCTCCCCCACGCCTCCTGCAGCGGACGAGCATAGGGGCAAGGACGTCATCCAGCGTTCGCCTCTGCCAGAGGCCGATGAGCAGGATGTGCAGCGCGCTCGCCGTCAGCGCCATGAAGATGCCTGCAAACAGGATGTCGCTCAGGAAGTGGCCTCCCTGCGAGATCCGGATCAGGCCCGCGGCGAGCCCCGACAGCCAGTCCCGCGCCGCAATGAGCGACGCGCCGGAACTGAGGCAGCAACAGCGCCGCGGCGAAGAACGGCACGAACGCCGAGGACGCCTCGCCGCTGACGAACGAGCAGTTGCGCGCGCATTCGCGCGCCGGCACGAGCGGCGGCGTGAAGTGCTTCGTGCCGCCGAACTCGACGACCTGGCGCGGGCGGGCGCGGCCCCAGTTGTCCTTCAGCATCACGTTGGCGACGAGACCGGGGCCGATGGCCAGCACGGCGATCAGGAAGCACCAGCGCGCCTGCGCGAGCCCCACGAGGCCGCCACGTTGCAGCATCGTGCGGCCGGTTCCGAACAGCACGGCGGCGGCGATAAGCACGGTCATTGCCATGAAAGCCTTGCGCAGCATCGCAACGCCAGGATCGTTCTCGCACCAAGGGGCGCGGGAGCGTGCGTCCGGGCAGACCTGCATCTGCTTTCGAAAGAGCGAGATCGATCTCGGGCCACGAGATGAAGAACAGCTGCCGAGGACAGCAGCGATGCGCGCCCGTGGCGATCAAGAAAGCGGCGCCGGAACCGCGATTTCTCCGGGCAAGTAGGGATCGACCATCAACATCGCGTCACCTCCCTCGATAATCGGAAAGAGCAAAGAGCTGGATCGTTCTCGTCGTGAACTGGCCGGCCTGGAGCTGGCGTGAACCCAATGAGCGCACGGCGTCCGAACGATTTCAGGATCTGGCCCGGCTTGGTCTGGCGCGTCACGAGGAGGGCGGGGCCAGCCTGCCGAGCCCGAGAAGGCGCGCGTCAGCTCGAAGTGATCGCGAGGCCGGTCAGCTCGGCGCCACGCGCGGAGGCGGGGCGCAAGCTCGGGCGCGTAGTAGAGGAGCGCTGCCATCGTCTCGCGCTCATCGGCGACGATGGCGCCAAAGGGCTTGCCCGCTGCCGTCTCCGTGCTTGACGGCCTCGCGTACGGAAGCAGCCAGCTCGCGGTTGCCGAGCGTGCGCGCGAAGGGATCCCCGACGCCGGGCACCGTGAAGCTCCCCGCCTGCCAGGTCGCGAGCGCGATGACGATGGCGATCGCGAGACTGAGTGCGAGCGAGCCTCTGAGCCAGCCCCAGGCGCGGTCGCGGATCATGGTCGCGGTCACGAGCACGGCGGCCGCGACATAGGCCGGCGCCGCCCAGTTGGCGAAGGCATGCGACAGGAATGCCTGCAGGGTGACGACGAGCACGAGCGGGACCGAGAACGCGAGCAGCAGCCGGTCCGCGACGGAGAAGGCCGCGAGTGAGGCGCGCGCGCGCCAGACGATGACGAGCAACGCGCCGAAGAGGATCGGGCCGAAGACGCCGAACTGGGCCAGGACAAACTCGGCCGCTTTGCCGGGATGAAAGAGGCTTCCGGCCCAGCCGGTGTTGTCGGCGGTGTGGGCCAGGGTCGCGAAGCTGTTGGCGGCGTTCCAGGCAATGTTCGGCGCGATCAGCGCCAGGCCTAGCGCCAGCGCGATCCAGAGATGCGGGCGCTTGAGGAGGGCCGCTTTCTCGGGTGCGATCGAGGAAGAAGATCGCCGCCGACGGCACGAAGTAGGCCATCGCGTACTTGGCGTTGAGCCCGAGACCGAGCGCCGCGCCGAGCACGAGTGCCCAGACAAGCTGGGGCTTGCGCGTCAGCTCGATGAAGGCGAGCAGTGCGAGAGCCCACGCGAAGAGGAGCGGGACGTCGGTCGAGATGATGCCGGACGAAAGCGAGATGCCGGGCAGGAGTGCGAAGGCGAGAGCCGACCAGAAGCCGGTCTCGACGGAATAGAGCCGGCGTCCGATGAGAAAGATCAGAACGCTGGTCAGAGCGTGGATGAGCGGAGACGGAAGCCGGACGCAGAGCTCGCCGTTGCCGCAGACCTCGCTCGCGCCGGCAATGATCCAGGCGATGAGCGGAGGCTTCGAGTAGTAGCCCGCGGCGAGCTCGCGGCTCCAAGCCCAGTACTGCGCCTCATCCGTAAAGAGGTCAGTGCCGCTCACCGCAAGGGCCAAGACGCGAAAGAGGGTGATCGCACCGAGGAGGACCGCGAGGAGAAGGATCGCGCGTGAGGATTCTGAGGCGTCGGCTCCGGAGATCGCGGATGAGCGCTGACCGCGGGCGTGCACGTCAGGCGGCGCGGACGCCGATGCGATGGCCCGTGCGCCGGCCGTCTCTCGGACGAGAGGATTCATTGTTGTCGTTACTCACCGCGCAAGCGCGGCCGGCCCCAGCCAGCCCCCGCAAAAACGCTAGCAATGGCGCTTAACGGTCCGTTGACGGACCTGTGTCGGCATGGTGACATGCATGTAACCAAAGGGTGACAGTGTGAACGGTAGGTAACAGTGTGGGCTTATGCTGAGGACCAATAAAATTGTGCGCCTCGCCCTAAACCTCTCTTGATCGAGCCCGGATAGGTTGGCGCCGGATTGTGCGCTGGTCGTGCGGGGAAACTCTAATGAACAAATTCAAATTCGCTCTCGTGGTTGCGGCGCTGGCGGCCCCGCTCACGTTGTCGCTCGGCGCGTCTGCCGGTGACAGCCCGTTCTCGGGTCTCGTCGGCGCGTGGGCCGGCAGCGGCAGCGTTCGGCTCGCGAACGGCAAGAGCGAGCGCTTGAAATGCAAGGGCTACTACAATGCCAAGGACGCCAGCGGGCTCGGCATGGCCATCAATTGCGGCAGCGCCGCCTTCAAGATCAACATGCGCGCCAAGCTCACGAACTCAGGCGGGCAGATCGCCGGCACCTGGGAGGAACGCGAGTTCAATCAGGTCGGCGACTTGAGCGGCAAGGCGACGGCGTCAGGGCTCTCGCTCAAGTTCAGTGGCGCCATCTCGGGCACGATCTCAGTGGCGATAAGCGGGGGCTCGCAGTCGGTGTCGATCTCGACAGGTGGACCTGGCTTCACCGGCGTCAACCTGCAGTTCGCCAAGAACGACTGAACCGGCTCGCGGCGGAAAAGCGCCGGTCAGGATGCACGGGTCTCGGCGAGATCGAATGAGCGTGGATCGAATGCCAGGTATCCAGCGATCTTTGCCGCCACCGGCTTTGGATTGTCGTAAGTCCAAACGCCATTCTCCACCCTGCGGCCACCGCTGTTGAAAGTGTAGTAGGAGGCTTGGCCTTTGTACGGGCACAGTGTCGTGTGCGAGGTACGGCTCAAGTGCGCGAAGTCAACGTCCTCGCGCGGTACGTAGCGCACTCCGGGATAGGTCGCCTCGAACAGAGTGAGGGCGCGCTCGCTCTCGGCAATAACCTCGCCCGCGAGCTGCACGAGAACGCGGTTCGGGTTGGCTTCGACACGGATCGGATGATCGTCGTTGGTCATGGGTTCTGCTCAGCTGGTTTCTTCATCGTGACATTGACTTTGAGCGGCCCCGTGCGGCTTCAGCCGGCGACGGCGTGGCAGTTATCGAGCTCTGCGCGACCTTTGCCAGCGGAATGTCCGCGCGCGGCTCGTGGAGTATGATTCCTTCGAGCGCGCTGAACTCGCCCTGCCACGGTGCGCGCTCAATCGCGTCGCATGTGTCGGCGTAGCCCGCTTCCCAACGCGCACGAATGCCGGTCGGACTGAAATCGATGTCCTTGGTCTGATCGTCACATTCGAGGCTCGGCGCCAGTAGGCGCACGACGTGCATCCGGGTCAGGCATCCGTAACCCGTCAATTCGCTTACTTCGTCGCTGTAGCGAACGTCCTCAGGAATATGGGCCGCAAGCTCCTTGATGATGTGGCGGAGGCGATGTGTTTGCTGGAGACGCGTGATGTGGTTCGCCACGCGGCTCGAATACTGGATATCCTTCTGGCGATGGGCGACATCCCACATCGTGACGGGCTCCGGGCCGGCAGGGTTCCACATGTGAACGGCAAAGATCAGCGAGTTGCGACGCGGATTGTCGTCGAAGATCGCTTCCGCGGGCGTGTTCGAAAGGATTCCGCCGTCCCAGTAGAGCTCGCCATCGATGCGAACCGCGGGGAACGCCGGGGGTAGCGCGCCAGACGCCATGATGTGTTTCACCCCGATCTCGCACTCGCGGCTGTCGAAATAGACCATCTGGCTCGTGCGCACGCGCGCGGCGCCTACGGTGAGGCGGGGCTTGCAGCGATTGAGGAGTGAGAAGTCGACAAGCTCGAGGAGCGTTTTTTCGAGCGGGGCGGTGGAGTAGTAGCCTGCATTGTCCGCGCCGAGCGGGATATGCGGTCCCAAGAACGCGAGCGGGTTCGGCTCGAAGAAGGCGCCGATGCCGGTGCTTATGGTTTGCCAGTTGGACATCATCTGAGCCATGCGCTCCCAGCCCGGCCAGGCGTGGAGGAACGACTTGTGCGCCATGCGCTGCCAGAATTCCTCCATCGCGGACAGGCGGTTTTGAGGTTCGTTGCCAGATATGAGCGCGGCATTTATGGCGCCGATCGAGGTGCCGATGATCCAATCGGGCTCTATTTCGGCCTCGTGCAGCGCTTGATAGACGCCGGCCTGATAGGCGCCGAGCGCGCCGCCGCCCTGGAGAACGACGACGATCTGGCCGACGCCGGACGCCGAGCTGACCTGCCGGGGTGACGGCGTCCCATCAAGGGCGTCTTGTGTTGACCCGTTCTTCATCTCCGACCTCCCATACAAGCTCTCTTGTCATCGGGGATTTTGCCGGACGGCAGGGGAAATCGGAAACACCAGTTTGCTATGGAGTTGATACAGGCACGCTATCCCAGCAGGTGAGGGCATAACCCACGGTGCCAGCAGGAAATCTCAATGCTCCTTCAGCGCGTGCGCGATCACCTTGCGCATGACCGAGGGAAGCGCCGCGGCGTGGAGATCGCGGCGCGCCACCCAGCGGCAGCGCTCGGGGCTGGCCCAGAAGGTCAGGCCGGAGTCCACGGGCACGATGGCGCGGAACACCATCAGCTCGAGCCGGAAGTGGGTGAACGTGTGGATCACGACGCCGGGCACCGCCCACCAGTCGCCGCGCACCGGCGCCGCGCCGAGCGCCAGGTCGGCGGACAGCCAATCGTCGGCCCAGTCGGTCGAAGGGACCTCGAGCATGCCGCCGAGCAGCCCGGCCTCGGGGCGCTTGCGCAGCAGCACGTGGCCGTCCTCGCGCAGCGCCAGGAAGGCGATGCCGTAGCGCGTCGGCCGCTCGGCCTTGTCGATGCGCGCCGGAAGCTCGGCCTCGATGCCGCGCGCGTGCGCGTGGCAATCCTGCTGCAGCGGGCACATGAGGCATGACGGGCGCTTCGGCGAGCAGATCGGTGGCGCCGAGATCCATCATGGCCTGCGCGAAGTCGCCGGGCCGTCTTGGCCGGCGTCAGCGTCGCGGCGAGCCGCTTCAGCTCGCTTCTTGGCGACCGGCAGCGGGCGCTTGACCGCAAACAGCCGCGCGATCGACGCGCTCGATGTTGCCGTCGACGGGCGTCGCCGGCTCGCCGAAGGCGATGGCCGCGATGGCCGCCGCCGTATAGGGGCCGATGCCGGGCAGCTCGCGCAGCTCGGCTTCCGTGTCGCGGGAACTTGCCGTCGGGGCGCGGCGGCGACGGCTCTGCGCACATTTACGCAGATTGCGCGCGCGCGTGTAGTAGCCGAGCCCGGCCCACATCGCGAGCACGTCGTCGAGGTCGGCTGCCGCCAGCGCTGCCACAGTCGGCCAGCGGGCGAGAAAGCGCTCGTAGTAGGGGATCACCGCTTTGACGGTCGTCTGCTGCAGCATGATCTCGGACAGCCAGACCTTGTAGGGATCGGCACGGCGGCCCTTGCGCGCGCGCCATGGCAGATCGCGTCGCTCGCGGTCGTACCAGTCGAGCAGCGCCGCGACCGTGTCGGGCCCGGCCGGCCGGAGCGGCAGTTGCCTTCGCGCCACAGCTCTCACGTCGAGTCCCCTTCGCCATTTCCGCGAATCACTCTTCAAGATGGTAGGCAACGGCAGACCTCGTGCATATGACGGCAAGGCCTTCGCATGCGGAAAGCTCACAGAAAAGCGTCTTGCAGGCGACTGTCGCGCCTATGCCGCGGCGGGCGCTATGCGGCGCTGGCTCGCGACGCGCGCCCCGTGTCATCGACGTCCGCGGGCGCCGGGCCACGTCTACGCCAAGGCGGTCGGCAGCTTCGTGCCCAGGCCTCACGCAGAAGGCGTTCGAGAAGTACGGCTTCTCGGCCGCGACACTGCTCACGGACTGGGCTCAGATCGCAGGCGCCGATCTGGCGCGCTATACGGCCCCCGAACGGCTCAAGTGGCCGCGCGGCGCGCGGGGCCTACGGCGAGGTCGAGGAAGGCCCGAAGGCCGCCCGGGCGCGACGCTGGTCCTGCGCGTCGATCCGGCGCGCGCGCTCGACGTCGAGTACCAGGGCCGCCAGATCATCGAGCGCATCAACGCCTATTTCGGCTACCGAGCGGTCGCCGCGCTGCGGCTCATCCAGGCGCCGGTGGAGCGCAAAGGCCGGGAGGCTGCTACGGCCCGCCAGCGGCCGTGCACCTCCGGAGCCTCCGCCCGGCCGACGCCGACCCGTTGACCGCGCGCCCTCGCCCGGCTCGGGCGCCGGTGTCCTCGGGCGCAGGCGCACCTAAGCCTGCGCTCCGGGAGGCGCCACACCGCCCATTCAAATGGCGTTCAGCCGGGATTTGCCTTAATCAGGCGCGCGCCCCATGTTACCGGGCAGAACAAGACCGTCTCGCGGCCGCCACTGTCGGCCAGATGTCCATCGCTACAGGAGTTCGCACTGATGCATCTCCTCGAGCCGGCCTGCCTCATCTCGACCGGCGGACTGTTCTCGCCGGCGGCGCCTCGCACTCGCCGGCGCCGCGCTCGTCGCTCTCTCTCGACCGCCGGATTCTCGCGAGCCAGCGAAGGGCCCCGCCGAGATTCCCGTCGAGGAGCTGATGAAGCAGGCGGCGACCTCCCCGATCTCGCGCTCGGTCCGAGCGGACGCCAAGGTCACCATCGTCGAATACGCCTCGATGACGTGCGGCCACTGCATGGCACTTCGCCACCAAGGTCTTCCCGGATCTCAAGACCAAGTACATCGACACCGGCAAGGTGCGCTTCGTCTTCCGCGAGTTCCCGCTCGATCCGCGCGCGTTCGCGGCCTCGATGCTGGCGCGCTGCGCCGGGCACCGACAAGACGTTCGCCGCTGGTCGACGCCCTGTTCCACACGCAGGCCGACTGGGCCTTCGTCAAGGAGAACCCGACGCCGAAGCTGTTCGAGATCGCCAAGCAGGCCGGCTTCACGCAGGAGAGCTTCGACAAGTGCCTGACGGACCAGAAGCTGCTCGATCAGCTCACCGCCATCCGCACGCGCGCCGATGACGTGTTCGGCATCAACGCCACGCCGACGTTCTTCATCAACGGCAAGCGGCTGCAGGCCGCGCCGACGATCGAGGAGTTCGACAAGGTGCTGGGGCCGCTGCTTGGCACAGGGCTGAGGCGGCTCGCGGAGGGAGACGGCGTGATCAGGATGCCAAAGCAGCCTCGTCCTCCTGGCCGGCGCTCGGCACGCTGCTTGCGGCCTGCGCTGGCGATCGCCGCCGAGCGTCACGGGTCCCTTGAGCGGCGTCTCGACCGACCAGGCTGGATCCGGCGGCGCTTTTCCGGACGCGTGCGACCGGCGCCAACGCGCAGAGCGACGCTTTCAATCCGCTCGGCAGACGCCGACGGCGTTGCTGCCGGCGGCCGCGAGGTGATCGAGAACCCGACGGTCGCCGACATGATGCTGACGGGCCCGCTGCCCGAGATGTCGCTCGGGCGAGCCGGACGCGCCGGTGACGATCGTGCAGTACGCGTCGCTCACCTGCCCGCATTGCCGCGCCTTCCATCGCGAGACGTTCCCGGAGTTCAAGCGCACCTATATCGACACCGGCAAGGTGCGCTACATGCTGCGCGAGTTCCCGATCGGCAAGCAGTCGGGCAATGCCACCGTCGCGCTCCGGTGCGCGAAGCCCGAGCAAGTACTTCGACCTCTACGGGAAGTTCATGGCGCAGCAGGCGTCCTGGGTGTCGCAAGAGGTGCGCCTCGACCCGATTTTCGCCGTCGCCAAGCAGGTGGGGATGACGCGGGCCGAGTTTGACGCCTGCCTCAAGAATCAAGGCATGATCGACGGCCTTAAGTGGGTCAAGGAGCGCGGGCGCAAGCTCGGCATCATCGGAACGCCGAACTTCTTCGTTCAAGGCAAGCTCGTGAAGAGCACGCTGACGATGAAGGACATCCGCGAGATGGTCGAGCCGCTGCCTCAACGCTCCCGCCACGGCGGCAGCAGGGCGACGGCCGCACAGTAGCTTTCAGCCGGGCTGACCGCTCTCGAGGAGGGCCGGTCCGGGCCTTGCCGGGAGCGAGCTGTGGACGTCAGCAGGACGAAAGCAATGACCGACAGGCCAGCGCGCGCATGAAAATCAGCCGCCTCCGGCTTCTGGGCTTCAAATCGTTCGTCGAGCCGACCGAGCTTCTCATCGAGCCGGGCCTCACCGGCGTCGTCGGCCCGAACGGCTGCGGCAAATCGAACCTGCTCGAAGCGCTCCGCTGGGTCATGGGCGAGACGTCGCACAAGAGCATGCGCGCGGCCGCCATGGACGACGTCATCTTCTCGGGCACCAACGGCCGCCCGGCGCGCAACGTGGCGGAGGTCACGATCTTCCTCGACAACCGCCAGCGGCAGGCGCCGGCCGAGTTCAACGACAGCGACGTGATCGAGATCACGCGCCGCATCGAGCGCGAGGCGGGCTCGGCCTATCGCATCAACGGCACGCGAAGCGCGTGCGCGCGACGTCAAGATCCTGTTCGAGGACGCCGCGACGGGCGCTCGCTCGCCGGCGCTCGTGCGCCAGGGACAGATCGCCGAGATCGTCAACGCCAAGCCCGAGCAGCGCCGCCGCGTGCTGGAGGATGCCGCCGGCATCGCCGGTCTTCACAGCCGCCGCCACGAGGCCGAGCTGCGGCTCAAAGGCGCCGAGAACAACCTCGCGCGTCTCTACCGACATCATCGGCCAGCTCAAGTCGCAGGTCGAAAGCCTGAAGCGCCAAGCGCGCCAGGCGCGGCGCTACAAGGACCTCTCGGAGGAGATCCGCAGAGCCGAGGCGCTGCTCTTCCATCTTTCGTGGGCCGAGGCGCAGGCGCCTCGTGCAGACCGAGGAATCGAACCTCGCCAGTGCGCTTGCCGCTCTCGCCGCGGCGACGGAGACGGAAGCGAAGGCGCTGCGCGAGGAAGCCTCGCTCGGAGAGGCGCTGCAGCCCTTGCGCGAGGAGGAAGCCGCGCGCGGCGCCGCACTGGGCCGTCTCAGGATCGAGGGCGAGAATCTCGACCGCGAAGCGGAGCGCGCCGCCGAGCGCGAACGCGAACTCAAGGGCCTCGCCGATAGCTCGAGAAGGATCTCGTGCGCGAGGGCAGCCTCATCGCCGAGGCCGGCGAGATGCTCTGCTCGCTCGAGCAAGAATCCGCCGGCCTGGGGAAGGCCGAAGGCGAATCGGTTGCGGCCGAGAAGGAGCATCGTGCCGGGCTCGGCAAGGCCGAGGGCCATCTGCTACCGCCGAGACCAATCTCACGGAGATCACCCATCGCGCCGCAGAGGTCCGCGCGCAGCGCCAGAGCCTCGAAGCGGCGGAGATCGAGCGCTGCGGGGCGATCGCCAAGATCGAGCAGGAGTTGACCACCCTCAGGAGGGCCGCCGACGAAACAGCAGGCCGCGCGCCCGACGCGGCGAAGCTCGTCTCCATAACGGAAGCCGGCCAGCGGCTGGCGCGCGAGATCGCCGAGATCGAAGCCAAGACGCTGGCGGCCGAGGAGCGAGCGCTCGATCTGGCCGAGATCGCCAAGACGCGCCACGAGGAGGCGGCGAACGCACGCCTCAGCTACAGCTCGCTCACGACCGAGCGCGAGACGCTGACCAAGCTCGTCATGCTGACGCACGATGATGGCGTGCCGCCGATCGTCGACTGGGCTCAAAGTCTCGCCGGGCTACGAGGCGGCGCTCGTCGCCGCACTCGGTGACGACCTCGAAGCCCCGGCCGCAGCCGACGCGCCGGTGCGCTGGCGTCTCATCGACATCTCGTCCGACGATGCTGCACTGCCGGCCGACGCCGAGCCGCTCAGCCTGCATGTCGCGGCACCCGCCGAGCTTACGCGCCGTCTGAACCAGATCGGTGTCGTATCGCGCGATCTCGGTGCGCGCCTGCAGCCGCACTTGAAGCCGGCCAGCGCCTCGTCAGCCTCGACGGCGATCTCTGGCGCTGGGACGGCTTCGTTGCCGCGGCTGGCGGCATGACGCCCGCCGCGCAGCGTCTCGCGGAGCGCAACCGTCTCGCCGAGATATCGGAGAAAGAGGAAGAAGCGCGACGGGACCGCGCACTTCGCTAAGGCGGATCACGAAGCGGCAACGGCGCCTACCGCGGCCGAAGCGGAGCAGCGGCGCCTGCGCGCGCTCTGCCGCGAGACGCAGACCACAGTTCGCAGAGACGCGCGATGCGCTGACCAAGATCGAGCGCGCGGCGCGCGAGACCGAAGCCAAGCTGGCCGTGATCGCAGAAGCGAGGGCACGCGCGGAAGCAGAGCCTCGCCGAGGCGAAGGCGAGCCTCGACGAGACGCAGGATGCGCTGGCGCAGCTCAACGCCGGCGAGGATGCGGAGGCGCTCGTCGCGCCGGCGCAGAATGCGGCGGTTGAAGCGCGTACTGCGGCATCCGACTTCGCGACACGGATCACCACGCTCGAGCGCGAACGCGAGATGCGCCGTCAGCGCGCGACGCGATCAGCGCCGAACGCACGCGCTGGACCACGCGCAGCGACGGCGCGAAGCAGCAGATCGCGGCGCTGAACGAGCGACTTGCGAAAACGAAGCAGGATCTCGAGACGCTCGCCGCCATTCCGCCGGTCATCGACGAAGAAGCGCGCCAAGCTCATGTCGGCGCTCGCCGATGCCGAGCCCGAGCGCAAAGAGGCGGCCGACAAGCTCGCCACCGCCGACGCCGCGCTCCGGGCCGCGGTCCAGGCGCTGCGCGCGGCACAGGACGAGGTTTCCTCGGCGCGAGAATCGAAGGCGCGGACCGAAGCGCGGCTCGAAGGCGCGCGCAACCGCCGGCAGGAAGAAGCGCGGCGCATCCGCGAGACGCTCGACGTGGCGCCGGAGCAGTGCCTGTCGCTCGCCGGTATAGGGCCCGGCGAGGCGCTGCCGGCGCTCGTCGAAGCCGACCGGCGCTGCAGCGCCTCAAGGGCGACCGCGAGCGGCTCGGCGGCGTGAACCTGCAGGCCGACGACGAGCTCAACGTCCTCCTCGAGCAGGTCTCCTCCATGGAGACCGAGCGCAACGACGTCGAGCAGGCGATCGCGAAGCTGCGCGGCGCCATCGGCCAGCTCAACCGGGAAGGCAAGAAGCGGCTCGAGGAGGCGTTCGAGACCGTCAACGGGCACTTCCAGCGGCTGTTCACGACGCTGTTCGGCGGCGGCGAGGCGCGCCTCGAGATGATCGAGGGCGAGGATCCGCTGGAGGGCGGCCTCGAGATCATCGCCAAGCCGCCGGGCAAGAAGCCGGCGACGCTGTCGCTGCTCTCGGGCGGCGAGCAGACGCTGACGGCGCTGTCGCTGATCTTTGCCGTGTTCCTGACCAATCCGTCGCCGATCTGCGTGCTCGACGAGGTCGACGCGCCGCTCGACGACGCCAACGTCGACCGCTTCTGCACGCTGATGGAGAAGATGGCCGAGGAGACCGCGACGCGGTTCCTGGTCATCACCCACCACCCGATGACCATGACGCGCATGAACCGGCTGTTCGGCGTCACGATGGCCGAAAAAGGCATTTCGCAGCTCGTCTCCGTCGATCTCGAGACGGCAAGGTCGTTCCGGGAAGCGGGGTGAGGCTCGCTGCTCACTGCCCGCCGACGAAAACCCCTAAGTAGGCTGTCCCCTGCGCGGTTTCGCCGTACCCTTCGCGGGCCCCGGAAAATGTGGCCATTGCTTGACACCTTGCGGGGGGTCTCACTATGGTGCGCGCCAAATTGAGGCCGACACACCGAGGTTTGCCATGCCGGATGAACGGAAGGGCGAAGGTGTTGGTCGTGGCGAGATTTCTCCCGCCGACAGAGCGAATTTTGAGCGGCGCGCCGAGGAGCTCGGCAAGCAGCTCGGCGAGGCGCGGTCGCACCAGGCAGCGAACGAGCCGGCGAAGGACAGTGCGGTAAGAGCCCGCGGCATGGCTTATGGACTCCGGATGGCGTCCGAGCTCGTTGGCGCGGTTCTGGTCGGCGGGTTCATCGGATACTTCTTGGACCGGTCGCTCGGCACTTGGCCGTGGCTGTTCCTGGTCTTTTTCCTGTTGGGTTTCGCGGCTGGCGTGCTCAACGTAATCCGGGGCTTCAACAGGCTCCAGGCCGAGATTAAAGAGGCGACGCGCGGCGATATCGGCCATGCGGTGCCGGATGACGACGACTGAGGTTTAGGGGACGGACGTGGCTCAGCCAAGCGAAGGCGCGTCGGGCACTCAAATGCCCGATCCAATCCATCAGTTCGAGATCAAGCGGCTCGTCCCGTTCGAGCTCTTCGGCTATGACGCGTCGTTCACCAACTCGTCGCTGTTCATGGTGATCGCGGTCGTTCTCATCGTGGGCTTCCTGCTATTCGCGATGCGCGGACGGGCGCTGGTGCCGAGCCGGATGCAGTCGCTCGCCGAGACGTCCTATGAGTTCGTTGCCAACATGACGCGCGAAGGCATGGGCGAAGCGGGGATGAAGTACTTTCCGCTTATTTTCACGCTGTTCATGTTCATCTTCACGCTCAACATGCTCGGCATGATCCCAGGCGGATTCACGGTCACGAGCCACATCGCCGTCACGGCAGCACTCGCCGCCCTCGTGTTCATTACCGTGCTTATCATCGGCTTCGCGAAGAACGGACTCCACTTCCTCAAGCTCTTCGTGCCGTCGGGCGTGCCGATCTACATCCTGCCGCTCGTGACCGCGATCGAGATCATCTCGTTTCTGTCGCGCCCCGTGAGCCATTCGGTGCGCCTCTTCGCCAACATGCTGGCCGGGCACATCACGCTCAAGGTGTTCGCCGGCTTCATCATCATGCTGCTCGGCGCGGGCGCCTACTCGGCCATCGCGCCGCTGCCGCTCTTGGGCGCCGTGGCGCTGACCGCACTCGAGTTCCTGGTCGCGTTCCTGCAGGCCTACGTCTTCACGATGCTCACCATCATGTACCTCAACGACGCGCTGCATCCTGGCCACTAGGATGGGCCAAACCTAGCTTCACGAACCCCCAAAACCCACGAGAGGAGACGTTTCAATGGATCCCGCTTCCGCAAAGCTCATCGGTGCCGGCCTTGCCGCCATCGGCACGGGTGCCGCTGCAATCGGCGTCGGCAACCTGTTCGGCCAGTTCCTGCAGGGCGCGCTGCGCAACCCGTCGGCTGCCGACGGCCAGTTCGGCCGCCTGATCTTCGGCTTCGCCGTGACGGAAGCGCTCGGCATCTTCGCCCTCCTCATCGCGTTCCTGCTGCTCTTCACCTGATCCGCGGTAATATGGCTGCCGGAGGGGCCGGGCTTTCAAGCTCAGCCCTTCGGCAGCCGTTGATGCTCCGAATTCGCAACGGAAGAGACCATGGCTGAACCCGTCACGGCCGGAACCGAGGTCCCGCACGACGCCGGACATTCGAAGGTGTTCCCGCCTCTCAATCCGGAATTCTTTCCGCCGCAGCTCATCTGGCTCGTGGCGACGTTCGTCGTGCTCTATGTCCTGCTCTCTCGCGTGGTGCTGCCGCGCATCGGCGAGGTGATCGAGGAGCGCCGCGATCGCATCAAGCGCGATCTCGACGCCGCCGAGCGGCTCAAGGGCGAGACGGAGAAGGCGCTGGCGACCTACGAGAAGGCGCTGGGTGATGCCCGGACGAATGCCTCGGGCATCGCGCGGCAGACGCGCGAGTCGCTCAACGCCGAGGTCGACAAGGAGCGTTCCGGCGTCGAGAAGGAGCTGGCGGCGAAGATGAGCGCGGCAGAAGCCCGCATCGCCGGCACCAAGGTCAAGGCGCTGGCCAGCGTCACCGAGATCGCGGGCGAAACGGTATCGTCAATCGTGAACAAGCTCGTTGGGCAGGACGTATCGCGGGACGAGATCGATCGCGCGGTCGCCTCGTTGCCTGGCCAGACAAGCGGCAAGTGAGGTAAGCCATGTTCGATCCCCAGCACGCCGAATTCTGGGTGTTGATCGCCTTCCTCTTGTTCATGGGTATCCTTCTCTATTACGGCGTGCCGAAGATGCTCGGCGCGTCGCTCGACAAACGCGCTGAGACGATCCGCAACGAGCTCGACGAGGCGCGCCGGCTGCGCGAGGAAGCGCAAGCGCTGCTCGCCGACTATCAAAGAAAGAGCCGCGAGGCGGAGGAAGAGGCCAAGTCCATCGTCGAGCAGGCCAAGCGCGAGGCGGAGGCGTTGGCCGCGGAGACGCGCAAGGCGCTCGCCGAGCAGGTCGAGCGGCGCACCAAGGTGGCCGAGGAGAAAATCGCGCGTGCCGAGGCTCAGGCCGTGAGCGAAGTGCGCGCGACGGCCGTCGATGTCGCGGTTGCGGCCGCCGAGAAGATCCTGCGGGAGCGCGTAACCGGCGAAGCTGCAAACGCGCTCGCCGAGCAGAGCATCCGCGCGCTTAAGGGTCAGCTCAACTAATCAGCCAGCAAGGCGGCCCACCATGGTGCAGGCCCGTCGCCGGAGTGCCAAGCCGATGCGGCGGGCTCCGGCGTTCGCACGCCGGCTCGTGCTCATGGTCAAGGTGCCGACTTTGGGCCGGACGAAGACGCGTCTTGCGCGCGAGATCGGCGCCGTCGGCGCGACAGCATTCTATCGACACACGGTTTTCGCCGTGCTCGGCAGGCTGGGGGCGGCGTCCGACTGGCAGACGATACTTTGCGTGACGCCGGATGCGGACAAGGAGAGCCCGGTATGGCCTAAGCGCTTTGCGCGCCGGCCTCAGGGCGGGGGCGATCTAGGCCAGCGGATGCAGCGCGTCATGGACCGGCTGCCGCCGGGCCCCACCGTCATCATCGGCACGGATGTCCCCCGCATCCGCGCTGAGCACGTTCGCGCGGCATTCCGCATGCTCGGAAATCACGACGTCGTTTTCGGGCCATCGCCGGACGGCGGCTATTGGCTCGTCGGCTTGAAGCGAACGGGGCGCGTGCCGCGCATGTTCGCCGGCGTGCGCTGGTCGAGCGCGCATGCGCTTGCGGATACGCTGCGTAATGCATCGGGTTTGCGTGTGGCGCAGGTGGCGAGCCTTGCCGACGTGGACGAAGCGGCGGATCTCAAGCGGCTCGACGGTGCGCCCGGCCGCCGCATTCTGCCGCTCAGCGCTCGGTGAGCCGCGGCATGATCTCGACGAGATTGCAGGGGCGGTGGCGGTTGTCGAGCTGCCACTTCAGAATGCCGTTCCAGGCGTCCTTGCAGGCGCCGGGCGAGCCCGGCAGGCAGAAGATATACGTGCCGCGCGCGACGCCGGCGCAGGCGCGCGACTGGATCGTCGAGGTGCCGACCTTCTCGTAAGATATCATGTGGAAGAGGGCCGAGAAGCCGTCGATCTCTTTCTCGAAGAGGGGTTTCACCGCTTCCGGCGTGACGTCGCGGCCCGTGAAGCCGGTGCCGCCCGTCGTGATGACCACGTCGACCGCGGGATCGGCAATCCAGCGCTCCACGGTCTCGCGGATGGTCGCAAGGTCGTCCTTGATGATGGCGCGCGCGGCAACCTGGTGTCCGGCCTCGCCGATCATAGCGGCGAGCAGGTCGCCCGATCTGTCCTCGGATGCGGTGCGCGTGTCCGACATCGCAAGAACGGCGATGCGGATGGAGATAAAGGGGCGGCTGTCGTCGATCCGGGTCATGGGTCTCTCAGGCGTCCTGTTTCAGCGCCGTGCGGATGGCCAAGAGATCGCGCCAGGCAAGGCGCTTGGCCGCCGGCGTGCGGAGCAGGTAGGCCGGGTGCAGGGTGGCGATGGTCTTGATCTTGCGACCTTGGGCCTCCGTCTCGCGCCACTTGCCGCGGATGCGCATGATGCCGTCGGCGACATTCAAGATGTGCTTGGCGGCGGCGCCTCCCAAGAGCACGATGACGTCCGGAGCGACGAGCTCGATCTGGCGCTCGAGGAAGGGGCGGCAGACCAGCGCCTCCTGCGGGGTCGGGGTACGGTTTCCGGGCGGCCGCCAATAGACAATATTGGTGATGTGGACGTCGGCTTCGCCGAGACCGATGGCGGCGAGCATCTTGTCGAGGAGCTGGCCGGCGCGGCCGACGAAGGGCTTGCCTTCGATGTCCTCGTCGCGCCCCGGGGCCTCGCCGATGATCATGACGCGCGCTTGCGGCGCGCCGCGATAAAAACAGAGGTTCTTCGCGGTGGCCTTGAGACCGCAACCGTCGAAGGCTCTCAGCGACTGATCGAGCTCGGCAAGGCTTGCGGCATTACGGGCGGCCGTGCGCGCGGCCAGCTCGGCGGCATCGGGGGCAGCCGTCGGGAACTGGCGCAACTCTTGCGCGTTGGCGGCCGGTGGTCTCGGCGCGGCCAACGGCGCGGCGATCGACGCGGTTCTGGGCGCCTCGGCTCTCGGGGCCTCCTCGGGCGACATTGACGCCGGCGCGGGGCGGGTCTCGGAGGGGACTACCTCGTTGCTCGGCAGCCGGAATGCATGACCAGGGGGAGCGCCGGCGCGCGCGAGCCAATCGACGGCTGTGCTCGCCGTGGCGGCGTCGACGCCCATGGCCCGGTACCAATCGAGCAGGAGAGCGAGTGTGCGGGTGTCCGTGCCGGCGTGCATGAAGCCAGTCTAGCGCAGACGGTCCGCATTTACACATCCCACGACGAAGTGGATGGCCACGGTGACGAGGACGGGTACGACCTATCGCCGCTTGACGCATCCCGGTAACAAAGCCAAATCGTTGTCCCGGCTGGTGTGATGACAGGAAAAGAAGAGATGGCGGGAAACGAATCCGGGCTTCCAGAGCGGGAGGCGATGGAGTTCGACGTCGTTGTGGTGGGCGCGGGGCCGGCCGGCCTATCCGCGGCGATCCGCTTGAAGCAGCTTGCCGCGGAGAAGGGAGCCGAGCTCTCGGTGGTGGTGCTCGAGAAGGGCTCCGAGGTCGGGGCGCACATTCTCTCGGGTGCCGTCATCGATCCCAAGGGTCTCAACCGGCTGATCCCGGATTGGAAGGAAAAGGGCGCTCCCGTGGAGACGGCCGTCACGGAGGACCGCTTTCTCGTGCTGGGTCCGGCGGGCGATTTCCGGCTGCCGAACCTGATGATGCCGCCGCTCATGAGCAATCACGGCAACTACATCGTGAGCCTCGGCAATCTCACGCGCTGGCTCGGTGAACAGGCGGCAGAGCTCGGCGTCGAAATCTATCCCGGCTTTGCAGCAACTGAGATCCTCTACGACAGCAAGGGCGCCGTCGTCGGTGTGGCAACGGGAGACATGGGGATTGCCCGCGACGGGACGCGGAAGGACAGTTTCACGCGGGGAATGGAGCTGCGCGGCAAATACACGCTGATCGCCGAAGGCGCACGGGGCTCGCTTTCCAAGCAGCTCATCCGCAGCCTCAAGCTCGATAAGGGGCGTGATCCGCAGAAATACGGCATTGGCCTCAAGGAGCTCTGGGAGGTCAAGCCCGAGCAACATCACCCAGGCCTCGTCCAGCATACGTTCGGCTGGCCGCTCGGCAATCATACCGGCGGGGGCTCATTCCTCTATCACTACGGCAAGAACCTCGTTGCGGTCGGGGTCGTCATTCATCTCAACTACGACAACCCGTATCTTTCACCCTATGACGAGTTCCAGCGCTTCAAGACGCACCCGACCATCCGGCCGGTTTTCGAGGGCGGGCGGCGGATCGCGTACGGCGCGAGGGCACTGACCGAAGGCGGCTGGCAATCGATCCCCAGGCTCGTGTTCCCGGGCGGGGCACTCTTGGGCTGCGCGGCCGGCTTCATGAACGTGCCGCGCATCAAGGGCAGCCACAACGCCATGCTTTCGGGCATCGAGGCGGCCGAGGCGGCCTACGAGGCAATCGGGGCCGGGAGATCGCACGACACGCTCGAGGCCTACGAAGTCGCGGTCCGATCCGGAGACATCGCGCACGACCTGAAGCGCGTGCGCAACGCCAAGCCGTTCCTGTCACGGTTCGGCGCCTTCTGGGGCGTTACGCTCGGCGGGATCGACATGTGGATGCGCACGCTCTTCTTCGGCTGGTCGCCCTTCGGCACGCTCTCGCACGGCAAGGCGGATTACGCCTCGCTCAAAACGGCTCGCGAGTCCGAGCCGATCGCCTATCCGAAGCCCGACGGCGTCCTCACCTTCGACAAGCTGACGAATGTCTCTTTCTCGGGCACGAACCACGAGGAGGACCAGCCGGTTCATCTCAAGCTCGGCGACCCGACAATACCTGTGGAGATCAATCTGCCGGAATATGCGGAGCCGGCGCAGCGTTATTGTCCGGCCGGGGTCTACGAAATCGTGCGCAGCGACAAGGGGGAGGCCAGATTTCAGATCAACGCGCAAAACTGCGTCCACTGCAAGACTTGCGATATTAAGGATCCAAGTCAGAATATCACATGGGTGTGCCCCGAGGGCGGTGGCGGCCCGAATTACGCTGGCATGTAGGGCAAACGGGCGGGTTTGGCCCGGCGCCGAACATGTCTCGCGGGAAGGCCCAAATTGTGCTGCAATGCCAAGGCTCAATCGCGAGAGGCAACGATGCGGATAAGCCACATTAGCTTGCGGGAACTGGACAATTTGTAAAGAGCGTGGGCAAGAGCCCTCGCAAAGTTGCCAAGGGGCTAGCTTGTTTGCTAGTTTCTTTTGAATCGAACAGATCTTCCTCGTGAAGGATCAATAGGATGCGAGCACGCCGTGGCTGGTACGCCGTAGTATCCCCCCTGGTGGTCACGGGTTTGTTGGCGGTACCAGGTGCTCGGTATACTCCGGCCGCCGCAGAGACCACAGACGCCCTCGATACTCCCCATTCGCTTGTCGGCAGCTACCTTGCCGGCCGCTTCGCCAAGGCCCTGCATGATATGCCGAGCGCTGCGGAGTTCTATCGCGGCGCGCTTACGCACGATCCATCGAGCGAGCTTTTGCTTGAGCAGGCGTTCCAGATGGAGGCCAGCGCGGCGGACTGGCCGCAGGCCTTGAAACTCGCCCAGCAGCTCGTCACAGTTCAGAGTCAGCATCGCGTCGCCAACCTTGCTCTAGCGCTGAGCGAGTTCAAGGACGGACAACTCAAAAAGGCGGAGGCGCATTTCCGCGCGGCAGGAACTGGCCCCATCGGCGAGCTTACGAGCGCGCTGGCGCTGGCGTGGGTCAAGCAGGCCGAAGGCGATACGACGAAGGCGCTTGCCAGCCTCGATATGCCGAAGCAGGCCGAGTGGGCGCAATTTTATCTCCGCTATCATCGCGCGCTGATCGCCGACGTCGCTGGCCGTTCGCAAGAGGCCAGGGCTGCCTATGACCGGGCATTCCGTCAGGACAATACGCGCACGCTGCGCACATCGCTGGCCTTCGCGCGCCATGCTGCCCATGCCGGCGACAGGAAGTTTGCGGCTACGGTCCTCAAGGAGCAGCTCGACAAATCGCAGGGGGATGGTCACCCGCTGATCCGGAGCCTCAGCGAGACCGTGCAGTCGGGCAAGAAAGTCGCCCTCATGGTGTCGACGCCGGAAGAGGGCATGTCGGAAGTGTTCTACGGCCTCGGCGAAGCGCTCATCGGCGAGGGCGCAGTCGGCATCGGCATCCTCTATCTGCAGATGGCACTCTATATTCAGCCCGACCAGCAATTCGCTCTGGCGGCGCTTGCCAATGCCTACGAGGCCAACAAGCAGTACGACGATGCGATCGCAATCTACAGCCGGATACCCAACACGTCGCCGCTCGAGTCGGCGGTCGAGATCCGCAAGGCTTTCAACCTGAACTCGCTCGATCGTATCGACGAGGCGACGCAGACGCTGACCAACCTTCTGGATAAATCTCCCGCGGCGAGCGAAACGAGCCAGGAGGCGAAGAAGGGTGAGGCAGAGCCAACCGAGGGCGCGAAAGACGACAGCATCCCAACGCCGGATGTCCTGAAGCTCGGCTCGCGCGGCGAGCGCGTCACCAAGCTGCAGGAGGCGCTCAAGGCGCAGGGCTATCAGATCGACAAGGTCGATGGCGCGTACGGCGATTCGACGTGGCGCGCCGTAATGGCCTATCAAGCCAAAGCGGGCATGAAGTCAGACGGCCTCGCGGGGCCGAAAACCTATACCGCTGTTGTCGAAGGCAAAGCCCCGGCCGCAGAGCACGTGGCAGTGAAGAGCGCGGCGACGGATAGCAAGCTGCCGCTCAGTCTGCACGACAAGCTCGAGGTTCTCGACGCGCTCGGTAATATCATGCGGGCGCGCAAGCTCTATTCGCAGGCTGTCACTTATTACGACCGCGCGCTTTCGCTCGTGGGCAAGCCGGAAAAGCGTCACTGGGTATATTTCTATGCCCGCGGCACGAGCTATGAGCGGCTGAAGAACTGGCCGGCGGCGGAGGCGGATCTCGAGAAGGCGCTGGCGCTCTATCCGGAGCAGCCCCTCATCCTCAACTACCTCGGTTATTCCTGGATCGACCAGGGCCGCAACATGAAGGAGGGGATGGCGCTCATCGAAAAGGCCGTCGCCTTGAAGCCCGACGACGGCTACATCGTCGACAGCCTCGGGTGGGCCCACTTCAAGCAGGGCAACTTCAAGGAAGCCGTGCGCTATCTCGAGCGGGCCGTCGAGCTCAAGCCGGACGATCCGGTGCTCAACGATCATCTCGGCGACGCTCTCTGGCGGGTCGGACGCGAGCGCGAGGCGAAATTCCAGTGGGATCAGGCGCTGTCCTTGAAGCCCGAGGCGGACGACGTGGACAAGATCAAGAAGAAGCTCGAGCAGGGGCTCTCGGCGGACACGCCCAAAGCTAGCGCGGAGACCACCAAGCAAGCCTCCCAGGTCCAGCCGCAGGCGAAGTAACGGGCCGGCAGATCGCGGAACCGGTCTTGATGCTGGATAAATCATCAGGTTCCGCGCGCGCCGGCGGGGCATGATCCGATGCCGGTCGTCACAGAGCGCGCGCCCGCCAAGATCAACCTGACGCTCGAAGTTCGGGGCCGGCGGCCCGACGGTTATCATGAGCTCCTGAGCCTCGTCGCTTTTGCCGGCATCGCCGATGTCGTGTCTCTCGACACCGAAGGCCCAGCCGGCGTGCGGGTCTCGGGGCCATTCCAGACGGAGATCACCGGACCGAATCTGTTGGAGACAGCGCTATTGCTTCTGCGGGAGCGGGTGCCCGGGCTCGTGCTCGGTGCGGTCGATCTCGAAAAAAGGCTTCCCGTCGCCTCGGGTATCGGCGGCGGGTCGGCGGATGCCGCAGCACTTCTGCGCGCGGCGGCAAAGGCCAACCCTGAGCTTCGGGATCAGGTCGACTGGCGGGGGCTTGCCGCGCGTCTCGGTGCCGATGTGGCCGTCTGTCTCGAAAATCGTGCTTCCTGGATGTCGGGTGCCGGTGAGGTGGTCGAACCGCTTGCAGAGCCGCTGCCGGCCCTCAATGTGGTGCTCGTCAATCCGCGCGCACTCGTGCCGGCGGACAAGACAGCCCAGGTGTTCCAGAAACTCGCCGCACCACCGCATACCGATGGCGTTCGCCCGGTAAAGGCCGAAAAGCGTTCGTTCGGGAGCCGCGCCGATCTGTTGGCGTTCCTGGCGGCAAACGGCAACGATCTCGAGGCGGCCGCGATCGCCGTCGTGCCCGCGCTCGTGCGCGTCATGACTGGTCTCGGTCGCTTACCTAAGATCGAGATGGCGCGGCTTTCAGGAGCGGGTCCCACCTGCTGCGGGATCTTTCCGAGCGCGGCTGCGGCCGAGGTTGCGGCGGCGGCCCTTAAGAGCGCGCAGCCCGAGTGGTGGGTCGAGGCGACTGTCGTCGCTTAGCGTGAGATGCCGCTACGATCCCAGCAGCCGCGTGCACCCGCGCGGCTGAGTTCATTGACGTATATCCACACTAGGAAATAAGGTTGATCATATACCCCCTGGGGGTTTATGACGTCGAAAGTCAGCAAACCCGCTCGGCCGGTATTCGATTTGAGCCCGCAAGTACCTCGCAGGGAGATTTAAGATGTCGGCTGTCAGGGGCGTGAGCTCGATACTCTTTGCAATTGGCGTTCTGCTAGGTGCGAGCAGTGACGTTCAGGCCCATCATTTGGGATACGCCCATGCAAGGGTTGGCCCGCAACGCACCGGAGCCGCCCCCTTCGATGTCTGTGTCAGGCCTAGTCCGAGCAAAGACTACTACTGGAAATCATTCGAAGAACGCCAACAAGTCCGCTGTCCTCAGTGGCGTCGTGTGATGCCAGATGCGATGAGAAAGGCGTCCGCTTCGCCGCATGACTGACGAGGAAGCGCGGTCTCAGTTGGTTTGCACGCCGGCCTTTTCTAGCTCCGTGTCGAGGCGGCCCAGGGCCCACAAGCGGAACATGCGGAAATCGCCTCGCAGCGACCAGAGCGGATGCGTGAAGGTTGCGGGCCGGTTCTTCTCGAACATGAAGTGACCGAGCCAGGCCGACGCATAGGCGACCACGAGGGCCGCACACAGCCATCGATAGTCACCGTGGAAGACTAGGCCGCCGAGCAGCGTAAGCGCCGCAGCGGTTCCGAAGAAGTGCAGGTTGCGAGTGTCCTCGCTCGCGTGCTGACGCAGATAGTACGGCCAGAAGTCTCCGAACGTGGCGAATGAAGCAGTCATGGTCAGCCCCTTTTTCTCACTCAGGGCGGGCCGGCGTCATGCGCGGCTTCAACCTGTCGTCGTGGGTCGTAGTGGCTGCCGGCGCATCGCGCTGTGCCGCAGGTCACACCTGAGTAGATGTGGATAAGGAACTCATGTTCCAAGAGAGGCGGGGCCTACCTTACAAAATCTTCAAACCGAGAAGCGGTCGCGCCAATGGGCGAGGGGAAATCAGACGACACTCAATGGCCGCGGGTGACGCAGAAGGCGATCACATCCTGCATCGCCGACTTCTCCCGGCAATCGCGGAAAATCGCCAGCGCGTCACGGGCGATGGTGCCGTAAGAGCGGGCGCGCTCGAGGGTGGCTTCGAGGGCCTTGTGGCGGCGCATGAGCGCGATTGCGTGCTCGAGGTCGCCGTCGCCGATGTCGCCGTCGGCGATGGTGCGCTTCCAGAACGCGCGCTCCTCGGCGCTGCCGCGCCGGAAAGATAGGATCACCGGCAGCGTGATCTTGCCCTCCCTGAAGTCGTCGCCGATCGACTTGCCGAGCTGGGCGCTGTCGCCGGAATAGTCGAGAGCGTCGTCGACGAGCTGGAAGGCGAGGCCAAGGTTCTTGCCGTAGGAGCGGAGCGCCGCCTGCTCATCGGCCGGGCGGGCGGAGATCGCAGCGCCGACCTCGGCCGCGGCCGAGAACAGCGCCGCCGTCTTGGCGTTGATGATGGCGAGGTAGTCATCCTCGGTGGTCGCCGTGTTCTTGGCGGCGGCGAGCTGCATCACCTCGCCCTCGGCGATGGTCGCTGCGGCGTGGGACAGGATCTTGAGGACGGGGAGCGAGCCTACGTCGACAAGCATGCGGAACGCCTGGCCGAGGAGGAAATCGCCGACGAGCACGCTCGCCTGGTTGCCCCAGAGAAGGCGCGCGGTCTTGCGTCCGCGCCGCGTATTGCTCTCGTCGACGACGTCGTCGTGAAGGAGCGTCGCCGTGTGCATGAACTCGATGGCGGCCGCCGTGCGGATGTGGCCCTGTCCCTCGTAGCCGCAGAGCTTGGAGCGGCGACGGCCAGCATGGGGCGCAGCCGCTTGCCGCCCGAAATCGATCAGGTGATGGGCAAGCTCGGGGATCATCTCGACGTTCGAGACGGCCTTGTCGAGGATGATGCGATTGATGGCACCCATGTCCTCGTTGACGATCTCGAGCAGCGGCGCGAGGCTCTCGGAAGCCTCACGCCCGGCGTCCAATGGGACGACTACTCCCACAGCGTTTTCCTCGGATATTTCAACGGCCTTGGTGTTATAGCTTCGGTTCGGCCGGGCGTTCGAAGGCACATTGCCGCATTTATAGGCGTAAACGGGAAAAGTCGCATGCGCGAACTTATCCAGACCAACGATACAGTGCTTCTCTCCTTCGTCGAAGCGCTGCTCCGGGACGCGGGAATACATGCGATGGTCGCCGACCGCAACATGAGCGTGATCGAGGGGTCGCTCGGCATTCTGCCGCGCAGGGTCCTGGTCGGGAGCGACGACTGGCGCCAGGCGCGCCGCATTCTCGCAGACGCGGGGCTTGGCGGCTCGCTCGGCGAAGAGGATACGGAATGAATAGCGGGCCGATACTCGAGACGCGTTTGCAGCCCGTGACGGACGACGCGTTTCTCGGCGGGGCGCTGAGGGTTCTGCAGCCCAAGAGCGGCTACAGGGCCGGTGTCGATGCTGTCCTGCTTGCGGCTGCCGTGCCATGCGGGGCGGGTCGCGCGATCGATGTCGGTGCAGGCGTCGGAACGGCCGGCTTGTGCCTGGCGCGACGGTGCCCCGAGATGTCGGTCGCTCTTTTCGAGAGGGAGGCGGCGCTTCTCGGGCTCGCGCGGGAGAACGTCGATCGCAACGATCTCAGCTCAACGCGTCAGCGTCGCAGATGGCGATATCGACGACACGTCGGACGAGGAGCTTCGCGCGCTCGGCATTGCGGCCGACACCTTCGATCATGTGCTTGCCAATCCGCCGTTTCATGTCGAGGGAGACGGCACCGCGGCCTTCGACAAGCTCAAGGCCGCCGCGCATGCCATGCCCGTAGCGGGGCTCGAGCGGTGGAGCCGTTTTCTCGCACGCATGGCAAGGCCCGGAGGAATGGCGACGATCATCCACAAGGCCGAGGCGCTAGCGGACCTGCTCGAGGGATTGGGACGGCGGTTTGGCGGGCTCAAAGTACTTCCCGTTCACGCACGGGCCGACGAGCCCGCGATCCGGGTGATCGTGCAGGGCGTTAAAGGAAGCAAGGCGCCGCTCTTGCTGCTTCCGCAATTCGTGCTGCACGAGCGCGAGCGGCGGCTTCAGCCCCAAAGCGGAAGCCATTCTGAGGCATGGCGACGGTCATTCGAGTTAGCCGGCTAGGCTTGCCTACAATTGCATCTTGGGTGCCGGCGTTGCATGTGCGAACATGTGCATGTTGCCGCAGGTCAAGCGATGCAACCAAAAAGGCATCCGCGCGTTTCTTAGCAGACGATCTCTCTGCAAAAGGCCGGCCATGCTCATTCGCTTCGGTTACGAGCTGCGGGTTGCTGTGACGCAAGCGACGCCGTTCGTTTGCCTGCTCGACGTGCACCCCGAGCGTCGCGGCGATATCCGCAGCGAGTATCCCTTCTCGATCAGGCCGCACAGCATCCCCGTCAGCAGGTACGCCGACGGTTTCGACAACATCTGCCGCAGGTTCGTGGCGCCTGTCGGCGAGACGACGATGCGCGGCGACGGCATCATCATGGATTCGGGAAAGCCCGATGCCTTCGAGCCCTCGGCGCCGGAGATTCCGGTCGCTGAGCTGCCGCACGACGTTCTCGTCTATCTGCTCGGCAGCCGGTACTGCGAGACGGACAAGCTCTCGGAGCGTGCGTGGAACATGTTCGGAGGCGTCGCTCCGGGATGGAATCGCGTTCAGACGATCTGCAACTTCGTCCACGCACAGATCCAATTCGGCTATCAACACGCCCGGGCGACGAGGACCGCCGCAGAGGCGTTCGACGAGAGACAGGGCGTGTGCCGGGATTACGCCCATCTCGCGATCGCGCTCTGCCGCTGCCTCAACATTCCGGCCCGCTACGTCAACGGCTACCTCGGCGACATCGGCGTGCCCAAGGACCCGGCGCCGATGGATTTCAGCGCCTGGTTCGAGGCTTATCTCGGCGGGCGCTGGTACACGTTCGACGCGCGCCACAACAAGCCCAGGATCGGCCGCATCGTCATTGCGCGCGGGCGGGACGCGACCGACGTGCCGCTCGTCAACTCGTTCGGCCTGCATACGCTCACCTCTTTCAAGGTATGGACGGACGAGCTGCCGGACAGCATACTCAAGGCCGGACAGGCCGCCTGACCGGCAGACAAGCGCGTCGGCGCGTGGCGCCTTGCAGCGGCCGTCCGCAGTGCCGACAGGGTGCGCGCCCCGATCGGCGCAGTGTCCGCCTCCAATAACAAGGCTCTCGAGCATGTGGCTCATAAACCGCGGCCCCGTCGTTCCGGTTTTGCGTCTCTCCGGCACCATCGGCATGGTGACGCCGCTTCGACCCGGTCTTTCGATCGCCGCGCTCGCGCACCCCATCGAGAAGGCGTTCTCGATGTCGAAGGCGCCGTCGGTTGCCGTCGTCATCAACTCGCCGGGCGGCAGCCCCGTGCAGTCGAGCCTCATTTTCCGGCGCATCCGCCAGCTCGCGGAAGAGAAGGAGAAGAAGGTCTACGTCTTCTGCGAGGATGTGGCGGCCTCGGGCGGCTACTACCTCGCGGTCGCTGGCGACGAGATCTATGCCGACACCTCGTCGATCGTCGGCTCGATCGGCGTCATCTCGGCGACCTTCGGGCTCGTGCGCGCGATCGACAAGCTCGGCATCGAGCGGCGCGTCTACACGGCGGGCGCCAACAAGGGCTCGCTCGATCCGTTCCTGCCCGAGAAGGCGGACGACGTGGAGCGCCTCAAGGCCATCCAGCGCGACGTGCACGACGTGTTCATCGGCATCGTCAAGGAGCGGCGCCTCGGCCGCCTCAAGGGGCCGGACTGCCGAGCTTTTCTCGGGCGCGTTCTGGTCGGCGGCGAAGGCTCTCGAGCTCGGACTGATCGACGGCATCTCGGACGTGCGGACCAAGATGCGCGAGGTCCACGGCGACAAGGTTCGGCTGCGCGTGGTGCCGCTCGAGCGCGGGTGGCTGCCGCTCGCGGCTCAGGCGTCTGCCCTCGCTCGGTGGATGGGAGGGCGGCGAGCGTGCCCCGGGTCTTGCATTTGCCGACGATCTGGTGTCGGCTATCGAGGCACGGGCCATCTGGTCGCGCTTCGGGCTCTAAGAAAGGGCGGGCTCAGCCATGCCGCAACTCATCGCCGTATTCGTCGCCGGCGCCGGAATCTATGCCGGCCTCAAGTGGCTTGCCAAGGCACTCGAGAGCCAAGCGCACGTGGCGGCGCGCCAAGCCGAGAGATCAAGCGCCGTGCCGAAAAGGGGCGCGTGCCGAAAGACCTCGGCACGCTCGAGTACGATCCCGAGAGCGGCGTCTACAAGCCGCGGCGCGGCGTGGAGCCTGATCGCTGAGACGCGCTCACAGCTTTGGCCTCAATTCCGTAAGTCGAAACGACGTTCGAGGGCGCATGAGCGCCCGCGTGACAAGGGGGCGCGAATGCGTATAGTGCGCCCCCGGAAGCAATAAATGGCGCCTGATGGCTAAGACATTCGAGCGGCCCGCCGCGGGTCAACGGCCCGTGCCGGCCGCCGGCCCAGGTGCGGGCGTGGCCTCGGGCCTCAGACCCAAGGAATCGCTTTCAGGATCTCATCCTCACGCTCCAGCAGTTCTGGGGCGCGCAGGGGTGCGTGATCCTGCAGCCCTACGACATGGAGGTGGGCGCCGGCACGTTTCATCCGGCGACGACGCTGCGCGCGCTCGGACCCCGGCCGTGGAACGCCTGCTACGTGCAGCCGTCGCGCCGGCCCAAGGACGGGCGCTACGGCGAGAACCCGAACCGGCTGCAGCACTACTACCAGTTCCAGGTGATCATGAAGCCGTCGCCGGAGAACATCCTCGACCTCTATCTGGCGAGCCTCGACGCGATCGGCATCGACACGGCCAACAACGACATCCGCTTCGTCGAGGACGACTGGGAAAGCCCGACGCTCGGCGCGTGGGGGCTCGGCTGGGAGGTCTGGTGCAACGGCATGGAGGTGACGCAGTTCACCTACTTCCAGCAGGTCGGCGGCTTCGACTGCAATCCGGTGGCGGGCGAGATCACCTACGGGCTCGAGCGGCTGGCCATGTACGTGCAGGGCGTCGACCGCGTGTTCGACCTGAACTTCAACGGCGCGCACGGACGATCGCAAGCTCACCTACGGCGACGTCTTCCTGCAGGCCGAGCAGGAGTATTCGCGGTTCAACTTCGAGCATGCGGATACTGCGATTCTGCTGCAGCACTTCAAGGATGCCGAAAAAGAATGCAAGGCTCTGCTCGACAAAGGCGCAGGCGGCGACAAGCATCTGCTTGCTCTGCCCGCGTACGACCAGTGCATAAAAGCCTCACATGTCTTCAATCTTCTTGATGCGCGCGGCGTGATCTCCGTTACGGAGCGGCAAGGCTATATCCTTCGCGTGCGGGATCTTGCAAAAGCCTGCTGCGCAGCGTGGCTTGAAACGGACGGAGGACGAGTATGAACGAGACGACATTCGGACTGCTGGTGCTGGGCGTGCCGGCCTGCTGATCGGCGGCTCATCCTGAAGCGCTGGCGCCGGTGCTCTGGATGTACATTGCCGCGCTCGGCGTCGGCCTCTGGTACCTCGACCGGCACCGGCGCCGTGCAGGATGTCGGCAAGCAGGCCATGGGCTACATCCCGACTTCGGCGCCGCCGACTCCGGCTGCGACTCCGGCGGCCGCGCCCGAGCCGGCTGCTGCTCCGGCGGCGAGCCGCGGCGCCTGCACCTGCACCGGAGGCGGCTCCTGCTGCCCGCGCCCGAGGCGGCTCCTGCGCGCACCTGAGGCTGCGCCCGCTGCGCCGAGCCGCCGCCACCGAGGCTGCGCCAGCACCGGCAGCGGCTCCCGCTCCGTAATAGCCGGCAAGCGTCGCGTTTCGGTCGCGCATCGCCGCCGGTCGCGGGGCTATCCTGCTCGGGCCAACCCCAGACCGGTGACGGCGATGTCAGAGCTGCTGCTCGAGCTATTTTCCGAAGAGATCCCGGCGCGCATGCAGGCGCGCGCGGCGGACGATCTGCGCCGCCTCGTCACCGACGGTCTGAAGGCGGCGGGGCTCGACGTTGGCGAGGCGCACGCGTTCGCGACGCCGCGGCGGCTCGCGCTCGTCGGTCGAGGGCGTGCCGGAGAGGCTCGCCGGCCGTCTCGGAGGAGCGCAAGGGTCCGCGCGTCGGCGCGCCCGAGCAGGCGGTGGCGGGTTTCCTCAAGGCGCGGGGCTTGACGTCGCTCAAGAAGCCGAGATCGTCAAGGACGACAAGAAGGGCGACTATTACGTCGCGCGCATCGAGAAGCCGGGACGGAGCGCGGCCGAGATCGTGGCCGAGGTGGTCGCCGGCGTGCTGGCGAAGTTTCCGTGGCCCAAGTCGATGCGCTGGGGATCGTCGCCGTTCCAGTGGGTGCGGCCGCTGCACTCGATCCTCTGCCTGCTCGACGGCAAGGTGGTGCCGTTCGCGGTCGCGGGGATCGAGAGCGGCGCCGACGACGCGCGGGCATCGCTTCCACGGCAACGAGCCGTTCTCCGTCAAGAGCTTCGAGGACTATGCGGACAAGCTCGCCGGCAAGGCGGTGATGCTGAACGCGGCCGAGCGCATGGAGGAGATCCGCGAGCAGGCGGACGCGCTCGCCAAGAAGGCCAAGCTCGATCTCGTCCCCGACGAGGCGCTGCTCGCCGAGAACGCCGGGCTCACCGAATGGCCGGTCGTGTTCATGGGCGAGTTCGACGAGGCGTTTCTGGCGGTGCCGGCCGAGTGCCTGATGACGTCGATGAAGGCGCATCAGAAGTGCTTCGCGCTACGCGATCACAAGACGAAGAAGCTCGCGAACAAGTTTCTTGCGGTCTCGAACCTCACGCCCAAGGACGGCGGCGCGGCGATCGTCGCCGGCAACGAGCGCGTGATCCGCGCGCGGCTCTCGGACGCCAAGTTCTTCTGGGAGCAGGACCTGAAGCGCCCGCTCGACGAGATGGCGAATGCGCTCGACGGCATCACGTTCCACGAGAAGCTCGGCACGCAGAAGCAGCGCGTCGAGCGGATCGCGGAGCTGGCGCTTCCAGATCGCGGGCGCCGTCGATGCGGACCCGGAAGACGCGCGGCGCGCGGCGCAGCTTTCGAAGGCGGATCTCGTGTCGGGCATGGTCGGCGAGTTCCCCGAGCTGCAGGGGCTCATGGGCCGCTACTACGCCGAGCACGCCGGGCACGAAGCCCGAGATCGCGCGCGCCATCGAGCTGCACTGGAAGCCCAAGGGGCCGACGGACTCGGTGCCGAAGGAGGAAGAGGGCGACGCGGTCGCCATCGCGGTGGCGCTGGCCGACAAGCTCGACACGCTGGTCGGGTTCTGGGCCATCGGCGAGAAGCCGACGGGCTCGGGCGATCCGTTCCAGCTCCGGCGCGCGGCGCTGGGCGTGATCCGGATCGTGCTGGAGAATGATCTGCGGCTGCCACTACGAAGGTTCTTACAAATCGGCGGCATCGAAGGCAGTTGAAGATGCGCTTAATGCGCAGTTATTGAGACCGATGGCAGGTCCGTGTACTGAGTTTTTTCATGCATCGCAGATTCATTGGCGTCGCTGACCTGGCGCCGAAATTGGATGAGCTGACCCTAGCCGATGTCCAAGCGGCGTGATCTGATTGCTTGGAATCGCACGGGCGTTGAAGATCTCCTCGCCTTCTTCGCCGACCGCCTGAAGGTGCATCTGCGCGAGAAGGGTGCGCGGCACGACCTGATCGACGCCGTGTTCTCGCTCGGCGGTCAGGACGATCTCGCGCTGATCGTGAAGCGCGTCGAGGCGCTCGGCGAGTTCCTCAAGACCGACGACGGCGCGAACCTGCTCGCGGGCGTCAAGCGCGCGACCAACATCCTCGGCATCGAGGAGAAGAAGGACAAGAAGAGCTACGCCGGCACCTACGACCTGAAGCTCCTCAAGGAGAAGGAGGAGCTGGCGCTCGCCGCGGCCATCGAGAGCGTGAAGCAGGACACGGTGGCGGCGATCAACGTCGAGAACTTCAAGGGCGCGATGAATGCGCTCTCGGAGCTGCGCGCGCCGGTCGATGCCTTCTTCGAGAAGGTGACGGTCAACGCGCGATGACCCGAAGCTGCGCGAGAACCGGCTGCGTCTGCTGTCGGAGATCCGCGCCGCGACGCTCACGGTCGCCGACTTCTCCAAGATCGCGGGCTGATAGACGAGCACACGAAAAAGCCGGCGGCCGCGAGGCCACCGGCTTCTTGCGTGAAGCACACTCGAGATTACTGCACGGTGACGATCTGCACGACCGGTCCGCGGCCGGACGTCACCGGCTTGTCGGCGTCGTCGAAGTCGGTGTCGTCGTCGTCCTCGGAGTGCAACATGACGATGAGCTTCGCGCCCGCCTTCACCTTCTTGCCGAGCGGGATCGACACTTTAGTCGTTTCACCCGCCTTGATGGGGGCGTGACCGATCACGGTGCCGGCGGTCGTGCCGTCGTCAGTCTCGTGAACGACCAGATACCCGGATCTGGCGGCGGTAACGGAGCCAACGGTCACCGAATTGGCCGAGGCCTTGAGGCCGTCGGTGGCAATCATGTCCTCCGCCCACGCCGGGGCGGCAAGCGCTGCAAACGAAAATGCAGACGCCAGAAAGAGCTTCCTCATCACATCCTCCTTGGTGTGGCCGATGTTCCTCGGCGGGCCTGCGAGCCAACCGGCGCACTCTTCCCCTCAATTGGGGAGTGCGGGATGAGGAGGAATGGTTCCTTTGTGTTCAGGTCTTATGCCTGGACAGTGAAAATCGTTCAGGCCAGCGCGATAGGCGCAATCTCGTGGTGATCGTGATGATGATGTGTGATCAGGACAAGCGCGCGCAGCATGATGACTACCGTCAGCCACCTCTTATTCTGCGCGCTGGATAATGTAGTTCCGTGCAGAGAACTCGTACGTGAAGCAAAATGGCGTTCTTCCGAAACGCGAAAAGCAAAGGGAGCTGGCCCGACGACCCGGATAGCCCTCAACCCGTTTCGATCTCCCCGCGAGATCGGACTGACCAGCTCCCAATCGATCGTTTCTGATACACCGCATCGAGCGTTCAGACCTTCAACATTTTCGTGGTGATTGTTTCTTCGTGCGCGCGCTTGACAATGACAGTTTTACGAAGACCGATCGCGGAATATGCGCCTACGCACTTTTCTTTTCGGATGAAGATGCGGAGCTAGAGCGATGGAGTTTCGAGATCTTCGCTCTGTGCTTCCTCGTAGGCCGAGGTCGCTGTGAGCCAAGCCTCCTCGGCGTCGGCGAGGCGCTTTGCCATTTGACCGCGCTCGATGGCGAGGCGCTGCGCCTTCGCTGCATCTGCGTAGAGATTCGGGCGAGGCAAGCGCGGCGTCGAGACGGACAATCTCGGCTGAGAGTTGCTCGACGCTTTTTTCTGCCGCCTGCATGGCTTTCTTCAAGGGAGCAAGCTCGGCGCGGCGCTCGGCCGCCGCACGGCGCGTATCGGCGCGGCTGGTGCGGCCCTGTGCATCCGGACCATCGTTGCTATCGCGCAGGCGCGCGCGGGGCGCGCGCTCGGCCAGAAGCTCCTCGCGATAGCTGTCCATGTCGCCGTCGTAGGATTTGACCGTCCCGTCACGGACGATCCACAGCCGGTCGGCGGTCGCCTCGACCAGATGGCGGTCGTGGCTGATGAGGATGACGGCGCCCTCGTATTCGGTCAGCGCGTGGACGAGCGCCTCGCGGCTGTCGACGTCGAGATGGTTCGTCGGCTCGTCGAGAATGAGAATGTGCGGCGCGTGGAAGGCCGTCAGCGCCAGGAGCAGGCGCGCCTTCTCGCCGCCCGAGAGCTTGCCGCACTTGGTGTCGGCCTTCGCGATGCCGAAGCCGAAGGTGCCGAGCTTGGTGCGCCGCTGCGCCTCGGTCGCGTCCGGCATCAGCTTCAGCATGTAGTCGTAGGGCGTGGCCGCCGGATTGAGCTCGTCGAGCTGATGCTGGGCGAAGTAGCCGACGCTGACGCGCCCTATGCCGAAGACGTTGCCGGAGAGAGGGGCGAGCTTGGCGGCCGACGAGCTTGGCGAAGGTCGACTTGCCGTTGCCGTTGGCGCCGAGGAGCGCGATGCGGTCGTCCTGGTCGAGGCGCAGATTGATGCCGGTCAGGATCGGGTTTGCCGGATCATAGCCTACCGCCGCGGCCTCTAATCTCAGCAGCGGGCTCGCGAGCTTCTTCTCGGGGCTCGGGAGCGCGAACGGGGCGACGCGATCCTCGACCTGGGCGGCAATCGGCTGCATCTTGGCCAGCGCCTTGACGCGGCTCTGGGCCTGCTTGGCCTTGGTGGCCTTGGCCTTGAAGCGGTCGATGAAGGCCTGGATGCGGCGGCGTTCCTCGTCCTGCTTCTTCATCAGCTTGAGCTCGAGGCGCTGCTTGGCGCGCCGCGCCTCCTCGAAATCGTCGTAGCCGCCGGAGTAGAGCGTGAGCTTGCCGCGCTCGAGATGAAGGATGGCGCCGGCGGCGCGGTTCAGGAGGTCGCGGTCGTGGCTGACGATGATGACCGTGTGCGGATAGCTCTTGAGATAGCTTTCGAGCCAGAGCGTGCCCTCGAGGTCGAGATAGTTCGTCGGCTCGTCGAGGAGGAGCACGTCGGGCTCGAGGAAGAGCACGGCCGCGAGCGCGACGCGCATGCGCCAGCCGCCCGAGAACTCGCGGCAGGTGCGCCGCTGGGCCGCCGCGTCGAAGCCGAGGCCGGCGAGAATGCTAGCCGCTCGCGCCGGGGCTGCATGGGCGCTGATGTCCGTCAGGCGCAAGTGGATGTCGGCGATACGATGCGGGTCGTCGGCGGTCTCGGCTTCGGCGAGCAGAGCGCTACGCTCGCCGTCAGTCGACAACACCCAGTCGATCAGGCTCTCATCGCCGCCGGGGGCCTCCTGGGCGATGCGGCCGATGCGGGCGTTGCGGGGCACGCTGATGGCGCCGTCGTCGGGATGGAGCTCGCCGCCGATCAGCTTGAGCAGCGTCGTCTTGCCGGCGCCGTTGCGGCCGACGAGCCCGACCTTGTGACCCGGCGGGTATCGCGACGGTAGCGCCGTCGACGATCGGCTTGCCTTCGATGCGGTAGACGAGGTCATTGATATGCAACATGGGGGAGGCGAATAGCGTGCGGAGCGCGACTTGTCACGTCCGGGATCTTTACGGCGTCAGATCTCGATGCCGAGCCACTTCAGGATTTTGATCATGGCGAAGTAGCTTATCGCCGTCAGCACGATGCCGATGAGCAGGCTCGGCACGAAGGGCATGCCTTTACGCAGGAGGAGGGGCAGAGCAATCAGAAGCGCCAGGGATGGGAGCAACAGCCAGAAGATGCCGCTGGCGAGGGCCGCGACCTTCTCGGGGTCCTTCGTTCCCGCCCACAGCCAGATCATGGCCAGGAGCGATGTCAGGGGAAGGGAAGCCAGTATCGCGCCTAGAAGCGTATTGCGCTTTGCCGCTTCAGAGGCAGCGACGACGAGAATGCTGGTGGCTAGAACCTTGAGCGCGTACTCGACCACCCCCGCCCCGCTCCTCAGCCGGCTACGACCGGTCGCAGCGTTTCAAAGAGTAGACGCTCCCGCGTCGCAGAATCCTGGATGGCGAGATGGGCGGTGAACCAGTCCTGCACCATCTGGCAGACGCGATCGTGCGAGGCCTTGGCCAGGGACTTCGAGTCGGCAAAGAGCTGCATGTCGGCTTGGGTCCAGCCGAGGCGGCCGAGCTCGGTCGCGAGAACGTCGTAGTCAGGCTTGCTCGGCGCGGAATGTACGGTCGGCGTTTTTTTTCCTTCGGCAATCGCAGCAACAATGGCCACGACCTGAGCCTCGATGCGTCCGCTCTTTCCTGTGTCCTGCAGCAGGGCGATGATCGATGGGCTCGTCTCGCCGCGTGAGATGAAATCGTAGCACTTGTCCGGACCTTCGGCGGCGAGGCTCCTCAGATTCTCGAGGAACGCCGACGCCAGCTCCTTGTGAGCGGCCGCGCTTGCAGCAAGCGCCTTATCGGCGTTCTGACGCCTCAGGCCGACAAGCGCTTCGACCAGATGGCGCGTGATCTCGGTCTCGCCCTTGCCCTCGGCGTTGAGCTGCGCGGCCTCTTTCAGGCGGACCTCGTACCACTCGGGGAACTCGCGCTTGACCGCACTCCAAACGGAGCGCCTCTGAAACTGAGCGTCGAGCTCGGCGGTAGCATCGGTGCTGGCGATCGCTGCCGTCTCGAATGTGGTGCGGGCGGTCTGCAGTGAATTGCTCGCGGCCTTCTCTCCGCTACCCGCGGTCCCGAGCAAGGCGGCGCCGTTGCCGAATACGAACCATGCTCCCGCGCCGGCTATGGCGAGAAGGGACGCTGCCGCCGCGAGAGGCCGGCGGCTTCGCCGCGGAGCCTCGTGCGCGCTCGAGGACACGGGAGCCGGCTGCGACCACTGCTTGGAATCTCCAGCGGCGGCGCTTGCGGGCTCGCCGAATCTGGCTTCTGAGCGGGGCACGCTCGCTCCCCTGCCGGACGTGCGCTCGCTCTTCGGCTCGGCCGAAGCGCTCCAGGAAGCGGGCTGCAACTGTGCCGTTGCCGCTGCTGGGGAGGGTGCGTCGTATTGGCGGGAGGTGCTCTGAGGTAGTCGAAAATCCTGCGGCGGGATGGAAAATACCGTCGACGCAGGGCGCCAGTCGGGAAAACCCAACCTCCAGACCAAATCGGCGGCGCGCAAATGGCCAAGCTCAACGAGCTTTCGCATCTCCGTGTCGGAAAGCGGTCCATGCTGCTTTCCGTCGCGGGCGATAAACCATTGAACGTCTGATTCTATCACGCTCATGATTATTCATACCACGAACAGCAATTCCCGATGCAAGGGTGCGCGGGGCCTCCATGCAAGGGGTTTCTTGAGGTTTCCACCCGTATCGCCCGGGGCAGACCGACAACAGCCGGCCGGAGGGCTACCAACCGGATGTTTAATGGGCGTGGCACGTTGGCACATAGGGACAGAATCCGGGCATTTTGAAGGGCAGACGTGGGGTCTTTCGACGCGGCGGCCTAATCCCGACCGCGCCTACCCTTGTTGCGGGAAAGGCTCGGGCCTATAAGGCGCCGCCATACACCGAGAATCGGAAATCTTTGAAGATCATGAGGGGACCATGATGGCAATCGAGCGTACGCTGTCGATCATCAAACCGGATGCGACCAAGCGCAACCTGACCGGCGAAATCAACGCCGTGATCGAGAAGTCCGGCCTGAAGATCGTCGCGCAAAAGCGGGTGCGCTGGACGCGTCCACAGGCTGAGAAATTCTACGGCGAGCACAAGGGCAAGCCGTTCTACAAGGGGCTCGTCGACTTCATGACGTCGGGCCCTATCGTCGTGCAGGTGCTCGAGGGGGAAAGTGCGATCGGGACCTACCGAGAGACTATGGGCGCCACCGACCCCGAGGCCGCGAAGAGGGGTACGATCCGCAAGCGCTATGCACTGTCGAAGAGCCACAACTCAGTGCACGGCTCCGACAGCCCGGCCTCGGCCGAGCGCGAGATCAAGCTCAACTTCAAGCCGGACGAGATCGTCGGCTGAGCGCAGGCGACGTCCGCGCCTGGACTGAGACGGGCCCGCATGCGGGCCCGTTCGCTATGCGCCGTCACGGAGTGGGCTTGGCCTACTTGTCGCGCCCTGTAGGATTTGACGCCGGTCAACGCGTTCTTGCCGACATGCAGACACAAGGCCACATGAGGCCTGTGATGCATGGAGCAACACCATGGTAAAGAGCCGCGCCCTTCGCCAGGAGGCCGATGCGATCGCATCCGACGGCAGGCAGGTGTGAGGCGGACCACGCGGCCGCACAAGCCTCCGGATGCCGCGACCTCGAGCATTGCCACGGCGATTGCCGCAACCCGGCGCATAATGGATCTTACGGATGCGCGCCTCACGGAGGCCAACGGCGCAATCGCGACGCATCGGGTCGGCCTACGATCGAACGCTCAACTACGCGATCTCGCGCGTAACCTTAGGGCTCGCGCCGGCTGCGCTTATCGAGGCCTATCTCGATTGGCTCATTCACCTCACTGCCGCACCCGGCAAGGCAACGGAACTTTGGCAGGAGTGGTATCGTAAGCACGTGCGGCTCACGCATCACGTTTTAACCTGTCTCTGCAGCACAACTCCAGCCGAGCCCTGCGTTCCCCCAGTTGCGAACGACAAGCGCTTTGCGGCGCCCGAATGGCAGCAATGGCCTTTCAACGCCATACACCAGGCATTCCTGCTGCAGCAGCAGTGGTGGGGAGAGGCGACAACCGGAATTCGCGGGCTCACGCGTCAGCACGAGCGGGCCGTGTCGTTTGCCGCGCGCCAGATTCTCGACATGGTCTCGCCGGCCAACTTCGTGGCTACGAATCCGGTTGTGCTCAATCGAACGATTGCCGAGGGCGGCGCCAATCTCGTGCGCGGAGCCATGAACTTTCTCGAGGACTGGCAGAGGGTGCAGAGCGGCTGCGGTCCCATCGGCGCAGAGCAATTCAAGATCGGCGAGAACATCGCTGCAACGCTGGGCCAGGTCGTGTTTCGCAATCACCTGATAGAGCTTATCCAGTACGCGCCGGCGACGGGGTGGGTGCGTCCGGAGCCGCTCTTGATCGTGCCGGCCTGGATCATGAAGTACTACATTCTCGATCTCTCGCCGGAGAACTCACTCGTCAAATACCTCGTCGATCAAGGCTTCACGGTCTTCATGATCTCGTGGAAGAACCCGGACACCGAGGATCGCGCTCTCGACTTGGAGGACTACAGAAAAGATGGCGTAATGGCGGCGCTGGATGCCGTCAATCGCCTGGTACCCAGCGTTCCCGTTCATGGCGTCGGCTATTGCCTCGGCGGCACGCTGCTCGCGATAACCGCAGCGGCGCTGGCACGGGGTGAGCCGCCCGAGGACGGGAAGCGGTTTGCGACGCTCAGCTTCTTTGCGGCCCAGGCGGACTTCAAGGAGGCCGGCGAGCTCACGCTTTTCATCAACGAGAGCCAGCTCGCCTTTCTCGAGGACGTCATGCGCGAGCAAGGCTATCTCGCGGCCGGGCAGATGGCGGGCGCTTTCCAGCTGCTGCGCTCCAACGATCTCATCTGGTCGCGCGTTGTGCATGATTATCTGATGGGGGAGCGCACTCCGGTCACGGACATCATGGCGTGGAATGCGGATTCGACGCGTACTGCCGGCACGCATGCATTCCGAGTATTTGCGCCGGCTGTTCCTCGACAACGATCTCGCGGAAGGACGCTATCTGGTCGACGGCAAGCCAGTTGCTCTGACCGATGTCCGGGCACCTATCTTCGCGGTTGGCACGGAGACGGACCACGTCGCGCCCTGGCGCAGCGTCTATAAGTTCCGCATTCTTGCCGACACGGACGTGACGTTCCTGCTGACGACTGGCGGTCACAACGCCGGAATCGTGGCGGGGGGGAATAGCGCGCGCCGGTCGTATCGCGTCGCGTCGGCGGCTGCGACAGACACGTACGTCGATCCCGAGACTTGGCTGGCCCAAGTGCCGCAGCGGCAGGGATCCTGGTGGCCCGAATGGCTCGACTGGGTACGTGCCCGCTCAGGGGAGGACGTGGCGCCGCCGCGTCTGGGGAACATCGATCCGCTCTGCCCGGCACCCGGCAGCTACGTCTATGCGCGCTAGCGCCGTCTAGCCCGTACGTCCATGGCCCAAATGCCTTGACCGAACGCAATTGCGCTCGGGGCTTAGTGTGTCATTTATTTTGCATTGTGACTTACTGCACGCGATGGGTGTGCGTGGGTGAATGCCATGATCACGCTGCAAGATTGCATTTCACTTTGCGGGCTTTCGGAGGCGGAAGTGCTTGCGATTGCCGAGCATGAGCACGTACCTGAGGTCGCTTGCCGCCGCATTGGCGGAGGAGCTCTTGAAGCAGGCCCACGGGGCGGAAAAGATCCGCCATATGATCGTCGAGGATATTCGGGCTGCGAGCGCGCGCGGCGATACGCACCACGTCCACGAGCTGCTCCACTGTCTCAAGTGCTTTCTCGAAACACATCCCGAGGCCGTGCCGGCGACCGTGTACGGCCTGTGGCGGGGCCCCAGACTTAGGATCCGGCGCGGGATCAGACCTTGGGTGCCGCAGGCGGCTGTGGACGGAACCGTCGACATTGCACTAGGGTTTAGCGGGGGGACTGACGTTGGTCCACACCCACGAAGAAGGTATGGGGTAGTCGCGTTGAACAAGCTCTTCGAGCGCATGGTGCTTGCCGTGGCCGCAATGACGCCGCTCACGCTCGGCAGCGATGTCTCGGCTCATGGCTACAAGAAGAACGGCATCGCCATCGTGCATCCCTGGATCATGGAGACGACTGAGGCTTGCGGGTCCGTGTACATGAAGATCGCCAACGATGCTGTAGAGCCTGACCGGTTGGTCTCGGTTGCGTCGCCGGTTGCGGAAAAGGTGGACCTCGAGGCGTCCGGACAGGGAGGTCAGCCAGCGGCAGAGGTCGCCGGCTTCGTCGTGCCCGCGCGTGGCGAGCTCATTCTCAAGAGTGCGGGCCCGCACATCGCGCTGGGTGGCATCAAGAAGCCGCTGCACGCCTATGGCACGGTGCCGATGAGTTTCGTTTTCGAGCGCGCCGGAAAGATGGACATCGAGGTGATGGTCGAAGAGGCGCAATAAGAGGTCTGTACGCGGCGGATACGGCCCGGGCCGGTGATCTCCCTACTTGATCGAGACGTAGACGAATAGGCGCTCGCTGCGGGCCGCTGCACTGGGCTAGGATGGGTGCGGGACAGGGAATTGGGACCAGGGGTTCATGCAGAAGCTAAGTCCGGCCGGAATGCGTGCACTCCTTGTTGCCAGTCTATTGATCCTGAGCGTTGCCGCTTCGCTGAAGGGCGTTGCGCAGCAAGCCGGCGAGGTCGATACGGCGCTTATCGTGTCTGTCGATGTCTCGAACTCGGTCGACGAGAGCCGCTACAAGCTGCAGATGGAGGGCATCGCGCAAGCGCTCGAGGACAAGGACGTGCTCGACGCCATCCTCAACGGACCGCAAGGCGGCATATTGTTCTCGATGGTGACCTGGGCCGACAAGCCTCAGATCGCAATTCCGTGGCAGCGGATCTCGAGCCGCGAGGAGGCGGCGGAAGTTGCGGCCAGAGTGCGCCGGCTTCCGCGCCAGACCGGTGAGTTCACGTGCGTCACCGGCATGCTGCGCAACATCTCAGACAAGGTCGTGCCGCAGATTCCGGCCAAGGCCTCGCGCATCATTGTCGACGTGTCGGGGGACGGCAAGGAGAACTGCAATCCGCAGGAGCCGATCGAAGCCGTGCGCGACGAGCTGGCGGGCGGCGGCGTCACGATCAACGGACTGCCGATCCTCGAAGGCGAAGACGGGCCGACACTCGAGGGCTGGTACAAGGAGCACGTGATGGCGGGCCCGGGCTCGTTCGTCCTGCCGGCGGATGGATTCAAGGATTTCGGGCGCGCGATCCGACAGAAGTTCGTGATCGAGATCAGCGGTATGCTGCCAGCCCAACGACATGCTCAGGCCGACAGATAATGTGGCGCGCGATTGAAATGGCTCGTCATCTTCGGACGTCCCCGCCTCGTTCGGGCCGTCATGCCGAAGGCGTGCTTTCAGCACGACGCCCTCACTCGGCGCGGATGACGGAATTGCCGATCAGGTGTCGTTGAGGCTCGACGGCTGGCACTTCCAGCGCATGACGCGCCAGGCCGGATGCTCATCCATCCACTTTGCGAAATAGGGCGGTGCGCTCATGGCGCAGCTTCTGGTATCCCAGTCGCCATCGAGCGGCAGGCGGAAATCCTTGCACTGGCCTGGATCGGCGATGAGGCAGGCCGAGAGAATAATAGTCATCATGGGCTAAGCGGCTCCCTAACTTTTTCTTTGCGCCTGCCGTCGCCCGGCTAGCCCGGGGGCGTTAACCGTCACGCGGTAGGCTACCACGGCAAAGATAAGATACGCAGGAAGGTGGCCGCCGGATTTCGCGAAGTTGGGGGCTCGTACTTTGGGCCTAGGGCGTCTTTCGATCCGATGGAATTGGACCGGACGCCCTAGGTTCTTTGCTTGTCGCATTTTCTGCGACGAACCGGGGTCCACTTCGTCGGAAATGCTCTAGGCGGTGAGCAGGATCTCGCCCTTGCCGATGGCCGCCATGTCGCCGGCGAGGCGGCGCACCATGGGCGGTAGAGGACGCGGGGCGAGGGTGCCCAGGGTATCCGCCATGTAGCGGCTCAGAATGCGCAGGATAAGCAGGTCGTGCGTGCCGCAGTCAGCGAAGGTCGGCAGCAGTCCTTCGACGGCGGGTCCGATCAGCGTGCCACGTCGCAGAAGGGGGCCCGGGCCCGCGCCGAAGCCCTTCTCGGTCCAGAGCGTTCCACCGACCATGCGTGAGCCGGCCGCGGGGCCGAACGTGCCGCGCGCGATGACGGTGCCGCGTCGCATGCGCTCGCCGGCGCGTGTGCCGACGTTGCCTTCGACGACGACCGCGCCGCCGAGCATGCCGAAGCGCTCTCCGGAGCGTGCGCCGCCGAGAAAGTCGCCAGCCGAGCCTTTGACCGTGATGAGCCCGCCCTTGGCGCCGGCGGCGAGATAGGCGCCGGCATTGCCGCGAATCTCGAGCTTGCCGCGGGTGATGTCGGAACCTGCGTAGGCGCCGGCGTCGCCTTCGACGACGACCGTGCCCAGGTCGAGGCCGGCGCCGATGAAGTCGAGACGATCGGAGCTACCCTCGATCGTCAGCGTCTCGCTGGCGGAGCCGGAAACTGAGAACATGTCGCCGACCTTGGCCGGACCGAATTCCGTATTGAGGGCGAGCCGATCGACGTCGGCGGCCGAGAGGCCCGCGAGCTTGCTCGGGATCAGTCCCGAGAGATCGAGCCGCATGGCCGGAGGCTGGCGCAGCTTCAATACAAACCCGCTCATGGCAGGAGGTCCTTCAGGTGATAGTGGTGCTGGCCGAGCTTGCCGCCGTAGTTGCCGGCGGATACGCGCGTCACGCCCTTCGCGGCGCCGGTCTCGATGACCGTCTTCAGCCCCGCGCGCATGGCGTCGGCGACTGCCTTCGAGGTCAGGCCGTCGATCACGATCTCGAGGACGGCGATCGTGTCGGCGCTGAGCTCGGTTTTGGTCGCGCCCTTGAGGGTGGGGCAGAATGCGTCGTTGGTCGAGGCGATCATGCCCTTGTACTTGGCGCCGACCTTGGAGCCCGAGCGGACGATGCCGCCGGGAAAGGGCGTGATCACGTCGTTGACCTTGGCGATGGCTTCGACGGCCGCTTCTGTCACCGCGAGCAGCCCGGCCCTGTCGCGGCCGAGGATGAGCAGGTTGCCGCCGCCGACGCCGTCGGTCGTGATGCCGACGGTGTCCTCGCAGACGAACTCGCCGTCCATCACGGGCACGCGCCAGAAGCGCCGGTTCCCGAGCTTCTTTGCCGTCTGCCAGCCGTCGCCGAAAGGTCGCACGCCGGCCGCGAGCTTCAAGCGCTGCTTCGAGTCGACACCGTTGAAGCACGCCGAGCCCGGGCTCGTCAGCACGCATTGGCCGACGCGGGTTCTGAGCTGCGGCAGTAGCGAGTCGGGCGAGAAGCCGAACAAGAGCACGCGCACGCCGGGGCGGCCGTCGGGTGTCTCCTCAGGCGAGAGCTCGCGGTCGATGCCGCATTCGGCGCCGCAGCCGATGACGGAGGTGCCGAAGCCGGTCATGACGGTGGCGCAGATGCGCGCCCACTTCGCGGTGTCTGCCGTCAGCACGACGCCGGTGCCGCTCATGCCGAAGGCCTCGGCGAATGTATCGTCGATATCGACGCCGTTGACCTTCATGATACGCGGGCCCCCGTCGGCTGGACAACGATGTGGCCGCGTCCGCCTTCGATGATCTCGTCGTCCGAGAGCCGGAAGTTCTCCATGCGCACCGTGTGGTAGCGGTGGAAGTAGTCGCTGAGCTGCTTCTCGATCGAGCGGTCGTACTGCGGGCGGGCGACGTGGGTCGCGCCCTGCGTGACCTTGACCACCTTGCCGTTGCGGACGATCAGCTCGCCGTTCTTGAAGACGAAGACGGGCGTCGCGAACATCGCCTCGCGGTCGGGATTGTCCTCGTAGACCGTGATGTCGGCGGATGCGCCGGGTGCGATATTGCCGCGATCCGCTAGCCCTAAGCTGCGGGCCGGTCCGGCACGCGTCATGATGGCGATCTCGTAGAGCGAGTATTCGCGCGCGAGAGACTTCAGGATGGTCGCCTTCTGCGCCTCCGGGTGAAGCTTCTCCAGCATGTCGTTCCTGAAGCCGCGATCCATGAGCAGGCGGATCAAGTGCGGGTAGCAGTGGAACGGGGCGCCGTTCGGATGGTCGGTCGTGAGGAACAGGCGCCACGGGTCGTCGACGAGCAGGAACAGCTCGAGGCCGATCGCCCACTGCAGCGCGTTGACGTAGCTCTTGTCGCGATACTTCATCGGCACGACGCCGCAGCCGGCATCGCACTCGATGTCCATCACGACCCACTTCTTGGGCGATGAGCTTTTCGTGTTGCCGTACTGGCGCATGCTGTCGCCGGAGGCGGTGCAGGTCTGACCGAACAGAATCTGGCCGACGTCGACGGAGACGTTCGGGTTCTTGTTCAGGAGCTCGGCGATACGCGGTGCGCCGGAGGAGAACTTCATGTCGCCTTCGGTGCCGTAGCTGTGGAACTGGATGTGGGTGAGGTGGATCTTCAGGCCCTCGGCGGCCTTGATCGTGGCGAGCGTCGATTTCTCGCTGCCGGGGACGCCCAGGTTGCAGCCGTGAATGTGCAGCGGGTGCGTGACGCCGAGCTCCATCAAGCCGCGCGCCAGCGTGGTGATGATCTGGCGCGGCGTGACGCCGTAGTGCACATGGCTCTCGTCGAGATCGAGCATGCGCTGATTGAACTTGAAGGCGCTGATGCCGCCGGGGTTCACCACCTTGACGGCGATGGCCTGGGCAGCGTGCATCGTCCAGGCGATGTAATCCTTGATCTGCGACATGTCCTGCTTGGCCGCGAGCTGGCGCAGGAAGAAATCGTCGCTGCCGAGCATGACGAACGCGCCCTTGTCGATGATCGGCGTGTCGCCCATCTCCATGTGCGCCTGGCGCGCATTGGCCGGCAGCATGGCCGGCTCGAAGCAGGCGGTGTAGCCCATCTCGGCGTAGCGGTAGCCGGTGGTCATCGTCGAGGGGAGCGCGTAGCCGACGCCCGAGCGCGTAAGCTCGGTGCGCGCCACCTCGTGGCCCTGGTGGTCCTCGGGCATCAGCATGCGGGCGATCGTGACCTTGCCGCCGCCGATGTGCGTGTGGGGGTCGATGGCGCCCGCCATCACCACGCGGCCTTTGACGTTATATTCCTCGTCGACGCGCGCCGACGGGTCGGCGGGAACGATCTTGCCGCCGCGTACGTAGACATCGCGGATTTCGCCGTTGATCCCCTGGGCCGGGTCGTAGACTTTTCCGCCGGTGAGCTTAGTCAGCATCTTCTTTGTTTCCGGGGGCTAGAGGGCAGCTTCGATGGCGGCAAGCACGTCCGCGACACGCGGAAGGGTAGCGCGATGCAGGTTCCGCAAGGGGAGCGAGACAACGTTGTCACAGCGCACGAGGCGTCCGTCCTGGTCGAGGCCCGGCGTGCCGACAGGGATGAAGACGGCCGGTGGCTTCGTGAGCTTCAGGTCCGGCGTGCCGAGCGCCACCGTCGGGATCGAGGTCGCGGGCGGCACGATGTCGTTCGAGATCGACGCGATCCAAACCAGGATGTCGCCTTCGCCCGCAGCGAGCATGCGCTGAATGGCGTAGCGGTGCTGATCGTAGTCGGGCTTGCCGCTGGCGAAGCTCACGCGCAGCGGGTAGCCGCTCTGCCAGCCGCAGACGGCGCCGGCGGTGACCGCGCCCTCGTTGCCGCCGAGCGACAAGCCGGCGAAACGCGTCGTCTTGTTCAGGTCCTTGACCAGCTCGGAGACGGCGTGAACCGTCAGATCGGCGTTGGCGAATGCAAGGCCGGGCGGCGCCCAGACCATGACGCCATAGCTTGCCTTCAAGCAGCGCTCGGCGAGGTCCTTGATGGCGGCGGCGGGAACGCCGGCGACCGTCTCGGCGCCAATGGGGCGTCCATTGACCGAGGCGCGAACGGCGGAGATCACCTCGCCGACGAGATGCGGCGGGCAGGCCAAGGTGACGACCTCGCCAATGCGCGGGCCGGTCGCGGCCGATTGATCGAGCCCTTCGCCCAAGAAGACAACGGTGCGCTTCGGGGCCAGCTGGGGGAACATGCTCTCTGGCGGCGTCACGATGCGCTCGAAGAAGCGCGGATGGATCTTGTTGACGTCGGTGCCGACGATGACGATGAGGTCGGCGCGGTTCCTGGTTTCCGTCAGTGTCGACATGAACCAGCCGCTCGTCTGCAGAACGCGGAAGTTCCGGTACTGGCCCTCGGACAGCGCGTGATCGACGACGCCGCCCGAACGGTCGGCGATCGACATGACGGCGCGCATGCCCTCGACATCGGTTGCGAGCCCGCCGTAAAGCGGCAGGCGGGCGGCGCGGATGAGCTTGGCGGCGGCCTGGATGGCATCGGCGAGTGCGACGGGCTTGCCGTCGACGAGGGGATTGGTGGGACCGACTGGCCGCTCGAAGCCGGCGATGGCGCGGGAGCAGGCATTCTTGCTGACTTTGAGGCCCTTTTCGTCGGGGGTGACCTCGAGATCGTCGCAGAGAATGCCGCAGAAGGGGCAGGTCACGTTCTCGAACGCGTTGGATTTGCCGCGCTGGCCTTCAGTGGGTGCAGTCATGGGCTCTTTCTTCCTACCGGCGGGCGAACAAAAGCATGGACGCCGTGCCAAAACAACAAGGTTAAGCGCTGCACTGCGGAGCGGCGAAAACGCGCATCGATTGCGCGGGAAAGTTGGGGTCTTTATGGTCGCTGGGGGACATTCAACGCAGCCTTACAACACATGATTCTTCCTGGAGGAAGCCCAATGGTGAGAGCCTTCGCGTTCTGGTTTTGCCTCGTCGTCCTGTGGCCGGTCTGCGGCCTCGGCGCACGGGCCCACTCGCCAGAAGACGGTCGAGACGATCGAGATCAACGCACCCGCCGACAAGGTGTGGGCCATCGTCGGCAACTTCCAGGACATGAGCTGGCATCCGGCCATCGCCAAGACGGAGGGGACGGGCGGCAACGACCCCGGGGCGACGCGCACGCTGACTACGGGCGACGGCGGCAAAATCCAGGAGAAGCTCTCGAAGTACGACGCGGCGGGGAAGAGCTTCTCCTATGAGATCACCGAGGTCGATGTGAAGGTGCTGCCGATCACCAACTATTCGTCGACGATCTCCGTCAAGGATGCGGGCGGCAAGGCGACGGTCGAGTGGAAGGGCGCGTACTATCGCGGCTTCGTCAACAACGACCCGCCACCGGAGCTTTCGGACGAAGCCGCCGTCAAGGCGATCGACGGCATCTACAAGTCCGGCCTCGAGGCCTTGAAGAAGAAGGTCGAAGGCGGCGGCTGATGAAGCGTGCGGCAACTCCCTCTCTCGGTGCGTGCCTAAGCGCGCGGGGAGGGAGTACGCCAATTCCAGCCACATACGCTCTCGCGCTTGCGGCGATCATTCTGGCCGGAGGGCTGCAGCAATCAGCGGATGCCGACGAGGCGCACGAAGCGTTCGTCACCAATCAGCCGGCGAATTCGCTCTCGATCGTCGATCTCGCGAGCCTCAAGGCCGTGGCCGAGATAAAAATCGGCGGCAAGCCGGCGGGGGTTGCCATGTCGCCCGACGGACGACGCGCCTATCTCACGTCGCCCGAGAGCAAAGAGCTCGTCATCGTCGATGCGGAGAAGCGCGAGATCGAGCGCCGTATGCGGGTGGGCGAGGGGCCGCTCGGGATTGCGGTTAATCCCCGGAGCGGCGCGGTCTATGTGGCGGACTGGTACGAGCACAAGCTTTTCGTGGTCGACCCCGAGGCCGGCGCGATCACGGCGCGCGTGGACGTCGGACAGTCGCCGTCTGGCGTCGTCGTCACCCCGGACGGCAAACTTATCCTCACGGCCGACCGCGACAGCAACGAGGTCTCGATCGTCGATGCCGTCTCCCTCAAGCGGATTGGGCAGATCCCGGTCGGCGAGCGGCCGTTCGGCATTACGGTCGATGCAGCGGGCCAGCGCGCCTACACCGCAAACGTGAAGAGCGACGACGTCAGCGTCGTGGACCTTACCGCCCGTAAGGTTTTGTCCACGGTCCGGGTCGGTCACCGGCCCTATGCCGTGGCCTTGACCGGGGGCCGCGCGTTCGTGACCGACCAGTACGGCGGCACGGTCACGGTTTTCGATACCGAGACCTTCAAGGTGCTCAAGACCATACCCGTGGGCGACTATCCGGAGGGGATTGCGGCGGACCCAGGCGGCCAGGCGGTGTTTGTCGCCTGCTGGGAGGCCAATACGCTCGAGCGCATCGACACCCGGACGCTCGAGGTGACGGCGCGGGTGACGGTGGGCGACGGACCGCGTGCGTTCGGCCTGTTCCTACGCTGAGCGCGGCGGCCGGCATTGATCAATGTTAATGCAGTCCTTGCATCCGTTCGCCCGCTCCTGACGTAGAATTCATGATCAAAGCGTTGCCGTGTCACGGCAGGGGACGCTAGAAGAGTTCCCGAAAAGACGGCCGCTCGGCTGGCGGCACACAAGGAGGAAACTGCAATCATGCACCGCACGATGCGTATCGTTCTCGCCGCGGTCCTGCTCGGCGCCGTTCCGGCGACCGTCTCGGCGGCTGGCGAGCCCAATTCTGTCAAGGTTCTCTTCGAGAGCCGTCATCTCGATCAGCTCAATCAGGGATCGGAAGTGACCTACCGTTTCGAGCGGAAGGTTTCAGATGAGCGGCTGCTCGGCGCCGCGCTGGCCGACGATATCAAGATCGGAGTGGACAAGGTCAACTCCAAGGGCGAGCGGGATGTCGTGTTCAAGGTGTTCACGGGCGAACATGCACGCGACCCCTGGAACCTGCCGGAGCTCACGGTCAATCCGATCTTCCATTGGTATCTCGATCGTGCGGTCCAGAACTTCGGTTCGCTTGCCGGCGGCGACCCCCAGTATTTGAAGTTCAAGTTCAAAGAGGCGCTGCGCGACAAAGCCGAGATCGAGGCCATCAAGTTCAAGTCCAATGGCAAGGATGTCGACGCCTACCGCGTTACCGTCATGCCGTACGCCAATGATCCGAGCTCGCTCAAGATGCAGGGCTTCGAAGGAGCAAAGTTCACGGTCGTGGTGAGCAACGAGGTGCCGGGCTACTTTGTTGACCTGGTGTCGTCTTATGAGAGCAAAGCGGCGGCCGGCCCGAAGCTCGAGGAGCACATCTCGTTCGTCAGCATGGGAGAGAACAAATGAGCGGCAAGCTTAGGGCGATCGCACTCGCGGTTGCAGTGGGCGCAGCTGCGATGGGCGCGGCTGCCGTCGCCGAGGAGTGCGCGACCGATCCCGCGCTTCACAATGATTATCCGACCAACACGCGCGGCGACTACATCTACGGCTGCATGCTGGTGAACGGCCAGACCCGGGATGTGCTCGACAAGTGCGCGTGCTCGATCGACGTGATCGCGACTGTCCTCCCGTTCAAGGAGTACGAGGAGGCCGAGACGATCATGTCGGTGCGCCAGAGAGGCGGCGAGAGCGTCGCTTACATGTACACGCCGCCGATGCGAGAGAAGATCAACAACTTAAAGCGAGCGCAGGTCGAAGGCGAGCTGCGCTGCTTCTGAGCGGCGGGCCTCAAAGAGAAAGGGCGCTCCGACGAGCGCCCCCTTTTTTATTTTCTCGAACGGAGATCGGCGATCATGAGCCCTTGGGACCGGTGCGCCCCGTAAACTTGCGGCCGTCCGTGTCCTCGGCCGTCACGTCGAGCGTTTCGTCGCTGCCGGGGGCGTACGTGAAGCGGATATTCGGATTCTCCGACAGCGAGATGCCGCCTTCCATGTGGAAGACCAGCGCGTCGCCGCGCATGACGTCGATCGCGCGCACGAACTTCGCCGGAATGTAGAGCCCCGTCGCCTGGTTCATCTGCAGCCCCGAGTATTGGGGGTGGCGGATCATGAGCTGGGCTTCCCGCGTCGCGGATCCCGCGGGGGCTTCGAGAGTCTTGATCTGCATCTTGCCGGCCTCGGCGAGGACGGCGTCCGTGTCTTTCAAGGCCGGCGCTGAGCAGCCGCCCGCGGCCTTGACGAACTTGGTTGCCATCAGGAGCTTGCCGTCGGCGGTCTCTACGACCGCGCGGACGTTCGAATACATGTCGATCCTGACGCGCGTCGAGAGCGTGCGCTCGCCGTTGCCGGCGGCGGGACCGAACGTGAATTCGGCAACGACAGGCGCCGGGTTCTTGTCGATGATGAGCGTGAGCTTCTTTGCCGAGACATCTGCAGGAACGCGGACAGTGAGCGGAACGAGGGCCGCATCTTCGGCGCGATAGGGTGCATCGAGCGACACGGCGGTGGCGCTTTCGGTCACCTCACGGGCACCGAAGATATCCTTCTGCAGGGAGGGCCAGATGTCCTGCTCGTCGGCAGCGCGCGCGGATCCGGACCAGGCGAGGGCGAGGCACGCCACGAAAAGAAGAGGTACGCAACGCCTAGGAAGACCGGTCCATTTGCTTTGGGTCATCTGCTTCCTCGTTTGTCGGTTCCAGGGATGTGGCGCACTTGGCGGCGCCTACTCCCATTCCAGCTCGGCGAATGCGGCCGATACGTTGCGCTTATGATAGTCGTCAAACAGCAGCCACGCATCTTTTTCCGAGAGGCCGGCCGTCTCCATAGCCTCGCTCAATGTGCGGTTCTCCTTGATCAGGCGGCGCACATCTGTCGCGACCTGGCTGAGATAGCGCTGCAGAGGTCTTGCTGCGTCCGGCCAGGGCATCGAAGGCGGTCCGTGACCCGGCACGACGCGCGCCGCGGGAACGGCTCGTAAGCCGCTCCATCAGCGCCAGCCAACCGCGAATCGAGCCGTCGAGCGTCGGGACGTGCTCGGAGAACAGCAGATCACCGAGGAACACGGTGCTCGTCGCCGTATCGCGTACGATGAGGTCGTTGTCGGTATGTGCGGTTTTTTCGGCCTCGAGCTCGAGCGTCCGGCCGCCGAGATCGAGTGTCATGTGGTCCTCGACGGAGAGGTTCGGCAGGATGATCCGAGTGCCGGCGAAGGCCGCCTCGCCCATGAGTTCCTTGTTGATCGCGAGATAGCGCTCGGAGCGTGCGGCGAGGCCGCGCGCGAGCTTGGCGTGGCCGACGAAGGCCGGCGCATCGTCGGCGAAGGCAGCATTTCCGAACACGTGGTCGGGGTGCATGTGCGTGTTGATGACGTAGCGGATCGGGAGATCCGTGACAGCGCGGATCGCCAGCTTGAGCTCGGCGCCGACGCGGGCGCTGCCGCCCGTATCGACCACGGCGACGGCATCCTTGCCGACGACGAAGCCTGCATTGGAGATGTCGCCGCCGTTCTCTGGCGAGAACAACGCATGTTGGCCCTTATGAACGTAGACGCCGGGCGCAACCTCAGCTCGCAAACGGGCCTGTCGCGCGTGCGCCGAGGCCGGCCGAATAAGCGGTGCGACGGCCAGCGCGGCCAGGGCGGCAAGAAGCCTACGCCGGTCCAGGCCATTTCCGGCACCGGCGCGCATTCGACGACCCATATTTGTGAGCTGTTCCGAGGGTTGCGGGAGCCTTTCCCGGGCGTGGGAAGGATGTACTTTTGTGCAACCTGGTATCATTTTAGATTCGGAGGGCCGCGCATTATACTCAGAAAAATACCTGCGTCAATCTGTTCCCGATGCCGCATACGCGAAGTAAAACTTAGCGTGCGGCGCAGCAAAATGTAGTGCGGCGCAAAAACATCCCAGAAACAGGCGGGAATATTGGGTCAGAGTTCTTGTCCTATTGGTGTTGCAAGAAAATTGTCTTCACGGATTGTCTTGCGGACCTCACGAGAAAGTGTCTACAAGTTACCCACGGTGGCGATGGCTTCAGGATGTTTGCCCAGTGCGGTAACCATCCATTCGAAAGCCAAGCGGGACAATGAGAAGGGAAGAAATCCCGAGCCCGCAGACTAGGCTGTGACACGTTGTCGTTCGCTACCGCTTGCAAGCGTGGCAAGAACTTTATGGAGGAAGCGCGATGCGCAAAAGTGCACTCGCATGCGGGCTGCTAGCTACTGCCGCTCTGAGTTCGCCGGTTTGGGCGAACGATGACGTCAAGAAAGCGATTGCAGACCCGAATAACTGGGCAATGCAGCAAGGTAACTACAACGGCTGGCGTTACTCGGCCCTCGATCAGGTCAACACCGGAAACGTCAAGGACCTCAAGGTCGCTTGGCAGTTCTCGACCGGCGTTCTTCGTGGTCACGAAGGCTCGCCGATCGTTGTCGGTAACACGATGTACCTGAACTCTGCGTTCCCGAACAACGTGTTTGCTCTCGACATCTCTGACGCGTCTGGCCCGAAGATTCTGTGGAAGTACTCTCCGAAGCAGGATCCGTCGGTCATTCCGGTCATGTGCTGCGACACGGTGAACCGTGGCGTGCAGATCGCCGGCGACACGCTCATCCTTGGCCAGGCCGACACGACGCTCGTCGCGCTCGACGCCAAGACGGGCAAAGAGAAGTGGAAAGCCGTGAACGGCGACCCCAAGAAGGGTGAGACGCACACGGGCTTCCTGCTGATCGTCAACGATAAGGTGATCATGGGCACGTCCGGCGCCGAGTTCGGCGTCCGTTGCCACGTCACTGCCTACAATCTGAAGGATGGCAAGAAGGTATGGCGCGCCTACTCGATGGGCCCGGATGCCGACATCCTGATGGATCCTGAGAAGACCCTGTCGCTCGGCAAGCCGGTCGGCAAGGACTCCTCGCTCAAGACCTGGACCGGCGATCAGTGGAAGATCGGCGGCGGATCGACCTGGGGCTATGCCTCTTACGATCCCGAAGCCAACCTCTTCTACTACGGCTCGGGCAACCCCTCGACCTGGAACCCGGCTCAGCGCGCGGGACCTGATGGCAAGCAGATCGACCAGAAGTGGTCGATGACCTACTTCGGCCGCAACCCGGACACGGGCATGGCTGCTTGGGCCTATCAGATGACCCCGTTCGACGAGTGGGATTATGACGGCGTCAACGAGGCGATGCTCACCACCCAGAAGATCGGTGGCGCGGACCGCAAGGTTCTCACCCACTTCGACCGTAACGGCTTCGGCTACACGATCGATCGCCTCACCGGCGAGCCGCTCGTCGCTCAGCCCTACGATCAAGACCTCAACTGGTCGTCTGGCGTAGAACTCGACAAGTCGAAGCCCAACTACGGGCGTCCGACCGTCGTCGCCTCGAAGTCCACGTTCCTCAACGGTGCAGACGTCAACTCGAAGAACATCTGCCCCGCGGCTCTTGGCTTCAAGGATCAGCAGCCGGCTGCTTACTCGCCGCTGACGAACCTGTTCTACGTGCCCATCAACAACGTGTGCATGGACTACGAGCCCTTCAAGGTTTCGTACACGCCTGGCCAGCCGTACGTCGGCGCCACGCTGTCCATGTTCCCGCCTGAGGGCAAGACGAACACTGGCCACTTCACGATTTGGGATGGCGCTGCTGGCAAGATCGTTCACCAGCACGACGAGCCCTTCTCTGTGTGGTCGGGCGTTCTCACGACGGCTGGCGGCATCGCCTGCCACGGCACTCTTGAAGGCTACTTCAAGTGCCGCGACCAGAAGGACGGCGCTGAGCTCTTCAAGCATCGTCTGCCTTCGGGCTCGATCGGCAACGTCATGACCTACGCGATCGGTGGCAAGCAGTACATCGGCCTCTTCTCGGGCGTCGGTGGCTGGGCTGGCATCGGCCTCGCGGCTGGTCTCGACAAGCCGACGGACGGCCTTGGCGCCGTGGGCAACTACGCTGGCCTGAAGTCGTACACCGATCTCGGTGGCACCTTCACGGTCTACTCGCTGCCCTAATGCGGGTTAGCGTAACGTAGACGAACATAGCCGGCGCGGGGGCCTCCCCCGCGCCGGTCTCGTGCTGTAGAGGGGGGCGTCTTCACCATCTCGTGAGAAATATCGCGCCGCTTGGCACTCAAACGTGAGGATCCACGTGCGCATCGTGGCCGTTGAAGATAAGCGGCTCGGGTACAACATCTGTTGCAAGGAACAGGGGAAACGCGTGAATAGGCTTGGTCTTGGATTTGTCGCGGCTGTAGGCGTAACGCTGGCTGCATTGTCATTCGGTGCCTCGGCTCAGGCCGCTGACGACGAGAAGGCCCCCGTGCCGGATCCGGCGTTCGAAAAGCCGTTCCAGGAAGGCAAGAAGTTCGTGGACGGCAAGTGGGTGCTGCCCGACGGCACGCCGACCTACGACGTCAAGCGCGACCCAGCAAACACCGACCACGTCATCCAGGTCGACTGGAACACCTATTCCGGCTGGCGCCGGTATCACGCAGAATGCCACGTCTGCCACGGCCCGAATGCCGAGGGCTCGAGCTTCGCTCCGGCCCTCAAGGACTCGCTGAAGACATATGACGTACGAGAAGTTTCTGCAGACGGTGGCGAGCGGTCAGGTGCGCGACGTCGCAGGCACGAAGTACATCATGCCGGCGCTCGGCGATAACAAGAACGTCATGTGCTACATCGACGACCTCTACGTATATCTGCGGGCGCGATCGACCGACGCGCTCCAGGGCGGCCGTCTCAGCGCCGACCAGCGCGCCGAGAAGCCGAAAGAGGCGATCGAAGCCGAGAAGGGTTGCATCGGCGAATAACAAACGAGGATCTGATGAGGCGTCTAGTACTCGCACTTCTGTTTAGTGGTCTCGGTATCGGTGCTGTCGGTGCGGCCGACGGCAACCTTGCCGATGCCGTGAACCGCAAGGTTCTGCGGGTCTGCTCGACGCCTCACAATCTCCCCTACTCGAACGAGCAGGGCGAGGGCTTCGAGAACAAGATCGCCAACATCGTTGCCGACGAGCTCAAGCTTCCCAAGGTCGAGTACACGTGGTTTCCGCAAGGCATGGGGTTCGTTCGCAAGACGCTCACCGAGAAGCGGTGCGACCTCGTGATGGGCACGGTTCAGGCCGACGAGTTCACGCTCAACACCAACCCCTATTTCCGGACGACGTATGCCCTCATCTACAAGCCGGGAAAAGGCTTCGACGGGGTGACGTCGCTATTCGATCCGAAGCTCAAGGACAAGAAGGTCGGCATCCAGGCCGGAGCGCCGGCCGCCGACTTCGTTGCCAAAGCGGGGCTCATGCCCAACGCCAAGTCCTATCTCTTCGTCGTGGATACGCGTTATCAGAATCCGATGGAGGATATGATCAAGGACCTCCGGGCGGACGAAATCGACGTTGCCATCCTGTGGGGTCCCTACGCCGGCTATTATGCCAATCACAGCGAAGGCGAGAAGCTCACGATCGTGCCGATGCTCGAGTCGGTGCCCGGTCTGCCTAAGCTCGAGTACCGTATCACGATGGGTGTGCGCGCAGGCGAGAGCAACTGGAAGCACCAGATCAACGAGGTGATCGCCAAGCGGCAAGGTGACATCGACGCCGTGCTGCTCGAGTACGGCGTGCCCTTGATCGACGAAGACAACAAAATGATTACGGCGGCGCGCAAGCCAAGCAACTAGGGTTCGTTCGTGACGACGCGTGCGGTCTCGGTTGCGCTCTCCGCGCGTGTGCGCACCCACGGCGGCGCGGGGCGCGCTGTTCGCCTTGCTTGCTTTCTCGCTCAGTGCGATTGGGCTCGCCGTTCTTCCCTCCGATGTGTTTGCAGTCGATGCCGGCGGCGCAGAGGGCGAGGTCGCCGAGCCCAGCGACTATCGGATCGACAACTACCGCGCGCCCGTGCCGAAGACACTCAAGGGCGCGCGCGTCATCTCGGCCGAGGAGGCCGAGCCTCTGTGGCGCGACAAGACCGCGATCTTCATCGACGTCTTTCCGCGCGCGCCAAAGCCCGAGAACCTGCCTGCTTCCACGGTCTGGCGCGACCCCACGCACATGAGCATGGAGGGCGCCCACTGGCTGCCCAACGTCGGCTACGGCGTCCTCTCGCCCGCATTCGAGGAGTACTTCCGGACGCGGCTTTCAACGCTCGCCGGCGGCGATCTAACGAGGCCTGTCGTCTTCTTCTGCCAGAAGGACTGCTGGATGTCTTGGAACGCGGCCAAGCGCGCTCTCGAGTGGGGCTATAAGAGCGTCACCTGGTTTTCCGAAGGTACGGACGCGTGGCAGGAAGCCGGATTCGATCTCAAGCGGGTCGATCCGGTTCCCTGATAGCTTCTGTGAGCCAACGCTGGGGTCGAGACTGCCGGTTGTCGAAGTCCCGAGGGTGGAGCGAAGCCGTCAGGCCTTCATCAAACCGCGGATCGATTTCGCGAGCTCGTAGAGGCGCTCCTCGATGAGCACCGGGAGCTCGCAGGCCAGAGGAATGCTCTGCTGGCGCTCCTGGAAGATGCGCTGCGCCCACTGGAAATGCTCCTGCGCCGTTGCCAAGTCGGTTGCAGCTTTCTCATCCGATGGCGCCTGTTGCTCGAGCTTGGCGATCTCGGTGCTCTGGCGCTCAAGCTCTGACGAGCGTGCTATTTGCGACTTCTGGTACTTGCCGATGCCGGTGATGACGGTTTTGCGCTGATTGTTCACCGTCTCGAAGAGCGCGTTGAACAATTGGGTCAGGCGCTTGTCCCGTGCGTCGGGCGTCTGCTTGTCGGCAAACACCTTGATGGCCTCCTGGGCCTTATCGACAGGCACGCGGCGGCTCGCGAGCGTCCGGACGAGATTGGAAATTTCGGTGTCCCTCGCTGCTTCCTTGGCGGCGGCCTCGTCAAGTGCGGGTCCGTCCCAGATGGCGGTAACGGACAAAGTCTCGACCTTGCCCTGTACGCAGGGCCAGTCCTTCATCGTGTCGGCGCTGGGGATCGGGGCTTCCTCTTCGCCCTCGATCTTTACATCGGGCTTTTGCGCATAAGCGGGTGCGGCGAGGACGAGCGCTCCCAGGGCCAACAAACGAAGCTTGGACATCGGCTTGGCAGTCATTGTGGCTTCTCGCTGCTTCTTGTCATGCTGTGGAGCCCCCGGGGCCGCCGCGCCGTCCGATGAGCCCCTTCGAGGGGTTGTAGGCATAGATCGCCGCACCAAGAAAGAACACGGTGTAGGCGATGACAACGTAAAGATTCGTAAGGTCCAGGGTTCCATCCTCGAGGCGGGGACCGATCTGACCGTAAAGCGCAAAGCGGATCAGCTCCACGGCATAGGTGAAGGGGTTCACCCGGCAGATCTCATAGAGGAGCGGGCTCGATTCCCTGATGCGCCAGAGCGGGTACAGGGCGGACGAGGCGAAGAACATCGGGAAGATGACAAAGTTCATGACGCCGGCAAAATTCTCGAGCTGGCGGATCACCGACGAGATGAAGAGCGACAGCGATCCCAGCATGAGCCCGGCGAGGATGAGCGCCGGGGCGACCGTGAGGTAGCCGATGAGCGGGGGCTCGATCTCCCAATAGTAGGCGATGGCGAGGAAGGCGTAGGCCTGCAGGAGGGCAACGGCGACGCCGCCGATGAGCTTCGAGAGGAGGAGGAACGAGCGGGGGAACGGGCTCACGAGAAGGGTGCGCATGGCGCCCGTCTCACGGTCGTAAACCATCGATAAAGACGACTGCATCGCGTTGAAAAGCAATATCATTCCGACGAGACCTGGGGTGACGAAGGTCTCGTAGAGGACGTAGGATTCGTAAGGAGGGATGATCGAGACGCCGAGCACCTGGCGGAAGCCAGCGGCAAAGATGAAGAGCCACACGAGCGGGCGCACGAGGGCCGAGAAGAAGCGCTCGCGCTGGTGGAGAAAGCGCAAGACCTCGCGCCAGACAATGCCGCGGAAGCAGGCGAAGTAGGCAAGCAGGCCGAGCCGTTTCGGGGCCTGGTCGACCATGGGCCTGACGATGTCGACGTTCATGCCGCCTCCGCGTTCTGGGTGCCCGTGAGGCTGCGGAAGGCGTCACGCGGATTGGCGGCGCCGGTGACGGCAAGCATGTCGGGTACGGTCCCCTTGAAGAGCACGCGCCCCTTATGCAGGACGACGACGAGATCGCTGTCGGCAATCTCGTCAATGAGGTGGGTGGCCCAGAGAACGCCAAGCCCTTCGCGGGAAACAAGTCCGCGCACGATCCCAATCACGCTCTCGCGCGAGCCGATGTCGAGGCCGACGGTCGCCTCGTCAAGAAGCAACAACCCAGGACGATGCAGCAAGGAGCGAGCGATCTCCACACGGCGCGCCTGACCGCCGGACAACGTACGCACCTTCTCTTTGGCGCGATCCGCGAGGCCGACAATGGTCAAGGCCTCCTTGGTGCGCTTTCTGGCCTCGCCGCGCCCGATGCCGTGGAGCGCGGCGTGATACATCAGGTTCTGGGCCAGGGAGAGATCCTGGTCGAGCGTGCGCGATTGGAACACGACACCCAGCCGCTGCAGAGCGGCGCCTGGGCGCCTGCGCACGTCGTTGCCCAGAATGCGGATCTCGCCGGAGACGTTGTCGTAAAGACGCGTGATGAGTGAGAAGAGCGTCGACTTGCCGGCGCCGTTGAGACCGAGCAGCACGGTGAAGGCACCACGAGGGACCGTGAGGGAGACGTCGTCTAGCACGACGTTGTCACCAAAGCGATGACTCACTCCGTTGACCACCAGCGCCTCGGCTGCGGTCTGGGGCTGATATGGCGTGGTGTTGTTCACTTGACGATGAACTTTCCGGTGAAGCCCTTGGCCTCAAGGTTTCTGCAGCCCCACGTATACTCGCCCGGCTTGATGGCGACGAAGAAGAGCTCTGCTTCGCCTTCCTCCTCCATCTCGATCTCCTTCAGCGCCGAGGCCTTGATCTCCACCTTGTTGACCTCGATCTTGCGGATGAAGATGTTGTCAAAGAACGTCGGCGCCAGCAATGCGCACTCGTGCTTGCCCGTTGACTTGATCTTGAGCGAGTAGCCCTTGCCGGTCACGATATCGTAATCACCACCCTTTTTCTCGAAACCACTGCCGCCGAGGCCGATCTCGAGGTCGGTCAGCGCCTCCGGCTTGCCGGCGAGATAGCCTTCGGCGGCTGCGGAGGCTGAAAATGCAAAGCCTAGTGCTGCGGCGAGGATGCATGAGCGCATCATAGGGTCTTACTCCCTTTCAGAACGGGTATGGGACCTCGCCGAAGGCCCGGACAGAAATCTCAGAACGGTGCCGAGACAACCCCCCACGGATAGCGCCCGACCTTGATCGACTTCACGACCTTGAGGCTTGCGACGTCGATGACGGAAACGTCGTTCGAGGTGCCGTTGGTGGTGAACAGAAGCTTTTCGTCGGGCGTGAAGCCCAGGTTCCAGACGCGTTGGCCGACAAGCAGATATTTCTCCACCTTGAGCGTTGCCGTGTCGACGACGGCGACGCGGTTCGCCGGGCCTAGAGCGACGAAGGCTTTCTTGCCGTCCTTTGATAAGCGCACGCCCATGGGCTGAATGGCGTCCTTGGTGATGCCCTGGATCTCGAACGTCACCTTGCCGACGATCTTGCGCGAGGCAGCGTCGATGACGGTGACAGTGCCGCCGATCTCGGCACTCACCCACACCTGCTTGCCGTCGGGCGTGAACTGCGCAACCCGCGGCCTGTTGTCGACGAGCACGTTGTCGAGGTTCTTGAACGTTGTCGTGTCGATGAAGTGGGCCATATTCGTCGTTTCCGACGTGTTGACCAGCACCTTGCCGTCCGGGCTGATACCCATGCCTTCGGGTTCCACACCGACAGGGACATCGGTGATGATGTTACCCTTGTGGATGTCGACGACGGTTACGAGGTTGTCGTCCTCATTCGACACGTAAAGCGGGTTTCCGGACGTGTGGAGAATGGGGAGCTCAGGATCGGGGCCTGACGGAAGATCCTTCACATATTCGTAGGTCTTGGTGTCGAAGACCTGGAGGGTGTTGTCGTCGCTGGCGCACACGATCACCCACTTGCCCTCGTTGGCCAAGATGATGCCGCGCGGACGGTTGCCGGTCTTGATCGTGTGGACGACCTCGAGCTTCTCGCTGTCGATGACGGAGATCGTGTTCTCCTTCTCGTTCGACACGAAGATCGTGTACGCGCGCGCGCTCTCAGTGCCCGCGAGCACTGCGGATAGGGCAAGTGCCGGTGCGAGGAGGGCGAGCATCTTCTTTGTCACGTCGGTACTCCTTGTCGTGGGCGCGATACTGTTACGTGGCGCGGATCAGGGGCTGGATCACTTTGCAAACGCCTTGCATTTCGTCTCCGGCTTGTCGACGCCGAGCGTGTCGAGCTCGGTGAATTGATGCAGGAAGCCTTGCTGAGGTGAAATCGTGACGAGGATCTTGGCGGTCACGAGAAGGATCGGCTGGCGCAACTGGCCGTTCCAAGCCCGGTAGGTTACCTTTTGCCCTTTGAATGCCGCCAACTCGAACTCGGGTGAGCGCATGTATTCGATGAGATCCTTTGGCTCATTCGACTTCTTGCGCGTCGCCGCTTCGCCGACCGAGCGCACGGCCATCCAGACATTGTAGTCCAGCGGACGCATGTTGCGCCCCGATAATCTCTTGAATCTGTTCTGGAATTGCGTTCCGCCCCAAAGCTCCACCGCGGGATGCCAGGTGGTGGGATAAAGGCCGGCAGTGCCGATGACCGGTTTGGCGTCCCAAGTCCGATAGGGGAAATACTCGCCGAACAGCTCTCCCTCGTCGGCGACCACGACGACGTGATGCTCGGGCACGCCCTGCGTGAAGCCCGGGATCTGCTGCTGGATCTGCTCGAAGCCGCCATCCGAGCGGCGGCTGCCAGGATCGTACTTGAACTCGCGCTCCTCGACGATCTTGTGACCGAAGCGCTTTGCGGCTCGCCTCAGCGCGTCGGCAAACGCTTTGTCCTCAGGCGCCGGGCCCACCACCAGGAACCAGTTTCGCCACTGCTTCCAGGCCATGTACTGGCCGAGCGCGTCGGCAAGCATGGAGCGCGACGGCGCGGTATGCTTCACATTCGCACGGCACTGCTCCTCGCGCAGCATTTCGTCGGGCGCGCTGGTGTTGAAGACGACGGCGTCCTTGTCCTTGATGGCGTCGGCGATGGCCAGGACCGTCTCGGCAGCCGCGTCGACCACGACAAAGCCGATACCGTCGGCAACGCGCTTCTGGACTTCCGCGACCAGCTCCTCGCGCGAAGCGGATTGCACGACGTCGAGGGTGAACTCCTGGTTTAGAAACTTGCCGGTCGTATTGTTGTCGGAGATGGCGAGCTTGGCGCCCGCAATGCCGTCATCCGGCGGCGGTATGTCGAGAAGCGACAGGGGCGGCAGCCTGTTCTCGCGGATCTCTCGTGCAAACAGGATGCGGATTTTTTGCGCCGCAGCAGAACTCGGGTTCTCGGCAGGTGCCGCCGCTGGTTCTGCCGGAGCGGCGGGTGCTGGAGGCGGCGTCTCCTGGCCGAAAACGACCGGATAGGGAGCGCCAGCGAACAGAAGTGCAGCCACAGCGAGAAGGAGACCGACGTGGCCAAAACTGTTCCAGAACCGGGCGAGCCGAAGCTCCTGCCCAGTGTCTCGCGCCATTCGATGTCCTCCCAAGACTGCTCCCGCCAACGCTGAGTTAACGGGTATAATGTCACAAGTTTCCCGGGAACATCGCATCGAACTGCGGATTGTCAAGCGCGGCCCGCGCGACGCTCGCAGACTTGTTACAGGGCGTGATCGATCCCCTAAGTACATTGATCTTGCTAATCCAGGTATGGACAACGCACGTTACAAAGTTCACATGCACCCTTAGATAAGGCGGTACCCGTCAATGGGAAGAGTTCTGATGCGGTTCAGCTGGGCAGCGCTTCTGTTGACCATGTTCTGCCTGCCGGCTGGTGCCAGCGCCGGGCAGAAGGTTGCCGTCTTTCCGTTCGACATGATCCTGCAAAAGAGCGAGGACGATTTCTTCACAGGCCCTCAGGGACCGACACCCGAGGAACAGCGCCGCCTCGAGCTGGCGCGCGACGAGCTGGTCAAGCTCTTGTCGGCCGACAGCCGTTTCCAGCCCGTCGACCTTTCCGGCTTCAAGGACGAAATCAAGGCTGCGGCGCCTCTCAGCGAATGCAACGGGTGTGAGGTCGACCTTGCGGGAAAGGTTGCCGCCGAGATCGCGATGACAAGCGTCATCGACAAGATCTCGGAAACGCATCTCAGTCTCAACGTCGCCATTATCGATGTCGCCAAGAGCAAGCTCGTGCGCAACGCGAGCGTTCTCATCCAGGGCAATACGGACGAGGCGTGGTTGCACGGCGTAAAGTGGATCGTGAAAAACAGGCTGCTCGCGGAGGACGCGCCGCGATGATCGACCGCCGGGCGCTGCTATGCAGCTCTGCGCTTTTGTTTGCAGGGGCCGCCTTCCCTTTTCCGGTGCGCGCTAGCGGCGGCCTACGCGTCGCGTCGGTCAAATACGGCTCGCTCTCCTGGGTTCTCGAGACGATCCGCGCCGAAGGGTTCGACAAGAAAGTCGGGCTCGAGCTCGAGATCATCGACGTTGCGTCGAACCAGGCGGGGCCGGTTGCCCTCCTTTCCGGCGGGGCCGACGTCATCGTCAGCGACTGGACGTGGGCCATGCGCCAGCGGTCGCTCGGCGAGCGGCTCAAGTTCGCGCCCTACTCCTCGGCGCTCGGCGCGCTTGTCGTGCCGCACGATAGCGCGATCGCGACAGTTGCCGATCTCAAGGGCAAGACGCTCGGCGTTGCCGGATCGGCCATCGACAAGAGCTGGCTCTTGTTGCGCGCCTATACGCGCCGCTCGCTCGGGCGGGATATCGCGGATCTGGCGGATGCCTCGTTCGGCGCCGCGCCGCTCGTGACGGAAGAGATCCGCTCCGGCCGGCTCGACGCGGTGCTCAACTTCTGGACCTACGCAGCGCGGCTTACCGGGTCGGGCTTCAAGACCGTGCTCTCCATGAGCGACGTCATGAAGTCGCTCGGCATCGACCCCGTCCCGTCGCTCGTCGGGTTTATCTGGAAGGAAGACTTCGAGGCCAAGAACGCCGACAAGATCGTGGCGCTCTTGGCGGCGGTCGAGGAGGCCAACGGCGTGCTCCTCAAATCCGACGCCGCCTGGGAGAGGCTGAGGTCGATTGTCAAGCCTGCCTCGGATGGCGAATTCAAAGCCCTCATCGCGTCCTATCGCGCGGGCGTGCCCGGACCTTGGGGGGACGGCGAGATGCGGTCCGCGGAGAAGCTCATGGGCGTGCTCGTGGAAGCCGGCGACGCCGAGCTCATGGGCAGCGGGACCAGGTTTGATGCGAAGCTTTTCCATCATGCAGCGGGCTAACCCCGGAGCGCGATTGGGCGCGGGCACGTCCTGGTCGTCGCGGCTCGGATGGTCAACCGTCTCCCTGCTCGGCTTTCTCGTATTCTGGGAAATTCTGGCTCTTATCATCCAGCATCGGCACCTGCCAACGCCGACCGTCGTTGCGACCGCGATGATGCACGAGCTCGTGAACGGCGATCTCGGCTACCATGTCGGGATTACGCTTTTGCGGGTGGCCGCCGCCTTCGTGATCGCGATGTTTATCGGCTCGGCCATCGGCATCCTGCTCGGGCGCTTCAAGACGGCCGACAATTTCTTCGACACCTGGGTGATCCTGTTCCTCAATCTGCCGGCGCTCGTCATCATCATCCTCTGCTACGTCTGGTTCGGGCGCACGGAAGTGGCCGCCATCACGGCGGTTGCAATCAACAAGATCCCGAACGTCGACGGTTACGGTGCGCGAGGGCGCGCGGAGCCTTTCGCGCGATCTTGCGGAAATGGCCCAGATGTACCGGTTCGGCTGGTGGAAGACGCTGCGCCACGTGACGCTGCCGCAGCTTACGCCGTTCTTCCTGGCGTCGGCGCGCACGGGACTGTCACTGGTTTGGAAGATCGTGCTGGTCGTCGAGCTTCTGGGGCGCTCGAACGGGGTCGGTTTTCAACTCGGCACCTATTTCCAGCTGTTTGACGTATCGATGATCCTCGCCTATGCGCTGGCCTTCATTATCGTGGTCCAGATCATCGAGCTCGGCATCCTGCAGCCCATCGCAGCAAGAGTGAACAGATGGCGCCGGTGACCGACCTCACGATTCACGTCAAGAGCAAGATCTACGCTGCCGTGGCCGACCGCCCTGCGCAGCACGTGCTGCAGGACATCAACCTTGCCATCGAGCCGCGGTCGTTCGTGGTGCTCACCGGCCCGTCTGGCGGCGGCAAGACCACGCTTCTCAACATCGTCGCCGGGCTCGATCGCGATTTCGAGGGGGAGGTCAGGTTTTCACGTCCCGACGTGAAGGTAGGTTATATCTTTCAGACGCCGCGTCTCCTGCCCTGGCGGACGGTCGAGGAGAACATCAGACTGGCGCTACCCGAGGGGGATGGCGCACTCGCGCGCATTCCGGAGATGCTGCGCAGCGTCGGACTGGAAGCCTCCGCATCCCAATATCCCGAGCGGCTCTCTCTCGGCATGCAGCGGCGGGCGGCGCTGGCACGGGGCTTTATCACAGAGCCCGATATTCTGCTCATGGACGAGCCTTTCGTCTCGCTTGACGATCCGACGGCCCAGGGGCTCCGCGAGCTGCTCATGGCGCTATGGCGGCGGCGGCCGACCACCGTTCTTTTCGTTACCCATGACCGCAGCGAGGCGGTGATGCTGGCCACGCGTATCTTGCGTCTCTCGGACGGCAATGCGACTATTATCCAGGACGAGACGGTGCGCCTATCTCCGGACGAAAGAACCGACCGGGAAAAGGTCGCCGCCGAACTGAAACGCATTTTCCGCGACACGTGAGCCAACCCAGAATGACAGCGCAACGCCGGCATGTCTCATTCCTTGCCAGCGTTACGGACGATCGCGAGGCGAGGCTCGCTGCTCGTGCGGGCGCCGACATCATCGACTGCAAGGATCCAGGATCGGGCGCGCTCGGCGCCTTGCCGCACGCGACTGTGCGCGCGATACGGACGGCGGTCCCTTGCCAGATCCAAGTGAGCGCGACGATCGGTGATCTCGCCTGTGAGCCGGGTCGCGTGGGCGACGCCGTGACGGCGATGGCGTCGACTGGCGTCGACTACGTCAAGATCGGTCTATTTCCGGGGCCTGAAACCGCCGCGACGATCGCGCGGCTCGGTAATATACCGCTCCACGGCTGCCGGGTCGTGGGCGTGCTGCTTGCGGATCGCGCGCCCGATTTCGGTCTCATCGAGGACATGTGCCGCGCGGGCTTTGCCGGCGCCATGCTCGACACGGCCGGCAAGAACGGCGGCACACTTCTCGATTGCCTGTCCGCGAGCCGGCTCAGAGAGTTCGTCGCCAGAGTGCAGGGGGCGGGACTCTTCGCAGGCCTCGCCGGCTCGCTCGGCGTGGGTCAGATTGCAGAGCTGCTGGCGCTCGAGCCGGACGTGCTCGGGTTCCGGGGCGCGCTGTGTGTGAGGCGTGAGCGGAAGAGCGGCATCGACACGGCAGCCATGCAGGCCGTCCGGCGCGCCATTCCGCGCGTGGATCGGGAGCCGGCCCAGGAAGTGGCCGGACTCGAGGAGCTTTCCGCATGACGGCGCGAAAGCCTGAGAAGAGCGGCCAGCCGGTGACCGGTCCCGCCACCACGGGGCGCGACCATATTTTCGTGCGCGACTGGGTCATCGACTGCAACATCGGCGTCTATGCGGAGGAGAAGGGCGTGACGCAGAAGGTGCGCCTCACGGTGGACGCCTTTCTGGCGCCAGCCGTGCGCAGCGCCGAGGACGACATGGAGGAAGTGCCCTCGTACACTGATATCATCGATGGCGTGAACGAGATCACGTCCAAGGGGCACATCAATCTGCTCGAGACCTTTGCCGAGCGGATCGCCGCGCATTGCCTCACAGACGAACGCATCGCGTCGGTGCGGGTCAGGATCGAGAAGCTCGAACGGGGACCCGTGCGCGGCGTCGATATCGCGCGCGCGCGCGTGGCCGGCGCGTGACGCCGCTCGTCGTCAAGATCGGCGGTAGCCTCGTCGAGACGGGCCGGCTGCGCGAAATCCTGACCATCGTCGCACGCGCGCAGAGGCCGACGGTCATCGTGCCGGGTGGCGGCCCGTTCGCCGACGCGGTGCGCAAGCGCGCAAGCGGAATTCGGCTTCTCGGACGAGGCCGCGCACCGGATGGCGCTTCTCGCCATGCATCAGACTGCACTCCTGATGACGGAGATCCAGCCCACACTGGTCGCGGCCGAGACGCTTGCCGCCATGCGCAACGCCTGGAAAGCACGGCGGGTCGCCGTCTGGATGCCGGCGAAGCTTTGCGAGCGGGACAAGCGGATCCCTTGCGATTGGTCGATCACATCCGACGGTCTCGCGGCGCGGCTCGCCGAGCGGCTTGGCCGCGTGCCGGTTGTGCTCGTCAAGTCGCGGCTGGTAGCGCGGGGTGTGAGCGCTGCAGCGCTTGCGCGAGAAGGTGTCGTCGATCCCGTTTTCGCCGAGATTCAGGCGCGCGCCCGTCTCGAATGGGCCGTAGTCGGTCCGGGCGAGGAGCGTGGCCTGGCAGCCATGCTCCGGGTGCTGCCACCGCGCAAGGGTTCCGGACGTGGCGCTAAGAAAGCTCCCGTCGAAGCGTCGACGGCCCGCCGCTAGCGTGCTAGCCCCTCCCCATGGCTGAAAAGCTCCTATTTCTGACAGGTCATCTGGCCGAAAAGCGGCTCGCAGCGACGATCGCTGGCTTGGGCCTCGCGGACGAACTCGTGGCGGATCGCCAACATCGGCATCAAGGTCGCGGCGCTGATGACGGAAGCGATCGTGAAGCATCGGCTCAAGACGCCGCTCGCCGCGGATCGCGTCATCATTCCGGGGCGCGCGCGCATGGACCTCGAGAGCCTGCGGTCTCATTACGGCGTGCCCTTCGAGCGCGGGCCGGATGAGATCGTCGATCTGCCGCAGTACCTCGGGAAGGGTGGCCGCCCGCCCGATCTCTCGCGCCACGACATGCGGATCTTCGCCGAGATCGTCGAGGCGCCGACGCTCGGCATCGAGGCGCTTGTCGCGCGTGCGCGCAAGCACAGGGCCGCCGGTGCCGACGTGATCGATATCGGCTGCCAGCCGGATGTCGCCTTTCCGCATCTCGAAGAGGCGGTTGCGGCGCTCAAACGGGAGGGCTTCGCGGTCAGCGTCGATTCCGGCAATGTCGAGGAGCTTTCTCGCGGGGCGCGCGCGGGCGCGGATTACGTGCTCTCGCTCGACGAGACGACGCTCGATGCGATTGCCGGGACCAAGTGCGTCCCCATTCTCATTTCCCGGCCGCACGGTGATCTCGCGTCTCTCATCCGCGCCATCGACAAGGCCAAGGCGAAGGGCATTCCGCATATCGCCGATCCGGTGCTCGATCCTATCCACTTCGGGTTCATGACCTCGCTCGAGCGCTACGCCGAGCTGCGCCGCATGAAGCCCGACGTCGAGATCCTGATGGGGACCGGCAACCTGACGGAGCTGACGGACGCCGACAGCCAGGGCGTCACGGCGACGATCCTCGGCATCTGCTCGGAGCTGCACATCCGCAATCTGCTCATCGTGCAGGTGTCGCCGCATACGCGGCGCACGGTCGAGGAGCACGACGCCGCGCGCCGGCTCATGTTTCGCGCGCGCGAGGATTCGAGCCTGCCGAAAGGCTACGGCGGCGGGCTTCTCTCCTTGCACGAGCTCAAGCCCTATCCGCAGACGCCGGAGGAGATCGCGGCCGCGGCGGCGAGCCGTGCGCGACGGAAACTTCCGCATCGAAGCGGCCGAGGACGGCATTCACATCTACAATCGCGACGGGCATCACGTCGCCGCCGACCCGTTCGAGCTTTTTTCGAAGCTCGGCGTCGATGCGGACGGCGCGCATGCTTTCTATCTCGGCTATGAGCTCGCCAAGGCCGAGATCGCACGCTCGCTCGGCAAGCGTTACGCTCAGGACAATCCGCTCGATTGGGGTGTCGCCGCCGACAAGAGGAGCGAGGACCTGACGCGGCATGCGCCGGAGAGGCGCCACGCTGCAGGCGGCGAAGGACTCGAAGGCAAAGGCCGCCAAGGACGCGGCGGCGAGGGAGACCGGAGATGCCTCGGATCGCCGAGACGATCGTAACGACGATTGACGACAATGGCGTGCCGCACATCGCGCCCCTGGGTTTGATCGAGGACGGAGCGGGCTGGATCATCGCGCCGTTTCGTCCGTCGCGCACGCTCGACAACCTGAGGGCGGTGCCGTTCGCGGTCGCAAGCCATACGCAGGACGTGCGCGTGTTCGCGGGCTGCGTAACAGGGCGCAAGAGCTGGCCGACGGTCGCCGCCGACAAGGTCCGCGGCGTGCGGCTTGCGGACGCCGTCTCGCACTGGGAGCTCGCGGTCGAGCGCGTCACGGAAGACGAGCAGCGCCCGCGGTTTCATTGCCGCGTCGTGCATAGCGCGAGCGATGCGCCGTGGGATGGTTTCAACCGCGCGCAGGGGGCGGTGCTCGAACTCGCGGTGCTGACGACGCGACTCAATATGCTGCCGCCTGAGAAAATCGAGGCCGAGCTCAAATATCTCGAAATCGCCATCGCAAAGACGGCGGGGCCGCGCGAGATTGAGGCCTGGGGATGGCTTATGGAAAAGATCGAGACGTGGCGGCGCAACTAGGTGAGCGTGGCTCCCAGGCCCTTGCGTGAACAGGTTTCATTCGCCAAAAGTGGCGGCCGGCGAAGTATGGCCACAATGGGTCGATGCAGTCGCGGCGGAGCCCAGTCGGCACGTTCAAGGGGTAAAATGAAACGCGCGAAGATCGCAGGCATTGCGAGGCGAATGGTAGGCGCGGGGGCGGTGCTCGCGGGCATCGCTGCCGGTTCGGTCGAGCTCAGAGCCGAAAATAGCCTCGATGGCTACTGGATGGATTCGCACGGCGAGGTGATCCTCGAGGTCGGCCCGTGTGGAGACGCGAAGTGCGCTCGCGTCGCCTGGCTCAGATTGCCGAATGGCCCGGATGGGAAGCCGCTTCTCGACTACAGGAATTCGGATCCGGCGTTGCAGAAAAGGCCGGTGTGCGGGCTCGAGGTGATCACCGGTTTCAAGAAGCAGCCGGATGGCAAGTGGGGCGACGGCACCGTCTACGTTTCGGATCTTGGCCAGAGCTTCAGTGGCTACGCAGAGATCCTGAACCCGAACCAGGTCAATGTGCGTGGCTATGTTCTGCTGCCGATCTTCGGCGAGTTCGAGGTCTGGTCACGGGTCACGAAGCCGTTCAACCATTGCCTCAAAGGCAAGATCGAGCCGCCGCAGAGTGCCACAGCTCCGGCGAGCGCACCTGCCAAAGAGGCGAAGCAGTAAATCGTCCGGAGAGAGTTCCGGCCCGCGCTTGTGACTTGCCATTTGGCAGTTCGCCGAGCGCGGGCCGCAATCGTTAGGTCACCTTATCGCCCATCGGCATGTTGCGGATCCGCTTGCCGGTGGCGGCGAAGACCGCATTGGCAAGCGCCGGCGCGAACGGTGGCAGTCCGGGCTCGCCGATGCCGCCCGCGTGCGTGCCTGGCGATGCATCGACGATGTGCACGTCGACCTTCTTCGGGTAGTTGGCCATGGTGGCAATGTTGTAGTCGGAGTAGTTGGTCTGCTCCACGGCGCCCTTCTTGAATGTGATGGCGCTATAGAGCGCGTGCGACATGCCCATCACGGCCGCACCTTCAATCTGCGAGCGAATGCGCTCAGGATTGACGTAGAAGCCGCAGTCGACGGCCGTGGTGACGTGCGGGACGGTGATGGTGCCGTTGTCCTTCACCTCGGCATGCACGACGGTCGCGACGCAGGTCTGCCAGGCAACGTGGGCCGCGATGCCAAGGCCCTGTCCCTTGGGCAGCGTCTTGCCCCATCCCGCCTTTTCGGCAGCGATCCGGATGACGTTCTTCAACCGCGCGGTGTCGATGGGAAACTCTTCGTAGGGGTCGCCGTAATTCCAGAAGTCCTCCGGGAAGCCCAAGGCCTTGGGATCGAGCTTGCGATCGGGGCCGATGAGCTCGAGGAGGAAATCCTTGGGATCGCGGCCGAGCTGATGGGCCGCCTCGCACACGGCGGACTGGACCGCGAACAGGCGCGGGACGTTCGACACCGAGCGATACCAGCCGATGCGGGTGTGGGCCATGGCCTGGCCGTTCTCGCAGCGGAAGTTCGGAACGTCGAACGGCGTGTTGACGAAGCCCATGCCGTACTCGATGTTGAACTGGTAACCGCTATCGGGCGCGAATGTCGAAATGATCGACGGCGCGACGGTGCGATGGCGGAAGCCCTTGACCTTGCCGGCTTCGTCGAAGGCCATGTCGATGCGTTCCACCGACGCGGTGTGGTAGAATGAGTGACGTATGTCGTCCTCGCGCGTCCACTGCAGCAGCACAGGCGTGCCGCCGAGCTTTTGCGAGATCAACGCCGCCTCAATCATGAAGTCCCACTTCGACTTGCGGCCGAAGCCGCCGCCGAGCAGGGTCACATGCACAGTGACGTTCTCGATCGGCAGCTTGAGTGCCTTGGCAATATCCTCCCTCGCGCCATAGGGACTTTGGATCGGAGCCCAGACCTCGGCCTTTCCGTCCGCGATGCGGGCGACGGCGACCAGCGGCTCCATGGACGCCTGTACCAAGTGCTGCATTTGGTATTCGCCGGTGAAAGTGCTCTTCGCCGACTTTAGGGCCGCGTCGAAGTCGCCCTGATTGCGGATCACCTTGCCGGGCTTCGACGCCGTCTCCGACATGGCCTTGAAGTAGGCGACCGAGTCATATTTTGCGTTGGGGCCGTTCGCCCACTCGATCTTAAGGGCATCGCGGCCCTTGATCGCGGCATAGGTCGAGTTCGCGATCACGGCAATGCCGCCGAGCTGCCCGAACTTGCGTGGCACCTCGTAAACGCCTTCGATCTCGTGGATGGCCTCGATGCCCGGAACCTTAAGGGAGTCGGTTGCATCGAATGATTTGACCTTGCCGCCGAGGACGTCCGGGCGTGCCATGACGGCAAACTTCATGCCCGGCAGGCGCACATCGGCGCCATACATCGCCTTGCCGATGGTGATGTCGCGCAAGTCGACGATCTTCGCTTCGCCCTTGCGCATGAGCGTGAACTCATCGGGGGACTTGAAAAGGAGCGTCTCCCGCGCGGGGACAGGCAACGCCATAGCCGCCTCAGCAAGCTCGCCGAAGCCCGCCGTCTGACCGGTCTCCTTGTTGTCCTTGTCGAGGAGGACGACGGTGTGATTTTTCGCGCGGCAGAGCGATGGGTCGACGCCCCACTTGGTGGCCGCGGCCGTCTCGAGCATCTGGCGCATGGCGGCGCCGCACTCGCGCATGGGCTGAATGAAATGGCGCATGGAGCGCGAGCCGTCGGTGTCCTGATTGCCGTACAACGGCTCATCGCCAGGGGCTTGCACGACCTTCACGCGCGACCAGTCTGCCTCCATCTCGTCGGCGACGACCAAGGGCAAGCTGGTACGGATGCCGGTGCCCATCTCGGAGCGATGGGTGATGATCGAAACGGCTCCATCGGGTGCAATGGCGACATAGACGTGCGGGTCGCTGGCCTTGCCATAGCCGTGCGGCATGCCTGCGCCGCCGGTCGGATAGGGTTTGAGGGGCTCGCGTGCGCCCGCTTCCGGAATTTTGACTGCGAGCACGAAGCCAGATGCCGCGAGCGCTCCGACGAACTGGCGGCGGCTCACGTTCTCGATGGTGGCGCGGAGTTGCGGCTTCTCAGCCTTGCGCGCTTCCTTCTGCATGTAATGCAACATGATCAGACTCCTCCCGCTGCAAGGCGTACCGCTTCGTGAATGCGCTGATAGCAGCCGCAGCGGCACAGGTTGCCGGACATGCTCTCGACGATCTCGTCGTCGGAGGGCGCGTTATTTTTTGCGAGAAGCGAGGCGGCCTGCATGATTTGGCCGGCCTGGCAGAAGCCGCACTGCGGCACGCTCACCTGGCGCCAGGCCTTCTGCACGGCGTGCTCGCCGTCGGGGCTCAGGCCTTCGATCGACGTAACCTTTTTCCCGGCTGCTTCGGCAACGGTCGTCAGGCACGAGCGAACCGCGACGCCGTCGAGGTGGATCGTACAGGCACCGCAGACGCCCGCACCGCAGCCGAATTTCGTACCCGTGAGCCCCAGCTCGTCCCGGAGATACCAGAGCAGCGGCGTATCTGGGTCACCGCCGAAATCGCGGTTCTCTCCATTCACGTTGATGGTTGGCATATCTACGCTCTCCCGTTTTCACGGCGGGTAGGACCGCCGTTACATGCAACTCTTCGAAGTTTATTGTTGTGGCCGTTCGGCTCATTTTGATTTGGTGTCCGGCTAGGGTGCAAGCAAGGTGAAGGGCCAGAGATAGGCTTGGCCCATAACCAATAGTCCGACGAGGGTCGCGAGCGCGACCGAGTGGAAGAATACGAAGCGCAAAATGGAGCCTTCGTGGCCGTACCACTTGGTCGCCGTCGAGGCGACGACGATCGACTGCGCGTCGATCATCTTGCCCATGACGCCGCCCGAGCTGTTGGCCGCGGCCATCAGCACGGGATTTATGCCGAGCTGCTCGGCGGTGATGCGCTGCAATCCTCCGAACAGCACGTTCGAGGACGTATCCGAGCCCGTGAGCGCGACACCGAGCCAGCCGATCATGGTGCCGAAAAACGGATAAGACCAGCCTGTGCTCGCGAGCGCAAGTCCGAGCGTAGCATCGGTGCCCGAGTAGCGCGTGATGAAGCCGATGGCCATCATGCAGGATATGGTCAGCAGCGAGTAGCGGACGATGTAGATCGTGCGCGCGTACATGCGCGCGAGGCCCACAGGGCCGTAGCCGAGGAAGAGACCGGAGATGATCGCGGCCGACCAGGATCCCCGTGCCGGTCGCGGAGAGGATGTTGAAGTTGAAGATGGCGCTCTCGACCTTGGCCTCGGCGACGACGGGCGGAACCTTCTGCACGAGCTCGTTCAAGCCGGTGACGGGTATCTTTGCCACCCACATCCCGTCCAGCGAGGCGCGGACCTGTGGCGCACCCCAGAGGAAAACGAATGCGCTGAGAACAAGCCAGGGCATCCAGGCCCGGCGCACGGCGCCCACGGTGTCGGGGATGGCGTGCGCCGTGACGACAGGGGGCGGGCCGGTGTCGGCGTTGCGTGCCGGCATGCTGGTCATCGGCACGGCGGGGCGCCAAATCCTCAGGAACAGGGCGAGGCTCGCCATCGAGACGATGGCGGCGACGATGTCGACGAGCCAGGGCCCGTGAAAATTCGAGACGAGGTATTGGGGAATGGCGAAGGACAGACCCGCGACGAGGATCGGCGGCCAGATCTCGATCGTTTTGCGGAAGCCGACGAAGGCCCAGATCAGCCAAAAGGGGACGATGACTGAGAAGAACGGCAGCTGGCGGCCGATCATGGCGCTCAATTCGTGGAGATCGAGCCCGGTCACCGCGGCCAGCGCGATGACAGGAGTGCCGAGCGCGCCGAAGGCCACAGGCGCGGTATTGGCGATGAGCGACAAGCCCGATGCTGTGAGCGGCGTGAAGCCGAGGCCGATCAGCATTGCCGCCGTCACGGCCACCGGCGTGCCGAATCCCGCCGCACCTTCGAAAAACGCGCCGAGAGAGAAGGCGATGAAGAGGAGCTGCAGACGCCGGTCGTCGCTGATCGAACCGATCGAGCGCTGCAGGACCGCGAACTCGCCCTTCTCGTTGGCCAGCTGATAGAGAAATATGACGTTGAGAATGATCCAGCCGATTGGAAGCAAGCCGAACGCCGCGCCGTAAGCGGCGGCCATGCCGGCCATTTGCAGCGGCATGCCATAGGCGAGGACAGCCACGGCAAACGCGGCGGCGAGCCCCATCAGCGCCGCCACGTGGGCGCGGAATTCGAGAATCCCGATCGCGCCGAGCAGCACGAATACCGGAATGGCGGCTACCGCCGTGGACAGGATCATGCTGCCGAAGGGGTCGTATACCTGCGACCACATGCGACGCTGACCCTCCCCTCGATTACGCGCGACCGTCTACGCTCGATGGCCAATTAATTATACCAGTGAGGCGTGGCGGTCAAAACGTGTTACATGTCGGCCGTGGAGAACGGGACGTAGGATGTCCCGTTTCCGCTAGGCCGCCGTAGTCTTACCGCGCCGAGAAGTCTCGATACGGATCGATCCATGGAAGCTATACGCACGCAGAAGATCGCGGACGTTATCGCAACACATATCGAGAAGCTGATCCTCGAGGGCGCGTTGCGGCCGGGCGAGAAGCTCGCGTCGGAGCGCGATCTCGCGCAGAAGCTCGACGTGTCGAGGCCGTCGCTGCGGGACGCCATCGAGAAGCTCGCCGAGCGGGGGTTGCTCACGGCGACGCGCGGCGGAACGTACGTCGCGCAGTTCCTGTCGCCGATGATGAAGCCTTTGGCCAATCTCTATCGCAACAACGAAAATGCGTCCGCTGATTATTTCGAGTTCCGGCAGTGCGTCGAGGCGCAGGCCGCGCGCGCTGCGGCGCTCAGGGCCACGGACGTCGACAAGGCGGCGATCCGCGCGTGTCTTGCGGAAATGCGCAAGGCGCACAAGATAGAAGACCCGACGCAGGAGGCCCAGGCAGACGTCAACCTGCACATTCTCGTTTACGAGGCGGGACACAACATGGTGCTGCTGCACGTCATGCGGGCGCTTTCCGAGCTCCTGCGCAACAACATCTTCTTCAATCGCGAGCATCTCTATCTTCGCGCCGGCGTGCGCGAGAAGCTCCTCGCGCAGCACATCGAGATCGGCGAAGCGGTGCTTGCCGGAAAGCCCGATCGGGCGGAAACTGCCGCTGCGGACCACATCCGCTACGTGTTCGGCACGGTCGAGGAAATCCAGCGCGACAATACGCGTCTCAAATCGTCCTTGCGGCGTGTGGGGCGTGGCGATTTTCTGGCGGAGTGACGGGCGGCTAGTTCTTTGTAGACGCGGGCGTGAGTACGACACGATGACGATCAGCTTTCAGCGCTTCACGACGACCGCGGGCCTTCTGGCAGACGAGGATGTGCTGCCGCAGATGCAGCGGTGGCAGGCCCAGGGGCAGCGCACGGCGCTCGTGACGCTGGTCGGCGTCGAGGGCGGAGCTCCGCGTCAAGCCGGAGCCCAGATGGCGGTGGCCGAGGACGGCAGGTATGTTGGGTATCTTTCCGGGGGCTGCCTGGAACAAGCCGTGGCGCTCGAGGCGCAGGCGGTGATCGCCGCCGGGCAGAACCGGTTGGTGCGCTACGGAAAAGGATCGCCCTACTTCGATATCAAACTGCCGTGCGGCAGCGGGCTCGATCTCTATTTCGACCAGGCGCTGGGAGCGGCAACTGTCGATGCCATGATCGCGCTTCGCGCCGCGCGGAGGCCGTTCGCGTTGCGCACTTCGTTGCCGACAGGTGAGAGCGCGGTCGAGGAAATCGCACCGGAAGCGCCCATCGAGCAGAGCCGGTGCGAGGGCGACAAATTCCGGCGGGTCTATGTCCCTAATCTGCGTCTTCTGCTGCTCGGCAATGGTCCGACGCTCGCAGGCATGGCCTCGCTCGCAGCCGCCACGGGCATCGAGCTCGCGATCCGGTCGCCGGACGAGGCGACGAGGAAGGAGCTATCCGGCGCCGGCTTTCGCATATTCCTCGACGATGCGGAGCTGGCCCCTGCGATCGATCGACTCGACTTCGCGTCTGCCGCCATACTCTTTTTCCATGACCACGAGCAGGAGCCGGCCAGCTTCTGGGCGCGCCTGCTCGGGACGAAGTGCTTCTATATCGGCGCGCTCGGCAACCATGCGGTGCATCGGGAGCGCGTCGCCGCGCTTGCCGCGCAGGGCTTCGGGGAGGAAGATCTGGCCCGCATTCGCGCACCCGTCGGGTCGATCGGCGGAGCAAAGAGCAAAGCAACGCTGGCTATCGGCGCGCTGGCGGAGATGATGGCAGAGGCCAAGGCCCTCAATCTCGTGTCCTGAAGGGCCCCCGGATCAAGACACTCATCGCCGCCGCATGCTCTCCATCCTGTCCGTCATCCTGCCGATTTTCGCGCTGATCCTGGCCGGCTTTCTCGCCCGAAGGCTCGACGCGATCGGCCCCGCCGCCGTCTCGGAGATCAACCGCTTCGTCGTCTACCTTGCGCTGCCGGCGCTGCTGTTCGACGCGATGGCGCATGCAAGCTGGGACGAGCTCAACCAGCCGGGGTTCATTGCCGCCTTCGGGCTCGGATGCGGTTTGGTCTTCTATGCGACCGTCGGCGTGCGGCTTCTCGGGCAAAAGCAGCTCGCGGACGCAAGCCTCGATGGTCTCAACGCCTCCTACTGCAACACGTCCTACATCGGCTTGCCGTTGTGCCTGCTCGTGTTCGGACGGGAAAGTCTTGTGCCCGTCACGATCGCCGCGATCATCACGGTTTGCGTGCTCTTCGCGTCAGCGATCGTTCTGATCGAGATCGATGTCTCGGCAGAGAGACGGCCGGGGAGGCTCTTGCGCAAGGTCGGCGGGTCGCTCGTGCGCAATCCGCTTCTCGTCGCGCCGGTGCTCGGTACGCTCTACGGGGCGACCGGGCTCGGCGTCCCGCAGAGCGCGGATACCTTCCTCAAGCTGCTCGGCGGTGCGGCCAGCCCCTGCGCGCTGGTCGTCCTCGGGCTCTTTCTCGCGGAGCGGCGCGAGATCGAGCCGATCGAGAGGCGGACCGCGGCGTTGCTGACGGCGCCAAGCTCATCGTGCATCCGGCAGTGACGTGGGTACTGGCGACGAGCGTCTTTTCGATGCCGCCCAAGCTCGCCACCATCACCGTGCTGCTGGCCGGGCTGCCGACGGGAACGGGCTCGTTCATGCTCGCCGAGCTTTACGGGCGCAGGGCCGTGGTGACGTCGTACACAGTCCTGCTGTCGACGATCGGCGCGCTCGTTACGCTGTCGCTCTACCTCTATGCGACGGGCTACGTGACGAACTGAGCTCTTTAGACCTTGCCGACGAGGTAGCCGATGCGGCCGTTCGAGGCGTCACGGACGCGCTCGAGATGGGCGAGCAGCTCGCGCGGATGCAGCGGCCGGCGCGTCATGCGGATGTGGTCCTCCTCGAGCGCCTTAAGGCCCGGAACAAGTCCCTCGGCCGTCTTGTGGAGCATCGCGATCGTGGCAATGCAGCTGCGGCTCATGTTGCTCGGCACCTTCGGGACCACGCTCGAGATGAGCTCCTTGGCGCGGTTCGAGAGGTGGCTCGACAGGCGCCCGAAGATGCCGACGATCTTGATCAGGAAGTCCTGCTTGAAGTGCCAGCCGCGGGTCTCCATCCACTCGAAGAACTTGGTCATGATCATGTCTTGGCGCCTGAGCGACGAGGTCGCGCGATAGTCCTGCCATTCGGCAACGAGATCGAACGCTGGATCGATATCGATGTCGCCGGGGGCAAAGGTCTGCTTCGCCTTGACGCCGATCGCGCGATAGAAGGGCCGGTTGCGAGGGTCGAAACGGGTCTTGAAGGCCGGCAGCAGAACCTGGCCCTTGCTTGCTTCCTTGAATGCCAGGTGGACGAGCTTGGCGCAGAAGAGCTTTCTCTTCCCCCTGAGACGCATCGAGAAGTCGTAGGGGATGTGGCGCGCAAATCCGGTTTTCGAGGCGAGCACGCGCGCGTGAATGAGCTCCGCCGCGCGGGCTGCGAGGGCCTGATCCATATGGCGATAGAGCACCGCACGCCCGAGGCCGTGCTCGAGAAAGCGCTCGAGCGGGGTGATCACGGAGCCGTCCTCGATCAGAGCTTCGACCACCCAGTGCTTGCCCTCCTTGTCGACATAGACCATCGCCACGTGGCTGAAGAGCGTGTCGACGTCGCCGATGCGCGCGATCGCGGCACTGTTGTGCGCCGCGCCGCGCACAACGATCACGTCACCGGATTGAAAGGCGATGTTCTCGCCGTTGTCGTACTTGGGGTGAACGAATGTGTTGTAGTCGGTGCCGGTGAAGGCGCGCCTCGGCTTCTCGCCGTCGCCGAGGCGGTTGTGCCCGATCCCGATCTCGCCCAGCATGTCGGACCCGTAGCGCGCGACGCGGAACACATCGCGCAGTGCGTTTTCGACGGGGCGAGTCATGAAACCGCGGCTGCGCCATTCGGCAATGCGATCGCGGAGCTGCATGCGGGCGGCGAAGATCTGCTTCATCAAGGCGGCGGACTGCTCCTTGATCGGCCGCCGGGTCGTAGCGGGCAAAGTCGACGTCAAAGACGGCGTGGTAGATCTGCCTCAGATATGACGCGAGCTCATGGGGATGCTCGACCGAGCGGTTCGCGAGCGCACTGATGCGCGCGAGATCCTCCTCGAGAGACGCGGTCGTCGACTTCTGCACGGCAGTTCCCCCTCGTGCCCGAGATGTGCTGGCTCCCCCGAGCCAGGCCATCGCGTGGGGATGGCTGCCCGGAACCTAGCAAATTGCCAGAGCGAGAAGCAACGCTAGGGTCTTTCCGGCTTTGTCTAGTTCGCGGAAAAACCCTAGCTCCTTGTATTGGCGTGCTTCTGATCGGAAAACCGGTTCCCATCCCCGGATGTCCATGCGAAGCATGGCTTCGCCATGACTCGAGGGCGTGCTTTTCCGGAAGCACTCTAGGCCCCGCCCCTCAAGGCGGCCAGGAGCTCCGGGGTGGGGTAGGAATTGGCCGGGAAGCCGAGCTTCTTCTGCACCACCTTGATCGCCTGGCGGGTTTTGAGGCCGATCTTGCCGTCGATCTCGCCGACGTCGAAGCCGCGCTTGGCGAGGATGCGCTGCAGGTCCTTCGAGTCCTCGGGACCAAGGACGGGGATGTCAGGGCTGCCGCGGCTCATGGCCGGTGCGCCGTCGATGCGGGTCGCGAGGTATGCGGCCGTCACGGCGTAGTTCAGCGACTGGTTCCACTGCAAGTAGACGTCGAAGTTCTGATAGGCGAGGAATGCCGGGCCGAAGCGGCCCATCGGCAGCACCAGGGAGGCGGGCAGCTCGTCGGACTGCAGTGCGCGCCCGTCGGCACGTGTCACGCCCCAGGAGGCCCACTTCGAGCGCGGATGCTTGATTGTGAGATCCGCCTCCTCCCAGGGGAGCTTGGCGGGCACACGCACCTCCTCGAGCCACGGCTCACCGCGGCGCCAGCCGAGATGGACCATATAGTTGGCGGTGGTGCCGATGATGTCGGTGGCATTGCTGAAGAGGTTCGGCTGTCCGTCGCCATCGTAATCGATCGCGTGCTCTAGGTAGCGGGAGGGCAGGAACTGGGTCTGGCCGATCTCGCCGGCCCAGGAGCCGATCATGGTCTCGGGGGTCATGTCGCCGCGGTCGATGATCTTGAGCGCTGCCTTGAGCTCGTCGCGGAACATGGTCGGCCCGCGGCGGCAGTCGTAGGCGAGCGTTGTCAGCGAGCGCATGATCGGCAGCTTGCCCATGCCGGCGCCGAAGTCGCTTTCGAGCGCCCAGAAGCCGGTGATGACCGGGGCCGGGACGCCGAACTGCTTCTCCACGCGATCGAAGGCGGCCTTGTTCTTGGCGATCTGCGCACGGCCGCTCTGGACCCGGTTCGGCGTGGCGAGCTTGGCGGAGAAGTCGATAAAGCTCTGGGCGAAGAAGCCTTGCTTGCGGTCGCGGGCGATCACGCTCGGGTCGAGCGTCATGCCGTCCAGGGCTGAGGAAAGCGTGCGCTGGCTGATGCCTTCGGCGGCGGCCTCCTTGCGGAACGAGGTGAGCCAGCCCTCGAAGGTGCCGATGTTCTTGCAGTTCGCGGGCGCGGGTGGCGGTGGTAGGCCCTTCGTCGAAATCTTCGCAGTTGTTGGGAGGCCCGGAGAGGGTGGCGCTGCCGCCGGAGTAGCGGATTCCGGAGCGGGAGCGGCTGCGGGCGGCGCGGCTGCGGCCGGGGGGGCCTTCGGCGCCGTCTTGGCTTTTGGAGCGTCGCGCGGCGGTCCCGTCTCGATCATTCCGGCAAGGGCTGCCGGTGACGCGAAAACGACAGTGACGAGTGCGGCCGCGGCTGCACCGTCCCGAATAGAAAATTTCATCCTTTTCAGCCTTCCAAGTAGCCCCGCCGCCGCCACTGATGCCGACCGTTGTGGCGCCGTCAAGACCGGAGGGGGCGATGGAGACCATCGATCCCGGGGTCTTCCATGCGGCCCCGGCGGCCGCGAACGGCCGGGTCTGGGGGCCCCGTTAGTGCTTCGCGTCGCTTGGATTTGCAGCTCCAGGCGGATTGTGGCAGCCTTTGCAGGGACTTCAACGAAAACGCGACTCGCCGCCCGGCAAGGGTGCAAAGAGATCGCGACCCGGGAGGACGCAGCGTGGGACGGAGTTCTTCGTCCGTAAGCTCGTGCGGCATTCGCATCGCCGTGAGCGGGGCCTCGGAGGTTTCCGAGGCCGTGACCGAGGTTAAGAAGGGCGTCGGCCCGGGCGATTTCCAGCACATCATCGCTTTCTTCTCGATCGACTTCGACGCGAGCGAGCTGGCGTCGGCGCTAGCAGAGGCGTTTCCCGATACGCCGGTCAGCGGCTGCTCGACGGCGGGAGAGATCGGTCCCGGCGGGATGACGGAAGGCGGTATCGTCTTGATCGCCTTTCCGCGCGAAGGCTTTCGCATCCATCGCGGCCTCATCGAGGATGTCGGAGCCGGAGGTGTCGAGCGCGCGAGCGGCATCGTGCGCGGCCTCAAGGCGCAGCTCTCGCAACGCACGGACAAGACGCTCGGCGAGCGGGTGTTCGGCGTCATGCTCGTCGACGGATTGTCGAAGGTGGAAGAGGCGCTGGTGGCCGCGGTTCATTGGGCCTTCGACGATATGCAGCTCATCGGCGGCTCGGCCGGTGACGGGCTCGCCTTCAACCGCACCGCGCTCATTTATGACGGCCGGGCGCTCGATCAAGCCGCAATCCTGATCATGGTCGAGAGCGATATTCCGTTCCGAATATTCAAGACGCAGAACTTCGAGCCGACGCCTATCAAGCTCGTCGTCACGGCGGCAAACACGCACGATCGCATCGTGCAGGAGCTCAACGCGGAGCCCGCCGCACGGGAATATGCGTCGGCGATCGGCCTCATGCTCGACGATCTTGGTCCTTTCAGCTTTGCGTCCTATCCGCTGGTGGTGAAGGTCGGTGGCGACTACTATTGCCGCTCGATCCGCAACATGAATGCCGACGGCAGCCTGTCGTTCTTCTGTGCCATCGACGAAGGGCTCGTGTTCACGGTCGCGCGACCCAAGGACATGCTGAGCTCGACGGCCAAGACGCTCGAGGATCTCGACACGGCGCTCGGAGGCCTGGATCTGGTGCTCGGCTTCGACTGCATTCTGCGCCGGCTGGATGCCGAGAACAGGCAGATCCGCCGCCAGATGGAAGAGCTCTATCAGAGACATCATGTCGTCGGCTTCCACACCTACGGCGAGCAGCTCAATGCCATGCATCTCAATCAGACGCTGACCGGCGTGGCATTCGGCGCGAGCAGGAGCAGCGCGAAATGATGCTCGACGACGGCAAAGGAAAAGTGCCGGCGACGGACGCGCTCGCGGACTTGAAGCGACGCAACGAGAAGCTGGCCAAGATCAATGCGGTCCTCATGCAGCGTGTCGAGCGCTCGATGGACTACCAAGCCAACGCCTACTCGCTGTTTCAGACAGCCATCGGCCTCGAGGGTCAGGTCAAGGTCAGGACCGAGGAACTCAAGACCGCGCTCAATCGGCTCGAGCGCGCCAACGACGAGCTGGTTCAAGCACGCGACACCGCCGAGCGCGCCAATCGGTTTAAGACCCGATTTTTTACGGCCGTCGGTCACGATCTTTTGCAGCCGCTGCACGCGGCGAGGCTCTCGATCTCGGCGATGGCGGAGGGCGGCGGCAGCGCACAGCATACGCGCCTCATCAGGCAGGTCGATCATGCGCTCTCGACCATCGAGGAGCTGCTCGGCACTATCCTAGATCTCTCCAAGCTCGAGGTCGGCACGATCAAGCCGCTCATGCATACGGTGGCGCTGGGTGATCTCTTCCACTCGCTCGTCGTGGATCTAGGCCCAATCGCGCAAAACAAGGCGCTGATGCTTACGCTGCGCGAGACCAATGCGCTCGTCACGTCCGATCCCTTGATGCTAAGGCGGATCCTGCAAAACCTGCTCGCCAATGCCGTGCAGTACACCGAGCACGGCAGGATTCTGCTCGCAGCGAGGCGCCGCGGCGATCTCGTTCGCGTCGATGTCTGGGACACTGGCCCCGGGATTCCTCCCAGCGAGCGGGGCAAGATCTTCGAGGAGTTTCAGCGCGGCTCGGCGGCCGAGCGCTCGCGGGGCGGCGGATTCGGGATCGGGCTCTCGATCATCGGACGCATGGCGGACGCGCTAGGCCACAAGGTGGAGCTATGTTCGCGCCCTGGTAAGGGCACCCGGTTTTCGGTCTACGCACCCTATGCCGGGCGGACGACGCAATTGTCGCCGCGGTCCGACAAGAATGCGGCTGCAGCTCGTCAGGCCTACGGGCTCGCTGCAACGCGTGCGCTCGTGATCGACAATGACGGGGCCGTGCTCGAGGCCATGCGGCAACTGCTGGACCGCTGGGGGTGTGAGGGACGCTTTGCCGTCAGCGTCTCGGGGGTGGAGGCGCTTCTCGATCGCGAGCCCGAATTCCGGCCCGACATCATACTCGCCGACTATCATCTCGATTTCGGCGAGTTCGGGCTTGAGGGCGGTGGAGCGGCTCCGCGACGCTTGGAAAAGCTCCATACCGGCGATCGTCATCACGGCGGACCATGCGTCCGACGTTGCGGGCAAAGTGCAGGCGGCAGGCTGCGAGATTTTGCTCAAGCCGGCGAAGCCCGCCGAGCTCAGGGCGCTGATCGTCAATCTTCTGAGCTGAGCTGCGGGACTGCCAGGACCGTCACTGCGTACGGACCGGGTCTTTATCGGAATCCCTAGCATTGGCGAGTATCGAGTCGAAGTCCAGACGAGCAACCTCGATCACCGCCTGCGTTCTCGAGACGACGTTGAGCTTGCGCATGATCTCGGACACATGTGCTTTCACCGTCGTCTCGCCGACGCCCAGCTCATGCGCGATCTGCTTGTTGAGCATGCCCTGGCGCACCATCTGCAGAACGCGCAATTGCTGGCGCGTGAGCGAGGCAACGCGGGTGGCGAGATCCGCCTCGCGCGAGGCGGCGGGTGTGGAGGGCGGTAGGTAGCCCTTGGGCAGCGTGACGAGACCGGACATGACGTCCTGAATCGCCTCGGCAAGCTCGGGCTTCTTGACCGACTTCGAAATGTAGCCGGCGGCACCGCAGGTCATGGCCTCGTGGATGATGCGCGGATCCTCGTGCGCCGAGACGATGACGATCGGCTGCTTCGGCCACGCCGTGCGCAGCTCGAGCAGGCCGTCGAAGCCGCGCGTTCCGGGCATGGTGAGATCGAGCAGGAGGAGATCGAACGCCTGCGTGTGGGCGAGAGCCTCCTTCGCGGCGGCGATCGAGGACGCTTCGACGATTTCCGCTCCGGGATAGGCCGATTGAATGGCGAGCTGGAGCGCCTCCCGGAAAAGGGGGTGATCGTCGACGATCAAGAATCTGACCGCCATCAAGTACCGGTCCCGAATTGCCTCAAACCGCCCGTTGCCACGAGAAATGCACGTAGGCCGATCAACCGTCCTCCAACTGAAGGCGGATGGCAAGGCTTGAGTTGCGGCACCGTTACCGCTTTTCAACCCTGAAGAGGCACCCCCCTTTCTACGGGGATACAGGGCTTCCGCGCGACATCACGGGCATGAAATAGTCGAATCCTTTCAAAGTTTTTGGCGCTCTTCTTGGCTTGGAGGGGCGGTCGCGGCCGTCTATGCTCGGGCCGCCACCTTTCTGAGTGGTCGCCCCCGTGTCTGTTGCGGGACCTCTACAAGGTGGCGCGCGCAGCCTTGGCGCGACGGAGGAGCCTGTGGTCAGCTACGTCGTCACAAACCTGATCTGGCACGTGGTTGCCGCATTCGTGATCGGCCTCGTGGTCGGCTGGATCACGGCGGGGCGGGCCAGTGATTGAGCGGGCGCCGGCGAACGGCCGCCGGGCGTTGCTTTGGCGCCTTAGCTTCGTGCCGCCGAAGCCGGTCAGCGACGGCCGGAATCAAAGTTGTTCCTGTGGCGTCCGCCACTCGTGACCTCACGAATGAGTTCGGGCTAGGGTGCGAATCTAGGCTGAGGAGGCGGGGCGGATGACGACGTTGCTGGTCCAGATCTTCGCGGTGCTGCTGGGGGCGTTCTTGCTGGGCGTCGTCGTGGCGTGGCGGCTGCGGCGAGCATCGCGCGGCGCGCGTCAGGAGGTACCGGCGGCGGCGCCCAATGGCGGTACTTCGCCTCCCAATCCAGAGGGTACGACGCGGTTTGAGCGCGCTCTCTCCGGCAATCCAGGCACAGCATCACCGTCTGCATCGCGAGCCAGCGGTGCACCGATGGTCGAGGTGCAGCCGCGTCCAGCGGCACCTGCCGCTCAAGCGGCTGGCCCGAAGCTTGCTGCTCCACCGCCCCGAGCAGCACCGCCGCCACAGGCGCCAGCGGTTGCAAGCCGGTTTGGTACGCCGACTGTCGCTGAGCCAGCCGCTCCGCGGTCGGCGCCAGCGCCAGCAAGTGCTCCCCGTCCGCCTGCTCCGGTGGCGAAAGCCGCGCCGCCCGTTGCTCCTTCGCCCCCGCCCACAAGCGCGCCACCTGCAGCCACCCCTGCCGCATCAGTTGCAACCGCGCCGCCTTCGAAACCCGTCGTGGCGCCGAGTGCCCCGGCGCCCGCTGCCGCACCGATCGCCAATCCGCCGCCGCCGACGCGGGAGATCGCAGGGATGCCGCTTGCCGTCGCGGCCTCTATTGCGGCATCGACGGGCCTCGGAACGACAGTCGCCGGCGACGACCTAACACGCATCCGCGCGATCGATGCGGACACGGCGAAGCGCCTGCGCGCGCAAGGCGTGCTCAAGTTCTCCGACATCGCCAATTGGACACCGGGCGACGTTGCGCGGATGAGCCAGTCTCTTGGCATTGCGGGGCGCATCGAGCAGGAAAGTTGGATCGAGCAGGCGCGGATCCTGACCAAGGGCGGCGATGCCACCATCAAGCCGCGCGTCGTGGAACCTGCGAACGATACGTCGGCTCCCGTCGCTAGTGCGGTGCCGCAGGGCCCAGGCGCGGATCGGCTGCATCGCATCATCGGGATCGACGCCGCGACCGAGAAGGCGCTCGTGGAAAACGGGGTGACGCGCTTCAGCGATATCGCCCGCTGGACGTGGAGTGAAGTCGAGAAGGTCGAGGCGTATTTCGGTCAGCCCGGACGGGTGGGCCTCGAGAACTGGATCGGGCAAGCGAAAATTCTGGCGCAGGGCGGGAGCGGCGACGTCACGCCGCTGAGGCCCCTCGAAACCAAGGCGGATAGTCCGGCCAAGACCGCGGTGCCGCCCCAAGCCGTGTCTGCGCAGCCCGCGCAAGCGTCACCCGCGCCGGTGCATCGCGGAGATTTCGCGGGCTTGAGATCGGTGCGCTCGGAGGCATTGCGAAGCGAGCCATTGCGTGCGGGGCCGGTCGCTAGTCAATTCGACGATCTCAAGCGGATCCGCGGCGTCGGTGTGCTGATCGAGAAGAAGCTCAATTCGCTCGGCGTGACTTCCTACGAGCAGATCGCGAACTGGACCGGAGCCGACATCGACCGGGTCAATCAGATCCTCGATTTCAAGGGGCGGATCGAGCGCGAGAACTGGGTGGAGCAGGCGCGCATTCTCTCCTCAGGCGGCTATACGGAATTCTCACGCCGCGCCGACAAGGGCGAGATCGAAACGGGCCGCAACCGGGCCTGAGCTGGAACGCTCGCTGTCCCGGACAATATGGGGCCCGCCAGGCGATGGCGGGCCCTCTCTGTTATTGGGGCTATCGGGCGAGCAGTGGCGTGATGCGCCGTGCCGCCGTGCGTCGATTGAGTCGTTCCGGGCCATCGGTCGGGACCTTGAGGAATTGCTCGCCATAGCCTTGCGTGGTGAGGTTCTCGGCCGGGACGCCGAACTCCTCGCTCAGAATGAAGGCCACGGTCTCCGCGCGGCGATCCGAGAGCGTGAGATTGTCCTCGTCGGATCCTACGGCGTCGGTGTGGCCTTCGATCAGGAACATCTCGTCGGGATTGCGCGAGAGAATGCGATTTATCACGCGCGCGAGGCGCTCGAGGCGGCCATAGTCGCGCGGGTCGACCTCCCATGAGCCGAAATCGAAGGTGATCGTGTCGAGGTCGAGCCGGCGCATGCGGTCGCGGAGGTAGGGGCTCTGGCGGATCTCCTCGAGCGAGTAAGGGTGATCGATGTCGTCGACAGGCGGTGCCGTCAAGGCCTCATAGATGTCGTCCTCGGACGCACGATCATATTCGACGATGTAGCGATCGCGCGGGAATACGCACGACCGGCGGCGCGAGATTGACGATCGCATCCAGGAACGAGGGATGGCGCGGACCGAAGCGCCGGTAATAGCTGCGATTGTCGAACAGCACGGTCTCGCGGCCGTCGCGTGCACGTCGCCAACGTCTCAATGTGCGGCCGTCCCGGTCGACCTCGGTCAGGATGCGGATGCCGCCGGGGCCGATGACAATGGTGATGTTGTTGCCGTCCGAGCCGCGCTCCTCGCGCGTATCGCGATAAAGCCGCTTGAAGCGCTCGGTCTCGTCGTGACGGATCGTGGATTTGCCATCCTCGCGAATGATGCGGCGCTTGTCGGGCTCCTCGATCACGGTGCGCTTGCCGCCGTCCTCCTTCACCTCGCGGCGCTGTTGCTTCAGCTGCTCGAAGGATTTGCGGTGACGCTCGACGCGCTGGGTCTCGCTCTCGTTCGGCGGCGGACGCGGCGTGCTAGCCTTGAGCTCGGGTGGGAGTGGCTTCGTTGCTGCCGCAGGCGGTGCCTCTACAGGCGCGAGCTTGCTCGCCGGCGGTGCGCCGGAGCTATCGGGAGTACCTCGCGGCTCTGAAGGTTTGTCACGATCACCCTTCCACTTGCCGTTGGCGTCAAGGCCCTTGGTGCCTTTAGCCGGCGGCTCAGACGCTTTGCCGGCGCCATTGCCATTGTCCGATCTTGGCGGCTCTTCGTGCTTTTTCGTTGCGGGCGGAGGCTCGACGGACTTCGGGGTCTCCTCCAGCCTAGGCGGTGCTTTCGGTGTCTCGATCTTCTTCTGCTCCGGCTCGAGCGGCGGCGGCGCCTCAACCGGCTCCCGCGGCGTGGCCTTCGGCGGCGGCAACTCCTTCGGTTTAAAGGACGGCGGAGCCTGCTCCTTCACGGGCGGCTGCGGCTCTTTCTTCTTGAAAGATGGCATTTCCTCACGCTGGGGCTCGCGTTTTTCACGCGGCGGGCCCTGCTCGCGCCCGCCGTTCTGGTCGCGGTCGCGACCACGCTCCTTACGCTCGCCCTTCTGCTCGGGTGGGGGGCCTTGCTGGCCGCCTTGATCGCCGTCGTCTTTCTTTTTTCCGCGCTTCTTCTTTCCGTTCTCCTCGGGTGCCTCGCCCTGCTGCTCACCTTGCGGCGCAGCCTCGCCCTTTTGCTCAGGAGGAGGACCGCCCTTGTCGGCTTGCGCGAGGCGCTGCATTGGCGCTCTCTCTGCAGCGGTCGCCTGGTCATGCGCAAGGAACGCGAGCGTCGAGACGGAGGCGAGGAGAAGCGCAGCGGCGCCGAGGCGGGGTAGCGAGGTCATTCGTGATCCTGTCGTGGAGCGGCCTCAAGCGGCCAGAGACGCGCGACATACAAACCGGCGCGCTCTTAAACTGCGGCGACCGTCTTTGCGTTCCACGTCGATTGTGAGGCGGTTTCGGGGCGGCTTTGCAGATGCGGAGCGACAGCTTGCCGCCGTCTAGATCCGCCACCCGGAGTGCACGGCGGCGATACCGCCGGTCAGGTTGCGCCACGTGACGCGCTCGAATCCGGCGGCGCGGATCATGCCGGCGAATTTTTCCTGCGGTGGGAATTTGCGGATGCTCTCGACGAGATACTGGTAGGGCTCGGCAGCGCCCGCCGCGAGCTTGCCGAGCCGCGGGATCACCTCGAAGGAATGGAAGTCATAGAGGCGGTCGAGGAGCGGCACCTGGCACTCCGAGAATTCGAGGCATAGGAAGTGGCCGCCGATCTTCAAGACGCGGAAGGCCTCGGCGAGTGCCTTGTCGAGATGCGTGACGTTGCGGATGCCGAAGGCGATCGTGAAGGCGTCGAACGAGCGGTCGGGGAAGGGAAGCGCCTCGGCATTCGCCTGCGTGATGGTGATGCGGCGCTCGAGGCCCTCATCGGCGATACGCTTGCGCGCCACGCCGAGCATCTCCTCATTGATGTCGCAGAGAACCGCGGTCGCATTCTCGCCGGAGGCTCGTGCGAAACGGACGGCGATGTCGCCGGTGCCGCCCGCGACATCGAGGAGGCGGAAAGCTTGCCCTCCCCGCGGAGCCTTGATCGAGGCGACAAAGTCGTCCTTCCAGAGACGATGCAGGCCGCCGGACATGAGATCATTCATCAGGTCATAGCGGCCGGCGACCGTCGAGAAAACGCGATTGACGAGGCCCTGGCGCTCCGCTTCGGGCACGTCGCGGAAGCCGAAGCTGGTCGTGGCCGAGGGCTCGTCTGTGGATTGGTTGCTCATGGGTCGAGCATAGCCAAGCATGCGGGATCTCGCCACGGCCCTATTGGCGCATGATCAGCGGATGGTTGGCGCCAGCGGCAAGATGGCCGGCGACGGCCTCAGCGAGCACGGGCGCCAGGAGGAAGCCGTGGCGGAAGGCGCCGTTAACGAAGATGCGACTGCCGCCGCCGCCGTCGCGGACAATGGCGCGGGGCACGTTGTCGGGGAAGGCGGGGCGGACGCCGGCTGCCGTTTCCAGGATCTGGGCCTCGCCGAAGCCGGGGTGGAGCGCGTAGGCGGTCCCCAAGAGCTCGAGCGCCGAGCGGACAGTGATGGGTCCCTCGTCCTCGCTTTCGATCATGGTCGCCCCGACGAGAAAGCGCTCGTCGCCCCAGGGCACGACATAGAGCGGATGGCGCGGATGGAGGAGACGGACGGGCCGCGAGAGCTTTACATCGGCTGAGCGGATCAAGAGCCGCTCGCCGCGCACGCCGCGCAGGTTCGGGAGCTCTGCGCGTGCCGCTAGGCCCCGGCAGTCGACGATCGTCCCGCCGTCCACTTTGCCGCGCCAGGGCGTGCCGAGGATAACCTCGGCGCCAGCGGCGCGTACGGCGCCGAGCAGGAAGGCCAGCGCGGTGGGCGTCGCCATATGCGCTTCATCGGGGAAAAAGAGCGCGGTCGAAAATCGCTCGGCGAGATCGGGCTCGAGCGCCTCGATCCCGGCCGCATCGAGCGTCCGGTGACGCTCGGTCATCTTCGCGAAACGCGTGAGTTCGGGTTGGTCGCGGGCCGGTGCGACGACGAGGCTGCCGGCGTTGACGAGCGCGGGATAGGTCTCGCGCCAGAGTGCAAGCCCGCGCCGGCCCAAGTCGCGCACGAGATCGGGCGCGGTCTCGGCCTCGGAGTTCGGGGCAGAGCATGGCGCCGGCATGCATACTCGCGCTGCGCACGAAAGGCTCGGGGCTGCTCTCGATCAAACGAACATCGTGGCCGCGCCGCGCGAGCGTGAGCGCCTGCCAGAGGCCTAGAATCCCGGCGCCGACAACGGTGATGCGGTGAGCGGTCATTCAAACTTTACTCAAGATCAGTCGCCGAGAGCGGCGCCTTCGCGGCGCGGATCAGCCCCGCCCTCGAGCTGCCCGTCGCGGACGACGAGGATATGCAGCCCCGAGTTCATGAGATCGGGGCTCAGCCCGTGCCCATAGCGCTTGAGCTTAAGGCCATGCCAGAGCGAGGCCCAGCCAATCTCGATCTCGGCGGCCCCGCCCATGCTGCCGAAGTTGGTCAATGCGGCGGCTGCCTGGGCGTCGAGATCCCAATCGAGGAGCGCGACCAGGGCTTTCACGACATAGAGAATGATGCGCGAACCGCCCGGCGAGCCGAGGACGGCGAAGACCTCGCCCTTGTCGTCGAAGACGATGGTCGGCGCCATGGTGCTGCGCGGGCGCTTGCCGCCTTCGACGCGGTTGGCGACCGGCCTGCCCTCGGCGTCGACGGGCTTCATGGAGAAATCGGTCAGCTGGTTGTTGAGCAGGAAGCCCGCCGACCAGACGCCCGAGCCGAAGGCGCCCTCGATCGTGGTCGTGAAGGTCACCGCGTTGCCGTCGTCGTCGATGATCGAGAGATGGCTCGTGCCGACGCTTTCCAGCGTCGCGTCGTCGCCGAAGGCGCGCTTCTCCACGCCCGGCGGCTCGCCCGCCGGCGGCGGGGACATAACCTGATCCTTCGCGATCAGTGCGCGGCGCTGATCGAGATAGCCGGGATCAAGAAGGCCCGCGACGGGCACGGGGACAAAATCGGGGTCCGCGAGATAGCGGTCGCGATCGGCATAGGCGAGCTTCTCGGCTTCCGTGATGAGATGCATCGCCTCGGCGCTCATGGCGGCATCGGGACCGCGGCCGAGATCGAAGGGCTCCAGCAGCTTCATCGTTTGCGCCACGGCGACGCCGCCAGAGGATGGAGGCCCCATGCCGCAGATGCGGCGCGCGTCGTAGGTGACGCAAAGCGGCGCTCGCTCCTTCACCTCGTAGGCAGCGAGATCCGATAGCGTGAGATCGCCCGCCGCGTTGTGTGCACCCTTGGCCGCGGCAACCACGGCCTCGGCAATGGGTCCCTCGTAGAAGGCCTGTGCGCCGCCGGCGGCGATGGCCTTCAGCGTCGCTGCATACTCGGGGTTCTTGAGCAGATATCCTTTCGGCCGCGCATTGCCCGACTCATCGAAGAAGTAGCGGCGCGCGGCAGGATCGAAGACGTCGGCGCCGAACCAGCGCAGCAGGAAATTGAGACGGCGCGAGACGTTGAAGCCCTGCTCGGAGAGCTTGATCGCGGGCTCGAAGAGGCGCGCCCAGGGCAGCTTGCCGTGCGCGCGGTGGACCGTCTCGAGCAGGCGCACGGCACCCGGTGTGCCGTTGGAGAGGCCGGAGTGGACGGCCGCGTCGAACGACATCGGCTTGCCGTCCTTCAAGAAGCGCTCAGGCACTGCGGTCTTCGGCGCCGTCTCGCGGCCGTCGTAGGCCTTGAGCTCTTTCGTGGCCTTGTTCCAGTGGATCAGGAAGGCGCCGCCGCCGAGGCCCGAGGACTGCGGCTCGACGAGGCCCAGCACGAGCTGGGCCGCGATCGCGGCGTCGACCGCCGAGCCGCCTTCGCGCAGCATCTCGCGTCCGGCCTCGGAGGCGAGCGCGTTGGCGGTCGTGATCATGTGGCGCTTGGTCGTGGCCAGCGCGCGATCGGTGTCGCCGCTGGAGGCTTCAGGTTCTACTTGCTGGCGTGCCTCCGGCACGACCTGCTGGCGAGTCTCCGACTTCAGTTTTTTGGCGAGTTTCCCGACTCGACTTGCTGACGCTGCGCGAACGCGCCCGGCGCGAGGCCAACAAGTGCGATCAGGAGAAAAGGGAAAAGAAGGCCACGGCTTCGCGCGCCGCAGCTTCGGCGGGCGCTGTCGCGCATCTCGATATCCGGCATGAGGTTGATGATCATGCACGAAGCGTGCAGCGTGGCGGGCTCATGAGGCGATTATAGGGGCTGGGCGATGATTGCAAACATGCGCATTGATGCCGCGTTGTGGAAGAGCAACCGGGCGTTGCGCTCGATCGCGCTCGGGACGGCGCTCTGCCTCGGCGGATTCGTGTGCGGACAATTCGTGCATGCGCGCGAGGGGGAGGCGCAGACGTTGCCGCTTCTCGCTTCGGGCGAGACCATCGTCGGCGAGACAATCGCCTATCCCGCGGGCGCGCCGGCAAAAGTGACGGCGGCGATCCTCACGCTCGCGCCGGGCGCATCGACGGGCTGGCACACGCATGGGCTGCCGACATTCGGCTACATCCTCGAAGGGGAGCTCACCGTCGACTACGGCGACAAGGGCGTGCACGTCTATCGTGCGGGCGACGCGCTGCTCGAGGCCATCGATGTCGCGCACGACGGGCGCAACACGGGCGCGGGGCCCATGCGCATCCTCGCCGTGTTCATGGGCGCCGAAGGATTGCCGACCAGCGTGGCGGCTCCCGCAAAATAGCCGGCCTTAAGGGGGCGGACAAAGAAATGGCCGGAACGGCTGAGGGAGAGCCGTTCCGGCCGGATGTGGTCGAGGCCAAACTCAAACGCAAACGTACGCGGCCGACCAAGGCGAGATCCGAGTGGACCGTGGCGGGGGATGGGGGGATGCCAGCGGGTCGGTCGGTACGCTCTCGCAACACGCACGTTATCGGCTAAGAATATGTTCTTATTTTGTTCTGGCGTCAAGGGGCGGCGATTTTCGGTAGTGGGTCAGTTTGAAAATCACAAAATTGTGGGGCCTTTCCGACCTTCGCGTGACGCGTGTGCTCGGCTAAGGGCACTCTCAACTCCATGGGCTATTTCCGCTACTGGTGTTCCGTTTGCTGTCGGGCGCTCCGCGAGGCATGGACGTGGGTCTTCGGCAACTGGATCCTCGCCTTGCTGAGCTTCGTGATATCGGGCGCGGTATCCTTACTCGCGATTTCGCGATACGGGACCCCTACAGACATCAGTGCTCAACTCCTGGTGCTGTTCAGCGCATGTGTTGGCACGGCTCTAACGTTCTTCGTCGTAGTTGTTATCAAATTGTTCGGTGTGCCTTCCGATATGCACTGCGAGCAGGACGCGAAGATCAAGAAACTTACCAGCCAGATAGCCAATACGGAGGCCCTAAGCGCGCCTAGAATTGAGGTGTTGGGGCTTGAGCAGCCTCCTGGCGATCCAAGCAACGCGTACTACCTGCGTGTTCAGAATTTGGGCAAGACGAAAAGCCTGACTGGCTGTCTCGCGCGCATTGAGCAACTAACTGACAGCGATGGTGTGGAGCACCTCAGTTTCTGGGTCCTGCGAACAGAGAACCAGGTCGGCGGTCGTCCGGAAGGACGTTTCAACATGGATCCGAGCCAGGTTAAGCGCGTCCTTCTTTGCAACCGGAGCGGAACGTCCGGGATGCCTTTTCGAATCTTAGCCGCCCAAAACAAGAGCAAGAAATTGTCTACGGGCAATTACGCGATCGATATCCGAATTACGTCCAGCGAAGGAGGTAGTCCGACTGATGTGGTGGTCCGCATCAACGGCTCTGACATTCGGTTTGAGGGAAACAAGATCGGTTCGGAAGACAATTAGGCCGCGCGATGTGCGACAGCCTCCCACTCCTCCAGTAGCTTCACGATATCAGCGAGGCCCCATAATCGGTCTGCGACGCCCGCCTACGGCTCTGCCCGCGATCCCGGTGGGGTGATTGGCGGCCCAGCTGGTTGCAGAAAATGGATGGTCAGCAGTGCGCCAATAAGTGCCGCGAGTAGGAGCAATAAAACCAAGTACCCTGAGCCGTTCCTATGCTGCCAAAATCGCCAAACCATCGCATCCTCAATTCAGGTGCTCCCATTCTTCCAGCACCTTCACAATATCCGCTACGTCCCAGAGCCGATCAGTAACGCCAGCCGCCATCGCGGGGGTGAGGCGGTGCGCTTTGTGGAGCTTGCAGAAGTTGTAATACATGAAGTGCAGCGCCACGGCGTGAGCGTGGTTCTCGACCTTCTTGGAGAACCCGTTCGTCAGCCGCGTGAAGCGGCGCATGTGCATCCGCATCGTCAGGTTGTTGCGCTCGACGTAGCGTGTTGAGACGTGTCGCTTGTCCGGGTTGTCCGGTGACGGATATCTGATGGCAGCTCACGACACTCGGCGGGGCTGTAGCGGCGCTCACGTTTCCGGGCTCGGCCATAGATTTTCTGCAGCATGGCGTAGTCGATTTCCGCGCCGAAAACCTTTTCCACGGCTTGCAAGATAGGCGCCGTGGCCGTCGCTGGTGAGCTGCACGCGATTGGCGAGGCGCTTGGCGAGGTCGCCGATGAAGCGGCGTGGCCGCATAGCGCGTCGCGCGTCGCCGACGAGCCACGACGGTACAAGCTTGGTGTCGGCGCAGATCGCCGTCCACGTCCAGATGTCGCCGGCAGCCTTCGGCGCGGCCTTGGCTGCCTTCACGTTCTTCTGCTTAGCGTAGACGAAGCTCCAGATTTCATCGACCTGGATGCGCTTGCAGGGGAGCTCGTTGAAAACCGTGTCCTGGTACTCGGAACAGGCTTGCCCGACGTCCGCCAGCAGCTTGGCGACCGTGTTCTTGCTGGCACCCGTGACCCGTGTGATGGCGCGGATGCTCGATCCCTCGCACAGCAGGTGGAGGATTTGGACGCGCTTATCTGGGGTTAGCCGGTTCATGACAGCAATATAGGTCATTATGCTTGAGCGGTCAAGCATAAAGTATGTTTTCGTCTTGGGGATTCCAAAACAACAACGGCGGTGATAGAATCACCGCCGTTGCCAAGCTTCGCTTTCAACCACGTGAGGCCGCTCAAGTATCCGCTTGAGCGGCCTTTTCTTTTAGCCCCTGCTGACGCCCGTGGACGCGGCAGCTAGAGCGACCCTCCTGGTCATGAGTGGCCTCCTATGGCGCCCCAGTCTTAGACCATTCTGGATTGATCCTGGCAAGTGGATAAATTTTATCCCTTGCAATTAATCCAGCCTCATGGGATAAAGGCCACCAGGAACGCGGAGTACTGCCATGCCCAAGGTGCGCAGCCCAAATTACCCGTCGATCGATCTGGCTGGCGCCATCGAAGCTGTGCGGCCGGTGTTCAAGGCTGAAAACCGAAACAAAATGTCTAAGGGCGTTCTTGCCAAGCATTTGGGTTACAGCAGCTTGAACGGTCGGGCTCTAGGAAAGATCGGCGCCGTAAGGGCTTATGGCCTTATCGACGGCTCTGGAGACGAGCTACGTCTGAGTGACGATGCTGTGATTGCCCTGACGGCCCCGTCAGAGAGTGGGCGCAACGCCGCACGGCTCCGACTAGCACTAAGGCCGCAGCTATTTCAGGATATTCGCAAGGACTTTCCGGACTTACTTCCAAGTGAGGACAATATTGCGTTCTGGTTGATTCAACGCCAGTTTACACAGGAAGCCGCTGGAAAGGCAGCTAAGGCCTATCTCGCCACTATGCGCCTTGCGGCCGGTGAACCCACGGGTTACAATCCCCCTCCCGAAGAGGATGGGGAGGATGACGTGCTGGTGAAGCCGCTCGGTGCCGTCGACGCTAACAAGGGCCGCAATCCGCCGCCCAAGCCGGGCATGCTTGAAGAGGTGTTCACCCTGGACGAAGGCCCGGTGACGCTTACGTTCCCATCGACAATGTCAGGCGAGAGCTATCAGGATCTGGCTGACCACATCGCGATATTCCTGCGCAAGGCGAAGCGGCGGTCAGAAAAGGACGACGACGCCGACGATGCGTCATAGCCTGCCGATGTGGCAGGCTATCGATCCTGCTTCCAGCGCTTCTCGGCGGCCTTTTTGGCGATAGCCGATCGTTCTTTGGCTGACAGCGCTGCAGCCCGCGCCTTACCGCCCTTGAGTTCCGCCACGTCTTCCGAGGCTGACGGCAGCAGGATCCTTGCCCTGCTCTTCCGGCGTCGGCTCGCGGTCGTCGTCTTGGCCCGTGGCAATGTCCACGATGCTCTTGGCGAGCTTGTTGGCGTCGCGGGGGCGTTTCTTGCTCACGGTATCTCCACCCAAGGTATGACGTTGCCTGCGGAGAGCTGCCGGTTGTCGGCTAGCCACGCAACGGTCTCCGAGTCCACTTTCTCTTTGGCCTCTACTAGGTCATGGACGCCTGCGCCGCTGTAGGCACGGACGGCTTCCACAGCATCGTCCGGCACAGGAAATGCCGAGTAGTAAAGCTCCCTTGGCGGGGCGCCGACGACCGCGAGGACACGGGTTACTTGGACGACCCAAGCTTCGCTGGCGGGGCTGTATGCTTTATCGGTCATGCATGGAGTATGGGGTGCGCCGGGCGCCTGCGCAACACCGAGTCAAGACGGCCTGAATTCAACCTGACCCACTACCCGATTTTCGGTGGTGGGTCAGGTTGAAAATCACAATCCAAGGCTATCCACGATTGCTTAGGCCCTCTTGGTGGCCAGGCACGTGACGTATGTGGCCAGCTAGGGGCACAGTGGGCGACATGGGAATTTTCGACAAGCAGTCTTGGGTCGATTCGATTAGGAGGTCGCCACAAGACTTCGTGGTCGGCGGCCTGTTCGCTCTCGCCATGACTACGCTCGCCAAAATTATTGGCGTGCCCACGCTGGACAATCTTGGGTCGCTTACCGGACTGGCCTATGTCCTTCTGTTTTTCCTGATCTGCTTTCTCACCACTGCACTGGTAGCGCTCTGGAGATGGGCACGAGGCGATCTCGTCCTACCTAATTGGCGTGGTGCGGCGAGCCCGAACAACGATCTCGACAACACAATTGAGTTTGAGTGGAACCCGTTCATAGGTGAGATTACGAACCCACCTCACAGCCATTATTGTCATGTCACTCTATCACCGACTCCTGTCGATATGATCGGCGGCGGTGGCAGCCCAGTTGCGATAGGCCCGGGCACGAAGGTGTATTTTCGAGACGCGTTTCAATGCAAAGTGACGAACCATTCGAAGGTGCCGGTCTTCAATGTAAATTTCGAATTGCAGTGTGTTTTTACGGCTGTAGTCCACGATGCAAAGCCGAGTGCCATCATAACTGGGCCTGCCGGGGCCCAGCTCACGATCATGGGCCAGGGCGATGAAATAATGCGGCGCCCTTGGCGAATTTATACAGCCAAGATCAACGCGGGTGCCGAACATCCATTTGTGTTCTACATCGACAACCCGAACGACGTTTGGATAGATGTGACTGTCCCAGAAACGATTGAGTTTACCCGGCTAGGCAGCAGCCAGAGGGAGACCGCGCGGTTCATTATGCCAAATCGCAAACGCACGATCTTTCCGCCTCGAATAGAAATGGGGAAGCGCACCCCAGAGACGACCAAGAGCTAAAAAACAGAGGAAATTGATACTCGACGGTACGCCACAGCAGTCGTTTCATGGAATACGTGCGAGTGCGTCGCGAGCCTGCTGCTCAGTTGGGTACCACTTCGCGATTGTTCGCTCATTCTCGGCATGCGGCACATTCCGGACGACCCATCCGTCCGTAGCTTTTAGCAACAATGCGAAGCCTGACGCATGGTCGCGGGTGTCCAGCACGAGCCAGTCATCGCCGGGCTTTTGCTCTGCCCTGTTCCAGCGGCCATTCTTGTAACCAGCCCAAAGCCAGTACGCGAAATAGATGATCAAGCCAGCAGCGATGACTTCCATACGCTCTTACCTAAGCTGCGCTTACCGCTAAGCATGCACCAATTTGGTGGTGCTGTGAGTATTTCGCAACCGCAAGATTGACCCCCCAGCCACGAATCGGCGCATCGAGCCCCCAACGCAAATATCAAGGGGGCTCATATGCCTTTTCCAACGCAAACACCGAAAGCGTTCACTCGCGCTGACATTGAAATCCTCAAGCCCAACCAGATGGGTTTGTATGGCATCTTCCGCGCAGGCGTTTGGATCTATGTAGGCTCAGGCGATATTCGCAGCCGCCTTCTTGACCATCTGAACGGGGACAATCCGCGAATTACGCGGGAGAACCCAACGCATTTCGTCACGATGCTGACGAGCGATTACATCGTGATCGAGAAGCGGTTGATCTTGGACTTGGACCCGGTTGCGAACCGCCGCGTCGGCTAAGTCGCCGAGCCGGTGCCATCAAATTTGCCCGTGAGACGGTCGAAGTAATAGTGGTGACCGTCCACGGACAGTCTCACGAACAAGTCGCCAACGGAGAGCGCCACTTCATGGCCTGTGACGGCGTCCTTGACATGCATGTCCTTGATAGGGCCAGGCGCCCGCGCGAGGTTCAGGATGCGCCCAATGCTTTCCCGAATGTGGCCGTTCCAGATGTCGAGCTGCGTCGCGCCGCCGGACGCCGCGCGAGCGATACGCTCGGTCGGAAACCGGAGGACCTGAGGCTGAAAGCTGCTTGCTGCCATGTCGGCAGGACAAGCTGATCCGGTTAATGTTCCGTTAACCGGGGGATCGGTCGCGCACCGATCGGGGTCGGCGCAAGAAAAGGGCGCCGGTCCCGGGGAAGGACGCGGCGCCCGAAAGCCAAGCCCCTTCGGGGGTGAGAAGGGTTTCCGGGAGGGAAGCCGGAACTCTTGGCGTGAGGGGGCAACGTGCCGCTCCGACACGGGTTCCAATAAAATTTGTGCAGAGCGGAACCAACGCTGCGCGCCCTCGCTTCTCACTTGGGAGGGCTCAAATGGCGCAAGAGACTAACAACCCGCCGAACACACCGAAATTGTCGGACGAGGCGCGTGAGCTCGTCCTCCGGTTGAAGGATCTTGTTACTGCGACGAGCGAGCGGATCGCCGCGTCGCGCAAGATGGTCGTGCGCCTCGATTTCGATCGATGATTTAACTGATCATGACGACGCCCCGGGCAAACGGTAGCCAGGGCCGCGGCAGGTTTGGCTTTTTCGTCAACGTTTGGCTTCAATCTCGCTCACGGCGCGCACGCGGCGATCCGGGCCGTGCTTCCGCATCCACTTCTCGCGCGCTTCGGCCGGCGTTTGCGCCTCGATCTCGTCCCAGCCGATCTCGCGCGTCGCGATGCCGGTCCATTCGATCGAATAGGTCTTCGGCGCGGCCGGGGATGCTTTATCGGTCATGCGTCGACACTGCGTGGCCGCTTCTTCGTCAGGCGGGCTTCACCGCTCCGGCCTTGAGCGTCAGCGTGGCGATCTCCGACGGGGACAGCCGCCTGACGACGGACATCTCCCCCTCCTTGACCTCGGATTTGGACAAATGCTTCGCCGTCGCCGCGATGGCGTCGGCGGGAGCCGCAAGCGCCACGTTGAAGTACTGGAACGACGGCGCGCTCGGCATGGGGGAGCCGATCCATCGGGCCCCCACCATCGTCGGGGCGTCAAGCGGAGGCGTGACGGTGACCTGGACGACCCAGCCTGCAGGCGATGCTTTTTCTGTCATTGGGAAGTTATCTCTCCGGGCTGGACGTTGGAACTCATGCAGGCTTGACCTCGCCGCTCTTCAGCTTGGCGGTTGCAAGCTCGCCCGCCGATAGCGGGCGCACGGCGTAGACGCGATCGGTTTGGGTCGCGCCGACGCGCTTGCGAACCGCCTCGACGGCTTTGTCGGCGTCGCCAACGGCGACGTTGTAGAACGCGAAATCGGGTGCCTCGGTTGTGCTCACAGCGGTCAATTGGACGACCCAGCCCGCCGGCGATGGCCTCTCATCGGTCGGCATCGCGTATGACCTCGCCGGGCTTGAGCTTGTAGCCGAGAACGGCGTTCCGGGAGAGCCCGGTCACGGCGCGGACGGTCTCTTGAGGCTTCTTCCTGAGGAGAGCCTTGACCAAGGTGACGGCGCGGTAGGGATCGCCGACCGCGGCAATGAAGGTCCGCTCGTGGAAAGAGGGAGGCGCGGCCGTGACGAGCACGACCCAGCCGAAGACTGATGCATTGTCGGTCATGAACCACTATGGGCGGCGGAGGAGTGCGCCGCAACCTCGATCAATACGCCCGTAACACGGCGTTCAAGTTCCAGGTCTCACTCCGCGCGTTTCACGCCGTCCGCTGGGGCTCGGGCTGCGTCGCTCCGTCCGCGGGCCAGATGTAGAACCCATCATCCGCGATGGACTTCGTGACGTCCTGATAGAAGACGCCGATCCGGGCGGCGTCCTCGGCGCGATGGACCGCGATTTCCTTGACGAACTGCCAGTCCTTGCCGGCCCCGGGCAAGTTCTTGCCTGACTGGTCTCGCGTGAGGCCAAAGTCCGAACCCCGCTTAAACTTAAAGAGCTGCATTGTCTCCTCCGAGTTTGTTTTGTCTTTACGCGCAGCATAGCACATGTAGGGCCCGCGCATGAGAACAAACGCGGACTCTGTGGCGCTGAATTCGCATGTGAGCCCAGAACTTAGGCGGAATGCGGCTGTTGCCCCGCGTTTCGGCAGTCGTGGCCGAATCGCATCGCGTCGAGAGAGAGGGCCGGTCAAATTCATTCGTGACCGAAGTGTGACCTCCTTGCTCTGTCTACAATTTTGCGACTGCGTTATACGAGCCGTTCACTGGGTTGACCCTAAAGATTGCGGTCACCACCTGAGGGCAAGGGGAACCCATTCCCCGGTTTGGGGTTTGGGACAGCGGGAGGCATGTGAATGCCGGCATTCACGAAATTGGGTACGGGTGCTCTTGTGGCTGTTGCCGCGGCCATCGGCGCCGTTGCGATGCCCGCAACAGCCAGTGCACAGGGCTTTATCGACTTTCCTGTGGGGCGGCGACGCGGAATGGGGCGGCAAGCGCCAGGTCGTGAGCTTCACACACGCAAGTTCAAGCCCGGCCAGATCGTCGTGAGCTTCGGCGACCGCAGGCTTTACCTCATCACCAAGCCGGGCCAGGCGATCAGCTATCCGATCGCCGTGCCGCGCGAGCAGAGCCGCTGGCAGGGCGTGCTGCCGGTGACCGACAAGCGCGAGAACCCGGCCTGGACGCCGACGCCGGACATGCTCAAGGAAAATCCCCGCCTCCCGAGCTGGGTGCCCGGCGGGCATCCGATGAACCCGCTCGGCGTGCGCGCCCTCTATCTCGGCTCGAGCACCTATCGCATCCACGGCACGGACGCGCCCTGGACGATCGGCCAGGCCGTCTCCAAGGGCTGCATCCGCATGTTCAACGAGGACGTGCTGGATCTCTATCCGCGCGTTCCCATCGGCACGAAGGTGACCGTGACGTGGGATCGCTTCGACACGTCGGGCGCGGTCGCGAGTGCATCGGAGCACGACGACGCCCGGTTCCAGGCGCGCGCCGAAGGCGGGCGTCGTGACGAGAGACGGCGCGAATTCGTCAGGGACGTCGTCCGATACGGCGGGACGTCGTCGTGACCGATAGGTCGGCCCCCTACACGGTTTCGAAGACCAGCTCGGGCAAGACGGGCACGAGCATGTCGTCGTCGGCGTCCTCTTCGAGCTCGGACGGCACTCTGTTCGACCTCTTCACCGACACGAGCGAGCCGCCGCGGCCGGCCAAGGGCCTGACCAAGTTCAACCGCAAGGTCGGCGGCGGGCAGGTCTCGAGCTCGGCTCAGACCACGGCGCAGGCGAACTGAGCGGTCCAAGCGGACACTTGCGAATTCAATGCAAACGGGGCGGCCCACGGGCCGCCCCGTTTGCGTTTGGAGCGCTTCGGAGCGTGCGCCGTCAGCTTCCCTGGATGAGGCAGCTCCTGAGGCCGGCGGCGAGCGACTTCAGGAGCACCGCATAGGCGTCGGGGCCGGGGGCAACGAGCGCGCCCTCGGGGTCGAGGGTGCCCGAGCGGGCGTTGGTGCCCTCGATCACGGCGTCGACGAGCTTCGGCTGGAACTGCGGCTCGGCAAACACGCAGGCCGCGCCGAGCGTCGCGATCTTTCGCCGGATCTCGGTCAAGCGCTTGGCGGAGGGGTGGACCTCGGGTGAAATCGTGATCGAGCCCACGGCGTTCAGGCCGTAGCGGCGCTCGAAATACTGATAGGCGTCGTGGAAGACCACGAAGGGCTTGTCCCTTCACGGGCGCGAGCTCGTCGGCAATTGCGGCTTCGAGCGCGCTGATCTCGGCGGTGAGGCGCTCGGCGTTCTCTTTGAACGTGGCGGCGTTCTCGGGTGAAGCTTCGCCGAGAACGCGCGCGATCTCGGCGACCATCTTCTTGGCGTTCTCGGGGTCGAGCCAGACGTGGCCGTCGCGGGAATGCCGCTCATGGTCGTCGTGATCGTCGTCGACCACAGCATGAAGCGCCGTGGCCGGCCGCCTCGTGCTCATCATGCCGGTGGGCCTCGAACGTGCTGCCGGTGCGGGCGTCGAGAAGCTCGATGCCAGGGGCGTCGGCAAGCGTGACGACGCGGACGGTCTCCGGCAGCGACGTGATGACCTTGGCCGTGAAGGGCTCGACGGTCTCGGACACCCGGAAGAAGACATCCGCGGCGTTGAGCGCGCGCACGTCCGACGGCCGCATGGCGTAGGTGTGGGGCGAGGCGGCACCGGATATCAGGAGGGTGGGGGTGCCGACGCCTGCCATGACCTGGGCCACGAGCGCATGGATCGGCTTGATGGTCGCCACGACCTTGATCTCGGAGGCCGCTGCGGGATCGGCGACGCGCATGAGGGCCGCCAATACGGCGCAAGAGATCAGGCCAGCTGCGAGGGCCGTCCGCATGCTTCGGGTCTCCTGGTTGGACGCGGCGTTGGACGTGCGCGCCGCTTCGCCGGTGCGCCGGCGGCACCAGTCAGCGAACGCTAGCGCATCGGCGCGATTTCCGGATACTATAACATCCGGTCAGAATCAATGGAGGTCACGGTTCTGCTCGATTTTTGCAGCTCAATCCGCTACGCGCTCGGGCTTGGCGCCCCATTCACGGCGAACGGACGACGCGCCGGGCAGGCGCGCCGGCTTCGCGAATTTCTGAGACAGCGACGAGGAGAACCCTGGTGAGACCGATACAAGGGCTACGGATCCTATCGCTTGCCGGCTGGCTCCTGGCCATGGCGATGCCGGCAGCCGCGCACCCCCACGTGTGGGTCACGGTCGAGGCGACCGTCGTCTACGAGGGCGGGAAGATCACGGGGCTCAGCCACAAGTGGACGTTCGACGACATGTATACGGCGATGGCGATCGAGGGCCTCGATACCAACGGCGACAAGGTCTATTCGAAGGAGGAGCTCGCCGATCTCGCCAAGGTCAACATCGATGGCTTGAAGGAGTTCGGATACTTCACGTACGCCAAGCTCGGCGAGACGGCGCTCAAGCTCAAGGAGCCGGTCGACTATTGGCTCGAGCACAAGGACGGCGTGCTCTCGCTCCACTTCACGCTGCCGCTCGATCAGCCCGTGCTGGCGGATGCCGAGGGCTTCAATTTCTCCGTCTATGACGAGAGCTTCTTCATCGCCTTCGATTTCGCGAAGGACAATCCGGTGAAGCTCGGCGCGGGCGCCCCGCAGGGGTGCACGGCGTCGGTCGGCGTGCCCGAGAAGGACGTGCAGCAGCTGCAGGATCTCAACAAGGCGTTCGGCGGCCAGCTCACGGCAGGCAACGCCAACGCGGGGATGGGTGGCGGCTACGCGCAGACGGCAATGCTGAAGTGCAAGCATTCATGAAAATTAGCGCCGGGGTCGGCGTCTGCGGGTGAGCGCAATGGCCGACGGGAAGTCCATCAAGTCAACGAAGGCCGCAAGGAAGGCCGCCGCCAAGCGGGTCGCGGCGAAGCCGCGCAAGACGGGTCGCGAAGGCGGCCGAAGCCGCGCAAGGCGGCGCCGAAGCCGCAGTCCGGCAAGGTCACCCTCCTCTCAGGCGGCAATCCTCAGATCGCGAAGGGCTACGGCGACGTGCCCGTTGAGGCCTACATCGCGGCCATGCCGGGCTGGAAACGCGACGTCGGGCGCCGCCTCGACGCGCTCATCACGCGCACCGTGCCCGGCGTGCGCAAGGCGGTCAAGTGGAACTCGCCGCTCTATGGCGTCGAGGACCAGGGCTGGTTCCTCAGTTTTCATTGCTTCGCGAAGTACGTGAAGGTGGCCTTCTTCCGCGGCACGTCGCTCGTCCTGTCCCGCCCGGCACGTCCAAGCAGAAGGACGTGCGCTACCTCAACATCCACGAGGACGACCAGCTTGACGAGGCTCAGCTCGCCGCCTGGGTGAAGCAAGCGAGCCTTTTGCCCGGCGAACGTATGTGAGCGGGAAGTAGGGGGTGCGCGCGTAGCGTGAGCGAGGCCAAGTCACGAGCCTGCAAGCCCCACGCGATGAAGAAACTTCCGGCGCACGATGCTTTCCAATTTGGCGGTCAGACGGGAATGTCGTCTCCTGACCCGATGCAGTCATCCACGTTCTGGCTGGGTTAAGGCAAGGACCTTCCCCCATATGGGGGACAGAACCCAATTGAGTTTTCCAATAATCTGTATCGGGCGCGCCGCGCATTAACTCTATTGGGTTCTGCGCAGCGCGGTTCCCAACCCGCCAGTGAGGTTTGGGAAAAGCGGCCAAAATATCCGATGAAATCAAGCCGTCGGATGATCTTGGTTGAGTTTATCCGTGCCGGTAAAAGTCCCTACCTCGCGTCTACTTTGTGGGAAGCTCGGAAAAATGGGAATTTTCACCACAGTTATAGAGCAATCCGAGGAACCCCGGTAAAATTAGAAAATGGAAGGAAACGTCCATGAGAACAAATTTGGCATTCGCGTTCTTTATCGCGAGCGCGTCGCTTGCTGTTGCCGCTCCATTGAAGGAAGCTGACTGCGAAGCAGTATGGAAACTGGTCGATGTCGACAAGAAGGGATCAGTTGACGCCGAGCAGGTGAAGGCATATGTCGCGAAATTCGCCGAGGTCGATGTGGATAAGAACGGCGCGATCAACGCCGGCGAGTTCAAGGAAGGCTGCAAGGCGGGCTTGGTGAAGAAGTAATCCAGCCAATTCCTGTAAGCGCCGGAGCAAAAATCCCTCAGTGAAGCGGCCGAGTCGGTTCGAATGCTGTTCGGTTCGATTTCGGCGAAGTTCTAAAAGTGGATCGCTGTCATCCTGAGGAAGATCAGCTCGACGATGCGCAATTCCCCGCCTGGGTGAAGCAAGCGAGCCTTTTGCCCGAACGGATGTGAGCGGGCAGGACGAGGGAACTGCGCGTGTGCACTATGCTTTCCTGATCTCTAGGCCCCGCTTCTCCATCGCGCATGACCATTTGCGACCAGGGTCTCTGCGTCAGGTGTAATCCGAACTTCGCCGATAGAGAATATGACCATACCTGGACGGTCATGGACCCGACCACAGCATGTTTTCACGATCTCGATTTCGTGCTCCGATGCGATCTGTGATCCATAGATCGTCATGATGTTCGTTCCCCGCTGTAACCTGTTGCAGGGCCGAAAAGTACGACGAGTGACACGAGTGAGGTGTGTGTCTTCTGGGACTCGGCCACAGGAAACATCGCGACCTCAATCAGATTCTGCGAGATCACGTCTCTAACCTTCGAGAGCATAGGCGTCGCATTTTTTTCTGCCCAGGCCTGGTTCGACCTTGCTGACCCGCACCGCTTGATGACACGGGTCTGGTTCGACCGCATGCGCGATTGCGGCGCTGACGTCCGCGAGCTGCTGCACGACGGATGCCTGGTCGCGTGCTTGGGTGACGCGCCGTTCGCTCTAAGCCGGCAGCCCACAACGGCAGCTCGGACAATGGGCTGACACAGCCTTCAGAGGCTTGGAGGACCAATCTAGGCGCGAGGCCGTCTTTGGAACCACCCGAACACGCGATCTCCCGTGCGCACGAGCCTATCGCCCATGCGCTGGAACATGCGGTCGGTCCGATGGACGGCATCAGAAATCCGAGCCGTGGTCCGGTCGCCACGAAGGCACTCATCGGCCTGGGCGCCGGAAGGAATGGCAAGAAGGGTGACGGCAGCCAAAGCCGTAAGCAAAGACTTGTGGGTCATAATATCCTCCACGAGATCTGAGTATGACGATTGTGCGCCCGACCGTTGATCTACGCGAGGAGAACCGCCTTCGATGGTGAATTGTCGCCGTCGCAGTTTCGTAATTTTTGCCGTTTCACAGGTGATGATGTCGACAATCGATTTCAACGTTGCGCTTATAAGCGATATGACCAAAAGCGATCTACTGCGGTTCCCCAGTGCAGTCCGGCGAGATCCTCGGATCGAGGCTTGGTTTGGCGTCACCGATCCGCTCCGATTGATGACGCGGAGTGGTTCGAGCGCATGCGCGGCTGCGGCGCCGACGTCCGCGAGCTTCTGCACGATGGATGTCCGGTCGCTTGCGTGGGGGACGCGCCTTCGGATATGTCAACGCGTTCACGGCGCACGCGAATGTCGGCTTCTTCTATGGCGCAGTGCTCCCCGATCCCGCCGGGCTGCTCGAAGGCCGTGGCAAGCGCATGCGTCATGTCAAGCTGCGCCCCGGCAAAGAGCTGGACGACGAGGCTTTGAACGACTTGATCGCAGCCGCTTACCACGACATCCGGCGACGCCTCGCCTCGTAGGTCCTACGTTGGAATCCGGCGATGCTCGATCGTATCGCGCAGCTCGGTAAGGGCGGTTTTCAGCTGCTGATCGGTCGTTGTCGAAATCTGCTGCGTCAGCTTCTGGACAAGATCCTGCCTGATCCTGGTCGGTGAGGATCGGGTGATAGGACGGCAGTCGCGTCGAGAGCGCCCTCGATCATTTTGAGAATGTCAGACTTGGAGTAAAGGCGCGTTTCAGTCATGCCGTGCACGAGGCCCGAATAGAACTGACGGGCGCCGCTTTTCACCTGATCGAGATAAGCGACATGGACTTGATATCTCTTGTCCGTTCGTAAGGGTCGAGAGATAGGGCTCGCTAAGGTCCAGTAACGCCGCGGAGACCTTGGACTCATAGACCATCAGCCTGGCGAGCTCCTGGGCATAGGGTTTCCCCTTTTGCGTCTCTTTCGAATAGAGGACTGACAAGCTTATGAATCGGGGTCCAGAGCACTGTCCAACCTCTGAAAGCGTATGGTGATGGAGAGATCCCGATTGAGGCCCATACGCAGCGGGATATTGTCGACATTGACCATCCGCTCGAAGACCGGCTTCGTCGCTGCATCCGATAGCGTTGGCAGCGCCAAACCCTCGGTCTCAACCCGCTGAACCAGGGCCCTGTAGGAGGTTCCGTCCCACGCTTCATCGGCGGGGGGATAGCTGTGCGCTTTCAGCGTTGGCGGATTGGACTGCCAGGCCCCCCCATAAGAGCAGCCAAACCGATGACTTCAATATTTTGAACAGTTGTCCCATGAAAACCCCCTCTCCTAGGCGGACCGTTCGACGCCAGCGGACGACACTATGGTCTGATCTATGTGGCGGGAGTTCTGATCTAGTTTGGCAGCCATCCGCTTGGTGGGGATCGGGCACGGGTCTAAGAAAGCGACAACAACCATGAAGAAGAGCAAGAGCGGCTCGAAGGAAGGAAAGGGAGGAGACTCTCCCTCTCAGCTGATCGATGCGAGAATCAAGGAGCTCTCTGATTGGCGGGGCGAGACGCTCGCTCGGGTCCGATCGTCTCATCAAGCAGGCCGACCCCGACGTGGTCGAGGAGGTGAAATGGAGAAAGCCCTCGAACTCGATGTTAGGCGTTCCGGTGTGGGAGCACGACGGCATCATCTGCACCGGCGAGACGTACAAGGCCGTCGTCAAGCTGACCTTCGCCAAGGGTGCCTCGCTCAAGGACCCTAGAGGCCTCTTCAACTCCAGCCTCGAAGGCAACACCCGGCGCGCGATCGATATCCACGAGGGCGACAGAATTGATGAAAAGGCGTTGGTCGCGCTTATACGCGCCGCCGTGGCTCTGAACACCTCGAAGTGAGCTAGACCATGATCGGAGCGGTGGCCGTTAATGGTGAACGCGTGATCGAAACCGCTGCAAGGCGGTCTTTCCATTGAATTTGCTCGACTTGTGCCCCCCGGAACAGCGGTCAGCCGCGCTCCGGGCGATGTTCACCGTCAAGAACTCGGGAACGTTAAAGCGTCCTTCGAGCCACAGACGGAGAGCAAGATGCAAGGCCAGATCACAAAGTATCGCGACGATTTGGGTTTCGGCGTCATCATGACCGAAGACGGCCGGAAGTTCCGCTTCTCAAGCGCGGAGATCACCAACCCGAATGGAAAGCTTGTGGGTCTCGACGTGGATTTCCTTGTCGAATCACAGAAGCCGCGGGACATCATCCTGCTTCATGGCTCGCCTTGGACCGTTTTCGGTTCCAAGACGCGGCAATAGAGAGCGGAGAACAGTGCCATGACCGCCAAGCCGATGACAGACGCGTCCGTCTCGCCCGTGCTCGATCCGAGCGATGTTCCGACGGTAGCTGTGCGCGAGCTTGCGCTGGCGCTGAAGATGCTCTCGGCCGGTGGCCGCTTAGCATTCCCGCAGCGGACATTGACCGAAGACGATCTCAGGCGCGTCGAGCAGGCGTTCTGGCAGTTCTCGAAGCGGGCAACCACGCGCAAGGTCGCCGTGCTGCTGCGCTTGCGGAGCCTGCTCGAGGCTGTGCAGTCGCGCCGGCTCGCGGATCTGGTTTCCAGCGACAACCAGACGGCTCTCATGCATGTGCTCGCCGCGGCTGCGACCATGCGGCTCAACGCGAAATGGGGTTTCAATCCGCTCAAGATGGCGCGCGCCGTCACGGATGCGCTTGCCGGGGACGCCGCGGGGCTTGCGAACGGACTGGCCGCCGCGGCCTGATACTATCCCTCACCGTATCTGATATGCGCCGGGCTCGGTTGTGATCCGGTTGCTGGCTGACTATGTTCTCGGGCTATGGTCAGCACCGTTGCCCTCGTCGGCTCGTTCGTGGCGCTCTTCGTGCCAGCGCTTGCCGTTTTCATGGGGTGGCTGTCGCAACTGGCGACGCAGCCGGTGGTGCAGTCGGTGCAGGCGGCGGCGCTACAGCCGCAGCGGGGCGATTTTCGATCTTTGGCGTGACGCCCAGGCCGGGCGGTGCCTTACTCCACTGGATCCCCGCAACGCCGATTGCATACCCTGTGTCGTACAGGGGCTTCATGTAGACGGGATTGAACGGCCCGGGACGCGGGGCGCTGAAGCTGTCCGGGATAGCGATCAAATTGTAATCGATCTTGTCGTCCTTGGCCTTCGCATAGGCCCGGATGAGGTCACCCATGCCCTGGCTCTTGGTCAGCGTCTCGAGGGAGCGCTGAGCGAGCGCCAGCGTCGTCTCCTTGGTGGCCCTCCACTCGGGCCCGATCTTGCCGTTGCGGATGATGTAGAGACGCCGGTCGATCTTCTTGCCAACCATGCGGTCGAGCGCCTTGAAGCTGAACTCGCTCGGCGAGAAGAACAGTTGCCGCGTCGCGCCGCCGTCGACGTGCAGCTCCTCGTAGGTCTTGCCGCCCGCCTTGACCTTGAAGTGCACGGGGGGGAACACGCCGGGAATCGACGCCGACGCGAGAAGCACCTTGCGGAAGGTCTCGACGGCTTCCGGCGAATGGGACTGCGCGATGCGGCCCATGTCCCAATAGACGGGGCGCTGGGCATCGATGTTGGTCGTGCCGATGATGAGGAGGCGCCCCTTGGCGTGCTCCTCGCCGACACGGCGGACGAGCTCCTCGTCGACGTATTTGTTGATGAGGCTGGCGAGGGGGCCTGAATCGGCCACGGCGGCACCGCCGAACAGACCTTCTAGGATATTGGCCTCGAAAATGTCGTCGGCCTTGACGGTGGTGAAGACCTGAGAAAGCTTCTGATCGTAGTCCTTGCCGAGGAAGACGAGCGGAGCAACGAGGGCTCCGGCGCTGATCCCGGTCACGAGATCGAATTCCGGCCGGGTGCCGGTCTCGCCCCAGCCGACGAGGATTCCGGCGCCAAACGCGCCGTCATCGGCTCCGCCCGAGATGGCCAGGATGTTCGACTGAAGCGGCTCCTTGCGGGCGATGCGCTCCTTGTACTTGGCGACGATGGCCGGCATTTCCGCTGCCATGATCTTCGAGATCTCGGCCGCGTCGGCGTCGCCCCAGATGCGGACCTTGTCGAGGCCAGGCACTTCGGCCTCAGAGACGAGCTGCTCGGGCACCACGTCGCGAAGGGGCACGCTTGCGCAGCCCGCGAGAACCACGGCCGCAAAGAGACTGCTCGCAATCCTCCCACGCATGACTTCTGCACTGTCCAGCAATGCGACGCACCGAGACGCCAGCCCGCGCCGGCCGGCGGGTGACACCCGAATGACATCGCCTTGGCCCCGCAGCCAATTCTGGCGGCCTACCCCTATTGCTTGATCGAAGAATTGTGCCCTTTCCACGGCAGCTAACGGCGGTCAGAATTAAGGATTGGCGGATAGGCTCACCCTTAAGCAGTAATCCCGACCAAAAGCGATCGCTGGCGCCCGGTGGCGTATAGTGAAAGCGAAGCCCAGCCGATTGTGCCTTTTCGCCGATGAGCCCTCACGAAAAAAAGCACGATTTCCCAGCCATCGAGATCTTTTCGGGCCTTTCGGCGGCCGAGAAGTCGGCGCTGGCTGCGCGGGTCGAGACGCTGACACTCGCGGCGCGGCGAAGTCCTCGTCCGGCAGGGTGAGGCGACCGATGCCCTCTACGTCGTGGTGTCGGGGCGCTTTGCCGTCATGCGCGAGGGCCGGCGCGGCGCAATCAGCGAGATCGGCCCCGGCCAGCCCATCGGCGAGATAGCCTTTCTGACGGGGGGCAAGCGTACGGCGACGGTTACGGCCATGCGCGACGGTCTGGTGCTGCGCCTCACGCGCAATGAGTTCGACGAACTCACGAACGCGCACCCCGCGATCTGGGGCGCGCTGACGGCGACGCTCGCGCAGCGCCTGGCGGAGACGACGTCCGCTCTTCCAGCGCGGCCAGATGCGCGCCCGCGCACGATCTGCCTCGTCCGCGCCGGTGGCGCACCCGTGCCGGAAGAGTTCATAAAGCTTCTGGCTGAGGTCTTTCGCGCCGAGGCCCGGACGCTGGTCATCAATTCGGATAATGCCCGCGACCTGCTGCCGGGCGGTGTGCTTGTCGACAGCGCGGAAGCAACGCGGTCGCTCAATGCGCTCGAGAGCCGTTACGACCATGTCATCTTTGTCGCCGATCAGGAGGTGACGCCGTGGACGGAAAAGGCAATCCGCCACGCCGATCTCGTGCTCGCTGCCGGGCGTTTTGGCACAGACCCAACGCCAAATGCGCTCGAGGCGCTCGCCGCAGAGTTCGTTGCGCCCGATGCACGGCGGCTCGTGCTGATTCATGAGACGAGGGCACGTGTCCAGGGCACGTCGCGCTGGCTACGCGCACGCGACGTCGCCATGCATCACCACGTCGCGCTCGACGACAAGAGAGATGTGGAGCGGCTTTTCCGCTTCTTCAACGGAACGGCCGTCGGGCTTGTCGCCTGCGGGGGCGGCGCTTTCTGCGCCGCGCACATCGGCGTCTACAAGGCGCTGGCCGAGATGAATGTCGGCTTCGATATCATGGGCGGCACGTCGGCGGGGAGCGCGATGGTCGCCGCCTTCGTTATTGGGACGGAGGCCGACGAGATCGAAAAGTCGGTCCACGACATGTTCGTCGCCCACAAGGCCATGCGCCGCTACACATGGCCCCGCTATTCGCTCCTCGATCACACGAACTTCGATCAGCAGCTCAAGCGCTATTTCGACGGCTTCGACATCGAGGATCTCTGGCTGCCCTATTTCGCCGTCTCGACGAACCTCTCCCGTTTCCGTCTCAACCGGCACCGGACCGGCTCACTGTGGACGGCGATCCGCGCGTCGAGCTCGATCCCGGTGCTGCTGCCGCCGGTCTATACACATGACGGCGAGATGCTGGTCGACGGCTGCCTCCTCGACAACGTTCCGGTGCGCACGATGCAGGACATCAAGAGCGGGCCCAATGTGGTGGTGAGCTTCGCAATTCCCGAGCTCGAGCGGTTCGATGTCGCGTACGAAACTCTGCCGTCGCGGGCCGAATTGGTGCGGCTCGCGCTCAATCCGATGAAGCGCGACGCCTTGCCTGCCGCGCCGGGTTTGATCCCGGTGCTGCTCCGTAGCCTGATGGCAAGCCGGCGCGATTTTCAGCGCGATCTCGCTGCCGACGATGTCCTTCTGGTGCCGCCGGTTCCCAAGAATATGGGGTTCCTCGATTGGCAGCGGCATCGTGAGCTTATCGACGGCGCCTATCGATGGACGCTCGAGGAGCTTTCCCGCCTCAAGGCACAAGGCCGCCCGCAGTGGATCGCCGGCGCCTGGGGTGGCGAGGGTCAGTAGGCGTTTTCAGCCTTGAAGCAGCGACAGCGGCGTGCAGAGAAGAATGTAGACGTCGAGGAACACCGACCAGTTCTCGATGTAGTAGATGTCGTGATCGACGCGACGCTGGATTTTTTCGGGCGTGTCCGTCTCGCCGCGCCAGCCGTGGATCTGGGCCCATCCCGTTATCCCGGGCTTCACCTTGTGGCGGGCGAAATAGCCTGCCACGACCTCGCCGTAGAGACGATCGGCAGCTTTCGCCGAGAGCGCGTGGGGCCGCGGGCCGACGAGCGAGAGCTCGCCTTTGATCACGTTCAGGAGCTGCGGCAGCTCATCGAGGCTGGTCTTGCGAAGGAAGCGGCCGACACGGGTCACGCGATCATCGGCCCTGGTCACGAGCTGGTCGGCGTTGGCGTCGCAGCGGTCGATGTACATCGAGCGGAACTTCGAGATCTCGACCAGCTCATTGTTGAAGCCGTAGCGCTTCTGGCGGAAGAGGACGGGCCCGGGCGAGTTGAGCTTAATGGCAACGGCAATGGCTGCCATCACTGGCGCGAGCGCGATCAGTGCCAGAAGGCCGAACGTCTTGTCGAACAGCCACTTCGCCACGGTTCCCCAGTCGGCGATCGGCTTGTCGTAGAGGTCGATCATCGCGACCGGGCCGACATGGGAGTAGAGGCGGGGCGAAAAGTGGATCTGCGTTGCCTGCGCGGGGAGCTTGATGTCGGCGGGGAGAACCGACATTCGCCCGACGACGCTCGTGAGACGCTTCTCGCCCGCGACCGGGAGCGCGACGATTGCCAGATCGATGCGCATCTCCCGGCTCACTTCGAGAAGGTCGTCGAGGCTGCCCAGGCGCGGGATAGCCGTGGACGTCCACGTTTGCGCGGGAAGTCTTGCGATCGTCGAAGATGCCGACGATGCGCACGTCGCTCGCGACGTCGGCCTCGAGCTCGCGGATCAATCTCTCTGTGATCGGCCCGATGCCGTAGATGACGGCGCGGCGATATAGCCGTCCTGATCGCGTCCATCGGCGTACGAGTGCGAAGAGCGCGATGCGCTCCGCGCCGATGGCGAGCAGTCCCGTCACGAACCACAGTGCGAGCCAGGCGCGCGAGAATTGCACGCCGGCCTTGAAGAAGAAGATCGCCGAGGCAAGGAGCGCGAACGCCGCCATCCAGCCCAGGAGAATGCGCGGCAGCTGGTGGAGGATCCAAGGGAAGACGCGCGAGGAGTAGAGGCCGAGGAGATCGAAGAAGAAGGACGGCGGCGAGGCTCGTCGCAACGATGGTGCCGAGGTAGAGCGCTTCCGCGGCGGCGGCGCTCGGCATGTCCACCAACAGGTAGGCTATCGCTGCGCCGATGCCGGTGGCGAGCGTGAAATCGACAAAACGGACGAGGCCGCGAAGCACAACAGGAGAGATGAGGCTCGATCTGTCGTCGCGCCGCGGATTGGCGAGACGGCGAGGGCGCGCGGCTTCGCTGCCCGGCAGGGGGGCAGGTGGACCGAACGACAGTCCGGAGCGCGCGCGCAGCATCTCGTGGTTGACCTGATATGCAACAGTCCCGTGTTAATGATCGGGAGAAGCATATGCTGTGCCAAAAGCGAACGAGGGGCCGGTGCCGGCTTGGTTCCGTCGAATTCATGGCTAATGAAATGTTAAGCCGGCAGCGTCGCGGCGTAGAAGTCGAGGACCGAGCCGGCCATGGCCTCGACTGTGAATTTCTTGCTGACCGCGGTCTTTAGCGCTTTGGCGCGCGTGTCGGCGCCCTTGCGGGAGTCCAGAAACGCTTCGAGCGCAGAGGTCAGCGCCGCGACGTCGCCTGGCGGGATGAGCTTGTTCCGCGTCCCGGCGACGATTTCCGGGATGCCGCCGACTTTGGTGGCGATGAGCGGCATTCCTGCTGCTCCGGCCTCGAGCACGATGTAGGGAAAGCTTTCGGCCCGCGAGGGAACGACGAGGCAGCGGCCCAATGCGGAACGCATCGCGAGCGGCCATGGTCCCCGGAAAGCGCTCACGCAATCGCGGAGACCGAGAGCGGCGCCAGCGCCTTGAATTCCTCGGCGTCGGGTCCGGCGCCGACGATGACGGCGCGAACGGGACGCGTTCTCTTGAGCTGCTCGAGTGCGCGCGAGCAGCACGTCGACGCCCTTCAATAGCCGCAACTCGCCGATGAACAGGAAGTCGGCGGCGTCACGGCCGGTTTGTGGGCGACGAAGTCCTGGTGCAGCAGGCCATTGGCGAATGACGCGCGCCGGAACGGAGCCGAGGCCGATGCGTTCGGCATAGGCGCGGCGCGCGAAATCGCTCTCGAATATGAGGCCGTCGGTGCAGCGATCTGAGAAGTTTCTCGATGCCGATGAAGATCGCTCCGGAAAGCGTGTCCGGCTGGTAATGAAGACTGCCGCCGTGCGGTGTGTAGAAGGCGGCCACTTTCGCACCCTGGAATTTGAGAGCGCGCGCGGCGAGGCGCGCATAAGCGCCGCCCTTGGCGCCATGACCATGCAGGATGTCGACCTTGAGCTCCCGCGCGAGACGCATGGCCGAAATCGCAGCGGTCACATCGCTCAAACCCGGGCTGCCGGCCCATGGGCACGAGATGGAGGCCGAGCTTCAAGGCAGGCTCGATCGACGCGCAAGCCGTCCGACGGTCAGACGCATCGGCAGCGCTCTTGTCGGCAATGATGCCGACGGCATGGCCGCGTGCCTTCTGCTCGCGGGCGAGGTCCATCACATGACGGAACAGCCCGCCCACGGGCGCGCGCATGACAGTGGAGTATGCGGTAGCCGCCGTCGACGCTCTTGTGCGCTCTCGGCGCGCGCGGCCTAGAAGAAACGCTCGTGGACATAGACCGTGTCGCCTGGCTGGACCACGTAGTCGCTCGGCGCCTCGATCTGCTCGACGAAGCCGTTCATGCGGCGCGTGATGCGGAACTGAACGGTCGCTGGCGCGCTCGGAGTAGCCGCCGGCGATGGCAATCGCGGTCTCGACCGTCATTCCTGAGACGTAGGGGTATTGTCCCGCTGTCTTCACCTCGCCCAGGATGAAGAAGGGCCGGTTCTGGAGGATGTCCACCGTGACTTGCGGATCGCGGACGAATTCGCTGGCGAGCCGGTGGCGTATCGCATTGCTCGACGCTCGGCGGTGGTGCGCCCGCGCGCGTCCACGTCGCCGATCAGCGGGCACGGTGATGCGGCCGTCGTGGTCCACGGTGTAGGCGCGCGACAGGTTCGGCTGGCCATAGACGAAGACGCGCAGCCGGTCGCCGGTGTCGAGAAGGTAGGGGCCATCGGTGTCGGCTACCGCTGCGGGCCTCCGGCGAAGCCGGCCGGGACCACCGCGGGCTCTCCCCAGGAGACGGTCTCGGCGGGTGGACGGACTTGACGGATAGCCGTCAACGACGGCCACCTCGCCCGCATCGCTGCCGTAGACGGCACGCGTGATGCTGGCCTCCGGATCGAACGCGCAGCCGGCAAGGGCGAGCACCGCGACCGATGCCAGGCAAAGGCGAAGACATGAAACGAAGGCGTGCATGATGACCGTTAGTGCACTAACTCAGCCATCAATTCGATGTTCACGGACTAGGCTCAGAGTTTAACAAAACTCTGATGAGGTGCCCTTTTCCGAGAAGCTTAAGGAGTTGCTAACCGGGGCGCGGTGTAATCCGAATCAGAACCGTTCAGCGGCCCGTGTCCGGAGTTCCGAATCGAGCCATGCGCGTCGACGCCGCCGCATCGTCCGACGACATCGACGTCGCCATGCTGCTGGCATCGTCCGCCGCCGGCTGCCGAAGCTCCTGGTTCTTGTGCTCGATTGCTGGCGCTGCCACCTTGGCGTCCTCTCGCTCGTGGCGCCGCGCTACGTGTCGGAAACGCAGCTCGCGATCGAATCGAAGGGCACCACCAATCCATTCGCCGATCCGACGCGCTCTGGCGGAGGCTCCGATTCGGTTTCGCGTCCGCATGGACAAGGAAGCGGTCAACACGCACGTGCGTGCGCTGTCGTCGCCCGATCTCGCGGCGAAGATCGTGCGCGAGATGAAGCTCGCCGATAGGGTCGAGTTCAACAGCACGCTCGGCGCGCCCGAGGATCGTCTGTCGGCGCTCTTGCGCCTGATCGGCATCGGCAAGCCCCGCCCCGGCGAAAGCGACCAGGAGCGCGTGCTCAGCGCCTACTTCAAGCGGCTCGACGTCTATTCGGCCAAGGAAAGCCGCGTTCATCGGCATTCGCTTCTCCTCGAGCGATCCCGAGCTTGCAGCGGCGGTCGCCAACGCATCGCCGAGACCTATCGCGAGAACGCTCGCGCAGTCAGAGCGTCACCGAGACCGACGACGTGCAGAAGGCGCTCGAGCCGCAAGATCGCCAGCTCCTGCGGAGGAGGTCGCCGCCAGCCGAGGCCGAGGTCGAGAAGTTCCGCGGCGAGGCCAACATCTTCAAGGGCGGCCAGCAGTCGACGGGTCTCAACGAGCAGCAGCTCGCGGAGCTGAACGCCGAGCTGTCGCAAGGTCAAGGCGGCGCGCAGCGACGCCGAGGCGCGCGCCAAGCAGGCGCGCGAGATGCTGACGGCTGGCAGCGCCGATGCGCTGCCGGACGTGCAGAAGTCGCCGGTGATCCAGAACCTGGTGCAGAAGCCGCGTGCGCGTCGAGCGGCAGATCTCGGAGCTCTCGGCCACGCTTCTGCCCGGCCATCCGCGCATGCGCCAGCTCAACGCCGATCTCGCCGGCCTGAAGCAGCAGATCGAGCGCCGAGGTGGCCAAGATCGTCGACGGCCTCGCCAAGGAGGCGAAGGTCACGGCGCTGCGCGAGGAGTCGCTCGACGAAGAGCGTCAACGAGATCAAGACGCGCATCGTCAATACCGGCCCGGACGAAGCCAAGCTCCGCAGCCTCGAGGCCAACGCCAAGTCGAAACGCGCCGAGCTGGACCGGCTGCGCGCCCAGTTTGAGGCCAACCGGGTGACGGCGACGACAGCCGCACCGTTCCGGTCGAGGCGCAGATCGTCTCCATGGCGCGCCCGTCGAGCGTGCCGGTGTTTCCCGAAGAAGTGCCGCAACACGCTGCTCGTCGCCGTCGCGACACTGATGTTCGGCATGGCCATCGTCGTCACGCGCGGGCTGCTTGCGGGTCGTGTCGGCTCCGGAGACAAGAGCGCAGCGCTGCCAGTTGGGCGCTGCCGGGCGCGCGAGCCTGGACGAGGACCTGTCGCCGGTCGTATTTCTCGATGTCGGAGCCGAGTCCGCCATCGCGCGTGACGGACGTTCGAGCTCGCTCGGCGAGATCGCCGATCGCCTGGAGGCGATCAAGGCGCGCAGGCGTGAGCGGCATGCGTACGCTCGATCGCAGGCGACGTGTACGCGCTCAATGCCGGGGAGGAGGCGGTCGAGCTGGCCCTGACCCTCGCCGCGAAAGGGCTCAGACGTGATCGTGGTCGACTGGGCCCGGAAGGCGGCGGTGTGCTGAGCGCGGGCCAAGCGATGCCCGGGAATCGTCGAGCTGATTGCCGGCGACGGTCAAGTTCGAGGATGTCGTCGGAATGCCTCGATCAGAGCGACGTGCATCTCATTCGGGCCGGACAGGCCCCGCGCAGAGGGCGACATCATCGATCCCGACCACGTCAATATCGTTCTCGACGCGCTCGACGAGGTCTACGATCAGATCGTCATCGTCGGCCGCGAGGAGGCCGCGCGCCACCTGTTCGAGGCAATCGAGGGCCGTTTCGATTGCGGCATCGTCGTTGTCCGACGCCAAGCGGCGCACCGCTGCGGCCGGAGACAGTCCAGACGTTCCTCGGCTACGAGGTCGACGACATCACGCTTATCCGCTTCGAGCGGCCGGAGCGCGCAGGCGAGATTGAGCGAGCAGAGCCGCGCGCGGTGGGCTGGACTCGCGCCGCTCAGCACTACGAACGCGGCGCTGATTGCAGAGGCAATTATGGGTTAAGCCGGCAGCATTGAATGTAACGAGTGATATGAGCCGCAGGACGACGAAGACTTCTCAAGGCGGCCCTCTCGGCGCTGCACTACACGGGCGTGAGCCGGCTCATGGCCCCGTTCACCGGGCGCCGGCGTCATGTTCATGCTGCACCGGGTTCGCCCGGAGCCGCCGGAGCGTTCGAGCCGAACCGCATTCTCAAGATCACGCCGGAGTTCCTCGAGACCGCCATTCGCGAGGTCAACGACGCGGGCTACGAAATCGTCTCGCTCGACGAAGCCGCGCGCCGGCTCGACGAAGGGCCCGGGCGAGCGTCCGTTCGCCTGCTTCACCTTCGACGACGGCTATCGCGACAATCGCGAGTACGCCTATCCGGTCTTCAAGCGGCTCAACCTTCCGTTCGCGATCTACATCCCGACCGCCTTCGCCGACGGCAGGGCGATCTCTGGTGGCTGGTTCTCGAGGCGGCGATGCGCAAGCTGCCCCACGTCAGTCTCGAGATGAACGGCGACTCCGTCACTTCGAGCTCGATACGCCCGCGGCAAGAGGAATGCCTTCAACGAGATCTACTGGTGGCTGCGCTCGCTGCCCGAGCGGGAGGCCCGCGCCATCGTTGCCGGCATTGCGCGCGAAGCGCCGGCATACGATCCTTCGCACTCTGCGCCGACTCGTCATGACCTGGAACGAGATCCGCGCGCTGGCTCAGGATCCGCTCGTCACGATCGGCGCACATACGCTCCATCACTACGCCCTGGCCAAGCTCAGCAGGCCGACGTGCGGACGGAGATCGCCGAGAGCGTTCGCCGCATCGAGCAGGAGCTCGGCCGCCCGTGCCTGCACTTCAGCTATCCCTATGGCGATGAGACCAGCGCCGGCGAGCGCGAGTTTCAGATCGCGCAGGAGCTTGGGCTTACGACGGCCGTGACGACGCGAAAGGGGCTCATTCAGCCGCAGCACGAGCAGACCATGACGGCGCTGCCGCGCGTGTCGCTCAACGGCGATTATCAGGACCTCCGCTATGTCGAGGTCATGCTGACGGGGGCTCCGTTCGTTCTGGAACGGCCGCGCATGGCAGCGTCAGGGACGCGGCGACTGAGGCCTTCGTGAGACGGCGGGCTTTCCACTTCCTCAGCCTCGGCCCGGACGCTGCATCCACGTTATCAGCGCCCTGCTGGCAGCACCCAGAGAAGCCCAGCAACGACATAGTAAATAAGCTCGACCGTCTTGCTGGCATTGACCTGCAGCACGACCGCGACGATCATGGCGGCCAGCGCATAAACGCGAAAGGAATAGCAGGAGCACGATCGTGCCCGCGAGCTTGCGCGTGCGCGGCGTCATGCGGGGCGCTCCTTCAAGGACGTATCCGCGGCGAAGCGATCCCGCGCCCGATGGGCGCATTGATCGCGTCGAGCACCCCCTATCACACTCGGCACCGGATGGAGGATGAAACGTCGCCATGGAGCCTGCAGCCCAATGCGCGCAGCCAGGGAGGGCGCGGCCGTCTGGGCGGCCTGGGACAGGGCCGTGCAGGTTTGGCTGTTCGTGGTCGCGGGGCTCGTCTTGCTCATGATCGTGGTCGGAGGCGCCACGCGGCTCACGGACTCCGGCCTCTCGATCACCGAATGGCAGCCGATCCTCGGCGCCATCCCGCCGCTGAGCGAGGCCGACTGGCAGGCGGCCTTCGCCAAGTACAAGGAGATTCCCGAGTACCACCTCGTCAACAAGGGCATGTCGCTCGAGGCGTTCAAGTCCATCTACTGGTGGGAGTGGAGCCATCGCTTTCTCGGCCGCTTCATCGGCGTGGCCTTCGCTCTTCCGTTCGCTTTCTTTCTGGACCAAGGGCGAGCTGCGACCGGGCATCGCGCTGAAAGCTCGCGGGCGTGCTGGCGCTCGGCGCTCTGCAGGGCGCGCATCGGCTGGTTCATGGTGAAGTCCGGTCTCGTCGATCGCGTCGACGTCAGCCAGTACCGGCTGGCGCTGCACCTTTCGATCGCGTTCCTCATTCTCGGGCTCTCTGCTGTGGCTCGCCTTCGATCTCGAGGACGGCGCGCAAGCCGCGCGCGCGGGCTTCGATTCTCGCGCGGTCAGACGAGGCTTCGCCGGTGTGATCGCTGCGCTGGTGTTCGCTGCAGGTCATGCTCGGCGCGCTCGTCGCCGGGCTCAAGGCCGGTCTTGCCTACAACACCTGGCCGCTCATGGACGGCGCACTGGTGCCCGGAGGGACTTGGTGCGCTCTCGCCGTGGTATCTGAACTTCTTCGAGAACGTCACGACGGTGCAGTTCAATCACCGCCTCATGGCCTATGCGGTTACGGCTGCTCGTGCTGTGGCAGGCTTGGGAGTCTGCGCCGCACGCTCCGCAAACTGCTCGTCGCGCTCGGCGACGTGGCTCGCGGCGGCGGTCGCTGTGTCAGGTCGATGCTCGGAATCTGGACGCTGCTCGCGGCAGTGCCGCTCTCGCTCGGGCTTCTTCATCAGGCCGGCGCGGCGATCGTTCTCGGCTTAGCCGTCAGCCATCTTCACGTCGTTGTGCGCGCGCGGGCCTAACGCGTTCGTCACTCCAAGCAGGAGTGGCGTGCGGTGCGATTGGCGCTTATCAGCTCAGGGAATTTCGCGCGGTGTCTTCGCGACCGGCCGGGACAGTCCAAGGTCGGCGCGCGGCGCCGCGTCGATGTGCGAGCGCCAGGGGCTGATGGGCATGGCGCTGGCCGTTGCGACGATTGCGAACGCGCCGACCACGACGATCGCAGCAATGATGAGATACATGACGTGTCTCCATCTCCTTTGGAGTGGACCTTGCCGCGATTGGCCGCAGCCGTCTGTTCCTCTAGATACAGCCTCAAGAGTCAGAATTGGCATTTTCAGGCCACTTCAGCCTGTTAGACCGAGCATAAGCTTGATGTTCTCGACCGCGGCACCGGCGGCGCCCTTGCCGAGATTGTCGAGGCGCGAGACGAGCACGGCCTGGCGCTGGGCCTCGTTGGCGTACACATAGAGCTCCAGCGAGTCCGTGCCGTTCAGCGCCTCGGCGTCGAGCCGTCCCTCGCGGGGCGCCCTGTTCGCTTCTCGACGGACGACCTTGACCTGGCGCGCACCTCGCATAGTGGCGGGCCAGCGCCGCCTCGATGTCGGCCGCGTTCGGCTTTCCAGGAAGCGCGTCGAGGAAGAGCGGAATGCTGACCAGCATGCCCTGGCGGAAATTGCCGACGGACGGAACGAACAACGGGCCGGCGCGTGATCTTGCCGTAGCGCTCGATCTCCGGCAGGTGCTTGTGCTCGAGGCCAAGGGCGTAGAGATCGAAGGCCGGGGCTTTCTTGGCCACGTAGGCCTCGATCATCGTGCGGCCGCCGCCCGAATAGCCGCTCACCGCGTTGATCGTCAGCGGATAGTCGGGCGGGAAGATGCCGGCATCCACGAGCGGCCGAATGAGCGCAATGGCGCCGGTCGCATAGCAGCCGGGATTGGCGACGCGCTTGGCGCCGGCGATTGCGGCCGTCTGGTCCTTGTCGAGCTCGGCAAAGCCATAGACCCAGCCCTCCGCAACGCGATGCGCGGTCGAGGCGTCGAGGATGCGCGGCGCTTCCTCGCCGAGCTCGTCGGCGAGGGCGACCGCTTCCCTGGCCGCGTCGTCCGGCAGGCAGAGCACGACGAGATCGACCGATGCCATCATCTCCTTGCGGGCGGCGGGATCCTTCTTCTGCTTGGTCGCGATGCTCTTGAACGTGACGCCGCGGACGCGCGCCAGCCGCTCGCGGATCTCAAGTCCGGTCGTGCCGGCCTCGCCGTCGATGAACAAAGTTTCGTTGGCCGACTTTGCGTCAGCGCCGGGCCGCATGGTCGTTGTCATCTGTCATTCTCTCAAATCGCTCCAGCAACGCCGGAGTAAAATGCGTCTGCCAACCCTGTCAATGTCGGCCGTCGCCCGGCTCAGCTGCCGCCAAATCCGAGCCGGTGCAGCACGCCCTGCCAGAGCGTCTCCGAGCAGCCGATGCCGTAGGCCGCGCAGACGACGTTGTGGCTGTCACGATAGATCATGTCGAGAGCGACCCAGAGAATGATGATGAGGCCGATCCAGGCGATCCACGGGTAGCGCGCAAGCAGCTTGGCGATGTAAGTCGAGGCGACGGCCATCAGTATGATGGCGATCGCGAGGCCGATCACGAGCACGAGCGTCGATTCACCGGCGGCACCTGCCACAGCCAGAACGTTGTCGAGCGACATCGAGAGGTCGGCCAGGATGATCGTCCACAGCGCCGACCAGAAGCGTGGTTTCGTTCTGCGGGAGCTGTCTTCGAGGCGAGCTGGCCTTCGATCGTCCTCGATCGAGTGCTCGTCGCCGTCCATGATCTGGCGATACATCTTCCAGGACACGAACAGGAGGAGCAGGCCGCCGGCGAGCGTAAGCCCGATGACCTGCAGCATCTGCTGCGCGATGCTCGAGAAGAGGATGCGGAGCACGACCGCGCCGGCAATGCCCCAGAAGATGACCTTGGCGCGCATGGCGGGCTGGACACGCGAGGCCGCCATGCCGACGACGATCGCGTTGTCGCCGGCCAGCGTCAGGTCGATCATCAGGATGTTGAACAGCGGAACGGCATTCTGGTGCCACCATTCAGGACTTGCGAGGTGGCCAATCTCGGTCAACAGCGCTTCGAGCATCAAGATGCCTTTCCGGGATGGGCAGTGCCGCCAGAATGAGCGTCCCCCAACCGGGGCAGCGATGAACAACACCATATTTAGTAAAAAAACAACGGCCCGCGAGGGGCGGGCCGTTGCAAGGATTACCATTAGGGGTACGGCCTCTTAGCGCTTCGAGAACTGGAAGCTGCGGCGGGCCTTCATGCGGCCGTACTTCTTGCGCTCGACGGTGCGGCTGTCGCGGGTCAGGAAGCCGCCCTTCTTCGAGCACGCCTCTGCAGCTCCGGCTCATAGTAGGTGAGCGCCTTCGAGATGCCGTGGCGGACGGCGCCGGCCTGACCCGAAAGCCCGCCGCCGGCGACCGTCACATGATGTCGAACTGGGAGGCGCGGTTGGCCGCGTTCAGGGGCTGCTGCAGCAGCATCTGCAGCACGGGGCGGGCGAAATACGCTTGAAGTCCTTGTCGTTGACGGTGATCCGGCCCTCGCCGGGCTTGATCCAGACGCGGGCGACCGCGTCCTTGCGCTTGCCGGTCGCGTAGGCGCGGCCGTAAGCATCGAGCTTCTGCACGTAAGCCGGGGCGTCCGGGCGGGAGCGGCGAGTCTTGAGCTCGCCGAGATCGCCAAGGGTCTTCGTTTCCTGTGCCATTGGATGTCATGCCCTCGCGTTCTTGCGATTGAGCTTCGGCGATGTCGAGCTTTGCCGGCGTTTGCGCGGCGTGCGGATGCTCGGCGCCCTTGTAGATCTTGAGATTGCGCATGCAGCTTGACGCTGCAGCGGGCCGCGCCTCAGCATGCGCTCGACGGCAAGCTCGATCACGCGCTCGGGGAACTTGCCTTCGAAGATGCGCTTCGGCGTCGTGGCCTTCACGCCGCCAGGGTAGCCGGTATGGCGATAGTAGATCTTGTCTTCGCGCTTCTTGCCGGTGAAGACGGCCTTCTCGGCGTTGACGACGATGATGTTGTCGCCGCAGTCGACATGCGGCGTGTAGATGGCCTTGTGCTTGCCTTTGAGGCGAGTGGCGATGAGGGAGGCGAGACGACCGACGACCAGATCCGTCGGCGTCGATCAGGATCCACTTCTTGTCCACCTCGCCCGCCTTGGCGACGTAGGTCTTCATGCGGGCTGCCCTCCTGCCGTTATGAGTTTGCGGACCGACTGGATACGCTGCGGCCAACTCGGCATTCGGACATGCGGCGGCGTCGAGTGGTGAGTCGCATAGATCGATCCGCGCAATGGTGTCAAATTCTAAGCTCAATTACTCGAATAATATCGAGAAATAACAGCATTACTAATTTAATGGTAATATATTACCACTCAGTGTGGTTATATATTACCGCTAATACATCCATAGCGCTCCGCGAAACTTGTAACCGCGCTGTTCCGCGTTGTCCGGCTCGGGTGAGCACGCCTTGCGTCCGGGCGAAGATAGTCTTGCCGGTACCGCACGGGAGCGGCTAGAGCCTTGGCGCAGGCTCCGCAGGTGCCGGCGAACGACGTTCAAAGCGACGGATCGCCTTCTTAGAACCGTCTCAGTCTTGGTTTCTGCTCGCGCTCTCGAATCAGGGCCGGGCATTCAGGCGCAACATCCGAGGAGGCAACTTGTATGCGGACGTTTAGACGGCAGATCCACGACGCTCGCTGCTCGCGCTTGTGCGCCGGGCTATGGGCGCTCGGCGCCGCCGCGTCGGCTCAGGAATTCAAGCAGGTTCAGCTCAGCGAGAAGCAGGTGACAGTCCTTCATCGACCGCGCAGAAGGATTTCGCGCCGCTGTCGAGCAAGCTCGTCGAAGGCGGCGAGAAGCCGGACGACGGGCTCAAGAAGCAGCTCGAGGACGTCGCCAAGAAGCACGGCTTCGCGAGCTTCGCCGAGTTCGAGGATGTCGGGAGCCAACATCACGATCGTGCTCGACGGTCTCGACCGCGCGAGCGGCAACTACACCGATCCGGTCGAGAAGATGAAGAAGGAGCTCGAGGAGATCAAGGCCGACGACGATCGATCCCCGCCGACGACAAGAAGCTCGCGATCGACGATCTGACCCAGGAGATCGCCGCGGCTCAGCCGCTGAAGTACAAAGAGCAACGTCGACGTCGTGAAGAAGCACATCGCCGAGCTCGAGACGCTGATGCCCGAGGAGGGCGGCGAGAGCGCGCCGAGCGGCGAGGCCGTGCCGGGCGAAGGCAAGCCGGCGCACCGGGCTCGAAGTAAACGCGGATCGTGTTCGCATGGCGGATCGGTGCGCAAGCAGGCATCGGACACGCTCGAGCAAGCGGAGCGACGAAGCGCTGCTACTCGTCGAGCGGCCCGAGCCAGGCGTCGCCCTGCTCACGCTCAATCAGCCCGCAGACGCGCAACAGCCTGTCGCGCGCCATGATCGCGGCGCTTATCGGCCGCGCTCGCGGACGCTGCCGGCGGACCCGCGATGTCCGCGTCGATTGTGCTCGCGGCGAACGGGCCGGCGTTCTCGTCCGGGCACGACCTCAAGGAGCTTGCGGCGCATCGCGCCGACGCTGACGGCGGTCACGGCTTCTACGCCGAGACGATGCGTGCCTGCTGCGCTGCTCATGCAGTCGATCGTCGCCTGTCCGAAGCCGGTCATCGCCGCCGTGCAGGGCACGGCGACGGCCGCCGGCTGCCAGCTCGTCGCGACCTGCGATCTCGCCGTCGCCGCGGCGAAGCGCGAAGTTCGCGACGCCCGGCGTCAACATCGGGCTCTTCTGCTCGACGCCCATGGTGGCGCTGTCGCGCAACGTGTCGCGCAAGCAGGCGATGGAGATGCTGCTGCTCGGCGAGATGCTGTCGGCGGATGCGGCGCGAGATTACGGTCTCGTCAATCGCGTCGTGCCGGAGGCCCGCGTGCTCGACGAAGCGCTGGCCATGGCGCGCCAGATCGCGTCCAAGTCCGTCGCGACGGTCGCTATCGGCAAGGAGGCCTTCTACCGCCAACTCGAGATGGGCGCTGCGCGAGGCCTACGACTATGCGGCGGGCGTCATGGTCGAGAACATGATGTATCGCGATGCCGAGGAAGGGCATCGGCGCCTTCGTCGAAAAGCGCGAGCCCAAGTGGAAGGGCTGTTGAGCCAGTGGAGCCGCGTCTCAGCTTCGTGACGCTCGGCGTCGCCGACATCGCTCGCGCGCGCGCCTTCTACGACAAGCTCGGTTTCAAGCGCGTCGAGTGCCAGCAATCCGCAACGTCGTGTTCTACGAGGCAGGCGGCGTCGTGCTCGCTCTGTTCGGCCGCGGCGCGCTGGCCGAGGATGCGAAGGTCGAAGACAGCGCGCCGGGCTTCTCGGGCGTCGCGCTCGCGCACAATGTACGACAGCGAGGCCGAGGTCGACGGCGTGCTGGCCGAAGCCGTCGCGGCCGGGGCGAAGCTCGTGAAGCCCGGGCAGAAGGCCTTCTGGGGCGGCTATTCCGGCTACTTCGCCGATCCCGACGGTCACTTGTGGGAGGTCGCCTACAACCCGTTCTTTCCGCTCGACGATGCGGGCCGCGTGCAGCTGCCTGCCGCCCAGTGTCATGAACCACGACAGCTATAGCGACGACTACATCGCCGGCATTCTCGGCGCCGTGCGCGTGTTCGCGTTCGTCGGCGCGTCGGCGAACACGAGCCGGCCGAGCTACTTCGCGATGAAGTATCTGCTCGCCAAGGGCTACACGCGTGATCCCGGTGAACCCCGGGCATCGCGGGGCAGGAGATCCTCGGCCAGAAGGTCTATGCGCGACTGGCCGACGTGCCGGGCCCGGTCGACGTCGTCGACATTTTCCGCAACTCGGAAGCCGCGCTCGAGATCGTGCGCGAGGCGATCGCGCTCAAGGACAAGCTCGGCGTCAAAGTGATCTGGATGCAGCTCGGCGTGCGCAACGACGAGGCCGCGGCGCTGGCCGAGGCCGCGGGTCTCACCGTGGTCATGAACCGGTGCCCCAAGATCGAGTACGGGCGTCTTTCCGGGGAGATCGGATGGGCCGGCGTCAACACCGGCGTCATTTCCAGTGCGCGGCCAAAGCTCGGGCCCATCGGTGTCCAGAACCATCAGATTGCGACGAAGCGCTGATTGTCGCCGTTATTGCGCGGCAATCGCGAAGGGTGCCGATAGATCGGCGGTCGAGCTGCCGCCGACAAAGAGCTTGAACGGGCCTGGCTCGACGACGGCGCGTCCCTGGTCGTCGTGGAACGCGAGATCGGATGCCGTGAGGCGGAAGCGCACGGTTTTTTTCTCGCCGGCGGACAGCGACACCTTCTCGAAACCTTTCAGCTCACGCATCGGCCGCGAGCGCGATGCCACGAGCTGGCGCGTGTAGAGCTGCACGACCTCGCTGCCGGCACGCTTGCCGGTGTTCTCGAGCGTGACGCTGACCTCGATCTTGCCGTCGCGCGTCATGCGCGGCGAGCTCAGCGCGAGGTTCGAGTAGGCAAAGCTCGTGTAGGCGAGCCCGTGCCCAAAGGGATAAAGCGGGGTCACGTCCTCGTCGAGGTAGCCCGTCGTGTAGCGGTTGCCCGTCGAGGGCCGGCTCGTCGGCAGCGGATTGTAGGCGATCGGGATCTGGCCGACGGAGCGCGGGAACGTCATCGGCAGCTTGCCAGAAGGCGAAACCTCGCCGGTCAAGACCTCGGCCAGAGCAATGCGGCCTTCGGTGCCAGGATGCCAAGCGATGAGGATGGCGACGGTGTTCTTTGCAGCGTAGCCGAGTGTCAGTGGGCGGCCCGTCTCGACAACGAGCACAACCGGGCGGCCAGTCTCGACCAGGGCTTCGAGCATGTCCTGCTGCACGCCTGAGAGCCCGAGATCGGTGCGGGAAGCGCCTTCGCCCGAGACGTCGCAGTCCTCGGACACAGCAAGAATGACGAGATCGGCGCGGCGCGCGGCGGCGAGCGCGTCGTTCTTGTCGCCGAAGGCGCGGCCGCAGTCGTCGGCGAAGCCCTTGGCATAGCGAAGCTGCTGGCCGGGCCTCATCCTCTTCTCGAGGGCGGCGAGCAGTGTTTCGGTTTGCGGCTTCGCATAGCCGGCGGGCCCGTACCAGGAGTGGTCGTTGACGGACATGGCCGCCGTGCCGATAAGGGCGATCACGCGGGTGTCGGGGCCGATCGGCAAGGCGGCGGCCTCGTTCTTGAGCAGGACGAAGCTTTCGCGCGCGACCTCGCGCGCGGTCTTGCGCACGCTTGCCTCGTCGATCTCGGGCAGGGCGGAGTTGGGGTCCGTCTCGAAAAGCCCGAGGCTGAATTTCACGCGCAGGATGCGGCGCACGGCCTCGTCGATGGCCGCGATCGGCACTCGGCCAGCGGCGAGCTCGGCTTCGAGATGCTTGTCGTAGGCCTTGCCTTCCATGTCGAGATCGATGCCGGCGAGCATCGCCTTGCGGGCGGCTTCGGCAAGATCGGCTGCGACGCCGTGATTGATGAGCTCGCCGATGGCGGCAAAGTCGGACATGACGATGCCGCGAAAGCCCATCTCGCCTTTGAGGAGATCGGTGATGAGCGCCCGGTTGGCGGTCACCGGCACGCCATTGATGGTGTTGAAGGAGGCCATCACCGTGTCGGTGCCGGCTTCGATCGCGGCCTTGAACGGCGGAAGATAGCGGTCGTGCAGCTCGGAGATCGAGATCTGGGAGCCGTTGTAGTCGCGGCCGCCCTCCGGGGCGCCGTAGCCGACGAAGTGCTTGGCCGCGGTTGCAAGGCCGCCCGCGCGGTATCCCTTGACGCGCGCTGCCGCGAAGGCCGCGCCGAGGAAGGCGTCCTCGCCCGCGCCCTCGATGACGCGCCCCCAGCGGGGATCGCGCGACACGTCGATCATCGGCGCAAACGTCAAGTTCACGCCGATGGCGGATGTCTCGCGGGCAATGGCTTCGGCAGCGGCCTCGGCGAGCTTTGGGCGCCAGGTGGCAGCCCACGCGATCGGCGGAGGAAATGTGGTGCGGAACGAATAGACGGCATCGATGCCGAAGAGGAGCGGTATGCCGAGGCGCGAAGAGCGCGCGGCCTCGCTGAAGGCCTCGATATGCTTCCTGTTGGCCACATTGAGCATGGCGCCGATGCGGCCGTTGCGGACCTGCTCGAGCTGCTCGTCGGGCGGGAAGGCCATCGAAGGAAAATTGAGCTGGCCGATCTTCTCGGCGAGCGTCATGCGCGCAAGGAGCGCATCGACAGAGGCTTCGACGGAGGCTTTCTCAAGGAGTGGAAGAGCTTGAGCGGGTCGTGAGGGCGAGAGGACGGATGAACAGCAAGGCGAGAAGCAGAAACGGCATCGACGCGCCACCCCGATTGATTTGACGACGACATATAGGGTGGCTTGCTGTCGCAGTCCAACGCGGCGCGGCGTCCTAGGTTAGTGTCTTTTGGCGCCGGTCCGTGACGCTGCCCGATACGTGGGCTAAGCTTTGACGAGACGCCGAAAAACCGCGCATATGCGGGTCGCGCAAGCGCGCGGCGCTCCTGGAGAGGTTAATGACGGCCGCTAACGTCAAATCGCGAAAGCTCGACATCGACTGGTCGGCGCAAACCATCCTGCCCATCGAGTTCCAGGGCCAGGAGGTCATGCTCGAGGCGCGCGCCTACCAGGGCTGCGAGGAAGCGACGCAGGGCATGGCGCTCATCCATCGCGGGGTTGGGGCGGCTGCCGGCGAAATCGCGACGGTCCGCGTGCATTCGGGCTGCGTCACCGGCGATATCTTCCACTCGCTGCGCTGCGACTGCCGCGCCCAGCTCGAGGCGGCGCTCGAGCGCATCACGAAGACGCCGAACGGCGTGCTCATCTATCTGCCGTATCACGAGGGGCGCGGAATCGGCCTCTTCAAGAAGATCAGGGCCTATGCGCTGCAGGATCAGGGGCTCGACACGGTCGATGCCAACCTCGAGCAGGGCGCGCCGATCGATGCGCGCGACTACGAGTTCGCGGCGCAGATTCTCGACCGATCTCGGATTCGAGAAGATCCGGCTCATGACCAACAATCCGGCCAAGGTCGATGCGCTCAAGGAGCACGGCATCGAGGTCGTCGAGCAGATCTCCCTCATCATCAGCCCGAGCCCGCACAACAAGCGCTACCTCGAGACGAAGCGGCGGCGCATGTCGCACAAGCTGTGACGATTTCCGGCAGAGCGGACCGGCCCCGTGGCTGGTGGAACTCACCATGAGGCCGGCCGGCTGCGAGGGCGCCGGTTGATTTCCACGTCGGCCTACGCAATACCCGCAAAGGTTGTGGAAATCTGGAAATACTCTTCGCGATTTGAGACTTTTCCATCGCGTGAGTTGCCGGCGTCGGTCATTATACAACCATAGATTGCGTTAATAAAGGCTTACCGCATGGGCACATTCATAGCGGGCTTTGCGCTTGGGTTCGTTGCCGGGGCCTGCACGCTCATCATCATCGCGGTCATTCAGCGAACGTAGCGTTGGACCGGCCAGCCGCGCATCCGCGATTACCAGGCGAGGATGGGCATAGCCGCAAGCGCGCGCGGCTTGCCGGGCGTGAAGAAACTTGCCAGCTTCTCCGAAGACAATCCCTCGCCATCCATGGTCTCGGCGCGGTGAATGCCCGCGGCAATGAATAGCGCGTCTATGCCGGCGTTCTCCGCCGCCGCGAGGTCGGTCCGCAGCGCATCGCCAATGACGAGAATGCGCTCGCGGGCAACGGTCGCGCCGCGGATGCGCTCGGCTTCGGCATGGGCCGTGGCGTAGGCAACGGGGTGGGGCTTTGCCGGCCCAGAACACGTGGCCGCCCATGCGCTCGTAAAGATCCGCCAAGGCGCCGGCGCAGGGATAGAGCCGGCCGCCGACGTCGACGACAAGGTCGGGATTGGCACAAACGAACGGGAGCTCGCGCGAAAAAGCCGCTTCGAGCAGTGGGCGATAGTCCTCTGGCGTCTCGTTCACGTCGTCATTGAGCCCGGTGCAGACGAGAGCCTCTGATGCTTCGGATCGGCGACGGCTGGGCCCGCGACTTCTCGAAGAAGGCCGCGTCGCGATCGCGAGGTCCCACATAGTGGACGCGCGCGTAGCGCTTTTCCTCGATGTGAGCGAGGGCGATCGCTCCCGAGGAGACGATCGTGTCCCAGGCGTCGCGGGGCACCTTGCGGAGGTCGAGCATGGAAGCGACGCGGTGGGCGGGAACAGGCGCGTTCGAGACGAGCACGACCGTGCCGCCCGCCTCGCGAAAACGCAGAAGCGCATCGCATGCGGTCTGATACGCGCGGTAGCCGTCGTGGACGACGCCCCACACGTCGCAGAACAGCACGTCGTAGCGGCCGAGCAGATCTCTGGCGTGCTCGAGGATTACGGGTGTGGACGGCTGGCTCATGCGGGAAGGGTCGGGATCGCTTGTCATCGTCAGGCGCATATATAGCGTGGCTTTCTCAATTTCACGCCCAAGGTTTGCAGGGCCCTGCGGGCACGTGCCGTGCCCCGTCCTCAAGGGCTATGCGCCGGTATTTGCCCAATTGTCGATCCGGTCTTGCCTTGGCCGCGTAGAGAAGCGAAAACAGCGTCCCGTATTCGCAAAGCCCATGTGCACAATGAAACAGCTTTCCCGCCTCCTTTTCTTCGCACTTCTCGTTCTCGCGGTGCCCGCGTCGGCGCGGATGCCCGAGCTTGGGGACGCCTGGAACGGCCCCGCGATCGCGTGGCGCGACATGGGGACGGGGGTCAAGGAGTCGGTCAGCACCGGAAAGCCGGTGTTGATCGTCTTCCACGCCACGTGGTGCCAGGTCTGCCGGCATTTCCGCGCGGTGTTCAAGGACCCGGCCATCGTTGCGGCCTCGCGCGATCTGGTCATGATCCTCGTCGACGTCGACAAGGAGCCGGATGTCAACGGCGCGTTCGCGCCCGACGGCGGGTACGTGCCGCGGACGGTGTTTCTCAACTCGGAAGGCGATATCCTGCACGAGCTGCAGAGCGCCAATCCGCAGTACCGCTATTCAGCCGACGTGGACAAACCCGACGAGCTCCTGTCGCTCATGCGGCGCGCCGCGAAGGCCAGCGCGGCGAAGCCCGCGCAAGCTCCAGCGGGCGAGCACGCTGATCTCTGATCGCATTTGCCGGACCCCCTCGCTGGTGCGGCAGCTGGCCGCTTAGCTGATCGCCTGCACATTCCAGCCAACATCTTGGTGTTGTTCCCTGCTTGATAGCTTCCGCACAAGAGAAGCGCCCGGTTTCTCCCGGCGCAAGGCGACGATGCGCGGCTCGGCGTCGTGGGTGGGCGGAGAGAGGCGCATGGCTTGGGACGATCAGATCTTCCGCTATTGCGAGCGCGGCCAGGACGGATCGTTCTGGGCCGAGCCGCTCAATGCGGCAACGAACGGGGCCTTTCTCATCGCGGCCGTGCTGGCCGCCGTTGAGCTCGCGCGGCGGCCTGGGCGCACACCCAGCATAGCGGAGCCGCTGCTGGTCGCGCTCGTGTTCGTGATGGGGATCGGCAGCTTTCTTTTTCACACCTACGCGACGCGGTGGGCCTCCTACGCGGACACGGTGCCGATCGGCATCTTCATGCTCTCCTATCTCGCCTACACGCTGCGCCGGTTTCTGGCGCTGGGCTGGATCTGGATCGCATTGGCAATAGGCGCGTTTGCCTGGTCGCTCCAGCTTGCGAGCAAGGTGCAATGCGGCACCGGGCTCCTCAGCGTGACGCAGGCGGCACAGGGGCCGTGCCTCAACGGCACCATGGGCTACATGCCGGCTTTCGCGGCGCTCGCTGGGCTTTCGCTCGTGCTCGCGATCCAGCGACATCCCGCGTGGCGCTATCTCGCGCTCGCGGCGGGCATGTTGCTCGTGTCCATGGGCTTCCGCAGCGTCGATCTCGAGATCTGCGACCTGTCGCGCTTCATGGGGCACCCTCTCGGCACGCACTTCCTGTGGCATATCCTCAACGCCACGATGCTTTACGTGCTGCTGCTCGCCGCGATCCGGCATGGCGCGCCGCGCGCCGTGAGAGGTTAGGGATTGGCGCGCGGGGGAGATTGTCTTGGCGGGCCTGTCGGCGCATAAAGGCGCCCGCTCACGCTATAGCGCGATTGGGTTTGATTGAATCGCAATCGCGCTCTAGCTCTTTGATGAGACCAATGATTTCACGCTTCGGACTGATAGGGTTCGAAGCGATCATGGTCTAGCGGACGTGGTGGAACTGGTAGACACACAGGACTTAAAATCCTGCTGCAAATCCTGTGTGTCCGATCAACAATTGGCACAAGCGCAAGGGTTTTTCGACGCGCGAACAAAGCCTCACACGACAACTAATCCTGTGCGAGTTGCCAGGAAATCAACGACCTAGAGTGTCTTGTGCAAAAATGCTGTGCAATTTTTGAGCTGACGATTGCCGCGCAAGCATAGTCATTCCACAAGTGTGCCTACGCGCCTTGATACTGCCAGTGGATGTGCCCAGTGTTCGCGCGGATGGTCAAATGAGCAAGCCCCGGATATCGGCAGATTTGCCTGAGATGGAGTTTTGTTCCGAGACCGAGCGGAACATGGGTTCGCTCGTGATGGCGTGGGGCGTGCTGGAGCGTGAGCTTGATACTTGGTCCCCATCGTATTTCGGTCGATCGACGCTCGCCGCCTGCCTAACGGCCAATGTTCGGGACAATGGGTAAGCTCGACGCGCTTCGATCCGCCATCGACATGCTTCATGAAGTGTTGGACGTGGATTTAGTGAAGATGAGCCCACGAAACTCTCGACACCGTCGCCGAGTATGCTGGCAAAGCTCGGACACCCATGGCGCATGGCCAGCCGACGATCTTTCGAGGAAAGGCGCAAGGGAGAGAGTGGCTGGCGGTGGATGCGCTTTCAGGCAAGATCGAAACTGAAGGTGACACCTCACGGCGATGATCCAGACCACTGGCGCATTATGGCGAGCATCGTCATGATGCTCGCTCGCTCTTGGCGGGAAGTAACTTCAGAGCTTGATGCCACTCTTCTGAAGCTGACCAAGAGGCAGATCGCTGATGCGTGCCGCTTCTAGCATCACCGAACGTGATTGAACTTCTAAATCCTGTGAGACAGGCGGCGCTCGACAGATCGTGCAAAAACCAGTGTAAATTTGCGCGAAAAGTGCGCCGTCGTGCAAAAGCGAGCGTGGCGAAACGGTAGACGCAAGGGGCTTAAAACCCCTCGTCCTTCCAAGGACATGCCGGTTCAAGTCCGGCCGCTCGCACCACTCTAGATAAGAGGACTTAAAATCCTGAGGGGGCAACCCCGTGAGGGTTCGAGTCCCTCCGTCCGCACCAATCATCTCATTGTAACGATAATGCTCGGATAGCCCGTGCAGCGTCTTAAGATTGTGGATACTGCGATCACTGCGCCGCCGACGCGAGCGGCCCGACAGGCACCACGCCCAGCATCGGCGCGATGCGCTCGATGACGCGGCGGCCGTTGGCGCGGCGTTCATGCCGGCCAGGATCTCGCCCGCCGTCTCCTGCGTGCCCTTGGGCTCGAACAGCGAGACGAGGACCAGGTATTTCGGCGCGTCCATGGGAAAGGCGGCGAGGAACGAGGCGATGACCGCCTTCTCGCGGTAGCCGCCGCGGCCCGGCATCTCGGCGGTGCCGGTCTTGCCGCCGACGCGATAGCCCGGCACCTCGCCGCGCTTGCCGGTGCCGTGCGCGTCGGTGACGTTGCGGCGCAGAAGCTCGTTGATCTTGGCGCTCGTCTCGCGGACGACACGCGGCCGATCGGGGGACGCTTCCGCGAAGCGGCGCAGGAACGTCGGCTCGACGCGCTTGCCGCCGTTGATGAGTGCGGCGACGGCGGCGGCAAACTGGATCGGGGCGACGGCGAGGCCGTGACCGTAGGCGACGGTGATCTGCTCGGTGCGCTCGAAGCGCTCGGGGCGATCGGCGCGGCGCAACGGGGCCGAGCTTCGGTGCTTCAGGGTGCGAGCAGCCCAAGCTTCTTCAGGAAGGCTTGCTGGCGCCCGGCGCCGACATCCAGCGCCAGGAGCGCGGCGCCGATGTTCGAGGAATGAATGAAGACCTCGGCCACGCTCAGTGGCCGGCTCGAGGGATGCGTGTCGGTGATCGTGAAGCGGCCGGCGGTGAGCGGCTGCGTGACGTCGACCATGGCATCGAGGCTCGTCTTGCCGCCGTCGAGCGCCATGGCCAGCGTGCACGATCTTGCAGATCGAGCCAAGCTCGTAGGCGCCGCCCGAGATCTTGTCGACGCGGTCGCGCTCGAGGCTTTCGCTGGGCCGCGACGGATCGACGCCCGGGAGCGAGGCGGCGGCGAGCATCTCGCCGGTCGTGACGTCCATGACGAGGCCGGCGGCACCCTTGGCCTCGTAGCGGCTCATGGCGGAGGCGAGCTCGTCCTCGAGGCTGTGCTGCGACGCCGATATCGAGCGAGAGGCGCACGGCGCGTCGGCACGAGAGCGTTGCGCCATGGACGGCCTCGACGCCGATCGGCGTCGTCGATGTGGCGCTCGATGCCGGCGACGCCGCGGTTGTCGACGTTGACGTGGCCGATCACGTGGCCCGCGAGCCGTCCCAGCGGATAGGCGCGCCGAAGCTCGTCGCGAAAGGCGAGGCCCGGCAAGTCCGAGATCGTGCACCGCCTGGGCAGCTTCGGCGACAAGCCGCGGCGGATCCAGACGAAGCGCCGCGTGCGGTCCTCGAGCTGCCGCCGCAGCTCGGCCTCGTCGAGGCCCGGGAGCACGGAGGACAGCTGTCTCGGCGACTTCGTCGCGGCTTCTGACAGCGACGGATCCGCGAACAGCGACGGCATCTCGACGTCGGTCGCGAGCAGGCGGCCGCCGCGATCCACGATGTCGGGGCGCGCGAAGCTCTGGGCGATGCGGCTCGTTCAGCGTCGCCACGATGTCGCTGCCGCCGCTCACGGCGAGGCGTAGCGAGCTGGCCGCCGACGACGCGAACGCAAGACCCATGCCGAGCATGACGACGGTGGTCCTCGCCGCTGGGAGCGCGCGACCGCGCTGCGCGTCGAACGCGGTGCGCCGCGCCGGCGAACCGTGCGGGCACTTGCGTGATGGAGACGATGGCCGCCAGGATGCACCTAGCGACGAGTCGATCCGGTGACCACGCCTGTGCCAGGCTCGTCGCGGGCCAGCTGGTTTTCGGCAGGCGGCGCAAGCCGAGCCCGCGCGCCAAGCGGCTCGATGCGCTCGGGACGCGCCAGATGGGCGCGCTCGGCCTTGAGCATGGCGATGTCGGAGCGTGCCTCCGTCGGCGACGCGCTCCTGCGCGTTGACGCGCGCTTCGAGCTGGCGCGTCTCGTAGTTGAGGCCGTACAGGAGAAATGCGCTCGAGAGGGCCAGAAAGCGGCCGCGAGATCGAGAGCATGTGCATGAACGTGCTCCTCGCAGTACACCCGGCGTTGCGTGCGAACAGGCGGACGACGCTAGTCCGTCGCGGCCAGGCCGGCGCGTCGGTTCTGACGGCGGATCTGAGCCGTGCCGATCGCGCGCGCGGGTTTACGTCTAATTCACCTTTAGAAGGTGTTAATCCGCGAGGGTTAACAATTCGGAAACTTGGGCTGGGCGCGCGGCCGTCAGCTGCTGCGGCAGGTAGCGCGAGACGTGCCTTCTTCCTTGCCGGATCGCGCCTGGCAGGAAGCGCTTCACGATCCGGTCCTCGAGCGAGTGGAAGGTGACGACCGACGAGCCGTCCGCCGGGCTTCGAGGATGCGCTCGGCCGCCATGAGCGCCGCGCTTCGAGCTCGCCGAGCTCGTCGTTGACGTAGATGCGCAGCGCCTGGAACGTGCGCGTCGCCGAATGCTTCTCGTCGACCGCGCGCCCGGCCCAGAACGCGCTCGACGATGTCCGCCAGCTCGCTGTCGTGCGTCGTGATGGGCGCGTCTCCGCGCGCTTTGACGATCGTCCGCGCGATGGCGCGCGAGCGCCGCTCCTCGCCGAGCTCATAGAGAATGTTGGCGAGATCTTCTTCGTCCATGGTGTTGACGACGTCGGCGGCCGAAGGCCCGTCCGCGACATGCGCATGTCGAGCGGACCGTCGCGCAGGAAGGAGAATCCGCGCTCGGGATTCGTCGAGCTGCATCGAGGAGACGCCGATGTCGAGCACGACGCCGTCGATGCTCGAGCCGGCGTCTCCGGCAATTCCGCCATGTTGCCGAATTCGTTGACGAGAATCAGTCGTCGGCCGAATTCCGCGACGAGCGCCTGGCCGCCGCTGCACGGCATCAGGATCGCGCTCGATGGCGATCACGCGGCAGTCTGCGGCTTCGAGAATGGCGCGGGTGTAGCCGCCGGCGCCGAACGTGCCGTCAATGAATGTCTCGCCGTCCGCCGGCGCAGCTCTCCAGCACTTCCGAGAGCAGCACGGAAATGTGCCTCTCCCGCACATCGCGGTGTCCGGTTCCCGGCCGGCCCCGCGACGAGGCGTCATTCCCGTGCTCCCTCGTCGCCACCGTCCCCGCGACGGCGGCGCTCCCCGCGCCGAAAAGTTTTCGGTGCTCTTGAGCTTTTTCGCGGGCCTTGCGCGCCGCTCTTCGAAGGCTTGAGGCGCCCACATCTGAAACTTGTCGCCAAGGCCGACAAAAGTGACCTGATCTCGAAGACCGGCGTGACGGCGAAGGCCCTTCAGGAACGACGATGCGGCCGTCGCCGTCGATGCCGAGAACCTGGACGTCGCCGTAGAGCGCGACAGAGAGCTCGTCGCGCTCGTCCGAATAGTCCGGCAGGCCCGCGAGAAGCCCGTCGATCTTTTTCGCAAGTCTCTCGCCGCCTGCATCGAGCGCCGGAGCGTCGAGCGAGGGGTAGCAGTAGATGCCGCCGGAGCTTCCCTGGCTGTAGCCGTCGCGCTCGAGCACGGCTCGGAAGGGAGCTGGAATTGAGACTCGGCCTTTGGCGTCGATCTTGTTTGTGAATGTCGAGACAAAGCGGTCCATCCCCTGTTTCGAGCCTCGTCTTCTGAACGCCGACTGGAACGCTCGTGCTCACAGTCCGGCGACCAGACCTGGCGCCTTGACATCGATGCCTGAAAGACCGACCGCTCCGGGCGGGGCCGTGGCAGTCGCTCTCGACTTCGGCCCTCTCTCGAAGCAGGCGCCACACCACGGCCCTTGCCCGGTGCGGACGGGCATTTATGGGATGCCATGGTTTGTTATGGGCGTCAATGGATTGTTAAGGAATTAGGCAGGGTGAGACTGGTTCTCCACAGACCCGGCATAACTGCCAAGACGGTGTTGCACTGCGCGCGGTTCGGGGCTCTGCGCATTGCAGTGGACATCGTTTCTTGCTTTGCCGAAAAGACGCGCGCCGATAGAGGTCGAGCCGATGCAGCGCTTCAGAGGGAACGGCCGCTTGTCGATGGGCGCGGGTAAGATCGGGCGGCGCTGGCTCTGGCTGGCGTTTGCCGTCTTGGCGGCGCTGCCGGTGCGATCGGCCGAAGCGGAGCCGCACGGCTATCGGACCGAGGTCGCGGCTCCCGGGGCGGAGCCGGTCACGCTCTATGCGGAGGAGACGGGCGACGGGCCCGCCGCTCCTGCTGCTGCACGGCCTTGGCGAGTCGATCTTCACCTGGCGCAAGATCGTTTCGGAGCTTGCCGAGACGCATCGCGTCATCGCGCTCGACCTCAAGGGCTTCGGGCGCTCAGACAAACCTCTCGATCAGGCCTATTCCGCCGACGACCAGGCCGCTCTGGTCGCAGCGTTCATGGAGAAGCGCGGGCTCACGGGCGTCGTGCGTCGTCGGGCATTCGTTCGGCGGCACGGTCGCGCTCAGGACCGCGCTCGTTCCCAGCGTGCGCGAGGCGGGCCGCATTCGCCGCCTCGTCATCATCAGCGCGCCGGCCCTGCCGCGGCTCGGTCGCGTCCCACCTCGAGCGTCATCGACATCCCGGCAGTGCCTGAAGCGCTTGACCGCGGCGCTTCCGCCCGAGACTGATGGCGCGCATGCTGCTGCGCGAAGCACGCGGCGGCGCGGACGATATTCCGGAGGAAGACGTCAAGGGCTACGCGGCGCCCTACTACGACAACGCTGCGCGAAGCATGCGTTTCTGGCGACGGCGCGCTCGATCGTTTCCGAGACGGGCGACGAGATCGCCGCGCGCTACCGCACCATCTCGCAGCCGACGCTCGTCGTCTGGTGCCGCAGGGATCAGGTCGTGCCGCTCAGGGCAGGCAAGCGCCTGACGCGAACCCTTCCCAATGCCCGCATCGCGGTTCTCGAGCGCTGCCATCACCTGCCGCAGGACGAGAGGCCGATGGCGCTCGTCGAGCTTATTCGTGATTTTGCGGGAAATTAGCGTCTGTTGCCGGTCGAAGACGAGACTTGCTTGAGCCCGCTGCGCCGGTGCACTACGTCTCGCATGCGAGGCGCTGGTGGTCGCGGGCGCAGGACAATCGAGGAAGGACGGAGGACAGATGCCTGACGTGCGCTCCATGTGCGCCATCGGCATGAGCGGGCAGCTCGGCCTCAACGGCGAGCTGCCGTGGGAAGGCGATCCGCGGCCCGAGTTCAAGGCCGACGTCGCGCGTTTTTTCGACATGACGCGCGGCCACGTGCTGATCGCAGGTCCGAAGACGATCGGCGCCGTGCCGGAGTTCGCGCGCCGCGATCGGACGCTGATGGTGATCCGCTCGTCGATGAAGCCCGAGGAGGTGCTGGCGAAATTCGAAGGCCGCGTCGTGTTCGTCGGCGGCGGGCCGCCCGTGTGGGACGTCTACGCGCGCTTCATCCAGCACTGGGACATCACGCGGCTGCCCTACGACGGGCCCGCGGACCGCTGGTTCAATCCGAAATGGCTCGCCGCCGGCAGCAACGCCGAGGTGCTGACGCGCTAGGCTTTCCGGCTGACCGAGATCATGCATCTGATCGGAAAACGGTCACGGCTCGAAGGTCCGGCACGCTGGCTCAGTCGTCGCAGTCGATCTTCTCGACGTAGCGGCCGCGGCGCCATTTGCGCTTGATCTCGCAATCGCCGACGTAATTGGGTTAGCCGCGCGGCGTAGCCGGAGCGGAAGCCGCCGCGGTCATAGACTTCATAGGGAAGGATGGCGCGCGGCATGTAATAGCGCGGGCGGGCCCACCGCGGCGGATAGAAGCCCGCATAGTACTCGGCGGGTCCTTCGTAATAGGCGCCGTAGTCGCCGCCATAGCCGCCATCTTCGTCGCCGTAACCCGCGTCGTCGCCATAGTCCCAGTCGCCGCCCGCAAGAGCAGGCGAGGCGAACAGGAAGGTCGCGGCAAGTGCCGTGAAAGCGAACCTCATGATACGCATCCTCCACGAAGCCGAAGGCAGACGCATATGAGGCGCCGAAAGCTGCGCCCTGTCAAAGCCTTCGGGAGCGGATGGTAGACATCAGATCCTTACCGGTCATTAACAGAGCGCAGCAGGGCCTAAGGCTCTAGTCGCGCGGACCACGGCAGCGGATGCGTTTCCTTGTAGTCGCCGTCGCGCTCCCAATGGCGCTCGATCTTGCACGGGCCGTCGCGGAACTCCTCGCGGACGTCACGGCCAAGGTGGGCGTAGTGGGCGTAGATCTTCTCGTAGAGGGACCTCGGCGGCGGGCAGCGACGGCCGGGTCAGCTTCCGGTCGGGGACGACCTTCGTTGCCGGCGATATGCGACCGCAGAACCTGCCAGGAGCGCGGCGACGATCGGGAGATCAGGCGGTCTTCAGGGATTTTTTCATTGGAATTTCAATCCTCACGCTTGTTTACACGGTAAATCCGTATTGATGGGCTAAGTGCCGGACATTAGTGGCCAATCTTGACAGATGGTGCGCAGCGCACTGTCTGAGCCGCCGGCGCGAGGCGACATTGCCATAACTGGCGCAACGCGCTCGCGCCGCCATTGGTCGCATGATGAAGGTGAATTTCTCGTGCAAGGCTTCGCGCGCACGGCGCGATTGCATGAAGAGAAATTTGCCAGCCGGCCTGTAAGCCGGGTTCTGTCTGGAGTTGCCTCCGAGACGGCCATTCATCTGGGACGCCCATTGCTGGGCGCCTCGAGCAACCAACCCGGGTGGCGGGTCTGAAAGCGGACTTGCGTCTCCGGTTTCCCCGGTCCGCAGGCCACCCCTATTTGGTCTTGCTCCGGGTGGGGTTTGCCGTGCCGCTGCTGTTGCCAGAAGCGCGGTGCGCTCTTACCGCACCGTTTCACCCTTACCGCGTTCGGCCGAAGCCTCGCGAGGCGGTTTGTTTTCTGTGGCACTTTCCCTGGGGTCGCCCCCGGCGGCCGTTAGCCGCCACCCTGCTTCCATGGAGCCCGGACTTTCCTCCACCGATTGCGCTTTGAAGTGGGCCATAGAAGCCCGCGCACGGCAGCGGCCGTCCAGCCGACTGGCAGGACGACATAAGGGGTCCCGGGCGGGCCGGTCAATAGCCGAAGCGCGAACTCCGTGAATAAACCCGGAAAGTCGGCTCAGAAGATGAAGTCCTCTGCGTCGAGATCCTCGACGTCGATGCCTTCGAAGGTCAGCGAGCCGCGACCCATGTCGATCACGGTGTCGCCGTCGATCTGATTGGCCGACGGCAAGGAGCTCGTCGAAGTCCGTGCCGCCGAACTTGTCGGTGCGCGAGAGGTCGATCTTGTCCACGCCGGGACGAAAGTCCGTGATGTAGTCCAGGTCGTCGATCTCGCGGCCGCTGTCGTAGACGAAGACGTCGGCGTCGAATTGAACCGCGCGCCCCTCGTGAGCGAGCAGGCCCCACGACAGACCATCGCCTTTCGCAGGAGCGCGCGCCGGAGATCGGCATCAGCGAGCGATGGGGGGGCGGATTACGCGCAATATGGGAATGGGACGTGGGATTGGTACGCAACATCGGTCTGGCCTTCCTGTCGTCTACAATTCGGTCGGCTGGTCCGCTCACGGCCGCCGTTGTGATCAGATTGCTCCAAAGCCCGGTTGCGATCTGTTCCCGCGGTAACAGGGGCGTGCGGCCGGTACTCAGGCGCCTGAAAATGAAGAAGAATTCATGCCCGCGGGCGGCGATCTCTCTTAGAAATGGGTGGGTTGGGGAGCGCCGGGCCATTGAAGATGGAGGCGGCATGCACGGGAGAGCCTTGAGAGCACACATCGCAGCGCGGCTGCCGGGGGTCCTGATCCTGGCTATCGCGATGGCGTTCGCCGCCACGCTTACGCGGCCAGCGCGCGCGGAGGCGCCGAGCGCAAAACGCCGTGGTATTCGACGAGGCCTGGCGGCTCGTGCGCGACAACTTCTACGACCGCAATCTCAAGGGGCTCGACTGGGACAAGATCGGCGACGCGCATCGGCGTGAGTACCTCGCCGCGAACACCGACAAGGAGCGCTCCCAAGCCATCAACGCCATGCTGAGAGAGCTTCAAGCCTCGCATATGCTGCACGCCACGACGGCCGAACCCGCCTACTACCAATTCGTCCGACATCTTCTCGTGGGGCCTCAGGAACGACCTGCCGCGCTATTTTCCGGATGGGAAGATCTCGTATCCGGGGATCGGCATCTTCACGCGTGACGTCGACGGGAAGACATTCGTCTCGGGCGTTCTTGCCGGGCTGCCCGGCGACAAGGGCGGGCTCAAGGTCGGCGACGAATTGCTCTCCGTCGACGGCAAGCCGTTCGAGCCCGTGGCGTCGTTCCGCGACAAGACCGGGAAGAGCGTGCTCGATCTCTGTGCGCCGCGAGCCGCAGGGACCCGAAGTCTCGCTCACGGTGACGCCTGAGCAGCTGGCGCCAGGCAAGGCGTTCGAGGGAGCGATCCGCGACGGGGCGCGCATCATCGAGGCGGGCGGGCGGCGCATCGGCTATATCCGCATCTGGTCCTACGCGAGCCAGCGCTACCAGGGCGCGCTCGAGGAAGAGCTGTCGACCGGCAAGCTCAAGGACGCCGATGCGCTCATCTGGGATCTGCGCGACGGCTGGGGCGGCGCGCAGGCCGGAGTATCTCGATATCTTCAATCCGCGCGGCCCCGACATGAAGATGACGGAGCGCGGCGGCAACGACGTCGGTCGCGGCCTTCAAGTGGCGCAAGCCCGTGGCGCTGCTCGATCAACGGCGGCACGCGCAGCGGCAAGGAAGTGCTGACTTACGGCTTCAAGAAGTATGGCTACGGCGAGGTCGTCGGCGAGCGCACGGCAGGCGCCTTGCTTGCGGGGCGCGGCTTCCTGTTGTCGGACGGCAGCTTCCTCATGGTCGCCGTCAACGACGTCAGCGTCGACGGCGAGCGGCTCGAGGGCAAGGGCGTCGAGCCCTCGATCGAGGTGCCGTTCGACCTGCGCTACGCTGCCGGGCGCGATCCGCAGCTCGACAAGGCGGTCGAGGTTCTGACGGCCGCGCCGCGCGGGTAGAGCAGTCCGACCTCGCCATTAGTTGCTCTTGTGGCGGCGTGCCGAGAGGGTGAATGCGGCCTGCGTCAGGCCGCGCTGCTTCTTGGCGCGCAAGGTCGCATTTGGCCGGCTTGTTCGGTCTTGCGCCGCTTCGGTTTCGTCTCGACTTCGGTTGTCGCTCTGCGGCTTGGCTCCCGGCGGTACGCTGGCCGATGACGATCAGGCGCGCGACGCGCTCGGCGGCGTCCTGCAGATACTGGCGCGATTTCTTGATCGCGACTTCGAGCGGCATGGCATTCGGCGTCGCGCGTCTCGAGGCCGTCGATGCCGTGCTCGAATACGCCGCCGGCGTCGTCGGCAAGCCGCCGCCGATGGCCACGACCGGCACGCCGAACTTGCGCGCCGCCGCCGCGACGCCCGACGGCGTCTTGCCGAAGGCGGTCTGGAAGTCGACGCGGCCTTCGCCGGTGATGGCGAGATCGGCGCCCTGCATGTGCTCGCTCGAGCCTCGTCGCGGCCACGACCAGCTCGACGCCGCGCTTCAGCGTCGGCGTTGGTGAAGGCGATGACGCCGGCGCCGATGCCGCCGCCGGCGCCGGCACCCGGCATCTCGGCGATGTCGATGCCGAGATCGCGTTTGATGATGGACGCGAAGTGGGCGAGATGACTTGTCGAGCTGCTCGACCATCTCGGGCGTGGCGCCCTTCTGCGGTCCGTAGACGGCGGAGGCGCCGTTCTCGCCGAACAGCGGATTGGTGACGTCGCAGGCGACGCTCATGCGGACGCGCGCAAGCCCGGGTTGACCCAGCGCATGTCGATCGCGGTGATCTCGCCGAGCCGGCCGCCGCCGAGCGGCTCGACGATGGGCGCGCCCGATGCGTCGAGGAAGCGCACGCCCAAGCGCCTGCGCCAGACCGGCGCCGCCGTCGTTGGTCGCCGAGCCGCCGAGCCCGATGATGATCTCCTCGACGCCGCGGTGGATGGCATCGGCGATCAGCTGGCCGGTGCCGAAGGTGGATGCGGCGAGCGGATTGCGCTCGCCTTGGGCACGAGCGGCAGACCGGAGGCCTCCGCCATCTCGATGACGGCCGTGCGCCCGCCGCCGAGCAGACCGTAGGAGGCCAGGACCTTGGCGCCGAGCGGTCCCAGCACTTCGCACTGCACGATCTCGCCGCCCGTCGCGTCCACGAGCGACTGGACGGTGCCCTCGCCGCCGTCGGCCATGGGCACCTTGACGTACTCGGCGTCCGGCCACACGCGCTTAAGGCCGGCCTCGATCTCGTTCGCCACCTCGAGAGACGTCAGGTTCTCCTTGAAGCTGTCCGGGGCGATGACGATCTTCATCGCGCCGTTTCCCTTTGATTTACGCAAGGGGCACGCGTCCCCCGTCTTCCCTGGCCCACGTTGGGACCGGCCCGGCACAATGCTACACGCACACGCCTTAAAACCAGAGTGTGCGCCCGCGACACAAGTTCTCGGTATGCTTAATGACGGTTAAAGGGCCGCGCCGCGTCGGGCCGGAGGCGGGCTTCAGGCCATGGGGAGCGCGGCGACAAGGCGTGCCAGCGTGTCGAGGGTCGAGCGGTCGAGGCGGCCGTCCGATGCGGCCGGGCGGAAGTGAAGCTGGAAGGCGCGTACAACCGAACGCGTCGCTTCGTCGAAAATCGCCATTGGTTTCGACGCCATAGCCGTAGGCGGCGAGGAGCGCTTGGGCCTCGGCGATCGCTGGCCGTCCTCGTCCAGCCCCGGGTCGCCGTCATCGAGGGGCGCCGGCGGCACCCAGTGGCCGATGCCCGCCTCGGCGAGGCCGGGCCAGTCGAACTTCTCGCCCGGATCGATCTTGCGCGCGGGGGCGACGTCGGAGTGCGCGAGGACGCGCGCCGCCGGGATGGCGTGGCGGGCAATGATGTCCCGCGACAGCGCGATCACGGCGCGCATCTGTGCCTCGGGAAAATCCGGATAGCCGCCCTGATGGCCCGGATTCTGGATCTCGATGCCGATGGAGGCGGAGTTGATGTCGGTCTCGCCGGCCCAAAACGAAACGCCCGCGTGCCAGGCGCGCTTGTGCTCGGCGACCATCTGAATGATGCGGCCATCGTCGTCGACGACGTAGTGGCAGGACACCTTGCAGTCGGGCCGCGACAGGACCTCGATCGCCTTGGCCGCGGTCGGGAGGCCCGTGTAGTGGAGCAGGAGAATGGTCGGCTTCTGCCCTCCGGCGCGGGGCTCGATGTTGGGCGATGGATGGAGGTCGGCGACGAGCGGGCTGTCGGGCTCCTTGATCACGTCGCCGGCCTCTCTCCATCGCGCGCTCTTTCAAAATTGTCCTCGTAGGCGGCGTTGATGGTCGCGAGCTTGGCGGTCGCGGCCTTGATGAGCGGCGGCTGGGCACCGGCCGCGATCAGCCGATCGGGATGCAGCTCGGTGACGAGCCTACGGAAGTGCGCCTTGATCTCGGCATCGGTCGCATCGGGAGAGATGCCGAGAATTTCGTAGGGGCTTTCCGAGTCGCGAACGAACAGGGCGCGCATCTTGCGAAACTCGGCGGGGCTCAAGCCGAACTTCTCGGCCACCGTGCGCAGGAACTCGTCCTCGGCGGGATGCAGCACGCCGTCCGAGCAGGCGACATAGATCAGGCATTCGAGGACGCATCTCGTCATGCCGGGCTCGTCGCGCAGGAGGCGGCCGATGCGCTCGGCGTAGGCCTCGAAGCCGGCCGTATCCCGCTTGGCGAGGTCATAGAGCCGGCGGATGCGCGGCACGTCCTCGGGCGGCGTTTCGAGGAAGCGCTCGAAGGCCTCCCTCTCGGCGAGCACGGCAACGCCATCCGCCTTGGCCATCTTGGCGGCGAGGGCGACGAACGCGCTCGTGAAGGCCGCGCTCTGATGGGGCGGGGTCGCGCGAAACAGCTTGTCGAGGCCGAGCCGGCCGAGCAGCTCCGCCACGGCGGCGCGTGCGCCGGCGTTGGGGCCGAGGCCAATGGCGCTCGTGATTTTCTCCCAGACCATGGCTACCCATACCTGCTTTGGCCCAGGCATTGAAGACGCGGCGTTGGTTCGTGCTTTCGTCCGAGGCCCCGCCTTTGGACTGGTGCCTCCCGGACCCTTGCGAGCGAAGATGGCGGAAAGCGGCAAGTGGCAATTCTGGATCGATCGCGGGGGTACATTTACCGACATCGTTGCCCGCGCACCTTATGGGAACCTTATCGCGCGGAAGCTGCTTTCGGCCGCGCCCGGCGCCTATGACGATGCGGCGCTGGCCGGCATCCGGGAGATCCTCGGGGGTGCCCGGCGGGCCGATCCCCGCCCACCTCATCGGTAGCGTCAAGATGGGCACGACGGTCGCCACCAATGCTCTTCTCGAGCGCAAAGGCGAGCCGACGCTGCTCGTCATCACGCGCGGGCTTCGAGGATCAGCTCGAGATCGGCAATCAGGCGCGCGCCGACATCTTCGCGCGGCGCATCGTGAAGCCGGACATGCTCTATGCACGCGTCGTGGAGGCGCAAGAGCGCGTGCGCGCCGACGGCACAGTCGAGGCGCCGCTCGATACGGCGCTCTGCTCAAGCGCGATCTCGAGCGCGCAATCGGCGACGGCATCGACAGCGTCGCGATCGTCTTCATGCACGCCTACGCCTACCCCGAGCATGAGCGACAGGCGGCCGAGCTCGCGCGCGAGGCAGGCTTCTCGCAGATCTCGGTCAGCCACGAGGTCTCGCCGCTCATCAGGATCGTCGGGCGCGGCGATACGACCGTCGCCGATGCCTATCTCTCGCCGGTGCTCAAGGGCTATGTCGACAAGGTGGCGGCGGCGCTCAAGACTGAAAGCGGCGGACCGCAACTGCTGTTCATGGCGTCGTCCGGCGGGCTCAAGTCGGCGGACTTCTTTCACGGCCGCGACGCGATCCTTTCGGGACCGGCGGGCGGCGTCGTCGGCATGGCGGAGACGGCGCGGGCAGCAGGCTTCGAGCGCGTCATCGGCTTCGACATGGGCGGCACATCGACGGACGTGGCGCATTTCGCCGGCGAGTACGAGCGGCGCTTCGAGACCGAGGTGGCGGGCGTGCGTCTGCGAACGCCGACACTCTCCATTCACACGGTCGCTGCGGGCGGCGGCTCGATCCTCACTTTCGACGGCAGCCGGCTGCGCGCCGGGCCAGAAAGCGCGGGCTCCGATCCAGGTCCCCTATGCTACCGGCGCGGCGGGCCGCTGACGATCACCGACGCCAACGTGATGGCCGGCAAGCTCGTGCCGCAGTTCTTTCCGGCGGTGTTCGGGCCGGACCGGGACCGAGCCGATCGACGACGCGGCCGTTCGCGAAGCCTTCGCGGAGCTCGCGCGCGGATCGGCGACGGGCGGACGCCGGAGGCGGTCGCCGACGGCTTCATCCGCATCGCGGTCGAGAACATGGCGAATGCCATCAAGAAGATCTCGGTCGAGCGCGGCTACGACGTGACGCGCTATGCGCTCAACTGCTTCGGCTCGGCGGGTGGCCAGCACGCGTGCCTCATCGCCGATACGCTCGGCATCGAGACGGTGCTCATCCATCCGCTTTCGGGCCTGCTCTCGGCCTACGGCATCGGGCTCGCGAGCCTGCGCGCCAGCCGCGAGCAGTCGATCGAAGGCGCTGCTCGACGACGCAGCCATGCACGAGATCGAGAGCCGGGCCTGGTCGCTCGGCAACGAGGTGACCGAGGAGCTGCTCGATCAAGGCGTCGCGCACGACGACATCGCGATCACGAGCACTCTGCATCTGCGCTACGAGGGCACGGATACGGCGCTGCCGGTTCTCCTTGTCCGAGCCAGACCTCATGGTGCGGGATTTCGAGGCGGCGCATGGCCAACGGTTCGGCTTCATCTCGCCGGAGAAGCGCGTCTTCGCGGCACACATCGAAGTGGAGGCGGCGGGTGGCGGGAGTCCCTACGGACGCTGTCGGGACGTCTCGCCCCTCCCCTGTCCGCTCCGCCAACAAGGCGGGGAGGGAAACAGCACACGATTTTACTCGCGTGGTGCGTGGCACGAGGCGCCGGTGCTTCTACGCGAGACGCTCGCGATCGGGCAGCGCGTCGCCGGCCCTGCGCTCGTCATCGAACCGCATCAGACCGTCGTGGTCGAGGACGGCTGGGCGTTGGAGGTAACAGAGCGGAATGATCTCCTGCTTTCGCGCGTGACGCCCCGGCGCGGCGAGGCGCTTGGGACGAAGCCGGATCCCGTGCTGCTCGAAGTCTTCAACAATCTCTTCATGGCGATTGCCGAGCAGATGGGCGAGGCGCTGCGGCTCACGGCGCAATCGGTCAATATCAAGGAGCGGCTCGATTTCTCGTGCGCGGTCTTCGACGGCCAAGGCAATCTCGTCGCCAATGCCCCGCACATGCCGGTTCATCTCGGCAGCATGGACCGGTCGGTCGAGACGATCGTCCGCGAGAAAACGGGGCAGATGCGGCCGGGCGACGTGTTCATGCTCAATGCCCCGTACAACGGCGGCACGCATCTCCCAGACATCACAGTCGTGACGCCCGTGTTCGACGCGGGCGGGCGCGAGATCCTGTTCTACGTCGCGAGCCGTGGCCATCACGCGGACGTCGGCGGCATCGCTCCGGGCTCCATGAGCCCGCGCGCCAAGATCGATCGAGGAGGAAGGGGTCTATATCGACTGCTTCACGCTCGTCGAGGGCGGCCGCTTTCGCGAGGCGGAGACGCTCGCTCTCTTGAAAGGCGCGAAATACCCGGCGCGCAATCCGGCGCAGAACATCGCCGACCTCAAGGCTCAGGTCGCGGCCAACGCACGCGGGCAGGCGGAGCTTGCGAGGATGGTCGAGGAGCACGGCCTCGATGTCGTGCGGGCCTACATGGGCCACGTCCAGGACAACGCGGAGGAGGCCGTGCGCCGTCTCATCTCGCGGCTCGAGGATGGCCAGTTTCGTGTCGAGACCGACGACGGGTGGGCGGTCGAGGTGGCAGTCACGGTGGACCGCGAGCAGCGGACGGCAAAGGTGGACTTCACCGGCACGTCGGCTGCGGTGGCTTCAAACTTCAATGCGCCGGAGCCGGTGACGCGCGCCGCCGTGCTCTACGTGTTCCGCGTGATGGTCGACGAGCCGATCCCGATGAATGCCGGGTGCCTGCGTCCGATCGAGATCGTCATCCCAGAAGGGTCGATCCTCAAGCCGCGCTATCCCGCGGCCGTCGTTGCCGGCAACGTGGAGACGAGCCAGATCGTGACGAACGCGCTGTTCGCGGCGCTCGGCGGTCTCGGCTCGGCGCAGGGGACCATGAACAACCTGACCTTCGGCAACGCACGCGTTCAGTACTACGAGACGATCTGCTCCGGCTCGCCGGCGGGCGTCGACGGCAAGGGGGCCGGCTTCGACGGCACGGCCGCGGTGCACGTGCATATGACCAACACGCGGCTCACCGATCCCGAGGTGCTCGAGCTGCGCTACCCGGTCGTGGTCGAGGAGTTCTCGATCCGCCGCGGCTCCGGCGGCAAAGGAAAGTGGAAAAGCGGCGACGGCACGGAGCGCGCCATCCGGTTTCTCGAGCCCATGGATTGCGCGATCCTCTCCGGCTACCGGCGCGTGCGGCCCTTCGGCCTTCAGGGCGGAGAGCCCGGAGAATGCGGGGAAAATCTGGTTCGCCGGGGCGACGGCCGCGTCGAGCGGCTTGCGGGCTCAGACCAGACCGAGCTTGCGGCGGGGGATGCGATTGTCATCAAAACACCGACAGGGGGTGGCTTCGGGGCCACGTGAGCGGGCTTGAAAGATTGGCCGGGCGTGTGAATCATCTATGTATAGGTGAAGGTCCCAAGGTCACCGTCGGCTCGACATGAACGAACTCGGCCGCATGTTTGCCCTAGCAGTTTGCGCGGCCACCCTCGGGGGTGCCGCAGCAGCCGAGGAGAATGTGTCTCCGGACGCGGACTTCACGGCGCGCGAGATCACGCAGGCATTGTTCAAGGCGCTGCCGGGAGAGCAGCTCAACTATTCGGGGCGCGATCTCACCTACCTCGATCTCTCCGGCCTCGACTTCAAGCAGGCGCGCCTCGATAAGACGGATCTCTACGGCACCGATCTCACGGGCGCCAACCTCAAGGGGGCGGACATCTCGGGTGCCCGCCTCGATCGTGCCGTGCTCATCCGCGCCGATATGTCGGGGGCGAACCTCAGGGGCACGACGATCCTGCGCCCGACCGTCTACTCCGACATGGAGAACAAGCTCTCGGACGCGCCGCGCTTCGCGGGAGCGAACCTCACGGGCATTCACGTTCAGGCAGAATTGTCGGGCGCCGATTTTCGCGGGGCCGACCTGACCTACGCCGATTTCAGTCCGCTCGAAGCGCGGCCAGGGCAAGGGACGCTGGTCACGCTGCCGCGAAACGTTTTGAAGTCGTGCGACTTCTCGGGCGCGACGCTGCGGCACGCCAACTTCACGCGCGCGGTGCTGACGTTCTCGCGTCTCGTCGGCGTCGATCTCCAGGGTGCGATCCTGGCGGAGGCGGACCTGTCGAAAGTGGATTTTTCAGGTGCCAATCTCGCGGGCGCCGACTTCACGGGCGCGGATCTCGACGGCGCCGTGCTGTCGGGCGTCAAGGGGCTCGACAGCGTCAAAGGCCTCGATCAGGCGCTGAACCTCGACAAGGCTGTGCGCTAGCCAGATATGGAGAGCTCGTTCAAATGCTGCCCGACGGCGCGAGTTCTTTCTGCGACAGCAGGTGCTTGATGCGCGCCTTGTACTCGATGGCATCGACCGGCTTGTTCAGGAAATCCGTAGCGCCGGCCTCGAGCGCGCGGGCGCGGACGGCGAGATCCGCCGAATGCGTGACCATGACGATCGGCGTCGCCTTGTGATGGGCATGCCCGCGGACCTCGTGGATGAAGTCGACGCCATTGAGATCCGGCATCGAATAGTCGACGACGATGAGGTCGGCGGCGTTACCGGCGAGATGATCCGCGGCGGTTCGGGCATTCGTGAACGCCTTGGCCTCGCCTTTGTAGACGTTGGCAGAGAGGCTTCTCAAAACCGCTAGATTGGTCGGGCTGTCGTCGACGATTACGATTGCCATGTTTTTACCCCCATGAATTCCCGCCAGGGCGCGAGATGCGCCTAGGCCGCTGAGACCTTTTCATTCGCGACCGGGCCGCCGGCTATGCCTGCAAGATGCTTGCGAAATGCCGCTTCCGTCATGCTGATGACGCCGGGCAGATTGTTTGCGTGCTCAAGAGCACGCTCGCGGTTGCCGGCGATGCAGTCGAGTTCGATGCCCTTGGCGATCTCGCGCAGACGCTGTGCACCTGTGCTGGCGCTCGCGCCCGCGATGGCGTGCGTGACCTTCTTCAGGTCGTCGAAGTTCTTCGAGCGCATGGCGGCGAGCGCCTGCTCGAGGCGTCCCGATAGTTCCCGCAGGTATTCCTCGACGACAACGGGGACGACCTCGGGCGATGTCGCAGCGGCAAGACTTTCCAGCTCGGACACATCGAGGAGGGCGGCAAGCTCTTCGCCGCCTGCGGCGGCGAGTGGCTGAGTGGGCGCGGGTGCGCTTTCCTCGCTGCTCCTGGCATCGACGATCAAGGCAAGATGCTTTTCGATGTCGGCGCGGCGGATCGGCTTGGTCAGGTAGTCGTTCATGCCGGCTGCCAGGAACCGCTCGCGGTCGCCGGCGATGGCGTTCGCGGTCAGGGCCACGATGCGAACGGAGCGGAACGGTTCGGGCAGCTCGCGGATGCGCGCGGTTGCCTCGATGCCGTCCATCTCGGGCATCGAGATGTCCATGAAGATGGCGTCGTAGCGCGTGCTGCTTGCCGCCTCGAGAGCTTCTCTGCCGTTGTTGGCGGTTGCGATCTCGTGGCCCTCGCTTTCGAGCATGCGGGTGGCGACGATGCGGTTGGTCGCGTTGTCATCGACGACGAGGATGTTGAGCTTGCGCACTGCCGCGGACGACTTGCGGATGACGGGTGTTTCCTGCGAGGGCGCATCAAGCAGGCTCGCAAGCGAAAGCTTGAACCAGAAGTGGCTGCCCTCGCCCTCGACGCTGTTGACGCCGACGCTGCCGTTCATTGCCTCGACGAGGCGCTTCGAGATGGCGAGACCGAGGCCGGTGCCGGAGGTGCGACGCGTGTAGGAGGAATCGAGCATGGAGAATTCCTGGAACAGGTCCTTAAGCCGGTTCTTCGGAATTCCAATCCCCGTATCGAAGACGCCGACGTCGATGTCGGGCCGCTCGTCGCTGCCGCCGATGCGCTCAACGCGCACGGTAATGCAGCCATTCTTCGTGAACTTGTTGGCGTTGGAGACGAGGTTCAAGAGGACCTGGCGGACTCGAATGCGGTCGCCGACGAGGTAGCGCGGGACGGCGCCCTTCCACTCGCTTTCGAGACGGTTGCCTCGCGCGTCGGCCTGGGTGGCGACGATGTCGAGCACGGACTTGACGAGGGCGTTCAGGTCGAACGGTTTCCAGTCGAGCTCGAGCTTGCCCGCTTCCATCTTCGAGAAATCGAGCACGTCGTTGATGTGGACGAGGAGCGCCTCGCTTGACTGGAGCGCGATGTCGACGAGCTCAATCTGCTCCTTGTCGAGACCGGTGCGACTGACGAGCTCGAGCGCGCCGATGACGCCGTTCAAGGGCGTGCGCATCTCGTGGCTCATGGTGGACAAGAAATTCGACTTGGTGAGGCTTGCTGCCTTGGCCTTCTCTGTCGTCTCGAGCAGCTCCATCTGGGCGCGCTTCAAGGACTGCTCGCGCAATATCGTTTGCGTGATGTCCGAGCGGACGCTGACGTATCCGGTGGTCTTGCCGTATGTATCCTTGATGGCGGCGTTCGTGGCGTTGATCCAATAGATCGAGCCATCCTTGGCCTTGTTGCAGACCTCGCCCTTCCAGATGCCGTCGTGCTCGATTGTGGCGAACATGTCTCGCCAAAACTCGGAGGAATGTGTGCCCGAGTTCAGGATGCGGTGCGTCTGACCGATAATTTCGTGAGGCGCGTAACCGGTGAGGCGAGCGAACTCGGAGTTGACATAGGTGATGCGTCCGTCGGCGTCGGTCTCGGAGACCGCGGCGTGGAGGCCCAGCACCTGTCTCTGCACGTCCTTATGGGCGAGCGTCGCGGCGAGCTCGGCGGCTTCCGCCTCCTTTTTCCGCAAGGCTATGGCGAGCGATTTCTCGGCACGGCGGGTCTCAGCGACGAACGGGCTCACGATCCAGTAGTGGAGGAGCGCCGAGACGGCGGCGGTCAGCAGCGAGGCCTTGACCAGAGAGAGCAGGACTGAGCCCACGGTGAAGGCGTCCGAGGAGAGGGCCGGCATGGCGACCGCGAATACAACGCAAGCGACGGCAGCAATAAGTTGATTGCCGTTCATGAATTGCGGGACGCTGCCCGGCGCGTGCCCGGCTCTACTCTCGTGCGGCGTACTCATGGAAACGGGGTGCTCTCGCCAAAACCGGCGCAATGTTATCAATCATTGCTTACCGCCCCATTTCTGCAGGGCGTCTACGGACGCTCTTTTGGCGTCCCATTTTTGGGCGATCGGAAGCGATTCAGTATAGCGGCCTGACCCGACCCTCAGGCGGCGTGAAGGGTCACTGCAATGCGTGCACCGCCTTGCGGTGAGGCGGCGATGGCGATCGCGCCCCCGTGAGCGTCGACGATCTGGCGGGCAATCGCGAGCCCAAGGCCGCTGCCCCCGGTCTCGCGGCTGCGTGACTGCTCGAGGCGATAGAAGGGCTCGAATACGGCTTGGCGCTCGGCCTCCGGAATGCCCGGACCGTTGTCGTCGATCCGCACCTCGATCATCTCTTCATGGGCCGCGAGGCCGACCTCGGCCTCGCTACCGTAGCGCAACGCGTTGTCGATCAGGTTGGAGAAAAGCCGGCGCAGCGCGACGGGATCCCCCATGACGGCAAGACCTGCGGTGTCTGGTGCTTCTCGAAGCGCGATGGCCTCGCCGGAGCGCTCGGCGATCTCTGTGCGGAGAAGCTCGCGCAATTCGACGCGCTCCCGCCGGTCGGAAACAGAGCCGCCGCGCGCAACGGCGAGCGCGTCATCGATCAGCGTCGCCATGTCGTCGAGATCGCGCGCCGTGCGGGCGCGGCGGTTGTCGTCGTCGTCGTCGAGCGTCTCGGCGCGAAGCCGCAGCCTGGTGATGTAAGTCTTCAAGTCGTGCGAAATGGCACCGAGCAGGATCGTGCGGCCTTTGACGAGAGCCGCGATACGCCCCTGCATGTCGTTGACGGCGGCGATCAGCTTCTTGATCTCCGGGGCGCCCCGCGGGCGTACGTGTGCCGCTGCTGCCTCTCCCGTGAAGTCCGCCACCGAATCCGCCAGCTCCCGCAGCGGGCGTGCCTCGCGCCAGATGGCGAGGAGCGCCGCGATGCCAACGAGCGCGCCGAGCGCACCGATGAAGAAACCGGGCGGAAAGCCGAAGACTTTCGGCGCTATGTCGCCTCGGCTCTCGAGCACGGCATAGCCTCCGCCTTCCAGGCCGATCGCGATGCGCAAGGGCTCGCGCGAGGTGAGCCAATACTGGCCGATGCGGAGCTGGCGCCAGCGCGGCCCCTGCTCGGGTGTGATGAAGGCCACGACCTCGCGACCGCCGGCCTCGGGAAGGTACTGCTCGACGACCCACTCCACGGCTGGCAGGCGCTGGGCACTGCTGTCGATTGCTGGCCGCTCGGCCGAATACGCGACATGAAGCGTGTCGGAGCTCAGCGCCCGCAGTAGGCTTTCGCGGCGTTCTTTGCCGGTGGTTTCGATCAGGTCGACGATCGCGGCCGCGCGCTCGGGCAAGAGCATCAGGGCCTCGCCCGGACCCTGCCGCATCCTCGACATGTAGCCGATGCCGGTGGCGAGTGCTTGCATGACGAGAAGTGCGAGGAGCACGATTGCCATCAGGCGGCCGGCGAAGCCGAGACGTCCAGCACGTCAGAGCTCCTTGACCGGGACGACCAGGCTGTAGCCCGCATTGCGAACCGTCTTGATCAGCTCGGAGCCGTTGGCCTCGATCTTCTTGCGCAGGCGGCTCACCTGGACATCGATGGTGCGGTCGAGCGCCTCGGCGCGCCGACCGCGTGTCCAGTCCATGAGCTGCTCGCGAGAGAGCACGCGAGCCGGGCGCGTGACGAAGCACTCGAGGAGATCGAACTCGGCGCTCGTCAGCTCGACGGCCCCGTGGTCCTCGCGCGCGACGGAGCGCGCATCAAGATCGACGATGAGATCGGCGAGAGCGAAACGGCGATGCTCGTTCGGCGCAGGCTCGGCGCGGCGCAGGATGGCGCGAATGCGGGCGACGAGCTCACGCGGGTTGAAGGGCTTGGGCAGATAGTCGTCGGCTCCCATCTCGAGGCCGACGATGCGATCGATGTCCTCGCCTTTCGCCGTCAGCATGATGACCGGCACGCGCGAAGCGGCGCGAAGACGGCGGCAGATCGAGAGACCGTCCTCGCCCGGCATCATGAGGTCGAGGACGACGAGATCCGGATCGCCGTAGCTCGAGCGGAAACGGTCGAGCGCCGCGCCGCCGTCGCCGACATCGACGCGGAACCCGTGCCGCTGCAGGTAGTCCTGCACCAGGTGGCGAATTTCGGGATCGTCCTCGATGACGAGAATGCGGGGGCGTTCACTCATGGGACCTAAGGGTACGGTAGGGCCCGATCGGCGCAAGACTGCCGGAGGGCCCGTTACAAATCGTTACGCCCGACGCCCGTACGCGAAACACGAGCGCAAATTCAGAAGCTCAATCTCTGCCTTGTCGCCAACAGGCGCGTCAACAGAGTTGAAAAGGAGCCGCACCCATGTCTCTCGTGTTCGTTAAGAAGTCTTATGCCGCCCCCGTCACGCTCGCTGCAGCATTCCTCATCGCCGGCGCCTCGATGGCGGATGCCGGCTGGTCGCGCAAAGGCAGCGGGACCGGTCCGCGCGGCAACAGCTGGAGCTCGACGGGCTCGGGCTCATGCTCCGGCGGCTCGTGCGCCTCGACGCAGACGTTTACGGGTCCGGCGGGCGGCACCACGACCCGCAACGGCAGCACCACCTGCTCCGGCGGCACCTGCAACTCCTCTGCCACAGTGACCGGACCCAATGGTAACGGCTACACGCGAAATGGTAGCGTTACGCGCTACTGAGCCCTAAGCGGAGCAGCCGGCGGCCCGCGATCCCCCAGCCGCCGGCGCTCTCAAGCGAGACGAGAGTTCGATGACGAAGCGCTTAAGCTTGTGCCTCTTCGCCGTCCTACTCGGCACGCTTGCGCCGGCCGCAGCGACGGCCGGCGGCTCTCCCGCGGGCGAGCCGCCGCCCTACCGCGGCGGGCCGCAATACGACGAGCCGCAATTTGACGGGCCACCGAATGGCGGACCATTTGGTATCCGCGCGGCGGCCGCGGCCTGCCGCCCGGATATCGAGCGCTACTGCGGGGCGTGCTTCCCGGCGGCGGGCGCATCATCGCGTGCCTGGCCGGAAACCGGGATCGGCTGACGCCACCGTGCGAGGACGTCTTGCGGCGGGCGGAGTCCTTCTTCCGGCGCTGAACAACACAACCTGGATATTCGAACAATGCCCGAGCTCCCTCAGTTCCTCGGTCAAGGACGCACGCCTGGCGGCTTCCTGGCCATCGCACTTCTGTTCATCGCTCTCGAACTTCTCTACCTCAAGCTCGTGCGCCACGAGGTTGCGCACGACATCAAGGAGACGGCGGCGTCGGTCGGTGTCGCATTCGGCGACGTCGCGTCGCGCGTGCTGACGGGATGGCTTGCTGCGGTGCCGCTCTTCTTCCTCTATCAGCATCGCCTGTTCGACATTCCGCTCGATAGAGCCGTGGAGCTGGGTCGCGCTCTTCCTCGGCGTCGAATTTTGCTACTACTGGTTTCACCGCGCGGCGCATCGCGTGCGCTGGCTGTGGGCGACGCATGCCGTCCACCACTCGGCGACGCAGTTCAACCTCTCGGCCGCGATACGGCTCGGCTGGACGGGGACGCTCACGCGGCGCGTTCGTGTTCTTTCTGCCGCTCGCCTGGATCGGGTTTCATCCGCTGGCGATCGGCGCCGTGCTCGGTCTCGGCCTGCTCTATCAGTTCTTCCTGCATACGGCGCTCGATGTGCACCTCGGGCCGCTCGAGTGGATCTTGAACACGCCCTGCCATCACCGCGTGCATCATGCCTCGAACGAGGCATGCCTCGACAAAAATTACGGCAATGTGCTGATCATCTTCGACCGGCTCTTCGGAACGTTCACGGAGACGCCAGCGGACGAGGCGTTGCGCTTCGGCCTCAAGGATCGCCGAGTGTCGAACAACCCCATTGCGATCGCGTTCGGGGAGTGGGGTCATCTCCTGCGTGATTTGCGGAATGCCCGGGACCTAAAGGAGCGCGTCGCCGTGCTCTTTGGTCCGCCTTGATTTCTCGCCCATCGGACAGATATGCCCTCCGGGGACTACAACGAGTGCGGCATTGCCCAATCTCGATCAATCGCGGAGAGCAATCATGAGCACAATCAACGCGGCCGCATCGGGCGAGTTCTCTATCGGCGGCGACATTGTCGTGAACCGGCTCGGCTTCGGCGCCATGCGCGTGACGGGGAGCGGAATATGGGGCGAGCCTGCCAGATCTCGAAGAGGCGCTGCGCGTCCTGAGGCGCGTGCCCGAGCTCGGCGTCAATTTCATCGATACGGCCGACAGCTACGGGCCCGAGGTCAGCGAGCTGCTCATTCGCGAAACGCTCCATCCCTACAAGGGTCTCCTGATCGCGACCAAGGGCGGCCTCGAGCGTCCGGGCCCGAGCAACTGGGTGCCGAACGGGCGGCCCGAGTATCTCCGCAAGTGCGTCGCCGGGAGCCTCAAGCGGCTCGGCGTCGAACGGATCGATCTCTGGCAGCTGCATCGCATCGATCCCAAGGTGCCGCGCGCCGAGCAGCTCGAGGTGCATCGCGGCCATGCAGAAGGAAGGGCTCATCCGGCATATCGGCTTGAGCGAGGTTTCCGTCGACGACATCAAGGCGGCGCAGAAGGTCTTCCGCGTGGCGACGGTGCAGAACCTCTACAATCTCGCCGAGCGCGGCAGCGAGGCCGTGCTCGACTACTGCGAGGCCGAGGGCATCGGCTTCATCCCGTGGTTCCCGCTCGCGGCGGGCAAGCTCGCGCAGCCCGGCTCGCTCCTGGATGCGATTGCCGAAGAAGCTCCGTGCGACGCCGAGCCAGATCGCGCTCGCCTGGGTCCTGAAGCGCAGCCCGGTGATGCTGCCCATTCCGGGCACCGGCAAGGTCAAGCATCTCGAAGAGAATGTCGCCGCGGCTTCGGTCGAGCTCTCGGACGAGGATTTCCGCGCGCTCGACGACGCGGCGCGCAAGGCGGAACGCGCCAGCGCTTAATTGCTCAAGCCGATCGGGTTGCTCTTGCGGTCGGTCATGAACTGATCGAACTCAGAGCGGTCCTTCGCCATGCGCAGGCGCTCGAGGAAATCGCGGAACTCACGCTCCTCGTCGGCGAGCTTGTGCAGGGTCTCCTGGCGATATTCGTCGAACGCCGCGTTGCCACTCGAGGACGTCCGGCGCTGTTGCATCACGACGTCAGTGCGCGCGCCGTGATCATCCTTGTGCCACCAGCCCCGCGCGCGGTTCAAGCCGCCGCGGGTGCGACTGGCCATCGGTGCCAGACCCGTGCGGCTCATCAGATACGTCAGAGTGGCACCGGTCAAAGCGCTCGATCCGGCGACTGCCCACAACGTCATCATTCTCGGCATTGCTGTTCACACCCTCATGCAGCGGTAAACATGAAGAGGGCGCGGCGGAAATCCGCCGCGCCCATGACTGATCTCAGGTCTGCGGGGCAGGCTCGGGGGCCTCTGGTCCCGACGGGCGGCTCTTGCGATCGGTCATGAACTGATCGAACTCAGAGCGGTCCTTGGCCATCCGCAGGCGCTCGAGGAAATCGCGGAACTCGCGCTGCTCGTCCTCGAGCTTCTTCAGCGTCTCCTCGCGGTATTCGTCGAATGCACGGTTGCCGCTCGATGAAAAGCTTCCTGGGCCGCGGCCCCAGCGATCCATTCTGCGCTCGAACCGGTCAAACTTGTCGTGCATGCGCTGCTGCCAACGGCCCGCGCCACCATTCCATCCGCATCCCATGCGTCCACTCCAGAGTAGAAAAGCCAGGATTGCCAGCCCTAAGGGCCAGAACACGATGAAGCTCAGGACCATCAGCGCGATCCAGGCCGGCTTGCCGATGTCGTCGAGCTTGAGCACCATCTCGTGCATGACAGTCTCACCTCATGTGAATGTTCATTACATTTACATAAATGAAGCGGGAGGCGGCTTCCGTCAAGAGGTAAGCGCAAATTAATCGCGATCAATGGCGCCGGCTAAGCAGGGCCGCGCGGGGCGCCGAGGCCGTCGAGATAAATGATGACGGCCGCCTCGAGCAGCTCCTCGGGGCGCATCGGGATCGGGCGGCGCGCGCGGTCGCCACGGCCGAAGAGCGCGGCGATGCCGTGCGAGAGCGACCAGATGTGGAGCGCCATCATCATGGCGGGCGGACGCTTCGCAGCGGGCAGTGTGGCGATGATCGCCTCGCAGGCTTCGCGCAGCACCGCGAAGGCCTTGTCGCCCTCGGCGCGGACCTCGGGATAATCGGCGAGCGCGAGACCGGATTCGAACATGGCAGAGAAGTAGGCCGGCGCCGTGCGGGCGAACTCGAGATAGGCGCGCCCCACACGGTCGAACGCCGCGCGCGGCTCGGGGCGTCCGCCGTCCCAGGCCGTGGCGAGGGCTGCAGCGAAGGCCTCGAAGCCGCGCTTGGCGATGTCGGCGATCAGCGCGTCGCGGTCGCGGAAATGGCGGTAGGGCGCGGCAGGAGAGACGCCGGCGGCGCGTGCCGCCTCGGCGAACGTGAAGCCGCCCGGTCCCTTCTCGGAAATGAGCTCGAGCGCCGCCTCGATCAACGCCTCGCGCAGGTTGCCGTGGTGGTAGCCGCGCCGCTCGCGGGGGCCGTGGTCCTTGTGCCAGCTCATGAGGTCGTTCTAGCGCAAAGGGGGCGAGGGCGCACGTGGTGGCCAAATCTTCCTGACGAATTGAGCACCCTCCGCAATTCAGGTGGGAGCGCCGAGGGCACCCGCGGACAATTGCGGTCGAGTGGAAAATACCCTCCGCCGAAACGGCGCTCCCGCCCCGACAGTCCTCAATCAGTATTGATCAGTGCAATGTGACAAATGTATCCTGGCAACCGTCACGGAGCCGCATGCGCCTTGGCAGCAAGGCACTACATCTCGCTGCCGTCAGCCGGCCAGTTCCTCGAGCGCTTCGATGTCCTTGAGCTGTAGGCCGGAACCGGGGCACGGTTGGATGAGCCCCTTCCACCGAAGCTCTAGGAGAAGAGTGGCCAGCTGCTCGACCTTCAGACCGAGCAACTCTGCGACAAATTCGGACGTGCAGGAAATCCGCCACCACCCGTGGATCTCGACCTTCCCGCGCGTTGATGCGCGACATGCAGACAAGGAACGCCGCCACGCGATTGAGACACGAACGCCGCTTGGAACCCAGAGCAACCGAGCGGCGATACTCGAAATCTCTTTCGATTGCCTCGTCCAGCTTCGCCTGAGCCTTTCCGTCTCCATCGACTGCTCGCGATTGTTCCTCGACGGGCAGGCACGTGAGATAGGTGTCGATGACGGCACGAGCGCAGCAGGAATGAGTATCGAGGAAGCCCGAGTCCCACGAGATCGCCGGGAAAGGCGAAATCGATCACCCCATGGTGTCCGTTCCATCGCTGCTCGTGAAGAACGACGGCGCCCAACTCGACCCGGTACAAGCATGTCCGGGGATCACCCGTCTCGAAAAGGATCTCGTTCGCACCGAGATGCAGCAAGGACGAGTTCGCCGAATTGCTGCCGGTGCCCCATCCGGGCTCCTCCGCCCAGTTCCCGCTCCTTGGCTCCAAGCTCTCTGAAAACATCACGCACTCTCTTTTTTCTGTTGCTCCTCTCCCCTCCGGCGCTCCCCTCGATCTGTCCCGAGGAATGCAGAGCGCCGCTCACACGCAGGCCAAGAAAAATCAAACACAATCCATAGGGGTGTGCCTCGAGCGTAAGTTTCGGTATCAAAATGTAATCAGTCGCTGGCGTTCAATTTCCAGCGGACACCCGGTGCAGGAGAGACGCCAGCAGCGCGCGCCGCCTCGGCGAACGTGAAGCCGCCCGGTCCCTTCTCGGAAATGAGCTCGAGAGCCGGCTCGATCAACGCCTCGCGCAGGTTGCCGTGGTGATAGCCGCGCCGCTCGCGGGGGCCGTGATCCTTGTGCCAGCTCATGGGGCTGTTCTAGCGCAAAGGGGGAGGGGTGCACGTCGGTGCCGCGGCGGCGTGCTGGTGCTGCAAGATGATGCGGTGGAAGATCACGCGCTGAGACGCTGGCGGAGACGGAGGGATTCGAACCCTCGATACGCCTTTACAAGCGTATAACGGTTTAGCAAACCGCCGCCTTCAGCCACTCGGCCACGTCTCCTTTTCGGCGAAGCACCCGTATAGATGCGGGGTCCGACGATTGCAAGCTGGGGGTGCCGCAACACCCATCCCGCGCCGTTCAATATTGCGGCCAGGTCGTGCCGCCGTTTGACGGGGCGGACGATATGAATAGAGTGGCGCCGCGTCTTGGGACGCCCAGCAAATTCTCGCGCAAGCGTTGCGCGAGGATAGGGTTCGCGGGACCTGTCTCGGGGTTGCCGCACTCCAGGGACAGAATCGGCAAATACGCCGGAAGGAACAAGATGCCGAGGTTGCTCTCTGTCCTCGCCGCCGGTCTCGCACTGATATGCCTCGGTGCTGCGGCTCGCGCGGCCGAATATTGCGTCTCGTGCACGGGTCCCGACGCCGCCTATCGCTGCAAAATCGAAGGGACGCCGGACGGTCCCGGCGAGGATCCGCGCGCGCAACTTCTCTGCATCCGGCAGCTCGCTGAATCCGGCGCACACGAAAGCTGCAGCGTCGTGCGCAAATCGTCCTATCCGTGCCCGGGCGAGCTCAAGGTCATCGCCGGCCCGGTGGGTGAGGTCGTTCCGCCCGCGTCCGCAGAGCCTGCCGGAGAGTGGGCTCCTGTTCCTTCTCCTCCAGCTCCGCCGCCGACCGACGGCAACGTCGAGGCACAGCCGGGTTCCGGAGGCGCCGCCGAAGACGGTCGAGGAGCTTGCCGGGAAGACCGTGCAATCGTCGAAGGAAGGAATAAAGAAGGCGGGCGAGTCGATTTCGGGCTCGGCGGAGAAAGCCGGTGAGCAGATCGGCAACGCGGGCAGCGCCGTCGGCAACGCCGCGAAGAAAACCTGGAACTGTCTGACCTCGCTCTTCAGCGACTGCTGAACAATTTCTGACGAGCCGGCGCGGATCCGGCGCAAGCCTCGCGCAAGGCATGATGATCGAACGGCAGATGCAACCGCGTGCTGAAATTTATTTTTGCGCTGCCTTTGCAGAAAGCCCGCAAATCACTTAGCCTTCGCGCCGTGGGGGAGCTTGACCTCGCCAGGTGTGTCGCGGTTTCGGCCGTAGCGCATCTGAGACAGGTGCGTGCGTCAGAGCACTTGGGACTATTGGTCCTTGAGACCTCTGAGCCAGGACTTTCAATTGACTGGCACTAATGGCCAGTCGAGCGCGTGGCGGAACCGGACGGTGCCGCCCAAGGGAGCGTTCGACAGGTCTGCACCCCGTCTCCTCCGCGCCGTCCAGGACCGTCGTGTCCGCTCCGGCTCAATCAGAACCGTCGTCGTCACGCTAGCCCAGCCCTGGTGCCGGCAGACGTGTGTCGCGGTCACTGGCGAGCCGGGTCGCCTCATCTGGCTCCGGACACGGCACCCACTCGAAGATGGAGTGCCAAATGCTGAAGCACCATCGTCTCAGTTACCCAGCCGCTTCAACACCAAAGAGTGCTTCTCGCGCGCAAGATTTCACGGCTCGATCTCAATTGGAAGTGGGTTCTGCTCTGGCGTCTCAAACCTCCGCATCCTCCAAGTAAGACCTAAATCAATCCTAGCCGGCAGGGCGTGCGACCTGGAGCCGGCCACATAAATAAAAGGCCGGTCCTTATCGACCGGCCTTTCACTATTTCGGGAGCTGTCGTTGCGAATACGGCATCACATCGGCATGCGCGCGACCTGACTGCTGAAGTAGTTGTCGACCGCGGTCATGATCGAATCCGAGACCTTCTCGCGCCACTCGTCGGACTGGAGGAGCGCGGCGTCCTCCTTGTTCGTCACGTAGGCGAGCTCGATGAGAACCGAGGGGAAATGCGCGGTCTTCAAGACGCGGAAGCCAGCCTGCTGCGCGGGGTCGTTGCGCATATGCGTGCTGGCGCCCATGAGATCGACGACGGACTTCGAGAAGACGCTCGTGCGCTCCTTGGTAAGGTCGAGGTCGCGGCCAGCCAGATCGGCGAGGATGCTCTTCACGGTGGCAACGGTCGCGACGTCTCCGTCGACGTTCGCCTTTTTCACGATCTCGATCTCTTCCTTGGAGAGAACGTTATCGGAGGCGTCACCTTTGGCAGATCGATTGAGTGCGCTCGCAACCGAGTCACGCAGCGAATAGATCGTGGCGCCGCGGGCCTTGGAGTTGCTGTCGGCGTAGTCGGCGTGGACGGCGATGAAGAGGCTGGCGTTGGCACGCTCGGCGATGGCGACGCGCTCGCCGAGCTCGATGAACTCATCGGTTTCGCGCGTCATCTGAACCTTGAAGCGGCCGGCAGCCTCGATCTTGTTCTTCAGGACCTTGCTGAAGGCGAGGACGACATCCTTTTCGACCGCGCCGTTCTTCATGGCGCCGGAGTCGTGGCCGCCATGGCCTGGATCGATGATGATGACGGGTTTGAAGGCTCTCGCGGCCCGGAGATTGGGGCGCTCGGCGGGAAGAGGGAGCGGCGGCTGGAGACCCGTCGCACCGAGCGCGTAGGAGGGCGTGGTGAACGGCTTCTTGGCTTCTTTCGTCACGCCCGAGGCCGGGACGATCATGACGGCCAGGCGGTTGCCTTTGCCGTCCGTGGTCTTCTCGATGCGTGCGCTCTCGACGACGACGGGCTGGGTGACGTCGATGACGACGCGGACCTTGCCTGGACCCGAGATGCCGGCGCGGAAGGAGTTGATGAGGCCGATCGACTTGCCGCCGGTGTCCTTCGGCAGCAGCAGCGTCGTCTCGTTGAGCTCGACAATGACGCGATTGGGGTTCGTCAGCGCAAGGACTTGATAATCCACCGAGCGTCCGAGGCCAATCAGAAAGCGGGTGCGCGCCTGATCGCCGCCGAGGCTGTCATCGCCTTGGACCGCCGGGGATGTGGCGTGCACTTCGGGATCCGTGGAGCGGAAGCCGGGAAGCGGAAGCGAGAGGAGGGCCCCCGCGAGCGGAAGAGCCACCTTCGCGCTGTCCGAAGGGACGCTCTGGTCAGCGCTAACCACTGCCTGCGCGCGGACATCCGGCGCGAGCGTGAGCACGGCGAAGACAGCAGACAAAGATATCGCGTGCGGCCACAAGAGCCGCACCGGTCTGAAAAGCATCGTGTTTGACCCCCGTCTACGCAACACGGTCCACATGGCGGGACAGTCATTGAAGTAGCCCCAGGATCGTGGCGTTTCCTGGGACAGCTTCAGGCATTGTTATGGAGTTCTAGAGGTAAAGGCTTCGCTAACGAGCCTTTTTTTTATTCCCGTGGCGGTGTCTTGTTTTTCACGATGCGGGTCACTCCGCCGCTTTGGCGGGACCGTGCCAGCGTTCTTGCGCCGCTCCGTCACTCTCGCGCGCGTCGACCCAGCGGCCGATGCCGGAGGCTTCCGTCTCCTTCTTCCAGAACGGAGCGCCGGTCTTGAGATAGTCCATGAGAAATGCCGCGGCGTCGAACGCGGCCTGGCGGTGCGGCGCGGCGGTGACGACCAGCACGATGTTGTCGCCTGGGCGAAGTTCGCCGACGCGATGGATGACGATACAATCCGTAAGCTGAAAGCGTGCGCGGGCCTGGGCTTCGATGCGGCCGAGCTCGGCTTCGGTCATGTCGGGATAGTGCTCGAGCGTCATGGACTTGAGCTCAATGCCGTCCCGTTCGCCGCGCATAAGCCCCGTGAAGGTCACGACCGCGCCAATGTCGGTCCGGCCGCGCGTCAACGCAGCGGCCTCCCGGCCGGCGTCGAAATCCTCAGTCTGCACGCGAACGGTCAACGTCGCTCCTAAGCCCTTCTGCGAAGGGCGCTTTCAACCGCCCGTCACGGGTGGGAAAAAGGCGATCTCACGCGCGCCGGCGAGGCTAGCCTCGGGCTTGGCGTGGGTGTGGTCGATAGCGGTGCGCACGACATTCGGGCGGCGAAAGGCGTCCTCGAACTCGGGGCCGCGTGATTTAAGCCAGCCGACGAGCTCGGCGACGGTCGAGACGGAGTCAGGCAGAACGATATCCTCCTCGGCACGGCCGGTCTTCTCGCGTACCCAGGCGAAATAGCGGAGCTTGATCGACGGGCTGCTGGTCACTTGTTCCGTCATGGTGCGTTTCTCGGGTCTCACTGCTCCATGGCGTGGCGGACGCCAGCCTTCAGATAATCGTATCCGGTCCACAACGTAAGGAGGGCGGCGATCCAAAGGAAGGCGAGCCCCGACAATGTGATGTTGGGGACGATCTTGTCGGCCGCGGGACCGGCGAGCAGCACGGCGAGCGCGACCATCTGCATCGCGGTCTTCCATTTCGCGAGCTGGGTGACATGCACCTTGACGTTGAGCTCAGCCAGGAACTCGCGCAGCCCCGAGACGAGAATCTCGCGGCAGAGGATGACGACCGCAGCCCAGATCGACCAGCCGTTGATGGTGTTGTCGTGGACGAGCATCAGCAGCGCCGTGCCGACGATGAGCTTGTCCGCGATCGGATCCAGCATGCGTCCGAGCGTCGATTGCTGCTCCCAGGCCCGGGCCAGATAGCCGTCGAGCCAGTCGGTGACTGCCGCCGCGACGAACAATCCGAATGCGGACCAACGCGCGGCGTCGCCCTTGAGCAGGGTCAGGCAGCCGACGAGCGCGGGGACAGCGAGAATTCGCGCGTAGGTCAGGACATTCGGCAAGCTCACATGGAGCGCGCGCGGAGGGGCTACCTGGTCCGTCATAGGACCAAGGTATCAGCATTCGGGGCGCGGACAGTCAATGGCTGGGGCGTACAGAAAGTCAAAATCGCTAGTCCATTGTCCGAAAAAGGGGATTTGCCTGCCGAAAGGGCAAGGCTTAAGCGCCCTCAAGGCATACCAGCGGCGTGGCGGACGCGGCGGTGCACACGGAGCGAGATCGGTCACAGAACGTACTAGCCGTACACGGATATGCTCGCGATGGGCGTTATCCACAGCCCAGGGATGGAATGGCGGGAAGAAATCGGCGGCGGAGTTGTTGTTGTCTCAGAAACGATAAGTGGCTGGACAATGTCTCGCGTACCAGGCTGCTGATCGCACAGCGCACTCGATAGTAACCGCGTATTTGGGCTCGATGCGCCGATGACGGCGGAGCAGGAGGGAAACCTCCTGCTCCGTTTTTTGTTTCGTGGGCGTTCGTGGAAGTTCGTATCCGTTCACGTAACCCATTCAAAAAGACAAACCGCATCTCGATCTGACTACCAAGATTGGGCAGGGCTTCCTCGAATTCTTGTCAGCCTTGGCAGAGGACGAGCGCGAAAGGATCGTACAGTCGTGCCAATGACGGTCGGAAGGCTGCCCGGCGATTGCCAGTGCGATCGTTCAGCAAATTTCCGCGGCGGCCAGACCGCGCCGCAGATATCTTTTTTTCGGCGACTGCAATCGCCGGCTCAGTATTGCGGCGGGTTATGGCGCGCATCAACGCACTGTTTGCCGTCCCAGTAGCGATAAACACCACAATGGCGCCATGCGTAGACGGCCGGTGCCCGATACCGCCATCCGTAGACCGCGGGTCCCGGCCGATAGTCTTTGGTATCCAACCAGCGGCGGGGCGCCGGTTCGTTGTCCGCTGCGCGAGCTGGCGCTCCGCTCAATACGAGGAGCGGCAACGCCAAAAATGCCAAAAAGTGCCTCTGCTTCATCTGTCTCCTCCATGAACCTGCGGCCAAAATAATGGCCGACCGTCCTTTGTGCCGGATGACCCGGCTGGTAGCAGTCGATGAGACGTAGGAAGGTTGCGACGAGCCGAAACCGCGACATGAGGGGTGCAATCCAAAGCGAGGATCACAAATAGCGCCGGAGCGGGCGTATCACTCGCTCCAAGAAGAAAGCTATTAGCCCGGTCGTGGACGATAGTCGTGAGGATAGCACATAGTGAGCGAAACCGCCCCGCCAGTTCCCTGAGTTGAAAGCAGGAACACCTGTGTATGTCTTTTGAAATGGCCGGGGCTTGGCGTGGTAATCCGTGAAATGTTCGCTTCGCTGCGCATTTTCTTCGGGTAGGTCGCGCGCCTTCCCGCAAAGAAACGGAACATCGCGTCTCCTTGCGCCTCTTTTGGTGGTAACTCGGCCGCAGGCGTGGGTAGAGACTTCATCGCGCCGGGTTGCACGCCCTGAATTTCTCGAGACTTTCGGCTACCGCGCGGGCGACTGAGCGGTCGCTTCATCGACAAGCTGTGATCGGGCATCGCCAAGCCGGTCGATGCTTGCCTGCAGGCCACCTTTCAGTCTCTCGGCAAGCCGCTCAATCGCCGGGTCCTGCCCGACGTTTTTCGGCCCTGGCCTCTTTGAGTGTGTTCGCTAGCGCATGGACATCTTCGCGGACACCGCGGATGCGGGCGTGGAATTGTTGCGGCTCGACATCGATCCGGGAAAGAACCGCGTCCGTCATCGTCGAGGCGACATTTCCGGCAAGATGCGTGACCTTTGACGTCGCGACGAGGGCAAGACTAGCCGCGGCGATGACCAATATGGCGGTCCCGTTGATCAACGCCAGCAGCAACTGGCCCGGCAACCTCCGCAACCGTTGTAAGAGCTCGTTACCATCGGCCTCGCAAGGAAGGCCTCCTGTCGTGCCGGTGTAACTCAACGCTCGGCGAGCGCCGCGGCCGCAACTGAACCGGTCATCCTGCAATCAAACCCGGTCGCTCAACGGCGCGCAGAACGCCGCGCCACGCCGGCGACACTGACAGGCGTGAGCGGACGCCCGACTTCGGCCTTTGCCGTCGTACGAGATAGCTTGCTGCCGCCGGGATCGGCAATCCCCTGCCAAGCTCAAGTCCACCAAGCCAGACTATGCCCAGCAGCAGCAAGAAGCCGAATTTCTTCAGCATTTCCATTGAAAGCCTCCCATCGCAAAATTGCGCGACGATTCATTCATATCCTTTGCGTAGAAGCGTGACATCAGGTCAGGCCCAATTAGATCGGCAGGTGACCGATGTGCCCGACCAATCGACGGCGCAATACGTGCGGCAGCGTGCGTCCAGCGCCGCTGCCGCGATCGAGCACGGACAATCACCTAGCAATTATAGACACCAGCCGCACACCGACGTGCCGTGCGTCGCGCTGCCCCGGCGACACTGACAGGCGTGAGTGGGCGCCCGACTTTGGCCTGGGCAGTCGAGACGAGACTGCTCACGGCGGGGTGGGACCTCCCCGCAAGCTGAAGACCCATCATGCCGACGAACAGCAGGAAGCCAAATTTCTTCAGCATTGTCATTGGGTCGACTTCCATCGAGAAATTGCTCGGCAATTCGCTCATGCCCTTCAGGTTTTTGAGATCTTTCACCTCCACCTTCTTGGCATCTGCCGGAGCTTTGAAACCGAAGTCGTTTGCAGCCGCCTCCTTACCCGCTTTCCAGTTGCTGACCTGGACGGTGTACTGCGGGCCGTCGGCAACCTGCTTGGACGTGATGACGTACCGGCAAGGATAGGGCTGGTCTCCTTGGGCGATCCATATCTGCCAATCGACGTCCTTGTTTCGGAAGGCGAGATGATCGCATTCGGTCCCGCCGATCACGCCGCTGCCAAGGTCCTTTACGTCGATCACGTCCGGCATCAACTGCTCGTAGGGGTTCGAGAGAAGCAGGTCTGCAGCAGGAAGGGGCCGGTCGTATGTGTCCTTCAGCTCGTCAACCAGATGATCGAGCGTGCCGGGTATCTCGGCGAACAGACGTTCTTGTTCTTGCCAAAGAGCGTCAGCGTCTTGCCGTCGAAAACAGTCTCGACATCGATAAACCCGCCGGATCGCGTGGCGCGGATTTTGTCGGGGCGGGCGAGAGCGACCGAGCCCGAGCTCGCGAGTGCGAGTTTCTGCTTGTCCTTGGTAACGACCTCGAAGTTTGTGTCAAAGTCGAACGAGATGGCCTGCTGCGACGCCATGTAATCGGACATGGCCTTCATCAATTTTCTGGCCTCCGCATCGTCAGCTCTCGCGCCTGAGGATGCCGCCATCCCGGCCATCAGGGCCAAGGCCAGTCCTGATCTCGCAAACGGAATTCGAGTGATGTGGGAGACTAGATTTGTCGACATGGGACACTCCTAAGACTGTCCCCCCGTTACCTACCAGCGCGCATGTGCATCGTTCGTCATTGATGCCGCATCGACCGTAGTCCACACTGAGGTTCACCGCCCTCAAGTAAAGGGCAATGGACTTTCACCGATTCAGACCAATTGGGGTTGATGATCGAGGTAGGCACGTCCCGAATATGCGCAGATTCGAAACGATTAGTGAAATTAACCACAACCCGGCGCAAATCGTCGCGACGGATGATGTCTTCGCTCACAGAGTGACAAGCTTGGCGGTGTAGGTTCATCCGAGTTCAGCGGGGCAATAGAAACTGGCTCACAGCAGCCGCCTTTAATACATATGGGTCGGTTTCTCCGCGCGCGCGCGCGCTCCAAAATCGCGGCAGCAATCCTGGCGCGCCGTTCGCTATTCCACGCTGGTTCGGACGGTTTTTCGGTCACGCCAACTTCGCGACATGCATCATCGTAGACACGCAAAAGTGTGTCTAGCAAATCGGGATCGGAAATTTGAATTTCGGAAGGGCATGGAACGCCCCTCTTCCTTAGTCAGGCGGGAGCGCAATGGTCACTCGGCCGTCCGTAGATAGGACAGCTACAAATTATACCACGCGTTGGAGTACCACCTTCATTGCTTGTGGAAATTAGGGTGTACGACCGCGTTCCTACGGCCATGAATTCAGAAGCCGCTGGCGGAAGCAGATAGAGCGTCAGGGCGAAGATCAGGTAGACGGTGAGGGTGAGGACGCCCGTGAACTAGGCTGAACGCCCGCTCATTGTCACGAGGGACGCCGTCACGGTGGCTATGAGAATCATGATGACGGCACCAGGCCAGAACTGGAGGTCCATCGGCGACGGACCTATCACATAGCTCAACAGGATCAGCACCGGCGCCACGAAAAGCGCGATCTGCGCTGCGCTGCCCATCGCGATGCTGACGCTGAGGGTCCAGGCGATTTTTCGCGCCGCAGAGAATGCTGCAGTCATTTCCGCCGCGGCGCCCACCAGTGCCACGATGATGAAACCCACAAACGCGGGTCATGCCGAGCGTCTCGGCCGCTTTCTGCACCGACTCGACGAAGATCTCGCTCGTCAACGCGACGGCGAACGTGACGACAACGAGCGTTGTGAGCGCCGTTGCAAGCGGCCATGCGGCCTCGTGGGCCTCTCCCTTCTCCGCGCTCCCAAACCATTCGCTGTGGGTCTCCAGCGAAAAAAGCAACCCGAGCCCGTAGACGGCAATCAGCAGAACAGCCAATCCGACGCTCAGCTTGCCGGTGAATTCCGCCTGCGAGGCGGAGTTTGCATGAGAGACGGCCGAGGGAATGAGGAGCGCGACGGTGGCGAGAAAGAGCAGTCCCGCCGGACGCGGCGTTGATCCGGTTGTACTCTTGGACGTGATGCTTCAATCCCCCAAGAGGAAGGAGGCGCCCAGCATGAAGAGCGTATTCGTAACGATTGCACCGGCGATGGACGCTTTCACC
>CAWGEK010000006.1:0-157737 GCA_963821565.1 uncultured Alphaproteobacteria bacterium
CGGCTAGAGCCCAAGCCCGATCCAAGCGGAAGAGTTCCGATATGCTTACCCGTCTGCGCTGGCTCCCAGTGAGCCGCCCGCGCGCCGTTGCGCCGCGTTCCGCCTCATTTTGTCGGCCGTCGCCATCGCCGCACAGCACCTTGTCCGCCCACGCCCAACAGCAGGCCGCGAACGAAACCAAGAGTGACCTTCCGCCGATTTCCGTCGAGCAGGAAGCGCCGAAGCCCAAAAGCGCCGTCCCAAAGGCGAAGAAATCAAATGCAAGCCGCCAAGCCGCAGCAGCCCGCGACAGCCGGAGACGGCGGCGACAAGCAGGCCTCCGCGACCGTCACCCCCGGTACCAGATCGGGCAGCCTGACGGTTCCCAATACGGCCGAGGCACGCGCAGAAATCGATCGAACACCGGGCGGCGTCGAGCTTGTACCGGACACGGCCTACAAGCCCTCGACTCCCGCGGCCACGCATCAAGGACGCACTCGACTACGTGCCGGGCGTCTTCGTGCAGCCCAAGTGGGGCGACGACAGCCGCCTTTCCATTCGCGGTTCGGGCCTTTCCCGCAATTTCCACGGCCGCGGCGTCCAGCTCTTGATGGACGGCATCATCCCCATCACGACGGCCGACGGCTCGGGCGACTTCCAGGAGATCGACCCCACGGCCTACCGCTACATCGAGGTCTACAAGGGTTCGAACGCGCTACGCTTCGGCGCCAACTCAGCTCGGCGGCGCCATCAACTTCGTCATGCCGACCGGGCTACGACGCCGACCTCTTCGGCGCCCGCATCGACGTCGGCAGCTTCGGCTTCCACAAGCTCGCCGCGAGCTCGGGCGGCGTCTATGGCGCGGCCGACTACTTCATCACCGGCACCTGGCAGGAGGCTGGACGGCTTCCGCGACCACTCGGACGGTGAGAGCACGCGCGGCGCGATGAACGTCGGCTATCGCCTCACGCCAGATCTCGAGACGCGCTTCTATTTCAATGCCAACCATGTCCGCCAGAAGATCCCCGGTACAGTGACGAAGAACCAGGCGCTGACCAACCCAGAAGGTGCGTTCGTGGTCGCGGGCCTCGGACCCCAACCGACTTCGGAAACGACAACGTCGATCGCGACTACGAGCGCAATCTCGATACCCTCCGCGTGGCCAATCGCACCACAGCCCGGCTCGCTCCCGGCACGCTCGTGGAGGTCGGCGGATTCTATATGGATCGCCATCTCGACCACCCGATCTTCCAGGTTCTCGACAACCAGCACGATGAGTACGGCGGCTTCGGCCGCGTGGTGGATGACAGCGCGCATCGGCGGCTTCGAGAACCGCTTCGTCGCCGGCGTCAGCATCCACAACGGCGACGTATGGGCCCGGCAGTTCGTCAACGTCCTCGGCGAGCGAGGTGCGCTTGTGCAGGACTCCGACCAGACGTCGCGCAACACGGCCGTCTATGCCGAAAACTCGTTCTTCGTGCTGCCCAATTTGGCTCTGGTTACCGGCGCGCAATACGTCTACGCGTCCCGCAAGCGCGCCGACAACATCCTGAGCGACGGCGACAACTCGGCCGAGGCAGACTTCGATTTCTGGTCGCCCAAGGCTGGCATTCGTCTGGGACGTGACATCGCGCGCGCAGGTCTTCGCCAACATCTCGCGCAGCGGCGAAGCGCCCGAGCCTCAGTGAGGTCACCGTCACCGGCACGCCCGATCCGATCCTCGATCCTCAGAGAGCGACGACCTACGAGATCGGCACGCGCGGCGCGTACCCGGGCTTCAATTGGGATCTCGCGCTCTACCGATCGAATATCGATAACGAGTTCCAGTGCTTCGCGACGGCGCACACCGGCACGTGCAGCCAGGTCAATCTCGACAAGACCATCCACCAGGGCGTCGAGCTCGGCTTTGGTGCCGCGCTTTGGAGCGGTATCGTCGAGAAGCTGGGCACGAATGACGAGCTGTGGCTGCACGGCGCCTACACCTTCAGCGACTTCCGCTTCGACGACGACGTCAAGTGGGGTGACAACGAGCTGCCCGGAGCGCCGCGCCACTACCTGCGGGCCGAGCTCCTTTACAAGCATCCCTCCGGCGTCTACTTCGGCCCCAACGTCGAGTGGGTGCCCGAGGCCTTCTACGTCGACAGCGCCAACACGCTTGCGACCGAGGCCTATGCCATCTGGGGCGCCAAGCTCGGCTTCGACGACGGCGGCCCGGTCACCGCCTACATCGAGGGCCGCAATCTCGCCGACGAGGCCTACATCGCGAGCGCGAGCATTGCGACTACGGCCAACTCTTCGAGCGCTCTCTTCGAGCCCGGCACCGGCCGCGCCGTCTACGGCGGCGTGCAAGTCAAATGGTGAGAGAGATCATGAAAAACGAAACCGCGATCGCCATCGTCGTCGCCACGGCTCTGACGCTGATCGCCGTCACGGCCGCCATGGCCCACGTGACGCTCGAGACCGCCGAGGCCCCACGCGGCGCCTACAAGGCCGTCTTCAAGGTCCCGCACGGCTGCGACGGGTCGCCGACCACGGCCGTCAAGGTCGAGGTCCCCGAAGGCGTCATCGGCGTGAAGCCGATGCCGAAGCCCGGCTGGACGCTGTCGATGGAGAAAGGCGCCTATGCGCGCACCTACGACTTCTACCATGGCTCGAAGGTCTCGGAGGGCGTGAAGACCGTGACCTGGAGCGGCGGCAAGCTCTTGAACGAGCACTTCGACGAGTTCGTGCTCTCCGTCTTTCTCACCGATGCCTTGCCGACCGGTGGAACGGTCTACTTCCCGGTCACGCAATCCTGCGAGACCGGCTCCGTGAGCTGGAGCGAGATCGCCGCCGACGGCCAGGATCCGCACGCGCTAAAGGCACCGGCTCCGATGCTTCGCCTTGCCGCCAATGACGACGCAACCGCGCCCGCATCGGCGACGGTGATCTCCAAGACCGGCGATCTCACGATCGATGCCGCGTGGTCGCGCGCAACGCCGGGCGGCGCAACCGTCGGCGCCGGCTATCTCCGCATCAAGAACTCGGGCACCGCGCCCGACGTGCTGACCGGCGTATCGTCACCGGTAGCCGAGAGCGTCGAGATCCACGAGATGACCATGACCGACGGCATCATGCGCATGCGCCAGCTCACCGGTGGGCTCGAGATCAAGCCCGGCAGAGACCGTCGAGCTCGCGCCAGGCGGCATGCACCTGATGTTCATGGGTCTCAAGAGCCCGTTGAAGGACGGCGACCGCTTTTTCGCGACACTGACGTTCAAGAACGCCGCCGCGATCGAGGTCGAGTTTGCGGTGGCCCCGATCGGCGCCAGCGGCCCGGATCACTCCAAGCACTGAGACGGGACAAGCCGCCGGTCTCAGGAAACGCTGCGCCCGACGGAGATTTCCGGGCTTCTCCTGATCACGCGCAGCGAGAACAGCGAGAACACGATGACGTCGATGGCTGCGGTGAGCCCCCAGAGACCGAGCGTCATCCATTGGAAGATGCTGAGTTGCAGATTGCCGCGCGCCCAGTCGATCGTGGCATAGCCGAACACGATCAGCGGCAGCGCCGAGAACAGGAGATCGACCAGGATGCGCCGCTCCGAGCCCACCGGCTGCGCGATCGTCGCCACGGCCTGGATGGCGAGATAGATGAGCGCCATAGCACTGACGACGAAGATCTTCCACGCCGCGACCTCGGGTGAGACCTCGGGGCTGCGCGGGATACCAGAACCACACGAGGTAGACGAGCACGAGCGTCGCCACGACGGCGAGCACGATATGGAAATTGCGGCTCAATGCGCTTCCCGATGCAATGCCTGCACACGCCCTGCGGGACCCGCCATCCTGACCTCGATCGGAATTCAGTGAGAAACGAAGCAGCCTCAAGGCAGGACAATACTTGATGTCGCCGCCGTTTGTCTGCGGCCCTGTTGCGGGCGCCGCCTCATGCCTAACGACGCGCAGCGGCGTCACGATGTCGGCCGCGTCGACATCGCTGGTCCCGCAGTTTTCATTTGGGAAATCAGACCAGGCGGCCCGGAAGAGCAGACGGGGAGATAGTAATCCGGAGTGCCGCCTGGCCGTCTTCGAGTGCGCGAGTACGCGAGCACACACCTCAGGCACGGCTGAAAACAAGCACGGCGAAATGACAGGAAAGCGACGCCGTAGCGTTCACCGCATCCAGGCTACGGATGATCCGCACGCGACCTTTGGCCACGTCTGGCGAAGGAGTACGCCCCAGTCGGCATATGAGTTCTGACGTCTAAGCTGTCGAATTCTACGAAGAAATAGGGTAGGCTGCGCCTTACACTTGCCACAAAGAATCACGTTTTCTGTCACAATACTTCGGGATGCGGCGGGCGAGATTGATCTGAGCGGGAACTGATCAGTGCGGGCGGTGGGTGGAATGCGGCAGTGAGGGAAGTGCGCGCCAGCTACGCGGATTGGGGAACAAGGATATGGCGCTCTTTTTAGCGGTCGCGAACCGTAAGGGCGGCGTGGGCAAATCGACGGTCTCCGTCATGCTCGCGCACGCTTTCAGTGTGTGGGGAAACAAGCGCGTTCTGGTGCTCGACGTCGACTCTCAGTGCAATGCCTCGCTCATTCTCATGGGCGGCGATGGCTGGCACGAAGCGCGCGGTGCGCACCGCACCATCGCCGACTACATCAAGGACCAATGCAATGGATCGCACCGGGCGCCGCCCGACTTCCTGATCCGCGCAAGTCGGCGATGTGCTGGGCGAGCAGGGGCAAATTCCCCAGCTTTCGGTGCTGCCGGGCTCGATCCTCTTGGACGACGTCCAAGGCGATCTCTTTCTGACCGAGGCCGGCCGCGGCGACAGCGTCGACACGCTCATGTTCCGGCTGCGCGCCAATCTCTGCCGGCTCCTTCGCCGTTTCGAGAACGAGTTCGACGTCGTCATCCTTGATTGCGCGCCCGGACTCTCGATGGCGACCGTCGCCGCCTTGAGCGTCGCCGACAAGGTCATCGTCCCGTTCCGCCCCGATTACGTCTCGCAACTCGCCGTCGACCGCGTGGCCCTCCTCATCGAGGAGAAGCAAAATCTCGACCAGCTTGCTGCGGTACCGTTCGACAAGCGCCGCTACGTGTGCCTGGCGAACTTCGTCATCGGCAGCGGCCGCGAGCGCCTCATCCTCGAGGAGATCGGCATCATGCATCCTCTGCTTCACGCCCAGCTCGCCTATCGCGAGGGTCTCGCCATCGCTTTCGACTGGCTCGACCGGCGCTCGACCTTCGAGGTCAAATACGGCAATGCCATTCACGACGTCCGCGCCGTCTACAATGAAGTCAATGGATTCCTATCTCCCTGAAACAGAGCAGGGACAAATTGCGCCATGGCCAAAGCCCACCGACCTCCTCCTCAAGGAGAGCTCGTGACTTTCCTCCGCGACCTGCTCACCGCGGAGGCTGGTCTCGAGAGGACGGTCGCGACTCGCATCGCCGACCGCTGCGTGGAGGCGATCGACCGCCGCTACTTTGCGCGCAATGCGCCTGACGCAGCGCGGCCGGCGGAGGGTGAGGATCGTCTTTTGCTGCCGGAAAGGCCGTTCGACCCGTTTTCGTTCGGCGCCGTAGCCATTCTCATGACCGAAGGCCGCCAGGCGCTCGCCGCCCGCCTCAGCCAGGTCAAGCGCGCCGAAGACCTCCACCTGCTCGCGCGCTCGCAGCGGCTCGCGATCGAGCCCAGCCTTTCCCGGCTCGAGGACCTGAGAGCAGCCATCATCGACAGCGCCGAGCGCCGCATCGCGGCCCGACGGCGCGCTGCCGCAAGCTGATACGCACCATTGTCGCGGCAAGCGACAACCGCCCCACAGGGAGCGGTTGTCGTAGCCGACGGATTGATCGATCGCAGCCGCCCGCTCAGTAAGCGGTCACGAGCTGCGCCAGGCGATGCACCTCGTCGACTCGATGCATGAACACGTCGCGCATGCTGATGATGCCGGCGAGCTGCTTTCCGTCCGCGACTGGAAGATGGCGAATGTGCCGCTCGGTCATCACCTGGGACACTTCCGCGAGCGTATCGTCTGGCGAGCATGTGACGACATCGTTCGTCATCAGCGCGGAGACAGGGAGCGAGCGAGATCGCCGGGATGCGCGGCGACGCCGTAGGCCACATCCCGCTCTGAAATGATGCCGTCGACCGATTGGCCATCGCGGCTGACGATCATGGCCCCGATGCGCTGCTCTTGCATCCGGTGCGAAAGCACCTCGATCGTCTCGGTCGGCTTGATCGTCCGCACCGCAAGGCCCTTGCGCTTCAACACATCCGCAACTCTAACAACACCTGACTTCATCTGATGATACTCCCTCCAGATAGATGGAGAATGCCGCATGTATGTCGTGAGGCAGCTCACGACGAAGCGCGAAGCTGAGTGAGCGCAGCAATGATGTCTTGCGCGAGCCCCGCGTGACCAGACTGAACTCGTACTCTCGAGCCTGGTTGCCGGAGGTTGGCGTTACGCACTACGGGTCGCCGTCCACCGCGAGCGGGACCGTGTCCGCCGAACGTGCCGGAATTGTGTTCGCAACTCAGTGTCCTGATTTTATGCCGAGCTTCATGCGGCGAAGCAACAGATGTGAGGCACTCATCCTGCTCGCGGCACGTGCAGGAATGCGCGTTCTGGTAGCGTCAGTCATGCAGTCGCCGCGCAGCAAATACTTCATCGTCATGCACACACCGTCGCCAGCGCACGCGCAATTCTCCGCAGTCCTCCAGGGCTTTATCGTTTCGCTGCGCTGACATGGAGCGCACACTGCGCGCGAACGCGATCGAGCGACAGACTTGTTGCGTTGGAGCGCGCCTCGAAATTTCGCAGCCGCGCGCGTGGCGGCGGCACAATGCCGCGAGCCGAATTTTTTTCGGCACGCCGATATCTCGCATCGAGGAATAATTCAGCAGGCGGCCCGTTGTTGCGTCGGCCTGCGGTGCGTGCGGTTTTGCGCGGTGATGTCGCGGGTGCACACCGCGTCCTCATTGTTGCTTCGCACCACGCTTTGGACGCAATGCGCGTGACATTGAGCCGCTCGCTCGGCCGCAATTGTTCCGCTCAACGGTCGCGTCTCTGCCGCCAGACAGGCGGACTTCATTATGCAAGCGCGCAGCAGGCGGAGATCGCGGCGCGATCACGCGGTGGCAACGCAACCTAGAGCTTGTGTGTTTCGTGCACGTGGTGTCGGGGGGCATCCAACATGAGCAAGAGCTTAAAGCGCGATGAAGTAGCCGCTTCTCGCGGTTCTCCGCTATGGATGGTCATCGGCCGCCGGCTGCAGATCCGCCGTTCCGAGCTTGGCGCGAGCATAGAGCAGGTCGCCGATGAGCTCTGCATGCCTTCTCGCATCTACGCGGCCTGCGAGGCCGGCGTCGTCGAGACGCCCGCATTGGTCCTGAGCCAGATAGCCGATCTGTTCGGCGTTCCCGTCTCCTGGTTCTTTCAGGACGTCGACTTCGGCATCGAGGATGACGAGGAACTGCTGGACGACGGCGATCCACCCGGCATCTTCACGGTCGCATCCGAGGACGAGCGCATCCAGGCGCTGAGCGAATGCTTCCGCAGCCTCGACCTCGAGAGCCAGCAGCATTTGCTCGCCATCGCCGGAGCGCTCTCTCAATCGAGCAAGGAATGGGGTCGCGATTAGCCGCCGCACTGCCTGCGCCACGTCAGCGCATTTCGAGCCAGCAATACTCGTCCTGCAGATCGAACGACGCCGTCATCGCCTCGACCGGCTCGTCGTCCGTATCGTAGACGAGGCGCTCCATCACCAGCACTTGCGCCCGCTCTGCGAGCGAGAGGGCGCTCGTCGCGGCCGCCGAAGCAGCCGTCACGCGCACCTTGGCTTCGGCGCGCGCCAGCACCACGCCCCACGCCTGCGCAATCTCCTCGATCTCGTTTGGCGCCTCGGAGCGTCCGACATAGCCGGGAAAGCGCCGGTCCGGCAGACAGCGAAGCTCGTAGGCGAAGGGACGCTGCTCGTGAAACCTGACCTGCTGAATGCGCACGATCTGGTCACCGGGCTTGAGCCTCAGCGCGGCCTGCTCCGAGGCCGAGGGTGAATCGAGTTTTGCTTTCCTCTTCTTGATCACACCGCGCACCGGCGCGCCGTCGGCCCCGCGCATCGGACTGAAGCGGCTGAGCGCACTGCTTCGTTGATAGTCCCTGATGAATGTTCCGCGCCCGGGCTGGCGAACGATGAGCCTTTCGGCCTCGAGCACGCTCAGCGCTTTGCGCAGCGTCCCGAGGCTTACGCCCAGCTCCTGATAGAGATCGATCTCGCTTGGGATATTGCCGCCCGGCTTCCACCTCCCATCCTTGACGCGCTCGAGCAGCGCGTCCCGAACCTGCATGTAGAGCGGACGCACCAGGAATGGCGCTGGCTCAGTCTGCCCCACCACTTCGAGCCCTGGCCCGCCGCGTCGCGCCCTCGCTCCGCGCCGGCGTTGTCTCTCCCCCGCGTTTGCCCTTCGCCGCAAGCCGCGCTCGCGGCGCCTTGAGATTGCGCACGAACGTTCCACGCCCCGGTTGGCGGACGATGAGCTTCTCCGCCTCGAGCAAGCCGAGCGCTTTGCGCAGCGTGCCCAAGCTGACGCCGAGATCGCGGTAGAGATCGATTTCACTCGGGAGGCTGCCGCCGGGCTTCCATCTGCCGTCCTTGATGCGCTCGACGAGCGCGTCACGCACCTGCAGATAGAGCGGTCGCACTTGAAATCTGGAATTCTCGCTCACCGCCTACTCCCCGCATCCCGGACAGCGGCTTGATGTCCGTGGAGTGCGAAAGCTTAGTGTGGAAACGCATCGGCATCCAGCGCTCTCGGCCGGTTGCGCGGTTCAGCGCCGCATAAGACCTTCACTCGGGCGCGCGTAGCGGCGAGCGCGCACGAGCAGAGCGGTGATCGCGAATAGCGCACGCGCCATTCGTCGTTTTCGCAACATCGCTAATCGGACAATCACAATACGGTCCTTTATTTCACATCGCCGCGGAATAAAAAAGTTGAAACACTGAACCCATGACGCAACTTATTGAAATGCAATATTTATCTTGATCTCATAAAAATCGCGCGTCACACGTCATCCTGCGCAGGTATTGATACAAAACGAGTGCTTGGTATCTTCACGCTGCGATTCGCGTTCAAGAGTAGCGTCCACAAGTAAGACGCCCTTCTGCGATCAAAAGTCCGCGAGCACGTTCCCGCCCGCGGAGTTGAGACAAAGGAAATCACTCGAGTGCAATGAGACGCGCGCCGCACCCCGCGGCGAGCGCACGAGCGTGATTTTGCGTCGCGCCGACAATCGCCTGTCCGCGTTGCGTAGCATTCCGCCTCACGAACCCAGCGCTCGCCTTCGCCCCGTCGAGCGGCGCACTCGGAAAGCGGCCACTGACGTAGCCAGCGCGTAGCACACATTTTCCTCGGCGAAGCCCAGGTTACTGCCACGGAGACGGCTGCATGTCCGCGATCTCACTGCCCAAATGCGTCTTAGCAGCAATAAACTTCAAAGGTGGCACGGGAAAGACCACCGTCGCGATCGCGCTCGCCGAGGGCCTCTGCCATTTCCTCAAAAAGCGCATCGTCATTGTGGACTGCGATTTTCAGGGCAGCGCCTCGATCGCGCTCCTCGGCAGAAAGACCATGAACAGCCTGATCACCAAGGGCGCCACGGTCGATTGCCACCTGCAAAAGCAGATCGAAGAGGAAAAGGGCCTCCACCTGAGCACGATCGCGGTCACGGCGCGCCACTGCGTCAAGGAAGCCTCGGGCCTCATCCATATCGTGCCGAGCAATCCTGATATGCCGCGGCGCGAGCGCCAGATCCTGGCCTCCTTCCTCACCCAATCCAACATCCATGCCGCCTACGACGGCGCCTCGCGCAAGATCGCTGATCTCTTCCGCTCCCTCCTCGACGAGTTCGACATCGTGCTGATCGATTGCCCGTCCGGGCTTGACGCTCTTTTCCGAGGCGGCTATCAAGGCCGCAGACGGCCTGATCATCCCGACGCTGCCGAACGAGATCTCCATCGCCGCGATCGATCATTTGCGCGCCGAGCTGGCGCGGGCGCGCCCCGAGCGATCGCTCGAGGAGCTCTTGATCGGCACCGTCGTGTCGAAGCTGCGCCAGCGCGGCGGCGGCGATCACTACCGCTATCAGACCCAATCGATCGAGAATCTTCTGGATCGCGTCGCTCCCGAGTTCCAGATCCTGCGCCCCTATCTTCCCTACTGCCGCGAGCTCGAGGCGGCGACCTGGCGCGACGGGATATCCGCCCCCATCAGCTTCGAGGATCACTACGGCCAGTCGTCGGCGAAGGTCGAGCAGCTGGTCCACGAGTTCGCCGGCAAGTGCGAGGCGCACATGGCGCGCCACCAGGTAACCTGAGCTTTTGCGGCCATCGGGTCTCACATGCTGAACCATCGCAACATCAAGCCGCGGATCACTGTCATTGGCGTCGGCGGCGCCGGCGGCAATGCGGTCAATAACATGGTCGCGGCCGATATCACGCAAGTGGAGTTCGTCGCCGCAAACACGGATATGCAGGCGCTGGCGAGCTCGCGCGCGCACCACAAGATCCAGCTCGGCGGCGCGCTCACCGAAGGCCTCGGCGCCGGCGCCAAGCCCGAAATCGGAGAGGCTGCGGCGGAAGCCGTGGTCGAGGAGATCAGCGCGCGCATGTTCGGCGCCCACATGGTGTTCATCGCCGCCGGCATGGGCGGCGGCACGGGAACCGGCGCCGCCCACGTCGTCGCCCGCGTGGCGAAGGATATGGGCGTGCTCACGGTTGCCGTCGTCACCAAGCCCTTCGGCTTCGAAGGCAGCATCCGCATGCGCAATGCCGACGCCGGCATCTCGGCGCTGCGCAAGCACGTCGACACCCTCCTCGTCATCCCGAACGAGAACCTGTTCCGGGTCTCGACTCGCAACACGACGATCGCCGAGGCTTTCATCACGGCCGACGAGACGCTCTATTCGGGTCTCGCCTGCATCATCGACCTCATCGTCAAGGACGGCTTGATCGACCTCGACTTCGCCGACGTCAAGACGGTGCTCGCCGGCATGGGCACGGCCATGATGGGCATGGGCGAGGCGGTAGGCGAGCATCGCGCCGTTGCCGCGGCCGAGGGCGCGATCTTCAATCCGCTCATCGACGACGTATCGCTCAAGGGAGCCAAGCACCTGCTCTTGTCGATCACCAGCGGACGCGATCTCACGCTTTGGGAAGTCGACGAGGCGGCCAACCGCGTGCGTCAGGAGATCGATCCCAATGCCAACATCATCGTCGGCGCGACGCTGGACGAGGGCCTGGGCGAGCGCATGCGCGTCTCGATCGTCGCTTCCGGCATGCCCCGCTCCGCCGACCAGCTCGCGACTCACGGACCAGAGCGCCGCCGCTTCCGCCCGCCTACAGAAGGCGCTTCCCGCCCCCGTAGTCGAGAATTTCGGCAAGCGCCTCGCGGAGGCAATCGGCGACCGCGATCCCCAAGGCAAGCCCCGAGGGCGGCGCAAGACCGCCGACAAGCGACCCGCCGCTAAGACCACGACAGAGGCTATCGCCGACGCGATCACGTCCGATCAGGAGGGCTCCACTCTTGGCGGCGATGTGGCTCCAGCTTCGCCGTCGCGCGGCAAGCGCGCCGGCGGATCGAGCCGCAGCCGCCGCACGTCGGCGGCCGACGCCGCGACCCCCTTGGATCGCCGCGAGTACTGGGCCGCGCAAACCGAGGATCGGAGCGAAGCGGCACCTCTCGCGCTGCCGTCGCCGCAGGATGCGCATTCCGCAGCAACCATACAGACCGTGCCGCCACAGATTGAGAGCCCGGCAGCGATACATCCCATGCTTGCGTCGGCTCGCGCCCAGCGTGACCGCGCCGGCGATGCCTCTCTCGCGCGTCTTGAAACGTCCCCGGACACGCGGGGGCCCGTGCCGCGGCCGGGCACGCCCGATCACTACGACCAGGAAGGGTTCCGCTTCCTCGCCCAGCGCATGCGTCTCGCGGACAACGACAGCACGGAACCCGGCGCCCCCGCGCCGGCGAGCCTTGCGTCGCCCGACCAGCGGCTCTCGGCGCCGGGCCCGCTGGTCGCCTTTCGCCGCGAGGCTGAGCCAAGTCAGCGTGAGACCAATCTCTTGCAGCGTCTCGCCGGGCTCATGCGCTCGCGCCGCGAAGCTTGAAGTTGCGTCGTTGCGTCGAGTAGCACCGCACGCCACCCCCCGCGTGGCGTGCGGCCTTCCTCTCCCCGCGTGCCGAGAGCCGCGGGGAGAGGCTTTGGGGTGAGGGGCGTAAACAAGCTTTGCGAGCACTGGGTCCGCATTCTGTTCATGCGTCGCGAGACCGTGCCTCCGAACGAGCGGCCGCCCCTCACCCCTACCCCATCCCATCCCATCCGTAAGCAGAGAAAAGCCGGGGGCCTCTTGCCTTGAGCCCTTGCCCCCGGCGCGCGCCAAGCCCAAACTCGGCTCGCAGAACGCGGGCGCACGGCACGCGTGAGGAGGGACGAATGACGAAAAAGCCAGCCGAGGCTCCAAAGAAACCCGCCGAGGCTCCGAAGAAACCCACCGAGGCTTCGAAGAAGCCGACCGATGCTCAGAAGAAGGCAGCCCAGACGGCCGCCGAGGAGCGCATAGCCCGCGCCGAGCAGCGCATACGCGAGGGCAACGCCTCACGCGAGGAGATGATCGCCGACTGCGAGCGCGAGAAAACGAAGCGCGAGCTGGCGAGGGACGTCATAGGTGCTCTTACCTGGTCGCTGACAGCAATGGGTCTTGGTCAGAGCAAGCCGGCGGCGTCGCCTAAGCGCGGCAAGCGCTAGCCGCACCCGCCTCCCTCAGACGAAACGATTGACATGGCTGCCGGCTCGCACGAAGCGAACCGGCAGAATAGTCTTTGAGCTCGTCAGCTTTAGAACGACAGATAGATGTTGAAGCCGCGCCGGCGCCTGCGCCGGTATGGGTAGCCCCAACCTCCGTAGCCACCATAGAAGCCAGGGTAACCCCAGCCTCTGTAGCCCCGCCAGCGCCTGCGGCGGCGCCACCGTCTCGCCTCAACAGGCGTCGACGACGCAGCCGTCAGGGCGAGGCCGGAGATCCCGGCAACGCCGAGAGCAGAGGTGCCGATGGAGCCGATCGACCCCACCGCGTAGATGACGAGCATGGCTGCAATTGCAGTGCCGCGGATCACGCCCCGCTTCACACCGCTACCCAAGGCGCGCGCCGAGCTGATCGACCGCAGCCAAAGCCCCTTGGGTGTCCCGACGATATTTTTCATTTCAGAGCCTCTCGCCCTCACATCCGCAACGTTCCCGGCGTCACGTCGCGGGAATGCGAGGCCCGTTTGCGCGAGCCCAGCGGACAATTGCCGGGGCCGCGGGTTTCGTTTTGGCGTCTCAAATCGAACTATGGCGGCCTCATGAAAAATTGGGCACCGCCGCGGACGAGCCAGGCTCGCTCGAGCCCTGGAGCTAGACGCTAACCCAGGCTCACCATCATGACAAGCGCAACGCACACTCCTCTGAGAGGTTCCGAGCGCGAACTATTCCCGAGCGCGCCGCACCGATTTGCCGTGTGCGCTTTGGCGCAGTGCAGCAAGGGCGCCGACGTGCCGATTGACACGGGAACGCGCGCACCCTTACGCGATTAGGTGAGAGGGTTGTGCAGATCTGGAGACCCGGATTTGCTCCGGATACTCCTGTCAGACGAGATCATATGACCAAAAAAAATACCTACGTACTCGGCGTCAACGCCTACGACCACGACGTCAGCGCCTGCCTGCTCCGCAATGGTGCCATCGCTTACGCGATCACCAAAGAGCGCATCACGCGCGAGAAGCACGACACCGGCTTCTTCCAGGAGGTCGTCGACTATTGCCTGAAGGCCGAGGGCATCACGCTGGCCGACGTCGATCTCGTCGTGCGCAACTGCTACGTGCTGCCCATCGACGACATGGAGACGCGCCTCGTCTACGAGGACATCCCCGAGTTCATGGACCAAGCCGAGCGCGTCGCAGGCGCAGAAGCACCCGCTCTACCGCGCAACCTCGGACAAGATCATCACCGTCTCGCACCACCTGGCGCACGCCTACAGCGCCTTCGCCGCCTGCCCGTTCGACGAGGGCGTCGTCATGATCGTCGATGGCGTCGGCAACTACGCCGCCGACATCCGCGAGAAGGGCCAGCTCACCGAGGGCGTCAACCCGCTCGCCCGCGAGTCCGAGAGCTACTACCGCTTCAAGGGCTCCGATCTCGAGACGCTGCGCAAGGTCTGGCTCGAGCCCGTGCGCGGCTTTCTCTCCGACGAGTTCTACTTCATGCCGGGCTTGGGCGCTCTCTACAGCCGCGTCTCGAGCTACATCTTCTCCGACTGGAACAAGTGCGGCGAGGTGATGGGCCTCGCACCCTTCGGCACACCCGGCAAGTGGAAGTCCCTGCTCGAGCTGAAGAACGGCGAGCTCGAGGTCCCCGAGTGGACCGTCGAGTTCGACAAGCCGTGGTTCGCCGAGAGCGACGAGAAATGGGAAGCCTGCTCCTTCATGCAGCACTGGAAGGACATGGCCTGGCGCGTGCAGGATGACACCGAGAAGGTGCTGCTCGACCGCGCCCGCTGGCTGCGCGAGACGACCGGGCGCCAAGAACCTCTGCATCGCCGGCGGCGTCGGCTTGAACTGCGTCGCCAACGGCCGGCTTCTGCGCGAGGCGGGCTTCGATAACGTCTGGATCCAGCCCGCGGCCGGCGACGACGGCATCGCCATCGGCTGCGCCTACTACGGGCACCTGGCGATCCAGGGGAAACCGCGCTCGTACGTCATCAACGACGCTTTTTTCGGCGCCGCCTACACGGACCAGGAGGTGCACAAGGCGGCGGACCGACGGCATGGTTCGCCTCGAGACGGTGAGCAGGACCAGCGATGACATCTGCGCCGAGACGGCGAAGCTTCTCTCCGAAGGCAACGTCTTCGGCTGGTTCCAGGGCCGCTCCGAGTTCGGCCCCCGCGCGCTCGGCAACCGCTCGATCCTCGCCGACCCGCGCACGGCCGAGATGAAGGACAAGCTCAACCGGCGCGTGAAGCACCGCCAGGCCTTTCGCCCCTTCGCACCCATCGTGCTCGCCGAGCGCGCGGGAGAGATCTTCGAGGGCAAGGGCGAATCCCCCTTCATGCTGCTGGCCCATCCCGTGCGTCCCGAGTGGCGCGACAAGATCCCGGCCATCGTCCATGTCGACGGCACGGCGCGCATCCAGACCGTGCGCGAGGACCAGAACCCGCGGCTCTATCGCCTGCTACAGGAGTTCGACAAGCTGACCGGCGTGCCGGTGCTCTTGAACACCTCCTTCAACGTCAAGGGCGAGCCGATCGTCGAGACGCCGGCCGATGCCATCGACTGCTTCCTCTCGACGGGCATCGACTATCTCGCGCTCCACGACATGCTATTCGAGAAGAGCCGCCTGCACCACATCATGGCGCCCTTCATGCGCGCCTATGGCGACGTCTCCTCGATCGTGCGCACCGGCATGAACGCTGGGTAGCCGGGCGCATGTCCGCTTTGCCCCCCAGCTCAGCTTCTGAGGCCGGGCGCCTCGTAGCCGTTGCGCGCCACGTACTCCGTGTAACCTCCGCCGTAGGTGTGAATGCCGTCGGGCGTCAGCTCCAGCACACGGTTCGACAGCGCCGCCAGGAAGTGCCGGTCATGCGAGACGAACAGCATGGCGCCCTCGTACTCGGCGAGCGCCGTGATCAGCATCTCCTTCGTCGCCATGTCGAGATGGTTCGTAGGCTCGTCGAGCACCAGGAAGTTCGGCGGATCGTAAAGCATCTTCGCCATCACGAGGCGCGCCTTCTCGCCACCGGACAGCACCCGGCATCTCTTCTCCACGTCGTCGCCGGAGAACCCGAAGCAGCCGGCGAGCGAGCGCAGCGAGCCCTGTCCCGCCTGCGGGAACGAGTCCTCGAGCGACTGGAACACGGTCTGCTCGCCGTCGAGCAGATCCATGGCGTGCTGCGCGAAATAGCCCATCTTGACGCTGGCGCCGATGGCGACCATGCCTTCATCGGGTTGCGTCGAGCCCGCGATAAGCTTGAGCAGCGTCGACTTGCCGGCGCCGTTGACGCCCATCACGCACCAGCGCTCGCGGCGGCGCACCTGGAAGTCGAGACCTTCATAGATGCTGCGGCTGCCATAGCGCTTGTGCACGTTCCTGAGGCTCGCCACGTCCTCGCCCGAGCGCGGCGCCGGCTGAAACTCGAACACGATGGTCTGGCGCCGCTTCGGCGGCTCGACGCGGTCGATCTTCTCCAGCTGCTTCACGCGGCTTTGCACCTGGGCTGCGTGCGACGCGCGCGCCTTGAAGCGCTCGATGAAGCGGATTTCCTTGGCCAGCATCGCCTGCTGACGATCGAACTGGGCCTGCTGCTGCTTCTCGGCCAGCGCGCGTTGCTGCACGTAGAACTCGTAGCCGCCCGAGTAGGCTGTCAGCGTGCCGCCGTCGATCTCCACGATCTTGGTCACGATGCGGTCCATGAACTCGCGGTCGTGCGAGGTCATCATGAGCGCGCCTTCATAGCCCTTGAGGAAGTCCTCGAGCCAGATCAGGCTTTCGAGATCTAGGTGGTTGGAGGGCTCGTCGAGCAGCATCACGTCCGGGCGCATGAGCAGGATGCGCGCCAAGGCGACGCGCATCTTCCAGCCGCCCGACAGCGCGCCGACGTCGCCGTCCATCATCTCCTGGCTGAAGGAGAGCCCCGCCAGCACTTCGCGGGCCCTACCTTCCAGAGCGTAGCCGCCCAGCTCCTCGAAGCGCCCCTGCACCGCGCCGTAGCGCTCGATGATCTCTTCCATCTCGTCCGCGCGGTCGGGATCGGCCATCGCCGCCTCGAGCGCTGCCAACTCGGCGGCGACCGCGCTCACTGGGCCGGCGCCGTCCATCGTCTCGGCCACGGCACTGCGACCCGACATCTCGCCCACGTCCTGGCTGAAGTAGCCGATGGTGATACCCCGATCGACGGACACCTGGCCCTCGTCGGGCTGCTCCTGTCCGGTGATCAGACGGAACAGCGTCGTTTTGCCGGCGCCGTTGGGACCAACGAGGCCGACCTTCTCGCCCTTGTTGAGCGCTGCCGAGGCTTCGATGAAGACGATCTGGTGGCCGTTTTGCTTGCTGATATTGTCGAGACGGATCATGTACGGAGTGCGCCCTGAAATAAGTTTCGCGGCGCTCTTATGCCATACGGGACGTCCCGCGGAAGAGTGGCCCGAAACCGCAGGCCATGCGCTCGCAGCGCAACACACAAAAAAAGCGGCCGCCTAGAAGCGGCCGCTTTACCCAGCGCAGGCCGTATCACGGCCTGCTACGCATTTTCGACCCCGCAGCCTTACGACTTCTTGGCCTCCTCCGCCTCGACGCGACCGACGATGGCATCGAGGACTGCGAGTTTTGCCTGCTCGATCGACGCAATGGCATAGTCCACCGAGCACGCGGCCTCCGCCTCGAGCACCTCCGCGTAGTTCTCCACGCGCCGGACACCGCGGTCGTGCTTTCTCTGCGCCACGTTGGCTTTCAAGGTGTCCATATCGCCGGCAATTTTGGCTTTCAGCGCTTTCCAGCTTCCGCTGGCGGTATCGCCGGCCGACTTCATATTCCGGTCGACCTTGTCGATTGCCGCCGAGACGGCGGCGCGAGATTCCTCTCTGCGCGCCACGACCTTTTCATGCGCTTCCTTCTGCGCCGCCGCGACGGCGTCCTCGGCGCTCTTCGCGCGTTGGGCGAGAGCGGAGAGTTGTTCGGAAAGTGGCTTCACCATGATGTCGCCTCCATAGAGCTAAATGAGCTGCTTGGTTTTGCGAGTAGCGAACGGGAGGCCATGTGAATGAAGGGAGAATGGCCCAACGACCGTCGCCGGCGCCGACCCTCGTCTTTTGCACGCTCCATAAATAGTCCCCCGGATGGGGGACGCCTGCGCCGCGCCCTGGCGCTGAACACATGTTTTGCCGGGATTTTTGAACGCCCGACGCTCCACCGCCGCAGCGCGGCATATCTGTTTGATTGATTCAAATCAACGTCGGCAGGACACCAAATTCGTTCTCTCATGAGCGCGTAACGATGAGTGCTGCTCGCATCCCTCGCGGAGCAGGTGTCGTCGAGACTAGCTCCCGCTCCCCCCCCGTCCGGGGCTAGCAAGCGCAAGAGCCCCCGGCAAGTTCCGGGGGCTCCTTTTTTGCGAGTTGCTCTTTTCCGATCCTTCTGGCATACGCCCTGCTCGGAATTCCATCCGGCTTTTCCTCACCGCGTCCCCCATATGGGGGACTTTTTCTTGCCGCCTGAAAGCGTAGCTTTCTCGCGTGGCTCGTGGAACGAGGCACGTGTTGCCGCGTTCACCGGAAGGGCGAGGAGCCTTTCAATGCGCGTGCTTGCCAACAAATGGACGGGAATTGCCGTGTACCTCGCGTCAGTCGCTGGGGCATGCATTCTATGCGCGCATCTCTCGCACCACGTGGCCAAACAAGCGGTCGCACTTGCATTGCCGTATTTCCCCGAAGAGGCCCCGCGCCAGATCACACTCGTGGAACGACGCCAGATTGAGGCTGCTCAGACGACGCATGTGCTTCGCACAGCTGCAAAAACCAACGAATTTGTGCTGACCGCAACCGCTACGCCGCCGCAAGTTTTGGCCGCCCAAATGGATCTTGCGGAGAAAGCGGACCTGAGCGCTGTACAGCCGGCACCACGGCGTGCGCGCTTGGCCTCCCGTCGCATCGCCCCGCCTGTTCTATCGGCTGGGGATGAATTCGGCCGGCGTTTTGGAGTCCTTACAGTGGCCTCCGCTCGGTCGGATTAACGCTGATCGCGGAACCCAATTTTCCATGCCCTCGTTTTCCTAGTAAGTGCCTAGCAGGCCAGGAATCCTAGGGAGTGATAAATGAACCTCTTAGAGACGTGGCGTGAGACTACAATCCGTGAGGGATTTGGGCGGCGACTTTCGCCGGAGCAGATTGCTCAGGAAACGGGCTTGTCGGACCGCGAAGTACTCCGGCGCGCCCTCAGGCTGAAGTTGCTCTCGCCGCGTGAAGCCGCATTCTTGGCGCCGTCCCCACACAACAGGCGCAAAGTAGCCTAAGCGCTGCACAAGACGATCAATGCCATTGCGGCGCTGTCTCTTGGAGCCTATGCAGGCCTAGCCCCCGCGCCGATTTCGAGAGAGCCGATTTGGAGAGAATAGCCCGGTCCTTTTCTTCGCCGGACCGCGGTGTTCGTGCTCGTGTGCTCTAGCCATGACCCCAGGCTCCCCAAACCTCACATCCCCCGCTCAATCCGGCTCCGGCGAGATCGGCATGGCCGCCGCGGTGTCGATCGGCATCGGCGGCATGGTCGGTGCCGGAATCTTCTCGATCCTCGGCGTGGTGGCTGAGGCAGCCGGCAACGCCATGTGGCTTGCCTTTGCCATCGGCGGCGTGGTGGCGCTGCTGTCCACCTACTCCTACGCCAAGCTCGGCGCAGCCTTTCCCTCCGCGGGCGGCGCTGTGCACTTCCTGGTCAAGAGCTTTGGCGACGGCGTGCTCGCGGGCGGCCTCAACCTGTTCATGTGGGCGGGCTACATCATCTCGCTCGCCCTCTACGCAACGGCTTTCGGCAGTTATGCCGCGACCTTCATCACCACCACGCCTTCGGCGCTGCTGCTCAAATCGCTGGCGGTCGGCTCGGTGGTGCTGCTGACGGTGGTGAATGCGTTCGGGGCCAAGATCATGGGACGGGGGGAAACGATCATCGTTGCCGTGAAGGTCGCAATCCTCATTCTGTTTGCGGCCACGGGTTTGTGGTTCATCAAACCGGAGAACCTCTCGCCCGCGCTTTGGCCGGAGACTCAATCGATCCTGTTCGGCGCGGGCGTGCTGTTCATCGGCTACGAGGGCTTTGGGCTCGTCACGAACGCGGCCGGCGATATGCGCAACCCTCGCACCATGCTGCCGCGCGCGCTCTATACCAGCGTCATCCTCGTCATCGCGCTCTATCTCGTCGTATCGGTGACGGTCACGGGCAATCTGTCCAATGCCGAGATCGAGCGCGCCAGGGATTACGCCCTCGCTGAAGCCGCCAAGCCGTTTCTGGGCGAGCTCGGCTTCCGGTTGATTGCTATCGCCGCACTGTTCTCGACCGCATCCGCCATCAATGCCACGCTCTTCGGCTCTGCCAATGTCTGCTACATGATCGCCCGCGACGGGGAGTTGCCGGCTGGACTGTCGCGGACCGAATGGAAAGAGGCAACCGGCGGTCTTTTGCTCACCGCGGCGCTCGTCGTCCTGGTGATGCTCCTCTTCGACCTTTCGGGCATCGCCATGATGGGAAGCGCCGCTTTCCTTCTGGTCTATGCCGCAGTGAACGCGGGCCATCTGCGGGTTCTCAAACAGACCGGAGCGAACGCCGTCATCGTCTGGCTGTCGCTCATCACATGCCTCGCCATGTTTGCCGTTCTCGGCGTCTATACCTACCAGCAGCAGCCCGCGGCCCTCGTGGCGCTCGTTCTCATAGCGGCAGCCTCGTTTGTGGTCGAATGGGTCTATCGGCGCTTGACGGGACGCAGGATCAAGACCGCGCCCTGACGCGGCACAGCCGTGTCACCACCTGCAAGCAAACGTGGTTGGGATTGCGGACGCGTCGCCGCACATCCTTCCAAGCTCGAACCCGCCTCTCAGGTAAGCATGAGGGGTCAGTCCGCGCACGACCCTGGATCTGGTCTAAAGGCGCACTTCCACGATCCGGCCTTGCTTCAGGGCCTCGCGATCGAGGCCTACGCCGGATAGCCCCCGGCGCGCAAACTCGCCTTGATAAATCGCGAAGCGCTCCCGCCGGATACCATTATTCGCTCGCATCAGGCTTTTTGCATAGAGCTGGATGCGCGCGCGCAATGCCGGCATCCCGTAGTCCCAGAGGTATTTCGATATCGCCCTTACACGTCCGCTCCGTATCCGACGTATGGCAATGGCCGACTGTGCATACGCGACCTTGAATGCGTGCCGGTTCGATTTGCGCACCGCCGAGCTCATTTCCATAAAGACCCTCGGTCGTATAGATGCCGTGATTTTGGCACCCGCCTTTCGAGCGTCCCGGAAAAATTCGCCATCCTCGCTGCCCACTATGTTCAATCGCGGATCGAACCGGACGCCGCGATGGCCATCAATAATCCATCGCCGGAATGAGACGTTGGTGGTTGTTGCCGACTTTAGACTGCGCCCTTCTCGGATTTTGTGTTCGGAGCCGGTCGTCAGACCCCGCACGACGTCCACGTGTAACCTTGCGAGCGCATCTATGTGCTCGACGACCAGCATCGGCTCTGGAATATCGTCATCGTCGACGAATATCAGGACTTCGGCGTCGGTCAGAAGCGCGGCCTCTAACGCCGCATTGCGCGGGCTCGCGTAGCCGCGCTCCTTGCAATGCGCGTAAATGATCTCGTAACCAAGCGACCGCGCCGTCTCGCGAAGAATTTGTTCCTGCGGGACGTCGTTGTTGTCGACGACGATGACGTAGGGTTGAGGGGCGGCCAAAGCGATGGGCGCCACCGCCTTCAGCCAATGGCGAATTGGCTCGGGCCGATCGCGCGTGCAAACCATCAATGCTGCTTTGGGCATAACGCATTACTCGAAACATTAAGGTATGCGGAGCGGTGCTTAGGTACGCCATTCCTATGCCGAATTCGGCGCCGGTGCTCCACTACGACGCCGAGCACGTTGCCATCCGTCGGGGAGCTGATCGTCACGGGTAGGATAGCCTGGAATTGTCGCAGATTTCGAACACTCTCCCAGCCTGCCTGTCCCCCCTTTTTAGTATACTGGCGAAGCCTGACGCAGCAAAGGGTCTGAGCGCAACCCATAATTCCAGACGAGCGCTACGTTAAAGTGCTTATACGTACGCACCGGTCCGGCCATTGGCGCCCCGATCAAGTTCTGCTGATCAAGAAGCATACGCCCCTCCTACCTCTTCACATCCTTGAATCCGCGCTCCGTATGCAATATCTCGGCGCCACGAGGCCTAAGCTGCTCCCGGGAGATGGTTCCCGGCGCGGGCGCTAGCCAAGTCCCAATCAGGAGGACAGCAAATTGGATAGCGTACTCATCATCGGTGCGGGTGCGGCGGGCTCGGTCACGGCGCAGAAGTCCGCCATGAACCGCGACGTCTTCAAGAAGATCCATCTCGCCTCGCGCCGCCTCGAGAGCTGCGAGGCGGTCGCCAAGCGCTGCAAGACGCCGATCGACATCAGCCAGGTCGACGCCGACAACGTCGACGAGACCGTCAAGCTGATCAAGAAGGTGAAGCCCGACCTCCTGATCAACATGGCGCTGCCCTACCAGGACCTGCCGATCATGGACGCCTGCCTCGAGACGGGCGTCCACTACATGGACACGGCCAACTACGAGCCGCGCGACGAGGCCAAGTTCACCTACAAGTGGCAGTGGCCGTATCACGCGAAGTACAAGGCCAAGGGCATCATGGCCGTGCTCGGCTGCGGCTTCGATCCCGGCCAGTCGAACATCTATTGCGCCTACGCGCAGGAGTTCCTGTTCGACGAGATCGAGACCATCGACATCATCGACTGCAACGACGGCAGCCACGGCAAGGCGTTCGCCACCAACTTCAATCCCGAGATCAACCTGCGCGAGGTCACGCAGCGCGGCAAGTACTGGAAGGACGGCAAGTGGATCGACATCGATCCGCTGTCGATCTCGACGCATGATCGACTATCCCGAAGGTCGGCCCGCGCAAGAGCTACCTCATCTATCACGAGGAGGAGGAGAGCCTCGTCAAGAACATCAAGGGCCTGAAGCAGATCCGCTTCTGGATGACGTTCTCCGACAACTACATCAAGCACCTCGACGTGCTCCAGAACGTCGGCATGACGCGCATCGACCCGGTCATGTACAAGGGCAATCCCGTGATCCCGATGGAGTTCCTGAAGGAGCTGCTGCCGCCGCCGTCGTCGCTCGGCGAGGGCTACACGGGCCGCACGTCGATCGGCTGCATCTTCAACGGCAAGAAGGACGGCAAGGACAAGCGCGTCCTCATCTATAACGTCTGCGATCACGCCCAGTGCTACAAGGAGACCGGCGCCCAGGCCGTGTCCTACACGACCGGCGTGCCGCCCGTCGTCGGCGCCATGATGATGTTCAAGGGCCACTGGACGGGCAAGGGCGTGTTCAACGTCGAGCAGCTGCCGTCCAAGCCCTTCATGGACGAGATCGGCAAGCAGGGCCTGCCCTGGGAGATGAAGGAGATCAAGGCCGCCGACCAGAAGGAGCTGTTCGCGGTCAAGACGTGACGCGAGTTCCCTTTCCCCGCTTACGGGGAGAGGGTTACGGGCGAGGGGCAGCTGCTCACCGAGCGCAAGTTTCTGCCCCTCACCCCGACCCTCTCCCCATTTCACTTCGCTCATGGGAGAGGAGAACAGCCAACATCTGGTCCACCGCTTTCCTCACCCTGAGCTTGTCGAAGGGTGAGGAAACGGCCAGTGTGCCGCCCCGACTATGCTTACCCGCAGGCGTGCCATCGCAATGACCCTGAAATCCAACGTCGCTCTCCTCGTCGCCCTGCTCCTCGCCGGCTGCACATCGGCGACGCCGATCGGTCGATCCGGCCGGGACGGCGGCAACGCAAGACGCCGCCGTGCGCTCGAGCCCGGTCATCGTCGGCCGCCCGGCGCGCGTCTTCGTTATGGCGGGCTTCGGCAAGAGCTGCGAGCCGGTCGCCGCGCCCGTGATCACAGTCACTCAGCCGCCGGAGAAGGGCGACGTCTCGTTCATTCCGGGCCAGGAGACGACGATCCAGTATTCCGCGCGCGGGCACCTGCGTCGGCCAGAAGACCACGGGCACCGGCATTTATTACACCGCGCGCGCCGGCACCTCCGGCACGGACAAATTTGCGGTCTCCGCCAAGCTCGCCTCGGGCGAGGTCGCGACGCGCACCTTCGAGGTCCGCATCACCGAGTAGTCACCATCTGACTCCGCTCGGCACTGGTACCCGTCACACGGCGATGCCATATAGCGCCCTCCGATGGTGCCCGCCGCGGATGAGTGACGCCCATGTCCAAGGCCGATGCCCAAGCTTCCGCCCGACATCCGCACGCCCGCCTACGTGCTCGACGTGGCGCGCCTGAAGGCGAACCTCGCGACGGCCGCGCGCATCAAGCGCGAAGCCGGCTGCCAAGATCCTGCTCGCCACCAAGGCCTGGGCCATGCCGGCCGCCTTCCCGCTGATGCGCGACACGCTCGACGGCACGACGGCCAGCGGCGAGTACGAGGCGCGCCTCGGCCGCGAGGAGTTCGGCAAGGAGGTGCACGTCTATGCGCCGGCCTACGACCCAGGCCGAGGTCGAGCGCCTGACCGCCATCGCCGACCACATCTATTTCAACTCGCCGGAGCAGATCGCGCGCTTTCTGCCGATCGTGAAGGCGAGCGCGGCGTCGAGGTCGGCATGCGCATCAATCCCGGCTACTCGAACGCCACGCTCGGCGGCGCGCTCTACGACCCGTGCGCGCCGTGCTCGCGCTTCGGCACGACGCGCGAGGAGATCGACAAGCTGCCGTGGGACGAGATCGACATCTTCCACGTCCATGCGCTGTGCGAATCGCTCGCCGACGGCTCGGTGGGCCTGATCGAGCACGTCGCGCGCGAGTTCGAGCCCTACCTCCGCCGCGTGAAGGCCGTGAACTTCGGCGGCGGCCACTTCATCAACAAGCCGGGCTACGACGTCGACAAGCTCGATCGCGGCCATCAAGGCCTTCCGCGCCGAGTTCGGCGTCGAGGTCATTCTCGAGCCCGGCGCCGGCCTGGTCGTCGACACCGGCTATCTCGTCGCGACCGTCATCGGCCTGCACCGGAACGAGAAGGACATCGCCATCCTCGATGCGTCGGCCTCGACGCCACATGCCCGACGTGCTCGAGGTGCCCTACACGCCGCCCATCCTCGGCGCCGGCAGAGCCCGGCGTGCATGCCGCACAGCTACATTCTCGGCGGCAAGACCTGCATGACCGGCGACATCATCGGCGAGTATTCGTTCCCGCGAGCCCTTGCAGGTCGGCGACCGCATCGTCTTCGGCGACATGATGCAGTACTCGTTCGTGAAGAACAATACGTTCAACGGCACGCCGCTGCCCGACCTCGCCATGCTCGGACGAGGACGGCAGCTATCGCGTGCTGCGCTCCTTCGGCTACGAGGATTTCCGCAAGCGGCTCGGCTGAGCGCGCCCAGACACAGGTATAAGAAGACCCCTCGCGCACTAGCACGAGGGGTCTTCTAAGTTGTAGGGCCGCGGAAGCGTGGCGGCGCCTACTCTGCCGCCTCTTTGTTGAGGCGGCTTTCCGCGATCTTCGTGAGCTTCGTATCGGCGCCGAACTCTTCCTTGAGCGTCGTGCCGAGGATCTTGGCGGCTTCCGACATCCCGAGCAGGTTCGCCCAGGAGATCAGCGTGCCGTAGCGCGTGATCTCGTAGTGCTCGACGGCCTGCGCCGCCGCGATCATGGCCGCGTCGCGCGTGTCAGCGATCCTTGATCTCGCCCATCAGCTCCTCGGCCTCCTTGAGGATGCCGTCGATCGCCGGACACTTGGACGACTTAGGCTTCTGCTCGAGCAGCTTGAACACCTGATCGAGACGCTTCACCTGCTCCTTGGTTTCCTCGAGATGGGCCGCAAACGCCGTCGAGAGCTGTTGCGAATCCGCCCCCTTCACCATCTTGGGCAGAGCCTTCACGATGTGGTTCTCGGCGTAATAGATGTCCTGCAGCGTGTGCAGGAAAAGGTCGTGCAGATTTTCGATCTTCATGTGGGGTTCCTCCGGAGGTCTGTCAGCCCGAGAAACTCCCCCTTCCACGTTTGTTCCTAATTCTCGCGAGAAATTGAAGACTTCCGTAATCGGTCCGCAATCAAAGTGATGCGAACTTTGCCAGTCCGTCGCCGCTTCGCGCCAGGCACGAGAGGCCCGTCGCTGTCGTCGTGAGCACCGTCCACGTTCCGGCCGGCGAGACGAAGAATTCGAGGAGCGTCCGGTCGGAGACCACCTCCACCCTCTCCTGAGTTTCATTGCGATCGCGCTTCAGAAACTCGACGTACTGAGCGCGTTTGGCGCAGACCGGCGCTTCCGCGACGGCAGGCGCGGCAGCGGAAACGATGAAGGCAAGTGTCATCAGCGGCGGGCTCAATCGCATCGCTCGGTCCTCAACGGATTGTTAGCTGTGCCCTTTAACGCCCCGGAGTGGCGTCGAGTTCCTTGCGCGCCCAGATCTTGACCCGGCGTCACCCGGAGCCGGCGTTCGCGCCGCACGTAAATTGCGATCCGCGCAGTCCCGATTTGCGCTATAATTGGCGTCTCGTGAGGGGACCGGCATCCTTGCGGAGTGACAGTCTCATGAGATGGATTGTGTCGCTCATCTTGGCGCTCATGTCGCCGCGGGTTCGCTCACTCCCGCCCGCGCCACGGTCCAGGAGTCGCAATCCTGCTGGGAGCCGGACATCGAGTATCCCGTGCCCTGCGATGACGACGAGGATTGAGCGCTGAGCGCGACGCATCGCGCTGAGAGGGGCTGGAGCACCGGAGGCCGTCTAAACGGCATTTAGTCCACTGGATGATTGCCGACGGATACGCCGAACCTGACGATCGTATGAAGCCATCCTTCGCAGCAGGCGCGTGTAGGGCGGAACTTAATAGGCGTAACCGATCACGTTGCCGGGCCCTTCTTGGGGGCTTCCTTTATGAGAGCATCCAACTGTCGCGTCAGTGAGCGGCCGGTGATTTGGTCGACCGAGCAGCCTTCCTCTTTCAATCGCTTCTTTATGCCAGTGACCGTGGTGAAATTGCCCGATCTCGCAAGCTCGAATGCGCGTTCTAGAACGGTAGCGGCTCTGTTCATGGTTGGTATCCCAGAGATGGCCGTCGTCAGCTTCCGACCTCGTCCGTCCAAACACGAAATGACTTAAGGCTATTGGGTCCGAACGTCGTGGTGATGGCGACGTCCGCCGCATCGCGTCCTCGCGCTATGAGCACACGGCCGATGCGGGGAACGTTATTTCTCGGATCGAACGTATGCCACTGACCGCCGAGATACGCCTCGAACCACGCTGCGAAGTCGCCGGGAGGATAGGGCGGCGGTGTACCGGTGTCACCGAGGTAGCCGGTGCAATAGCGTGCTGGAATGTTCAACGCGCGGCAGAACGCGATGGCCAGGTGCGCATAGTCGCGGCACACCCCCTTGCGCTCGTGATAGGCTTCAAACGCTGTCCGCGTAACGCGCGCGTGCTCGTAGCCGAATGCAATGCGCTCGTGCACGAAATCGCATATTTCCTGAACGCGGGCCCAACCGGTCTTCCTGCCGCCAAAGTGGGTCCAAGCCATATCCAGCATTCGATCGCTGTCGCAGAACCGGCTAGCCAGCAAAAAGACGAGTGCCTCCTGCGGAAGTTGCTCAACGGGAACCTGCAGCGCGTCCAAGACCGTCGGATCTGGCCTGCCGGTATCGTTCACGACCGAGTTTGAGCTGATGCGCAGGGAACCTGGCGGCGCGACGAGCCGGCTGCACCAATTGCCGAAGCTGTCGCGGTAACCGGAGACCGGAACTGAAGGGCTGACGATCACATGATCCGGCGCCGGCAGATCGGAGACGCGCGAGTGATGGACATTCAGCATCAGAATGACGGGCGTGGATTGGGGAAACTCGTAGTCCAATTCGTAGCCGACTCGGAGCCTGATCACTCGGTCCTCGATTCTGTCGAGCGACCACTCGCCGCCACCGAACGCTGACCTTGCCTATGCGGCACATCTGTCATCGATCGAACACCGTAGACCATTTCGCCCCCCGGTCGAGCGCAATCGCGAAGATTGACTCTTTCGGCGCTAACCCAGAGGCGGACGTATCAGGCCGAAAGCCCAGGTTCCGTGGCTACTCTGTCAGCTTGTCGGGAAGGCTGGGTCTCATGCGACCGGAGCGCGTCCGAACGGGCAGCACTTCAACGGCTTCGACTTGCCTTCCGTCAGGATTCGACATTCGAAGACTGAAGGCGCACTGTGCCGGCAACATCCCTGATGGCTGAGAGATACAGTGCTCACGCCTCCTGATCAGCGAGGCCGACCATGCCATTCCGACAATTCGATGCTTCAACGAGCTGCCCTACTGCGCCGCGTTCGCGATGACCTGTTCCTGGACCTTTCGGAGAGCTCTGTTTTGTCGGCTGGTGAGAAGTCAGTCAGTGAAGCCAGAATTACCAAGCAACTTGTTGCAGCAGCCGAGAGTGGCGAACGCAATCCCGAGCGGCTCAAGAACTCCGCTCTCGATGGTGTTGACGGCATCTAAACGCCACCGCCAAACCGTTCCGTCATTGCGGGCATCCCTGCGCCGTTTGCTGTCGGGGAAGATCGGCAATTCACAAATGACGCTCGAAGCGTTGGGTTGGAGTGAGCAACGAAAAGCCGAATTCGCGAACCACGCCGCCGAGGGACTGCTGCCAGGCCGCGTGGTCGGCGAGCATCGCAGCCATTACCGGGTGGCAACCGATTCAACTGAGCTGACGGCGGGGACAACCGGTCGCTTCCGCAACGCCATCGTGCAGCGCTCCGATCTCCCGGGCGTCGGCGACTTCGTGGCCATACGTCTAGGGGCGGGCGATGGCCAAGCTACAATCGCGGCAGTTCTGCCGCGGATCACCGCACTGGTGCGGAAGGCGTCGGGTGAACCTCGCCCGCAGCTTCTGGCGGCAAACGTCGACGTCGTCTTCATCGTGACGGCGCCGGATGGCGACTTTAGCTTGCCGCGCATCGAGCGCTATCTCGCATTGGTGCGCGAAAGCGGCGCCGCACCGGTCATCGTCCTCAACAAGGCGGATCTCACCAACGATGTCATCGCGACGACCGGTCAGATCGCTGCGATTGCTCCGGGTATACCGGTTCACGCCATCAGCGCACGTACTGGTGATGGCATTCGGGATCTCGAGCGATATTTCGACGGCAGCCGGACCGTCGGCCTCATTGGCTCGTCGGGCGTGGGCAAATCGACATTGACGAACGAGTTGCTCGGACGCGCTGCGCAGGCGACACAGGAAGTCCGCGCCCATGATAGCCGCGGCCGCCACACGACCACGCATCGCCAGCTGTTCGCTCGGCCGCAAGGTGGCGCCATCATTGACACGCCGGGCATGCGGGGTGTTGAGCTCTGGACCACCGAGAAAGCCGTCGACATCAATTTCGATGATATCGAGGCACTGGCAGCGCAGTGCAAGTTTCGCAATTGCCTGCATGACAGCGAGCCGGCGTGCGCGGTGCGCGATGCCGTCGGACGCGGCGACCTCGAAGCTAGGCGCGTCGCGGACTACGTCATGCTCAGACGTGCAGTACAACTCAGCGCACGGTAAGCCGTGCCGCCTTGCTCGACGAACATCCGGACATCGCATCGTGCTATCATGGCGATGCGACCGCCGATCCGCATTGGTCCGTGCGACGGCTGGCAGCTGAAATGACCGCAGCGGGATACTCAATGATCCATTGGAAACACATTGACGAGTTCATCGAGCCGAACTGGGAGAAGGTGGGCACGGCGGGGCCGGCAGTTCTTTTCTGGCGCGGTGAGAAGGGGGCGGTGTTCGGGTACATTCGAGACGGAGAGTTGTTCGACCACAAGTGGCTCTATGTTTGCGACTCGAACAAGGTGACTCATTTTTCGGAGGTCAACGCACCCGAAAGCAACGTGGTCGAGTTGGAGAAATTTCGACCCGATAACGGTAACGCGCCGCGAGGGGTTTGATGATGGTGGGAACCGTCGGTGTTCGCGCGGTGGAGCATGAATTACAAGGAGCACTGCAATTCTAGGAGAATGATGTGCACTTGGTGCAAATCCTTTTGCCACTCCGGGACGATAAGGGTCGCGGCTTTCCTAAGCAGCACTACGACAAGGTCGCAACGGTTCTAACGAACCGGTTTGGCGGTGTCACAGCCTACACCCGAACACCCGCAGAAGGCCGCTGGAAAGAAGGCGGGCGGCCGGTCAGCGAAGACGACGTTGTGGTGTTCGAGGTGATGGTGGAGGGTATCGAGCGCCGGCTGGTGGCGCACCTACCGAAGCTCGCTGGAGCGCAGGTTCAGGCAAAAAAACATCATCGTTCGCGCGCAGGACATTCGGATTCTCTGAGGGCACCGGCTCACATCCCATTCGGCTTGTCAGGCTCCCGGACGTGCTCGAGGAAAAACCGAAGCATTTCCTTCGTCGCGTCGGGCCCTTTCGGGATCAGTAAAGGACCCGGAAGGACTTCCGCCTGACCAGGCATGATCGGCGCCGTGAATGACCCACTCCTCGATCAGCCCTCGGCCGTTGGCGTCACTTTGGACGGAGCGCGTGTACGTATGCCCAGCGGCCACGCTTCCATGCTCCACGACCGTTTGAAATTCACCTCCCGCGCCGGCGCGCGCGATGACCTCGACGCCGTTGCGCGGATGAACCGTGGCGTCCCGATCGCCATGGAATACGATCGTCGGCACGTGAATGGGTGCACCCGGTTGCTCGACGCTCCTGGGACCTGGCACGGGATGCGCCCCTGCATGGCGGCAAACGCCGATGGAAGGTCGCGGGCCACACCGCATGCCAAACCCGAATGGACACCCACGGCCGCGTACAGATCCGGATAGGCTTCGCCCACAATGGCGGCTGTTGCTCCACCCGCAGACAATCCTGCGATATAGATGCGGCGCGGATCGATGTCGTAGTCCGCCATGACCTGGCGCGTGATGCCCGCGATGAGGGCTGGCTCGCCCCGTCCGCGCTGCTGATCGCCGCTCTTGAACCAGTTCCAGCACTTCGAGGAATTGGCGGAGACGGCTTGTTCCGGATAGACGACGAAGCAGTTGTGCTCTTCGGCAGCGAAGTTCATGCGGGTGCCGGCGGCGAAATCGTCAGGCGACTGGGTGCACCCGTGCAGCATCACGATCAGCGGTCGCGGCTCTCCCTCGTGGCGGCTCGGAACATAAAGCTTGTAAGCGCGGCTTCCGGCTTCGTTGCTGAAGGACTTGGCGACGAAATTTCCGACAGACGGTACGACCTCGGCCGGAGCCGGCGGCGAGCGCTTGAGCGCGCGGAGCAAGCCTTGCGCGGTCTTCCCCAGATGCAAGCGATCAAAGGCACCGCGCAACGGGGACGGCACATGCGGCGTGGCGCCGGGACCTGGTGGTGCCCTCGTCGCAGTGGCAATCCCTATGTCCATGCGGCTCGCGCTACGGGATCCGACATCGACGGTCGGAGAAAGTTCGATGGCTGTGAGCGTCTCCCTCGTCGGAGGCCGTGCTGCCGAGCCGCAGCAGTTTTTGCAGAAGCGCGGTTGCCTCGCTCAGGCGGCCGGCTTGCGTCAGACGGGTCGCCTCGATCATTTCGTGGGGAAGCGGCTTGGTCATTTCGGTCTTCCTGTGCTCGGAAAACAGTTCGTGCGTCCGGTTGGGCGCCCAATCGGTTTTCGAATGAAAATTTTCGGGGATACGCGGATGCTCGCTATCGCATTCGATCCGCCAGAGCCGCCTTGACCTCTGCGCTGGCGTGGAGTGCTCCCAGTACGGAAATCGACGCTATGGTGTCGCGGGCCAGCTCGGCAGGAACGTCGGCCGCTATGCTGACCAATCCAAGCACATTGAGATGGAGGGTTTGGCGAGCGGCACGTACCGCCTCGAGGTCGTCACGACTGTAATGGCGCAGGCCCAGATCAAGCGTCTTGCGGGCTACTGTCTGTTTGACGACGTCCGCGTGCCGATCGAGCTGATTACGTATGGCGGTGCGAATGAAATCGGTGCGGTTTGAATAGAAGCCCTCCTGCACCATCAAATCGATATGACCGAGGTCGACGTAGCCAAGATTGACTGTGATCTTCTCGGTGTCACCGGCTCTTGCCCGCAATTCATGTACGTTGCCAGCCATCTCTTGCCATCCGTATACCATCTGGTTGGATGGTATATGGAGTTGCGGTTGGGACTTTCAAGAGCTCGCGGTGAAAATGAGAAAAGGTGCCGGATGGGCGGTGAGCCCGTCGATCATAGGAGGGCTTTTGGCCTCGTCGGCGTCTGGGTTGATATGTCTGCTATGGGTCTTGGCCGTGTGAAAACGCCGGCGCTCCACGACGGCGTAGAATTAGGTTCTCACCGTCGCGGGCGCCGCTGGTTGAGAGCCGCTGATGAACACTCAAGCACGTGGCCACAGAGATGGCGCTGCACGTTCTCGCCTACAATCTGAAGCGGGTAATGGCGATTATCGGTGTGCCGGAGTTGCTTAGGGCGATCTGAGGCCCGCATCGGTCTCTTGGCTGTCCCTTCTAGACAGCGCGGTACCGCGTTATCACACTGCCTCCAGAGGAAGCGGACGTTGGCGCCTGTCTCGAAAGGCTGCGCCGATCGGCGGGTTCCCGAGTCCGTTTGACGTTCAGAAGCTGACATTCGCCGATCGGCAGATATGGGCCAGAAGGCGACATCGCGTGATGGTGGAAAATTCCGGCTCTTGTGCCGGAATTATACTGCGAACGCTCCGCCGCTGTCGCTTCTTGTCCGCACTTTCCGGCGCTGCTGCAGCTGAAGTTCATGTTGCGAACCGCATCGTCCTCGCGTCGTCACCGCTTTCGACACGTGAGGGAGAATGCAATGTCAGTCATGAACACGCTCATGTCGTTTTCCGGCATTGTCGGTGCAGCATGTTGTGTCGGGATGTACGCAGCGGTGTGCTTTGGCAAAGTAAGCGCGGACAAACCCTTCTTCTACATGATCAACGGAACTCGGGGCCGGCTTGGTGTTGGTAGGCGCCGCGCATCAGTTTGATGTCGGCGATCTGGGCACCATTGGCCAAGAACTGATTTGGGCGGCGATCAGCGTGGCCGGCGGTGTGCGCGCTTATTTGCGCGAGAACGACACGAACACGTAAGAGCTGGAAAAGACAATGCATCGCCTGCGAAGAGGCTGAGAGCCGGATGGCAATACGTCAGCAATGGGTCAGAAGGCGTCCTTGGCAGGGAGCGCGTGACAACCGCTTTGCACCCGAGTGCAGACGTATGTGTCGTCGCGGCTGACGTGCCAGATCTGGCAATCCCCACATGTCTTCCCCCTCTCTTGGTATCGCTTACGAATCGTAACTTTATCACGTAGCCTGATATCTCGGTAATTTATTCCCAGTAGTCTTGGGATTTCTGCCGAGACCGCGAGTTACCTGCGACGTGCGCGGTCTTCCGTCAGGCGGCAAATGCCCTCCGGCAATTGAAGGCGCCATTACCTTTCCCGGAATGCTTTTGCGATTTGATCCTGTAGTGGCTTCAGGAGATAGGAAAGCGTCGTGCGGTTCTGCGTACGGATGTGCACCTCGGCCGGCATGCCGGGGACAAGCCTGCTGGTCTCGAAGTGGGCAAGTGCGGCTTTGGGCCATTTACGGAAGTTCGAGTCGAACTGGCCTCCAACTTGATCATCGAAATTTGTACAACAAAAAGCCCGGACTGACGCCGGGGCTGCTCTAGTTCGGCCAGTGCTCTTCTAGCCGATCCGTCTGGAATTCGATCTCTCCCGGCCGCCAGGTCTTGTCAAACCAGGGCTCCAGCGGGCCGTTCGCCGACGCTTGCTGAAAACGACAAAGCCGAAACTACGATCGCTGACATGATGCTGTTGGTGATGGTCATGGTGGCTCTCCTTGTGATTCTGGGTTCGATTGTGTCGTGTGCAGATCTCGAGGCTAGGAGGCTAGAAGCGACCACCGGTCAGCGCTTTCACCGCGATGCAGTAGGGGTTGTAGGCAATGAGCAACGGCAACTCGGTCTGTCGACCGTGGCGCCGCGCTTCCGTTGCGGTGCTTGAGCCGCGACGGCGGCTGATCCAATGTCGAATCGCTCCGATCCGGTTTGTGGCGCGCGTTCCGCCATCGGGTTGCAATCGGGTCACGTCTGCGAGATAGCTATTCATCGTTTTATTCCTCTCCGTTGATCGCTGGTCGGTGAGGAAACCCTAGTCAGCGTCCGCAAAACACGCGGCACGGCGAGCGCAAAAAATCCGTTAGATTGCGCAAAAAATGACCGACGAGAGACGAAAAAATCGATCTGACGCGAAAAGCCCAGCCGACGATAGGCAGGTGGTTGCGTCTGGTTCGCTCAGCTTGTCGATCCTCGCCGAATTTGCAGTGGCGGGACCAGATGGGGTTCCCATCCAGATTGCCAGCAGGAAGAACAGGGCCTTGCTGGCGATTCTCGCCCTATCGCCCGGCCAAACGGTGACCCGCGAGCGCTTAGCCAGCCTCCTTTGGGGCGACCACGGAGAGCAGCACGCAAGGAACAGTCTGCGGCAGTCGCTGGCCGTCCTAAGAAGGGAGCTTGGACCCTCTCATTTCGAGACGATCCAGACCCGGGACGATGTCGTGATGTTTCGGAAGGGAGACGTTCACGTCGACGCGGTGACAGTTTTACGCGGCGTGGAACAGGAAGATATTTCCACCCTTCGCAACGCAGCACAGTGCTGCGGGGGTGAGCTTCTCGCGGATTTTTCGCTTCGCAATGAACCGTTCGAGGAATGGCTCGCGGCCGAACGCTCGCGGCTCAAGATCGCTGCGCTGAAGTTATTTGACAAGCTGGTCGAGCGAGAGGTGGACGATGCTCGTATTGATGCAGCTCAGCGCCTAGTGGCGCTCGACAACTTGAGAGAGTCGTCTCACCGGTCTCTCATGCGCGCCTATGTTCTCCAAGGCAACAGCGGCCTCGCCTTGAAACAGTTCGATCTGTGTCGCACGCTTCTCCGAGATCAGCTCGGTGTCGAACCGTCCAACGAGACCCAGGAACTGCGAAGGCAGATTGCCGCAGGCGAACATCGGTCTGACGATGCTCCGCCTCCCGTCTTGGAATCCACAAAGCGGCAGACTGAGAGTCGGCTTCCGTCTATCGCCGTTTTGCCGTTTGTCAATTTGAGCGCCGATCCGAAGCAGGACTACATCAGCGACGGCATCACAGAAAATATTATCACCGGTCTGTCCCGTTTTCGTGACCTCTCTGTCATCGCCGGCTTCTCGACGTTCGCCTACAAGGGCAAGGCGGTAAAGGTACAGGATGTGAGTAGGGAGCTCGGTGTTCGCTTCGTGCTTGAAGGCAGTGTCCAAACATCGAATGACAGGATCAGGATTTCCACTCAGTTGATCGATGGCGAAGCCGGCGTTCACCTATGGGCTGAGCGATTTGACAAAGGAATGGACGATGTTTTCGCGGCGCTCGATCAAGTAACCGAGATGATCGTCGCCAGACTTGCGACGGCGTATGGCGGGCGGTTGGGTAAGGCGTGGCGAGGACAGGTGGAACGAACGAGCCCGCAGAATTTCCAGGCTTATGATCATTTTCAGCGTGGTGTGGACACCTTCAAGCTCTTCACCAAAGGCTGCACCACCAGAGCCATAGAGTGCTTTGAGAAAGCTATCGAACTCGATCCCTCGTATGGAAAGCCGTATGCGAAGATTGCGTGGGCGCACCTCGTCGATATCTGGCTGGGATGGAGCGAGGATACGTCACTCTCGATGGCAGAGGCCCTGAAATTTGCGACTGCCGCTATCGAGCGTGATGATGACGAGGCCTGGGGCTATTGGGCCATGGCTGGTTATCATATGTTCGGCGGACACCATGATCGCGCCATATCCGCATATCAGAGGGCTCTCGAGCTCAATCCAAACGATGCTGACGTTCTCAATGACTTCGGCCAGTGTCTCAGCTTTGCGGGGCGTGCAACGGAAGGCGTTGAGGTCGCGCACAAGGCCATGCGGCTCAACCCACACTATCCTGATTATTGGGTCATGCAGTTGGGCCCGATCTATTTCGACGCCCGCCGATATGAAGATGCCATCTCCACACTGGAGAAATTGCATTCAAAGGATTCGATTAGTGTTCAGCTGTACTTGGCCGCAAGTCACGCTGCCCTGGGGCATAGCGACCAGGCCCGGGCAACTATGGCAAGCATCATGAGACTTGATCCACTGGCCACGCTTGAGCGGCTCGCACCAACTTTTCTGACTCTCTACAAAGATGCATCTGATCGGGACCATTTGCGGGAGAACCTCGTCAAGGCGGGGTTGCCGGAATGACGCTCCGCCACTTCGCGTACGACGTGGGTTCAGGCGGATGCGCTCGGGTTCAACCGATTCAGCTTTCAGAGCCTAAGCTCAAACAGGGTTCGGCAGTGATGTCCGGTTGGGGTCAGAAGCGGAAGGTCGGCACGCCTACGCTGACAGTCAGCTTTGATCCGGACAGCAGACATCGTGGACTTCGCCGACGCGCTTCATTCGACAACATATTGCGTGGCCTTAGCCACCGAGTGCGAAAGTCTTGGAGCGGGCGAAGGGAATCGAACCCTCGTATGCAGCTTGGGAAGCTGCCGTTCTACCATTGAACTACGCCCGCATGTGACCAACCGATAGCACGGGCCCCCGCGCCAGAAAAGCCGAGCCGTAGCTCGCCCCACGCGCGCGCCCCCGCCGCACATAGGTGCGCACCCGCGTCCTGAAACGGAGCACTATGACGAGCGAAGTGCCCGCATATGCTCCCTCTTTTGCCAACTCTTTCGCCAAAATAAGGGCACAAGTCGCGCGCCTTATGCAAGCTCTCCTCCGCGCCAGCAAGCGCGTGGCACGGCGGATCTCGGGGGCTTCGTATCGAAGTGTGCGTAAGAGGGAGCGAAAGCCATGATCCGTGCTTTTGTCGGGACAGTCACCGCATCATTCATGGTCCTCGCAGGCCTCGAGAGCGCGCCCGCCGTCTCCGACACCGTGGAGCCCATCACCGTTGCCAGCCTCGCCGGCAGTTGGGCCGGACAAGCCAAGTTCATCCCGGCCTCGGGTCCCGCCGAGTTCTATAAGTGCACGATGACCTACGCGCCGAACGTCGACGGCTCGGAGGTGAAGCAGAATCTGCTCTGCAAGTCGCCGCAATTCACGAAGTTCGACGCCGCGACTGAGCTCTCGATCGCGGGCGAGAAGGTGACCGGCAAGTGGCAGGACAGCGTCTCCTCGCTCAACGGGCACCGTGCGCGGCACGACCAAGGACGGCGGCTTCGATCTCGTCCTCGACAGCAGCTACTTCCAGGCCACGATGCTCGTCGTCAGCACGGGCTGCGAGCAGTCGATCAAGCTCGTGCCCAGCCGACACGAGCGACATGAAGGAGATGGCGGTCACGCTGCGGCGGTGTTGAGCGCGTTTCTCCGCCGCAGGGCGAACGCGAAGCGCACACGCGAAAAGGGCGCCCGCATTTCCGCGAGCGCCCCATACGCACAACGAATTCGTGAGAGATCAGCTCTCGATCTTGCTGATGCTCTTCAGGATCTCGCGCAGCATCGGCGCCTGATCCGTGTCGCCCTTGGGCGTCGACCAGTAGGTCAGCAGCAGGATCTTGTCCGGCGCGACCGCGATGACTGACAGGCTGACGCTGACGTCGCCGTCCTTGTCGGTGCCCTTCCAGGCGACCTCCATGCCCTCCATGCCGTTGATCTCGAACGGCGCCTTGGTCTCGCTCGCGGTGTCGACCGTCACGCCCTCGTCGGCGAGATACTGCACGGTTTCTTTGAGCGACTCCTCGAAGTCCATGAGGCCGGTCACCTCGAAGGCGACGAACATCTCATCGTCGTCGGATGTCGCCTCGACCCAGCCGTCGTCCTCCGCCGGGCTCCACGCGTCCGGCAGCGTGACGATGACCGCCGGGTTGTCGTTCGGGAGCTTGAATGTCTCGGCGGCGGCGGCCTGCGAGAGAAGGGCGGCGAAGAGAGCCGGTAGCAGAAGCGATTTCATGAGCTGGCTTTCCCTGAGTTGTGGGTCGCCGCTCACTAGCACCGAGACGTTAAGCGACCGTAGCCGGCCACGGTTAACACGCGCACAGGCCCGCAGGCCAGCTCTGTCACAGACCCGTCGCTAAACCTTTGATGCCCTGTCGCGAATTATCCGTACCAACCATGCCATTGGATGGGGCGTGAGCCCCGATAGGACGCGGGAAGCGATATGGCGCCTCCATGCGGAGCAAGGCTCCACCATGACGCCGATCTCCGTACCAGACCGTCGCGGCGCGAGGTGATGGCTGGCGCCGGAGCCGCCGTCGCGACGGCGCTCTTGGCGGCGCGCGCACCTGCCGCGGCCGATCTCGCTTCGCCCGCCCCCGGTATCAAGCTCGCCACTGGCTTCGTCTTCGAGGACCGGCGCCGGCACCGGCATCCGTCAGCCCAATAGCCCCGGCATTTCGGACGTGATGGTCTCGAATGGCCGCGATGTCGTGCTGACGGACGGTGCCGGCCGGTGGACGCTCCCCGTCGCGGAGGGCGACAGCGTCTTCGTCATCAAGCCGCGCAGCTGGACGCACTCCAGCAGGCCCCGGCGGCACGCCGCGCTTCGCTTACTTCCACCAGCCTGAAGGAACGCCGGCCGATCTCAGCCTGCGCTTCTCCCGGCATTGCACCCACGGGACCGCTGCCGTCGTCGATCGACTTCCCGCTGCGCCGCTGCGAGGAGCCGGAGCGCTTCGACGTGCTGCTCTTCGCCGACACGCAGCCCGGCAATGCCACCGAGCTCGGCTATGTGCGCGACGACATCGTCGCGAGCGTGCTCGGCACCGATGCCGCCTTCGGCATCCACCATGGCGATGTGATGGGCGACGACCTCTCGCTGCTGCCGCGTTATCTCGACATTCTCGGCACGACCGGCATTCCCTGGCACCACTGCCCAGGCAACCACGACATGAACCTCGACAGCGCCGATCCGCGCTTCGCGTTCGAGACCTGGAAGCGCACCTTCGGAGCCGCCGCACTACGCATTTCAGTACGCCGGTGCGACGTTCATCCTTCTCAATAATGTCGAGCCCCTTGCGCCCGGCGATGCTCCGCAAGGCGGCCGCCGCTATCGCGGACGCATCGGCGAAAAGCAGATCGCCTTCGTCGAGAACGTGCTGCGCCACGTGCCTGAAGACCAGCTCGTCGCCGTCTCGATGCACATTCCGCTCGTGAGCTTCAACGATCCGGCGAGCGCCGCCGACACGACGGCCGACCGCCGCGCCCTGCTCGAGCTTCTCGCCCGCCGCCCGCACACCGTGAGCTTCGCCGGCCACTCGCACACCACCGAGCATCATTACCTGGGGTCCGATCGAGGGCTTCGGCCGCGCCGAGCCGCACCATCACCACGTGCTGACGGCGGCCTCCGGAAGCTGGTGGGGCGGACCCGCAGGATCACCGCGGCATTCCCTTGGCCGAGAGCCGCGACGGCAGCCCGAAGGGCTTCCACGTGCTCTCCGTCGACGGCAACCGCTACACGACGCGCTTCGTCGCATCCGGCCCGTCGCAGGGCGCAAGAGATGCGCATCGTGCTGCATTCCGGCTCGAGTACGGATCAGACGGCAGGACTCTGCGGCTGCCCGCTTGCCAGGGCCGCGCTCCCGTCGCTCGAGGTCGTGGCCGACGTGTTCGACGGCGGCCCGCGCACGACTGTCACCTGCGAGATCGAGGGCGCCGGCCTCGCACCCGTCGCCATGCAGCGCGCCACGGTGCCTGACCCGTTCATCGTCGACACGTTCGCGAAGAACCGCGCGCTCCACAAGCCGTGGGTCGAGCCGGCGTCCTCCTCGCACGTCTGGACGGCGCCGCTCGCGGCGGAGCTTGCACCCGGCGCCTACCGCCTCGTCGTCCGCGCGACCGACGAGTATGGCCGCGCGCACACGGCCCACATGGTGCTCGAGGTCACGGCATAAAGCGGCGCGCCTCTCTGTAGAGTGCGCCCGGTAGCTTTTCGCTGCCCTCGCGGCTACGTTTCCGACCATGCCACCTCCGAAGACGCCCCTCCTCGCCACCGACTGCGTCGTGCTCGACCCCAAGGGCCGCGTGCTTCTCATTCGCCGCGGCAACCCGCCGTTCAAAGGCGGCTACGCGCTCCCCGGCGGCTTCGTCGACGTGGGCGAGACGGTCGAGGACGCCTGCCGCCGCGAGCTTATGGAGGAGACCGGCGTCAAGGCCGGCCGCCTCACTCTGGTCGGCGTCTACTCCGACCCCAAGCGCGACCCGCGCGGACACACCGTCTCGGCCGTCTTCCTCACCCGCGTCCGCTCGCACCAACGCCAAGGCCGGCGACGACGCCGCGGCCGTCGAATGGGTCGCCCGCTGGCAGGGCCTGCCGCTCGCCTTCGACCACGCGCTCGTCCTGCGCGACGCCATGCGCCTCGCCAAGCGCAAGCGCTGACGCAGCGGCACAAGCCTTTGACGTTCAACGTCGTTTCACGCTTGGCTAAGCCTGCTTCTCGATAGGCTCCCGCGCACCGCGCAACTCTGCTAGGACATGCGCTTGTTCTCGCCATCCCCGCCGAATGGGGATAAGAGGCTCTGCCCATGGAACCGACCGAGAAACCCGCCGCACCGCTTGAACCGCAACCAGACCGGACCGCCGTCTGGTGGCGCGGCTTGTACATGCTTGTCTTGATGCTGGCCTTTGGCTTCAGCCAGAGCCTCTTGGCCGTGACCGCCATTGCGCAATTTCTCTGGCTTCTCTTTACGCAGGAGCCGAACCGGCTCCTTGTACAGTTCGGAAAGTCCTTGTCGCGTGGATGGCTCAGACGGCGCGGTTTCTCACGTGCGCGAGCCGAGGACAAGCCCTTCCCGTGGTCCGTCTGGCCGCCAGCCGACTGAACCGCGCCGGTGCCAGAGCATGCTCCACACAGCCGCAGCCAAACGTCTTCGGCTCGCCCCGAATGGGCGAACGCGCGCCGCGTCGTGGTCAAGATCGGCTCGGCGCTGCTCGCCGACCGCGAGACCGGCCAGCTCAAGGCGCGAATGGCTGCGCTCGCTGATCGACGACGTCGCCGCGCTCGCCAAGGCGGGGAAGGACGTCGTGCTCGTCTCGTCGGGCGCGGTCGCGCTCGGCCGCCACAAGCTCGGCCTGCCGAAGGGCCCGCTCGAGCTCGAGCAGTCCCAGGCCGCAGCCGCCGTCGGCCAGATCGGCCTCGCCCACGCCTACCAGGAGCTGGCCGGCGCCCACGGCCTCACGACGGCGCAGATCCTGCTGACGCTCGGCGACACCGAGGAGCGCCGCCGCTATCTCAACGCGCGCCACACCATCGAAACGCTGCTCACGCTCAAGGCCATTCCCGTCGTCAACGAGAACGACACGGTCGCCACCGCCGAGATCCGCTACGGCGACAACGACCGCCTCTCCGCGCGCGTCGCCAGCATGATGTCCGCCGACTGCCTCGTGCTGCTGTCCGACATCGACGGGCTCTACACCGCGCCGCCGAACGAGGACCCGGGCGCCAAGCACATTCCGCTCGTCACCGAGATCACCGGCCGAGATCGAGGCCATGGCCGGCGACGCCGGCACCGAGCTGTCGAAGGGCGGCATGAAGACCAAGATCGAGGCCGGGCGCATCGCGCTCGCCGCCGGCACCAACATGGTCATCACGTCGGGCAAGGTGCTGCACCCGCTGCGCGCGATCGGCGAAGGCGCGCCGTGCACCTGGTTCCTCGCCCCGTCCGATCCCGTGACGGCGAGAAAGCGCTGGATCGCGGGCGCGCTCGAGCCGCGCGGCACGCTCCACATCGACGCCGGCGCCGAGAAGGCCTTGTTCTCCGGCAAAAGCCTCTTACCTGCGGGCGTGAAACGCGTCGACGGCACGTTCGACCGCGGCGATGCCGTGATCATCCGCGCTGCCGACGGGCGCGAGCTAGGCCGCGGCCTCGCCGCCTATGCACGCGCCGACGCCGAGCGTATTCTGGGCAAGAAGTCGTCCGAGATCGCGGCAATTCTGGATTACGAAGGCGCCCCCGAGCTCGTCCACCGCAACGACATGGCGCTGAACAGGAAGTAGCAGCACGTGAACCGGCCCGAGAAAATCGACGGCGGCACCGCCGAGCTGATGCGCGCCATCGGCACACGCGCGCGCGCCGCCGCGCGCGAGCTGGCGCTCGCTTCGGCGGACAAGAAGAACACCGCGCTCCGCGCCGCGGCCGCGGCGCTGCGCAGCGACACGGCCCGCCATCCTCGCCGCCAACGCCAAGCGATATCGCCGCGGCGAAGGAGGCCGGACGCCCGGCTGCGTTCGTCGATCGCCTGGCTGCTGGACGAAGGCCGCGTCGCAGCCATCGCCAAGGGCCTCGACGACATCGCCGCGCTCGCCGATCCCGTGGGCACCGTGCTCGCCGAGTGGACGCGGCCCAACGGGCTCAAGATCCAGCGCCTGCGCGTGCCGATCGGCGTCATCGGCATCATTTTCGAGAGCCGCCCCAACGTGACCGCGGACGCGGGCGCGCTTTCGCTCAAGGCCGGCAATGCGGCGATCCTGCGCGGCGGCTCGGACAGCCATCACTCGAGCACCGCCATCCATGCCTGCCTCGTCGCGGGTCTCAAGGCGGCAGGCCTGCCCGAGGCCGCGATCCAGTACGTCGCGACGACCGACCGCGACGCCGTGGGCCTCATGCTGAAGGGCCTCGACGGCTCAATCGACGTCATCGTGCCGCGCGGCGGCAAGAGCCTGGTCGGCCGCGTGCAGGAGGAAGCGCGCGTACCGGTGTTCGCGCATCTCGAAGGCATCTGCCACACCTACGTCGACAAGGCCGCCGATCTCGACATGGCGAAAGCCGTGGTCCTCAACGCCAAGATGCGACGCACCGGCGTCTGCGGCGCGACCGAGTGCCTGCTCGTCGACAAGGACGCGCCCGCGTCCTACCTCGGCACGCTGGTCAAGGCGCTGCTCGACGGCGGCTGCGAGGTGCGCGGCGACGCGGCGACGCAGAAGGTGGACGCGCGCGTCAAGGCCGCGGCCCCCGACGACTACGGCCGCGAGTTCCTCGACGCCGTCATCGCCGTGAAGACCGTCGACGGCGTCGACGACGCGATCGAGCACATCGCGCGCTTCGGCTCGCAGCACACCGACGCCATCATCACCGCCGACGAGCGCGCCGCCGAGCGCTTCCTCGCCCGCGTCGACAGCGCCATCGTGCTCTGGAATGCCTCGACGCAGTTCGCCGACGGCGGCGAGTTCGGCTTCGGCGGCGAGATCGGCATCGCGACCGGCAAGCTCCACGCGCGCGGCCCCGTCGGCGTCGAGCAGCTGACGAGCTTCAAGTACGTCATTCGCGGCACCGGCCAGACCCGGCCGAAGATGAGGGTTGGCCGCCTGCCTACGCGGCCGCGTTGCTCCGACAGCACGTCCTCGATCGTCTGCTGCAGCATGTCGAGCTTGAACGGCTTCAGGAGATAGGCGTTCGCGCCGGCCGCCTTGGCGGCCATGATGTTTTCCGGCTTCGCTTCCGCCGTGACCAGGATGAAGGGGATATTGGCGGTTCGGGGATCCGCGCGCACGTGCTTGAGAAGCTCGAAGCCCGACATCTCGTCCATGTTCCAGTCGGAGAGGATGAGGTCGTAATTCTTCTCGCGGAGCTTCTCGAGTGCCCGCACGCCGTTGGCGGCCCCGTCGATGTTGCTGAAGCCGAGCTGAACCAGCAGCCGGCGGATGATTTTCAGCATCACCTCGCGGTCTTCGACGATGAGAAGCTTGAGGTCGTCTCTGGTCGCCATGAGCTGTCCAGTCTGCGACGCCGTTGTCGCAACAAATCGCATTTTTTAGATGGCAGCCGGGGCTTACGCGAAGCTGACCACGGCGCCGAGGCGGTACGGAATAAGTGCCGAACCCACCTTCATTTCCTCCGTCTACACTCTTTTTTGACGACCAATCGCCAAGGTTCGGAAAAGCCTCGCTGCCTAGTTTGTGACGACACGCAGCGTATTCTTTGAGCACCGCGATCGTTGCGGGGGAGAGCTTTCCGCCAATGCATCCATCAGAAGCACGATCCGCTTCCGATGGCGCCGGACCGTCCGACGCCGACGCACCTGAGCTCGTCCGCCGCTACGCGGGTCACGCCACCGGCGTCGCCCACCAGATTGCCGACGTCACGTGCAACGTCGGCGAGCTCTCGCACCGCATAAAGAAACAGGTGTCGATCCTCGGCGACGTGCGCACCAAGATGACCGAGCTCAGCGCCGAGAACTCGCGCGTGGCCGATGGCGCTCAGACGAGCCGCCGCGTCGCCGAGCAGGCCAGCTCCGAGATTACCCAGTCGGTCGGCATGGTGCGCGCCTCGCTCGGCAGCATCGACGATCTCGTGCGCACGGTTTCCGAAGGCCGCGATCTGATTTCGTCGCTGCAGCAGGCGCTCGGCAAGGTGTCGCGCGTCGCGGAAGGGATCGAGGCCATAGCGCGCCAGACGAATCTTCTGGCGCTCAACGCCACGATCGAGGCGGCACGCGCAGGCGAGGCGGGACGTGGTTTCGCCGTCGTCGCCGCCGAGGTCAAGTCGCTGGCGAACGAGACGGCGAGATCGACCAAGGACATCTCGACCACGGTGGCCGACCTCGAGGTGCAGGCCCGCCGCCTGATGAACCAGGGCGAAAAGAGCGGCGAGCTCGCCCGCTCGGCGAGCTCCGGCACGTCGACGATCACCGAGACGCTCGACGCCGTCGAGGCAACCGTCCGCAACATCCTGACGCAGACGACGAGCATTCTCGACTCCACGGCGGCGATCGACGAGCGCGGCCAGGTCCTGTCGAAGATCGTCGAGGGTCTGTCGGCCGATTCCGGCCAGTCGACGGAAAATCTGGAACGCATCGAGGAGCGGGTCGGCAACCTCCAGGCGGCCGGCGAAGCCCTCCTCGAGATCACGGCTCACTCCGGTGTCGAGACGGCCGATACGCCTTTCATCAGAGAGGCCATGCGGCTGGCGGCCGTCGTCTCCCAGTCGATGACGGACGCCATCGACAGGAACATGATGAGCCTCGACGATCTCTTCGATCGCCAGTACCGGACGATCCCGGGCTCCAATCCCGAGCAGGTCGAGACGCGCTGCGTCCGCGTGCTCGACGAGATCCTGACCCCGATCTACGACCAGGCCCTGAAATTCGACGATCAGGTCGTCTTCTGCATGTCGGTCGACGAGAACGGCTTCTGCCCGACGCACAACACCAAGTTCTCGCACCGCCAGGGCTCCGATCCGCTCTGGAACGCCGCCAACTGCCGCAATCGCCGCTTCTTCAAGGATCGCGTCGGGTTGAGCGTCGGCGGCAATCGCAAGCCGTTTCTGGTGCAGGCCTACCAGCGCGACATGGGCGGCGGACGCTTCATGCCCATGGTCGACGCCTCGGCGCCGATCACGGTCAAAGGCCGCCACTGGGGCGGGCTGCGCTTGGCCTACGCTCTGCGCCCGCGCTCGATCCAGATGCCGGCGGAATGCCGTCGCGCGACGCTCGATCGTAACCCTGGCGAGCGATTGGCGCGCTCTGCGGTTTCCCGTCGCTTCGCTCAGGCGGCGTTCCGGGCTAGGCTTCCCGCCAAGCTGCTCCTTTCCTCCTCATGGGCTGAATGACGCCTCGCCTTGCTCTCCGCCGCTTCGGCTCGCTCGCCGTCCGCACGCCGCTGGCCCTGCCGGGCCAGCGCATCGGCATCATGGGCGGCTCATTCAATCCTCCGCACGCCGGTCATCTCGCCGTTTCCGAGACGGCGCTGCGCCGCCTCGATCTCGACCGGCTCTGGTGGGTCGTGACGCCGGGAAATCCTCTGAAATCGAAGGACGGCCTGCCGCCACTCGCTAGTCGCATCGCCGCCTGCCGCGCGCTTCTGTCGGACCCGCGCATCGAGGTGACGGGCTTCGAGGCCGACCTCGGCAGCCCCTACACGGCCGCGACGCTCGCCTTCCTCAAGTCTCGCTTTCCGCGCACCCATCTTGTGTGGGTCATGGGCGCCGACAATCTCGCCTCCTTCGATCGCTGGCAGGACTGGCGCCGGATTGCCGCTCTGATGCCGATCGCCGTCGTCGACCGGCCGCAATGGCGCCTGCGCCGCGTTAGCCTCGCCGGCAGCACATGCACTTGCGCGATATCGCATCCCGGAAAGCGCTGCAGCATCGCTTTCACGTCGGCGCACGCCCGCCTGGACCTATCTCGGCACGCGGCTAAGTGACCTCTCCTCCTCACAAATTCGAGGCAAAGCGCCGCACCTGAGCCATACGGTGCGCCCCGCTAACCTCTCTTCGCACTGCAGTCCTTGGGGTATTGATGACCGCCGGTCGCAAGCGTATCTTTCACATTGCGTCGAAACAACTCTGTCATCGTGCAGCCAAGTATCTAGGCGAGTTGTAGAAGCCCGTGACGCACCAACCGCATACGGTTTGATGAGGAAAGGACATTCACCAAAAGATGCGAACCGCCGCTGAGGGCGCCCGCAGGGGTGCGCCTCCCGCCGAGTTTTTGCCGAACGGCACCAGCTCGGATCATGTTCTCGGCCAGATATTGCACTGGCTCGACGAAGCCAAAGCCGAGAAGATCGTATCCATCGATCTCGCCGGCAAATCGTCCATCGGCGACCACATGGTGATCGCCACCGGACGCACCGACCGCCATGTCGGTGCCATCGCCGATCAAATCCGCAAAAAGCTGAAGGACATCGGCATCGGCAAGGTCCGCGTCGAGGGCCTCGAGGCCTGCGACTGGGTCCTGATCGACACGGGCGACATCATCGTCCACGTGTTCCGCCCCGAGGTCCGCGAATTCTACAATCTCGAGAAGATGTGGCAGGCCGACCGGCCGGGTGATCACACGGCGCATTAGACCATGATCGCGTCAGATCCTTCAGTCTGACGCGTGAATCGCCGGTCTGAAGCCGGTCTGAACTGGAAGCGCTGTTTGCGCCTCAGGAAGTTAACGACGGACGCCTCGGCTCTGGAGCCGAGGCGGGAGTGCCTTGTGCGCCTCACGATTGCCGCCGTCGGCCGTCTCAAGGACGGGCCTGAGCGCGAGCTGTACGCCCGCTACGCCAAGCGTTTCGATGACGCCGGCCGCGCCCTCGCGCTCGGACCGTTGCAGCTCGCCGAGCTTCCCGAGTCGCGCGCGGCCAAACCCGACCTCAGAAAAGCCGACGAAGCCGCGCGCCTCTTGAAGGCCGCGGCTGGCGCCGAAGCCGTGGTCGCGCTCGATGCGCGCGGCAAGGCGATGACGAGCGAAGCGCTGGCGAAATGGATTGCGGCGCGGCGCGACGGCGGCACCAAGACGCTGGCGTTCCTCGTCGGCGGACCCGACGGCCACGGCCCTGCCGCACTCGAGGCCGCGACGCTCACGCTGTCGCTCGGCTCGCTCACGCTCCCCCACGGCCTCGCCCGCGTCGTGCTCGCCGAGCAGCTCTACCGCGCGGCGACCATCATCGCCGGACACCCCTATCATCGGGAGTAAGACAGACTGGCGCGCGGACGCATCTACTCGTCGCCGCGCAGGAGCCCGGTGAACCCCGTCACGGCCAGCGAGGTGAGCACGAGGCCGATGATCATCTCGACCACGCCGAGACCGTAGAGAAGCCCGCCCCACGTCACCTTGAGCGACGCCCATGGCTCCGCACTTCCCTGGCCTGAGGCGCCCGGCACCAGCGCGGCGAGGTTCGGCACCGTGACGTCGCCGATCGGCTCCCAGCGGATGTTGGGCCGCCAGTGGTCCTCGTAGCCGAACGAGACGAACGGCACGAAGACGTCGAGCGAATAGGCGAGCGCGTTGAACTCGGGATACGAGCGCGCGAAGGCCTCCTGCGTATAGGCGTCGCGGTTCGAGACCACGAACACGCTCTCGTCCAGGCAGCCCGCCTCGCGGCATTGCCCCGCGGCCCACGACCAGACGCCGGCGAAGGCGACGATGATCAGCGCCATCCACACGACCGTGCGCCACGGATTGAGACCGTAGAGCGCAAAGAGATCGAGAATGCGCCCCTGCCAGCGCTGCCCCGCCGTCGTCGAGTGGCTTCTCCCCTCGCGGCGCCGGCGCGCGATGGTGATCGTGCGCGCGTCGTTGTGATAGCCCTGCGCCGACAGCCGATGCGCGAGCTGCATCCACGCCTGCGGCTTGAAGTGGTCCGAGAGATCGCGGTCTTCCTGCGCTTCGAGCCACAAGACGCGCCGCGCTCCGACACGCGCGTCGCGGTCGGCCGGCGCGCCCGCCTTGATCTCGGCGCCGGCCGGATTGCCGAGATGCTCGTAGGTGAAGCCGTCGAGCACGAGATGATCGATGTCGCGCCCGTCGCGGCTCCGCCCGCGCAAGCCCGGCCCCGGCGGCCACGTGGCCGCATAGTCGGTAAATGATCCGACGCTCGCCCGCGACAGATCGACGATGCCGAGCGGCCGCTCCTCGGCCTTGGCCGGCAACTCGAGACGGCCGATCTTGGCATCGACCAGGCTCAGCGCGATGTCGTTGAGCTTGTCGTTCGTATCCTCCTGCGCGCCCGGAGCCGCCGGAGCGGTGCGGCTCTCGGGTGACAGCGCCACGCTCGACGAGCCGGCTTCCCGAGAGATCGCACGCGCCGCGAATGCGCGCCTGATCGAAGATGAGCGCGCCCGTCGTCTGCAGGCCGCCATTGAGCTCGACGTCGCGGTTGAAGGTCGACCCGCTCGCCAGAAGCGCCGCGCCGCGATCGACCCGGAGCGTCGCCCCGCGCAGGCGGAACTGATTGCCGATCTCGACCGCCGGAAATCTGAGAAGGCCGAGCACCGTCGCGCGCGACAGGAAGCAGCCGCCGCGAATGCGCGCGCCGTCCGCGCGCACCGCGATATCGGTCCCGAACAGCCGCGTCTCCGTCAGACCGCAACTGGCCGTTGATCTCGGCGCCCGGACAGACGAGCTGGCCGACGAGCTTCGAGCGCGCGAGGTTCCAGTTTCCGCCGATGCGGATCACGTCGGCGCCGATCGCCGTCTCTCCGCCCCAGATCTCGGCGCCCTCGGCGCGGAACACCTTGCCCACGTCCGCGCCCTCGAGCCACATCGAGCCCGCGATGCGCGCGTTCGAGAGATTGATGCCCTGCGCGACATTGATCCCGCCCGCGATGATGGCATTGGGCGTCGCGGCGACGATCAGGCCGTCGGCCGAGATCTGCCCGCCGATGCGGGCATTGTTGAGCTTGATGCTGCCCGTGATGTTGGCGCGGTCGAACAGGAGGTCGCCGGTAACGCGCGCGCTCTCGCCGTTGATCGCCACGCCTTCCGTGCTGATGACCGCGTCCTCGGCGTAGATGCCGGCCCCGAGCTCGCCGCGCGGAAACGCGATCTCACCCTTGACCTGGCGCGCCTGCAGAATGAGCGGACCCGTGAGCCGGATGCCCGCCGCCAGCAGCGCCGACTTGCCGTCGCCGATCTCGGTTCCCTCGATCGCGAGCGCCCCGCCCACGTCCGAGCCGCGGATTTGCACGAGGCCCTTGATGAGCCCGCCGCCGAGAAAGATGCCCGTTCTCGATCTCCGACCGGTCGGCGATGATCGAGCCTTCGATCGTGCACGAGTGAATGCCGAGCCGCTTGAGCTTGGCGTCGCGCAGGAGCATCGCCCCGCGATCGCCGCCGCCCTGCAGCCGCGAATGCCAAAAAAGCAGCGGCTTCTCGATTTCGCAGCCCTCGAGGTCGAGGCAGCCGTCGATGATCGCCTTCTGGATGCGGATGCCGGCTTCGCGCACCGTCCAGCCCTGCCGCGCTTCGAGGATCAGGTCGCGCACGACGCTGGCGCGCACGGTGTGGCGCTTGAGATCGGCAGGCTCCCCGCGGCCGACCGCAAGCACGAGAAAGCGCTCGGCCTCATTGAGGTCGTCGGGCGCCAGCGCGGTCGGCGGCGGCATAAATGTCCCTCGGCTGCGGGTGGTCGGAAGCTCCCAGGCGCGCCAAAAAACGGATAGGTTTGTGGCGGCTCCATGGCGGACGCCGCGACGCCCGCTTTTGTCTGTCAAATTGCTGAACCGAGGACGCGGCTAGTCTCGACAAGCCGCTCCTCGGCGGCCTAGAAGAGCCACGGGTAACTGGGCCGATTGTGAGCCCATGCGGACGTGGGCACGCACGAGCGATGTGAATTGGGCGAGTAGGGGAGGCCAGCGATGTCCACAGCTGACGGAGCAGCATTTGTCGGCGGCCCCCTCGCGACGCCGGCCTCGCGCAGACCTCAGGCGTCGCATCGCCAAGCCGCCGCCGCCGCCGTTGCCGCCTCCGAGCTCGATGTTCTGAAGCCCGACAACGCACGCGGCCGCGAGCGCTTCATTCCCGTGACGAGCTTCGCCCTGATCGACAGGCTCACCGTCGCCGCACGCTGGGGCCCGGGCGAGGCGAAGGCCGCGCGCCGCTTCTTCCGCTACCTCGACTACTGGCGCCGCCAGCAGTACAACGCCGCGCTCATGCAGCTCCTGCAGGCCTACGAGCCCTTCAGCCCCGACAGCGATCTGCTCGTCACCCGCGGCTATTCCGCCGACGAGCGGGCACGTCTTGCAGAAGCGCGTCGTCGAGCAGGTCGAGCGCATCCTGAAGCAGGCCAACTATGTGCGCATCGATCCCACCGACGTCGCGATGATTCTGACCAAGGAATCCCACTACGGCCTCGATCTCAACGTCGACTTCTCGGCCTTCGAGGAATGCCTGATCTACTATCGCGGCGCCTCGACGCGCCGCGATCAGCGCCGCGTCCTGCGCAAGTTCATGCGCAAGGAGGAGTTCGACGTTCCGATTTTCCAGCGCCTCTTCCTGCTCTTCAAGCTGAAGCCCGTTCGACGTTGCCGTGCAGGACGGTGATGCAGGAGCGAGAAGCTGTCGCGCCGCGAGGCCGAGAAGATCGTGCGCCGCCGCCGCGCTATCCTCCCTCCCGCCGTCAAGGACGAGAACATCTATCTCGAAGCTGTTCAAGAACATCCCGCGCAGCGACGTCGAGATGGTGTTCCCCAATACGCGCGTGAAGTTCCGCCTCCTCGACAAGCTGCGTCTCGGCGCCACCGCCGGCGGCGGCCTCGGCGTCGGCGTCTTCGGTGCCGCCGGCAAGATCGCGCTCCTGGCCTCTAATCCGATCGCCGCGGCGGGCGCCCTCGTTGGCCTCGGCGGCATCGCCTTCCGCCAGGCGGTCAACTTCGTGAACCAGAAGCAGCGCTATCTCGTCGTCATGGCCCAGAACCTCTATTTCCATTCCATGGCGGACAATCGCGGCGTCATGATCAAGCTCGCCGACCGCGCCGCCGAGGAGGACGTGAAGGAGGAGATGCTTCTCTATAGCGTGCTGGCGAAAGAGACCGCGCAGCGCAAGGACCTGCCGGCGATCGATGCCGCGATCGAGCAGTATCTGACCTCGAGCTTCGGCGTCACCGTCGACTTCGACCTCGAGGATGCCCTTGATCGCCTTGTCGCCGACGGCTTGGTGAAGGAGGAGGCCGATGGACGCCTCGTCACTCTTTCCCCGCGCGATGCGGCGCAGCACCTCGACGCACGCTGGGACGTGTTCCTCGACAACCTCGACGTTGGCGATTCTGAGGGCCAGGAGTTGGAGGGCAAAGCCGCAGCGCCCGCAACTCCCGGGCCGATCGTCTGAGCCTGCCTTTGTTCCCGAGCTTCGCGTTGAACCGATAATTGACATGGCTTCGCAGAGGCTCCGCGCCGAGATCCCCGACCGTAAGTTTGCGGAGAGGATCGCTGCCGCTCTGCAGGATCTCGTCGAGCCGCCGCCCGACGCGTTGACCATCTTCGAGGAGCGCACGCAGGGCGGCGCACGCACCCACTGGCGCATAGAGGCCTATTATCCCGCGTCCCGTGACACGGCCTCGCTGCACACCGATCTCGTGGCCGTGATTGGTGAAGCGGTGCCGCCCTTTGCCACGGCCCCCATCCCTGACCTCAATTGGGTCGCCCTCTCGCAGGCGGCCCTTCCGCCCGTCCGGGCCGGACGGTTCACCGTTCACGGCAGTCACGATCGGGGTCGCGTCCCGCAGGGACCCGGCGCCATTCTTATCGAGGCCGGCGAGGCCTTCGGCACCGCGCATCATGCAACAACGCGCGGCTGCCTGATCGCCATCGACCGCCTGACGCGGCGCCGGAGCTTCGCGCGCGTCCTCGATCTCGGCTGCGGATCGGGAATTCTTGGCATCGCCGTGGCGCGTGCGCTCCCGCATGCGCGCATCATCGCCGTCGACATCGACGAGCGCTCAGTCGCGGTCGCCGGTGAGAACGCACGCGCCAACAGGCTGGGCCCGCGGCTCGAGCTCGTCTGCGCCTCGGGCGTGAACCAGGCGCGGGTGCGGCGCCGCGCGCCCTTCGATCTGATCCTGGCCAACATCCTGGCAGGGCCATTGATCAGCCTTGCCCCGGAGTTTCGCGCCATCGCCAGAGCCGGCGGCACCGCCGTCCTGTCGGGCATACTCAATCACGAAGCGCCGGCCGTTATCGCCGCCATGCGGGCGCAGGGCTTCGCGCTCACATCACACGCCCGCCTCGACGGCTGGTCCACGCTGACGCTTCTCAAACGCTAAACACGCCGTTGCGAGCGCCCTGGGACACGCCTAAACAAGCAGCCATGTTCCAGACCTTCTCCACCATCTCCGATCCCGAAGCAGCCAAGGACCGCGTCAAGCGCCTGCGCGCGCTTCTCGCCGAGGAAGGCCTCGCCGCCTTTCTCGTTCCGCGTGCCGACGAGCATCAGGGAGAGTACGTCGCCGCTTCAGCCGAGCGCCTGAAGTGGCTCACGGGATTTTCCGGCAGCGCCGGATTGGCCTCGATAACGCGCCGCCAGGCCGCCCTTTTCGTCGACGGGCGCTACACGGTGCAGGTGCGCGCCGAATGCGACCCCGAGCTGTTCGAGTTCCCGGGTCTTGCCCGCACCAAGCTCAGCGACTGGCTGACCTCGAAGCTCAAACGCGGCGACACGATCGGATTCGATCCCTGGCTCCATACCGCTGGTGAGATCGGCCGGCTCGAGGAGGCGCTCGCGGCCAAGGGTCTCAAGCTCAAGCCCGTGTCGCGCAATCTCGTGGACCGCATCTGGGGCAGGGAGCGACCCGCGCCGCCCGCGGCCCCGGTCGTCCCCCATCCTCAGAAGTACTCGGGACGCCCCGCGGATGCCAAGGTCGCCGACATCCAAAAGACGTTGAAAGAGGCCGGGGAGGACGCCGTCATTCTGACGCTTCCCGACTCGATCTGCTGGGCCTTCAACATCCGTGGCTCCGACGTCCCTCACAACCCCATTGTTCTTGCCTTCGCGATCATTCCCGCCACCGGCAAGCCCGAGCTCTTCATCGCCAAGGAGAAGATCGGCCCGGAAGCGCGTGCCCATCTCGCCGCCGTCGCCAAGCTTTCCGATCCCAGAACGCTCAAAGCGCGCGTCGCCGCGCTGCGCAAGGCCAAGAAGCGCGTCCGGCTCGACCCCGAGCGCTCCGCCTGGTGGTTTGGCCGCGCGCTCGGTCTGAAAGCGTTCGCGCGCGGGGGCGACCCGTGTCTGCCTCTGAAGGCCATCAAGAACACCGCTGAAATCCGCGGCGCGCGCGCGAGCCACATCCGCGATGGCTCGGCGCTCGCCCGCTATCTGGCCTGGCTCGACCGCGAAGCCCCGAAAGGCGGCCTCGACGAGATCACCGCCGTGCGCGAGCTTGAGGCCGTCCGCGCCGGCACGCAGGCACTGAAGGAGATCTCCTTCGATACGATCTCGGGCAGCGGCCCCAACGGTGCCATCGTGCATTACCGCGTGACCGAGGCCACGAACCGCAAGCTCGCGCCGGGCGAGCTGTTTCTCCTCGATTCGGGCGCCCAGTATCTCGATGGCACGACCGATATCACGCGTACCATCGCCATCGGTCAGCCAAGCGATGAGATGCGCGAGCGCTTCACGCTCGTCCTCAAGGGCCATATTGCGATCGCCGCCTCCCGCTTCCCGAAAGGCACACGCGGCATCGATCTCGATTCCTTCGCCCGCCGCGCCCTGTGGGGGAAGGGGCTCGACTACGATCACGGCACCGGCCACGGCGTCGGCAGCTATCTTTCCGTGCACGAAGGACCGCAGTCGATTTCGCGCGCCGGCATGGCGCCCCTCGAGCCCGGCATGATCTGCTCGAACGAGCCCGGCTACTACAAGGAGGGCGCCTACGGCATCCGCATCGAAAATCTCGTACTCGTGAAGGAGCCCGAGAAGCCAGCGGGCGGCGACCGCGAGATGCTGGCCTTCGAGACCCTGACGCTCGTCCCCATCGATCGCCGCCTGATCGACAAGAGCCTCTTGTCGGCCGACGAGATCCGCTGGCTCGACGCCTATCACGCGCGCGTGCGCGCTCTCATCTCGCCTGAGGTCGATCCAGATACGCGCGTCTGGCTCGAGGCGGCCACCGAACCACTCTGAGCATATATTCCCCGGGATCGGCACCAGCCGGCGAGGTGCATCAGCACCTGTTGCAACTGAATCACTGCACACGGAGTAGTTGCCGAAGCAGCCGACTTTAACGAATTTAGACAGCACGTTACGGCGAATATCTACTACAGTTTCTACGTTGTGATTCGAACGGCGCCCGCGGCCCAGCGCAGCGCCGCCCACGGATCTCTCAAACAGCCATTGCGGCTGCCGGCCGGCGCGCATCCGCGTGCCGGAACGAGATTCCGTGTCACGTTTAGTGGTTCATTGGAGCTAATCATGCTCGCGAGCAGCGACCTGCCCGCGCCTAGCCTCGTGCCGTTGATGCGCTATCGCGACGTATCTGCGGCCATCGAGTGGCTATGCACCGCGCTCGGGTTCGAGAAGCAAGTTGCCGTCAGCGATCCCGACGGCGGCGTCTACTATGCACAGCTGACCTACGGCAACAGCCTGATCATGCTGGGCAGCGTGCGCGACACCGAGCTCGACAAGCTCATGCGCCAGCCCGACGAGGTTGGCGGCATCGAGACGCAGAGCTGTTATCTGGTGGTCGAGGACGCCGACGCGCACTACGCGCATGCCACGGCAGCCGGCGCCGAGATCGTGCTCGACATCAAGAGCGACGGGCTCGGCCGGCGCGGCTATTCCTGCAAGGACCCCGAAGGCCATATTTGGAACTTCGGCACCTACAATCCGTGGAAGGGGCCGTCACTGCCGGCCACTGTCGAAGCGGCGCCGAAAAAACGCCCCGTGCAGCGATCCGCTGTGGCCGCGATCATGGCCGCATTCGTTGCGGCAGCGCTCGGGGCGGCCTGGTGGGCCACCGGGCTCGACTTGCGCCAGTACGCCAGGCTTACGCCGCCGTCGCCGCAGCAAGCGTCCCGCGCCGCACCCGATGAGGCGCTTCGCGAGAGCATTGCCAATTTGAGAGCGGCGAAGGAAGCAGCCGAGTTCGCGGCCGAGGCGGCGCGCAAGGATCTGAGCGACGCCCAGGCCGCACGCGCCGCCGCCGAGACCGCGGGCCTTGCCGCCCGCTCCGATTTGGAGCGCGAGCGCGCGGCCAAGGACGCGGCCCTTCGCACGGTGCAGGATCTCGAAGCCAAGCTCGCCGTCGAGCGCAACGCCAAGGACTCGGCAGGCCGCGCGGCAACCGACGCCAAGCTCGAGCTCGAGAAAGAGCGCATGGCGAAGGAGGCGCTCGAGCGCGCCGCCCGCGAGCAGAAAACGCGCAAGCCGCAGTCACAATCGAGTCTCGAGGCCCCGGCGTCACCGGCCGCTGCCGAGCCGCAGCGAGGAGCCCAGATCGAGACTTCGGCGACGCAACCCGCAGCCGCCGAAAGCACCGAGCCTCCGAAATCCACCTGGACGGTGGCCTCGGAGGGCAACGCCACGTCGAGCAAAGTTGAGGCCGAGACCAAAAAGCTCGAGGCTGAGACAAGAGTGAAGCCGCGCCTATCGCGCAAGCGGCTCGCGCAGACGCCCGTCATCCGCCGCTATAAGCCGACCTACGTCACCGATCTTCACGACGTACCCTGGCCGTACAATATCTGGTACCGGAAGAAATTCTGAGAAGCCTCTGCGCGGCGGCCTACACATCGCCCGCATCTTCGACTGCCGGTTCCCTGCGGAACAGCGCAGCAGCAGTGCGCGCGCAATTTAATACCTTAGCTCGATCTGGATCCGCTGGCAGGAAACCTGCTGCGGCCCGCGCCGATATGGGGTGCGGCCGCGGAGCGACGTTTTGCGTACCAACGCCCTGCCTCCTGGACCAACCTTTAGGACCGGTCATGCGATATGCGGCGTCAACTCTCATTACCTGCGGACTGCTGTTCGGCGCCGGCGGCGCTGCAGCAGAAGCCGTCGAGCCGATCGGCGAGGCGGTCCGCGTCGTCAATCTTGTGACGGCCGAGCTGGCACGCGACACGCGCAGCTTGCGTAGCGGTGACGAGGTCCGGCAGGACGAGATCATCGAGGTCGGTTCCGACGGAGCAAGCGAGCTTGTTCTCCATGACGACACGAAGATTGCCCTCGGCCCCGGCTCGCGTCTCGTCCTCGACAAGTTCGTCTACGACAGCGACCGCAAGGGCTCGATCCTGATAAATCTCGCCAAGGGCACGTTGCGTTTTGTCACCGGCCTTGCCGAGAAGCCGGCCTACGTCATCCGCGTGCCATCGGCATCGATCACTGTGCGCGGCACGATCTTCGATCTCTTCGTCGAGCAGAACGGCACGTCCTGGCTCCTGTTGCAGGATGGGGGCGTCCGCGTCTGCACCGACGGCGGCACCTGCCGCGATCACAACGAGCCCGGCAAGCTGATCCAGATCTCGTCCGCCGCGATTGGCGTGCCCACGCGATGGTCGTCGTTGCCTGGCGCCGAGCGCATCTCCTTTGACAGCGCCTTTCCCTTCGTCGTCGAGCCACCGTCGATCGACCGCAAGCCGAAATTCTCCCGCGACCAGATCATCGGCGCTCTTGCGAAGCCGGAGAGCCCGCCCGCGCGCGAGACAAAAGAGCCCGAGCCCAAGCCGCACAAGAAGGACCGCGATCAAGAGAAGGCGAAAAAGAAGGACTCCGAAGAGGCCAAGAAAAAGGACGATGACGACGATGATGATGACGACCGTCGCAACTCGAAACACGACGACAACAAGAAGCACGACGGCAAGAAGAAATCGCTCTCCGAGCGTCTCCGCGCCAACGACGATGATGGTGGTGGAGACAGGCGCGGCTCAGACCGCGGCGGCAAGGGGCGCCGCGCCAATCGCGATTGAGGGCTAGCAGCAGTGAGCCGTTAAGCCGCCGGCATCCATTTGCCGGCCACGTAGCCGAACGCGACGGCGTCTGGGTGCCGGGTCGCCGACTGGCGCAGTTCTTTCACGTGCTCGATCTTTGGGACCTTGCAAGCAGACTTGCCGCGTAAAATCTGCCGGCTTACGATATCCGCTGAGCAAGAAGATCGTCTTCCCGCAAACCACCACCTTTGGGCACGCCATGGTCTCCTCCAGGAAACTTTGTCGCCGCTGGTGCTGGCCGCGTTGGGTGCGGTCAAATCGTTGTCCAACGGCGTGGACCATAGGTTCGTCACGAACGGAGCAGAACCGCTCCCCCGAGAACCACCCGTTTTCGGCGGCATTTCGCCATGCCGCCGCCTTCAGCTAGGCTCTTATCGGCCTCTTTTGTGTCATTATTGCGACTCTGCATAAAATTTCCGCTGAAATCAATAGATTTAGTCTTGACAGGCTGTGCAAAGATTTAGCCGCCGTTCAACCGATGAGCTTCAGCCACGCGTCTTCGGTCAGCACCGTAACGCCGAGCTCCCTGGCCGTCTTGAGCTTGGACCCGGCATCCGCCCCGGCGACCACGTAATCGGTCTTCTTCGATACTGAGCCGGCGACCTTGGCCCCCAGCCGCTCGGCCTGCGCCTTGGCTTCGGGCCGCGTCATGCGCTCGAGGGTCCCCGTGAACACCACCGTCTTGCCGGCGATTGCCGAGGATGTATCGACGGCTTCGAGCGGCGCCGGGGCAACCTCCTTGAGCAGATCGTCGACCACGGCCACGTTGTGCGGCTCGGCAAAGAAGTCGGCGATCGCCTTGGCCACCGTCTCGCCGATGCCCTCGATCGAGTCGAGCTCTCGGAAGGCTTCCGTGTCGGTCCCCTTCGCCGCGGCGACGAGCCCCGACCGGAATGCCTCGATCGTCCCGTAGGCGCGCGCCAGCACCTTGGCCGTCGTCTCGCCGACATGGCGTATGCCGAGCGCATAGATGAAACGGTCGAGCCCGATCTCGCGCCGCGTGTCGATGGCGCGGAAGAGCTTCTTGGCCGACTGCTCGCCCCAGCCCTCGCGCTCGAGAATTTTTGTGCCGTGCCGTGTCTCGAGCTTGAAGATGTCGGGCGGCGACGTGATCAGCCCGTCGTCGAAAAAGGCCTGGATGTGCTTCTCGCCAAGCCCTTCGATGTCGAAGGCATTGCGTGACACGAAATGCTTCAAGCGCTCGACGCGCTGCGCCGGACAGATGAGCCCGCCCGTGCAGCGGCGCACGACATCGACCTTGCCCGTTTTCTCGTCGATCTCCCGCACCGCATGGCTGCCGCACACCGGACACTCGGTCGGATAGTGAAACTTCCGGGCAGCCTTCGGCCGTTTTTCTTCGATCACGCGCACGATCTGCGGGATTACGTCGCCGGCCCGCTGCACGACGACGGTGTCGCCGATCCGGATGTCCTTGCGTTGGATCTCGTCCTCGTTGTGCAGCGTTGCGTTGGTGACGACCACGCCGCCCACCGTCACCGGCTCGAGGCGCGCCACCGGCGTCAGCGCACCCGTGCGCCCGACCTGGATCTCGATGTCGCGCAAGATCGTGGTCGCCTGCTCGGCCGGGAACTTGTGCGCAGTCGCCCATCTCGGCGAGCGCGATACGAAGCCGAGCCGCCCCTGGAGATCGAGGCGGTTCACCTTGTAGACCACGCCGTCGATGTCGTAGCCGAGCTTCGCCCGCCGTTCCCCGATCTCGCGGTAGTAGGCGAGCATCTCTTCCGCGCTGTCGCAAAGCCGCATATCGGCGTTGACCGGCAAGCCCCAGCGCTTGTAGGCGTCGATCACGCCGGACTGCGTGTCTGCCGGCATCTCCGAGACCTCGCCCCACGCATAGGCGAAGAAGCGTAGCGGCCGCGAGGCGGTAATTTTGGAGTCGAGCTGCCGGAGCGAGCCGGCGGCGGCGTTGCGCGGATTGGCGAAGACCTTTTCTCCGGCCGCGGCCTGCTGCTCGTTGAGCTTCTGAAAGTCTGCGGGACGTATGTAGATCTCGCCACGCACGTCGATCGCGCGCGGCACGCCCTTGCCCTTCAGCTCCTGCGGGATGTGCGAAATAACCTTCACGTTCTGGGTGACGTTCTCGCCTTCCGTGCCGTCTCCGCGCGTTGCCGCCTCGACCAGCTTGCCGCGCTCGTAGCGGATGGAGATCGAGAGCCCGTCGATCTTGGGCTCCGCGGTGAACGCGAGCGGCGCCGCGGTCTTGAGACCGAGAAAACGGCGCACGCGCTCGACGAAATCGGCGACGTCCTCGTCGCGCGAATGCGTTGCCGAGCGAAAGCATGGGCACGCGGTGGCGCACCTTCCCGAAGCCGTCCACCGGCGTCGCGCCGACCCGTGCCGACGGGCTATCGGGACGGACAAGCTCGGGTAGCGGGCTTCGATCGCCTCGTTGCGCCGCCGGAGCTCGTCGTACTCGGCATCAGAGATCTCAGGCGCGTCGGCCTGGTAGTAGAGCTTGTCGTGGTGCGCGATCTCCGCCGCAAGGCGCTTGAGCTCGGCCGCAGCCTCGGCCTTGCCGAGCTTGGTGACGGGAACGGGTTTCTTGTCTTTCTTGGCCATTGCCTTGCGCCGGTCTGCTGCCTACTGGCCATGAATAGCCGCGGCGCCGGGGAAATCGCAACGCTCGGCCCCGTCAACTAAGACCAAGCGCACAAGATCAGCGAATTCAATGGAGAAAAGACACGGTCGGTTAAGCGAGAGCCCGCTCAGGTCGGACCGCCGAGCGAGAACTTCGGCACCGACTTCCAGGCCTTGGTGATCCAGGATTCGCTGTCCTGGGCGGGCGCGAGACCGTCCGACTTGAGCAGTGCGTAGGCGTCCTTGTACCAGCGCGATTCGGGGAAGTTGTACCCGAGCACGGCGACGGCCGTTTGCGCCTCGTTCTTGACGCCAAGCGCCATGTAGCACTCGGTGAGGCGCATCAGCGCTTCCTCGACGTGGTTCGTCGTCTGGTAGTCAGACACGACCGTCTTGAAGCGGTTGATGGCGCCGACATAGTTCTTCTGCTTGAGATAGTAGCGCCCGACTTCCATCTCCGACGCCGCGAGCGTGTCCTCGGCGATTCGGATACGGTTGTCGGCATCCTTCGCGTACGTGCTGTCGGGATAGCGCGTCTTCAGGATCTTGAGCTGCTCGAGCGCCTTGCGCGTCGGCGTCTGATCGCGGTTCGGGCCGTTCATTTGGTCGAAGTAGGCCGACGCGATGATGTGGTGCGCGAGCGGCGCGTCCTTCGTGCCGGGATGCATGACCGTGTAGCGCTCGGCCGAGGCTATTGCCTCGGGCGTCTTGCCGGCCTTGTAGTAGGCGAAGGCCGCGAGCACGATCGCGCGCCGCGCTTCGGGCGAATAGGGATGCGAGCGGTCGAGATCCTCGAATTTCTTTGCCGCTTCCTCGTACTTGCCCTTGGTCATCAGGGCGTCGGCGTCGGCATACATCTTCTCGGGCGGATCGGTATTGAGAATGGCGGTCGCGTCGGAGGATGCGCAGCCGCCGAGTGCCGCGAGCGCCAATCCGGCCGCAACCGCGATCGCGAGCCGGTGTGCCACCCATGTCCGCCGAATGCTCATTCGAACCCTAACTTTCGATCCGGAACGCCCGCTCATCAGCGTGGGACCATAGATCCCTTAGCACACGAATCGATGCACCTGAAACCGTGATATCCCCGGCTACGGAGAACTCCCACTATCCGAGACGTAACCCCATGAATGTGGTTGATATTGGGCTTCGAAGGGCAATCGCGGGACTTCGTCCAGAACCCGAGTCGGGCCGTGCCCGTTCAGCCACGCGTATACCCGGCGCACGCTTATCCGCCCACGGCGAAGCTAGGCCGAAAAAACCAAGACAGGAGATAAGGTGCTTATTCGCCAGCAGCCATCGGCGCGATGCGATCGACGGCGAACGGCCTCGCCTCGCGAACCCGCGGCGCCTGAACCACGGTCCAGGCCGACTGATCCTCGAGCAGCGCCTTGAGCACCGACGAGTTGAGACGGTGGCCGCCGCGCACCGAGCGGTAGGCGCCAAGCAGCGGCAGGCCGGACAGGCTGAGATCGCCGACCGCATCGAGCATCTTGTGGCGGACGAACTCGAGCGGATCGCGCAGACCTTCGCGGTTCATGATCCGCCCGTCGCCGATTGCGATGGTGTTGGTAAGGTTGGCTCCGAGCGCGAGACCAGCCTTCCAGAGCCGCTCCACGTCGCTCATGAAGCCGAACGTGCGGGCGTTGGCCAGCTCGTTGCGGAACACGCCGGGGCTCATCTCGAAGGCCAGACGCTGGCGGCCGATGAGCGGCGTGTCGAAATCGATCTCGACGTCGAGATGGAAGCCGGAGTGGGGAACGATCTCGCCCCAGCACTCGCCTTCCTCGACGCGTACCGGCTTCAGAACCTTGATGAACCGGCGCGGAGCCGAGAGATCGCGCAGTCCGGTCTCGTCGATCGCCTCGACGAACGGCGCCGCGCTGCCGTCCATGATGGGAACTTCTTTGCTGTCGATCTCGATGATGCAGTTGTCGACAGAGAGGCCGCGCAGTGCGGCGAGAAGGTGCTCGACAGTGCCGACGGTGACGCCGTGCTCGTTGCCGATGACTGTGCAGAGTGTGAGATTTTTGACGTTTGAGACTTTGGCGGGAATTTCGGCGGCGACCCTGCCGCGCTTCGTGACTATGAACCGGAGACCGGTATCGGCTTCTGCCGGGTGGAGGACCACCGAGACTGGCGCTCCACTGTGCACCCCCGTGCCTTGGAGCTCGATCTCATGAGCAATGGTCGTCTGTCGCGCGCCGATGAATCGATTCGACATTCTGCGCCGTCCCTCGCCTTCCTCGGCTTCGCTGCCTGACCCTATTCAGGCAACTCGCCACCCCCAAGGCCCTAGCTCGCTCCCCTGTCGGGGCTGTCCCTTTTCCGATTCTGATCGGTCCCAGTTGCTCTTTGGCAATCTCGAGACCGGTGGGACAGTGCGAGCTCGGTCGTTAATGTGTGTAAACGATAACCCCCGTGTGTGGGCGGTACAAATCACGGTTTCTTACCGTGTGTTACCGGGAGAAAAAGTGCTCCCGAACGCAGCGCCTACGGAATTTTTGGGGCGCGCCGCTACTTGTGATCTCTGCGGAAAAACACCGGCAATTCAGCCTCTTGTTGCGGATGCGCAGTATCGGCGCGCCCGGTGGGCTCACTATAGCGGCTCCGCTGGGGAGCCGCACTCCTCGGATCGAGAGCCGGATCTCCGTAGCCCTGCTCGCCGCGCGCCCTTGGCCGCGAATCACTTTCGCCGAGCACACGTCCAGCAATTCGTTCGAAGAGACCCTGCCGTCTCGGCAGGTCATGCGCCGGCCAGGCGCCCTCGCCGGCCGGTGCGCTGCCGTAGTCGCTCTCCTCGCCGGCCATCGCATGATAGGCGCGCTGCGCGACGGGAGGAAAATCACCGAGCTCGGGCATGCGCCGCGGCGGGCGGCGGATCTCGTGCGGCGCCGCCGGCGCGAAACTCCCCCCGCTCGTTTGTTCCGAGCCGTAGCCCTGCGGCGGCAGCGGCGGCGGCGTATGCATGGGCGGCAGCTGCGGCGGCCCCGCTTCGATGAGTACGTTTCCAGGCGCCTGCCACGTCTCGCGTACGCGGCTTGACGGTTCTTCCGCCGCACGGCGCGGAGGCTCCCCCGCGCTGTAGCGCGTGCCGTGGCCGCCGTTCTGCAGAGCCTCTGTCAAACGCCGCTGCATTTCGTCGACGAGCTGAGACTGTTCGCCGACGGGAGGCGGCGCATAAGGCGTTGCATTCGACGATACCGGCGGCTTGGCCGCCATGCGGCCCGCGACGTCGACTTGTGACGTACGCAGCGGCGCGCGCGCTCGCCTCGGCCTGGGACTGCGGCGGCACGTGCCGGAGGCTCCGCTGGAGCTGGCGCTAGGCGTTCCGCCTCGCTGACCCGGGCCATGCCCGAGGCCACGATCGAAACGCGCACGCGGTCTCCGAGCGAATCGTCGAACGTCGCGCCGACGATGATGTTGGCTTCGGGATCGACCTCCTGGCGCACGCGGCTCGCGGCCTCGTCGACCTCGTAGAGCGTCAGGTTGGGACCGCCGATGATCGACAAGCAGAAGTCCCTTCGCGCCCTTGAGCGAGACGTCGTCGAGCAGCGGATTGGAGATCGCCTCCTCGGCCGCGACGGTCGCGCGCCGGTCGCCGGAGGCCTCGCCCGTGCCCATCATCGCCGTGCCCATGCCGCTCATGACGGTGCGCACGTCGGCGAAGTCGAGATTGATGAGGCCTTCCTTGATGATCAGATCGACGATGCAGGCGATGCCGGAGTGGAGCACCTGGTCCGCCATGACGAACGCCTCGGCGAACGTCGTCTTCTCGGACGCGATGCGGAAACAGGTTCTGGTTCGGGATGACGATCAGCGTATCGACGAAGTTCTTGAGCTCGGCGACGCCGGCTTCGGCGACGCGCATGCGCCGCGCGCCCTCGAACAGGAACGGCTTGGTGACGACGCCGACGGTGAGGATTCCGAGCTCCTTGGCGACGCGCGCGATCACGGCCGCCGCGCCGGTACCCGTACCGCCGCCCATGCCGGCGGCGATGAAGACCATGTGCGAGCCCGCGACTTGGGAGCGGATCTCCTCGACGGCCTCTTCGGCCGCCGCCTCGCCGATCTCCGGCCGCGAGCCTGCTCCGAGTCCTTCGGTCAGCGTGACGCCGAGCTGCAGCTTGTGCTGAGCGCTGGACGCCGTGAGAGCCTGGGCGTCCGTGTTGGCGACGATGAAGTCGACACCCATGAGACCCGACGCGATCATGTTGTTGATCGCGTTGCAGCCGGCGCCACCGACACCAATGACCGTGAGCTTCGGCTTCAGGTCCGTGAGACCTGGCAGCTGCGTCCTGATGGTCATCCTGTCCTCGCGTTACCCGAGGCCCGTGCGTCCCGCACGACGAGCCCCATCCCCCTCGAACCTCGGCCAGCTTCGCCCCCGCGAAGCCCGGCCCGGCTACGCGACTGGAACTAGAACCCTTCCTTCAACCAGGTTCCCACACGCTCGAGATAGCCGTGCGCGGCCCGATCTTTTCCTTTGAGCGCCATCGCACCCGAGATCGCCGACGTGTCCGCCAGCAAGAGCCCGATGACACTGCGAAACGCCGGACCCGACGCGACAGGCGGCAGTCCCGACACCGTTCTGTGGACGCGCAACACGCACTGGGCGACCAAGCTCGCCCGCCAAGAAGTCTGCCATCCCGGCGAGCTGACTAGCCCCCCCGTCAACGACCACACTCCCGCCGGCGTGAGCCGCCACCTCGCATCCCTCGATTCGATCGCGCAGGTGATTGACGATGACTCTGCACCCTCGGACGAATGATCTCCGCCAGCTTCGCCTTCGTCGTATGCCGCAACGACGCCATCTTCCTCGCCCGTCGACGGGAAGGAAATGACCTCGTGCTCATCCGATTGAGCGCTGACCAATGTGCCATAAAGCGCTTTGATTCGCTCGGCTTCCGCAAGGGGCGTATGCAACGCGCGGGCGATATCAAGGGTTATGTGGTCGCCGCCGAGCGGCGCCGCGTCGGCGTAGAGAAAGCGTCCCTCGGCGAACATCGCCATGGTTGTAGTGCCGCCGCCGAGATCGATCGCGGTCACGCCGATACGCCGTTCGTCCTCGGTCGTCACGGCAAGCGCGCTGGCAAACGGCGCCGGCGTGAGGCTCGAAGCGGCGAGATAGCAGCGCTCGACGACCAGCAGGAGATTGCGCAGCGGCGCTTCGTCCGCGGTGACGGCGTGAAGGTCGGCGGCGAGGCTGCGCGCCGCCATGCCGCGCGGATCGCGTGTCCCCGGCGCCCCGTCGAGCCGGAGCCCGATCTCGTTCATGTGCACGAGCGTCCGCCCGTCGCGCTCGGCATAGACCTGCCCGCCGGCGAGCAGGCGGAAGAGATCCGTCCTCCGCGACGACGCCGCTCTCGACGTCGGTCGGTGGCCGCGAAATTGAGCGACCTCAGGCGCCCGCAGGCGACCGAGACGCGAACCTCCTCGAGCATGACGCCGGCCATGCGCTCGGCCTGGGCGATGGCTGCGCGCGTCGGCCTGCTCGGCCTCGTCGAGATCGATGACGACGCCGGACTTGACGCCGCGCGATCGCTGGTGGCCGATGCCGAGCACGCGCACGGCCGGCTCCGAGCGACCCCGCGGGCGCGCCTCGTCGTCGACCGCCGCGATCAGGCAGACGATCTTGCTCGTGCCGATGTCGAGGACGCCCGTCACGCGCCTGGGCACCCCGCCGATCCAACCTCGCTGCAGCACTCTTTCCTAGCTCCTCGAGCCCATTACGAGCCCGTCTTCGCTGCCGGGCCGCCACCCGGAGCGTGCTCCCGCCGCGCGCACGGTAACGCGCCCCGGGCGCCCTGAAATCGATGATCGAGTTCTCGCCCGCGACGAGCCGTCCGAGCCCGGCGTTCGGGCGATCAGCTTCGAGCACGTGCGCCTCGCCGTCGGGCGGCAGCTTGAGGGTGACGCCGCCCGCGAGCTTCAGCGTCCAGCGCCGCTCGCCGACCCGCTCCGCCTCCTCGAAGCGGCGCGCGATATCCGGGATAGCGCGCGACGAGCGCCATCAGCGCCGAGGCCTCGGCCGCGGCGCCCTCTCCCGAGATCAGCGGCAGGTCGGGAAACTTGGCGCTGCCGACGGCCCGAGAGCACGCGGCCCGTGTCGTCGATCAGGTAGCTGCGATCTCCCCTCGCCCAGACGGCAAACGGCTTCCGCTCCGTAACGCGCACCTCGAGCCGGTCGGGATAGACGCGCTTGAGCTCGGCGCGTCGCGATCCAGGGCAGGCGCTCGAGGCGGTCTTTGACGGCTGCCGCATCGAGGCTCACGATCGATTTGACGTTGGCGAGGTCGAGCGCGTCGAACACGTCGCGGTCGAGCGCGAACTGGTATCCGGTGAGCGACGACCTGATCGATGCCGAAGCCGGCAAACCGGGCAATGGCGTCCGATATCGGGAAGATAGCGCGAGGCCGCATGCACGTGCCGTCCGCCGTCGAGCGTGGCGAGACACGGCGAGCGTGATGACGGCCGCAGCGATCAGTTCCGGCGACGCCCTTTCGAGCCGTCGCCTGATCGGCACGCTCATGCGAGCATGCGACATGCGAGCGGCGCGAGTGCCGCGTCCTCGATCTCATGGTCGACGACGACGACGGACGGCGCTTTCGGCCGCCGCAGCCGCGTTCGGGAAGGAGCGCTGGTCGGCAACAGGGCGGGAGAGCAGGGACGCCTGCAGCGCCTGCCAGGAGGATTGCAATGCTAGCCCTACCTCACGCAACTCGCGTCCTCGATGATCCATCGCACGAGCTCGCCGAATGACCAGCCTGCATACTGAGCGAGCTCCGGCACCAGCGACGTTCCCGTCATGCCGGGCTGAGTATTGACTTCGAGGCAGATCAGCTCGCCGGTACCGCCCGGCGTGTCGTCGAAACGGAAGTCCGCGCGCGACACGCCCCGGCAGCCGAGCGAGCGATGTGCCGCCAACGTGTATTTCCGGACCAACTGGTAAACATCCGGTAAAATTTGCGCCGGAAGGTCGTGCTTTGAGCCGCCGGGCGCGTATTTCGCCTCGAAATCGTAGAAGGCGAGGCCCTTGAGCGGCACGATCTCGATGACGTCGGTGACGAAGTCGCCGATGACGGCGCAGGTGAGCTCCCGGCCCGCGACATAGCGCTCGACCATGACGATCTCGTCCGGCATCACCGCCCTTGCCGATCGCCTCCGGCGGCGCATTGGCACCGGGCCCGACGATGACGACGCCGACGCTCGAGCCCTCGCACACCGGCTTCACGACATAGGGCGGGTCGATCGCGTGGCTGCGCCTGCGCCTCGCGCCGCGTGACGAGCTTGGCTTCGGCGACCGGCGACGCCGGCCGCCTTCATCACCTCTTTGGCGCGCTCCTTGTGCATGGCGAGCGCGGAGGCCAGCACGCCCGAGTGCGTGTAGGGGATCGACAGCACCTCGAGCACGCCCTGCACGCAGCCGTCCTCGCCGAACCGGCCGTGCAGCGCATTGAAGCAGGCCTCGGGCGCCACCTCCTTGAGGCGCGCGGCGACATCGCGATCGACGTCGATCTGCGTGACCCGGTAGCCCTCGCCTTCGAGCGCGGCGGCAACGGCCGCGCCCGATTTCAGGCTGATCTCGCGCTCGGCCGACCAGCCGCCCATGAGCACGGCGACATGCTCGAGCGTGCGCGGCGGCGCCACTCCGAGCCGGCTCATGAGGCCACCGTCTCGGCCAGCGCCTCGCCGACAGGCCGGCCCTCGCGCGGGATGCCGAGCCTGATGATCTCCCACTCGAGCGTGACGCCGGACTTCGCCTTGACACGCGCGCGCACCGTCTCGCCGAGGCGCTCGACATCCTCGCCCGACGCGCCGCTTGTCATTGATGAGGAAGTTGCAGTGCATCTCCGAAACCTTGGCGCCGCCGACGCGGTAACCGCGGCACCCGGCCTCGTCGATCGAGCTTCCAGGCGCTGTGACCCGGCGGGTTCTTGAAGGTCGAGCCGCCGGTGCGCTCCTTGATGGGCTGGTTCTGCTCGCGGTAGTCGGCGACCTCCTCCATCTCCTCGGCGATCTTCTGCGGGATCGCCCGGCGCACCTTGGTACAGCGCCTCGGTGAAGATCCAGTCGCCCGGACATGCCGCAATGGCGGTAGGTGAACTTCATGTCCGCGAGGCCGAGCACATGAACGTTGCCCTCAGGATCGACCGCGCGCGCCGAATGGAGCACGTCCTTGGTCTCGCGCCCGTGCGCGCCCGCGTTCATCCTGAGCGCGCCGCCGATCGAGCCCGGAATCCCGCGATAGAACGAAAGCCCCGCGATGCCCGCGTCGGCCGCGGCCCGCGCCACCTTGACGTCGGGCACGATGGTCCCGGCACGAATTCTGTGACCGTCCTCGATTTCGATCTCGCCGAACCCGCGCCCGAGCCGCATGACCACGCCCGGTACGCCGCCGTCGCGCACGAGCAGGTTCGACCCGAGGCCGACGACGAAAACGGGAATGCCGGCCGGCTTGTGCTTCAGGAAATAGGCGAGGTCGGCTTCGTCTGCCGGCGTGAACAGCACTTCCGCCGGGCCGCCGACCCGGAACCACGTGATGTCGGCCAGCGGCGCGTTCGCGACGCAAGCCGGCCGCGCAGATCGGGAAGCGCGCCCTTGAGCGCCGCCGCAAGATCGGGGCCGCTCACATCGCGCCTCCAGCGCGCCGCGGCTCCGTCTCCGCAAGCCACTCCGGCAGCGCATGCGCCCATTCGGTCGAGTTGCCGGCGCCGAGGCAGATCACCATGTCGCCCTGCCGCCCGTTGCGCCGGATGAGCGCCACGAGATCGCGCGGGTCGTCGATCGTGGTCACGGACGCATGGCCCGACGCGCGGATGCCCTCGGCGAGCGAGCGCTGATCGATGCCCTCGATGGGCGCCTCGCCTGCCGAGTAGAGCGGCGCGACGATGACGCTGTCGGCGGCGCGGAAGCAGTCGCAGAACTCGCCGAACAGATCGCGCACGCGCGTGTAGCGGTGCGGCTCGACGACGGCGACGACGCGCCCGCGCGAGCCCGCCCGCGCGGCCTGGAGCACGGCGGCGATCTCCGCCGGATGATGGCCATAGTCGTCGATGATCTGCACGCCGTTCCACGTGCCCGTGAGCTGGAAGCGGCGCTTGACGCCCGAGAACGCCGCGAGCCCGGCCCGGATGACGTCGTCGGCGATGCCGGCCTCTGCCGCGACCGCGATCGCCGCGAGCGCATTGAGCGCATTGTGCTGACCCGGAATCGGAACGGTCCACCCCTTGAGGCTGCGCGCCCCGCCCTTGACGCGCGCACCGAGCTCGGCGTCGAGCAGCGTCGTGCGCCCGTCGGAGCGCACGCCTCGAAGCACGAGATCGGCGCCGTCCCTGGTGCCGTAGGTAAGCAGGCGCCGCCCGTCGTTCCTGAGCCCGAGCCGGTCGATCATCTCCGCGACCACCGGATGATCGATGCAGGTCACGGCGAGCCCATAGAAGGGGATGTTGCGATAGAAGGCCTCGAACTCGCGGTGCATGTTCTCGACCGTCTTGAAGTAGTCGAGATGCTCCGGATCGATGTTGGTCACGACGCCGATCTCGGTCGGCAGCCGCGTGAACGTGCCGTCGCTCTCGTCGGCCTCGACGATCATCCAGCGGCCCTTGCCGAGCCGCGCGTTCGATCCCCAGGCGTTGATGATGCCGCCCGTGATGACGGTCGGATCGAGACCGGCGCTCTCGAAGATCGAGCTGATCGAGCGACGTCGTCGTCGTCTTGCCGTGCGTCCCGGTGACCGACACCGTCGTGTAAAGCCGCATCAGCTCGGCCAGCATCTCGGCGCGGCGGATGATCGGCAGCCCCTTCGCGCGCGCCGCCTCGAGCTCCGGATTGTTCGCCTTCACCGCCGTCGAGATGACGACCAGGCGCGCGCCGACAAGGTTCACCGCGTCGTGGCCGACGAACACGCGCACGCCCTTGGTGCGCAGGCGCCGAACGTTCGCGGACTCCTTCTGGTCGCTGCCCTGGACGCTGTAGCCCTTGGCAAGCAGGATCTCGGCGATCGCGCTCATGCCGATGCCGCCGATGCCGATGATATGGAAAGGCCCGATGTCGCGGGGTAGCTGCATGGCTCTGCGTTCCTGTTCTTCGCCCGCTCTCACGACCCCGGGGCGAGCTCCCGGCCTTCTGTCGCCCGAGCCCCGCGCCCGTCACGACCTCGAATTTGTTCCTCGACCAGATCGGCGAGGCCGGCGCACCGCGTCCGCCCGCCCTTGCGACCGTGCCGCCCGCGCTGCTTCGGCGAGCGCCGACGGGTCTCCGGCGAGCCGCTCGATCTCGCGGGCCAGCCTAGACGGTGAAAAGTCCTTCTGCTCGATACACCAGCTCCCCCCCGATTCGGCAAGATTGGTTGCATTCTCAAGCTGATCGTTGTCAAGGGAATGCGGCAACGGAACGAGGATCGACGGCCGGCCGATGACCGCGAGCTCGGCCACCGTCGACGCCCCTGCTCGTGCGATCACAATATGGCTTTCTGCGATCAGCGCCGGCAAATTCTTGAAGAAAGCGGCGACATCCGCCTTCGATGTCGGCGGCCGCGAGTGCCTTCCTGGCCCGGACGACATCCTCCTCGCGCGCCTGCAGCGTCACGAAAAGACGGCTTCTGACCTCTTCAGGGAGCAACGCCAAGCCGGGCGGGACCAGGTCCGAGAAGAAGCGTGCACCCTGGCTGCCGCCGAAGACGACGAGGCGCAGCCGCCCCTTGGCCTCTGGCGCCGCATAGGGCGTCTGGGCAGCGGCGATCACCGCGTCACGCACCGGGTTGCCCGTGAGGCGGGCCTTGGCGCTGAGCGCCGGCGTGAGATACCGCGTCCGCTCGAAGGACGTGGCGATGGCGTTCGCCCGCTTGGCGAGCATCTTGTTGGCGCGGCCCAGCACCGCGTTCTGCTCGTGGAGGACCGCCGGGATGCCGAGCATGCGCGCGGCGATCAGCGGCGGAAAAGTCGGATAGCCGCCGAAGCCGACCAGCGCCGCGGGCTTGATGCGCCGCAAGAGCTGCCACGCAGCGAGCACGCCGCGCGACAGCACGAGCGTCGGTCCGCGCCAGCGCCGCCGGCGAGCGCCCCTTGAGCGTCGTCGAGGGAACCTGATAGACGCGCCGCGCCGGAAAGCCGGTGCCGTACCGGTCGCCGCGCATGTCGGTGACGAGGTCGACGGCAAGCCCCCGCCGCCCCAGCTCCTCGGCAAGCGCGAAGGCGGGGAACAGGTGTCCGCCGGTGCCACCGGCGGCGAGCAGTACCGATCGTTCAGCGTCCGTCACCTGTGCGTCTCACTCATCGCTCCGACGCTTTCGAGCGTCGCCACCAATCGGGGCTTTTTAAGGCGCTCGAGGTCCGGCCGGCGGCGTGTCAACGCCAAAAGCATGCCGAGCGTCAACGATACCGCGAGCATCGACGATCCTCCCGCCGAAATGAACGGCAGCGTCATGCCCTTGGCCGGCAGAAGCCCGACGTTGACGCCGATGTTGATCAGCGCCTGCAGCCCGAATACGAGGGCAAGGCCGATGATCGCGAGCCGGGTCGCGGCCTCGGGCTCCCGCGCCGACTGAGCGAGTGCGCGCAGTACGACGAAGGCGAAGAGCGCGAGCAGGATGAGGCAGGCGATGGCGCCGTACTCCTCGGCGACGACGGCAAAGATGAAGTCCGTGTGCGCGTCGGGAAGCGACGTCTTGATGGTGCCCTCGCCCGGACCGCGGCCCAGAAATCCGCCCTCGGCGAACGAGCGCATGGCGCGGTCGACCTGGCTCATGTCGCCTGCGACGGGCTTGAAGAAGCGATCGATGCGCAGCGCGACATGCGGAAACACATGGTAGGCGGCGAAGAGTCCTCCGGCGCCGAGAGCGGCGACCAGCCCGGCTCCTGCGATCGGCTGGCCGGACGCGAACAGCATGGCAAGCCACACCATGCTGATGAGCAAGGTCTGGCCGACGTCCGGCTGCACAACGAGGAGCCCGCGCGAAACCGAGGAAGATGCAGCGTCGCGAGCGGCAGCGCCGGCATGTCGGGGCGAAGCCGCGCCTGGGCGAGCAGCCACGCCGAGACGACGACGAACGCGGGCTTGGCGAATTCCGAAGGTTGGATCGAATGTCCGCCGAACGAGAGCCAGCGGCGCGCGCCGTTGAGCTCGACGCCCGTAGAAATAGACGCCGACCAGCCCCGCCATCGCCGCAACGAAAACCGCGAGCGCGAGACGGCGCACGCCGAGCGGTGAGAAGAGCGACACGGCGGTCATGAGCAGCACGCCCGCCATCGAGAACAGGACGTGGCGCTCGACGAAGTAGTATTCGGCGAGCCCTTTCTTTCCGCGACCGCCGGACTGGCGGCGAGCGACAGCACGACGCCGGCCGCGACAATGACGAGGATCGCCGAGAGCAGCACGTGGTCGACCGTGAACCACCATGCGGCGAGCCGGCTCCTGTCCGCGCGGCTGATCCTCATGAAGCGCTAGCTCGCATCTCGATTCCAGGCAGCGCGGATACGAGCTTGCGGAAGTGATCGCCGCGCACCTCGAAGTTTTTGTACTGGTCATAGGAGGCGCACGCGGGCGAGAGCAGCACGACCGGTTCCGCGTCTCGACTCTGCTGGCGTCCCGCGTCGCCGCCGCGACCGCCGCATCGAGCGTGCCGCAGCGCTCGAACTCCACCTTGCCCGCAAGCGTCGCCGCGAACTCCTCCGTCGCCGCGCCGATCAGATAGGCCTTGGCGATGCGCGGAAAGAAGCTTTCGAGCGACGTGATCCCGCCCTCCTTCGACTTGCCGCCGAGAATCCAAAAGATATCGCGCTCCCACGATGCGAGCGCCTTGTCGGTCGAATCCGCGTTCGTCGCCTTCGAGTCGTTGATGAAGAGCACGCGGCCCAGCCGGCCGATCTCCTCCATGCGATGCGCCAATCCGGGGAAGCTCGCGAGCGCCGCCTGAAGCGCCTCGGGCTTCCACACTTGGAGACGATCGCCGGATTGCGCGTCGAGCCGGTCCTGCAGCGCACGCAGTGGCCGCGAGCGCCGCGAGCGCGTTCTGCACGTTGTGGCGCCCGCGCAGCGAGCGCACACCCTCGAGCGACGCGATCTCGACAGCCTTGCCGCCGTCGCGCTCGCGCACAAAAAGCTTCTGGCCGATCGCATACACGCGCGCCGCGCCGGCCGCCGCCTCGTCCGTTGTGAACGGATAAAGCCGCCCGGCATCCGTCACGCGCCAGCCATCGCGCGCGTGAACTCATCGTCGATGCCGAGCGCGACCGCCTCCGCACCCTCCGCGAGCCGCTCCTTGATCGCCGCATAGTTCTCGACCGTGCCGTGACGGTCGATGTGGTCGGGCGTGACGTTCAGGATGACGCCGACCGTCGGCTTCGAGAGTCGGCGTGAGATCGATCTGGAACGAGCTCATCTCGATGACATGGAACCGGTCCCGCGCCGGCGGCTCGAACGTGAGGATCGCGCGCCCGATGTTGCCGCCCATCTGCACGTCGCATCCGAGCTCACGCAGAAGATGCGCGATGAGCGCCGTCGTCGTCGACTTGCCGTTGGTGCCGGTGACGGCAATGAACGGCGCCTCGGGGCAGAGCCTGGCACGCTCGCGCGCGAACAGCTCGATGTCGCCGATGATCTCGACGCCCGCGTCGCGCGCTTTCGTCACGACCCAATGCGGCTCGGGGTGCGTGAGCGGCACGCCCGGCGCAAGCACGAGCGCGGCGAACTTCGACCAGTCCGCCGCGGCGAGATCGACGAGCGGAATGCCGGCCTTCTCGGCGGCCGCGCGGCCGGCCTCGCTGTCGTCCCAGGCCGCGACCTCTGCGCCGCCGTCCTGAAGCGCGCGCGCCGACGCGATGCCCGACCCGCCGAGTCCGAACACCGCAACCCTTTTGCCGTTGAAGGTGGAAACGCGAATCATGGACCGAATCTAGCCCGTTTCGCGCCTTTCCGCCCCGGCATCAGCGCAGCTTGAGGGTCGCGAGCCCGATCAGCGCCAGCACCACGGAGATGATCCAGAAGCGCACGACGACCGTGCTCTCCTGCCACCCCTTCTGCTCGTAGTGATGGTGCAGTGGCGCCATCCTGAACACCCGCTTGCCGGTCAGCTTGTATGAGCCGACCTGGATGATGACCGACAGCGTCTCGAGCACGAACAGCCCGCCGACGATGGCGAGCACGATCTCGTGCTTGGTCGCGACCGCGATCGTGCCGAGCGCGCCGCCCAGCGCCAGCGAGCCCGTGTCGCCCATGAAGATCATGGCCGGCGGCGCATTGAACCAGAGGAAGCCGAGCCCTGCCCCGATCAGCGCCCCGCAGATGATCGCCAGCTCGCCGGTGCCGGCGACATGGTGGATCTGGAGATACTGCGCGAAGCGGAAGTTGCCGATGAGATAGGCGATGAGCCCGAACGTCGCCGCCGCGATCATCACCGGCACGATCGCGAGGCCGTCGAGACCGTCGGTCAGGTTGACCGAATTGCCGGCGCCGACGATGACGAAGGCCCCCACGAAGACGAACGCCAATCCGAGATCGATGAGCGTCGTCTTGAAGAACGGCATGGCGAGCTTGCCCGCAAGCTCCTCCGTCGACAGCTCCATGATGATGAAGGCGGCGATCACGCCGACGACGATCTCGAGCCCCATCCGCGCCCAGCCGCCGAACCCCGAGCTCTGCTGCTTCGTCACCTTGAGGTAGTCGTCGTAGAAGCCGATGCAGCCGTAGGCGAGCGTCACGCCGAGCACGACCCACACATACGGGTTGGAAAGGTCGGCCCACAGCAGCACCGCCACCGTGACGCTGGCCAGGATCATGAGGCCGCCCATGGTCGGCGTGCCCTTCTTGGAGAAATGCGACTGCGGACCGTCCTCGCGGATCGGCTGGCCCTTGCCCTGCTTGATGCGCAAGAGATCGATGATGCCGGGCCCGAAGAGCAGCATGAAAAGCAGCGCCGTGAAGATCGCGCCGCCGGTGCGGAAGGTGATGTAGCGGAAGACGTTCAGCACATTGATCTGGTCGCTGAAGCTTACGAGCTCATAGAGCATGCCGTCCCCTCCCTGCGCGCTCGCGCGCCGCCACCAACGCAACTCGGTCCATGATTATGCCTCGGTCTTCGCGTCCGCGAATCGCGCCTTGATCGCCTCGACGAGCGGTGCCATGCGGCTCCCATGCGATCCCTTCACCATCACGACGTCTCCCGGCTTGATGGCGGCAACGAGCGCGTCGCGGATTCCCTCCGAGCGCTCGGCCCATGCCCCCCTCTGGCCGGGGGCCAGAAGTGCGTAGAGATGCGCCATATTGGGCCCTGAGGCAAAGACCAAATCGACGCCCGCCCTGTCGAGCGCCTCCTTGAGACCCTCGTGCAGCGCCACAGCTTCGTCTCCGAGCTCGAGCATGTCGCCCATCACCGCGACGCGCCGCGCAAAGCGCTCGCGCGGCAGCGCTACGAGACTGGCGAGCGCGGCGCGCATCGAGGCCGGATTGGCGTTGTAGCTTTCGTCGATGAGCAGCACCTCGCCGCTGCCGGTCGGCAAGCAGTACTCGCGAGCCCGCGTCCTTCGGGCGCCGTGATGTGCGCCAAGCGGCGCGAGCGCCTTGTCGGGCTCCGCACCGACGGCGAGCAGCGCCGCGACGACGGCGAGCGAGTTCTGCGCGATATGCGGTCCCGGCACCGCGAGCCGATACGCGACCTCCCGCGAACCCGCCATGGCGGCGACGTCGGACCCGTCCGCCCCGAGCTCGAGCGCTGACGGTCTCACGTCGGCATCGTGATGCAGGCCGAAGGTCACGATGCGCGCGCCCGCGTCCGTCGCGCGCTTGGCGAGAATGTCGAAATAGGCATTGTCGCGGTTGATGACCGCCGCGCCGCCGGGCTCGAGCCCCGAGAAGATCTCGGCCTTTGCTTCGGCGATGGCCTCGACCGACGGAAAGTAGGCGAGATGCACGGCTCGACGGTCGTGACGATGGCGACGTGCGGCCGCACCATCTTCGTCAAGCGGCGTGATCTCGCCCGCGTGGTTCATGCCGATCTCGAACACGGCATACGCGGTGTCCGCCGGCATGCGGGCCAGCGTCAGCGGCACGCCCCAATGGTTGTTGTAGGATTTCTCGGACGCGTGCACGCGCCCGCACGCACCGAGACACGCGCGCAGCATCTCCTTGGTGCCGGTCTTGCCCGCGCTGCCCGTGACGGCGATGACACGCGCGCCAGGTGCGAGACGCGCCCGCGCCGCGCGGCCGATGGCTTCGAGCGCTGAGAGCGGATCGTCGACGCGGATAAGAGCTCCGTCGCCCGGCGCACGGCATAGTCCCGCTTGACGAGCGCCGACCGCGGCTCCCACCTTGAACGCGCTGGTCACGAACTCGTGCCCGTCGCGCTGATCCTTGAGCGCGACGAACACGTCGCCCGGAGCAATCGTGCGCGTGTCGATCGAGAAGCCCGGTGATAGCGCCGCCCGGCGCGCCGTCGGCCGTGCCGCCGGATGCGCGAACGAGATCGTCGAATTCCCAGAGCTTGGCTTGTCATAGGGTCAGGTCATTTCGAGGGCTCGCTGGAGCACCTCGTGATCGGAGAAGGGTAGCACCCTGTCGCCCACGATCTGGCCCGTTTCGTGGCCCTTTCCGGCAACGAGCACAACATCGCCCGGCCCCATCATGCCGACCGCCGCCGCGATCGCCTCCGCCCGGTCGCCGATCTCGCGCGCCCCTGGCGCCGCAGCCAATATTTCGGCGCGGATCGCCGCCGGCACCTCGGTTCTCGGGTTGTCGTCGGTGACGATCGTCACGTCCGCCCGCTCGACGGCGATCCGCCCCATCAGCGGACGCTTGCCCCGGTCGCGATCGCCGCCGCAGCCGAAGACGCAGATGAGCTTGCCGCGCGCGAACGGACGTACGCTGTCGAGCGCCGCCGCAAGCGCCTCGGGCTTGTGCGCGTAGTCGACGACCGCGAGACCGCCGTTCCTCGTCGCCGACGATGTCGAGGCGGCCCTTGACGCCCTTGAGCGTCTCGAGCGCGCGCGATCACGCTCGCGGCCGCCTCGCCCGCCGCCAGCGCGAGCCCGGCGGCCACGAGCGCGTTCGAAACCTGATAGGCGCCGACGAGCGGCAGGCGGACCTCGTATGTGCGACCGTCGTGCACAATCTGCATGCGCTGCGCAAATCCGTCCGCGGACAGATCTGCGAGCCTCAGCGTCTCGCCGCGCTGCGCCAACGGTGATGAGCTTGAGCCCGCGCTTGCGCGCAGCGGCCGCCACGTCGGCACGCCCTGTCGCTGTCGAGATTGACGACGGCCGGCTGCCCGGGCTCGAGCAGCTCGGAGAAGAGCCGCAGCTTGGCCGCTAGATAGGCTCTCGATCGTCGGGTGATAGTCGAGATGATCGCGGCCGAGATTGGTGAAGGCCGCGGCGCTGAGCTTGACGCCGTCGAGACGGTACTGATCGAGGCCGTGCGACGAGGCCTCCATGGCGAGATGCGTGACGCCCTCGCCGGCGAGCTGCGCCAGCGTTTCGTGCAGCGTCACCGGATCGGGCGTCGTCAGCGAGCCATAAACGGCGCCGTCGGGCTTCACGATGCCGATCGTGCCGAGCGACGCCGCCTTGCGACCGAGCGCGGCGAAAATCTGGCGCGTGAACTCCGCGACCGACGTCTTGCCGCTCGTGCCCGTGACGGCGACGATGGTCTTGGGCTGGCTCCCATAAAAACGTGCGGCCATGAGCGCGAGCGCGCGCCGCGGCTCCTCCGCCTTGAGCACCGGCACACCGATGTTGTCTGCGACAGTCGCTGATCGTCCCGACGAGAACGGCAACGGCGCCCTTGGCGACGGCGTCGGCGATGAAGCGTCCCCCGTCCGCCTTCGAGCCCGCGAGTGCGGCGAACACGTAGCCGCGCTCGACCTTGCGGCTGTCCGCCGAGATGCCCGACACGGACGTGCCGCCGCAGCCGGCGGGTGCCGCGATCTCAGAACCGATCAGGGAGGAAAGCTGCATGGGTCAGCTCGGGGCCACACGGTAAACGGCTGCTACGCTTCTTATTTTGCGCCGGGCGAGGCGTCAAACGAAGCCGCGTTCACGCAATGCCGCAACAACGCCGATCCGCATCCGAGCACGGGATAGCCGGTCGGCTATCGAAACCAGACTTAATCGGCATTTCAGATCGCTCAAAGGCGTCGCTAGGGTCCCGTCAACCGCTGAGGACAAACGCCTAAGCCAGTGCCGACGCGGCCCACTCTTAAGCAACAGGAGACCCCCAATGAAGAAGCTCGCACTCGCTGTTTTCGCCGCCGCGCTCGCTGCCGGCAGCCTCCCCGCCCTCGCCAAGACCGACTGCGACGGCGGCTACAAGACCTTCCTCGGCAAGATGTCGATCTACGTCGACAAGATGTCGGGCTATGAGCTCGCCGACGCCGTCCGCAAGTCGCTCGACGCCTACAATTCCTGCAAGGCCGGCGACAGCTTCTCGCCGAATGGCGTCTGGGACCAGATCCTGGCCGACATGCAGTCCAAGGGCGGCAAGTAACGTCTGCCTCCCCTCATGGGAGGTCGCCTCAAGTATTCTCATGACAGCGGCCGGCGCTCGAATACGTGCCGGCCGCCTCTGGCAACCACACGCTGAACAGAAGTCATTCGCCCGAGATTCCGACTTCGCGTCGATCGCAAAACAAAATTCAAATCCGCATCGGCGAAACTCGCGTAGTGAAAAATCGTATCTGAAATCGGGCCACGTTTGGTCCACCGTGAATTGAACAGTCCAGCTGCTACAGTGCGGCAGGAAAATAAATTCACACACCTCCAAAGCACTCATACCAAAAAGGGAGTAAAATCCATGACTCGAAGCATGCTCGCTGCCGTGGCCGCGGCCCTCGTTACGGCCGCTGTCGCGACACCGTCATTCGCAGCGACCGACTGCGACGGCGGCTACAAGACCTTCCTCGGCAAGATGTCGATCTACGTCGACAAGATGTCGGGCTACGAGCTCGCCGATGCCGTCCGCAAGTCGCTCGACGCCTACAATTCCTGCAAGGCCGGCGACAACTTCTCGCCGCATGGCGTCTGGGACCAGATCCTGTCCGACATGCAGTCCAAGGCCGGCAAGTAACGTCTACACAAGCCTGCCACAAGGAGGGCTCCCCGGCCACCTGGCCGGGGAGCCGAATTCTCGTCAGCGATCTCGAAGGTGCACAGCCATGCTCAATGCCTTTCGCGAAAATCGGCACGCTTAGCATTGGCCATGGTATTGCACTCGGCTTTCCGGCATCGCGATCCCCGGGCCAAATGTCTACGCTGTGGAATCGGAAAAAAGAGTTGGCGTAATCCTTTCGCATTTGCCGCCAGCAGACAGCACCGAGTACGGGAGCCTGCAGAAAAATAGCGGGCAAAGCCGACGGCCAAGCCCTCGAAATGACGAAGCCGGAGATGTGGAACGTTCCCGAGGAGCAGGTGGAGGCTCTGCTTGCCGCTGCCGCGCGCCAGGGCGTCACCGTCACCAAGCTCGACGAAACCTGGAACCACACGCTCGCACCGATGAAAGCCGGAAAGGAGATGTCTGCCGAGCACAAGGCGATGATGCACGAGACTGACGGATTCGAAGGCCGCAATGGGCATGAGTATGATGGCTTTGCCCGATGCGTCGGTGCTGGAGTACGCGCTGACCAAGGACATGGAGACCGCCGATCGCAGACGCACCGGGATCGAACCTCGTCATTCCGTTGAACGACAAGCTCTCCGTCACGGCCCAGCGCACGGGCCTTTCGAAGACGGCGGAAAACTACATTTGGCACGGACGCATCGAGGAGACAGACGAGCCCGTGACGCTTCTCTGGTGGCCGTCGGGCCGCCTTTCGGGCTCCGTGACCTACAAGGGGCACGTCTACGCTGTGAAGAGCGTCGGCGGCGGCATGCACGGCGTCATCGAGATGGCGCCGAATGCCCTGCCGCCCGAGCACGCGCCGATGGGCAAGCGAAATGCAAGAAAAGATGCACATGCAGAAGGATCCGCTCGTCCACAAGGGTGACGCCAGCATGCTGCGCCAAGCGCCGGAGCCCGAAAAAAAGAGCCCTGAAACCGAAGATGACAAGCCGGACCGGTCGAAAACGAAGAACCACGAGGACGCGCCGCTCAACGAGCGGGCAAAAAGCGAAAAGCTCGCGCTCGCGATCGACGCCGCCGAAGCAAAAGGCGAGCAACGCGCCAGATGTCGCCATAACCGTGATCGTGGCCTACACCAAGGCCGCGGCAAGTCATTACAGCAACATCGAGACGGACTTGATCGCGCTCGCGATCGAAGATGCCAACCAGTCGTTCCGCAACAGCGGCGTCGGCAACGTCCGCCTCGAGCTCGCCCATGCCTATCAGACGGACTACGTCGAGATACGGCAGCCACTTCGATCACGTCTTCCGCTTCGCCGACAAGGGCGACGGCTACATGGACGAGGTGCATGCCCTTCGCGACCAATACAAAGCCGACGTCGGTGTGCTGATCGTCCACGACCCGCAGGGCTGCGGCCTCGCGGCGCAGGTTGTAGCGCCGGCTGACCGCGCATTCGCCGTCGTGCATCACGAATGCGCGGCAACCACCTACTCGCTGGCCCACGAGATCGGCCACTTGATCGGCGCCCGCCACGATCTTGGCGCTCGACGACGGCATGGAGCCCTTCCCCTTTGGCCACGGTTTCGTGGCGGGTACCAAGTGGCGCACCATGATGAGCTACAAGGAGAGCTGCGACGGCTGCCCGCGCGTACCCGTCTGGTCGAACCCCGCGATCAAGATCCGCGGCGAGCGCGCCGGCGACGACAAGGCTGACAACGCCCGCGTGATCGCCGAGCAGGCCGCCCGCGTCGCCGCGTTCCGCTGACATACTGACCGCTTAGCGTCTACGCATTGGCCTCCACAGCTCCTGGGTCCCGGCTCGCCGCTTCGCGGCGTCCGCGATGACAGTCAGAGGTTCGCACTTGTCGATTCTCAGCCTCGAACTGTCATCCCGGCCGAGGCGGCGGTGCATATGCGCTGCCGCCGAGAGCCGGGACCCAGCACTGAACCCGTACGAAACGTAAGTATCTAGCTGCGCAGCAAGCACCCAAACGATCGCCACGTACGTCAGCCCGTGCAGGAGCTGGTCGACGCCGATCGCATGCCAGAACCAGGCACGCTCGGCGTCAGCGCACGCGACATCACGAACCGCTCTTTCGCCCAATCGATGTGGTAGTGGACCAGGAACTCGCCGCCGAGAATGAGAGCGGCGAGACCCGTCGTCGCGCCGGGTAGGATGAGAAAGACGGGCGCCGTCAGCAGGACATGCAAGGCCCCATGCAGAGTCCGCCCGGATGACCATAAGTACCCTTGTTACGCCACTGAAAGCGCGTCTGAAGGAAATAGTCGGCGATCGCGTGCTTCGTGAGCAGGTAGGCAATGGCAAGAAGCACGAGCCGTACCTCTGCGGAAGCGGCCGCAAGCTCGGTAAGTGGCGCAACGGTCAGCGTCATGGCACCGGCGCTAGTCTCGTCTGATCTCGTTGAATACCGCGAATGCAGCGTCCAGCCCAGCGTGCGCCGCTGCAAAACCCGGAATAGAGCGACGCTTCGACGATCGCGGCGACGATCTCGTCGCGGCTCGCACCGGCTTCAAGCGCCGCCCGCACATGCGATCTGATCTCCGGCGTCGGAACCCTGAGCGCCGTGACGGCGGCGAGACCGGCGAGCGGCCGCACCTTGTGCCCCGGAGGCTCCGGGCGCGTGCCCTCGGTTGAGAAACGCCGCCACGAAGTCCACGGCCTCGGGCGCGGGCCTTGAGGTCTCGACCCCGCAGGCGCGACGCTATCACTATGTCGGTTGGCTACCTTCACACTGGACGCTCATCGCTACACCCTGTCCGTCAATCAAGCCTTGTTTGAGGAGATACGTCCGGCGGCGGCGACGAGCTTCACCGCGAGCAGCGCCGCGACCACGAGCGCCGCACCGATTCCGGCGACGCAGGCCGCCCAGCCGAAGCGGTCGAAGAGCTGGCCGAGGATGGCGCTGCCCGACGAGGCCGCCGAGGAAATAGGACGCGAGGTAGATACCGCTCGCCGCGCCGCGATTGCTGGCCGCCGCGTGGCTGACGAAGCCCGTCGCGAGCGCCTGCGCGAAGAACGTGCCGACGCGCGACGAGCACCATGCCGGCAAGCACGCTCGGCAGGTGGGGAGCGAGCATGAGCGGCAACCCGAGACGCGGCCACTGCGAGCGCGCGCCCAGAGCGCGGGCCGCGTGCCGAGGCGCCGTGCTGCGTGCACCGGCGAGCGGCGTCGTGACGATGGCCGGCAGGAACACGAGATAGATGACGCCGAGCTCCATCATGCCGACCGAGAGCGGCGGCCGCGTCAGCACGAAGTTGATGTAGGTGAACGTGCCGATGAATGCGAACAGGATGCAGAAGCCGATGCCGAAGCCGGCGGCGAGCACTGGATTCTTGAGATGCGCCGTCCAGGCCGCCATCGGGCGCCGCAGCGGCGCCGTTGCCCGTCATCGGCGGCACGCGCTCGACCGTGAAATAGACGAGGACGGCACCGAGCAGGTTCAAGCGCCGCAAAGAGGTAGAAGTTGGCGGCGAGCCCGGCATGATCGACGACCGCCGCGGCGATGAAGCGGCCGACGAGATTGCTGGCGACGTTGCCGGTGATGTAGGCCGCAAAGGCGCCTGCCGCCTCGCTGGCGCTGAACCGTTCGCCCATGTAGGCGAGCGTCAGTCTGAAGGCGGTCGACATGGCGAGGCCCTGCAGCACGCGCAAGCCGGCGAACACCCAGATGTTGGGCGCGAACGCGAGCAGCGTCGTCGGAATGGCGAGCAGACCGAGACTGACGAGAATGCCGGTGCGCCGGTCGATACGCCGGCTGAGAAGCGCGACCCCGAAGCCTGCGACCGCCATGCCGAACGTGCAGGCGTTGACCGCAAGCCCCATCGCCGCCGGCGTCACGCCGTAGTGCGTGACGAGAGAGGGCAGAATGGCTTGCGCCGCGAAGAGGTCGACGACCGTCAGGAACGCCGTGAGCCCGATGACGATCGCACGCAGGAAGCCTGCCGCCGCGTCGAGCCGCGCCATCTCGGACTGCATATGTGCCGATGAGGTGTTCATGCCATCTCGCAGATGTGTTGAGAACGGTGCCACTCTCTCACCGTCGGGAAGACGAGGACCCATCCAAGCCAGTCGTCAGAATTCGGCAACCTGCCTGGACGGATACCTGCCGTCCGTAGACAGCATGGCTCCGCCATGACGCGGATGAAGTCAGTATTTGTGCGGGCGCTTTCGGCCATCTGGCGAGCAAGAATTGCCCCGTGAGAAAAGGAGCGCGGCGCGCGCCGGGGGAACGACGGCGGCGCCGCGAGGGTGCCGGGAAGAGACGCCCGTGCCGGGGAGGAGGCCGGCGGGGCGTCTCGTTCCCAGCCTGTTCGTTACATGCCGTGCTCGTCGGGCTTGGGCCGCGATGTCGGCCGAGATGAGCACGACGGGCTCCTTCGAGGTGTTCTTCCACCAGTGCGACAGGCCGGCCTGCTCGAGCGACAGCTCGCCCGTGTTGTGCACGATCGGCACCGCGCAATGGCTCGAGTACTCGGTGATGGTGCCCGAGACGACGTAGATCAGGGCCGGACGATCCTCGTGGCTGTGCCAGGCGACTTCGCCGCCGGGCTTGATGTCGAGGCGGCGCATGCGGAAGTTGCGGCCGGCGACTGCGACCTTCTCTTTCGACAGGTCGATCTGGCCGAGGAGCTTCTCGGTCACGTCCTTATGCGCGGTCGCGCCGGGCTTCTGCCCGTCGGTGGTGATCTTGTCGGCCGGGCACTGGCCGGCAGAGGCCGCGGTCACGCCGAAGGCCGCCGTGGCAGCGAGCGCAAGCGCGAAGGACTTGAGGGTGGTACGGGGGCTCATGGGACTTCTCCGTGTTGCGAAATTGGTGCGGCCAATGAGCCGCGCTGACAGGGCCAACATGCGGGGAAAGCGAGACGATCTGAAATATCGTTGGGTTCGGTATCGATAGCTACGGGCTATAGCGCGCAAGTCTAGGATTTTTCAGCGTTCGGCCGCTGCCGATAGGCATGACGTCGGACGAATCCGACGGAGCCACTTTGTTCACAGGGCCAGACAAGAAAGCATTTGTCGTCGACCGCGAAGCAGAGCAACTTCTCCGTGGCCTGCCCAACGGCTTTCGGCTGCCACGGCGATTGCCGGCGAGAAACGCGCCCGCCGGGTTTCACCATCAGGAATGAAGATGCATTTCGACGGCTTATCGTCATGTCGACTCCAAACCGAAAAAGCGTGCCGGCGAATCGCCATCGCCTCGATCTTTGTGCTTGCGGGGTCAACGACTTGCAAGTCAGCCGAAGGCGGTCTCAGCAATTATCTCCCAGGCTACTATGGCGACTTCGCCGTGGCCGTCGCGCCGGCTCCGGGGCTTTACGTTTACGGCACGGTCTATGGCTACAGCGGCAGCCCCGAGGGGCCGAAACTCAATGAGAACGTCGATCTCGATGCCACGCTCTATCTGACGGGCTTCCAATACGTCACCGACCGGAAACTCTTCGATGCGCGCGTCGCCTTCGGCTCATACACTGTTTTCATCAATGGCGACCTCGATGCGACCGTGCCCACATCTTCAGGACCTGTCGACATCTCCGATCATTCCGTGGGTCACGGCGACACCAGCGTCTCGCCCCTGATCCTCTATTGGACGCTCGGCAACAACTGGTACGTGAGCGCCTACGAATCGATCATCATGCCGACCGGCCGCTATGACAGTCGCGAGCCGCTTAACGTCGGCCGCAACTACTTCAGCTTCGATTCCGTCATGTCGGTCACCTGGCTCGACCCCAAGCTCGGATGGGAGGTCTCCTTCGTGCCGGGCCTGATGATCAACACGGAGAACCCTGAGACGGACTACCGCACGGGCACCGAGTTCCATCTCGATGGCATGCTGAACCGCTACTTCTCCCAGACCTTCGCGGTCGGCCTGCACAGCTACGTCTACGCGCAGCTCGAGAGCGACAGCGGAAGCGGAGTCACATCTCCCGATCTGAGGGGTTCCTCGTTCGGCATCGGGCCATCTCTCCTCTGGGTCCCCTCGAGCCTCGGCATCAAGGGCAAGGTCGTCGGCAAGTGGCTGCACGAGTTCGGCGCCGAGAACCGCTTCGAGGGCGACATCCTGAGCCTGACCGGCGTCATCAATTTTTGATTTCTCCGGCGCGTTCGCCACTGGAGCCCAACAAAATAAAAGCGCGCCGGGTCCCAGGGACCCGGCGCGCTCATGAGGCTCGGCCGTTAGGTAGCGAGTTCTCGACTTCAGGAAGGCGAGAATCATGACGGTCACGCCGCCGCTGAAACCGCCCGTCAGGAAGCCTGTCAGCAGCGTGCCGAAATCGAGCCCGGTGGCTGCGACCGCCGTGCCGGCGCCGACGATGCCGCTCAGCATATGCCCGCCGATTCCGCCGCCGATCGCGCCGACGATCGTATTGCCGACCGAGCCGAGGCTCGTGTCGCGCGCGAGCGAGGCAGACGCGTGTCCGCCGATGACGCCACTGACCATGTGGATGACCAGTTGAGTGATGTCCATGATTTACTCCAGTTTGTGCTCACGCGCATGATCGTGCATGAGGTCCATGGAGCTGAATCTCTGCCCATAGCGCATACCCAGCAAGGCCGGCGGGAACGCACAAGCAGCTATTTGCGCAACGAGCGTTAATTAAGCAGAAACTGAAACCACACCTGATAACCGTGCACCCGCAGCACAATCGCGTGTGCGATGCAGCGAACGTGCGCCATCGAATGGCAAGCATTCGGCGAACCGAGTGCGAGGCACGCAGACACCCGACCTGTGCACCCGTCAGAGGAACAGCTGTGCGAGATCAACACTCGACGTCTCGCCGACCAGGTCGAAGTGAGTGTCGAGCCATTCCTCGGCGCGCCGCCGGCCCGCATCGCGCAGCCGACACAGGAAGTCCCAATCGGGATTGAGCCGGGTTGCAATGCCGAGCTGCGACATCTCCGCGTCGTCGCGGATCGAATGGATGCGCATGCGGTGGTACTTCTTGCCGTCGAGCTCGCCCTCATCGATCAGCCGCGTCACGAACTCGATAGCCCGCATCTCGCGCATGAGCGAAGAGTTGAAGCTGATCTCGTTCATGCGGTCGAAGATCTCGGGTGCGGTGCGCGGCAGCTGCTTTCTCTCGATCGGATTGATGTGGACGATGACGACATCGCGCGAGGCGCCATGATAGATTAGCGGGAAAGATCGCCGGATTGCCCATGAACCCGCCGTCCCAGTAGGCCTCGCCGTCGATCTCGACCGCCTGGAACACGTAGGGCAGGCACGCAGAAGCGAGTACGACATCGACGTTAAGCTCGGCGTTCTCGAACACACGGATCTTGCCCGTGCGTACGTTCGTCGCCGACAGGAAGATGCGCGTTGCGCGGTTGCACGCCGCGAGCTGCTCGAAATCGACGACCTTGAGCAGCACGTCCTTCAGCGGATTGAAGTTGAACGGATTGAGCTGATAGGGCGAGAAGAGGTGCATCATCGCCTGGAAGGCGTGGAAGGTCGGCGAGAATTCCGATTGGAAGCCGTAGGCCTGGAACCACTTTTCCCACGGCATCGGTGCGCACGGGGCTGTAGAGCTCGCCTGCGCGCGAGATCTCCGTCCAGAACTCCTCGAGCTTGGCGCGCGCTCCATCCATGCCGCCGATGGAGACGCCGTAGGACATCACGACCGCGTTCATGGCGCCTGCACTGGTCGCGCTCACCGCCTCGACGTCGAGCCGGCCGTCCTCGATGAGCTTGTCGAGTACGCCCCAGGCAAACGCACCATGCGCCCCGCCACCCTGGAGCGCCACGTTGATCGCCTTCTGGCCGCCCTGCCGCGGCCGCTGGAATGCCAGACATTCTTCTCTTGCATGTTCACTGGGCGGTCCACCCGCCTTCGATGGGAAGCGCGGCCCCGGTAATGGAGGCAGCACCGCCCGTGCAAAGGAACACGGCGAGGTCACCGATCTCTTCGGTGGTGACGAACTTGCGCGTCGGCTGTGCATGGAGCAGCACGTCGCGGACGACCTGCGCCTCCGTGAGCATACGCGCTTTTGCCGTCTCCGGAATCTGTTTCTCGACGAGCGGGGTCAGCACGTAGCCCGGGCAGATGGCGTTGGCCGTGATGCCAAACTCCGCCGTCTCGAGCGCCACCGTCTTGGTCAGGCCCAAAATCCCATGCTTTGCGGCGACATAGGCGCTCTTGAAGGGCGAAGCGACCAAAGCATGCGCCGAGGCGACGTTGATGATCCGCCCCCACTTGCGGGCCTTCATCTCTGGCACGACGGCGCGGATGGCGTGAAAGGCCGCCGAGAGGTTAATGGCGATGATGGCGTCCCACTTCGCGACCGGGAATGTCTCGACCGGCTCCACATGCTGAATGCCGGCGTTGTTGACCAGCACGTCCACCTTGCCGAATGCGTCACGCGTCGCCTCGACCAGACCAGCGATGTCGGCAGGCTTCGACATGTCGGCCGCCGAAAATTTGGCTCTGATGCCGAACTCTTCCTCGAGACCGCCGCGCGTCTTCTCGATCTCGGCCACGTCGCCGAAACCGTTCAGCATCACGTCCATGCCGGCATTGGCAAAAGCACGCGCGATGCCGAGCCCGATCCCGCTCGTCGAGCCGGTGACGATGGCGCTCTTGCCGGCGAGAGAGGGCGTGCCCCGTGGGGAACGCCGGACCTCGACCGTGGTCGTCATCTCTTGCATGGCAATACTCCTTTTGGGCGCTCAGTTGAGGGAATGCTGGCGCCGGCTCGGCCATTGTGCGTGCGGCCATGTGCTGGGGCACTTTCGCAGCCAGGCTTGCGACATCAGGAAGAGGGGGGACCCGGGGACTTGCGTCGGGGGGAGGAGCCATGCCCCCGGGTCCAGGCCGGCAGACGTGCGGGAAGGGGGGACGGCGTCTGCGGGCAAACCTGTACTTTTTGTAAACTGCCTCATGGCAGCCTCCTCATCGCTGGTCCGGCTTGCTGTTTTCTGCGGCCGGTAACCTTGGCGGTTGACCAAGAGTTGAGCATCAGTTCTTGAGGACGATCCGTACGCTTCGAATAGCTGGAGCTGAAATACCGTTTAGATTATGATTTGATAGCGCGGGGCTATGGGCTGGCCTCATCGCACTTTTTTTGGGGTGAGCCGGCTGCCGTCGGGGTTTGCTGATGGAAATGCACCAGGTGCGATATTTCCTGGCGGTAGCGCGCGTGCTGAATTTCACGCGCGCCGCCGAGGAATGTCACGTCGCACAGCCGTCTCTCACGCGCGCCATCAAGCAGCTCGAGCAGGAGCTCGGCGGCGAGCTCTTCCGCCGCGAGCGCAACCTGACCCACCTCTCCGAGCTCGGCCAGCGCATGCTGCCCTTGATGCAGCAATGCTACGACAGCGCGCTCTCGGCCAAGAGCCTCGCGACGTCGATCAAGACCGGTGCCGTCGCTCCGCTCTCCCTCGCACTGTCGGCGGCCGTCAACATCGCGCTGATGATCCCCTTCCTCACCGAGCTGGTGCGCGTGTTCCCCGGCACCGAGCTTCGCTTCCTGCGCGGCACCGGAACCGAGATCGCAGAATCGCTCAAGAAGGGCGAGGCGGACCTCGCCGTGGCGGGACCCTTGGGGGAGACGTGGGACCGCCTCGACACCTGGCCGCTCTTCACCGAGCCCTACGTGCTCGGAGTCGGCAAGGAGCACCGCCTATCCAAGCGCACGAGCGTCGACGCCGACGAGCTCGCTAAGGAGCGTATCCTGACACGCATTCATTGCGAGCACCTCACTGAAATTTCGGGCTTCCTGAAGGGCCACCAATGCGAGGACGCCCCCCGCCACCAGGTCGTTTCCGAGCCCGACGTCGTGACGCTTCTCGAGGCCAACCTCGGCGTCGCCATCCTGCCCGCAAGCACCGCCAGATCCGGCAGCGTCAAGCTCGTGCCCATCAATGATTTCGGCATCAACCGCACGGTGAGCGCCTACGGCGTTGCCGGCCGCCAACGCTCCACGGCCGCCACGACCTTGATCAAGATGCTGCGTGCGGCTGACTGGTCGCGCTACGAGGCGGCGGAGGCCGTCAGTTCCGCAAAGGCTTGAGCGCGGCGAGAATGTCGTCGATCTCCATCCGCCGCCGGAAATCAGGATCGACGAAGCGTGCCGCGATGATGCCGTCCGTACCGATGACGAACGTCGCCGGGATCGGGACGAACCAGCCGTTATTCCCCTGATACTGATCGACGCGCAGCTCGTGCAACAGATAGAGCTCGCGCACCCGGTCGCCGAGCCAGATCACGAGATTGAGTGCCAGCGCATAGCCGTTGTTCTCGTCCTCGAGCACCAGGAACGAATTGTCCGCCGCCACTTTGGCGATAAACTCTCCGCCTTCGGGCATGATCGACACGACCTGCGCGCCGCTCGTCGGCGATTTCGCCGAGCGCCTGCTTCAAGGCCGAAGCTCGATCAGGCAATACTCGCACCAGTGGCCTCTGTTGAAGCTGAGGACGACCGGCCCCTTCGCGAGCATCTCGTCGAGCCGGTGGACGCTGCCCGGCGCCGTCGGGAAGTGCGAACGGCGGTATCGCCTCGCCCGGCTTCGGAGCCGCCGCACCCGCCTCGCCGGAACGGATCCGAGCCACAAGCTCATCATAGGCTTCGGCAAAGGGGAGCGCATGCTCGCGTACAGCTACCGAGAAGGCTTCGAGCCTCTCACCGAGCGGCGCCTCCATGCTGCAGATTTTCTTGAATGCCTGCTCCAGGTCTTCCGCTTCAGCCACGGGCTAGCCTTCAACTCCCTCGCGCGATCCGAACCGCAGGCCAGAATATCATCGATTTCCATGCGCTTTCTGTAATCCGGGTCGATGAACCGCGCCGTAACCCTGCCGTCCCTGCCGACGACGAACGTCGCCGGGATCGGCAGCGTCCAGCTCTCGTTGCCCTGATAGGGGCTGACGTCCCAGCCCGCAGCCGTCATGAAGCGACGCTTCTCGTCGCCCACATAGAACGCGAGGTTGAGCAAGAGCGCGTACCCGTTGTCCATGTCGCTCAGGATCGGGAAATTGGCGTGCACCGCCGCCCCGAGCTCGGTAGGTGAACTTCTCGAGCTCCGGCGTGATCGCGACCAGCGTCGCCCCGCCGGCCCTGACCTTGTCCTCGATCGCCGCCAGCGCGCTGGCGTTGATCCGGCAGTAGGGACACCAGTGCCCACGGTGGAACGCCACGACGGCCGGTCCCTGCTCCAAAAGGCCCGAGAGCGTGACGAGCCGGCCGTTCTGATCGGGGAGCACGAAATCCGGCATCGGCTCGCCCGGCTTCGGCGCCTCCTCGCCGGCGCCGGCCTCCTTCAGGCGCGCAACCATGTGATCGACGACGCCGGCAAACTCCGGATTGAGCGCACGCACGTCGTCGGCGAACGACTGAGCCGCGCGCCGAGCGGTGCGTCCATGTTGCGGCAGCGCTCGGTGCTCTCTTCGAGCCTCTCCGCCAATGTCTTCTCGGCCATCATCGGCTCCGGAATTAAGCACCGTGAGCAACCGCAGGCTACATAATATCGCGTCGATAAGCGTTCCAGGTCGAGCGGGTTCACGAGAGATATTGCGTACGCATACCGATCTCACGATTTCGGCTCGGCCCAGCGCGGCCAGTATGTCGTCGAGCTCCATGCGTTTGCGGAAATCTGGATCGACGAAGCGCGCGATCACCCGCCCATCCCTGCCGACGACGAACGTCGCCGGCAGAGGCACGAACCAGCCGTCGTTGCCGTGAAACGTCTCCAGATGGTATCCGCGCCCGCGCATCAGCTCCTTGATGCCGCTCGCCGAGCCACATGACGAGCCCGAGCGAAAGCGCATAGCCGTTGTCGATGTCGGTCAGGATCGGCAGCATGTCCCAGGTCTCCGACCTGAGCCGCCCGACGAACGTCTGCCGGTCCGGCATGATCGAGACGACCTCGGCTCCATGCGCCGCGATCTCGTTGTGGTAGGCGGCGATCGTCTTGAGCTCGATCCGGCAAAAGGGGCACCAGTGGCCGCGGTTGAAGCTGATGACGACGGGCCCCTTGGCGATCAGCTCCTCGAGCGAGACCAGCGCCCCCGATTGCGCCGGCAGCATGAAAGGCGGCATCGGCTCTCCGGGCGCAGGCGCGGTTGTGCCGATCTCGCCCGCGAGCAGCCGGCCGACGAGGTCGTCATAGGCTTCCGAGAACGGAAAGTTGAGCTCCCGGAGCCGCTCCGCGTAGGCCGCAAGCCGCTCGTTGAGCGGCGCGTCCATGACGCAGATCTCTTCGAACGCCTCCGCCAGTGTGCTGGTCTTTTTCAATTCTCACGTCCAGATGCTTGAAACCGTGTTCACCCTCGGCGTACTGTCACACGCGAACCGCAGCGCCGGCTTACAAAGCCGCGGACGTTGTCGTCGCCGCAGGGACGCCGATCCATCCCTTATCCCAGCGTTTGGGCAAGTGCTCAAATATCGAGCACCTTCGGAAACCATAGCCAAGCGCTATCAAGTCCGGAGCCATTCGATATTTCAGGTGAGAGCCGCCCGCCGGCATCTTCCGCCTCGAGCCTCGGGCCGCCGCCCGGGCCAAGCCCAGAGATGGAGAAGCCAATGTTCAATCGCCTCGCAATCTTCGCCGCCGCGGCCGGCCTGTTTGTCGCAATCGCTCGCCCTCGCGACGTCGCCCTATACCGCCCCCGGCCAAGCCGCGACGACCGCCGACGGCATCGTCCGCGTCAAGAGCGCCTACGGCATGGACGAGACCATCACGCGTCTCAAGCAGGACATTGAAGGCAAGGGCATCAAGTTCTTCCTCGCCGTCGACCAGTCGCAGCTCGGCAGCGATGCCGGCATCAAGCTCAATCCCTCGACGCTGCTGATCTTCGGCAACCCGCCGCTCGGCATTCAGTTCCTGACCTCCAATCCGAACGCCGGGCTCGACTGGCCCGTTCGCTTGTTGGTGACGCAGGACGCGAGCGGCCAGGTCTGGGCCGTCTACACGGATTTCACCTGGATTGCGCATCGCCACGGCATCACCGACCGCGACCCGCAGTTCAAGATGGCGTCCGAGGTCATCGCCTCGATCACCTCGAGCGTCGTCGCGAAATAGAAGTAATGGCAAGCCCTACGCTGAGCCTCACCCCGTGCTCGGGGTGAGGAGCCGCCCAGGCGTCACGCACGCCAAAGCCTTCGTCGAGGGCCGCGACCGCTTGAGCCTAAGCGTCCCGCGATAGCTTTCGACTTGGCGACGGCTCGGCATTCTCGGAGGGCTGGGTGCGGGTCATGACCCGCCCGGTAACAGTGGCTTGTGACCACAGCCGCTTCCAGTATCCCTCGTCCCCGTCCACCACGAAAGCGCGCGTAAGCCGCGTGCGCTGCCCATCGGACAGCAGGTCGAGCATTCTCGCCCACAGGATATCGATGTTGTAGACGCCGCGCATCTGATCGAGACAAACGGGCACCACCGATTGGATCGGGAGCCGAAGGTCCGAGGCGACCGCGAGCAGCGCCTTGCCGATGGACTGCACCTTGGGGCTCTCCCCACGATCGAGGTTGTAAGGAGGAACTCCACTCCAGGATTGGCTGCAGCTGGTCAATGTGAGTGTGCACGCCAAGGACCGGGGGATAGCGCCGCTCCGCCTTGGCCGCGAGCCGCAGCGCATCGAGCACTTTGCGATCTCGTCCGCGCTCGGGGCCCATCGCCGAAGTAACCCATAGCAGGAGATCGCAGTGTTGGGCCTGCGTCTTGAGGCTTTCGATGGCGACATCGTCCGCCTCGATGCCGGGACTGTCGATCAGCAATACCTCCGCCACGCCCTCGCGCTTGAGCTCATAGGCCCTCAAGCCCTTGGTCGGCGCCAACGCGTCAACCGAGGCGTTGACCGCTCGCAAGAGCGCGCTGACGAGGCTCGACTTGCCGGCGGCCACCTGGCCTCCGACCAGGATGCGCAACGGCTTTGCCTTCTCCTGCGGGGCCGTCTCGCCGTCCTCCGTCGCTTTCGCGTCGGCACCCGCCGGGGTCTCGGATAAGGGACGCAGGCGTCCGCTGTAGAGGTCGATGGCAGCGCGGCCCACTTCCCGCACATAGGCGGAGGCAATGCGTCGACCGAGCTCATTGCGCTCCCGATCGTGAAGCCGGCGCGACGCTTGCTCTTGCGTCCCCTGCTGAGCGGCAGATGCTGGTTTCTGGATGAGGTTCCAGACGTCGTATGCCGCCTCCGTCACGCCGATAACCGACCGCCATTGGTAGATGGTCATGGCCTGACCGACGGTCAGGCTGTCGCCGTATGGAATATTCTCGCGCACCACGGGATCGAGCGCGGCGCTGACGCGCCTGACGAGCACCAGGAGCTCGGGGACGGTGAACCTCCAGAGCGGATTGTCCTCGCCGGAAAACATGGATTGGCCAACCGCCTCGACCGTGCGCGTGCCGAGGGCAAGGAAGGCATTGCGGCTGTTGAGCCTGTCCGGATCGACATCGTTGGCAATCGTCCGCACGACCTCCCACGCTTCGGCCTCGCGCTCGGTCCAGAGAGGATCCGAACGTCTGAGCAGGTCGCGTAGCTGGTGTCGGTTGGCCGTCGCCTCCTTGAGGAACGAACGCCCCGAGCCATAAACCGCAAGCGCGACGACGCCGGCGCCAAGAGCCCATTGGAGGATGAAGCCGTTCTCCCACAGCCAAAGCGTGCCGAGCACAATGAGCGAGCCGGCGGGCAGCGCCAGTGCCATGAACAGCATCGCGGTACGAAGATAGCCAGCGGCCCGCGTCGCGTTGTTCATCCGGTTTTTCTCGCTCACCGGCCGCTGATGCTCCGCTCACGCGCGAGACAGAGAGCAGAGCTCAGGGCATCCCTCTAGACCATGATCGCTTCGGACCCCATCAGTCCGAAGCGTGAATCATCGGTCTCATCAAAGATCTAGAGCGTGCTTTCGATTCGATCACAAGGCTATCACGCTCTGGGCTGTCGCGACGCCCGCCGGACCGTACCCGTCGAATCTCTGACGGGATGAGAAAGGCTAACACGCACCTTTGCCGGCTGCATAGTTCGCCCGCGGTGCTGGTCGGAGGCTAACGCACTGCAATGTTGCGGCTGCGAGTTCCCTTAGGTGAAAAGCTGCCGCAACGCAGATGCGAATTTAGAGCCCGGATCTGACCCCAAGCAGACCTGGTCGTTATGCCCGGATCATTAATTTCCCCCAAACTAAGGTGCCGCGTTCCCCCGTTTGGGGGACTGACCAAGTGTGAGCTCCGACTGACAATCATCCTGCTGCGTCTTGCAAAAAGCCTGTCAGGAGCTTGCGATGTCGATCAGCCGCTGGCCTGCACTTTGCGCGCTCCTTTTTAAACCGACGCGCAAAGAGTGACCGTTATGAACAAAATAGAGAAAATAAATGCATACCGCGGCAGCCACGTTATTGCGGGCGGGCCGATCGGCGTGCTCATGGTTCATAGTCTCGGCGGCAATCCGGCCGAGTTGAGGTTCGTAGCTCAAGGCCTCGCGCGCGCCGGTCATACGGTTTATTGTCCCCTGCTCCCCGGTTTCGGCGCAGGAACAGACTCCTCGGGCCTCTCCTCGTGGAAAGACTGGTACACGGCACTTGAGGCGGCCCACGACGAGCTCAAGTCTCGCTGCGACGTCATCCTTGTCAGCGGCATCTCGGCCGGATCGATTCTCGCTCTGCGCCTCGCCCGCGAGCGTCCGGCCGACGTGCACGGCCTCATACTGTTTTCGCCGACGATTTGGCCGAATGGCTGGGCGATTCCGAAATCATTCAACCTTTTCAATCTCATACTTTACAAGTGGTTCGCACGGCTGTTCCGTTTCCGGCCGCGGCCGCCGTTCGGCATCAAGGACGAGCGCATCCGCAAGGTCGTCATCGAGAGCTTCAAGGCCGACTATTGCCCAATTGGGGATCTGTTCGGGTGGGGCGGTGGCCTCATTTGGGAGTTCAAGGCGCTCGCCCGCGACGTGAAGCGCCGTCTCGCCGTGATCAGCCAGCCGACCCACATCTTCCATCCGCGCGACGACGATCAGAGCGATCTGACGAACGCGGTGGCAATCGCGCGCGGCCTCGGAGGCCCGGTGGAGCTCACCATCCTCGACGACAGCTATCACTTGGTGACGCTCGACAGACAGCGGAGCGTGGTGGTGGAGCGCACTGTCGATTTCGCGCGCCGCCTCACGCAAGGCATCGAGGAGCAAGCAGCCGTGGTGCGCCTCGCGAAAACCACAGCCATCGTCGAGTGACGACTTCACATGTTCCGCAATTTCGGAATACTAGGTGCTGACACGCCTAGAGATGAAGACGCCGAGACCCTTCGTGCCCACGAAGTAGATCGATCCTGCGATCTTCGCAGGTTCCGCGGGCTCCCCCCACTTGAAGACCTTGATGGCTAGGGAACTGAAAAGCTTGTTGTCGTTGGCGAGCTGCTCCTCGGTCGGCCGATCGGGCGGCGAACCTTGTGCCAGTGCTTGGCTCGCTGCGGCCGTGATCAGCACGACGTTGAGAGCTGTCAGGGCTAGTTCCCTCATACCCTCCCTCCCCGTAAAGGACCCAGGAGGGTAGGGTCAAATCAGCACGAAGATAGTCCCCCACATGGAGACAACGAATATTTTTTCCGTGACCAGACAAAGCGAGACGGCCTGCACACTGCAGAACTGCTCCGATGCCTGAATGTTATCCCCGCTCCTCTATGACCCACTACGCTCCCCTCGCCCGCCCCACCGGGGTCGCCTTCTAGAGGCGTCTAGATAGCGAGGGGCGGGTCCGAAGTCCTGAGGGATGCGCGGGTTACGCAATCCGTCTCCCTCCCGGAGCGCCCACCCACGGCCGGCGGCAACGCCGGTGCCGAAGAAGCTGCGGCTAAACGGGGTCCGCGACGCCGGAATTTGGCTTCCTCAGGCGCAAAGCTCGGAAGGCGGGGCGTCATGGCGCCCTAGTTACACATTCGGAAGACCGAGGCACCATCGCGCCCCGCTCCCCTATCTCCATAAGACCTCGGGCCTGCCAAGCCGCGAGGGCAATGTGCGTGCCGTCAACCTCGTGCAGCCGTCACTTGCAGATGCGCTTCAGCCCGTCGCCGCCGTGGCGCGCTAGATCGAGATGGAAGTGGTCGTGGTGGTTGCCGTCGTAGTTGGGACCGAGCACGGTCATGAACTCGCGGCAGCCGCCCTGATGCACATCGCGCAGAAAGGCCTGCTCGCGCTCGTCGCCGCGCCAGCCCTTCTTGACGGTGATCGTCCTGCCGTCCTCGAGCACGAAGGCCGATATGTCGACGGCGTTGGCATAGCCGTGCTCCGAGAGCTTGGCGCCGAAGACGTTGTTCATCGGCCGGCAGGAGTAGGACCCCGCGACTTTGATCTCGACGAGCTGAGAGGCGAAATAGTAGCGCGCCGCCGGCGCAACAGTATCGTGCACCCAGCGCTCGACCTGCGGGATCATGGGGCAGCGCAGCAGCGCCGCGCGGCTTGAGCGCAACGCGCCCCTGATCGGCCGTCGACATCTCGAACGGGTGCACGGTGCCGCAGTAGCTGGGACCGCCGAGCGCCGAGCGGGTCTGCAGGGCCGGAATATTGCGCACCACGCCTGAGGCGATGCAGGCGTTCTCCTCCTCCTCGCGCCACGGCTCGTACTTGGCGACGAAGGTGGGCGCACTGCTGCAACCGGGCAGAAGCACCGCCAAGAACGCTGGCACGATGAGAAGGACGCGACGGAACCACATGGATGGGAAAACTAAGCTCGGTAAGCCTAACGACCGGTGAATTTCCCATCTTCCCCGAGACGCAAGATGCCCGCTGTTTCGGGCCGATTTTGGCCGCGCTGAGGGCGGCCCTGCGGCGGCGACTGATATTCGACGGCTACGCGGCTGTGTTGCGATTCGAGCGCAGTTGTGTGACCGCAACAGCGAAGGTTATCCACAGGTACTGAGCATAACCCGCCATTTCTCACAGGACGGGCATAGGTTGAATTTGCTACTTTGCCTGTGTCCGGACAGTGCCGCATCGGCTCCGTGACGGTCCCGAGCATCGTTCCCTCGAGAGCCCGGGTCGCAAAGCCAAGCGGAGCGTGCTGCGTCTTCTGCCGGTCACTTGCGTGCGGTCTATCTTGTTCTTGTGTCGGGGCCCCGGCGTTGCGACACCGCTTCTCGATCGACATCCCCCACGATGGTCCCTCGATGAGAAGCGCATGGTGTTGCCGGGGCCTTTTTTTTGCGCCCCTCCCTGCTAGGTGCCGCGCTCTCACCCCTGAGCTTCGAGAAATGCAAGCACCGTCGCTTTGAAGGTCCGGTCGCCGACCGCCTTCATGTGGTCACGCCCTTGGATGACGAACGCCTGCGCCCCGGGAATCAGGCGGGCGAGATCGGGACCTGAGCCCCCGACCACGTCCGTCTCTCCGACCGCGACCAGAACCGGGCACGAAAGACCGCCCAGCACCTCGGCCGTGATGGGATCGCGCGCCGAGCGGATGCACGCCGCAAGCGCCTTGAGATCGCTCTTCGTCTGCTCGGCGAAGGCGCGGAACGTGCGCGCGGCCTGGTTCTTCACGTCCTCGATGCTCGCCGCCTCGAGCGCATGCGCGATCGGACCCGTGCCCGCCATGCCGCGCACCATGTTGATGCCGAGACCGCCGAAGACGAGGCTCGCGACACGCTCCGGATGATTGAGCGCGAGGAAGGCCGCGATTCGCGCGCCCATCGAGTAGCCGATCACATGCGCCTTCGGAATCGAGAGATGGTCGAGCAGGCGTCGCGCATCCTCGGCCATGAGCGGCGCGCCGTATTGAGCGAGCTCGTAGAGCTTTTCGCTTTTTCCATGGCCCCGGTTGTCGAAGGCAATGACGCGATAGCCCCGCGCTGTAAGATCCGCCACCCAGCCGGTCGCCGTCCAGTTGGTGGCCACGTTCGAGGCAAAGCCGTGAATGAGCAGCACCGGCGTCCCGTGCGAGCTCGCTCCGCCCTCGTCGATGAAGGCGATCTCAACGCCGTCCGAGCTGAAGCTCTCCATTGCCGGCCGTCCTTCACCACTAGCGTCCCGGCTCCGAAGTTCGCCTCACTCTGCAGCGGGTGTTGAGCGAACTTCGGAGCCGAAGGGACACTAGCGAGTTCATGTTTCTAGCGTGGTTCAGGTTCGCAAGTCCGCAATCGAACCCAGCCGCGAAACTGATGCGGACTTGCGAACCACCACACTAGCCCGTCGCGCATTCTGCCTCCCCTATCATTTCGGCAAGCGCGCCGCTATGTTCGGCGCTTCGATCGGGCAATTCTCAAGGCGGACGAGATGGGACGACGAGATGGGACATAGCATCGTGCCGCATCTGGCCAACGACCAGGGCTCCGAGAAGATCTTCATCGGCGTGAAGGAGTTCCAGTGCATGGGTGCCCGCCCGCCCCACGACCATCCGCATGTCTTTCTCGACATGGGCGCCGACAGCCAGATCCTGTGTCCCTACTGCTCGACGCTCTATGTGCACGATCCGCGCCTGGCAGCCGACGAGAGCGACCCCAAGGGCAGCCTTGTCGAACCCGCCGCAGAGCGCGTCTAGCGCACCCGCGCGGCCGCCCGTCTAGATGGTACATCGGTCCGCCACGCTTGAGCTTGACGATCCCGACCCGGCGGTAGGCCTCGCCCGCCGCGGCCTCGAAAGCCTCGTCCTCATCGCGGGCGGCGGCATCGGCGGACTTGCAACCGCGCTTGCCCTCGCCCAGCGCGGTATCGCCTCACATGTGTTCGAGCGCCGCCCCGCTTTTGCAGAGGATGGCGCCGGCATCCAGATCGGACCCAACGGCACCAAGATCCTGGCCTCCCTCGGCGCTGCCGATCTGTTGCGCTCGGCCGCAGCGACACCCGATGCGATACGCATTCTCGACGCAACTTCGGACCGCGAGCTGGCGCGCCTGCCGCCTTGGACGCTGGATCGCCGCACGCCACGGCTCGCCCTACTGGGTCGCCCACCGCCAGGATCTCCATGCCGCGCTGATAGCTCGCGTGCGCGCCGAGCCCTTGATTGAGATTTCTCTCGCTGCCCCGATAAGCACCGCCAAAAGCGATGCTGGCTCCATCACCGCCAGAACCGAGGACGGCCGCTCATGGACAGCAGACGCCCTCATCGCCGCCGACGGCTTGTGGTCCGAGCTGCGCACGTCCCTCTTCCGGTCACGCGGCCTGCGCTATGCCGGCAAGTGCGCCGTGCGCGCAGTGGTTCCGATCGACGCCGTGCCCGATGGCCTGCACCGCACCGAGGTGCACCTCTGGCTTGCTCCCGGCGCCCACGTCGTCCACTACCCTGTGCGCGCCGGACACGAGGTCGCCATCGTCGCCATCTTCGACGATCCGCACGCCACCAAGGAGTGGAGCACGCCGGTCGCCCCCCAGTGGGTCGCAAGTCGCGCCACGAAATTTCCGGCTACCTTGCGCGAGCTCCTGGCGCAGCCGGAGACCTGGCGCAAGTGGTCGCTCTACACGTTGCGCGGACGCCCGCGCTACACGCAGGGCCGCGCCGCGCTGTTGGGCGACGCCGCCCATCCCGTGCTCCCGTTTCTGGCGCAGGGCGGCGTTCTCGCACTCGAGGACGCCGTCGTGATCGCCGATTGTCTGGCCCGCAATCCCGGCGACGTCACGCGCGCGCTCCGCGACTACGAGCGCCGGCGGCGCGCTCGCGTCGCGCAGGTGACGCGCGCTTCGCGCTTCAACGGCCAGATCTATCACCTGCGCGGCCTCTTCGCGGCGCTGCGCAACGGCGCGCTCGGCACGCTTCCGGCCGAGCGCCTGATGGCGCGCTACGATTGGCTCTACGGGTGGGAGGGTCCCGTCACAGAGAGTTGACGAACGCCAGCAGCGCCTCGCGCTCCGCCTTCGTGAGCTTGGCGTAGCCGTCGCGCGCCGCCTGAGCCTCTCCGCCGTGCCAGAGGATCGCCTCCTCGACATTGCGCGCCCGCCCGTCGTGCAGAAAGAACGTGTGCCCGCTCACGACCTGCGTCAGCCCGAGCCCCCACAGCGGCGCCGTACGCCACTCGCGCCCGTCCGCCACGCCCTCGGGACGATTGTCCGCGAGACCCTCACCCATGTCGTGCAGCAGGAGATCCGTGTAGGGCCAGATCTTCTGGTTCGAGAGCTGCGGCTGCCCCTCGACGGTCCCGGTCGTGAACGACGGGCGGTGGCAGATCGCGCACCCGAGGTTGTTGAACAGCGCCTTGCCGCGCAGCACCTCCGGCTTGTCGTGATCGCGCCGGCGCGGCACCGCGAGATTCTGCGAATAGAAGACGACGAGATCCATGAGGTCCTGGCCGAGCTCGAAGCCGCCGCTACGCTCCGAGTTGCCGTTCGGCGCATCGAGACAAACGCTCTGCGCCGCCGTGCAGTCGCCCGACGGCTGCGGAGCCAGCGGATTGGAGAGCCCGATGTCGCCGGCCGCCGCATCGGCGCTTTGCTGGCGGATCGACGGATTGCCGGCCTTCCAGCCGAAGCGGCCGAGCGTGACGCGGTTGTCGGCGAGCGACCAGACCTCGTTCGGGCGCCCCGAGATGCCGTCCTTGTCCGCGTCGTCCGGATCGGCATTGGCGCGGATCGCGGCCTCCGGAATGGCCTCGATGAGCCCGAGTCCGATCATCGGCGGTGCGATGCGCGGCGACATCATCACCTTGGGATGCAGCGGGCCGTAGGCGAGCTCGGTGATCGAGTAGGACGGCTGCCTCAGCGTCACGGTCTCGCCGCCGGCGAGCTGTGACCGGCACATCCTTGTACTCGATGTGCATGTGACCTTCGCCGTCGAGGCCTTTGACGGCAATGTTCTGCAGCTGCCCGCCGTAGGTCGGGCTCGCCGATCACGTTGACGCGATGCTCGGCGAGCAGCTTGCGCTGCTCGTCCGTCTCCGGCGGGATCGAGAGCCGCAGGAACATCGACACCGCGTCCTCGTCCGGCCAGTTGGCGGCAGGCGGACGCCCGCGCCCGTCCTTCAGATGGCAATTCTGACAGCCGCGCGCGTTGTAGAGCGGCCCGAGCCCGTCGGCGGATTCGGTCGACGACGGCGCCGAGACCCAGAAGCGGCGGAATATGGCATTGCCGATCTTGAACCGGCCTTCACCCTCGAACCCGATGCCATGCGAGAAGTGCGAGAAGGCGTCGCGGTTGTCGATGCTCTCCTGCGACGTGGCACTGCCACCCGGGCTTCTCCTCTCCGGGCTCGACGTACGCGCTGAGAGGTCGTTCTTGGTGTGCGGCCTGAGGAAACGCTTCCGCGCTCTGCCGTGCAATGCCGGGCGAACTCGCGAGCCATCCACCGCCGAGCGGAATGAGCCCGGCGACTATCGACGGCGCCAGCCAGTCGGCCACTCGGCCAAATCGTCCTCGATTTCAAGTTGCGGACCGTCGTTTCACTTCGCTCTCCGCGCCTATCGCGGAATCAGTGCGAGCCTCCGCCGTCCCAAGCGCGGTCCGCCACCACACCTAGCATCATCTCCGCATCGGCAACATGCGGTCTTTGATCTCTGGCAAACAGCCCGCCGAGGAATACCCCGACGGACGCTGAGCGTCTTCCCGCCGCAGCGGATATCGAGCCGTGGCTCAGAACGCGATCTTCGAGCCCGCGATCATCGTGTCGAAGTCGTCGATCGGAGCGGCCGTAACAGCATTGGCTCGCCGACATCGACGAGGTCGAACTCCGCCGTGTGGTGGCGGTAGCCGATATAGACCTGCATCTCGGCCGCCTCGATGTGCTGCACGACGCCGAAGCCCCACACCTCGGCCTTGTTGCCGGTGACCCGGCAGGCGTTACCTCGCGTTCGCACACCAGATTCGCGGGATCTGCCGAATCGAGAGCGACGACAATCCCGTCCGCATCGATGCCCGCCGAGACGTAGTCCTTGAACCAGCCATACTCACCGTAGAAGGCCGTCGGTCCGAGACCGTTGAGCTTCGCGAGCCAGCCGAGCTTCGCGTAGATGTACTTCGGTATCGTCCGGCGTGCGCGCGACACCGTCGGCGTCATCCAGCGTGCCGTCCCATTCGCGGTGACCGGCGGCGAAGGTGAAATTGAGACCCGATGGCTCGTGAAGGATGGAGAACGAGCCCACCAGCGTGTTCTGGCCGAATCCGGATCCGTTGCCAACAGGACCCGTGGGACCTGGTGACCTCGGTATAGGCAATCGCACTCTCGAACTTGAATCCGCGCGCCCTCCCTCGAATAGCGTAGCCCGACGTCCCAAATGTCGTCCTCGCCCCAGGATGCCGCCGAAGCAATGAAGCCCGCGATCTCCGGGCTGTCGTAGCGCACGATGTTGGCAGTATCGCCGTTGAAGTGGTTGTAGACGTCACCCCAGGTCAGCGTCGAAAGCGCGTTGTCGCTACGTCGCAGGATGAACGCGCCGCCGATGTCCTGCACACCGGCATAGCCCGCGACACCCGCCTCCGACAAATCCGTTTCCGGCGCCGTATCGGTCACCCGCGACGCGAGACCGACCGAGACCTTGCCGAGCTTCTCGCTCTCCATCCACCAGTGCGACTGCCAGACGAAGAAGCCCTGGTCGCCGTTGTCGTTGTTCTGATCGACAGCGTCGGAGAGCGTGTCCGGAAGCGGATCGTGATGTCGTAGCCCGCCTTCCAGCCCTTGCTGATCTCGGCTTCGCCCGTGAAGGAGATGTTCGTCTGATCGTTCTTGTTGCCGACGACGTAGGCGTTGTCCTCGAAGCCGTCGTCCCAGAACAGCACGGCCTTGTTCACATGGCCGGCGATCGTGAGCGAGACCTTACGGTTGCCCTTCCTGGCGGTCGTCGCCTCGAGCTCGGCCATCCGCTCCTCGAGATCGGCGCAACAGTCGCCGCCGAGATCGGCGGCCTGTGCCGGGTTGGTCAAGGCCGCCACTGCACCGAACGCTGCAACAAGAGAAGTCTCGTCATTCCAGTCCCCCAGCATGGTCCCGGCGAACCGGAACCTTTACGAAAAAAATCTAGTTTCGGGCCAGCGTCCAGACAATCCAATTAGCTGCTCCGCAAGCACGAGACCGGAAACCTGACTCATAATTGCAACTATCCGTCCGCCTCGCCTATCGGGAACCCTTCATCCTCCCTACAATGAGCATCTCGCCCAGACCTGCGAACGGGCTCTTCAGTTTCACTTTGTCTCGACCTTCGACGGATCGTCGAGACTGTCGGAGCCTTCGAACTTGATCGCCTTGAGGTCGAGCGCAGCGATCGCGCGCTCGAATTCCTTGGCCTGAGCGACGAGCCCGTCGATCGCGCGCCTGGACGACGGCGTTCCCCTCGTCGTTGCCCTGGCCGATCATCTGATCGTAGGCTTCCTTGGACTTGCCGCGTTCGACCAGCGCCGTCATCCGCTCCATGGTCTTGTCGAGAGCGGCGCGCACCGCGGTATCCGTCTCGGCGGACTTCGCCTTGACGAGGTCGGACACGCTCGGCCCCGACACCTTGGACCCGTCGGGCCGCGTGTAGCTGCCGAGATAGACATTCTGGATGCCGAGCGCATCGTAGTAGTGCGAGTTGTAGGTGTTGTCGGAGAAGCAGTCGTGCTCCTCCTCGGGATCGTGGATGAGGAGGCCGAGCTTCATGCGCTCGCCCGCGAGCTCGCCGTAGGACAAGCTGCCGAGACCGGTCATGATGGCCGTGAGTCCCGCCTTGCCGCCGTCCTTCGATAGCGCAGCGCGCGCGTCTCCCTTGGCGCCCCATTGCTTGACCATCCAAGCGAGGTCGTCGACGAGGAGATCGGTGGCGGCCTTGAGGTATTGCGCGCGGCGCTCGCAGTTGCCGCCCGTGCAGTTCTTGGTGTCGAAGTCGGTGGCCGGGCGGTTGCCTGCACCGGGCCCCGTGCCGTTGAGATCCTGCCCCCAGAGCAGAAACTCGACCGCGTGATAGCCGGTCGCGACGTTCGCCTCGACGCCGCCGGCTTCCTGGAGCGAATCTCGAAGCAGCTCGCGCGTGATCTTGGATGTGTCGACCTTCTTGCCCGCAACCTTGAGCGACTTGTTCGCGATCACGTTCGCCGCATAGAGCTCGTTCTCGGGCGACTCGCTGCCATAGGCCTCGGCCACGTAGTCGATGAGCCCCTCGTCGAGCGGCCACGAGTTGACCTTGCCCTCCCAGTCGTCGACGATCGCGTTGCCGAAACGGATAGGCCTCCGTCTGCATGTAGGGGACGCGCGCATCGATCCAGGCTTGGCGCGCCGCCTTGAGCGTGTCGTCGCTGGGGCTCTGCGATCAGAGCGTCGACCGCCGTCTGAAGCTTCTTCGCGGCCGCGAGCGAGTCGGAATACCCGGCTTCAGCGATGTCCGCGTAATTCTTGATGACGCCGGCAACTGTAGCCGGCTCGGCGACCGCCGCCTGAGCGAGGCCGCAGCCAGCCAGAGCCAGCGACGCGAGGATGGCACGCGAATGGATGAGACGAGACTTCACGAAGGTTCTCCCATGAGCAGGGGTCAATGGCCCTGAATAGGACATCGCACCGGCGCCCAATTTCAGCCGAGCACCCGAGCGTCGGGTTGCGAGTGCCGCTGGAGCCGTGTAGTCTAAATTGACGTCTCAAGTCAACAATGCTAGCTGTTCAGAACCTGATCTGGAGCAGATGATTGCCTCGCGAGGCACACCTGATCACAGTCGGGAAAGAGCTGCACTGAACCCGGTGATTCTGGTGGAGTTCGGAGAGCCGCCCTGAGTGAGCGGGCCTGGGCACAGGGGTCAACGTCCGCAAGCTCTGAATATTGTGCTTGAGAAAGACGTGCGAAATGGGAATTATGTACTAGAATATATTGGTAATGCTGCCTGCTCTCCGTCAGATAACGACAGTCGTCCCCGACCAACTGGACCTCCCCATGCGCCTGAGCAAAACGACCAACTATGCGATCCGGATCCTGATCGACTGCGCCCAAGCCGAAGGCACACTCGTGAAGGTGGCCGAGATCTCCGAGCGCCGCGCGATCACGCCCGCAGAATACCTTCAAGATCGTGCATCTCTTGTCGCGCGCCGGTTTCGTCCGCGCCGTACGCGGCCGCCACGGCGGCGTGCGCCTCGCCCGCCCCGCGACCGAGATCCGCATCGGCGACGTCGTCCGCGCGATGGAGACGACGCACATCGATCTCGACAACGAGGGCGCACGGTCCGAAGGACCAGGCACGCCAGCAGCTCGCCGAGCTGGACAACCTCTTCGACTCCGCTCTCGAGGCTTTCATCAGCGTCCTCGACGAGCACACGCTGGATCAGATGACGAAAGCCAAGCGGCCTGACCCGGCCGTCGTCGCGCAAGTCCGGCAAGCAGCCCGCGCGCTCAAAGCCCGCGGCAAAGTCCGCGGGCGGCTTCCGTCGTCAGCAATCCGAGCCTCGGCTGATCCGAGCGAGACCGTACCTGCAGCCTGTCACTCAGGAAGACCTGCGCCTCGTCCGCGATGCTACGCGACTGAATTCGCTGCGTGCAGCGCTGCCGCAACTCAAGACCTATCGAGATCAAGATGCTGCGGAGCAGAAATGCGCACGCGATGATTTTGAAAGCGCAAGTTTAGAATGTTTCAAAGCACTGAATTTGAATAATTCTATTGTATTGACCCATGTCAAAACGCCCCTTGACTTGCTCTTTCGAACACGGTTGCTTGGCTTCGTCGGGCCGTACTCGTAAATCGGCCATTGCACTGCATCCTTTTCGGGGCCTTGAACCCCGATAATAGGAAAGACCGATGACCGAGCAAACGTTGAGCGCACCCTTTGCGCCCCGCGAGAAGTCGCGGCCTCAGCCAATTCCCTCCGATTTCGCTGTCTTCAACTGCCACACATGCGGCGGGCCTCGCGTCCGCACACCCGGGGAGATGATGCATGTCGCGCACCTATCGCATTTCGACATCATGCAGAGACGAGCCTTGCTCTCTGCGCCGGAGGCTGGCGCTGAGCGCCTGGTCGGGTTGGGATTCCGCTATTGGGTTTCGGGATATCAATCGGGCGATATCAATTGCTGGGAAAAAGCCTGGCAAATTTATTCGGATGCCTTGGGACCGCGCTCGGCAAAAACGGCAGTTTCCGAATTGTCGGGATGGGTACGCGCCTTGAGCGCCGCGGCGCGCCGCGAGATCGAGGTTGTCTCTGGCCCGTGCGGCAGCTTCTGCCGCGACGAGTGCCTCGCCGTTTCAATGATCGCCGCCTGTCAGCACAACACCTGTCCGGCCATGAAGGCCTGCGCCTTCGCGCTGATCGAAAGCTCGTTGATCGACGAGGTCGTCCATCATGCCGAGACCTTCGCCATCACCATGCGCGGCCTCGACCAGGTCTTGTCTCCCGGACTGATCGTCAATGCTGCGGCACTCTCGGCTCAGCCGCAATCGGCTCTGATGCAATAACTTCGCAAGCGGAATACCAGGAATGATCGTCTGCTCGTGCACCACCGTCTCCGACCACGACATCGAGCTCGCGCTGCTCGATTTGCTCAATCATCCGGAGGCCCCGATCCCGACTCCCGGTCTCGTCTTTCGCCATCTGTCGCAGAGGATGAGCTGCTGCGGCTGCGCGCCGCTTGCGGTCGAGACGATCTACGCCAAGGTCGAGGAGCTCGAGCGCAAAGGGCTCGTGTGCCCTTATCGCAGCCTATCGGCGCGCGAGAGTTTGATGCGGATTCAATTGCGGAACAAGCGTGCCAGCACGCCCCCCTCGCGGGACACAAAAAAGCGGGCCTGCAAGGTCTGAACAGGCCGTATTTCTCGAGAGAAATGTCAAACAAGGTCGGCGCATGACGCACGGTGCGAGACATCTCGGAGCCGCGTTCGTTGCCGCAGCGCTCCTCGTAAGTGTCGCTTCTGTTGCACGCGCCGTCGACGCGACCGCCGCGGGAGTCGTGCGCAAGACCCATGCCGAGATGGTGCAGAGCGCAATCGATGGCCACATCATTCCCCGCATCTCCCAGCTCCACGACGTGACAGTGCACCTCGTCGAAGACGTGAAATCCTATTGCACCGCTCCCACCAGCGATGCAGACGCAAAAGCAAAAATCGAGCAGAGCTTCAAACGGACGGTCACCGCCTGGGGCGACATCGATTTCTTGCGCTTCGGCCCCATGACGGAAGCGAGCCGCCTCGAGCGCTTCTACTTCTGGCCCGACCCGCGCGGCACGACCGAAAGGCAGCTCCAGGCTCTTCTTGCCAAGCGCGATGCGGCCCTTCTCGAGCCCGGCGCGCTGAGACGGCAAAGCGCTGCCGTGCAAGGCCTCGGCGCCCTCGAGTTTCTGATCTTCAACGACGCCAAGCCCATCGGCGGCGCCGAAGAGGATGCGCGCTACAGATGCGCGTTCGCAGCGGCGATTGCCGCCAATCTCGAGAGCCTGGCCGGCGAAATCGAGACAGGCTGGATTGCGCCGGACGGTTGGCGCGCAAAGATGTTGGCGCCAGGCTCCGACAATCCGGTCTACAAGGACGCCTCGGAAACGGCGCGCGAGATCGTCAAAGCGCTGCTCACCGGCTTCCAGATCGCCCAGGACCGCAACGCGTTGCCCCGGCTCCAGGCGGCGCTCGCCGATCCGCCGAAGAAGATCCGTCTCGCCTTCGAGCGCTCAGGGATGAACGATCGCTATCTCGGCCAGCAGCTGGCGTCTCTCTCCGCCTATTTCGACGCCACGGGATTGCTTGCATTCGTCCCGCCCGACAAGCCCTGGATGCAGGCCTTCATTCCCCGCGCGTTCGAGACCGTCGTTGCCGACGCGCCGCTGCTCTCACGCGCTGGCACGGAAGATGAGAAAATCACGCGCCTGCGCAAGATGCGCTTCAGCATCAGCGGCCTGCGCCAGATCGTCGCCCGCGAGCTGGCGCCGGCGGCCGACGTGGTCCTGGGCTTCAACGAGCTCGATGGTGATTGATCATGGCGGGAGAGATCCATGCTGATCGATAGACGCGGCTTTCTCGTTGGCTCCGCTCTGGCCTTGGCGGCCGGCCCATATGCACGCGCCGAAACGGCTCAAGGCGCCGAGGCGGCGGACTTTATCTCGGCATGTCGCCACCCGAGCGGCGGCTACGCGCTCGCGCTGCTCACGCGTGCCGGCAAGATCCTGCGCGAGATCCCGCTCTCCGCGCGCGGCCACGACATCGCCATCGACAGCGCAAGCGGCCGCGCCGTCGCCTTCGCGCGCCGCCCAGGCTTCTTCGCGGTGTCTTTCGATCTCGCGGGCCGCGCCGAGCCCCACATCTTCGAGCCCGAGCCAGGCAGGCATTTCTTCGGCCACGGCGCTTTTGCCGACGGTGGACGCTTGCTCTTGACGAGCGAGCACAACATCGAGACTGGCGACGGGCTCATTGGCGTCTATGATGTCGCGTCGGGCTACAAGCGCATCGGCGAGTTTCCTTCTCACGGCATCGGCCCCCACGAGGCGATCCTGCTCGCCGACGGATGCACGCTCGCCATCGCCAACGGCGGCATCGCGACCGATCCCGACGACGGGCCGCGAGAACATCGACGTAGCTGGAATGGTGCCGTCACTGGCTTTCGTCGACATCAAGACCGGCGATCTCCGCGCCCAGCACGTGTTGCCGGCCGAGATCAACATGCTCTCGATCCGCCATATTGCGGCCGATGCCAAGGGCGAGGTCTGGTTCGGCGCCCAGTGGCAGGGAGGCCTCGAGAGCTCACCCGAGCTGATCGGCAGCGCCGGCATCGACAAGCCGATCAAGATTTTCGAACCGGCGGAACCAATGGGCACCGCGCTCAAGGGCTACATCGGCTCCGTCGCCATGAGCCGCGACGGCCGCATCCTCGCCGCGTCTGCCCCGCGGGCCGGCCGCATCGTTTACATCGACACGGAATCGGGCGCCTGCGCTCCGAGACGACACTTGCCGACGGTTGCGGTTTGGCGCCGTTCGGCGATGACGTATTCGCGCTCTCGTCAGGGCTCGGCGCGTTGCGGATCGAAAGGCCAGGCGGGGCGCCGCTTTCGAGCTGCCACCGTCGGCGACACCGAATTCGACAACCATCTCCGCCTCATCCGCTAGCGCTGTTAGCCTGTATCCAGAGCCTCCCGGCGCAACGCGTGGAGCGTATTGCGGAACATCTATTCGCCGAACACCGCCGTAGTAAGAGATCCTCACCATTGGGAACTTTCGATGATGTCAACGCGTTTGGCTCGATCGAGAAGCTTCTGGTGGAGGTACCCATGAGACGCATGTTGATTGCGGCGATCTTTGCGACCGCCGCAGGTTACGCCGCTTACGCTCAGGACCCGGCTCCGCAGCCGGCCCCCAACGCGACGAAGCCGCCCGAGAGCAGCATGGATCAGGCGGCGCCAGCGGCGCCGAAAGGGAAAGCTGAGCAATCGCCGACCGAAAGCATGGGCACTGCCGTGCCCTCGATGAAGGAGACTGAGCCAGCGAAGTCGAGCGCCGAGTTCGAGCTCACAACCCCCGGGCGCAAAGCTCACGCTGACGGCTGAAGAGGCAAATAAGTGGATCGACAGGTCGGTCTACAGCACCGACGGCAAGAACATCGGTGAAGTCGCCGATCTCAAGCGCAGCCCGGAGAATGCGCTCACCGATCTCTATGTCGACATCGGTGGCTTCCTCGGCCTTGGCGAAACGCGAACCCGTGTTGCCCCTGAGCAGATTCAGGAGGTAAAGGACGACCGCATCATTTTGACTGTCAAAGAGGCCGAGGCGGAGAAACTGCCACCCGCAGAATCGGAAGAAGCAGCGGCACCAAAAGCGGAATAACTCATCTCACAAACACTTTCGTGGAACAGCAACGCACGGGCGTTCGCCCGTGCGTTTTTTTTTACGTCGTCGATGCCGATCTTCCCCGATTTGGTTATGTGCTGCCGAGCGCACGGTCGTGTTCCTCTCGTAACAGCCCCATAACACGACAATCGCGCACAAGACCGCCTCGACTCCGGCGCAGCCGCGCACATGAGCCCACCGCTCGAGCGTGACGCTCGAGGCGGCACCGGAGTCGTCGACTGACGTTACATTCGTTTTGGAGAATGACGCATGAGCAGAATGAAGTTCCCATCGATCCTCGCCACCATCACACTCGCCGCGGCCACGCTTGCCGCCTCGGCGCCGGGCAGGGCCGCGATGGACGAGCCGGCCAAGCCGAAGGTCGACTGCACCAACCCGGCCAACAAAGACAAGCCCGCCTGCGCCGCGCAGCACGGACAGCTCTCGGACGATTAGATCTACGAGTCCGCGTACTGGAAGGCGAAGAACGGCCAGTACAAGGAAGCGCTCGAGGTGGCGGCGACGGCAGCAACAAGGACGATCCGCGCATTCTGAGGGTAACGGGTTTCGCCACACGCAAGCTCGGCAACGTCGACGCCGCGATGCCCTATTACAAGAAGGCGCTGAGCATCAATCCAGACGACACGCGCACGCGCGAGTACATGGGCGAAGCCTTCATCACCAAGGGTGACATGGCCGCCGCACGCGAGCAGCTTGATGAGATTGAGAAGCGCTGCGGCACGACCTGCGAGGACTACACGAAGCTCTCCGCGGTGATTACGGCCTTCGAGGGCAAGCGCCCAACCGGGAGCTAAGGCAGGCCCATCAAAGAGGAATGTTCAGGGCGGCGGATCCGAACTCGGCATCTGCCGCCCGCGCTCACGCCAACGTAACTAATTGATTCCATTGCGCATAATATAGGTTGCAGCAGCACACGTCGCGTTGCGCAAGCTCCGCGTAAGCCCTTTCGACTAATGGTTAAGCACTAGAGGCCCATCTGTTGAGCGCTCCCTGAGCGCAAAGGGCCCGGCGCCAAGACGCGCACACACGCTAGTGCATCGCGAAACTTAATCAGAGATCGCCGGTAGCGAGCCATGGAGCCGCGCCCGAATACGGACGCACAGCCGAAGCCCACACCGGCGCCGCCGCCTTCCAAGGCGTTGCCCGTGCTGCCTGGCGTGACGAAGGTGGCTGCCCTGCTGCTGACCATGGACAAGCGGCTCGCCTCCCGCTTGCTCAAGCATTTCGACGAAGACGACATCAAGCTCATCGCGCAGACGGCATCCGATCTCGGCACTATCTCGAAGCCGGTATTGGACGCTCTCGTCGAGGAGTTCGCCAGCCACATGAAGAGCGGCGGCGACCTGATGGCCACCGCCGACGAGGTCGAAGAGCTGCTCATGGGCGTCGTGGCGCCAGAACAGATCTCCGAGATCATGTCGCAGGTGCGCAGCAAGTCCCTGCAATCGATCTGGGTGCGCCTTTCCGAAACGCCGGAGGCCAACCTCGGCCGCTACCTGACGAAGGAGCACCCGCAGGTCGGCGCCCTCGTGCTGTCGCGCGCGGCCCCGGCCTATGCTGCCGCCGTTCTACGCCTGTTGCCGGCCCAGATGCGCAACGAGGTTATGCGGCGCATGCTGGCGATGAAACCCATCCAGGAGAGACCCCTCAAACTGCTCGAGGAAGCCTTCAAGGAGGACGTGCTCTACAACACCCGCAACTCCGGGCCGACCATTCATGCCCGCCTCGCCGACATCATCAACAAGATGGACCGCAAGCATATGGACGAGGTGCTCCGCGATCTCGAAGCACACGCCCCGAAAGAGGCCGAGATCGTCCGCAGCCTCCTGTTCACCTTCGACGACATCGCCAAGCTCAACCAATCGGCGATGCTCGCCCTCTTCGATCAGGTGCCGCCCGAGCGCACGATTGCGGCCTTGCATGGAGCCGATGCGCGGCTCCGCGACCTTATCCTTGAAGCCGTGCCGGGGCGCGCCCGTAGGATGATCGAGCAGGAGATCGCGACCGGAAAGAAGCCATTGACCAAGGAGATCGCGAAGGCGCGTCGTGCTATTGCCGACCTCGCCATGGAGCTGATGGAGAAGGGCGTCATCGACTTGAACGCCGAGGACGAAGAGGCGGAAGCCTAGCGGGCACTCGCACGTCGCCCCCCAATACCGCGGAAAATGCAAAGGGCGCGCAGCCATCTACCGCGCGCCCTCCTTTTCATTTGCAGCTCGCGCATAGCGCGAGCCCCAATCCCTACTTCACCTTCTCTGCCGGCGAGCTGTTGGTCGGCGTGCCCGTGAGCGGCTCGCCCTTCTTGAAGGCCGTCTTCTTGAACTTGTCGCCGTCCTTCGAGATCTTGGTCGTCCAGCCCGTATCCCAGGTGATGATCGCGGCCGAGCCTTCTTCCTTCCAGGTGCCCTTCTGGCCTTCCTGCTGAGTTCCCGCGGCCGTGCCGTCGGCGGCTAGAGTGATCTCGAAGGCCTTGCCGGTCGTGTCCGCGACACTTCCACTTGCCCTCGAACTCGCTCGCCGCGAGACCCGCCGTCACCGTCATGACGAGAGCGAGAAGGCCAGCTAGAGCCGCTGCCGTTGCTTTTCCTAGTCTGCGCATGAGTGCTTCCTCTCCTGAGTTTGCCCGGCGTTCTTGAATACCGCCGATGCCGTTTCAACGTCGCCGAATTGGTTCGAGTTCCGGCCTACGCCAGCGCCGCAGCGGGCTCGACAGAAACCCCGCGCGCCTCACGCTCCGCCTTCATGCGCTCGGCAACCAGGAATGCCAGCTCGAGCGACTGATCGGCATTGAGGCGCGGATCGCAGTGCGTGTGATAGCGGTCTGACAGATCCGTTTCCGAGATCGCCATGGCGCCGCCCGTGCACTCGGTCACGTTCTGTCCTGTCATCTCGACGTGGATGCCGCCCGCATGCGAGCCCTCGGCGCGGTGCACGTCGAAGAACGTCTCGACCTCCTTCAGGATGCGGTCGAACGGACGCGTCTTATAGCCGTTGGCGGCCGAGATCGTATTGGCGTGCATGGGATCGCACGACCAGACAACGCTCTTGCCCGCCTTCTGGATGGCGCGGATGAGCTTCGGCAGGTGCTGGCGCGGCCTTGTCCTGGCCGAAGCGGCAGATCAGCGTCAGCCGTCCCGCCTCGTCCTTCGGGTTCAGAATGTCGATCAGGCGCAAGAGGCCATCCGGCTCGAGCGACGGTCCGCACTTGATGCCGATCGGATTCTTGATGCCGCGGCAGAACTCGACATGCGCGTGGTCGAGCTGGCGTGTGCGATCGCCGATCCACAGCATGTGCCCCGAGGTCGCGTACCAATCGCCGCTCGTGCTGTCGAGACGCGTCATCGCCTGCTCGAACCCGAGCAGCAGCGCCTCGTGGCTGGTGTAGAAGCGCGTCGAGCGAAGCTGCGGCGTGTTCTCGCTCGTGATGCCGCAGGCTCGCATGAAGCCCAGCGTCTCGGCGATGCGATCGGCGAGCGCCTGGTAGCGATGGCCCTGCGGGCTGTCCTTGACGAAGCCCATGTTCCACTGATGCACGCGCTCGAGATCGGCATAGCCGCCGGTGGCGAATGCGCGGATTAGGTTGAGCGTCGCCGCGGACTGGCGGTAGGCCTCGATCTGGCGCGCCGGATCGGGAATGCGCGCTTCCGCCGTGAACTCCGGCCCGTTGATGATGTCGCCGCGATAGGAAGGGAGCTCGACCGAGCCCTTCTTCTCCATGGGCGACGACCGCGGCTTCGCGAACTGGCCGGCGATGCGCCCGACCTTCACCACCGGACTGCCGCCGGCGTATGTCAGCACGACCGCCATCTGCAGGAAGACGCGGAAGAAGTCGCGGATGTTGTCGGCCCGGTGCTCGAGGAAGCTCTCGGCGCAATCCCCGCCCTGCAGGAGAAAGCCGTTGCCGAGCGCCACATCGCCGAGCTGCTTCTTGAGCTCGCGCGCTTCGCCCGCAAAGACGAGCGGCGGGAAGGTCGCGAGCTTAGCCTCGACGTCGGCAACCGCCCCACTGTCGGGGTAGTCGGGCACCTGGACGATCGGCTTCGACCGCCAGCTTTCAGGCGACCACGTTGTGGCCATATCTAACCCTCCCTTGCGCGGCCCGCCGACGGCCGCGCCACTTCAAAACGCGTTTTCAGGGGCTTATAGGACAAGTCCCAGGCCAAGGCCAGGGCGGCCGCCGGTGGCCCTGGCTATGCGCGTCTTTACCAAATGGGAACGGCGGCCTTCCAGGGGAAGGCCGCCGCCACTTTGTCGCCTCTTGGCGCCGTGCGCGCTACTCGGCAGCGCGCCGGCGGCGGCGGACCGGCGAGGCCGCATCGCCGTCGGGCGCGACCAGCACCTTCTCGGCGTCCGACTTCGCCTTCTCCTTGTCGATGAGCTCGTCGCGCTTGGCGGCAACCTTACGCAGGCGCCTCAGCATGCCGCCTGTGCCGGCCGGGATGAGACGGCCGACAATGACGTTCTCCTTGAGCCCCTCGAGCGTATCCGACTTGCCGATGACGGCCGCGTCGGTCAGCACGCGCGTCGTCTCCTGGAACGAGGCCGCCGAGATGAAGGAGCGCGTCTGCAGCGACGCCTTCGTGATGCCGAGCAGCACCGGGGTCGCGGAAGCCGGGCGCTTGCCCGCCTTCTCGATCTTGGCGTTCGTCTCCTCGAACTCGATGCGATCGATCTGCTCGCCCTTGATCAGATCCGTCTCGCCCACGTCCGTGATCTCGACCTTCTGCAGCATCTGCCGGACGATGACCTCGATATGCTTGTCGTTGATGGTCACGCCCTGCAGACGGTAGACGTCCTGGATCTCGTTGATCAGATAGTTCGCGAGTTCCTCGACGCCCTTGATCGCCAGGATGTCGTGCGGCGCCGGATTGCCGTCGTAGATGAAGTCGCCGCGCTCGATGTGATCTCCGTGCTGGACGGCGAGGCTCTTCCCGCGCGGGATCAGATACTCGGCCGGCTCGGCGCTCTCGTCGTCGGGCTTGATGTTGATACGCTGCTTGTTCTTGTAATCCTTGCCGAACTCGATCGTGCCCGAGATCTCCGCGATGATCGCGTGATCCTTGGGACGCCGCGCCTCGAAGAGCTCCGCCACGCGCGGCAGACCGCCCGTGATGTCGCCCGACTTGGCCGACGACAGCGGGATGCGCGCCAGCACGTCGCCCGCCTTCACGTCCTGACCCGGCTCGACCGAGAGAATGGCCTCGACCGAGAGCAGATAGCGGGCATCGCCGCCGCGGGCCACCTTGATGTGCTTGCCCTTCGCGTCCTTGACGACGATGCGCGGGCTTCAGCTCTGCACCGCGAGGCGTCGCGCGCCAATCGACGATGACGCGGTTCGTGGTGCCCTTGACCTCGTCGGTCTGCTCACGCACCGAGGCGCCCTCGATCAGATCCTCGAACTCGACCTTGCCGGTGGCTTCGGTGAGGATCGGACGCGTGTAGGGATCCCACTGCGCCAGCTTGGTTCCGCGCTTGACCTCGTCGCCCTCGTCGACATGGAGCCGCGCGCCGTACGGTATCTTGTGCGTCGCGAGTTCCTTGCCAGACTGGTCGACGATGACGAGCGACATGGTGCGCCCCATCGCGACCACGCGTCCCTGGCCGTCCTTCACCATGGCCCGGTTCTTGATCTTCACCTTGCCGTTGAAGTTGCTGTCGACGAACGACTGATCGACGAGGTTGGCCGTGCCGCCGATGTGGAACGTGCGCATGGTGAGCTGCGTGCCCGGCTCGCCGATCGACTGGGCGGCAATGACGCCCACCGCTTCGCCGATGTTGACGCGCGTGCCGCGTGCGAGGTCGCGGCCGTAGCACTTGGCGCACACACCCGTCTCCGTCTCGCAGGTCAGCACCGAGCGGATGCGCACTTCCTGCACCTGCGCCTTCTCGATCGCCTCCGCGTGCCGCTCCTCGATGAGCTCGCCCGTCTTGACGAGGACGTTCAAGTCCTTGCCCTTGGTGCCGGGCTCGATCACGTCCTCCGCGGCCGTGCGGCCGAGGACGCGCGCCGCGAGCGACACGATGACCTGACCCGCGTCGACGACCGCCTGCACGTTGATGCCGGCGTCGGTTCCGCAATCCTCCTCGAAGATGATCGCATCCTGCGCCACGTCGACAAGACGTCGCGTCAGGTAGCCCGAGTTGGCGGTCTTGAGCGCCGTGTCGGCGAGGCCCTTTCGGGCGCCGTGCGTCGAGTTGAAGTACTCGAGCACCGATAGGCCTTCCTTGAAGTTCGAGATGATCGGCGTCTCGATGATCTCGCCCGAAGGCTTGGTCATGAGGCCGCGCATACCCGCGAGCTGCTTCATCTGCGCCGGCGAGCCGCGCGCACCAGAGTGGCTCATCATATAGATCGAGTTGACCTGCTTCTCGCGCCCGTCCTTGTCCTTCTGGGTCGCCGAGATGCGCTCCATCATCTCCTTTGCGATCTGGTCGGTGCACTTCGACCAGGCGTCGACGACCTTGTTGTACTTCTCGAGCTGCGTGATGAGACCGTCGTTGTACTGCTGCTCGAACTCGCGGACCATGTCGTGCGTCTTGTCGACGATCTTGGTCTTCGTATCGGGGATGACCATGTCATCCTTGCCGAACGAGATGCCCGCCTTGAACGCGTGATGGAATCCGAGCGCCATGATGCGGTCGCAGAAGATGACCGTCTCCTTCTGACCGCAGTTGCGGTAGACGGCATCGATCATTCCCGAGATGGCCTTCTTCGTCAGCAGCTGATTGACGAGCGCGAACTTCACGCCCGGCTTCTTCGGCAGAACCTCGCCCAGAATCATGCGGCCCGGCGTCGTGTCGTGCAGCTCGACGACCTCCTTGCCCTCGGCGTCGGTTGCACGGAAGCGCCCCTTGACCTTGGCATGCAGTGTGACGGCGCCGGCCTCGAGCGCATGGCGAAGCTCACCCACCGAGCCGAAAGCCATGCCTTCACCCGGCTCCTTGTCGCGAATGATCGACAGGTAATAGAGACCGAGCACGATATCCTGCGACGGCACGATGATCGGCTGTCCGTTCGCGGGATGCAGGATGTTGTTGGTCGACATCATGAGCACGCGAGCTTCGAGCTGCGCCTCGAGCGACAGCGGCACGTGCACGGCCATCTGATCGCCGTCGAAGTCGGCGTTGAAGGCCGCGCAGACGAGCGGGTGCAGCTGGATCGCCTTGCCCTCGATCAGTTGCGGCTCGAAAGCCTGGATGCCGAGACGATGCAGCGTCGGCGCGCGATTGAGCAGCACCGGATGCTCACGAATAACCTCGTCGAGCACGTCCCAGACTTCCGGCTTCTCCTTCTCGACCAGCTTCTTCGCCTGCTTCACTGTCGCGGCCTGGCCGAGCGTCTGCAGGCGCGCGTAGATGAACGGCTTGAACAGCTCGAGCGCCATCTTCTTCGGCAACCCGCACTGGTGCAGCTTGAGCTCGGGCCCGACGACGATGACCGAGCGGCCCGAGTAGTCGACGCGCTTGCCGAGCAGGTTCTGGCGGAACCGGCCCTGCTTGCCCTTGAGCATGTCGGCAAGCGACTTCAGCGGGCGCTTGTTGGCACCCGTGATCACGCGGCCGCGCCGCCCGTTGTCGAACAGCGCGTCGACCGACTCCTGCAGCATCCGCTTCTCGTTGCGGATGATGATATCGGGCGCGCGCAGCTCCATCAGCCGCTTCAGACGGTTGTTGCGGTTGATGACACGGCGGTAGAGATCGTTGAGATCCGAGGTCGCGAAGCGGCCGCCGTCGAGCGGCACGAGCGGACGCAGCTCGGGCGGAATGACCGGCACCTGCGTCAGGATCATCCACTCGGGCTTGTTGCCGCTTTCGATGAAGCTCTCGATCACCTTCAAGCGCTTGCCGAGCTTCTTCGGCTTCAAGTCGGTCGTCGCTTCCGAGATTTCCTGGCGCAGATCCTCGCGGATCTTCGGCAGATCCATCGAGATCAAGAGCTCGCGGATGGCTTCCGCGCCGATGCCGGCCGTGAAGCTGTCCGGGACCATGCTCCTCGAGGGCACGGTTGTAGTCCTCCTCCGAGAGCAGCTGGCGCTCCTTGAAGGGAGAGATGCCGGGCTCGGTGACGATGTAGTTCTCGAAATAGAGGACGCGCTCGAGATCCTTGAGGCTCATGTCGAGCAGGAGGCCGATACGCGAGGGCAGCGACTTGAGGAACCAGATGTGAGCCACCGGAGCAGCGAGCTCGATATGGCCCATGCGCTCGCGGCGAACCTTGGCGAGCGTCACCTCGACGCCGCACTTTTCGCAGATCAGACCCTTGTACTTCATGCGCTTGTACTTGCCGCACAAGCACTCGTAGTCCTTGATCGGTCCGAAGATGCGCGCGCAGAAGAGACCGTCGCGCTCGGGCTTGAACGTACGGTAGTTGATCGTCTCGGGCTTCTTGATCTCGCCGAACGACCAGGAGAGGATGTCGTCGGGGCTCGCGATCGATATCTTGATCTGGTCGAAGGTCGGGACCGGCGCTTGGGTCTTGAAGAGGTTGGTGATCTCGTTCATTCGCTCTCTCCTCGCGGGACGGGGGGCTCGTCCCTAAAGATTCCGCATTCCAGCCCCCTCCCCGTTGGCGGGGAGAGGGAACGATGTCGTTACTCGGCGGCAGCCGGTGGCAGGCGCGGCCGTTCCGGCGCGGCCTCCGGCTGCTGCTCGACAGCCGGTACCTCGGTATTCAGGAGCTCGACGTTGAGGCCGAGCGCCCGCATTTCCTTGACAAGCACGTTGAAGCTTTCCGGCACGCCGGCCTCGAAGGCATCGTCGCCGCGCACGATGGCCTCGTAGACCTTCGTGCGCCCTGCAACGTCGTCCGACTTCACCGTCAGCATCTCCTGCAGCGTGTAGGCGGCGCCGTAGGCTTCGAGCGCCCACACCTCCATTTCGCCGAAGCGCTGGCCGCCGAACTGGGCCTTGCCGCCCAGCGGCTGCTGCGTGACCAGCGAGTAGGGGCCGATCGAGCGCGCGTGGATCTTGTCGTCGACGAGATGGTGCAGCTTCAAGAGGTACTTGTAGCCGACCGTCACCTTGCGATCGAACGGCTCGCCGGTGCGCCCGTCGAAGAGCGACACCTGCCCCGAGCTGTCGAAGCCCGCGGCGGTGAGCATCTCGACGATGTCGGGCTCGCGCGCGCCGTCGAACACCGGCGTCGCCACCGGCACGCCGGTCTTGAGCTGCTCGGCGATGGTGACGATGTCGGCGTCCTTCGTGTTCGCCTTGATCTCGTCCTTGCCGTAGATCTTCTGCATCTGGTCGCGCAGCGCCTTGGTCTGTCCACTTTCGTGGAACTCATGCAGCGCCTCGTCGATGAGCCTGCCCAAACCGCGGCACGCCCAGCCGAGATGCGTCTCCAGAATCTGGCCGACGTTCATGCGGCTCGGCACGCCGAGCGGATTGAGCACGACGTCGACATGCGTTCCGTCCTCGAGGAACGGCATGTCCTCGCACGGCACGATCAGCGACACGACGCCCTTGTTGCCGTGGCGGCCGGCCATCTTGTCGCCGGGCTGGATCTTGCGCTTCACGGCGACGAAGACCTTGACCATCTTCATGACGCCGGGAGGCAGCTCGTCGCCGCGCTGCAGCTTGTCGACCTTGTCGACGAAGCGGCGCTCGAGGCTCTTCTTGGCCTCCTCGTACTGCTTGTTGATGGCCTCGACCTCGGCCTGCGCCTTCTCGTTGGCGAGACCGATCTCCCACCACTGGCTGCGCGGGATGTCGTCGAGGATGGTATCGTCGAGCTTGGTCCCCTTGCGGGCGCCCTTCGGACCCTTGGCGACCTCCTTGCCCATCAGCGTATCGCGCAGACGCGCGTACACGTTGCGGTCGAGGATCTGCATCTCGTCGTCGCGGTCCTTGGCGAGACGCTCGATCTCCTCGCGCTCGATCGCCATCGCGCGCTCGTCCTTCTCGACGCCGTGGCGATTGAAGACGCGCACTTCGACGATCGTGCCCGTGACGCCCGGCGGCAGCCGGAGCGACGTATCGCGCACGTCGGACGCCTTCTCGCCGAAGATCGCCCTGAGGAGCTTCTCTTCGGGCGTCATCGGGCTCTCGCCCTTGGGCGTGATCTTGCCGACCAGGATGTCGCCCGGATTGACCTCGGCGCCGATGTAGACGATGCCGGCTTCGTCGAGGTTCTTCAGCGCCTCTTCCGACACGTTCGGAATGTCGCGCGTGATTTCCTCGGGCCCGAGCTTGGTGTCGCGGGCCATCACCTCGAACTCCTCGATGTGGATCGAGGTGAAGATGTCGGACGAGACGACGCGCTCCGAGAGCAGGATGCTGTCCTCGAAGTTGTAGCCCATCCACGGCATGAACGCGACGAGCACGTTCTTGCCGAGCGCGAGATCGCCGAGGTCCGTCGACGGTCCGTCGGCGATGATCTCGCCCGCCTCGACGCGGTCACCGACGTTGATCAGCGGCCGCTGGTTGATGCAGGTGTTCTGGTTCGAGCGCTGGAACTTGCGCAGACGATAGATGTCGACGCCCGGCTTCGACGGATCGGTCTCTTCCGTGGCGCGGATGACGATGCGCGTCGCGTCGACCTGGTCGATGATGCCGGTGCGCCGTGCCGCGATCGCGGCGCCCGAATCGCGCGCCACGACCTCTTCCATGCCGGTGCCGACGAGCGGCGCCTCGGCCTTGATCAGCGGCACCGCCTGGCGCTGCATGTTCGAGCCCATCAGCGCGCGGTTGGCGTCGTCGTTCTCGAGGAACGGGATCAGCGCCGCGGCGACCGACACGAGCTGCTTCGGCGACACGTCGATGTAGTCGACCTTATCCGCCGTCACCGGAACCACGTCGCCGTTGAAGCGGCAGATGACGAGATCCTCTGTGAGCTTGCCCTTGGCGTCGAGCTTGGCGTTCGCCTGCGCGACGTGGTGGCGCATCTCCTCCATGGCGGAGAGATAGACCACGGTATCCGTGACCTTGCCGTCCTTCACGCGGCGGTACGGGCTCTCGATGAAGCCGTACTTGTTGACGCGCGCGAACGTCGCGAGCGAGTTGATGAGACCGATGTTCGGACCTTCCGGCGTCTCGATCGGGCAGATGCGGCCGTAGTGCGTCGGGTGCACGTCGCGCACCTCGAAGCCCGCGCGCTCGCGCGTGAGACCGCCCGGGCCAAGCGCCGAGAGGCGCCGCTTGTGGGTGATCTCGGAGAGCGGGTTGGTCTGGTCCATGAACTGGCTGAGCTGCGACGAGCCGAAGAACTCGCGCACCGCCGCCGCCGCCGGCTTGGCGTTGATGAGATCCTGCGGCATCACGGTATCGATCTCGACCGAGCTCATGCGCTCCTTGATGGCGCGCTCCATGCGAAGCAGACCGACGCGGTACTGGTTCTCCATGAGCTCGCCGACCGAGCGCACGCGCCGGTTGCCGAGGTGGTCGATGTCGTCGATCTCGCCGCGGCCGTCGCGCAGGTCGACCAGCGTCTTGATCACCGCGAGGATGTCCTCCTTCCGCAGCACGCGCATGGTGTCGGGCGCATCGAGCTCGAGGCGCATGTTCATCTTCACGCGGCCGACGGCCGAGAGATCGTAGCGCTCGCTATCGAAGAACAGGCTGTGGAACAGGTTCGTCGCCGCCTCGATGGTCGGCGGCTCGCCGGGCCGCATGACCCGGTAGATGTCCATCAGCGCTTCTTCGTAGTTCGAGTTCTTGTCGATGTTGAGCGTGTTGCGGATGAACGGCCCGACATTGACATGGTCGATGTCGAGGATGTGGAACTCCTTGACCTTCTGGTCCTTGAGCTCGGCAAGCAGCTTCGCATCAAGCTCGGCGCCCGCTTCCGCGTAGATCTGCCCGTCGTCGAGGTTGACGATATCCTCGGCGATGTAGCGTCCCGCAAGATCCTCGGAGGAGACGAGCACCTCCTTGAGGCCGCCCTCGGCAAGCTCGCGCGCCTTGCGCGCGGTGAGCTTCTCGCCCGCCTTGGCGACGACGTCGCCGCTCTTGGCGTCCATGAGGTCGGCGAGCGGCGACATGCCGCGCATCTTCTCGGGCATGAACGGCATCTTCCAGCCGCGCTTCAATTCCTTGATCGGAATCTGCTTGTAGAACGTGGAGAGGATCTGCTCGTCGTCGAGACCCAGCGCATAAAGCAGCGTCGTCACCGGCAGCTTGCGGCGCCGGTCGATGCGAACGTAGACGTTGTCCTTGGCGTCGAACTCGAAGTCGAGCCACGACCCGCGGTAGGGAATGATGCGGGCTGCGAACAGAAGCTTGCCCGACGCATGCGTGCGGCCGCGGTCGTGGTCGAAGAACACGCCCGGCGAGCGATGCATCTGGCTGACGATGACGCGCTCGGTGCCGTTGATGACGAACGTGCCGTTGAGCGTCATGAGCGGCATGTCGCCCATGTAGACGTCCTGCTCCTTGACGTCCTTGATCGACTTCGAGCCCGTCTCCTCGTTGACATCGAACACGATGAGACGCAGCTTGACCTTGAGCGGCGCCGAGTAGGTCATGTCGCGCTGCATGCACTCGTCGACGTCGTACTTCGGCGGCTCGAACTCGTAGCGCACGAACTCGAGCGTCGCGCGGCCCGAGAAATCCGAGATCGGAAATACGGACTTGAACACCGCCTGCAGTCCGTGATCGTCTACACGTCCTCCCGGCGGCTCCTTGACCATCAGGAAGTCGTCGTAGGAGCTCTTCTGCACCTCGATCAGGTTCGGCATCTCCGCCACCTCGCGGATCGACCCGAATTGCTTGCGAATACGCTTGCGGCCGTTGAACGTCTCAGCCATGTCCGCTCCTCATTTCACTCGGGGCCAGGTGTCTGCGCGCCACCCGCCCCTTTCTCTTGCCTGCGCCAGGGTCGCCATCCCTCGCGCTATTGAATTCGTCTTGAAACGGCTCACCGGAGGGCCTCTTCGCGGGTTTTTGAACCCCCTCGAGACCCTCCGGAGAACCGTCTTCGACGCCCGCCTTAGACGGGCGAGGCAACCGGCATCGGGCAGTAGGCAATGGGTTTCCCGATTGCCTATTGCCTGCTGCCTATTGCCTTACTTGACCTCGACGACCGCGCCCTGGTCCTCGAGCTGCTTCTTGAGTTTCGCAGCCTCGTCCTTGGTGACGCTTTCCTTGACGGTCTTGCCGCCGGCCTCGACGAGATCCTTGGCTTCCTTGAGGCCAAGGCCCGTGATGGCGCGGACTTCCTTGATGACGTTGATCTTCTTGTCGCCGCCCGACTTCAGAATGACGGTGAACTCGGTCTGCTCCTCGACGGCAGCAGCGGGGCCAGCAGCAGGAGCAGCGACGGCAACGGCCGCAGCGGCCGAGACGCCCCACTTCTCCTCAAGCATCTTGGCGAGTTCGGCGGCCTCGAGAACGGTGAGCTTCGAGAGATCGTCGACGATCTTGGACAAATCAGACATGTGAACTTTCCTTCGGGTTTAAGCCTTCGAGAGTTGGAGCGCGGACCCTTGTCCGCGCCGGTTTGGATTGCCCATCGGCACTAAGCAGCTTCGCCTTTCGACGCCTTGGCCTGGATGACCCGCGCGAGCTTGGCTCCCGGCTCCTTGATCGTGCGGGCGATCTTGGTCGCCGGCGCGTTCAGAAGTCCGATCAGCTTGGCTCTGAGTTCATCAAGCGAAGGCAGGTCGGCGAGTGCTTTGACGCCGTTCGCGTCGAGGATCGAGGCGCCCATCGCGCCGCCGAGGATCACGAGCTTCTCGTTCTCCTTGGCGTACTTGACGGCAACCTTCGCCGCGGCAATCGGATCTTTCGAATAGGCGAGGATAGTCGGCCCCTTCATAAGATCGGCGATTCCTTCGGCATTCGTATCCTTGAGCGCGAGCTTCACCAGCTTGTTCTTGGCCACCTTCACACTTCCGCCCGCCTCTTTGACGCGTTTGCGGAAGTCTGCAGATTGAGCGGCCACCATGCCGGTGTTGTGGGCGACCACGACCACGCCCGTGTCTTTCAACACGCCGTGGAGCGAGGTCACGAGCGCCTTTTTTGCAGCTCTTTCCACCTGCTCACTCCTGGTTGCGGCGGGCCCCGAAAATGGACCTGCCGCGGGTTGCACCTTGCCGCACGTCTCAGGCCCGAGGGCCTGAATGTGCGACGCTCGTCCTGTCCCGACCGCAGCGCCCTAAGGCGGCACGGTGCTGACCCAGAAGGCTCAAACCGGCTTGCTCCCCGAGGAAGCGAACCGGGTGGTCTCCCGTCTCATGAGGGCCCTCTCTTAGGAGAGGCTTAGGTCCGGCCGGATTTAGATCCGGCCTCGCACCCCACAATCTCGGACAGGGCCCTGGCCGGCGCTCTCACGAGCACTTGGACCAGGGTTCCCGCGACGGCTTCCATGACGAAAGCCGGCGCAGAATTCTTGTTCGCCAGCCCGGGGCTATCCCTGCGGCTGACTTGAAATCACGCTTCCCGCGTCGATCTTGACGCCCGGCCCCATGGTCGAGCTGACCGACACCTTCTTGATGTACGTGCCCTTGGAGCCCGCAGGCTTTGCCTTGGCGACGGCTTCGACGAACGCGCGGATGTTCTCGACGAGGGCCTGCTCCGTGAAGCTCGCCTTGCCGACCCCGGCATGGACGATACCGGCCTTCTCGACGCGGAACTCGACCGAGCCGCCCTTGGCGCCCTTGACCGCCGTCGCGACATCCATGGTCACGGTGCCGACACGCGGATTGGGCATCAGGCCGCGGGGGCCCAAAACCTTGCCCAAGCGGCCGACGAGACCCATCATGTCGGGAGTAGCGATACAGCGATCGAAGTTGATTTGGCCCTTCGACACCGTATCCACAAGGTCCTCGGCTCCGACGATGTCGGCGCCGGCGGCCTTCGCCTCCTCCGCTTTGGGCCCGCGCGCGAACACGGCAACCCGCGACGTGCGGCCTGAGCCGTTGGGCAGATTGCACACGCCGCGCACCATCTGATCGGCATGCTTCGGGTCGACGCCGAGGTTCATGGCAACCTCGACCGTCTCGTCAAACTTCGCCTTGGCGCGCGACTTCACGAGCTTTACCGCCTCGTCGATCGCATACGCCTTGACCGGGCTGATACCCTCGCGCCCGGCTGCGTTGCGCTTGCCGCCGGCGACGCGCGCCGCCTTGATCGCGTCGGGAGCGATGTTCTTCTTCTCTTGCGATTGAGCTGCTTTCGCCATGGGTCTACTCCACCACCTTGAGGCCCATGGAACGGGCGGAGCCGGCGATTGTACGCGCAGCCTGATCGACGTTGTCCGTATTCAGGTCCTTCATCTTCAACTGCGCGATCTCACGCACCTGAGCCATCGTCACTTCGCCGGCGACTTCGCGGCCCGCCGTCTTCGAGCCCGAGGTAATCTTCGCGGCTTTCTTCAAGAAGAAGGAGGCCGGCGGCGTCCGCATCTCGAAGGTGAAGGAGCGGTCCGAGAACACCGTGATCTTGACCGGGATCGGCGTGCCCTGCTCCATGTCCTTCGTTCTGGCATTGAAGGTCTTGCAGAACTCCATGATGTTGACGCCGCGCTGGCCGAGCGCGGGCCCGATGGGCGGCGAAGGATTTGCCGCCCCTGCCGGGACCTGGAGATTGATGTAGCCGTCTATCTTCTTCGCCATAGTTTCCCCTTACGCTTACGGGAAGCTCGTGCTTCCCAGGGTTAGCGGTCTGCGGGCCCACGAAGCCGGTGAGCCCTCCCGCATGATCTCCGCGAGTTTGTCCGGAATATCCGACCCTCTCGCGGCGCTACGGCGCTCGCGCGCCGCATAGTCGAAGGCGCCTTATGAGCGCCCAAAAAATCCTGTCATCGCAAATTCTGTCCCGCTCTCCCGCTCAAATCCGATGCACCGCCGTCAGGCCGGCACCTTTTCCACCTGGCCGAACTCGAGCTCGACCGGTGTCTTGCGCCCGAAGATCGACACGCCGACCTTGAGCCGCGAGCGTTCGCCGTCCACTTCCTCGACCTCGCCCTGGAAGGACGCGAACGGCCCATCCACCACTTTCACCTGCTCGCCGACCTCGTAGATGATCGAGGGCTTCGGCCTCTCGACCCCTTCCTTCTCCTGACTGAGGATGCGCATGGCCTCGTCGTCGGAGATGGGAATCGGTTTATTCTCTGCTCCCAGGAACCCGGTCACCTTGGGCGTATTCTTGATGAGCACGAACGCCGCGTCGGTCATTTCCATGTTCACGAGCACGTATCCGGGGAGGAATTTGCGCTCCGCCTGCACCTTGCGGCCGCGCTTCACCTCGATGACATGCTCGGTCGGGACCTTAACGTCTCCGAAGAGGTGCTCGAGGCCCGCGGCCTTCGCGCGCTCCAGGATGGCGTCCGCCACCTTGCGCTCGAAGTTCGTATAGGCGTGCACGATGTACCAGCGCTTGGCCATTCTTAGACCGTCTCTATTGCTGCCTTCGCCACGAAGGACTTCCCGACCGAACGCCAACTGTGACCGCCTGTCAGCGACCGATGCCGAGAACCAGGTTGATCACCCGGCCAAGCACCTGATCGACCCCAAGGAAGAAGATTGACGCCAACGTCACCATGATCAGCACCATGAGGGTCGTGATCCACACTTCCTTCCACGTGGGCCAGGTGACTTTGGAGACTTCTTGCCTTACCTCTTGGATGAATTCGAACGGATTGAACTTCGCCATCAAAACATGTTCCTGGGCGCCATGTGACATGTTGCCGCACCGCCGTTTTTGGGCGCGCAACACCAGCCGATCCGGCGCCCTCACCTCGGATCCGCTCCAAACTGATGGCAGGGGTGGAGGGTCTCGAACCCCCAGCCTTCGGTTTTGGAGACCGACGCTCTGCCAATTGAGCTACACCCCTGTCGCGCGCCAAATGCACGCAAGCCTCACACGGGGCCGGCATCCTTAGCCGAACTTTTGCCCTTTGTCACTTGTCTGTGGCGCCCCCGCCTCAACTCGATTTCTCGACCACCACCGCGGTCCCGTAGGCCAGCACTTCCGTAACCGCTGCCGCGATCTCATTGGCGTCGTAGCGCATCGCCAGAATGGCATTCGCGCCCATGGCCTCGGCATTTCTGATCAGGATATCGAACGCTTCCTGTCGCGTCTGCTCGGCGAGCTTTGTGTAGACCGAGATATTGCCGCCGAAGAGGATCTGGATCGCGGCGCCGATGTTCCCGACGATGCTCCGGGACCGGACGGTCAAGCCCCGCACCACGCCCAGATGGCGCACGATGCGGTATCCCGGGAGATCATTGGTCGTCGCCACCATCATCTTAGGGCTCCAGGCTGTTCAGTGGCTGACTATGTGGCGGCAAACGTGACAGATAATGGAGCGGGTGATGGGAATCGAACCCACGTATTCAGCTTGGAAGGCTGCTGCTCTACCATTGAGCTACACCCGCACTTTTCGGCGCCCGCATCGGCCGCCTGGACTGGTGGAGGGGGCTGGATTCGAACCAGCGTAGGCGAAGCCAACGGATTTACAGTCCGTCCCCTTTAGCCACTCGGGCACCCCTCCATACAAGTGGTCCAGGGCCGTGCACATCGGCGGTGTCTCGTGCCTCCGAAGGCGTGGCCGAGATCCCAAACGAAATCGCCCCGCGCTCAGCCAGAGCGGCAGGGCAACGGCGTCGTTATCGTCAGCGCGCCACGTGATGTCAATTGGAAATGCGCCCGAAAACACTTATGGCTTCGGCGCACGGCCTGAGCCCGCAGGGGCACCCAAAAGAAAGCAATAATGCCGGCATGAAGCCTCACGTGAAACACAAGTCCGGACACCGCGGCCGGGGCAAAAGTCACAAGCCGCCCACCCGGCGAGCCGATGACGACGACGGCATCGTCCGCCTTTTCGGCATCCACGCCGTCGAAGCCGCGCTGCGCAACGACCGGCGCCGCTTGCTGCGCCTCCTTGCAACCGAGAACGCAGCCCGCCGCCTCGAGGAGCGCCATCGCGGCGAGAAAGATCGAGCCCGAGCCGGCCTCTCCGCGCGACCTCGACAACATGCTCGGCCCCGACACCGTCCATCAGGGTGTGCTGCTGGAAGCCGAGCCCCTGCCCGAGCCGAGCCTCGACGATCTGGCGCGGCGCGCCGCCACGGGCGCCCCCGTCATGATCCTCGATCACGTCACCGATCCGCATAACGCCGGCGCCGTGCTGCGCTCCGCCGCCGCGTTCGGCGCGGCCGGTCTCGTCATGACGCGCCGTCACAGTCCGCCGCTCAACGGCGTGCTGGCGAAATCCGCCTCCGGCGCCCTCGACCTCGTGCCGGTGCTGCTCGTGCAGAACCTCGCGCGCACGCTCCTCGACCTCAAGGCGCAGGGCTTCGTCGTGCTGGGGCTCGACGGCGAGGCGACCGCGCGGCTCGAGGACGAGACCTTCGCCGGCAAGACGGCCATCGTGCTCGGCGCCGAGGGCAAGGGCCTGCGCGAGCTCACCGGCGAGACCTGCGACCGGCTCGTGCGCATCGCCACGCCCGGCACGCTCGCGAGCCTCAACGTCTCGAACGCCGCTGCGATCGCGCTTCACGTCGCGGCCACGAAGCGCACCGATGGCGCAAAATAAAAGGGCGGCACGAGGTCGCCGCCCTTTGAGCCAACAGCTCGCGGCCGAAACCGCAGAGCCTAAACTCTGATTGATCAGTCGCAGTACGTCGGACGCCAGCAGGTCCAGCGGCCGCCGCGGCAGACGTAATCACCATACCTGTTCTCGAAGCAGCGGCGGCCTCGCCATCCGCACTCCTCGGGGCCCGGATAGCAACCGCCGTCGCGGGCCTCATAGTAGTCGCGGTCACGCGCGTGTCCGATTGCACCGAGCACGCCGAGGCCGATGATGCCGGCGGCGACGCCGGCTGCGAAGCGACCACCATGTCCGGCTTCCGCCGGCTGGATTGACGACGCGGAAACACCCGCAATCAGCGCAAGCGCCATCAGCGAGTGCAGGAATTTCTTCAGCATGGGTTTCTCCCCATCAAGGCCGCATGACCGGACCGTTCGCGAAAACCAACGCTTCCCGAGCCGTCCGAGTTCCACTGGAAAACTATGGAAGACCATGACGTATGAATACGGCGTGAACGGGGTGCGATTTCAGCAAAATAGCGGCCCGCTGAAGGCGAGCCGCTATGCAACGCGAGAGTATATTGACGCGTCTTTACCAGTGACGCCTGTGGCGATACTGCGGGCGTATGTACCACGCGCGGTTCATGTAGCGCGGCTTCGGATAGCCCCAGGCCTGATAGTAGGGCGGCAGCACGATCACGGGTGAGCAGCACGCGCGGCGGAAGCGCATCTCTGCAGCCGGACGCCAATAGCCAGAGTTGTAGTAGGGGTAGTACCGGCGCGGCTCCCAGCGATACGCGTAGGGGTCGGTCCCGTAGTACGTCACATACCGGTGGCGGTAGCGCGGATAGTAGCCGACATGCACGACGTCGCGGGCCTCGCCGTAGCCGTAGGGGCCATGGCGGTACCAGCGCGCTTCGGCGCCCTGAGGCAGGGCGAGGCCGATCGCCGCCAGCACGGCGAAAAGGGCGATGCGTGAACGCATACTTAACTCCCGGTATTACGCAACTCTGACAACTATCCGTAAGGATTGCAGAAAACAGATAAGATTGCTTTAAGCCAGCGCCGCGAACGCTTGCCGCGCCACCCCGCCGCCGCCACCGGACGGACCGGTCCCCCACCCTGGCCCAACGCTGCGGAGCAGTCTATATAGACGCGCTTCGCTGCGTCGCGCTCCGCGAGCGGCAAGAGCCTGTGCAGCGCCGGCTTAGCTCAGTGGTAGAGCAGCGGTTTTGTAAACCGTTGGTCGGGAGTTCAAATCTCTCAGCCGGCACCAGACTTCCTCGGCCGCGCCACACTTCTCGTGCGACGATGAACGAGCACCACGACCCTTCGAAGCCGGAACCCGCAACCAGGGATGTCATGGCCGAGACGCGAAGCACCCCTCAAGCCACACGAACGAGCCGAAGAGATGCGCTGACGCGACGGCCGCGCGTGCAGTCCGCCCCGGGCCTCGCGCTCGCGCTTTTCATTGCCGCCTTGGGCGCGACGGGCGTTCCCGGCACGAGCCGCGCCGCAGGCCCGGACGGCAAGCCCTACGACGACAAGCTCTTGCGCCTCGCCGAGATCATGGGCGCCGTGCACTATCTGCGCGAGCTCTGCAGCGCCAACGAGGGCCAGCTTTGGCGCGAGCGCATGAAGGAGCTTCTCGATGCCGAGGGCAGCTCCGCGCTCCGCCGCGCGCGCCTGACGCGGAGCTTCAACCAGGGCTACCGCAGCTACAATCGCACCTACGTCACCTGCACGCCCTCGGCGCAGAACGCGGTGAACCGATTCCTCTCCGAGGGACTGCAGATCTCCGAGGGCCTGGTAAAAAGCATTCCCTGAGCCGCACCTGCGTCTCGGTCGCCCAAAGGTTTACTGTGAATTGTCGGCACGTCTTTGCACCGCTGACATGCGTGCTAGGTGTAGATCTCACTCTGCGGGTGTGGAAAGGGCAGGGGCCCTCTGGAGGAAGCCCGCAACTGGGGGACGGAAAAATGCAGACGTCGGACTTTAAAGACCTCGCGGACAGCGACGACCTCAGCTTCAAGGCCTTGAGCCTTATCCTTGCCGCCTGGGACGAGGGCACGGAAAGCGGCGTCTCGCAGGAGCAGATGGCTTATGCCGCGCTCTTCACCGCCTTGACCGATCTCGTCTCGCTCTATGGCGAGGATGCGGTCAAGAAGCTCGCTCAGGGTCTCGAGCGGCGCATCGAGGTCGGCGAGTTCACCCTCGATCGCATGGTCCAGTAGACCGCCAGAGTACGATCGCACGTCCCGAAAGGGTGGCTCGTAGTCGGTAGTCCGGCTAGCGAACGATCTTCCACACCATCTCGCCCACGAGCAGCAATCCGAAGCCGATCAGCAATACGCCGGCGATCTTGTTGATGCGCCCGAGCTTGGCGGCGTCGAGCCGGTGGCGAAAGCGGCCGATCAGGTTCGAGAGCGCGATCCACCAGGCAAGACTGCCCCCCATGATCGACGCCACCATGGTGAGCGCGTCGACATTGCTGCGCACCTCGACGAACGTGCTGACGCCGCCGAAGATGGCAAACAGGCCGAGCACGGCGCCTGGATTGCTGATGGTGAGAAAGAACGTCTGCGGGATGTCCCACGCATAGTCCCAGAGAGATGCTTTGCTCTCATAGTCGGGATGGAGCGCCTCGAGCCTCGGCGGCGAAAGATAGAGCTTTGCTCCGAACGCGATCAGCGCCAGCCCGCCGATGATCTGGATTGCGGGGCGATGGTACAGCAACGCGCCCGAGATGGCCCCGACCGAGAAGCTCGCGCAAAGCGCGATCAGGCCGTCACCGAGAACGGCTCCGAGCCCCGCCGCGATGCCGCCCCAGAACCCGCGCTCGAGCGCCCGCTGCACGCACAGCACGTTGACGGGCCCCACCGGAGCCGCCACAAGAACGCCGATGATGATCCCGACGGGGATGATCAGGAGATTGGGGATCAGCTGCACGTGCGCCACCACGAACGCTCAGCTGTCGCAAGGCAGGACATCACACCTCAGTTGGATACGGGTCGGGCGAGATCAAGGTCCACGGGGACAAAGCCTCCCCTGATTGGCGAGGTGTGGCGGAGCTCCGGCGCGCCGGCTCCCGAGGCCGGCTGCTTTGTCCGTCGATTGCCGGCGCGCGTGCGCCATGGGGCTGGTCCACTCTTATTGACATTGGTAATGACCGCCACCCCCGTTGTCTATTGCGCCGCGCCCGGAGGGTATGCGTTCGCAGTTGACAAGCCGGCGTCCGCCGAAGCCCCCACATCCGCACCCAAGCCGGCTGGACCCTTTACGGGCAAGCTCCCGGCCAACGTCGCCGAGATGCGCGAGGGCATCCTGGCTGCGGCCCATTCGGGCGCGATCGAGGAGCTCAAGACCGCGATCGAATGGAACGAGCTTGCGGCCCGACTTCGGCGACCGAGGCCGGCAGCGATCCCATTGCCTACTGGAAGCGGATCTCGGCCGACGGCGAGGGCCGCGAGACGCTGGCCGCGCTCGCCAACATCCTGTCGCTGGCCCCGGCCGAGCTGCCGATCGGCAAGGACCCGGAGAACAACGCCGTCTACGTCTGGCCCTATCTCGCCGAGCTGCCGCTCGACAAGCTCACGGCCGGCGAGGAGGTCGACCTCTACCGGCTGATGCCGCCCGCGGCGGCTAAGGCCATGCGGGACAAGAAGAAATGGACCTGGTGGCGGCTCTCGATCGGCGCCGACGGCACCTGGATTTCATTCCGCAAGTCGGACTGAGGCATTAACGCCCTGGAACAATTGTTGTTTCACCACTATTTCAAGGGCCTGGTTCACGTTCCTAAGCAAGCAAGATAATAGTCACCCCCAAGGCGGCTGCGGTACGGGCGCGGAGTTCGGCCGGCCACAAGCTGCGGGATCAGAGACACAGAGGTCGCGTCATGAAGTTGCGTAGCGTAGCGGTGGCAATGGTTGCCGGCATCGGTCTCGTCGAGCCAGCTTCAGCGCAGGGGCTCAGCCAATGGGGCATGTGGGGCGAGCCGCAGCAAACCTATCAAGTCGAACCTTGGCATGGTGCCCAAAGGAGCCGCCCTGGCCTCGGGCGGCGCACGCCCCGAGATTTCGGCGCAAGCGCCGCAGACGGTGGCCTTCCCGAACAGCTACGAGACGGGCTCGATCGTCATCGATACCGCCGGCCGCCGCCTCTACTACACGCTCTCGGCGAGCGAGGCCTACAGCTACCCCGTCGCCGTCGGCAAGCAGGGCTTCACCTGGACCGGCGTCGAGAAGGTTTCGAAGATCGAGGACTGGCCGGACTGGATCCCGCCCGCCGAGATGCGCGCCCGCAAGCCCTCGCTGCCTCTGCGCATGACCGGCGGCCTCAACAACCCGCTCGGCGTAAAGGCCATCTATCTCGGCTCGACGCTCTATCGCATCCACGGCACCAACGACGCCGAATCGATTGGCGAGGCCGCTTCCTCCGGCTGCTTCCGCATGCACAACGAGCATGTCGTGCACCTGGCCGGGCTCGTAAACGCGAACACGACTGTCTATGTGCTCAAACGCCTGCCGAAGGACGCCCCGGGGGCCACGCCCGAGGCCAAGACCGACCCTGCGGCAGCCAAAGAGCAGAAGATCTGAGCTGAACGGCTAGGCTTGGCGGCCCGCATTTCGCCGTCTCGACTCAAGGCAACGACGACAACGACGACCGGCGGCCCCGATTTCAAGCGAGCGGGGCCGTCTCCTTACGCGCACGGACCCGAGATTGTCTCCGGATTGCAACGACTAGGATAGGCGACCAATTCAGTCAGTGGAGCAAGCTTCGGATCAGGTGGTGCATGGGCTGCAAGTCCCTTACAATGCGATTCTGACCACTTCGCGGACAAGCCCCATCGGAACGAAAGAGGTCAGGACATGACGCAGCGCAATCTCACTCGAGCTTCTGGCGTTCAACCTGAAGCTCCTCGGCCGGCAGCGCCGCAAAGACCTTCTCATCAGCGCCGGAAGACCCGAAGACAAGAAGCGCATGCTGCCGGCGATCCGGCGCATTCTGACCTTGGACGTCGATCTCTACGCGACGCCCGGCACCCACCGCTTCTTCGTCGAGAACGGGGTCAAGAGCACCGAGATCCACAAGATCACCGACGGCCGCTCTCCCAACATCCTCTCCTATCTCAAGGCCAATCGCTTCGACCTCGTCATCAACGTGCTGACCGGCGACGATGACTACGACGAAAGCTCGGACGCCAAGCTGATCCGCAAGCTCTCGATCGAGAACGGCATCCCGCTCATCACCGATCTCGACGTCGCCATCGCGACGCTCGAGCAGATCATCATCGACGCCGAGCGCGGCACCTACCGCTACCGCCTCGCCGACGACAGCGAGCCCTGGAACCTGCGCCTCCACTTCCTGCAGGCGGCCGAGCGCATGGGCGGCCTCTCCAACCACCACGCCCACTTCGACAAGGCCTACCTGATCACGCACGAGAACCTGCGCTTGAGCCAGGTCGACATGCAGAAGAAGTGGGAGCTCTACCGCTACCTCAAGGAGAACTACACCCACGACGACCTCGTCGAGCGCATCTCACGCGGCGTCGAGACCATGATCCAGCAGGGCGTGACCTACTGCCGGACGATGGTCGACGCCGACAGCACCGTCGGCCTCCTGCCCATGAAGCGCCGCGCTCGAGGTCAAGAAGCGCTACGCCGACCGCATCCGGTTCGAGGTCGGCGTGCAGCCGCTGCAGGGCGTTCTCGATCCCGCCTCCTTCGAGCAGTACGCCGAGGCCTGCGAGCTCGCCGACTATTGCGGCGGCCTTCCCTCGCGCGACCGCCCGCAGCCCGAAGCAGCATCTCGACGTGATCCTCGAGCTCGCCAAGAAGCTCGGCAAGCCGGTCGACGTGCATGTCGACCAGGAGAACAACCCGCTCGAGAACGAGACCGAGCTCCTGGCGCAGAAGACCATCGAGCACGGCATGCAGGGCCGCGTGTTCGGCGTGCACGCGATCTCGCTCGGCGCCAAGGAGGAGCGCGAGCAGGATCGCATCATCGAGAAGGTGCGCGAAGCCGACATGGGCATCATCATCTGCCCCTCGGCCGCGCTCAGCATGAAGCAGCTGCCGATGACCGCTCCGCTCCACAATTCGATCGCGCCCTTCACCAAGCTGCGTCAGGCCGGCGTCCGCGCTATCTCGGCGTCGACAACGTGCATGACCTGTTCATGCCGATGGTCGACGGCGACATCTGGACCGAGTGCCGGATGCTGATGGAGGCGTGTCGCTTCTACGACATCGATCAGGTCGCCGAGTGGGCCTGCGCCAAGCCGATCACGGCGGGAGCCGCGCTCAAGAGCGGAGAAATTGGCGCTTCCGCCAAGAAGACGGCCGGGACGAGCACTCTCCGAGCCGCGGCCCGCAAGGATGAAGAGCTTGCCGCCGCCGCACCCGCAAAGAAGCGCGCCGCAGGCGGCCCGCGGCGCGGCTGATTGCATCGCAATTGCATGGTTGCGTAATAGTTGCATGAGATGCGGGAGCCGCCTCTCGACGAGGCTCTTGTCGCTCAATCATGCAGAGATGTAACCCGTGACCGACACCAGATTAGCTCATCTCACTGACCGCAGTGTCGTCTCCGTCACCGGCGAGGATGCGGGTAAGTTTCTGCAGGGTCTCGTCACCAACGACATGGCGCTGCTCGGGCTGGCACCGGCAATTCATGCCGGGCTGCTGAGCCCGCAGGGCAAGATCCTGTTCGACTTCTTCGTCGCGAAGATCGCCTGACGGCTATCTTCTCGAGATGCCACGCGACACGGCGGCGGATCTCGTGAAGCGCCTCGCTATGTACAAGCTCCGCGCTAAGGTCGAAACCAAGGACGTGAGCGACGACTACTCGGTCTTCGCGCTCTGGAACGCTTCGCACGATGCGCTCGGCGAGACCACAGCGACAGTCTCGTTTCCCGATCCGCGGCTCCCCGAGCTCGGCGTACGCATCCTGGCCGAAGCGCGCTCCGCCGCCGATATCGCCTCGGCGACCAACGCAAGGCTCGCCGAACGCCGAGGACTACCATGCACATCGCATCGCGCTCGGTGTCCCCGAAGGCGGCAAGGACTATGCTTTCGCCGACACGTTCCCGCATGAGGCCCTCTTCGATCAGCTCGACGGCGTCTCCTTCGCCAAAGGCTGCTTCGTCGGCCAGGAGGTCGTCTCGCGCATGGAGCATCGACGCACGGGACGCAAGCGCGTCGTGCCCGTCGTCGGCGAGAGCCGACCTGCCCGCGATCCGGCGCCGAGATCAAAGCCGGCGACGTCGTCATCGGCACGCTTGGCTCCGTCTGCCGCGATCGCGGCCTGGCGCTCCTGCGCCTCGACCGCGCGGCGGAAGCAATCGCCAAGGGCGCTTCCCCTGTCGGCCGGCGCCGTGCCCGTCAGGATCGAGCTGCCCCCCTTCGCGACCTTCACGCTCGAGCCGCAACCGGCGTCAGCCTAGCCGGCCGCTGCACCGTACTCACGCCCTGGAACCTGGCGTCATCTTGACGTTCGCCAGCACGCACGCCAAACCAGCACCATGTCGAAAAGCAAGCAAGACGCCGCCGTCGAGCGCTGTCCGTGGGCCGGCATCGGCGACCCCGTCTACGCGCGCTATCACGACGAGGAATGGGGCGTGCCCCATGCCGACGACGTGCGGCTCTTCGAGAAGCTCGTCCTCGAAGGATTTCAGTCCGGCCTGTCGTGGCTCACGATCCTGAAGAAGCGCGACAACTTCCGCAACGCCTTCGACGGCTTCGACGCCGAGCGGATCGCGCGCTACGGCGCACGCGAGCGAGCACGCCTCATGGCCGACGCCGGCATCGTTCGCAACCGGCTCAAGATCGACGCCACCATCGACAACGCCAAGGCCTATCTCAAGCTGCGCGAAAGAACCACGCTCGCCGCTTTCCTGTGGAGCTTCCTCGACGACGGACCGATCCAGAACAAGGCGCGGAAGCATGTCCGACTTGGCGCCCGCGACCGACGAGTCGAAGCGCATCTCGAAGGCGCTCAAGGCCGAGGGCTTCCGCTTCGTCGGGCCGACGACGGTCTACGCCTTCATGCAGTCGGTGGGCATGGTCAACGATCATCTCGTCTCCTGCCACCGGCATGCGCCGTGCGCCAAGCTGCAGCGCGCGTTCAAGCCGCCGAAGGTCTGAGGCGGTCATGACGAGCGGCAACGACGGCTCCGAAAAGATCCTGCGCCGCGCGCCTGGCAGCGCATGCTGTCGGGCCGTCGCCTCGATCTCCTCGATCCGTCGCCCTCCGACATCGAGATCGAGGACATCGCCCACGGGCTGGCGCGCGTCGCGCGCTGGAACGGCCAGACGCAGGGACCGCACGCCTTCTCGGTGGCTCAGCACGTCGTCGTCGTCGAGGAGATCGCGAGCGCGTTCAATCCTGGATGGCCCGCCGCGCTGGCGCCTTGCAGCGCTGCTTCACGATGCACCCGAATACGTGATCGGCGACCTGATCAGCCCGTTCAAAACCGCGATCGGCCTCGACTACAAAGCCTTCGAGATGAAGCTTCTCGATGCCATCCACCGCCGTTTTGGCGTGCCGGCGCCGCTGCCGCCGAGATCGCATGCGAGATCAAGCGCGCCGACCGAATCGCGGCATTTTTCGAGGCCACCGTCCTCGCCGGCTTTGCCCGCGAGGAAGCCCAGCGCTTTTTCGGTGGACCCGATGGAATAGATGACGACTCTGGCCCGTTGTCTCGAAGGGATATGCTCTCTGCCGCCAGATGCGGCCCAGCGCGCATTCCTCGACCGCTTCAGCGCACTCGAAGCGGCAATCTAAGTGGACCATTTTTGTCCATCTCGCTCGCGATGTAGCCTAGCGTTTATTCCACGGCGTTTCGGAAATGTTTTGAAGCAAGCCGCGTTCCGAAAATCGCCATGATCCCCATCTCTAGCTCACCTGAACGGGAGCTGAAAAAATGACCTCAGACGCAAATTTAAAACGCAGACACCGCGAGACCCTCGACGAGGAACCGGCGATGGCCGCCCACACGCCGCGCAGCGAGACCGCGGCGGTCGGCATCGGTCTCAACGCGGCGATCGTCGCCGTCATCGACGACGAGCCGGTTGCGCTCGTCGTTCGTGACGAAGGCGACGGCGCGACGGAAGGCCTGCCCTTCGGTCCCTTCTCGCCCGTCGAGCACCGCACGCTCGAAGGCGGACTTGAGATCCTGGGTCGCCGAGCAGACCGGCCTCGATCTCGGCTACGTCGAGCAGCTCTACACCTTCGGCGACCGCGGCCGGCATGCCGAGCCCGCCGACGTCTCTCCCCACATCGTCTCGATCGGCTATCTGGCGCTGACCGAGGCGAGCCACGCGCACGACATTCAGCGTGGCACCTGGCGGAGCTGGTACCACTATTTTCCGTGGGAGGACTGGCGCAAGGGCCGGCCCGAGCTGCTGACGGCCGAGATCGAGCCACGCCTCAAGGAATGGGCCGAGCGCCCGGTGCTGCGCACCTCGCCGGCCCGCCCCGTGAAGCGTGAGGACCGCATTCGCATGTGCTTTGGCCTCGACGGCGCAACGTGGGACGAGGAGAAGGTGCTCGACCGCTTCGAGCTGCTCTATGAAGCGGGTCTCGTCGACGAAGCGCGCCGCGACGGGCGCGAAGCGGCCCTAGCTTGGTCGCTCCTGCCGCGCTTCGGCACGCCGATGCGCTTCGATCACCGCCGCATTCTCGCCACGGCGATCGGACGCGTGCGCGCCAAGATCAAGTATCGCCCCGTCATCTTCGAGCTGATGCCGGACAACTTCACGCTCTACGAGCTGCAGAAGACCGTCGAGGCGATTCTCGGGCCGCATCTGCACAAGCAGAACTTCCGCCGCCTCGTCGAAAGCGCGGGCCTTGTCGAGCCGACCGGCGAGGTCAAGACGCAGACGGGCGGACGTCCGGCCAAGCTGTTCCGCTTCCGCCGCGAGGTGCTGCTCGAGCGGCCGGCGCCTGGCGTTCGCGTCAAGCCGGGTCGCAGCTGAGACAGCGTCGAGGTCTGCGCGCGGCATCGACCCGCGCGGAAAGACTTCGACGCCGGGGAACCGAGCGCGCCTGCCGAAAAGTTCTGCGACAGTTCTGGAAAATTCGAAGGTTATCGACTAAATTATGTGCGAGCGCGCAATGCTCGAATAGAGCAAAACGCGCAGACGAGACACGGCGGCACTCGCCGGTTCTTTTCAGGCTCTACATATACTCCACATGAGTATATGTGCCGAGATGGAGGAGAAGTCGATGGCTCTCGCTGGAACCCTTTCGCCGGTGGGCCGTACGAAGACGAGGCGCTCGCCGTCGCGCGCGCGCGAGGTCGCGATGCCGTCGCTCGAAATGACGCCCGCCATCCTGCGCGAGATGGAGCCGCTTTACGCGCGCGTGAAGCATGTCGTCACGCCGATGGAGTGGCTGCACTACGCGCCGCTCATCAAGGCGATCAACGAGCTCAAGAAAGAGCGCAACGCGGTCATCCTGGCGCACAACTACATGACGCCCGAGATCTTCCATTGCGTCGGCGACTTCCGCGGCGACAGCCTGCAGCTCGCCAAGGAGGCCGCGCGCACCAAGGCCGACGTCATCGTCCAGGCCGGCGTGCACTTCATGGCCGAGACCTCGAAGCTTCTGAACCCCGACAAGACGGTGCTCATTCCGGACCTGCGCGCGGGCTGCTCGCTCGCGGCCTCGATCACGGCCGAGGACGTGCGCGCGCTCCGCGCCGCCTATCCCGGCGTGCCCGTCGTCACCTACGTCAACACCAGCGCCGCCGTGAAGGCCGAGTGCGACATCTGCTGCACGTCGTCGAACGCCGTGAAGGTCGTCGAGAGCCTCGGCGTCCCGCGCGTGATTTTCCTGCCCGACGAGTATCTCGCCAAGTACGTGCAGACCAAGACCAAGGTCGAGATCATCGCCTGGAAGGGCCACTGCGAGGTGCACGAGCGCTTCACGGGCGAGGAGATGGCGGCCCTGCGTGCCGCCGAGCCCGGGCCTGAAGATCATTGCGCACCCCGAGTGCCCGCCGGACGTGATCGCCGCCGCCGACTTCACCGGCTCGACCGCGGCCATGATCGACTGGGTGAAGACCAAGCAGCCGCGCAAGGTCGTGCTCGTCACCGAATGCTCGATGGCCTCGAACGTCGCCGTCGAGGCGCCGAACGTCGAGTTCGTGCGGCCGTGCAATCTCTGCCCGCACATGAAGCGCATCAGCCTCGAGAAGATTCTCGAGAGCCTCGTCTACATGCGCCACGAGGTGACCGTCGATCCCGTCGTCGCCGACAAGGCGCGCCGCGCGGTCGAGCGCATGGTGAACCTGACCAACTGAGCCCCGGGGGAGCGGCGCATGCGCCGCTCCCGCAAAGGGAGTTGCCTCGCCATGGCCTCTGCTGCCACGAGCGACATGATCGCGAGCTTCCGCGACCCGCAGACCGACGCTCGGGCCCGGCGACATCGTCATCGTCGGCGCCGGCCTCGCGGGACTTTTCACGGCATTGAAGCTCGCGCCGCTCCCGGTGACGATCATTGCTGCAGCGCCGCTCGGAGAAGGCGCGTCGAGCGCCTGGGCGCAGGGCGGCATCGCAGCCGCCGTCGGCGAGGGCGACACGCCCGAGGCGCATGCCCACGACACCATCGTGGCCGGCGCCGGCATCGTCGACGAAGCCGTCGCCCGCACCGTCGCCGAGGAGGCCCCCGAGCGCATCCGCGATCTCCTCGCCTACGGCGTCCCCTTCGATCGCGATCTCGAGGGGCACTTCGTGCTCTCGCGCGAGGCCGCGCACTCGGCGAAGCGCATCGTGCGCGTTGCCGGCGACCGCGCCGGCGCCGCGATCATGCAGGCGCTCATCGCCACCGTGCGCGCCACGCCGTCGATCCGCCTCCTCGAGCACTACGACGCCGAGGACCTCATCGTCACGGACGGCCGCGTGACGGGCGTCCGCCTCATCCGCTCCGAGGCGCGCGGCAACGGCACCTTCGATCTCCTTCCCGCCAGCGCCGTCGTGCTCGCGACCGGCGGCATCGGCCGCCTCTACGCCGTGACGACCAATCCGGCCTACGCGCGCGGCGAGGCCATGGCATTCGCCGCCCGCGCGGGCGCCGCCATCGCCGACGCCGAGTTCGTGCAGTTTCACCCGACCGCGATCGATATCGGCGCCGATCCCGCGCCGCTCGCGACGGAATCGCTGCGCGGCGAAGGCGCGATCCTGGTCAACGGCGCGGGCCAGCGCTTCATGCAGGGCCTTCACCCAGCGGCCGAGCTTGCGCCGCGCGATATCGTCGCCCGCGGCGTATTCGCCGAGATCGCGGCCGGACGCGGCGCCTTCCTCGATTGCCGCAGCGCCATCGGCGAGCAAGTTTCCCAACGGCGTTCCCGACGGTCTACGGATTCTGCATGGACGCTGGCATCGATCCCAGAACCGAGCTCATTCCGGTTGCACCGGCTGCGCACTATCACATGGGCGGCATCGCGACCGACCTTCGCGGACGCACGACCGTCGAGGGCCTGTGGGCTGCGGGCGAGGTGGCCTCGACCGGCCTGCACGGCGCCAACCGTCTCGCCTCGAACTCGCTCCTCGAGGCCGTCGTGTTCGGCGCTCGGGTTGCCGCCGACATCAGGGGGCTGGTGTCGCAGGCGCGCGCCGCGCCGATCGCCAAGACCTATCGCGTCGACGATGACAGTACCGCGGACAAGATCCGGCGCGCCGCGCTCGTCGCCCGCCTGCGCCGGACCATGACCGAGCATGCCGGCGTCATCCGCGATGCCAGAGGCCTCGAGACCGCGCTTTCGGTCTTGCGCGACATCGAAGAGCAGGCGGGCGCCGACAGCATGGTCGCCAACATGGCCATCGCCGGCCAGCTCGTCGCCGGCGCGGCGCTGCTCCGCAAGGAAAGCCGCGGCGCGCACTTCCGCGCCGACTATCCCGCGCCCAATCCCGCGCTCGCCAAGCGCAGCATCGTCACGCTCGCTCGCGTGGCCGACATCGAGACGCGTGGGCGCAAGGCAGGAAGCGCAACTTTGATTGCCGGGCTGCCTCTGTGAGCAGCGCCACCGTCGACGTGCATCTTTCGCCGCATCGTCATCGCCAAGGCCGTGAGCGAGGCCTTGGCCGAGGATCTGGGCTCTGCCGGCGACATCACGACCGACGCCGACCGTCCCCGAGGCAGCACGCGCAAGCGCCCTCTTCGTCACCCGCAAGCCCGGCGTCATCGCCGGACTCGAGGTGGCGAAAGCGGCCTTTCATGCGCTCGACCGCGAGGTCGCCTTCGAGGCCCTTGTGCGCGACGGCGATGCCGTGCCGGCCAACGCGACCGTGGCCCGCGTCGCAGGGCGTGCACGCGCGCTTCTCTCGGCCGAGCGCGTGGCTTTGAACTTCCTCTGCCGCATGAGCGGCATCGCGACGCTGACCCGCACCTTCGTGGTCAAGGTGCACGGCACCCACGCGCGCATCGTCGACACGCGCAAGACGACGCCGCTCCTGCGCGCCTTCGAGAAGTACGCCGTGCGCTGCGGCGGCGGCGCCAATCACCGCACCGGCCTCTACGACGCGATCCTGATCAAGGACAATCACATCATCGCCGCGGGCGGCATCACGGCTGCGATCACGGCCGCGCGCGCGCGCGCCGGCCACATGGTGAAGATCGAGGTCGAGGTCACGAGCCTCGCCGAGCTCGCGGAGGCACTCGCGCAAAAAATCGACGCCGTGCTTCTCGACAACATGACGACCGGTGAGCTTCGCGAGGCCGTGCGCACCGTCGCCGGCCGCGTCGTCACCGAGGCCTCGGGCGGCGTCACGCTCGAGACCGTTCGCGCCATCGCCGAGACCGGCGTCGATCTCATTTCGGTCGGTGCGCTCACGCACTCGGCGCCAATTCTCGATCTCGGGCTTGATTTTGAACGCCCCGATGGCGCGCTAAAGCCTTGCTCTGGAACCATTTCTTTCAGCCGGCGTTAATCGCGCGAGTTGTATATTGCGCAGCGCGGACCGCTTGAAATTGCGCTTGCGCCGCACACATCTGGGAGACGCGGGAAGCCCGATTTCGGCGTTTCCCGACCGAGGAGGGAACTTAGATGATCAACGGTATCGTGATCTGGGGCGCTGGTCGCCATCGGCGCATCGATGCTCGCCGGTCTCGTCGCCGGTTGGAAGAACCGCGACTATTCCTTCTGGATGGCGTGGTGCTTCCTCGTGCCGCCGCTGCTGCTCTGGCTGCTCTCATGCCGAAGTTCAAGGGACCGCGTCCGCGCCAGCCCAAGCTCGATTCGCTCGATCGCGAAGACTCCGTCCTCTAGAGCCCTGCTCTCAACCCGACAGTTTTTCTCGGATCGCCGCCTGCGCCGCCGCGAGCCGCGCTATCGGCACGCGGAACGGCGAGCACGACACGTAGTCGAGCCCCGCGGCGTGGAAGAAGGCGACCGAGGCCGGATCGCCGCCGTGCTCGCCGCAGATGCCGATCTTGAGATTGGGCTTGGCCTTCCGTCCGCGCGCGACACCGATCTCGCACGAGCTCTCCCACGCCCCCCTGATCGATCGACACGAACGGGTCCGGCTCGAAGACGCCGCGCCCGGCATAGTTCGTGAGGATCGGCGCCGCGTCGTCGCGGCTCAGTCCCAGGCTCGTCTGCGTGAGATCGTTGGTGCCGAATGAGAAGAACTGCGCGCCGTCCTCGCCTTCGGCCAGCTCGTCGGCCTTGAGCGCGGCGCGCGGCAGCTCGATCATGGTGCCGATCTCGAACGCGAGCTTGGCCCCCGTCTCCTTTTCGACCGCCTCGGCCGTCTTGCGGATGACGTCGGCCAGGATGTCGAACTCGCGCCGGTAGGCGACGAGCGGGATCATGATCTCGGGCTTGACCGCACTGCCCGCCCTTCTTGGCGACGGCGACCGCCGCCTCGAAGATGGCGCGCGCCTGCATCTCGGTGATCTCGGGATAGCGGATCGCGAGCCGGCAGCCGCGGAAGCCGAGCATCGGATTGAACTCGGACAAGCTCCGCGATGCGCCCCTTGAGCCGCTCGACCGGAATCTTGAGCGCCTCCGCCACGCCCTCGATCTCGCGCTCGTGGCGCGGCAGGAATTCGTGCAGCGGCGGATCGAGGAGGCGGATGGTGACCGGCAGCTCCTCCATGATCTCGAACAGCTCGACGAAGTCGGCGCGCTGCATGGGCAGGATCTTGGCGAGCGCCGCGCGCCGCCCCGCCTCGTCCGACGCGCAGATCATCTCGCGCATGGCGAGAATGCGCTCGGCGTCGAAGAACATGTGCTCGGTGCGCGCGAGCCCGATGCCCTCGGCGCCGAAGGCGCGTGCCTGGCGCGCATCGCGCGGCGTGTCGGCATTGGCGCGCACCTTGAGGCGGCGCGCGCCGTCGGCCCATTGCGTGAGCAGCGCGAAATCGCCCGAGAGCTCCGGCTGGCGCATCGGCACGGCGCCCGCGAACACCCTGCCCGTCGCGCCGTCGATCGTGATGACGTCGCCCTGCTTGAAGGTGCGCGCGCCGACCCGCATCGTGCCCGCCGCGGCGTCGATCTTGATCGCCTCCGGCACCCGAGACGCACGGCACACCCATGCCGCGCGCGACGACGGCCGCGTGGCTCGTCATGCCGCCGCGCGCCGTCAGGATGCCGGCCGAGGCATGCATGCCGTGGATGTCCTCGGGGCTCGTCTCGACGCGCACCAGGATCACCTTGTGCCCCTGCGCCTTCATGGCCTCGGCCGTATCCGCATCGAAGACGATCTCGCCGGACGCCGCGCCGGGCGACGCGGGAAGGCCGGTCACGATCATCTCGTTCTTTGCCGCGGGATCGATGGTCGGATGCAGGAGCTGCGTGAAGCCGGCCGGATCGACGCGCAGCACCGCCTCCTCGCGCGTGATGACGCCCTCGTTCGCGAGATCGACGGCGATCTTGACCGAGGCTTCGGTCGTGCGCTTGCCCGACCGCGTCTGCAGCATCCAGACCTTGCCGTTCTGGATCGTGAACTCGATGTCCTGCATGTCGCGGTAGCGCCGCTCGAGCTTGTCGAAGATCGAGACCAGCTCGGCAAACGCCTTGGGCATGCAGCGCCTCGAGCGACGGATTGTCGTCGCCCGCGTCGATGACGCGCGGCTTCCGTCAGCGACTGCGGCGTGCGGATGCCGGCGACCACGTCCTCGCCCTGCGCGTTGAGCAGGAACTCGCCGTAGATCTCCTTCACGCCCGTCGACGGATTGCGCGTGAAGGCGACGCCGGTGGCCGAGGTCTCGCCCATGTTGCCGAACACCATCGCCTGCACGTTGACCGCCGTGCCCCAATCGTCGGGAATGGCGTGCAGGCGGCGGTAGGTGATGGCGCGCGCGTTCTGCCAGGAGCCGAACACGGCCCCGATGGCGCCCCAGATCTGCTCGCTCGTATCCTCGGGAAAGGGCTTGCCCGAGCTCGGCCTCGATCGCCTCCTTGTAGCTCGCGATGACCTCCTGCCAGTCGTCGGCCTTCGAGATCCGTGTCGACGCTGAGCCCGTTCAGGTTCTTGTAGTTGTCGAGGATGTCCTCGAACACGCCGTGGTCGATGCCGAGCACGACGTCGGCGTACATCTGGATGAAGCGGCGGTAGCTGTCGTAGGCGAAGCGCTCGTCGCCGGCGCGCTTCGCGAGGCCCCGCACCGTCTTGTCGTTGAGCCCGAGATTGAGGATCGTGTCCATCATGCCGGGCATGGAGGCGCGCGCCCCCGAGCGCACCGCGACGAGCAGCGGATTGCTCTCGTCGCCGAATTTCGCGCCCGCCGCCTCGCCGATCTTGGCCAGCGCCGCCTCGACCTGCGGCTTGAGCTCCGCCGGAATCTGCCGCCCGCGCGCATAGTAGGCGTCGCAGACCTCGGTCGTGATCGTGAAGCCCGGCGGCACGGGCAGCCCGAGGCTCGCCATCTCGGCGAGATTGGCGCCCTTGCCGCCGAGCAGCGCCTTCATGTCGGCGTCGCCTTCGGCCATGCCTGCGCCGAAAAGATAGACCCATTTCGGAACCGGTGCCTTTGGGGCTTCCGACCGTGTCATGCTGAGCCGCTCCGCCATTCTGGGATCCGGTCGCTGGCGGGAACCCGCCGATCTGCATGAGTGGCATAGCAGCCCTGAGAGGCCCTTAAAAGCTGTCGGCAAATTGCAGGGTAATCGGTCGCACCAGATGCGGACTTGCTGCGGCCATCGCCGCCTTTGACTGGTCGGCGTCTCTTCGCGCACTCTCCGCCCTCCTTTGCAGCGGCCGACGAGGACGATCAATGACGGACCAACTGCCAGCAGTCCTCGCGCGCCTCGAGCGCAACTTCGACGCCGGCCTCGAGCGCCTGTTCGACCTCCTGCGCATCGAGAGCGTATCGACCGATCCCGCATACAAGGAGCGAGTGCGGCCGCGCCGCCGACTGGTGCGCGAATGCGCTCGGCGACATCGGCTTCGAGGCCTCGGTGCGGCCGACCACCGGCCATCCGATCGTCGTCGGCCACGACCGCACGAAGCATGCGAAGGGCACGCCGCACGTTCTCTTCTACGGCCACTACGACGTGCAGCCGCCGGACCCGCTCGATCTCTGGACGCAAGCCGCCGTTCGAGCCGCGCATCGCGAGCGACAAGGCGAACGGCAAGGTCATCGTCGCGCGCGGCGCCGAGGACAACAAAGGCCAGCTCATGACCTTCCTCGAGGCGGCACGCGCCTGGCGCGAGGTCGCGGGCGAGCTGCCGATCAACGTCTCGGCGATGATCGAGGGCGAGGAGGAGTGCGGCTCGCCGTCGCTGCCGGGCTTCTTCAAGAAGACGGCGCGCGAGCTCAAGGCCGATCTCGTGCTCGTCTGCGACACGGGCCAGTGGGACAAGGACACGCCGGCGATCACGACCATGCTGCGCGGGCTCGCCGCGACCGAGGTGATCGTGAGCGGCCCGTCGCGCGATCTGCATTCGGGCATCTACGGCGGCCCGGCCATGAACCCGATCCGTGCGCTCGCCCACGTGCTGGCGGCCATGCACGACAAGAGCGGCAAGATCACAATTCCCGGCTTCTACGACGGGATGCGAAGCCCCGACGAAGAAGCAGCTCAAGCAGTGGCACGAGCTCGCGCCAGGCGCCAGGCAGTTCCTCGCCTCGGTCGGTCTCTCTGAGCCGGCAGGCGAGAAGCGGTACTCGCCGATCGAGCAGCTCTGGTCGCGCCCGACGATCGAGTTCAACGGCATCACCGGCGGCTATCAGGGCGCGGGCTCGAAGACCGTGATCCCGTCCAAGGCGTCGGTGAAGATCACCTGCCGCCTGGTGCCCGGCCAGGACCCGGACCAAGGTGCTCGCGGCCGTCCACGCCTTCGTCCGCGACCATCTGCCGGCCGACTGCAAGGCCGAGTTCATCGGCACGCACGGCAGCGCGGCGATCGGCTTCGATACCGCGGCACCCGCATCTGCAGGCCGCGGCCAAGGCGCTCGAGGAGGAGTGGGGCACGCAAGACCGTGCTCATGGGCTCCGGCGCCTCGATCCCGATCGTCACCGTCGTTCAAGAGCGTGCTCGGCATGGACAGCCTGCTCGTCGGCTTCGGCGTCGACGACGACCGCATCCACTCGCCGAACGAGAAGTACAATCTCACGAGCTTCAAGAAGGGCGCGAGGAGCTGGGCCCGCATCCTGGCGGCTCTCGCGCAGAAGGCGAGCTGAGACACGCGCCAATGATCGATCGCTCCACGCTGAGAGCCGCCGGGCTCGCTCTCATCGCCGTCGCTTCGCTGTCGCATCTGGCGCTTGCGGCTCAGCGCGACGATCCGCGACGGCTCCGGCGACATCGCGCAACGCGGTCGCAACATCCCGGGCGAGTTCGACTACTACACGCTCGTGCTCTCGTGGAGCCCGACGCACTGCTCCACGCCCGAGGGCGAGAGCGACGCCCAGCAGTGCGGCCGTCGCGATGGGCGCCGTTACGCGTTCGTGCTGCATGGACTCTGGCCGCAGTACGAGCGGGGATATCCCGAGAGCTGCCGGACCACGTGCGCGTCCCTACGTCCCGCAGGACGTCATCGACGACATGCTCGACATCATGCCGAACGGCCGCCTCGTCATTCACGAGTACCGCACGCACGGCACCTGCTCGGGCCTCGATCCCAAGGGCTACTTCGAGATGTCGCGCCGCCTCTTCGAGAAGATCAAGATCCCGTCGCGATTTGTGAATCCGTTCGAAGCGCAATTCGTGAACCCGGACGATTTCGTGAGTGAGCTCACCGGCGCCAATGCCGGCCTCGATCCAGACATGCTCGCCGTCTCGTGCGGCGGGCCGGGCAACCGCCTGCGCGACGTGCGCGTCTGCTTCACAAAAGATGGCGCATTCCGGGCGTGCGGCACGCAATGAAGATCAACGCCGGCTCTGCCGGGCCGACAGGGTGCACGTGCCGCCCGTTCGCTCGACCAAGACGGGGCCCGTTGAGCCAGCGGAGAGGCGGCTCGTCAAACCGTCACAGCCCGCCGCCGGGCCGCGCTCATTCGAGGCTCCACGCGCGCCCGAATAACGGCAGCACACCGCTTCGGTGGCCCCAGCGAAGGCCTCCACATAGTGAATAGACGCCCATGAACTGTGGATAACGGCGTGAGCGCCACCGCGACGCCCTACTCCTGCCTTGCAGGCCCGTCCGCACCACCGCTAACTGAACACGTATTGCGTCTCGTGCCGCGTCTCGGTTCGGATATGAGATCTGACCATGCACAGATTGGCAATCGACCACCGCCCAACAAGCGTTTCCGAAGCTGGTAGCCCGTCGCACGGCGCGAGAGCAACCGACGACGGCTCGCATGCCGCGACTCCGGGAAGCGGACCGCGCCGCGGTATCTGCCGGCAAACTCGCCTGGTGCGCCGCCGGCTTCCTGATTGGCGCCGCCTTCTGGCATGCTCGTCGGCTTCTGGAGCTTCGTCTCTTACGTCGTGCTCGGCGGCACGCCGGGCGCCGCAGAATATCTTCGCGTCGACGCGCACCGTAAGCATTGCCAGTGCCGGCCAGGCATCGACTAGCCAGGCTGCCTGCAGCGGATACGCGTCCGGCGTGCATCACGCTGGTCCTCGATCGCGCCACGGGGCAGACGCGCCCCGAGCCATGCGAGGCAACGGCACCGGCGCTTCCTCATGTCGCCTCCTCGCCGCGGGAGGATCTGGCATTGCTTCCCGACCAGTCCCCACCCACGATTTTGCCAAATTCGAACAACGATCGCGCCAAAAGCTCCCTCAACGAGTAGCAATCGCGGCGCATCTCCGTTGCCCGCCCGCAACGCTAACGTTTCGAAATGGCTTGTTTATCCATCACAGCGCCGCTTAGCGTGGGAAAAACGCGGCCCCCCGCCTGAAAGCTGCCCCGAAACTGAGCTACCTAGCCGTGACGGTTCTGATGGGCTCTCAAGCCCTATTTCTATGGGAGCCCGAAATATGCAGCTAGCTGCTGGCCAATGTTGGACCTATCGCGCGCCCGAGGGCTTCGAGGCATCGCGCCTCATCATCGGCGCGATTGTTACTTTTGACAGACAGCGGAGCATCATCTGCTGCAGCGTCTACGGTGCACCCCGGCGACGGCCCGACGGCAGCATCGAGACCGTCATGATCCCATTTCTGCCCATGACCGAGCCTGCATTCCGGGCCAGCATCGTTGCGCCCGATGGTGCCGCCGAGCCGCCGGAAATGTTCGCTCGGAAACTTCAGGAGTGGAGCGACGATCCGCGCGGACTGTCGACCTTCACGGTTCCGTTCGAGGGATTCCTCGATCGCATGATCGCCATGCAGATGGCCGAGATCGCGGGCAGGTCGGCAGCCTGAGACGCGCACGCCCGCATTAGCTAGCGCATCCATTCCGTTCACAAGCCTGAGGTCGTTAGCCCGTCTTGCGGAGGCGCTCACTTGTGCGCAGACGCTCGGGCCTCCACGACGCGGGGGCAAGCGCAATGTAGCCGGTTCCCGGCGCCGTAACGGCGCCGCTGTCGAGCTTCGTCGGATCGAGACTCCAGCGCTCGGCGAGCCGCATGACGTGATCCTCTGTCGGATAGAGAATGATCTCGCCGCCTGCATCGCCCCGGCGCCCCCTCACGCCTCTGAACTCGAAAAGCCGCAAGCCGAGCGCGCGTTCCTCGCGTGTGGTCTTGCCCTTCCTCCAGATGACGCCTTCGTCGCCCACGGCGAACGCACGCACGAGGCGCCCGTCGATCACGCGCGCCCATGCGTAGAAATCGATGGGAGGATAGCTGAAGAAGTACTGCACCTCGGCAAAGCGGCCCGCGAGCCCCACAAGAAGCGGCGTGCACTTGTCGACGAACGAGCGGCCGATGGGATGCGGGAGCGAAAGACCGACAACAAAGGTCCACCCGTTGACGGGCGGCGAAACGAATACATGGTCCGCTCCGAGCCTATCGTCGTAGACAGTGCCGATCCCCGAGTTCCAGTTGCAGGGAGCGGGCGACACGAGCCCCAGCTCCTCCACGAGCCCCATCGCATCGCGCGTACGGACGGCAAGCCACGCCATCTTGTAGCCGAAGGCCGCGGGCCGATCCGGCTCGTTCCTGAAAATGACACGGCCGTCCGCCATATGCGGAGCAAGCGCATGCGCCGCGACCGCAACGGTCAACGCAATCATGATGGCAATCGTTAAAACCACGTGCCGCGACGCCCCCGCCGTTTGAGCCCAATTTGAGCGGACACGAGGCTGCGATCAAGCGCCCGCAGCGGAGAGTTGGGGAAAATCATGCGGCGCCAGCGCGGTGCATTGATGCAGTGACACACGGGCCTACTGGCCTCAAGACAAACGAGGCCAGCCTGCGTTCCGTTCGGCAGCGGGGTCGAGCCAACGGGAGCCGCAAGGCTGGCCTCTAGCGAGACGGATGCGTCATGAGAGAGGGCGAAGGCGCATCCACTCGCTGATTGGCCGAGCACCACGGCCCCGGGGCACGGGGAGCCAGGCCAATCTATCGCTGTCGTGACGTCCGGACCCTACGAGGACATTATTCCGCGTAGAATTCCGGAAACTTCTTCTGGTCGCGCCCGGCCCCGCGCGGCGCCTGGGCGTCCCGCTCCTCGATGCCCGCAAGCCGGTCGTGCACGTAGAACGACCACGAGCGGAACTTGCCGAACTCGCCGTCGCTCACGATATCGATGCCGGCCTGCTGCTGGCGTTTGACGACCTCATCGACCTTCTTTTGCAGGAGCGCATCGAACGCCTTCATGTCGACGGCGAGCCCCTTTTCGATCGCGCTGATATATTCGACGAGCTCCGGCGGCCGGACTAGGCTGCCGACATGCGTCGTGAGTATGCGATCGGTGCTGCGCGCCATCGTGCTTCCTCCCGCGAATTTTATTTTGTTATATATCATATCGACCCGAACCGGACGGACAAGTGAGACGCAAGGACACATCGCGGGGGGGCTAGTACCCATGAAGCGGCTGCCTGTGAGGGAAGAGGACCGTCGCTCTATCGCAGAGTGGTTCGTGCGATGGGGCGAACTGGTGGGCAACGTCGACTTCAAGCGCGTGCGTGAGATTTTTGTCGAGGACACCATCGCTTTCGGGTCGAAAGTCGAGATGGTGACCTCGCGCGAAGCGCTCGAGCAGGAGCAATGGCGCCCAATCTGGCCCACCATGGCCAACTATCGCTATGACCTCTCGACGCTCGAGGTGATCGTTTCGCCCGACCGGCTGATGGCCATGGGTGCGGCGATCTTCCACTCGACCGGCTTCCACAAGGACGGAAAGCGCTTCGACCGGCCCGGACGCGTAACCGCGACCCTGATGCGCATGGCCATCGGCGCGCCTTGGTTTGCGACCCACACCCACGTTTCGCTGAAACCCGGAACGCCTACCCCCTCTTATGGCAACCGTCCCGAGGCGCTCTGAGCCGGTAAGGAAATAACAACCCGGGCGGGACATCTTCCACCATGCGCTCGATTCCGCTCCCGCTGTCCGGCCGCCCGATCCTGGGCGGTATCGGCGGCAGCCTGCCCGACGAAGACCGCGCCGCGCTCAAGGCGCTGGTGCTGCTCGGCGGCTTCTTCTTTGTCGCGGTCGCGGCGGCGTACGGCCTGACGCTCTCCTGGAGCGAGCCGATCCCGCGCGACGCCACGAGCCTCGTCGTCGGCCGCGATTATCTGAATTTCTGGATGTACGGGCGCGCAGCCGCGACCGCCGATCCAGGCCGCTTCTACAATTCGGCGCTCTACAACGAAGCGCTGCGCGCGCTGCTCGGCCCGAACTATTTCGGACAGAACTGGTCCTATCCGCCGAGCCTGATGCTGATCGCCGCGCCCTTCGGCCGGCTCCCTTATCTTGCAGGACTTTTTATATGGACCGCGCTTGGCTTGGCGGCCTTCTTGCTCGCGACGCGGCGCGCGCTCAGCGATGCGCGCGTGCTGGTCGCGCTAGCGCTTTCTCCGGCCGCCGTCTTTTGCGTTATCTCCGGCCAAAGCTCGCTGCTGGCCGCGGCGATCTTGATCGCAATCTTCGCCTGCCTCGACACGCGACCGGTGATCGCCGGAATCCTGATCGGATGCCTCAGCCTGAAGCCGCAGCTCGGCTTGCTGTTCCCCATATTGCTCATGGCCTCCGGCCGCTGGCGCGCGTTCGCTTCCGCCGCCGCTACGACGATCGCGATCGCGGCAGCAACCGCCCTCTTGTTCGGCCCGCAGGTCTGGATCGATTTCGCGCAGAAGGGTTTGCTGATCCAGAACGAAGTCATGGCCGACGACCGGCTGCTGCTCGCGCCCTTCATGCCGACCCTCTACATGAACCTGCGCGAGGCCGGCGCAGGGTACGCTCTTGCAATAGCCGCGCAAACCGTGCTCGCGCTGCTTGTGATATTCGCCGTGTTCTGGGCTTACCGGTTTCGCCGGAACGCCGATCCGCAACTGCTCGCCGCGCTGTTTCTCGCCTGCTCGGTCGCGGCCGTGCCCTATCTTCTTTCCTACGACACCCTGCCGCTGGCGTTCATCGCGGTAATGCTGCTCGCGACAGGCAAGCTCGATGCCGCCGGCCGCCGGCTCGTCCAGTTCGTCTATTGGCTGCCGCTGATCCAGATGGGGCTCGGGACCCTGCACATTCCGGGCCCGGCGCTGATCGCGCCCGCGTTTGCGGTCTATGTGCTGATGCGGCTGCGCGCGGCATCGGAGATCGCACGCGCACGAGCCGCCGGCCGCTGTGAACGCTCTACGCACGTAATGCTTTATCCGCATCCTGCGCGCGGCCCGGCGCATTCTTGAAGCGCGAATAGCCGAACGCCGCCTTCACCGCCGGCCGCGCATTCATCCGCGCCAGCCATTCGATCGAGTGCGGTACGTCCTTCCCGTTCCAGATTTCCTTGTAGAGCCGGGTCACGCCCTCGATCATCGGATAGGCGTTGATATCGGCGAGCGAATAGTCCCGGCCAGCGAGCCAAGGACCCTCGCCCAGCGCTTGCTCCATCCGCTCGACGAACCAGCGGATCTTGCGTCGCAACTCCTCGAGTTGCGTTTCGGAAAATCCCGGTCCAGCGGTGATCTCCCATTTCTCGCGGATTTCCTTGAGCGGCACGCGCTTCATGCGCTCAGCGAACTCCGCCTTGCTAATGCCCTGCGCGAGCGGCCGGAAGCGCACCTGCCAGCCGATCATGCTGACCGACTGCATGAGAATCTCGTCGACCCACTTGCTCCACACCCGCATGCAGGCGCGCGCTGCCGGATCGGATGGCCGCAGCGGAGTTTCCGGAAATACGTCGTCGAGATATTCGTTGATGACGGAGGATTCCACGATCGTCCTGCCGTCGTGGATCAGCACGGGCACTTGCCCGTTCGGGTTGATCCTCACGAACGCCGCCGCATGCTGCTCGAAGCGGAGGATATCGATATAGCGGCTCTGGAACGCGAGCCCTTTTTCCTCAAGGCAAACCAGACACTTCATCGAGTTGGCATACGGCTCGTAATGATGCAGTTCCAGCATCGTGCGCCTCGTCGGTCAGCCCTTATATCCGGGAGGACGGCTGCTCGACACGACGGAAGCCTGCAGGCCGAAGCGCGTGCGCGCAGCACTGAGCGCGATGCGGTCGAGCTGCAGCGCCGGATGCGTGTTGATCACCGCGAGGTTGCGAAAAATCCGCCCGATCGGTTGCGCTACCTTGGCCGCATGCGACGTGCCGACGGTGCGGAAAATCAGCTCTACGGCCTCCCACGCCAGACGAATGCATTGCTGCTCGATCAGCGTGATGCGCTGCTCCCGCTCGTCATCGAACGGCGCGCCGCCTCCGGCGTCTTCCCGCGCATAGTCCATGAATTCCTGACCCGCGCGCACCAGCGCCGCCTCCGCGGTGGAGATCAGCGCCAGCGCCTTGCCATAGTAGTGCTGGAACTCGGGCTCCTTGTAGCGTTCCTGAAACGGCGGGTGATAGGTCCTCTTGGTGCGCAGCGTCTCTTCGTAAAGATCAAGCGCGCCGCGCGCCGCGCCGACCGCCACCGCCGTCGCCTCACCGATCAGGAACGGGAGAATCCCGCCCGAAGTACATCGGGTTTTCATGGAGCCGTACGCGCACGGCCGGCTCCGCGCCGCGCGCGGGTCCAACCGCCTCGATCGTGCGATGGAACGGCACGAACACGTCCTCGGCCACCACGCGCTTCGAGCCGGTGCCTTGCATGCCCATGACATGCCAGTCGTCGACGATACTGAATTCGTCGCGCGGCAGGAGCAGCTGGACGACGCGGCCCGATGCCACGCCTTCTTCTTGCACGATCGCGCAGCCGAGAAAGTGCGTCGCCAGATCACAGCCCGAAGCCGAGACCCACGCGCCGGAAATGCGATAGCCGCCGTCGACGGGGGTCGCCTTGCCAGGCGGATTGAACGCAGCCGGGCAACGAAACTCGCCATCGGCCCCGTAGACCTCGCGCTGCCCCGCTTCCGGAAAGTGCGCGACGATGAGCGGATGCCCGGCCGTCAGCGCCAGCACCCAGCCGGTGTCGGCGCAGCCGCGCGCGATCTCCATCATCACCTTGTAGAAGGTGGGGATATCGAACTCGTAGCCGCCGAAGCGGCGCGGCTGAATGATGCGATAGAAGCCGCGGCGGATCAGCTCGGCATTGACGTCCTCGGGCACCATGCCCGCCGCCTCGCACTCCGCCTGGCGCGCGCGCAGTAACGGCCTGACCTCGCCGGCGCTCCGCAGCATTTCGTCGGACGTCATGTTCGGCTTGGGCGGCGCTATCGGCATTGGCGAACTTTCAGCGCCCCTTCATGGTCGGATCGAGCGCGACGCGCATCGATTTGCCGAGCGCGTTGAACGCCAGTGCCGTGAGCAGGATCGCCATGCCCGGAGCATACATCTGCGCCGGCGCGATCTCGATGTAGTTATAGGCCCGCGCCAGCATGCCGCCCCAGCTCGCCGCCGGCGGCTGCACGCCGAGCGAGAGGAAGCTCAAGCTCGCTTCGGCCAGAAGCGCGATTGCCAGCATCAGCGTCACCTGCACGATCACCGGCTGAACGGCGTTGGGCACGATGTGCCGCACGATGATGTGGAAGGTGCTGGAGCCGAAGCCGCGCGCGGCGTCGACATAAAGCGCGTCCTTCACCACCAGCGTCTGCGCGCGCACCAGCCGCGCCAGCACCGGCGCGAACACGAAGCCGACCGAGAGCATCGCATTGGTCAGACCGATGCCGAGCGCCCCGGTCACCGCGATCGCGAGCACGATCGGCGGAACGAAGCAGCGCATCGATGAAGCGGCTCACTACATCGTCGAGCCACCCGCCGAGGAAGCCGATCAGCAAGCCGACCGGAACGCCGAGCACGATCGCGACGCTCACGGCGAGCATCGAGGCATAGAGCGAGTTCGGCGCCCCCCAGATCAAGCGGCTCATGACATCCCGGCCGAGATCGTCGCTGCCGAGCCAATGCTCCGCGCTCGGCGGGGACAGCAGCTGGCTCATGTTCTGCTCGAGCGGGGAATAGGGCGCGATCCATTGCGCAAAGATGGATACGATCACCAGCAGTCCCAGATAGGAAAGGCTGATCACCGCGCGCGGATCGGCGCGCATCCAGCGCCAGATCCGGGCCAGGCGCGAACGCTGCGCGACCGGTGCGATGATGGTCTCGGCGGTCATGCTTGGGCCACCCGCGGATCGAGCAGCGCGTTCAGCACGTCGACGATCAGATTGGTGACGATGACGATGACAACCAGCACCAGCACGATGCCCTGCACCACTGGGAAGTCCTTGTTGATGGCGGAATAGGCCACGAAGCTGCCGACCCCCGGGATCGCAAACACCGCCTCGATCACCACTGCGCCGGAAAACAGCCGGTTGACCTGCAGGCCCAGCAGCGTCAGCAGCGTGACGCCGACATTGCGCATCCCGTGCTTCCACAGGATCGCGGCCGGCCCCAGACCCTTGGCCCGCAGCGTCCTGATATATTGCGAGTTGAGCACCTCGATCAGCGCGCTGCGCACCTGGCGGGCGAGCTCCGCGATGACGCCCACGGCCAGCGCAACTGCCGGCAATGTTGCGTGCAGCAAGGCTTTGCCGGGAACCGCACCGGAAAGCCCCACCGCGCCGGTCGCCGGGAACCAATGCTGCTGCAACGAAAACGTCACGACCAGGAGAATTCCGAGCCAGAAGCTCGGCAAGGCCACCCCGAGCGAGGCCACCGACGCCAGACCGACGTATCGACCCGCGAGCCGATGCGCGTAGCCGGCAAGACGCCGAGCGGAATGCCGATCAGCGCCGCAATAAGGAGCGCATAGGTCGCGATCAGGATCGTGTTCGGCAACCGCTGCAGGATGATGTCGAGCACCGGCGCGCTCGAAAGCAGCGAGCGGCCGAGGTCGCCTTGCAGCGCATGCCAGAGCCAGATGCCGTACTGAACGTGACCGCACGGCGCGGTCGAAGCCCGACATAGAGCTGGCGGATCGCGCGATCCGCTCCTTCGAGGCGTAGTCGCCGGCCAGCGTGAGCGCGGGATCGCCCGGCACCAGCTGCAGCAGCGAATACACCACGAACGTCGCGAACACGACGATCGGCAGCAATTGCCACAACCGGCGGCCGATCAGTGCGGGAAGGCGTCCCATTCCCTCACGATCCCCTGCCGCCGGCCGTCATGTGTTCGCCCGCAGCCCCTGCCTACGCCTGCAGCCAGAATTCGGTGAACTTGGTCACCGCCAGCAGGCTGTCCTTGAAGTCCTTCACCTTCGGGTTGGCGACGCTCACGGTGGGAGAAATGTATTGCACCATCTGCATCGCCTGTTCGATCACGAAGCGCTGCAGCTTCACACCGCCGCCTTGCGCGTCGCCTGGTCCTGCGCCTCCATGGTCGCGTCTAAGAGCTCGCGGAAGCCCGGCAGCTCCACGCCGCCGGCGTTGCGTAGCGCGGTCTTGCCGAATAGCGCCTCGTAGAACTGACTGGGATCCGGAAACGGCGAGGACGGGCTGATGAACATCGCGCCCTTCTTCTCGATCATGAACGCCTGTACGGCCTGCTGCGGCGCCAGCGGCGTGAGCTTGATGCGGATGCCCACTCGGGCCAGCTGCGAGATGATGACTTCCTGCCGCTGCATGGCGAGCTGGTCGGCCCAGCCGATGGTCTCGATCTCGAGCCCGTTCGGGTGGCCCGCCTCAGCCAGGAGCTTCTTCGCCTTCTCGGGATCGTACGAATAGAAATTCTGCGTGGCGGGATCGCAGGCCCAGTGCTCCTTCGGCAGGATCGCGCTCGACACCTGGCCGAGACCGACCGCGGCGATCTTGTTGATCTCCTCGCGATTGATCGCGTAGTTGAGCGCCTGCCGGACGCGCACGTCGTCGAGCGGCGGGCGCGAGTAATTGAGGAACGCGCCATAGGGCACCAGCGACGGGGGTGCGTTGGCGATGACGTTCGGCGAACGGTCGGCCACCGCCTTCTGTGGAGCCTGCAGATTGATGCCAGAGATCGGCCTCGCCCGCGACCACCGCGCGCACCACGGTATTGAGCTCGTTGATGATCTTGATGCTGATGCCGTCGAGATAGGGCAGGCCGGGCTTCCAGTACTTGTCGTTCCTGACCAGCACGAAGCTGTCGTTGTCCTGCCAGCTCACGAACTTGAACGGGCCGGTGCCGACCGGATTGCGGTCGACGTTGCCGCCGGGCGCGTCCTGGATCGACTTCGGCGACACGACCAGCCCGACGCGATTGGTCAGGATATTCGGCAAGCCTGAATTCGGCCTGTTGAGCTTGATCGTCACCTGGTTCTTGCCGGTCACCGCGATACTTTCGACCGTGGCGACGTCGGCCTTCACGTTCGAGCGCGGATCGTTCTTGTAGCGCTCGAGGTTAAATTTCACCGCCTCGGCGGTGAACGGCGTGCCATCATGGAAGCTCACGCCCTCCACCAGGTCGAGCACCAGCGTCTTCGGGTCGGTGAATTTCCAGGATTTGGCGAGGCCCGGCTTGAGTCGAGCGTGCTCGGCACGAAATCGATGAGCGCGTCGAACACCGCGTAGAGCACGTTGAAGTCGGGCAGGTTGCGGCCCGTCATCGGATCCACGGCGCTGGGATTATAGGGCATCGCCAGCCGCAGCGTGCCGCCCTTGCGCGGCGCTCCTTGCGCGTAGAGATCGCGCGGCAGAAGCAGCGCGCCGCCGGCCGCGGCCCGCGCCCTTCAATACGTCGCGCCGGCCCAGGCCCACGCGATGCTTGTTTCGAATGCTCATTGGGTTCTCCCTGACGACCACCGGATTTCACTCCGGCTGGCGCTGATTGCGATTTCTTGGCGAAAGCCCGAACTCATTCTAAGCCCAAGTGGGCGCCGTCCTTCAATAGATAACCTTCAGCGTACCGGCGGCGGTTGCTCAGCGAAATGGCAGGCGACAAAGCGGCCGGGGCAAGCTCCCGCCATTCCGGCTCGCGTTGGGCACATTCGGGCGCCGCGCGTGGGCAGCGGGTGTGAAAGCGGCAGCCGCTCGGCGGCGAGAGCGGGCTCGGAATTTCGCCCTTCAGGATGATGCGCTGCTTGTTGCGCAAGTGGACCGGCACCGTCGGCTCGGCCGAAAGCAACGCCTGGCTGTAGGGGTGCAGCGGCGACTTCATCAGCGCGTTGGCTGGACCGAGCTCCATGAGCTTGCCGCAATACATCACCGCGATGCGGTCGCTGATATGCGCCACGACGCGCAGATCGTGGCTGA
>CAWGEK010000007.1:0-30000 GCA_963821565.1 uncultured Alphaproteobacteria bacterium
CAATGATCTTCTGCGAGACCGCCTCGATCTCCTGATCCGTCATCGTCTGCAACGGCTGCAGCGTGACCTCGATGGCGAGCGACTTCTTTCCTTCCGCCGCGAGGTTGCCGCCCTCGAACACATCGAAGACCGTCACGCCCGCAATCAGCGCCTTGTCGGCTGCCGACGCCGCGCGAATGACATCACCCGCCGCAACGCCCTTGGCGACGACGAAGGCGAAGTCGCGCCGCACGGGCAAGAGATCAGCCTGCGGGAGCGCGCTCTTGGCACGTCCCTTCTTCTTCTCGGGCGGCAGCGCATCGAGAAAGACTTCAAATGCGACCAGCGGACCGGCAGCATCGAACGTCTTCAGCATCTCGGGATGAATCTCACCGAAGTGCGCGAGCACGACCTTCGGCCCGAGTTCAGCGTCCCCGAGCGGCCGGGATGATACCAGCCCGGCGCATCGCGCGTGATCTGCGCCTTCGCGGCATCGAAGCCGAGCGCGCCGAGGAGCGCCGTGACGTCTTCCTTGGCGTCGAAGACATCGACATCCGGTGCCGCGCCGTCCCAGTGCCGTCCCGCGCCGGTCAAATGCGCCGTGCCGGCGCGCACGCCGGCGACACCCTGATACTGATCGCTCGGCGCTTCGCCGCGATAGGCCTGGCCGAGCTCGAACAACGCCAAGTCCGCGTGTCCGCGGTTGCGGTTGCGGCCGACGCCGGCAAGCAGTCCGGGCAGCAGCCCCGGCCGCATCGACGACATTTCCGTGGAAATCGGGTTCGCCAGCTCGAGCGCGTCCGCCCCGCCGCCGAAGAGCTGGGCCTGCTCGCGCGGAATGAACGACCACGTCACCGCCTCGACGAAGCCGCGCGCAGCGAGCGCACGCTTCGCGCGCCGCGCTCGCTTCTGGCGCTCGGTAAGAACGGGACGCGCGACACCGCTCATGCGCGGCAGCGGCGTCGGCGGCACCCGGTCGATGCCGGCGATCCGCACCACCTCCTCGACGAGATCGGCAGCGCCGTGAATGTCCGGCCGCCACGACGGCGTCGTCACCTCGACCTTCGAACCTCGGCCGCTGATCTCGCAGCCGAGCGCCTCGAGAATGGCCCTGATCTCATCCTTGTCGATCTTGAGACCCGCGAGCTTCTCGACCCGGCCCATGTCGAATTCGATTTCGCGCCGCGTGTCGGGCGCCTTGCCGGCGATCTTCGCCTTCGACGGCTTGCCGCCGCAGAGCTTGAGGATCATCTGCGTCGCAAGATCGAGCCCCGGCAGAACCGAGTAGGGATCGACACCGCGCTCGAAGCGGTAGCGCGCGTCGGTCACGAGGCCCGTCTTGCGGCCCGTGGCCGCCGTGCGCAGAGGATCGAACCACGCGCACTCGATGAGCACGTTCTTCGTTGCTTCCGTCGAGCCCGAGGCTTCGCCGCCGATCACGCCGCCGAGACCGAGCGGCCCCTTGTCATCGGCGATGACGCACATCTGCTCGTCGACGGCATGCTCGCGCCCGTCGAGACCCATGAATTTCTCGCCCGCCTTGCCGAGACGTGCGCGCACCGCGCCCGAAATCTTGTCGGCGTCGTAGACGTGCAGCGGCCGCCCGCGATCCTGGCTGATGTAGTTCGTGACATCGACGAGGGCATTGATAGGCCTGAGGCCCACGGCCTTGAGCCGGTTCTGCAGCCACGCCGGCGACGGTCCGTTCTCCACGTCCTTGATGTAGCGCGCCGCGAACACCGGGCAGGCGTCACGCGTCTCCTTCGAGAACTCGAGCTTGACGTCCACCGGAGACGGGAAACCGCCCTCGACGCCGGAGATGGCCTTCTCGGGCTTCATCGTGCCGAGCCCCGCCGCCGCGAGATCGCGCGCGATCCCGCGCACGCCCGTGCAGTCGGGCCGGTTCGGCGTGAGCTTCACCTCGAACACGGGATCGTTGAGACCCGCCGCATCGACGTAGCTCTCGCCGATATGGGCTTCCATGTCCGGCTCGAGCTCGATGATGCCTTGCGCTTCGTTCGAGAGCTCGAGCTCGGCGGCCGAGCACATCATGCCGTTCGAGACCACACCGCGAACAGGCTTCTTCTCGAGCGTGATCTTCGAGCCCGGGATGTAGGTGCCGAGCGGCGCGAACACGCCGACGAGGCCCGCGCGCGCGTTCGGCGCGCCGCACACGACCTCGAGCGGCGGCTTGCCGCGCTCGACCTCGACCATGACGACCTGAAGCTTGTCGGCGTTCGGGTGCTTCTTGGCTTCGACGATGCGCGCGACACGGAACGCGCCGAGCTTCGCGCCGGGATTGTCGACGCTCTCGACCTCGAGCCCGATCGCGGAAAGCTTGGTCGCGATCTCGTCGACCGTGGCCTTGGTCTTGAGATGCTCCTTGAGCCAGGACAGCGTGAATTTCATGGGGAATTCCTAGCTCGAAAGCCCGCCGGCGAGCGTCGGCACGTCGAGCACCGAGAACCCGTAGTGGCGGAGCCAGCGCAGATCCGCCGCGAAGAACGAGCGCAGATCCGGAATGGCGTATTTCAGCATGGCGAGCCGGTCGAGCCCCATGCCGAAGGCGAAGCCCTGGTACTTCTCGGGGTCGAGCCCGCAGTTGCGGAGCACGTTCGGATGCACCATGCCGCAGCCCAGGATCTCGAGCCACTGCCCCGGCTTGCCGATCGCCTCCGCGCCGATATCGACCTCCATCGACGGCTCCGTGAACGGGAAGTGCGAAGCGCGGAAGCGCATCTTCACCTCGTCCACCTCGAAGAACGCCTTGCAGAACTCCTCGAGCACCCAGCGCAGATGTCCCATGTGCGTCGTCTCGTCGATGACGAGGCCTTCGATCTGGTGGAACATCGGCGTGTGCGTCTGATCCGAGTCGCAGCGATAGACACGCCCCGGCGCGATGATGCGAAGCGGTGGCTTGCGCGATTCCATGGTCCGGATCTGCACCGGGCTCGTGTGCGTCCTGAGCAGCAGCCGCGAGCCGTCTGGCTTCGGCGCGAAATAGAACGTGTCGTGCTCTTGGCGCGCCGGATGCTCGGCCGGAATGTTGAGCTTGCCGAAGTTCATCTCGTCCGTCTCGATGTCCGGCCCCTCGGCCACATCGAAGCCCATGTCGGCGAAGATCTCGACGCACTCGTCGAAGACCTGGCTCACGGGATGAATGCGCCCCAGCGCCTCGGGACCTGGACGCACGGGCAGCGTGACGTCGGCACGCTCGGAGGCTAGCCGTGCCGAGAGCGCTTCGCCTTCGAGCGCCGCCTTGCGCGCCTCGAGCGCCGCACCGATGCTCTCCTTCACACCGTTGACGGCCTGCCCGAATGACTTGCGGTCTTCCGGCGCGAGCGTGCCGAGTTTCGCCATCAACTCCGGAACGCGGCCCTTCTTGCCGAGCGCCGCGATGCGCACGGCTTCGAGCGCCGCGAGATCGCCTGCCGCCCGCGACCTGCGCCAGCAGCTCGGCTTCGAGCTGCTGGATATCCGAACTCTGAGTGTCAGAGGTCATTCGCGAGCGAACCTCTCGTATTTGTCATCCTCAGGCGTTATGCCGAGGATCCATCTGTCGGCTGGCTCAGGCGCGAGAGGCAGCATGGATCCTCGGGCCGGGCCCGAGGATGACAAGTGGGCAGGCAAAGCGCTTCAGGCCGCGGCCTTCTTCACTGCCGCCGTTGCCTGGTCGACGAGCGCCTTGAACGCCAGCCGCATCCTTGACGGCGATATCGGCCAGCACCTTGCGGTCGATCTCGATACCGGCCTTGGAGAGACCGTCGATAAATCGCCCGTAGGTGAGCCCGTGCTCGCGCACGGCGGCGTTGATGCGCTGAATCCAGAGCGCGCGGAAGGTGCGCTTCCGGCGCTTGCGGTCGCGATAGGCGTACTGCTGCGCCTTCTCGACGGCCTGCTTCGCGACGCGGATGGTGTTCTTGCGCCGACCGTAATAGCCCTTGGCGGCCTTGAGGACTTTCTTGTGCTTGGCGTGTGCTGTGACGCCGCGCTTGACGCGTGCCATGGTGGTGCTCCCATTGATGAGTTAGACGACGGTCAGCCGAGCCGCGCGCATTTGCGCGGGCTTGCAAGGGCAAGCGTTATCGGCTGTACGGCATGTACTTCTTGACGATCTTGCCGTCGCTGTCGTTGAGCACCATCGTGCCGCGCGCGTTGCGGATGAACTTCGCGTGACGCTTGATCATCCCGTGACGCTTGCCCTGGGCGGCGGCCCTGACCTTGCCGGTCCCAGTCATCTTGAAGCGCTTTTTGGCGCCGCTCTTTGTCTTCATCTTGGGCATTTTGCTATCCTTTCTCGGATCCAACAGGCCGCCGCTTTCGCGGCCGTCTTGCGCCCCCGGCCCGTAGGGCCGGCGGCTTGGCAAGACGAGCTTCCTGCCGATGGGTTCTTCTCAGCATACGAAGCCGCCACGGCATGCCCCGCCGGGCGGCTCGGAAGCGCGGTTATATGAGCGTCCCTTGAGGAATGCAAGAGAACCGCCCGCCCCGATGGGCGGCCAGAACAGTGTTTCATCGAACGCGTTGGATGCGCGGAAATATCAGACCCAAACGCGTGACGCGCATTCCCCAAGCGGCACTGAAATACGTTGCCTTCCCATCCACCCGAGCCGTTCAAGCGACCTTGTTCAGCCGCGAGTGGGACATGACGCTGTCCACTAAACAATCCGCCCTTGGACAGGGAATCTTACCTCGTATCAGAGCAAAGTTTACCACCCATACAATTCGTCGATGTAGGAGGAACACAGACAAAGCAGCCCCCAGAATTTGGCGCGCAAGGTTAGGACTGCTTACAATCACGTACTCAGGCGCCCGATGCCGCCTTTCATCTTACCATTCCAGCAATAGTCGATGCTTCCGAGCCTTACTGGCATGTGTTCCAGAGAAATCGCCTTGTTAACTTGCACACAACACCATGTTGTCTTCGGTTTTGCTCTATCGATCAATATCGCCACCCCACCAGCGACATCTTGCCTTTGCATTAAAGCCGGTCCATATAGGGCCATCGAACACGCCTTGGTTCACTCTGCGACAGCGCCGCGTGTGCTGACACTGGACGTCTCCATCGCGCGATTTGATGACGGCTCCGATAATCGGGTCCGGAGTCGAAAACCTTGCTTTGGAGAAACTGGAATGGCTAACGGCACAGTCAAGTGGTTCAACGGTCAGAAGGGCTACGGCTTTATTCAGCCGGAGGAAGGCGGCGCCGACGTCTTCGTTCACATCTCGGCCGTCGAGCGGGCAGGTCTGCAGACGCTCCGCGAAGGCCAGAAGATCGCCTACGAGACCGAGCGCGGACGTAACGGCAAGATCGCCGCTGTGAATCTTCGCCCGCTCTGAACCACGGGCCGATTGCGAATTGCGGGGAGCGGATTATATCTGCTCCCCGCATTGTGTCTTATGACCCCTCATATCTTATCAACCCAACCAATGGGTCGAGCCCCGGGAGCGTGAATGGCTAAAGAGGAGATGCTCGAGTTCGAGGGCGTGGTGGCCGAGGTGCTGCCCGACGCACGCTGCCGCGTGAAGCTCGACAATGGCCATGAGGTGATCGCTTACACGTCGGGACGCATGAAGAAGAACCGCATCCGCATTCTTGCCGGCGACAAGGTGACGGTTGAGATGACGCCCTATGATCTGACCAAAGGGCGCATCAATTTCCGCCACAAGGACGCGCGCGCTGCGTCGTCCCCGTCTTCGTTCGGACCCGGCGGTGGTCCGCGCCGGCCGCGCTGAAGCAACACACCAGTAGCTCTCAGGGATATTCGAATCCGAAGCGGAAGCGCACGAGCTTTTCGCTCCGGAATTCGTATTCCGCATAGTACGTCGGATAGCCGTACGCCTTGAGCTTGTCGTCCTTGTCGGCGCCTTCGATGGCATACTGGATGGTCTCGTCGTCGCCCTGCTTGTCGCGGCTCTTGATGCACGTGCCGAGCCGCTTGACGACCTCGGCCGGGCTCATGCCGAGCGTGATCGCCGAGACCGGTTGCAAACACATCCGTCGGCAGCTCGTTGAGCGTCATCGCTTCCGACCCGGCAAGCTTGACCTCGACCTCTGCGTATTCGTCGACGGGAGCACCGTAGTGCACGTAGAGGATGAGCTCCTGCACGCCGTCCTTGCTGACGAAACGCGTGCGCGGAAGATCCTCCGAGTCCTCGATCATCGCCGGCCCCGAGCCGACCTGCTTTATGGCGCTCTCTTCATCGTTGAGCTTGATCCCGAACACCGAGAGATCGGGCCCCTTCATGCGGCACGCCTTGGCGGCTTCCGCTTCCCCGGCCAGAGCCGCCCAGAATGCCATTCCAACGCCAACGGCGAACACGAGCTTCGGGCGATCGGTCATGGCTGCTTTCGGGGCGCTCCAGGCGAAACCCGAACCATAGCGGCTCGCGCGGCGAGCGCCAGTGGCGCTGCGCATTTGTATACTTAAGCCGAGCGCGCCTGGGCTGCCCCGGCCATCGCGGGATACTGGCCGGCTTGGGTAGCGAGCGCGGCCTCAACGTTCGCCAGAAACATGCGCGCCGCGAGCTCCCAACTGAAATCGAGCGCCCTGTTCCGGACCCCCTCGCGATCGATCTTGAGCGCGGCCAGCGCCGCCTCGCGCAGATCATGGGCAAGGACACCCGAGACGCCCGGCGTAACGAGATCGATCGGACCGGTGACCGGATAGGCCGCGATCGGCAGGCCGGACGCCATGGCCTCGAGAAGCACCATGCCGAACGTGTCGGTCCGGCTGGGAAACACGAACACGTCGGCCGACGAATAGCAGATCGCGAGGTCCTCGCCCTGGCGATCACCCATGAACGTCGTCGCGGGATACCGCCGCTTGAGTGCGGAATGCTGTGGGCCGTCGCCAACCACCACTTTGCGGCCTGGGAGATCGAGCTTCAGGAATGCATCGAGGTTCTTCTCGATCGCAACCCGACCTACATAGAGGAAGACCGGATCTGCTCCGAACCGGCGGACGGAGCGCGGCCGGAAGTGCGCTGTGTCCACGCCGCGCGTCCATGGTACGAGGTGCTTGAACCCGCGCTTTTCGAGATCATCGGCGAGGCTCCTGGTCGCCACCATGATGCCGTCGACCGGCATTGTGGAAGCGCCGCTGGATCGCATAGATCCAGAACTCGGGGACCGCGAGCCGCGATGACAGGTACTCCGGAAAGCGCGTGTGAAAACTTGTGGTGAAGGGGATATGCCGTCGCTTGCAGTAAGCGCGCACCATCCAGCCGACGGGCCCTTCGGTCGCAATGTGAATGGCATCGGGCGCGAGTGCGTCGACCTGCTCGCTGCATGACCGCGAGCTAGGAAGTGCCAGCCGGATCTCCGGATAGGTCGGGCACGGCAGCGTCCGGAAGTTGGACGGCGTCAGGAAGCAGAGACGGGAGCCGAGAGGCTCGACCTCGACGGCGAGACGCTCGTAGGTCCTCACCACACCGTTGACCTGAGGCCGCCAAGCGTCCGTCGCCACCAGTATGCGCATCAGGCCGCTCTGAGCGCCTCGATCATCGGTGCTTCCGCTCCCCGCGCGCGAACAGTGTCGGTCCAACGGACGAGCTCGAGCTGTCCACTCGCTGTTTCGACGATCGCGGTACAGCTCTCCACCCAATCACCGGTGTTGACATAGTGGATGCCATCGATGTCACGCGACGCCGCGTGGTGGATGTGGCCGCAGATCACGCCGTCGACGTCTCTCCGGCGCGCCTCGTCGGCAAGATTCTTCTCGAACTCGCCGATGAAGTTGACGGCGGTCTTGACGCGCAGCTTGAGATAGCTCGACAGCGACCAGTAGCCGAGGCCGAGCCGCCGGCGTACGAAGTTCAGCGGAAAATTGGACCACAGCGCGAGCTCGTAGCCGCGGTCGCCGAGGAACGCCAGCCACCGCGCATAGCGCACGACGACATCGTACTCGTCGCCGTGCATGACGAGGTAGCGCCGCCCGTCGGCCGTTGTGTGGATGGCCTGGCGCTCGATCTCGATGCCGCCGAAGTGCATGCCGCAGTAGTCGCGCATGCCCTCGTCGTGATTGCCCGGGATGTAGACCACCCGCGTTCCCTTGCGCACCTTGCGCAGGAGCTTCTGCAGCACGTCGTTGTGGGCCTGCGGCCAGATGGCGCCGCGCCGGATGCGCCAAAAATCGAGGATATCTCCGACGAGGTAGATGGTTTCCGCCTCGTGGTATTTGAGGAAATCCAAGAGTATCTCTGCCTGGGCTGAGCGCGTGCCGAGATGGACGTCCGAGATGAAGAGGGAGCGGTATGACCTTTCAGTCTCCATGAGACTTGGCCTCCAACCGAGAGTCGCGACGAGATCACTTGCGATCGCCCCATTTCAAAGGAGATTCAGGTTTCAGGAATGTGACAGTCGGTAGGAATCTGCCTGCGGGAGGCCAATTATGGTTTATGCGTGCGCCTGCTGCCGCGCCTCGACGCCACCGCATTGGCCCGAAGCGGCCCGGGCGTAACCCCGCGAAGCATGCGCCAAGCGCGCATGAAGTTGTAAAAGCGCGGTACGGCGTGGCTGTAGCGCTCGTAGGCTTCGCCGTACTGGAGGCGCAGCCATGGCTCCTCCGCATGTGCCATGAGCACGTAGACGCCGATGAGAAGGACGGCGAGCGTAATGACGCCGGCCAACGGCACCGCGACGGCAAGGCCTGCATAGGCGGGAATGACGGTTGCGTATTGGGGATTACGCGTCCAGCGGTAGACGCCTCCCGTGACCAGCCCGCCGCGCCGGCAATAGGTGTTGGCACGGCCCAGCGCGAACAGGGTGTAGAGATAAAGCGCACCGCTTCCCAAGAACACCGCCAAGCCCAGCCCCCGCACATCCCATGGTAGCCGGAACTCCGCCTCGTGCTCGAGGGCAGCCAGCGACAGCGTCGCTATGTTGAACGTCCGGAAGAGGAACCAGAACGCCAGGCTCTGCCAGGTTCCCGGACCCGGCGTCGGCCAGAACCTAAGCCGTTGATGAACAATCGTGGCCGCCAAGAGCACCATGAGCGGCACTGCGGCAACGAGCCCGGCGACGAAAATATCGAGATGCATCGCCGGCCCAGGCGAATGAGAGGATGGGAGGGAGGAAATCCGGCGCGCCTCGGGGCTCTAATCCCTCGTGGCCAGCGGAACCCGATCGCGCTGCCAATGATAGCCGAGCGACATGACAACCGGGCAACAGCAAAGAAATGGAGAGAGTGACCTGCGAGGCCAGCACCCTCGCCCGGCGCCGGCCCGAATGCTCAGTAGATCCTAAGCGGGAAGTAGCGTTCGACGAGCTCCTGGAAACGTCCGCTCTGCCGGACGCGTTTGAGCGCCGCGTTGATCAATGTCCGGATCTGAGGATCGTTTCTCGGCACCGCGATCGCAATCCCGTCTCCGAAGAACTTGGGCTCGAAGTAAGGACCGCCCTTGAACTCGCAGCACTGCCGGGCGAGTGAGCCGTTGAGCCAAAAGGCCAGACTGATCGCATCTTCGAACAAAACATCGACCTTGGATTGCTGGAGCGCCTCGCGGGCGAGCTCGGGGTTCTCGAAGGTCAGGATCTTGCTGTCGCGAAAATACGTGCGCAAATAGGCCTCGTGCGCCGTGCCCTTGGCCACCCCAATCGTGGCCCCGTCGAGGCCGTCCGGACTGATCTCGAGCTTGCTGCCACCTGTCCGTCCTGCGAAGCGGCCCGGAGTATAAAAATAGCGATCCGTAAAGTCGACCTCCGCAAGCGCCTGCGATGATACCGAATGCGCCGCGATGACGGCATCGGCGTCCCCGCGCTTGAGCCCGAGGAACAGCTCCTCCCACGGCCGCACCTTGATATCGCAGGCCGCACCAATATCGAGACAGATGGCGCGCGCCAGATCGACGTTGAAGCCGGCCAGGACGCCTTCGTCGTCATAATAGTTGAACGGTGGAAAATCGCCGTCGGTAAGGAAGCGCACCACGACCCGCCGCGGCTCTTCCTGAGCGCCGCCTTCTTTGACGGTCGCATCGGCATCTTGTCCCAGCACTGCTGATCCCGAGACGGCGAGCAAGACTCCGATAACGAACAAAACCGCAACACCAAGGGTGGCCATGCTCAGCAAGGCCGTTCTGCGGTGCACAAATCCAGCCGTCACAGCCTGAAGCAACTCCATTTAAACGCTCTTTGTCATCTGGCGCCCCGATCCGCACTCGTCGTTCTGTATCTCAACCGCCTGGTGTGGCAAGACTATTGCTGCGGATACGTACAAAGATTAGGAAGATTCCCTGTGGCTTTGCGGATCGCCAGGAGCTCTTAGTGGAACTGCATAGACAAGAAAACGCTATGGGCGGCAAGCTGCTGGACAACCTCTTCTACGATCTTCTCGATCGAGTATCCGGAATTGAAGAAAAAACCGAAGGCGACGCTTTCCTCGCCTACGCGAAGGACACCTACGGCCTCACCAACGTCGCCTACCTCGGCGTGAACATTCCCCATCCCACGCACGGACAGCATTACGTCCAGTGCACGTACAGCGATGCTTGGGTCAAGCACTACGTAACCCAGGAATTCGTCTCGATTGATCCCGTCGTCCGTATGGGCCTGACGAGCCTCCTTCCGCTCGACTGGTCGGAGATGCACGACAAAATAGAAAAATCGCGACAGGTCTTCCGTGATTCAAAGGAATTCGGAGTAGGTACACAGGGGCTGACCTTCCCCGTGCGCGGCATTCACGGCGAAACTGCCATATTCAGCGTCAATGCCGATATGAGCCCTATCGAATGGCAGTCCTTCAAGCGCGTCGCGTTGCGCGACTTCCACGTCGTTGCCCATTACTTTCACAACCAGGTTCTCAAGAAACATGGAGCGCCGACAAGTGTCTTTCTCGAGTTGTCTGAGAAGGAGGTCGAGTGCCTGAAATGGGCGGCCGTCGGCAAAAGCACATGGGACACCAGCGTAATCTTGAACATTAGCGAGCGGACCGTGAAATTCTACCTCGATACCGCCCGCCACAAAATGAACTGTTTGACCAAGACCCAGGCAGTTGCCAAGGCTGTAGCACTCGGCATCGTCAACGTTTCCTAAGCAACTGTCCACTTGGACAGTGTCCGTCTGTACTCCGATGAATCTACGCTCTCCTCCTGCTGAACAACAGAAGCAGGAGGATGCGTATGATCAAGCTAATTCCTGGACACGAACGTTTCCGCTACCCCCAACAAATGGATGCCATGCACCGTCTTCGGGCGCGTGTATTCGCAGAGCGTTTGGCCTGGTCGGTGAAGGTTGAAAACGGCTGGGAGGTGGATCAATTCGACAAGCTCGATCCTCTCTACCTTGTCTCTGAGGATGCCGACAGCAGAATTCGCGGCACGGTCCGGCTCTTGCCGACCACCGGCCCCAATATGCTTTCGGACGTCTTTTCTGAGCTCTTGCCGCCCAACCAGTCGGTGCGCTCGCCGCGCATCTGGGAGAGCTCTCGCTTTTCCGTCGACCATGAGGCGCTTGCGGAGCGTTCCGACAAGCTAATCAACCGAACGACTGCGGAGCTTCTCTGCGGCATGACTGAGGTCGGCATGCGCGCCGGGTTGGATTTCATCGTCTCCGTCGTCGACGTCCACATGGAGCGGGTGCTGAAGCGCGCCAACTGCCATTGCGAGCGTCTCGGCGAGCCGAAGAAGATCGGCAAGGTCACGACCATTGCCGGCCTTTGGGAGATCGGCGACGAGCTGCTCAACAATCTCCGCCAAGCCAGTGGAATTGAAGGGCCGGTCGTCGTCGAAGAGGATCTGCTCAGGGTCGATCTCGCGGCATAACGAGAAGCAGCCGAACGAAAATACGTTCGCGCCTAACCACCCGCAGTGAAGAACATGGAAGCGATAAGAAGCGACTTTCACTCAGTGTATGGTGAGTATCGGACTTGCACGGAAACCATCGGCAGTATGGGCAAGCAAGCATATGCGGCGGCACGAAAAGGCACGTGCCCGCCGCATCTTCTCAACATTTGGGAGACGCATGTCCTCGAACCGGAAATCGATAAAATCGTAGCCCTTTCCAGCGAGGCACTTCTTGCCAAAGCCCAGAATGTCGATGACGTTCTGAAAAAGCTCGAGATTCTCATCGAGTACTATGTGAGTGAGGAACGCAGCGACGCCCGCCGCGCGCTCGAAACCATTCGCCAGGACCTCGAAAATATCTTTCGGGCCTGCTGAAACGCGTTTAGTTTGGCCGAACCTCTTTTGAGGTGCGGCCAAAACTGACGCGTATCATGCGGCATTCGCGCCGGCCGGATTCTATTGGAGCTGAGACGCCCCCGTTTCAGGCTGCGCCGCCTTTGGTGGCGCTGGCTGACGCATCACCGCTCCTCCCTGGTATGCCCGCTTCTCCCGTGATCGACGGAGCGGCGCAAAGAGGCGGCACGCAAGAGGACGAGCGGCTCGACCGCGCCGTCAATCTCCTGCGCCGCATTCGCCCCGAGCATTCCGCCGCAGAGCCGATGTGGATGTGGCAGCAGGCGTCCATCGTCTTGCTGGCGGGCGCGGTCATTGTCGGCGGTGGCCTTGCCGTCCGGCCAGCGCTGGCCGCGTTCCTCGCCATATTGGCACTGCCCTTTCTCTGCGTCGTGCTGCTGCGCGCATTCGCCCTTTGGCATGCCAGTTCCGGAAACGGTGCATCCCGCGAGCCGGGATTGGATGTGGGCGGAGACGAGCACCTCGCGCCCTACACCGTGTTGGTCCCGCTCTTTCGCGAGGCCAATGTCGTTCCCGACCTTGTCTGCGCCCTCTCCGCGCTCGACTACCCAGCGGATAGATTGCAGATCGTATTCATCGCCGAGAGCCTGGACCCAGAGACCCAGGCCTCACTGGCGGCCGCAGAGCTTCCTCAGCACATGCAGGTCGTCGTCGTGCCCGACGGCGAGCCGCGCACCAAGCCCCGCGCCCTGAACTTCGCCTTCGCGCAGGCGACGGGCGATTATATCGTTGTCTACGATGCCGAGGACATGCCGGAGGCGGATCAGCTCCGCCGCGCCCTTTGCAGCCTTCGCGCCGCGCCTGACCTCGGATGCGTGCAGGCGCGTCTCAACGTCTACAATTCCGACGACACATGGCTCACCCGGCAATTCGCGATCGAGTACACGGCCCTTTTCGATTGCCTTCTGCCGGCGCTCGAGCGATTGCGGCTTCCGGTTCCGCTCGGCGGCACATCGAACCACTTTCCGCGCCGTGTCCTGGAGGAGGTCGGCGGTTGGGATCCCTACAATGTGACAGAGGATGCCGATCTCGGGATTCGGCTTGCCCGAGGCGGCTGGCGTGTTGAGGTCCTCGGCTCCACGACTTGGGAGGAAGCGCCCGAAACCTTCGCAATCTGGCTCGGACAGCGCACGCGTTGGCTCAAGGGCTGGATGCAGACCTATCTCGTTCATATGCGCGAGCCATTCCGTCTCCTGCGCGAACTCGGCGTGAGACCCTTTATCGGGCTGCAGGTTCTCATGGGAGGCCTGCTGCTGTCGGCGCTCGTCCACCCCTGGTTCTACGCGCTCGCCATGCTCGACGCCGTCTACGGAGGCCTCGTCATCTCAGGGAACTCGATTACCGGTCAGATGCTGTGGTGGCTTGGCCTCTTCAATCTTGTCACGGGCTACGCGACCGGCGTTGCACTCGGCGGTATGGCGGTGACACGCCGCGGCTGGGGAGGCCTAGCCGTGCATGCACTCCTGATGCCAGCCTATTGGCTTCTCATCTCCTGCGCCGCCTATCGCGCTCTTTGGCAGCTCGCAGCGGCGCCCTTCTATTGGGAGAAGACGGAGCACAGCGCGCGCACCAGCAAAGGCCATGAGCTCACATCGCCGTCCAATCAGCGGACGCAGCTACGTGGCGACCGATCTATGAGCGACGAGAACTGAGATCGTCGTAGCCCCAGAGATCGTCGGCTCGCGAGCCCGCCACGAGCGCCGCATAGACGACCCCGCTGACGAGAGTCCAGATGACCATGCCGATGATTGCCAAGGTAGACATCGTGCCGAGCCTCCCGTGTGCGTCTTTTGTTTACGTTCTTGTTGCCGAAGGGTTCCATGGCCGGAACCATTGGCGACGCTACAAACTCAAGCCCTGAGTGCGCTGTTATCCACGAAACAGGATTTCACACGTAGGGCTAAGGAGATAACGGGTTTGGTGCACGCTTATTCCTGCTTCGCGGGTGCGAGACTTGGGGTGCAAGTGCGAAGCACCCGCAAAGGGGGCGACGTCTTCAGCCCAAGAAAAAAGCCCCCTAGTGCGGGCTAGGGGGCTTGATGGTACCTCGCGAAGGGCTATTGGAAACCTCACGGGGCATGATGAGAACGAATCAGCTCCGCGTTTATTCCCTGGCCACAGATATTGCACCGCAATGGCGATCCCTTGCAGCCTCCCGGGCCACTCGCCGCTCATCCAAGATTCTGGATGACGGCGCTGATTGCGAGGCGGCCGGTGCCGTAGCCGCGGCAAAAGTGCTCATGGGCGCAAAAAAGGCCGCCGCATGTGCGACGGATAAGCGGAGACCGATGCGTTGCGCATCCGGTGCCTGCCCTCCCAAACTAGCAGGCGCCCCGCGCTTGAGGCTTTGCCCGCAGTCACCCCAGATGGGCGGGCGGCTTCTTGCGCGGTCAAGGTTTGATCACGACCCCCCACGGCAGCCGGCCGACGGGGACCGACTTCTCGGGCTTGAGCGTCGCGACGTCGACGACCGTCATGTCGTTGGTGAGGCCGTTCGCGACAAAGAGCTTCGTGCCCTCTGGATTGAGCGCCATGTGCCACGGCCGCTGCCCGACGAGAATGTACTCCTTGGGCGTGATAGGTCTCCGTATCGACCACCGCGACGCGATTGGCCGAGCTCAGCGCTACGAACGCCGTCTTGCCGTCCTTGGTGAAGCGCACGCCCATGGGCTGAATGAGCTCCGGCCTGACGCCCGGAATCTGAAATCCGAACTTCTTGACGACCTTGCGCGACACCGGATCGATCACGGCGACCGTGCCGCCGATTTCGGCCGTCACCCACACGAGCTTGCCGTCGCGCGTGAATTCCGCAACGCGCGGACGCGTATCGACGAGCACGTTCGCGGTCACCTTGAAGGTCGCGTTGTCGATGAAGTGCGCCATGCTCGTCTGCTCGGAGGTCGCGACCGTGAACTTGTTGTCCGGCGATACCGCCATGCCCTCGGGCTCGACCCCGACCGGAACTTCCGCGAGCACCTTGCCGTCCGCGCGCTCGATCACCGTCACGTAGCCTTCGTCCTCGTTGGCGATGTAGATCCGTCTCGCCCGTGGGATCGACATCGAGCAGCTCGGGATCGGGACCAGAGCCTAGCGTGCGCACCACCTCGAGCTTTTCCGTGTCGATGACATCGAGCCGGCTGTCGTCGCCGGCGCAGACCAGGAGCTCCTTGAAATCCGGGGTCAGCACCATGCCCCGCGGGCGCGCGCCGGTGGGAATGGTCTTCACGATCTTCAACGTCTCGCTGTCGAGAACGGTGACGTGTTGTCCTTCTCGTTGGAGACGAAGATCGTCGCGGCATGCGCTGGCGTCAAAGCAATCAGACAACCCGCCGCGACGGTCGCGGCGGCGGCGTAACGGATCATTGTGCGTTCCTCTCCTCGTGCTTTCTTATTTTTCGAGCCGGCACTTCGTTTCGGGCTGATCGAAGCCCATGGTGTCGGTCAGGAACTTCTGATGCAGGAACCCGTCCTGCGGCGAGATCGAAACCAGCGTGCGCGGCCCCGAGAGCAGGATCGGCTGGCGCATCTGGTGATCCCAGCTGCGGAATGTGCAGGCCGACTCCCTTGAAGCCCGCGACCTCGAAGTCCTTCGAGAGAATGAAAGCGCGCACGTCATCGACACTATTCTTCGACGTGCGCGTCACGGCCTCGCCCAAGACGCGCACCGCAAGCCACGCCGTGTAGTCGCGCTCGGTCATGATGCGGTTGGCCTGCTTCTCGAACCGGTTCTGGAGCTGCGTGCCCGCGTATTGCTCGAACGACCTGTGCCACGCGACGGCCTGCAGCCCCTGCGAGCCGACCACGGGGCGCGGCTCATACGTGCGGTACATGAGGTAGTCGCCGAACGCCTCGCCGACGTCTGCGACATAGACGACGTCGTAGTCCGGCGCACCCTGCGTCAACAGCGGCATCTGGGTTTGGATTTGCTGGTGGCCGGTATCCGTGCGCCGCGAGCCTGCGTCAAAAGTATAGGCACGTTCCTCGACGATCTTGGCTCCGAATTTCGTCGCCGCGCGCTTGATGGCCGCCAGATACTCCTTGTCGGCAGGCGTGTTGCCCGCGACGACGAGCCAACGCCGCCACTTCTTCCAAATCAGGTACTGAGCGAGAGCATCCGCCCGCATCGCCCAGTTGGGAATGACATGGAACACGTTTGTCCGGCAGCCTTCCTGGCGGAGCCCGTCATTGCTGCTGCGGGCGTTGAGAATGACGGCATCCTTTGCCTCCGGTAGATCGGCGACCGCGAGGAGATCGGCCGCCTCGAGATCGGCAACGATCAGCCTGTGGCCCGCCGCCAGCACCTCCTTGGCCTTGGCCGCGATGTCGTCTTTCTCGTCGAGCGATGACCTCGACGATCTCGTAGTGCTGCTCGACGAGACGCCCCGTCATGTTGTTTTCTTTGATCGCGAGGCGCGCGCCCTGCACGCCTTCGTCGGTCAGGATCTTGTCCAGAAGCGACAGCGGCGGCGGCTCGGCGTAGCGCTTGCCGAGATAGACGATCTTGGTCTCGAGATGCTCGGGCGGCGTCTCTGCAGGCGTCGTCGGATCGGCGGCTGCGATCGCAGCCGCCGAAACCCAAAGCATGACGCCGGCCGTTAGCACCAAGCAGCCAGCGCCTGCATCGGCGCTGGCGTTGGCCATCTCGCGGATCTACTGCCAAGTCTTCTTCTCCGGCCTGCCTTTCCACACCGAGTGAACCCAGGCGATGACCTTCCAGAGCTTGTCCTCGTCCGTGACGATGCTCCCGAACGGCGGCATCGGACCGACGACGTTCTCCTGGCCCTTGCGGGACAAACTGTACTTTTTCTTGAGCTCATCGCTGCCGAGCGTGATCAGCCGGAAAAGCGTGTCGTCGTCGCCGCCGTAGACCCACGTTTCGTTCGTGAGCGGCGGACACATGCCGCCGCCCCCGCCACCGCCGTGGCAACCATTGCAGGAGGCGCCCATGTAGATCTTGTGGCCTTCCTCGGCCACCGCGGCGTCTTCGCTCGAATAGGGGTTCTTGAGCGTCCCCTTGGGCGCCGCTTCCACCCTCTCGAGCGGCGTCATCTTGCCACCTGCAGCAGCAGGCGCGGCGGCGCCGCGGCTCGCGGCGGCTTGGCAGTCGCCGGCGGCGGGCTTTGTCGGCAGGCTGCGCCGCCGGAGCGGCCGCGTCCGCCTTCGCATCTCCGGCGGGTTTGTCGGCGGGCTGCGCCGCCGGTGCGGCAGGCGCCGCATCCTCCGCCCGCGCCCCCGATGCGGACATTACGGCAACGCTCATCGCGGCCGCTGTGAGGACGCCCCATATTCCTTTAGTCACGTTTTTCATCCCTTCTTCTCGTCTTTCGTTACTGAACCACCTCGGCATCGAGGTGTTTGAAGTCGCAGGAAGTCTGCGACGCCTCGTCCCCTGCTTGCATTGGGTTGGCTTGCGCGCGGCCGCTCGGAAGCGACGGAGAAGACTGTGCCTTCACATCTTCTCCTTTGCCGGTCCCTGGGCGTCGCCGGCTGGCGCCGCGCGCTCCGAGATCGTCGCCTCGAAAAGCTTGATCGACTTGACCGCATCCTCGTTGAGATTGCCGCTGGCGATGTCGATCGCAGTCTTTCCGTCTGCTGCCTTCGCATTCGGATCCGCCCCGGCCTCGAGCAGGAGGCCGATCATCGGGATATTGCCGCGCGCGGCAGCGATCATGAGTGCGGTCACGCCCGCCGAGTTTGCCGCATTCACGTTTGCACCTCGCTCGATGAGCGCGTTCGCAATGTCGGTCGACCTCAATCCCTGGCGGCGCTCGATCTCCTTGGCCGCTTCGCCGACTGCAAGCTGGCTCGCAGCCGACATGAGGGGCGTGACCCGATCCGTACCGGCAGTCACATTGACGGACGCACCGCTCTCGATCAGTGCCTTGGCCGCCAGGAGCTTGCCCTCCTCGATCGCGATGGCGAGCGCCGTGAAGCCGCCCGGCACGCTGGCGTCGATATCCGCGCCGCGATCGAGCAACGCCTTGATGGCCGGCACATGGTTGCGGCTCGCGGCATGGATGAGCGCGGTCATTCCGTCGCTGTCGCGACCGTTGGGATCGGCCCCGAGCTCGATGAGCAGTGGAATGATTTTGTCGGCACGTCCCCGCGCAGCGCTCTGAAGCGCGCCGTAGCCCTGTCCATCGAGCTTGTTGAGGTCGCCGCGCTTCTCGACCAGGAAGCGGATCCGTTCTGCGTCCGAGGCGAGTACCGCGTTGGCGAGCTCTTGCTGGACATCCGCACCCTCGGCCAGCCACTTCTCGAGCCGCTCGTGCGTGACGAGCTGATCCGGCGAGGCCTGGACCTTGGGGCCCTCGCTCACTTCGAACGGTTTCGTGTAGGAGCCATGCGCCGGAAGATCGCCTGGGACCACACACCGGCTGCATTGCACGAGCGGCACGCCGTAATCCTTGAGGATCTTCTCGATCTCAGCCCGACTCGCATCGAGCGCATACTCGAGCGCGTACTTCATGACGACGTTGGTGGGCCGGACGGCAAGTGCCAAGTCGAACTCGAGCGGAACCTCGTCCTCCATGAGGTTGACGGGAAGGATGGTGAGCGGCGCTCCCTTCATGGTCTTGAACCAGCCCGCGAAGGGACCCCAGACGGCCGCTACGTCAAGCTGGCCGTCGATCACCTGCTGCACCTGATGCGACGGCTGCTGCTCTGGCAGGAGATCGCCGTTGCGGCTGATCGTGTGGAGGACGATGTTCGTGCTGAGGCCGCGGCGCTTCAGCACCTCGCGCAGTGCCGAGGTCTGATAGACGCCGATCTTCAGCTCCTTGAGCTTCGGATCGTCGAGATCCTTGATGTCGAGACCGCGGTCACCGCGGAAGGCGAGCACATAGGTCGTGCGATAGACCGGGTTCGTCGTCAGCACGCTCGCGTAGTTCGCCGGCATGTCGACGAGAATGTCGCAGTCGTTGTTCTCGAAGGTCTGACGCGTGATGCCGCGCTCAATGTAGGGGCGCCAGAAGTACGTGACGCGCGTGCCCATTGCGCGCGCGAGGACGTCGACGATCTTGTTCTGGAAGCCTTGGCCATCATTGGAGGACAGCGGCATGTTACCGGGATCACCGCATACCCGCAGCTCTGCGAGCTTCTTGCTTTCGAACAGCGCCTTGCCCGAGGCTTTCGCCGCGGTCTTCTCGGCAGCCGTGAGCTCGTCGAACTCCTTATTGGCCCGAGAGCGCTCCTGAGCGGATACGGCTCCCGCCGCCAATGACATCAGCAATGTCAATGTCAGGAGCCGGGTGAAGGGGTCTCTCACGTAATGTCCACACATGTTATAACGTACCTATCATGCTTATACCGGCCCTGCCTGCCGGCAGCAAGGAGACGCGGGAAGGCTTCCTGGCCAAGCAATTGCCGCTGCGGCGGGCGCAGACCGCAGCCGCGCCATGTCGCCGGGCAGAACGCCGCAAGAGACGGCACCACATATGAAAAACGCCCGGCGTCTTGCGACACCGGGCGCTTAGGGCTTCTGTCTAGGTCACTCGTAGACCCGGAACGTGAAGAGCGTTCCTGCCTGCGGGATCTTGTCGAGGTTGGCAGCCTTCGTCATCGCCGTGGCACCGATCGCACCGAACTTGTCGTTGAGATCGAGGCCAGCCGTGACGGGAACTCCGATCCAGCCGCCGATGCCTGACAGGATCGACACGTACTGCTTGCCCTTCACCTTGTAGGTGATCGGGTTCGCAATCGAGCCGGAAGCGAGCTTGCGGCTCCAGAGGATCTTGCCGGACTTGCGATCGACTGCACGGAAATCACCGCCGAGCGAGCCGTAGAACACGAGGCCACCGTCGGTGTTGAGCGTGCCACCCCAATTCGGATAAGGATCCGGGATCTCCCACTCGGACTTGCCGGTCAAGACGTCGAACTTCTTGATCTTGCCGGTCGTGCCGGGCTTCTCAGGATACATGTACACGTTCGCGAACACGTAGACCGTGCCCTGGTTCGTGTGCGTGCGCTCCTGGGGCTCGAGCTCCATGCACCAGTTGTTGGTCGGCACATAGAACATGTTCGGCTCCTTCGGATCGACCGAAGCAGGCTGCTGGTCCTTGCCGCCCATCGCCGACGGGCAGGCAGAGACGTTGCGGCCACGCTCGAGCGGCGAGTGCTCGCGCACCTTGATCGGACGGCCCGTCTTCATGTCGATCTTCTCGGCCCAGTCCACCGTCACGTACTTGTTGGCGCGCAGAAGCGTGCCGTTCGTGCGGTCGAGGACGTAGGCGAAGCCGTTGCGGTCGAAGTGCGTCAGCGCTTTGACCTTCTTGCCGTCGATGTCCATGTCGGTGAGAATGTTCTCGTTCACACCGTCATAGTCCCACTGGTCGAAGGGCGTCATCTGGTAGGCGAACACGGCCTCGCCGGTCTCGACCTTGCGGCCGAAAATGGTCATCGACCACTTGTTGTCGAACTCGCCCGTGTTGCACTCTTCGTGGGTCTTCTTCGAGCAGCGATAGGCCGGGCTCCAGAGGCCGGGGTTGCCGGTCGAGTAGTAGACCATCTTGAGCTCGGGATCGTAGCTGAACCAAGCCCACGCCGCACCGCCGCCGATCTTGTAGTCCTCGCCGAGGTGCGTCTTGACGCCGAGATCCTGCCCGGCCGTGCCGTAGTGCGGGTTGGCCTTGTTGGTCTCGGCCGTCAGGCACACGTCCTTGTCCGGGCCGGTCGAATGGCACTCCCAGACCTTCTTGCCGTCCTTGAGGTTGTAGGCCGTGACGCGGCCGCGGGCCGCGAACTCGTCGCCGCCGAAGCCGAGGATGACGAGGTTCTCAGCGATGAGCGGAGCGCTGGTGCTCGTCTCGCCCTTCTCGGGCCAGGCGTGCTTGACGACCCAGGCCTCTTTGCCGGTGGCGGCGTCGAGCGCGATCAGGAAGCCGTCGAGCGTGCCGTAGAAGAGCTTGCCGTCGGCGTAGGCGGGGCCGCGGTTGACGGTGTCGCAGCAGGCGCGCGGCACGGCCGATTCATCGCGGTCCGTCGTCTTGACGTAGTTCCAGATCTGCTTCGGATTGTCGGGGTCAGAAAGATCGAGGCCCTGCGCGATGTTGCACTGGGCCATGTTCGGGCAGCCCGAGACGAAGAACATCATCGGCTTGCCGCCGACATCCTCGATCACGACCGGCTGGCCCTCGTGGCCGCGCAGTGCGCCGGTTGACTGCGACCACGACCATCTGCAGTTTGCCGACGTTGCCGGCGTTGATATCGGCGAGCGGGCTATGCCGCGTCAGCTTGTTGTCACGGCCGGGCGCACCCCATTCGTTGGGATTCGCCGCCCGCTTCTCGACCTCGTCGTTTGCCAGCGCCTGGCCGGAAAGGCCAAGCATGGCTACCAAGAGGCCGCCTGCAATCAGGCTTAGCTTCTGCTTCATTTCGGTCTCCTCTCCTAGAAACCCAGTGTTGTTTTTCCTTGATCGCGCGGACGCAACTCCTCCTCGCTCCGCCGGCGGCGAGAACGCCGCTGGAGGAAGGACACGCAGTCTCGAGAAGAATTGAACTCCGTGCGACAAACGCTCTTGGACCCACTGGGGGATCCGCTCGGATCGTTGGCTGCAGGAAATTGATGCAGCCTGAACCCAAGAGCTGGGTCGCCCTGGACTTCTGATTTACATTCCTAGCTCCCCGGATAAAATTCACGACCGACTGACTTGGTGCCTGCGAGTGCCGATGAAGGTTCGGCAGTCTCGACCGCCGCCCGTGTCAACCAATCGCCGGGGCACGATAGGGATGTTATACCAGCACATCCACGGGCGCATTTCCCGCGGCTGTCAGGATGTTTTCCCAATCACAGAAACTTGAACAATGGTGGGGATTTCATCGCAGCCAAGCAAATGGCCGGTCGCGCTCCGATGAAGTGGATCAAAATTTCGAAACAACAAATGGTTAGAAAAATGAGCTGGACCAAGATGGCCCATGTTCCAAGTCGACCCGGATAAAGAGAATGCCGCCAACCCCGAGGGGTTAGCGGCATTGGGATTTCTCTCTTTCCGATCGGGAAGCAGGGACGGAGCTTTGCCGGAGTCGAAGCCCGCCCTGGCACCGCTCCTAGCGGCTGAAGCCGATCGAAGCCAGCTCGACCTGGCACTTCTTGCCAAGCTGGAAATACTTGAGCATGACGCACCGCTTCACCTTGGCGACCGTCGGTGCGTTGCCGATACACAGCCGCCGGACATCTGTTTCACAGGCGGCGCGGAGCTGAGGCGTAACCTCCGGCGGGAGCTGAAAGTCTTCAGCTGCGGCGGCAGTAGCTCCAAGAATGGGAAGGCACAGGACAAGGGCCCGCTGTCGCTTCATCATTTCCCTCGTGCTTTGTTTGTTGATCTTCAGTTTGCAGCACGTTGGAACAGCACAATAAAGGCCAGAATTGTGCAGCTGCGGCAGGAAATCACAGATTTTGCCCGATATGACTAACGGCTGTGTCGGAGCGGCACAGCCTCCTGAACGAGGATCAGAAGCGGGCCCAAAAGCCGATCACGGCCGGATCAGGATTTTATGTCTTTGATTCTGGGAAGTTTTTTTGAACGTGACAGGCTTCTCATTTACGGGCATCGACAGTTTTCGTTTCGGCCTCGGGCTGCCATTTGAAGACGCGCAAAAGCGCTTCCCCGAGACGCACGCTGTCCACATCATCCTTGTGGATAACGTCAGTCGCCCCGGCCGCCAGAAGGTCGTCCCGCCTTTTTCGCGTCACCTGGCCGCTGACCACGACGATCGGACCCTCGTATTTCGCACCCCGAAGATAGGGAATCGTCGACGAGGCGTTGTCGGAGGGCTTCAAGACATCGTCGAGAAAGACGAGATCGGGCTTTCTCGCCACGACACTGTCGACGGCATTGCCCGAGCGTCGCGGCGCGCCGGACCTCGAGATCGTAGCCGAACATGACGCGGAGCGTTGCCTTGAGGCGATCCGCGTCAATCGTCTCGTCCTCGACGATCAACACATCCGTGAGTGTCGGCAATTCCTGTCTGAGCTTGGTAATATCGCTCTTCTTGGTGAGGAAATCGCCGCCCGATCCGGCTGATGACGCAGTCATGAAACTTCTTTCGCCCCCCCTGCTCGGGCGAAATGCGAGAACAGGGGCCGCGCGTCCCGAAATATTGCCGCGCTGATTATACTTATCATAGCCCGCTCAAATTTGCACGGTGACAGCACCCACCGGCAGGCTTAGCCACAAAGTGAGTTTAGGCTCCCCCGTGCCGTGCGCCAATAGCACCATCGTCCCAGTCGAGATCCATCTCTGCCCAAAACCTGGGCATCATGATCTCAGGCGTTCAGGAAGATGAGTCCAGTCTTGCTAGCAGGTTATGGTCTTGGGCCAGAGAACGCGGAATGTCGCGCCGCGACCCCCGTTCGGGCAGGTGAGCACGACGAGCCGCCCCCCGGCAATCTCGAGCGTCCGGCTCACCACGGCGAGGCCCATGCCCTGCCCGTCGCTGTGCTCGGAGAGCTTACGGAAGGGCAAAAGGATCGCCTCGCGGTGCTTGGGCGCAATGCCGGGTCCATCGTCGCAAATGCTGATCTCGAGCTCAGCGGCTCCGTCGGCACCCACCACCCGCACAACGCCGTCCTCCCGGTCGTGGTGCTTGACGGCATTGTCGATGAGATTGCGCAGCACGAGGTCGAGCGGCGCCCTGAGCGTCTCGAGCACCGGCCAGACACCCTCCACCTCGATCCTGAACGCCGGTCCGCGGTGCACCGATCCGACGATGCCGCGTACGAGAGCCCGCGTATCGACGAGTTCCAACACCTCGGCCTTGCGGCCCGCACTCGAGTATACGAGGAGCGCGGTCAGCATGTCCGACATGCGCCGCGACTGCTCTTTGAGGTGCGCGAGCTTATCGCGCGCCATGACTTGATATCGCTTCTCCCAGCTCTCTCTCGATATCGTCGGCGAGATAGCGTAGAGCCCGCATCGGCGCCTTCGAGATCGTGCGAAATGATCGCCGCGAATTCCTCGAGATCGTGATTGGCACGCTCGAGCTGCGCGTTGGCGCGCGCGAGGTCGACGGACTTGTCTCTTGAGCTCGCCCTCGGCGAGCAGCCGGCCGCGGATTTGCCGGCTGAATTCGATCTGCAGATCGGACCGCGGCACGGCACGCGAGATGAGCAGGATGTACGTCTCTTCCTCGGTCGACCAGAGAACCGTGAGATTGAGGCGCGGGGATTGCTTTCCGTCGGCGATGATCGAGACCGCAGGAATATCGACAACAGTCCCGAGCGACTGCCGAAGCGCAGCGATATCCTGCTCGAGGCCGATGAGCGGCGGAACGCTGGAGGTGAGCGGCTGGCCCACTTCGACGAAGTCGGCAAGCCGGCCGTAGCGGGCCGTGACATTGAGAGCGTCGTCGATCCAAACCAGCCCATAGACGCCGCGCTCTGCCAGCAGCTTCCCGGCGGCGACGAAGGGCACGTCCTCCGTCGCGCTCGCTTCAGTGTCCGCGCCGGATGATCGCGTCTGCGGTGTGAAGGAACGCATACTGCACGTTCTCGCCCGTCTTGGCGCTGGTTTTCACTATGTCACGGCCCGATCGGCCGAGCTGAACGTTCGAATTCCTCGCCGCCGAGCGCGCCCACCAGATCGATCTTGTTGAGGATGAAGGAGATATGACGTCCCAGGCAAGGCCTCCTCGAAACCGTGTCCGAGCCGCGTCATCGTCTCGAGTGTCTCGCGCCGTCGACAGGTCGCCGACGACCAGCGCCGCAGACGCTTCCTTCATGTAGACGTGACGGAAAATGGTGTCGCCGAAATTGCCGTCCGTATCCCAGATGATGAGGCTGACGCGCGGCCTCGCTCTCGCTCGCCGGGATCTCGTAGCGATAGACGTCGACACCGATCGTCGGCTTGTACTCGAGATCGAAGCGATCGAACACGAGGCGTTCGACGATCGAGGATTTGCCGACCCCGATCTCGCCCAGAAGCATGACCTTTCCGGGCCGTCATTCGACGACTTCGCCCTCGAACCCGACCTCGAATTCGACGCGCCGGTTAGGGCTCGTCTCGCCGACCACTGCGGCTGAGATCCTGATTGTCCTTGCGGCCGACGGTCGCGAGCCGCGCCTGCGGGAATGCCGCGGTCGACGAGCGCCGCGACCACCTTGTCGGACCGCGCTTCGCTCAACGGCGAATTGCGCTCGTTCCCGCCCTTGACGTCCGTATAGCCGACGACCCGCACGAGAACCTTCGTTTCGCGCATTAGTGCGGCAAGCTCGTCGAGCGCTTCGCGACGCGAGAGCCTCGTCGCGGTAGTTGGTATCCTCGCTGAAGAAGATGGCATGCGCCCGCGTCCAGGCCTCGAGCCGATCGCGCGCCGAAGGCCCGGGCGGAGGCGGCAGATTGCGCTTGAGGCCAGCACCTGGGACACGGCGACGGTATTCGCGCCAGCCTCTCGGTTTCGTCGGCGAGCGCCTCGGCGGCAGCCACGGCATCAATCGTGCTGGCTTGGCCTCCTGGACGTCGCTTCGGTCAAGCGGGGCTAGCTCCGCCTCGAGAAGCTGTGAAAGAGCCGTTCCTGCCTGACGCAGCTCGCTCTGCAAGGATCGAGCGGACACCTGCATTGAGTCGCCGCGATGCCGCTCTGCGCCCGCCGGGATCGGCATCCTTGCGCAGAGCTTCGATTTCTTGCGCCCCTTGACGGCAACCGCGGCCGCAGTGCTCAACGTGGCTCGAGGTCTGCCCGTCCGCATCCTCGATCCGCGCAAGCTCCGCGCTCACGTCGTCGAGATGCCGTGCGCCCGATCGAGAGCGCTCTGCACGCCCGCGGCGAGTGGATCGCCGCCCCGAGCGCGGACACTTCGCCCTTGACGTCGGCGATCTGCGGCTCGAGCGCCAGACACGTTCTCGCGCACGATGGCGATTTCCGGCTGAATGTCGGCGACCTCCTGCCGGACGCTTTCGACCTTCGGCTCCATGACCGCGATGTCGTTTGGAAGCGCCCGCAAGCGATCGCGGATCTCGGCCTTGGGAAGAGCCTCCTCGAGCGACGCGATGACGGCCGCCCGCGATTCGTCGGTCGGCGTCAGCCCCTCGACGGTCACGCTGCGTCCGAGCCAACCGACGCTGATCTCGATCGGATAGCTGGCGACGTCGCTGTTCGACGCGATGACGCCTTCGCCGCAGTCGTCGCGCACCTGGTCCGCGAGATAGCTCGCGTAGGCGCTCCACGAGAGCCATGCGACCAGAGCGCAAGCCCGCTGCCCCAGGCGAGAACCTTGGCCGGGCTCACGCCGCGCCCGGCTATCTCGGCATGCCGCTTGGAAATCCGCTTCTCGATATCTCGATGGAGATCCTGCAAGAGAGATGCTGGCGTGGCGTCCCGCGCGCCCGCCCAGCCCCTCGGCAAGCCGCTGCGACTTCTGCAGCTCCTCGATGGCCGCGAGGAATGCATCGTCGAGCGTGGACTCCACCGACGCAGCGGCCGTCCCGGAGCATTTGGCGGCCAGCAGATAGAGCGGCGAGGCGCGCAGATAGAGTCGCCGCTCGCCGAAATCGATTTGCCGCAGCGCCGCACCTTGATCTTGGAGCGCTTTCGAGGAGTACTCGTTGATGGCCGCGAGCACGCCGCTCATGACGTGGTCTCGCCCGCCGTTGGGATTGCGGCACCTCCGGCCAGCGGGCCATGAGCTCGCCGGAGCCGCGCCGGATGAGATAGACCTCTTCAAGTCTGAGCCGCTGCGTCGCCGCGATCGCGAGCTCCGCAACCGACTTACCGGTGATGAGGCTTCTGAGCCGGAGCATCACCGGATTGAGCTCGAACCGGCGGTTGATGTCGTTCGCGAGATCGCTGCAGCGCGCTCGTGAGATAGGCCTGCACGATGCGGCCCGTCGCCGGGTAGATGGCTTCGACGAGCTCGTCCTGGCTGTTGCGGATCTCGGTCTTGATCGTCTTGACGATGAGCGGCGCAACGGCGGACGAGAGCTCTGCGTGACGGCTCACCTCGGCCGCTCGGAGCGCTCCGTCGAGAACCTCGGCGACGCTGCCCCTGAACCGCTCTTCCGTTCCAGCGCGGTCGAAGACCTGGTCGACGCGCCGTGTGAGCTCCGAGAACGCCCGCGCCTCGCTGTCGAACAACAGCTCCTTCAGACGCTCTACGCCGCCTGTCGTGGCCATTCGTGTTTCCCCATGCCTCAGGGCCGCGAGCGGACCCTGCTCCCCGTCGGGCTATTTCGTTGTCGTCGCGGCGCGGATGCGCTCGCCGAGATCGAGCACGCTGCGCGACAGCTCCTCGAACGCCGATCTCCGCTCGGCCTCCGTCTCGCCGGCGAGCGCCTCGATGCGTGCCGCGATCGCGTCGAACTGCCGCGAGACCGAGATCTGGAACTCGCGCTGCTTCTGCTCGACAGCCGTCTCGAAATCCGTGTGCTTCTGCTCGAGAGCTGCAATCCGTGCGTGCAATTCACGAACTTGGTCGCCGAATAGGAGCTCGCGGACCTGCTCCATCTTGTCGTCTCTGAGCTCCGGGACCTGGCCGGCGCGAAGCTCCTCAAGGGAGGTGGCGTTCATGGCAATCCCTTTTTCGACGCGACGGAGCCTGGCGACCGGCAACGAGCCGGAGCGGCCGGAAAGCCGCCGTAGTCCCAGCGTGCCGGGACCTGCGAGGAATGGCCTAACCTACTGAACGGCCGATGGCACGGCAAGACAATGTCCGGCCTGATTTGTCCGCAACTAGGCGCGATTTTTCTTTACCAATTTCAAGCTGCAAACGAACGCAGGGGCCAGAAACAGGCCCCTGCTTCTTCTTCGTCGGACGAGGGATGGAAGACCGGCAGGGCTAGCCGGCCGCGACACCGGTCGCCGCCGCGCAGGCGACACCCGTGCCGCCAAGCCCGCAATAGCCGTGCGGCACCTTCGCCAGGTACTGCTGGTGGTACTCTTCGGCGAAGTAGAGGGTCGGCGCCGGCAAGATCTCGGTCGTGATCGCGTCGAACCCGGCCGCCGATAGCCGCGTCTGGTAGTCGGCCTTCGATGCCTCGGCGGCGGTGCGCTGCGCCTCCGAGAACGTATAGATGCCGGAGCGGTACTGCGTGCCGATGTCGTTGCCCTGGCGCATGCCCTGCGTCGGATTGTGGCTCTCCCAGAAGGTCTTGAGCAGCTCGCCGTAGCTGATCACCTTGGGATCGTAGACGACGAGCACGACCTCCGTGTGCCCGGTGCGGCCCGTGCACACTTCCTCGTAGGTGGGATTGGGTGTCGCGCCCGCCGCGTAGCCCACCGCCGTGATCCATATGCCGGACCCGAGCTCCCAGAATTTCTTCTCGGCACCCCAGAAGCAGCCCATGGCGAACATCGCCTTTTCGGTGCCTGCGGGATAGGGGCCCTGGAGCGGACGGCTGAAGAGATAGTGCTCGTCGGCAGTCGGGATCGGCGCAGAGCGGCCCTTGAGCGCGCTCGCCGCGGACGGAATCTCGAGCTTCTTTCGCGAGAACAGCATCTTGAACACCTGACTCCTGAGCTTCGTTGCCCAGGATATACGGCAACAGGCCCCACGGGTTGCAGACCTACCTGGTAACAAGATTGAGAACGCGCGCCCGACCGATGCTCCGAGCTGGGCCCGGACAAACAAAAACACCGCCGGAGCGCGAGCTCAGGCGGTGTTTTTGGAAGTCAAAGCGAAGAGAGGATTTGCTGTCGATGCCAAGCATCGCGAAACCTGATGAATTCGAATGCGTCTCACTGCTCGGCAGACCTGGCAACGACCTACTCTCCCGCGTCTTAAGACGAAGTACCATCGGCGCTGGGGCGTTTCACGGCCGAGTTCGGAATGGGATCGGGTGCAGCCACCCCGCCATAATCACCAGGTCGGCGGAGAAGTGAGACGAATTCTGGTCTTTCCGTTGCTCCTACGCTCATCAGGCGGCGCCTTACGCCGCGCTACTCGGACCGAGAGGTCCGGGCGACCAACGGTCGCCGGCGCGAGCGCCGCCCTCCCGGAGCGGCCCGCGCGCGTAAGCGCGCGACATGGCTGCGTGAGGCATTAGATGAGCATTGCTTAATGAGAGCGATCGAAGTTCGATCGAGCTATTAGTACCGGTAAGCTACATGCATTGCTGCACTTCCACACCCGGCCTATCAACGTGGTGGTCTTCCACGGCTCTCAAGGGAGAAATGATCTCGAGGTGGGTTTCCCGCTTAGATGCCTTCAGCGGTTATCCCGTCCGCACATAGCTACCCTGCTGTGCCGCTGGCGCGACAACAGGTCCACCAGAGGTGCGTCCAACTCGGTCCTCTCGTACTAGAGTCAGATCCTCTCAATTCTCCTACGCCTACGGCAGATAGGGACCGAACTGTCTCGCGACGTTCTGAACCCAGCTCACGTACCTCTTTAAATGGCGAACAGCCATACCCTTGGGACCTGCTCCAGCCCCAGGATGAGATGAGCCGACATCGAGGTGCCAAACGATTCCGTCGATATGGACTCTTGGGAATCATCAGCCTGTTATCCCCGGCGTACCTTTTATTCGTTGAGCGATGGCCCTTCCACACAGAACCACCGGATCACTATGGCCGTCTTTCGACTCTGCTCGACTTGTCAGTCTCGCAGTCAGGCGGGCTTATGCCATTGCACTCGACGGTTGATTTCCGACCAACCTGAGCCCACCTTCGCACGCCTCCGTTACGATTTAGGAGGCGACCGCCCCAGTCAAACTGCCTACCATACAATGTCCCGGGACCGGATGACGGTCCGCGGTTAGACAACCATGTTCATAAGGGTGGTATTTCACATTGCGGCTCCACAAGAGCTGGCGCCCCTGCTTCTAAGCCTACCACCTATCCTACACATGCAAATACGATTGCCAGTGTAAAGCTACAGTAAAGGTGCACGGGGTC
>CAWGEK010000007.1:35000-136817 GCA_963821565.1 uncultured Alphaproteobacteria bacterium
GCGTCCGCGCAAGATTCGCCACCTTTATCGTGGCGGCGTTAGCCGCGGCACTTTTCGCGATATGTACGGCTCGGATCATGCCGAACCCCAGATCCGAGGCCGCTATCGCTGGTTCATCAGCACCTGCCTCGCGGCCGCGGTCGGCGGCATAGCCATTCTCGTCGTGATTTTCGGATCCTCCGATCACCACGACGCCGCCGACGGCATCATGCCGGCCTTGAAGCGTATGACCGACAACGTGGTCACGCCTCCCCTCGAGCCGTTGCCGCGCCGCGACGAAGGGCTGAAGTGGTCCGTCCCACGGACAGACCGGCTTCAGGTGCTGACCGGCGCCATGTCGACCCGCTACATCATCCACGAAACGCTGCGCCAGAAGCGCGGCGGTCGTGAGTATATCTACGCCAAGCCGTACGTCCGCCTCGTCGCCCGCCTGGCGTCGGTGCCGGCCAAGGAAGCGGCCTCCATTCCCCCGTTCAACCCCTTCAAGCTTTACGCCGACAGCACCCCCGTCGGCACCGAGGGTGAGGGAGCGCAGGCCGCGATCGGCAGCAGCGACGTCAGCGACCCGCGTGGTCGAGCTTCTCGGCGGCATCCTCCCGCAGGAGGACGGCCAGGAACTCGACGTGGCTGAGGTCGAGGAGCTGGTCGCCAAAGCAGAGCTCGCCGACTCTGTCTCGGCCGCAGCAGCAACGCCGCTGGGACCGGACAAGGACGCGCTTCCTCCCCTCGGCGCTGTCGAGGCTCCAGAGACCAATCCGAACACGACGGTCCTCGCCAAATCGGGCGCTGACTCCGACGATCCCATCGACAGCTATCGAGGGCCTGAAACGCGTCGTCAAAACCGTGGCCGAGGGCCAGAAGCTGACGCAGATCCTGACCGATGCCGGCGCCGACACTTGGCAGGTTCGAGAGATGCTCGAGGCGATGAAGGCGGATCTTCCCCGAGCGCTCTCTGGCTGCTGGCCAGGAGGTCCACATCTCGCTCGCGCCGTCATTGACGAAGCAGAACCGCATGGAGCCCGTGCGCTTCAGCATCTTCGACGCCGGCCAAGCGCACAAGGTAACGGTCACGCGCAGCAACGCCGGCGAGTTTGTCGCCAGCGCCACCCCGATCGATGACGACGAAGCCTCCCGCGTAAGCCTCGGCGACAAAGACCAGGCGCAGGCGTCGAGCCTCTACGCGAGCCTCTATCACGCGAGCGAGCTGCAAAGCGTGCCGGTCGACACGATCATGCGCATCCTCCGCGTCCACGCCTACGAGACGGACTACCGGCGCCGTCTGCGATCGGGCGACTCCTGCGAATTCTTCTTCGATCTGAAGGACGAAGGCGGCACCGAGGGCCCTCCCGGCGAGCTGCTCTTCACGTCGATCACGGCCGGTGGCGAAAGCTCGCGCTTCTATCGCTTCCGCACGCCCGACGGCGAGATCGACTACTACGACGCCGAGGGCAACAACTCGAAGAAGTTCCTCATGCGCAAACCCGTGCGCGCCGACGACGTCCGCCTCACGTCGGGCTTCGGCCTCCGCTTCCATCCACTTCTGAACGAGAAGCGCATGCACACGGGCGTCGACTGGGCGTCTTCTCCGGGAACGCCGGTTCTCGCTGCCGGCAACGGCACCATCGAGGAGGTCGGCCGCAAGGGTCACTACGGAAACTATGTCCGCATTCGTCATGCCAACGGCTACCAGACCGCCTACGGTCACTTGTCGCGCTTTGCAGAGGGCGCGGCCGTCGGCGTCAAGGTGCGCCAGGGCCAGGTCATCGCCTTCGTCGGCTCGACCGGCCTCTCATCGGGGCCGCATTTGCATTTCGAGGTACTCGTCAACAACCAGTTCGTCGATCCGCTCTCGATCCAGGTGCCGCGCGAGCGCAAGCTCGACGGCAAGACCCTTGCCGAGTTCCAGAAGGAGCGCGCGCGCATCGACGAGCTGATGCGCCGCGCACCCGTCATGACGGCCAGCAAGTAAAGCGGCAATAGGCATTCGGCCATCGGATTAAACGGCTCGAGCAACTTCCATCTGCCGCTTGCCGTTCACTATGCCGCGGCCTTGACCTGCGCACCGTTAATGGCGAGCTTCCCGTCGTTGACCGACAGCCGCACCGTGTCGCCGTCCTTGATGCGGCCCTCGAGCAATTGCTCGGCGAGCGGATCCTGCACCTGCTTCTGGATCACGCGCTTCAAGGGCCGCGCGCCGTAGACCGGATCGTAGCCCTGGTTGGCGAGCCAGGTGCGCGCCGCATCGTCGAGCTCGATCGTGATCTTGCGCTCGGCGAGCAGCTTCCTGAGGCCCCGCATCTGGATGTCGACGATCGACGCCATGTCCTCGCGCCGCAGCCGGTGGAAGACGATGATCTCGTCGATCCGGTTCAGGAACTCGGGCCGGAAGTGCCGGCGCACCGCCTCCATGACGAGCCCGTAGGCCTCCTCCTCGGAGAGCACCTTGTCCTTCTCGCCCGGCATGCCGAAGCCCAAGCGGCTGGCGCGGATCGGCGAGGAATTCCGCGCCGAGGTTCGACGTCATGACGATCAGCGTGTTCTTGAAATCGACCGTGCGCCCCTGACCGTCCGTCAGGCGCCCGTCGTCGAGCACCTGCAGCAGCACGTTGAAGACGTCGGGGTGCGCCTTCTCGATCTCGTCGAAGAGGATGACCTGATAGGGCCGCCGGCGCACGGCTTCGGTAAGCGCGCCGCCCTCCTCGTAGCCGACGTAGCCCGGCGGCGCGCCGATGAGCCGCGCGACGGAGTGCTTCTCCATGTACTCGCTCATGTCGATGCGGAGCAGCGCATGCTCGTCGTCGAACAGGAACGCTGCCAGCGCCTTCGTCAGCTCGGTCTTGCCGACGCCCGTGGGCCCGAGGAACATGAATGAGCCCATCGGCCGGTTGGGATCCTGCAGACCGGCGCGCGCGCGCCGAACGGCCGTCGAGACGGCGCGCACCGCCTCGCGCTGACCGACGACGCGCTTGGCGAGCTCCTCCTCCATCTGGAGGAGCTTCTCGCGCTCGCCCTCGAGCATCTTGTCGACGGGAATACCCGTCCAGCGCGAGACGACGCCCGCGATCTGGTCGGGCGTCACCGCCTCCTCGACCATCGCGCCCTTGCCTTCCTCGGTCTCGATCGTCTTGAGCTTCTTCTCGAGCTCGGGGATGACGCCGTAGGCAAGCTCGCCCGCGCGCGCGAGATCGCCCTTGCGCTGCGCGCGCTCGAGCTCGGTCCGAGCCTTGTCGAGCTCCTCCTTGACCTTCTGCGCCGATCCGAGCTTCTTCTTCTCGTCCTGCCAGCGCTTCGTCAGCGCCTTGCGACTTCTCCTCGAGCTCGGCGATCGATTTCTCGAGCTTGGCGAGACGCTCCTTCGACGCCGTATCCGTCTCCTTCTTCAAGGCCTCGCGCTCGATCTTCATCTGCATCAGATCGCGGTCGATCGCGTCGAGCTCCTCGGGCTTCGAATCGACCTGCATCCGCAGCCGCGACGCCGCCTCGTCGACGAGGTCGATGGCCTTGTCGGGCAGGAAGCGGTCCGAGATGTAGCGGTGCGACAGCGTCGCCGCCGCGACGAGCGCCGAGTCCGTGATCCGCACGCCGTGGTGCAGCTCGTACTTCTCCTTCAAGCCGCGCAGGATCGAGATCGTATCCTCGACCGACGGCTCGTTGACGAAGATCGGCTGGAAGCGCCGCGCGAGCGCCGCATCCTTCTCGATGTGCTTCTTGTACTCGTCGAGCGTGGTCGCGCCGACGCAATGCAATTCGCCGCGCGCGAGCGCCGGCTTCAAAAGGTTGCCGGCGTCCATCGCGCCCTCGGCCTTGCCGGCGCCGACGATGGTGTGCAGCTCGTCGATGAAGAGGATGATGCCGCCCTCCGCGGCCTGCACCTCGGAGAGCACGCTCTTCAGGCGCTCCTCGAACTCGCCGCGATACTTGGCGCCGGCGATGAGCGCGCCCATGTCGAGCGCGAGCAGCTTCTTGTCCTTGAGGCTCTCGGGCACGTCGCCCTTGACGATGCGCAGCGCCAGGCCTTCCGCGATGGCGGTCTTGCCGACGCCGGGCTCGCCGATCAGCACGGGATTGTTCTTGGTGCGCCGGCGACAGCACCTGGATGGTGCGGCGGATTTCCTCGTCGCGGCCGATGACGGGGTCGAGCTTGCCGTTGGCGGCCGCTTCCGTGAGATCGCGCGCGTAGCGCTTCAGCGCGTCGTAGGCCTGCTCGGCCGACGCGCTGTCTGCGGTGCGTCCCTTGCTGATCTCGTTGATGGCCGCGTTGATGGCCTCCGGCGTGACGCCGGCTTCGGCCAGGATGCGCCCGGCGTCGGAGCTCTTCTCGAGCGCGAGCGCAAGCAGAAGCCGCTCGGCGGTGACGAACTTGTCGCCGGCCTTTTCCGCAATCTTCTGCGCGTTGTCGAAGAGACGCGCGAGCTCCGGCGAGAGATAGAGCTGTCCTGCGCCGCCGCCCGAGACCTTGGGCCGCTTCGCGAGCAGCGTCTCGACGGCCGCAAGCGCCTCGCGCGAGCGGCCCGCCGGCAGCGGTCGATCAGCCCGGCGGCGAGACCCTCCGGGTCGTCGAGCAGCACCTTCAGCAGATGCTCGGGCGAAAACTGCTGGTGGCCTTCGCGCAGCGCCAGGTTCTGCGCCGCCTGGACGAAGCCCTTGGCCCGGTCGGTATAACGTTCGAATTCCATGTCTTCCCTCCTCAGCACGCTCCTCCGCCCACTTGGCACGGTCGAAACGCCGTAACGTCAGGATGTTGCAGTGCCACCCGCGAGCCCGAAAGGCGCCCGGAAGCGCAGCTTTTCGTCATATAGGATTTGGCCGCTCCGCAAAAAGGGGCCTGCCTCACGTCGCCGGGCAAGGAAGCGATAGGACCTACGACATGACCGTTACCGCCCCGGCCGCTCGTCGGGATCTACCGCTACCCTGTAAAGGGCCTCTCGGCAGAAGCCATGACGACGGTCAATCTCGAGGCCGGCGAGACGCTCCCCTTCGACCGCGCCTGGGCGATCGAGAACGGCGCGCCGCAGCTTCGACCCGGCAGCTCCGCGCTTTCTCCCCAAGATCCACTTCCTGATGCTGATGCGCGACGAGCGCCTCGCTGCCCTGGCGACGCGCTTCGACGAGGAGACCGAGACGCTAACCATCTATCGCGACGGCAAGCGCGGTCGTGCGCGGCGGGCTCTCCTCGCCGACCGGCCGCATGGTCATCGAGCAGTTCATCGCCGCCTTCATGAAGCAGAGCCTGCGCGGCGCGCCGAGGATCGTCTCGGCGCCGGGCCACAGCTTCACCGATTCGCGCGCGAAGTGCGTCCACATCGTCAATCTGGCGTCCGTGCGCGAGCTCGAGCGCATCGCAGGCCGCACGGTCGATCCGCTCGCTTCCGGCCCAACCTCGTCATCGACGGCGCCGACGCCTGGAGCGAATTCGCCTGGGTCGGCCGCGACATCGCGATCGGCAGCGCGACGACTTCACCGTGATGGAGCGCACGGAGCGCTGCGCGGCAACCAACGTCGATCCGACGACCGGCGCGCGCGACATGGACATCCCGGCAGTGCTCGGCCGCAAATGGGGCCACATGGATTTTGGGGTCTACGCCGAGAGTCGCAGCCGCGGGAACGCTCGCCGTCGGCGACGCCGTTCTCGAAGCCTTCCAAATGAGTGAACGCCGCGCGCAGTAACGCGACCGACGTCCGCAGACCAACCCCCGTCAGAACTTGTAGTTTAGGCTGAGCACATAGCGGTCGGTTTCTTTGAGCGTGCTTTTCTCTGTGCCTTTCTTGTATTCGAGAGAAACCGATGTCGAGCCATCCTCAACGATATTGTATGCCAGTGCCGGATTGACGAACCAGATTTCATCCCCGGATTTTGCGTCCCAATAGTAGTTGTAGACAGTTATGAATGAGAGCCGGTAAGAGAGAAATTCCGGAAATGGAAACGCATTTAAGCGTACCGTACCGCCCTGCCACGCATAGTCTGCCCCGGGCCTGAGCGAAGTCAGTCCGACTTCGGCGACATGGAGAACATCCGACTCCGCCTTGAGTTGCCAGAAGAAGTCGAACCACGGCGACACCTGTTGGTAGCTCCCGCCGAGCTTCCAGCTTAACAAGAAAGGTTCCCACGACGCCGTCATTCCGTAGGCGCTCGCGTCTCCACGAAAATCGGTTTGATAGTAGGGAGAAAGCGTGAAGTACTGCGCGTCGAATATGGCTCCGCTGAACACTTCGGCTTGCGCATCCACGCCGAATTTCAACGCGCTCTTTTCAGTAGACCGGTTGCTGCTGAACGTGCCATCGGCTGACACCCACCCCGCCAACGCATAGCCCGACACAAATGGCTCTGAAATCGAGGTGCCCGCTGGTCGTTCAACACACGGATCGCGAGCAGCCACATAGCTCGCGGTTCCATGAATTTCCGCAACTTCGGAACCGCTAAGCCTGTCGTTCGTATAGCTCAACGACGCGCCCTTGGCCGCCGACTTGTCGATACTGTTGTTGTAGACCGATATGTCAGCCCGATCCCGTCTGATATAGAGACCCTGTCCGCTCTTACATGGGCCTCCGGATGGAGCTGGCTTCTGCTCCGCCAATTGGGTCAGCGGAATGCCATGCTCCCGCTCCGCTTCTGACTGCAGATAGCCGACGGTAACGAGAAAATTCGGATCCTTTTCCGGGACAACCTCGAGGTCGCGCTTGAGCTTTGCGAGTTCTTCACCGTCGAGCTTTCCATCGATTGGCCCGGTATCGTATTTCGCTAACAGCGGTTTGGCTTGATGCATCGCATAGACGCGTATTTCGTCGCCCGTGTCTATGCGCCCGTTCCTGTTAAGGTCATACTTACTTAGCTCAGAAAGCGTTGCGCCAATCGCTGCACTTGGAAGAATGAAAGCAAATATAGCAATTGCACGACTACTGATCATGACAAGCACCCCAAACTCAAAATCGATTAAATCGTAATGTCCCACCCATTGGACTGATACCAACCCACGATCTTCGCGCCGATATCCCCGATAGTCTGCACGCCCGCCATATCGCCCGGAACCAGTGCCAATCCGTCTCGCTTAAATGGCGGCGAGGTGTTCAGCACATTGGCAAATGCGCGAACCGCCCCGGGGCCACCGCGGATATGTTTTCCCACGGGGTCCGTCGGACGGATAATCCTGCTTCCGCTGGGATCGAGAATGTTCCTAAGGCGGGTCCAAATAGTTTGCGCGCGAATTGACTTCGTTGCGCTCGATGCAAGATTGGCAGGAACTCGTGCAGGTCGTTCCCGGCCCCTACTGGCCGTCGAACGTCTCGTGGGCATGATCCCGCTCCCGTTCGCATTCTGAATAATCCTAGATCGTCCTTCCCGTTGCCGCAACCTAGAGTGGCGAGTTGGCAATAAATTCGCGACAATGCGGCTTCGCCGTCACTGTGGATTGGGACATAAAAAAGCCGCGGGGAAACCGCGGCTTTTGTCATCTGTCGGATTGCGGCGAAGCCTTCTCCTCAATCGCCGGTGTCCTCGACGGCAGGTGTCGGGACGGCCGCCGCCTGCTCATCGCCGGGCGCACCATTCCCCTCACGCCGGGGACGGCGGACCGGCCGGCGCAGGAATTCGGGCTGCTCGTGATGGGGAACCAACTACGGTCATTGCGGGCAGGCTGCTGCCCTCCGCCCTCTAGGCCCGGATCGAGCACGCTGCACGCGCTCGGGACGCTGGAACCGCTCGGGACGATCCTGGCGGTCCGGCCGATCGGTCGTGCCGGTCGGAAAACCCGCGCTGCTCGCCGCCGCCGTGGCGCTCACGATCACGATGATGCGGCTGGCGGTGCTGCTGATCGTGACCCTGACGCGGACCGCGATCGTCAAACCGCTGACCCTCGTTCGACCGCGGCTGCATCTGCTGTGGCTCATGACTACGCGGGAAGGACGGCTGCTGCTGGTGCACGTCGCCGCCCATATCGTCGCCGTCGTCGTCCGAGATAGTCGTCCGACATCATCGGATCGCCGAAGCCGCCGGAACGTGGGCGCCCCATGCCGCCGCCGTTCGCCACATCGCCGCCGCCCTGGGCAATCTGCTGTTCGCGGAAGGCCATGATGATGCGGTTGTAGTGCTCGGCGTGCTGCAGATAGTTCTCGGCGAGAACCGGATCTCCGCTCGACTGCGCATCGCGCGCCAGCGTCATGTACTTCTCTGCAATATGAGCGGGCGTGCCGCGTATCTTGACGTCCGGCCCGGTGCTCTCGAAGCTCCGCGTCAACGGGTTCTGGCCCCTTGCGATTCTGTTGATTATTATTATTGTTGTTGTTGCGGCCGCGTCCTCGGCGATTCTGCTGTCCCTGCCTCATAGGCTCCATTCTCGATCGTTGTGAAAAAACTATTCCGCGACGAACGTTCGTCCGTTTCGCCTCGACCGCCTCGACCCGGCTTGCGGCGGGACTTCGGCGACAATCCTAACAATCGGCTTCCCGATCTCCCCCAGACGCACGACAGCTGCGGTCCACCCGCGCCGCGAGTGGCTTCCCTAGCGCCAGAGCGCCCGGAACCCTTTTCCGTCTTTCATCGTGAGCTCAAACGGCAGTCGCAAATTCCGAAAGGGAGGAGCGTATACGCGATCAGCGCCTACAGTGGCCGCCCGGCGCCAGCAGGAGAGCACCGCCTTCGGCACTCGTCCGCATTTCGCAGTTCAAACGTGCGCCCCTCGATTGACACCCCTTTTTGGTATCAGTGGCCATATGCGCACGGTATAATCGCTGACCAGGACATTAGCTCCGGCGCCGTCAGAATCCAAGTGTTTTTCGCGGCAAGGTTAGGATTGTGTCCTGATTGCAACACACCGCGTGTGGCCGCCAAGATCCGTCCACTGCCTAATTTCGCCGCCGAGCTGGGCCCTGTTCGCGCTCCAGAATATCGCGCCACGGCATCGGCCTGTCCGGCTCCGACCTCGAACAACGGCCCACCCTTGCGGCAGCACGCGTGGCAGACCGGCCGCGATCTCCCGGTAGGCGTCGAGCCCATCCGCTCCACCGTCGAGCGCCAGCGCGCGGCTCATAATTCTCTGACCTCGGGCTCGAGCCCCTCGATGTCGCCGTGACGGAATGTAGGGCGGGTTCGAGACGACGAGATCGAACGGACCTGGCGACGCCGGCGAGATATCGCGCTTCGACGAACTCGGCACGCTCCGAGAGCCCGAGCCGGCGCCGCATTCTCCGGCGCGACCGACAAGCGCGTCCGCGCTGATGTCCGTGCCAGTCCCGCGCGCCAGCGGCAGCTCGGCGAGCAGCGTCAACAGAAGACAGCCCGAGCCGGTTCCCGCGTCGAGAATGCGAATCGGCCGCGTGCGCCATCCCTCCTCGTCGGCAAGCGCGAGCACCGCCTCGATCACGGTCTCCGAGCACGGCCTCGGATCGAGCGTCGCCGGGTCCGACGATGAAATCGCGCCCGAAAAATGCCGCGCTGACCCAGAATGCGCGACACCGGCTCACGCTGCGCGCCGCCGGTCCGCACTGTCTGACGAGGCTCTCGGCCTCCGGCTCGTCGAGGCGCCGCTCTGGCTCGCGCAAAAGATCGGACAGCGTGCCGCCGATGGCAGCCGCAACGAGGATGCCGCGCATCGCGCGCCGGCTGCTCGACACCCGCGCCGGCAGAGCTCGGCCGCAGGCTCGCCGCACGGCATCGCGCACGGAGAGCCCGCGAAAGTGCTCGAAGCTTCGTCAGGCGCCCGCATGACTTTCCATCGCGGCGAGCTCGCTCGCCTGATGCTCGGTGATGAGCCGATCGACGATCTCATCGAGCCCGATGCCTTCCATGATGCGCTCGATGTTGTACAGCGTAAGATTGATCCGGTGATCGGTCACGCGACCCTGCGGAAAGTTGTAGGTCCTGATCCGCTGCGAGCGGTCGCCCGAGCCGACCTGGCTTTTGCGCGCCTCGGCCCGCTGCGTTGGCGGCGCGCTCGCGCTCATGCCTCGTAGATGCGCGACCGCAGCACCTGCATGGCGAGCCGCCGGTTCTGGTGCTGCGATTTCTCCGCCGACACGACGACGATGCCGGTCGGCAGGTGCGTGATGCGCACGGCCGAGTCCGTCTTGTTGACGTGCTGGCCGCCGGCGCCGCCCGCACGCATGGTGTCGATGCGGATGTCCTCCGGTCTTGATGTCGACATCGATGTCCTCGGCCTCGGGCAGCACCGCGACCGTCGCCGCCGACGTGTGAATCCGCCCGCCGCCCTCCGTCGCCGGAATGCGCTGCACACGATGCACGCCGCTCTCGAACTTGAGCCGGGCGAACACGCCCTTGCCCGGTGATCGACGCGATGATCTCCTTGTAGCCGCCGAGATCGCTCTCGGAGATCGAGATGATTTCGGTCTTCCAGCCCTTGAGATCGGCATAGCGCTGATACATGCGGAAGAGATCGGCCGCGAACAGCGCCGCTTCGTCGCCGCCGGTCCCGGCCCGCACCTCGAGGATGGCGCTTCGCTCGTCGGCGGCATCCTTCGGCAGCAGCAGGATCTTGAGCTTCGCCTCGAGCTCGGCGAGCCGCGGGGTCAAGCGCCTCGAGCTCCGACCGCGCCATGCGCGGCCATTTCCTTGTCTGCAGCGGGATCGCTTACGAGCGCCTTGAGATCGGAGGCCTCCTTCTCGGCGGCCTCCAGTTCGCGGATCGCGTCCACGAGCGGGCTGAGGTCGGAGAACTCCTTCGCGAGCTTGACGCAGGCCGCCTGATTGACGCCCTGGTTGAGCTCGGCCTGGATCGTCTCCGAGCGTTCGACGAGGTTGGCCAGCTTTTCTTTGGGGATGGTGCTCATTGTGAATGTCTTCGCGAAACGGAATGCTTCGGCTCTCGGGACATACGAGCCGGCGGCCGTCGGTTCAATGATAAAGCTTGCTAACGCGGATCTGTCTGCAGCCGGTCGGCACGCCGTGTGCGCGGATCGTCGACATCGATCCATTTGAGCTCCTTCGCGCTCGAAGCTCGAGCCACTCTCCGAGCAGAGATAATCCTGCGTCTTGTTCATAAGCCGGACAATCGGCGTTCGAAGGTCCGCAAGCGCACCCTCGAGCCCCGCGCTTCGCACGAGATATGTGGCAAAGGTAAGCGACAATACCAAGAGCAGCCATGATGCCGGTTCGGCCGAGCCACGCCATGGAGTGACGCGCGTCAGCGTCGACGATCCATGTCCGCCGTCGTCGCTGGCAATCCAGCGCTGCGTCATCGCCTGGCGCGCGCCCCACGCCACCGACGCCGCCGAGCGCGGTCGTGGCGCGCGACGCGCCCAACGCCGCAGATGCCGTTGCCTTAGCCAAGGAGCGGAGCTGCTTTCGCGCGGGCATCTTTGCCGGCACCGACAACCGTCGCCCTGCCATCCATGTGCTCGCGAATGATGGCGAGCACCGGCCGCGGATCGATCCTGGCCAGGCTCGTGAATCCGGTCACGACACGAACCGTCTCGGGCCACGGCGGCAGGCGGCCGATATTCCCCTCGCTCGAGAGCCGTGATGACCTCGATGCGGGTTCCGCAGCCGGACCGCGAGTTCCGGCAGCGACAGCCTCAAGAATGCGTCTCAGAGTCACGGAACAGCGCGCCGATCTCGGCGGCGGACGGCGACGTCTGCGTCGCGGCGGATTGGAGCAGCCTGCCTGAGCGGCCTCGACGAATTGCCCGCACCAACCGGTCCCACTGCGGAACGCATACTCAACCGAGCCCACCCTACGCAATACCACGCACAACGGCCGTATGTCCCTGACGAGCTATCGTCCAAGAAAATACCGCCCTTGTCAAAGCCTTGTGTGGACAGCGCGTTACCGGCCGTGGCCTCAAATTTCGACGCCATGCTCCGCCGCAAACGCCTCGAGCATCTTGCCGCACGCTGCCCGAGCCGGATGCCAGGAGTTCGTCGAGCAAACGTGCGTATGTCACCCGCATCGAGCGAACGGATCATGGTCTTGACCGGACCGATCGACGCCGGCGCCATCGAAAGCACCCGGAACCCGAGGCCGATCAGGGCCATGGCCTCGAGCGGCCGCCCCGCCATCTCGCCGCACAGCGTCAGCGAGACCTTGTGCTTCTTCGTAGCCTTCGCCAGCGATCTTCAGCGCCCTGAGCGGAGCGATGGAAAGCTGAATCGTAACGGCTCGCGACCCGCGCATTGGTGCGGTCCGCGGCGAACAGGAATTGCATGAGGTCGTTGCTGCCGACCGAGACGAATTCGACCTTGGGCAGCAGCGCCTCGAGCTCGAACAGCACGCTCGGCACCTCGATCATGGCCCCGATGAGGAGCTTCTTGGGCGGCGCGATCCGCTTCTGCGCGAGGAGCGCGCGCTCTTTGTCGATCAGCGCTCGGATCGCATCCATTTCCGTGGCCGTCGAGACCATCGGGATCATGATCCTGAGCTCGCGCCCCGCGCCCGCCATGAGCAGCGCGCGCACCTGCGTGCGAAACAGCGCCGGCCGGTCGAGCGACATGCGGATCGCGCGCCAGCCGATGGCCGGGTTCTCCTCATTGATCTGCCTGAGGTAGGGAAGCGCCTTGTCGCCGCCGATGTCGAGCGCGCGGAACACCACCGGCTTGCCACCCGCCTCCTCGAGCACGGCACGATAGGCCTGCTCCTGGCGCTCGAGGCGCGGCAGGCTGTGGGACAGCATGAACATGAGCTCGGTGCGAAACAGCCCGACGCCGTCGCGCGCCCGACTCCGCGAGATGCGGCATGTCGGCCAGCAGGCCCGGCATTCATCTGCAGCGCGATCCGCTGCCCGTCGGTGGTGACGCGCCGGAACATCGCGCAGCGCCTCGTACTGCTTCTGACGCCGCGCCCGGAACCGGACCTTGTCGGTGTAGGCCGAAACGACCTCGCCGACGGCCGCACATGAACCTCGCCGAGCACCGCATCGACGATCGCGGCATCGCCTGCGAGCACGCGCTCGACGATGCCCTCCGCCTGGCCGACGGCCGCGATGCCGAGCGCCTTGGCGACGATGGCGACATGGCTTTGGCCGCTGCCGTCCTCGATGACGAGGCCGCGCAGCTTGCGTGCGGTCGTAGTCGATGAGCTCGGCCGGCCCCATGGTCCGCGCGACGAGGATCGTGTCGGGCGGCATCTCCGACGGATCGAGCACGCCCGGTTTTGCGCCCGGCGAGGATGCGCAGCAGCCGGTCCGAGAGATCATCGAGATCGCGCTGGCGCTCGCGCCAGTAGGGATCGCCCTGGCGCAGCATGCGCGCCCGCGTGCCGTTCTGGACGCGCTCGACGGCGGCGTCGGCCGTGAGCCCGCCCTGCACGGCTTCGCGCAGACGCCGCTCCCAGCCGCGGTCGTGGGCGAACATGCGATAGGCCTCGAGAACCTCGCGATGCTCGCCCGGCACCCGAAAGGTGCTCGTGACCCAGCATCTCGTCGAGCGAGGACCTTGAGCTCGGTGATCGCCTCCTCGAGGCGGCGCATCTCCTCGGCCGGATCGTCGGCGAGCAGCTTCTCGACGACAATTCTGGGCTCGTGCAGCATGATGTGGCCGAGCGCGATGCCCTTCGGAGATCGGCTCGCCCGCGCACGACTGTCGCCAGCGCCCGCGTGATCTCGATCGCCGCGCCGGAACCGGCCACCGCGCCTGAGACCAAGATGCTCGGCGACGACCATGGCCGTCGCCTGCAGCACTTCGACGTCCTCGTCCGAGTATTCCTTGGTCGTGCGGTTCTGCACGACGAGCACGCCGAGAACCTGCGCGCTTCTCTGGATCGGGACCGCGAGCAGCGAGTGATAGATCTCCTCGCCCGTCTCCGGCCGGTAGGAGAAGGCCGGGTGCTTGGACGCGTCCGGCTCGTTGATGGTGATATTGAGCTCGGCGCAGCGGCCCGACGAGGCCTTCGCCGCGCTTCAGCATGGTGTTGTGCACAGCGCCGACGTTCAGGCCTTCGGTGGCGAACAGCTCGAGCGAGCCGTCCTGGCGCTTGAGATAGATCGAGCAGACGTCGGCGACCATGACGCCGGCGATCTGGCGCACGATCTTGTCGAGCCGCACCTGCCCGTCGTCGGCTTCGCCCATGATATCGCGCAGGCGCCGCATGATGACACGCAGCGCCGGCTCGGAAGGCATCACACGGGGCTCGTCGCCTCGTCTCGAAACCATGGACTTCAGCCGTTCAATCGATCCGCTCTTAGTGGCGGTTATACTGCAATACACGCGCCAGTGCGGAATTACGGCCTGGAAACGGTTGTCCCCAGGCCGGCCTGTCTCGGCAAGCTTGGCACGCTCACTCCGCGTCGAGGCCGTAAAGGGTATGAAGTGTCCGGATGGCGAGCTCGGCATAGGCGGCGTCGATCAAGACGCTGATCTTGATCTCGGACGTCGTAGATCGCGAGGATATTGATGCCCTTATCCGCAAGCGCCTTGAACATTTGCGCCGCAACGCCGGCATGGCTGCGCATGCCGATGCCGATGACCGAGATCTTGGCGACGTCGGCCGAGCTTTGCAGATCGAAATAGCCGATGTCGGCCTTGGCCGCCTTCAGCACCTCGAGCGCGCGCGGAAGCTCGGCTGCCTGAACGGTAAACGTCATGTCCGTGTTCTTGCCGTCTGCCGCCACGTTCTGGACGATCATGTCGACGTTGATCGAGGCTTCGGCGAGCGGCCCGAAGATGCGCGCGGCGACTCCCGGGCTTGTCCTCGACCTTGAGCATGGTGATCTTCGCCTCATCCTTCGCGTAGGCGATGCCGCTGACGACTTGGCTTTCCACGATCTCATCCTCGTCGCAAACGATTGTGCCGATATCTTCCAGGTTGTCGGTCGCGCACGGGCGCCATGGCCTCGGGCGCGACGAAGCTCGACAGCACCCGCGTTTTCACGCGGTGCACCATGGCGAGCTCGACCGAGCGCGTCTGCAGCACCTTGGAGCCCGAGGACGCCATCTCGAGCATCTCCTCGTAGGAGACCTTGGGCAGCCGCCGGGCCTTGTGGACGATGCGCGGGTCCGTCGTGTAGACGCCGTCGACGTCGGTGTAGATGTCGCAGACGTCCGCATCGAGCGCGACCGCGACGGCGACCGCGCTCGTGTCCGACCCGCCGCGGCCCAAGCGTCGAGACGCGGTTGTCCTTGGGCTCGATGCCCTGGAAGCCGGTGATGACCGCCACTTCGCCGCGATCGAGGCAGGCTTTGAGGTTTGCGCCGGAATGCCGGTGATGCGAGCCGAGCCGTGCGCGGTGCTGGTCTCGACCGGGATCTGCCAGCCGGCTGCCACGAGCGCGCCTTGATGCCCATGCGACTGCAGCACGATGGCCGTGAGACCGGCCGTGACCTGCTCGCCGCTCGCCACGACGGCGTCGTATTCGCGCTTGTCGTGGAGCTGCGACGCCTCGTTGACCCAGGCGACGAGCTGGTTGGTGGCCCCGGCCATGGCGGAGACCACGACGGCGACCTTGTTGCCGGCATCGACCTCGCGCTTGACGTGGCGCGCGACATTCTTGATGCGCTCCACGTTGGCGACCGACGTGCCGCCGAATTTCATCACGACAACAGCCATTCGTACCCGCGCGGCGCTCGGCCTTGCGAATCGAGAATTGTGCTTACGGCGCATCGGACGCAAGATCTCTAACGATGAACATTGCTGAGAATCGCTAACGGAGCGGCTCTCATGCGTATCAAGGCCTCTCGCAACATCGCTCGATGGTTGCTACGGTCGACGTTATACTCCCGGGAACATGGCCAGCACCCCCACTGAACCCGTGACAGGGAGTCCCACCGGCACCGAGCGCACCCTCGATACGGCCGAGGTCGAGCGCTTCCAGCGCCTGGCCCGCGAGTGGTGGGACCCGACGGCAAGTTTCGGCCGCTGCACCAGATCGGCCCGGCGCGGCTTTCCTTCATTCGCGACGAGCTGACCCGTCATTTCGCGCTCAAGGCCGGCGGGCCTGAAGCCGCTCGACGGCCTCAAGATCCTCGACGTCGGCTGCGGCGGCGGCCTCATTTCCGAGCCCCTGACCCGCCTCGGCGCCCGCGTGACGCGGCATCGACCCCGGCGCCGAGAACATCGCCATCGCCCGCTCCCACGCCGAGCCCCAGGGCCTCGCGATCGACTACCGAGTCGCCACCGTCGAGGATCTGGCCGCCGCGGGAGATGTTTCGACGCCGTGGTCTGCCTCGAGGTGGTCGAGCACGTCCCCGACGTCGGCCTCGTTCCTGAAGGCCTGCGCCGCGCTCGTTCGGCCGGGCGGCCTCATGGTGCTCTCCACCATCAACCGGACGCTCAAGTCCTACGCGCTCGCCATCGTCGCCGCCGAATATGTCCTCGGCTGGCTGCCGCGCGGCACGCATCAGTGGGACCGCTTCGTTACGCCCGACGAGCTCGAAGCCCACGTCTCGGCGGCGGGCCTGCGGCCCGGCGCACTTCATGGGCTTCACGTACAATCCGCTCGCGCGATGTCTGGAGCCTCGACCCGGATACGAGCGTCAACTATCTCGCGTCCGCCGCGAAGCCAACCGCCTAGGAGACAGCCGATGGCCAAGCCGAAGCCCAAGTCGAAGACCAAAGCGACTGCCAAACCCAAGCTCGCAGCCAAGCGCAAGCCCAAGTCGAAGGCCAAGCCGATCCCAAGGGCATGCACACGGTGACGCCACACTTGGTCTGTGCCGACGCGGCGAAGGCCATCGACTTCTACAAGAAGGCGTTCGACGCCGTTGAGCTCAGGCGTCTCAAGGGCCACGACGGCAAGATCATGCACGCGAGCGTCCGTATCGGCGATTCGCCCGTCATGCTCGTTGATGAGTATCCGGCGTGGGGCGTGCTGAGCCCGACATCTCTGAAAGGCTCTCCAGTCACGATCCATCTCTTCGTCAAGGACGTGGACGGCTTCGTCGCCCGCGCCGTCAGCGCCGGCGCAAAGGTCACGATGCCCGTGGCCGACATGTTCTGGGGCGATCGCTACGGCAAGATCGAGGACCCGTTCGGTCATCACTGGTCGGTCGCGACGCACGTCCGCGACATGACCCCCGCGGCCATCCAGAAAGCGATGCCGAAGATGGAGGGCTAGCCGTTCTCAGGCGGCCCGCGAACTGGATCAGCCTGCCTGCGCGCGCCCACGATCCGTTCGACGTCGTTCGCGGCTATTGCGCCGATGCCTGCTGCGTCTTGAACTGGGAAACGAGATTTCCCGTACGCGTCGAGCATCGCCGCGGCTGCCGTCTTGCCGGCGTCTGTCGTCGCATAAGCGGTACCGGCACCGAGGATGTTGCCGAGCCCGGCATTCATGAACCCGATCTCGCTCGTCCGCGCGCTGCCCCGATGCCGGAGCCGACCTGCGTCCCGGTTGTTCCGTCCGTGAGGGTCAGGATGGTCTGGGCGTCCGTAATCGTGAGGTTCGTATTGCTCGCGACGGTCCCCATCGCCGCCGACATTTCATTCACCGGTAAGTAGCTCATGAGAGGCGAAAGCGCTGCCCCGATCGGGGTTGTCGACTGGTTCTGAAAGACGATCTGCGGCGTAATGAAATAGCGTGCCGCGACGAGTTTGTTTTTCTTGCCGGCAATTTTTTCTTCTGCCGCCATCGCCTGCAGCGCCGGACCGCGGTCGACGATGGTGAAGCAGTTCGACTGCGTGATCATCATACGCAGGATCGGCATCGGGGACGTGCCAGTTCCGGCTGTCGCCAGCGCACCGGTGCGTGCAGCGCTCCACGAGCGCCACCGAATCTGATCGGCTTCTTGCAGCGGGGGATTTCGACGGTTTTCACTGCGGCTGCCGGTTGTGCGGCGCTGGATGCGGCAAGCCGCGGCCGTCTGCGGCGCCCCTGCCGCGCCGTCGGCGAGCTGAGTCTGCGCCGGGCTGGACCGAGGCGAGTTAATTCATCGTGCCCGTCGTCATGGTGGAGCAGGCGGAGAGCAGCAGGCTCGAAATCGCGGCGCCGAAATTCAAACTCGCCGCAGGATGAAAATGCATATCGACCCCCACGCAATATCAATGCGTGGACGATACCACTCGTCTTTCGCCCCACAAGCGCTCCGTGCGCACATCGTATTGCGTATGGCCCCTCTTTTCCCCCGCCAATTGCGGAAAAGCCACGCATGCTGAATTTAGGGTCAGATCTTCGCCAAGCGCGAACTTCAATCCGTTTGGACCCGCTTCTCCTCGAGAAGAAATCGGCAAATCGCGAGCAGTTGCGCATCCTCGTGCCGCGCGCCGACGAGCTGCACGCCGAGCGGAAGGCCGCCGGCGTCGAGCAGCGGCAGGCTGATCGCCGGCACGCCGAGATAGGTCCAGAGGAAGTTGAAGGCCGGCGAGCCGGTCGAACTCGAGGCCCCTCGGCGCCGGCCCGGCGGACGCCGGCGTGAGGATCGCGTCGAAGCGCGAGAAGAGCGGCCCCAGCGCCGCATAGAGCGGGTCGCGCCGCGCAAGAGCGCCCGCATACTCGGCGTCCGTCACGCTGCGGCCCTCGGCAATCACCTCCGCGAGCTTGGCGCTGATCTGGCCGGGATGTGCGTCGGCGATCGGTCCGTAGTTCCTGGCGATGTCGCGGAACTGCACGGCGCGCTGTAGCCCACCCGTATCCGCGAACTCCGCCGGCAGCTCGACCTCCGTCGACGCGCTCCGGCCCGAGCTCGGCGACGAAGTCCGCAAAGGCCTGCTGCATCGCCTCTTCGCCCTGCGGCCAGGCCGGCGATTTCACGAACGCCAGACGCGGCTGCCTGTCTCGGCTCAGCGCGCAATGCTTCGAGCAGCGAGCCCGGGGGCCGCGGCCCCATGTCGGCGTCGCGCGGGTCGGCTCCCGCCATGCAGTCGGTGATGAGCGCGACATCCTCGACCGAGCGCGCGAACGCGCCGATCGTGTCGAGCGGCGGCGACTGCGCGAGCACGCCCGTGCGCGAGATGACACCGAACGTCGGCTTCCAGCCGATGCACGCCGCAGTAGGACGCCGGCCTGCAGGATCGAGCCCGCCGTCTGCGTGCCCGAGCGCGAGCGGCACCTGGAAGTCGGCGACCGCCGCCGCCGAGCCCGACGACGAGCCCCCCGGCGTGTGCTCTGGATTGTGCGGGTTGCGCGTCTTGCCCGGCCCGAAGAACGCGAGCTCCGTCGTCACCGTCTTGCCGAGGATGACGGCGCCCGCCGCCTTGAGCTGGCGCGACGACCGAGGCGTCCGTCGCTCGGGCGCCGCCCGGCGAAGATGCTCGTGCCGTTCTCCGTCGGCAGCTCGGCCGTGTCGATGATGTCCTTGATGCCGACGGGCACGCCGTGCAGCGGGCCCGAGCGTGCCCCGATCTCGAAGCGCCGCGTCCGCCGCACGCGCCTGGGCCAGCGCATACGCCTCGTCGAGATGCGCCCACGCCTGCGACATCAGGCTCGCGCTCGGCGATCCGCTTGAGGCACGCGACGACGAGCGCCTCCGACGTGAAATCGCCGCGCCGGATGCCCGCCGCCGCCTCGACCGCCGTGAGCTTCGTGAGATCCATTCTTTGGCATCCGTTGCCGCGTCGTGAGATGGCGCGCTCGCATCTCCTCGGTTAGCCGCTCTTCGCGCAGCAGCGTCGACCGCCTCGACGCACCGCTCGGCCGGTAGCCGTGTCGCAGCGCCGAATGCACCGTCAACAGCTCTTGACGGCCTTACGAATTCGCACCTATTAGGTGCCCACTTCGCGCGCGCACTGAACACAAAACAGGCAGATCCCAAACACCTGGGAGATTCATGTCTCTTGGGGTCAGGCGATCGCTACGCGGCGAGAGAGAAGATAGGGGAACGACCGATGTCGAACGAGCCGCGCCGGCCTGGCCGCCATTTCCTGCAGATTCCGGGACCGACTCCGGTTCCCGAGCGCATCCTGAATGCGATGAGCCAGCAGATCCTGGACCACCGCGGCCCGGAGTTCCAGAAGCTCGCCAAGCGCGTCCTCGCGAGCGTCAAGACGATCTTCAAGACCGCAGAGCCCGGTCATCATCTTCCCGTCGTCCGGAACCGGCGCCTGGGAAGCCGCCCTCGTCAACACGCTCTCGCCCGGCGACCGCGTGCTGATGGTCGAGACCGGCCAGTTCGCGGTGCTGTGGAAGGCAGATGGCGGAGAAGCTCGGCCTCGTGACCGAAGTTCCTGCCGACCGACTGGCGCATCGGCGCCGACGCCAACCTGATCGAGCAGCGTCTCAAGAAGGACAAGTCGCACGCCATCAAGGCCGTGTGCGTCGTCCACAACGAGACCTCGACCGGCTGCCGCACGCTGGATCGACGAGGTGCGCAAGGCCATCGACGCGGCGAAGCACCCGGCGCTGCTGATGGTCGACACCATCTCCTCGCTCGGCGTCATGGACCTGCGCCACGACGAATGGGGCATCGACGTCACCGTCGCGGGCTCGCAGAAGGGCCTGATGCTGCCGCCGCGCGCTCTCCTTCAACGCGGTGAGCCAGAAGGCGCTCGCGGCCTCGAAGACCGCCAAGCTGCCGCGCGTCCTACTTCTCGTGGGACGACATGCTGGCCAACAACGCCAACGGCTTCTTCCCCTACACGCCGGCGACCGGCCTCCTCTACGGCCTCGCCGAAGCCGTCGACATGCTGAACGAGGAAGGCCTCGACAACGTCTTCGCGCGCCACGAGCGCCTCGCCGAGGCAACGCGCCGCGCGGTGCGCGCCTGGGGCCTCGAGATCTGGTGCCGCGATCCGAAGTACTATTCGCCGGCCGTCACCGCGGTCACCATGCCGGACGGCCACAACGCCGACGCCTACCGCAAGATCGTGCTCGAGACCTTCAACATGTCGCTCGGCACGGGGCTCGAACAAGCTCGCCGGCAAGGCGTTCCGCATCGGCCACCTGGGCGACACCAACGAGCTCACCGTGCTCGGTGCGCTCGCGGGCGTCGAGATGGGCTTCGAGCTTGCCGGCGTGCCGCACAAGAAGGGCGGCGTGCAGGCGGCGATGGAGTACCTCGCCGCGTGCGCCAAGCCCGCCTCCGCCAAGGCGGCGTGAAGGGCAACGCTGCGGCCTAGTTTCCCCCCACACCTGTCATCCTGGCGCTTGCGCTTTGAGCGTTGCGCCAGTTTGGGAAACCATTGTGGAGGGCTTCAATCCCTGTCCGGTGCGCCCAATGGGAAGTTCGGCCGGAAGTACCGTGCCTCCTCCACCGCGCGGGCGAAGGATGGGCGAGCGAGTAGCCGCGCGCGGTAAGCGCGCAGCACTGAATAAGCCTCCGGAATTTGGTGCGTCCAGTCCGCGTAGAACAACGAGGGCGCGGCAGCGCAGTCTGCCAACGTGAAATCCGCGCCAGCCGCCCAGGTCCTGCCGGCAAGCTCTCCTTCGAGCCAGGCGTAGGCGCGCTCCAACCTTTCCCTGGCGATAACCAGTCCTTCTTCGCTCTTCATCGGGACCCGCCCCAGCGCACTCTCGACCGCAATCTGCATCGCATCCATCACGTGCAGGTCGAAGAAGCGGTCGAGGAAGCGCACGTTGAGCGCGGACATCGCGTCCGCGGGCAAGAGGCGCACCGGCCCGGGGTGCGCGAGCTGCAGGTACTCGATGATGATGCTGGTCTCGACGACCTGGCGTTCGCCGTCCAGCAGCAGTGGAAATTTGCGCAGCGGCCAGCGCCGCATCCACTCGGCCACGTGCTCCGGCGTATCCGGCCCGATGCAGCGGAACTCGAAGGGCGTGCCGTTCTCGTAGAGCGCAATCAGCACTTTCTGCGTGTACGAGGAGAAGGGATGACCATAGAGCGCCAGCGACATCGTGAGACCCCCAATTCTGACAACTTGTATCATGTTTGGGAACCGGCGCCGCTATGGCGAGCCGCTCGCAAAGAGCGAGGAAGGCACCCGGCCCAGGTTGAGAGCCCGGCGCACAGCCTCTGTCCCGGCGACATAACGCTCGATCATTTAGAGCTTGGTGTTGGTCGGCCGATCCGAGGCGCCGGCGCCGAAACTGTAGGTAACAATTCTGTAGCCATCGACCTTGATGTCGCGCCGCTCGTCCGGCGCCATCTCTCGCCACATGCCCATTCTCCACCAGAGTGCTTCCGGAAAAAGCCTGTCCTCGGACTTGGTCCGGGGATGGGAACCGGTTTTCCGATGAAAAGCACGACAAGACAAGAAACCTAGCCGCCGAATGTTCTATTGCTTGCCCGCCAACGCCTCCATCGCCGCCCGCACGGGTGCGCCGAAAGCGCCGTCGATGGCACCTTTGTAGGTGCCCTCGTCGCGCAGCACGGTCTGCAGCCACTTGCGATCGGCGAGCGCGAGCGTCTCCGGATTCCGCATCAGCTCGTTGACGAGATACTTGTCGCCCTTCTTGAACGCCTGAGCGACCCAACGCGCACCCTCCGCATCGCTCTGAGTGACGCCTTTGCCGGTGCGGTAGATGATGCCGAGATTGAACATGGCGACCGTGTTGCCGGCATCCGCCGCGGAGCGCACTTGTCCGGCCGCGCGCTCGCTCATGCGCCGCGACTCGTCGGCATCCTTCGGCACGCCGCGGCCCTGGGCATAGTTGTCGGCAAGCTTTGCGGTCGCGTCGCTGAGCCCCTTGTCGGATGCGCTTCTGAGCAGGCGAACGGCCTCCGAATCGTCCTTCTCGACCCCGCGCCCCGCCTCGTACATCAGCGCCAGGCGATGCATGGCAATCGCATTGCCGGCGTCTGAGGCGCGGCGGTACCAGCGCGCCGCCTCTGCTGCGTCCTTGGTTGCGCCGCGCCCAGTCTCGTAGAGGCCGGCGAGATTAGTCATCGCCGCGTCGTTCCCCGCCTCGGCCGCCTTGAGAAACCATTTCGCGGCTTCGGTGTCGCTCTTCGCTACGCCGACTCCGTCTTTGGCAAGCAGCGCATAGTTGGTCATCGACGGCACGTGTCCAGCCTCGGCCGCCTTGAGAAAGAGGCGCGCGGCTTCGCGCTCATCGCGCGCGAACATGATACCGAGGAAAAGGAGCCGGGCGAGGCCCGCCGTCGCTCCGGTATTGCCGGCGTCCGACTGTGAAACGAGAAAGCGCTTGAGATCCTCTGTCCCCTCGCCGGCGCGCATGATCTCGAGGTCCACCTGCGTACCGGCCGACGTGTCCCGCAGACGGGTCAGAAAGTCATCGTTCGAGGCGATCGCACGCGCACCGAGCCGCTGCAGAATGTCGCCGGCGCGCAATTGCGCTGCGTCGCCCGCGCCGCCGCGAGTCACCTCCGTGACAAGCACGCTGCCGCTGCCGCCGAGACCGAGCCCCTGCGCAAGATCACGGTCGACGGTGAAAGTTCGCACCCCCAGCGCGCCGTGTGTCCGGCCGTCGGTCGTGGCATTGGCGAGCGTCGCCTTGAGCGTGAGCTTGCGCAGCTCCGCCGGAGCAGCGGTCGACGCGTCTGGCGCCGGGGCCGGCTCCGGAGCGGGTGCTGCCTTGGGCGGCGGCGCCGGTTCGGGCTCAGGCTCAGCCTCGGGCTTCCTGGCACCGTCGTCAGGCACCGGCCCGGTAAGCGGCGACCATCGCTGCTGCGCGAGGCGGATTGCATCCGCCCCGACATCACCCGCGAGCACACCATTGCTGCCGCAGAGCAGCCCCAGCGCCGCGAAGATAAACGGCAGCAAACGTGGCATGCGCCTCTTCTACCACGCGAGACCTGAAAAGAAGTGTATCGGACCGTGTCGTCAGGCCTTGGCAGGCGGATCGACGAACAGCTCGCTCGAGAAGTAGCGCTCGGCGCGACGACGGCGCGAACGTCACGATGGTCTTGCCGGCCATGTCGTCGCGCGTGGCGACCTCGATCGCGGCGGCGAGATTGGCGCCCGTCGAGATGCCGCCCGGAATGCCTTCGATCTTCGCCAGCATGCGCGACGTCTCGAACGCCTTGTCGTTCGAGACCTTGACGCACCTCGTCGATGAACTTGGTGTCGAGCACGCCCGGCACGAAGCCCGCGCCGATGCCCTGGATCTTGTGCGGGCCGCGGCTGCCGCCCGAGAGCACCGGGCTGCCTTCCGGCTCGACCGCAATAGATCTTGAGCGACGGCTTGCGCTTCTTCAGCACGCGCCCGCAGCCCGTGAGCGTGCCGCCGGTGCCGACGCCGATGACGAGCGCGTCGACGTTGCCCTGCGTATCGTTCCAGATCTCTTCCGCCGTCGTCTTCTCGTGCACGAGCGGATTGGCCGGGTTCTCGAACTGGCTCGGCTGCACCGCACCCGGCAGTCGAGGCGAGAAGCTGGTTGGCCTTGTCGATGGCGCCCGGCATGCCGCCGGCCGCAGGCGTCAGCACGAGCTCGGCACCGAGATGCGCCAGGATCTTGCGCCGCTCGATCGACATCGACTCCGGCATGACCAGCATCAGCTTGTAGCCGCGCGCCGCCGCGACGAACGCGAGCCCGATGCCCGTGTTGCCCGACGTCGGCTCGATCAGCACCGTCTTGCCCGGCATGATCTTGCCCTCGCGCCTCGAGCACATCGATCATCGACACGCCGATGCGGTCCTTGACGGACGACAGCGGGTTGAAGAACTCGAGCTTCATCAGGATGTCGGCCTTTGACGCCCGCCTGCTTCGCGATCTTGGCGAGGCGCACCAGCGGCGTGTGGCCGATCGTTTCCGTGATGTCGTTGAAGACCCGGCCGCGCCCCCAGCTCTTGGTGGCCTTCAGAGTTTTGATTTCGCTCACATCAGTCATCGTTCAAGGCCGTCTGCCTCTCGATCTCGGGAATGGCCGGATTGTATGCATCCAGCGCGGCGCTTGTTGCATATTTTCGTGAGCGACTAAAGCAGGTCTCAAACAGAACCGTCTTGCTCGATCATCCGCTTACGCAGCACCGGAATGACCTACGCGCGGCGTCCGCTGGATGGGCGTTTCGCCGCTGAAGCCTTTCTGGATGGTATTTTTTTCTTGGCTGCGCCGTCTTCATCCGTGTCGACCCGAATCCGCCGGCCCCGCGCTCGGTCGCCGATAAGCGCTCGGGCACTCACCAGCGTTGCCTGCGATACCGGACGCCACCACCAGCTGCGCGATGCGCTCACCCGGACGATCTCGAACGGCTCGCTCGCCGAGATTGACCAGAAGATCTTCACCTCGCCGCGGTAGTCGCTGTCGATCGTGCCCGGGCTATTGAGCACCGTGACGCCATGCTTGAACGCCAGACCCGAGCGCGGCCGCACCTGCCCCTCGTATCCCGCAGGCAGCTCCATGATGAGGCCGGTCGGCACGAGCGCGCGTTCTGCCGGGCGTCGAGCACCATGGGCTTCTCTGCGCTCGACCGCCGCGACGAGATCGAGCCCCGCAGCAGCCGTCCGATTGATACGCCGGCAGCGGCCAGGCCGCGCGCATGGGCGAGGCGCACGAGGCGCACCTTGATCGCGGCGCTCAGTCATTGATGACATCCCTATACGGCGATTTGCGAGCTGAGGAGATGCTGCGGCGGCGCGCATCGATCAGCCGCCTCCGCCACTTCGACCTTGCTCATGTGCGGCCACGACTCGACACCGGCGACGGTGACGAGATGGACGGAGTTGCGCATCGCCACCGAACACACCGCGCGCAGGCGAGACATCGTTGGCGACGATCCAGTCGGCGCCCTTCGTCTTGCGCTTCTCGATGGCATGCTCGATGACGGCTTCCGTCTCGGCGGCGAAACCGATGACGAGCGCCGGACGCGATGGCCCGCGCTTGGCGATCGTCTTCAGGATATCCGGGTTCTCGACCAGCTCGAGCTTGGGGCGCCGACATGCCGGCGCGCTTCTTGATCTTGCCGGTTCCGGGCGACGCGACGCGCCAGTCGGCGACGGCGGCCGCGAAAATGGCGATGTCGGCCGGCATCGTCTCGCTGAACCGCCTCGAGCATCTCCTGCGCCGTCACCACATGCCGCACCTCGACGCCGGCAGGATCGGGCAGCGACACCGGCCCCGAGATCAGGCGTCACGCGCGCGCCCAGCTTCGCCGCAGCCGCCGCGATGGCATGGCCCTGCTTGCCGCTCGAACGATTGCCGATGAAGCGCACCGGATCGATGGCCTCATGCGTCGGCCCGCTCGTCACCAGCACATGCCGGCCGCGAGCGGCTTCTGCGCTGCGCGCGATTTGGATGGCCGGCGTCGAGTTCGCGCGGCAGCTCCGAGCATCGTCTCGATGCGCTGCGACGAGTTGCGGCACCTCCGCCATGCGTCCGACGCCGGCTTCTCCGCGCTCGGCCATCTCGCCCGCCTCGGGCCCGATGAAATGGATGCCGTCGGCTTCGAGCTGCTTGACGTTGCTGCGCGTCGCCGGGTGCAGCCCACATGCGCGGGTTCATGGCTGGCGCCGCGAGCACCGGCTTGTCGGTCGCGAGCAGCACGGCCGTCGCGAGATCGTTGGCGTGCCCCTGCGCCATGCGGGCCAGCAGGTCCGCGGTGGCCGGTGCCACGACGATGAGGTCGGCTTCGCGCGACAGGCGGATGTGGCCGATCTCGCGCTCGTCGTCGAGATCGAACAGATCCGTGAACACGCGGTCGTTGGTCAAAGCGCCGAACTGACAGCGGCGTCACGAATTCCTGGGCCGCGCTTCGTCAGAACCGCGCGCACGCCGATGCCGCGCTCGCTGGAGGCGCCGGATGAGATCGAGACATTTGTAGGCGGCAATGCCGCCGCCGATGATGAGAAGAACGCGTTTCACGAGAATCTTAGCCGCGCAAAGACTTGAGCCGAGACGCCACCCTAGCACGGGACAGCGCATGCAGACGCGCCCCAGGACACCGTTCTCGCTTAACCGTCCCCAATGCCTCATTGTGCATCCGTCGTGCCTGGATTATCGAGTATGGCAAATGCATTCTGAGCCGTCCCATCTGGAGCGCCATGGTTACCGGCGGCAGCCGCAAGGATGGCGCATGTGAGACGGTTCGGCAGCCGCACGGGTATTGCGCGCTGGTAGCTGCTCTTGGCCGATCGCCTCTCCGCGGCCGCCGACAGCATCCGAGCGATTGCTTCAGCGACGACAGCACAGCACCGCATCGATGCCTGCTCCGCTCTCCTCGACATACCCGGCCTCGACGCCAACGCCAGAAGCCTCGCCCATTCCATGCGGGCGCTCGCCTATTCCCGCAAGGGCCAGTTCGATCAGGCGCTGCCCGATTACGACAGGCCATCACGCTCGATCCGAGCTCCGCCATGGCGCTCAACAATCGCGCCTGGATCACTCTTCAAGCTCAGCAGGCCGGACGCGCTCTCGCCGACGTCGAGCAATCAATGGCGCTTGCGCCCGGCAGCCCCCACGCCCACGACACCCGCGCACGCACATCAGGCACCATGGGCGAGCCGGCGTCCGGCGCTCTCTGATTATGAGCAGGCCATGCGCTTCGGCGGCGAGCGCCTCATCAAGCTCTACCAGTGCGGTCTGCACGGCCCACGGCCTCTACTCCGGCGCCATCGACGGCCTCTACACGAACGACATGCGCAGGCCTTCGAGATCTGCGTCGGCGATCGCACCTGCGATCCGCTGCCGCCGGACGAGGATTGCCGAAGCTCACGTCGTGAGGCGCTCGATCGGAGCGCCGGACTTCAGATGTTCGGAATGAGCCCCGTGAGCTTCCAGTCGCCGTCGATGAAGCTCATCTCGGCGGTGAGATCCGGCCTCCTCGCGCCGGGATCCTTCGCCACGCCGACCGACCACGCTGAGCGGCCCATTGAGCCCGAAGCTGCTTGATGTTCTCGAGACCATAGCCGAGCGCCATTTTTTTGGGCCCGGCATCCACCGTCTCGGCAGGAGGCGCCGTGCGCGCTCTCCGGCATCCTTCTTGCCCGTGAGACCACCGAGCGCCTTGTTCGGATCGATGCCGAGCTTCTCCGCGATCTGCCCAGATTGCCGAGCTCCACATCGTCGCCTGCTCGCTCGATCGCCCGGGGAGGCCACGATGAGATCACCGAGGCCGTCCGACATGAGCGCCCGCTCGGCGACGATGCCGTCGATGACATCCTTCAGATTGCCGCCCTGCTCGGATGGATGCGGATCAGCGTCTCCGGCGTCACCAGCACCGCGAGCACGGCGTCGATGATGCGCGGCATGAGCTTGGCCCTGAGATCGTCCGTCATCGGCGCGCGTGCCGGACCGGCCTTGCTTGCAGCGTCGGCCGTGAGCGTCTTCTCGACCTTCGCCGCCACGGCCGGCCGCAGCGACGCCCTGACGCTCGGAAAGTCGATCTTCGCCGCGAGCCGCGCCGCATCGTGCGCGTCGAGCGAGGTCTTGATCTCGTAGCCCGAGTAGGCGGGCCAGCGACGTAGAACGCGAGCGCCGCAAGAAACAAGAGAGAGCTGAGCGATCTTCATGTGCGTGCCTCCCCTTGACGGCCGACCGTCTCGTCGCGGCCCTATCCCTTGTAGTGTGCGTACTGCCCCTTGGGCTTGAAGCGCTCGAGATACGCCGGCACGATGGCGCTGATGGAGTTGCGCGGCTCCGATGCCGAGCCCCGCCAGGGTCCGCCCTTCCTTCTTCGGCTGCCTCGCTCACGACATTGTCGCGCTCGAGGAGCCGCACCTGATCGACGGTGAGCGGCCGCAGGCTGTTCGGCAGCGGCCATGTCAGCAGCGCCTGCAGCTTGGCGAGCCAGAACGGCATCGAGAGATAGCCGCGCTTGCGGTCCGCATAGCGTCTGCGTGCGGTCGAGCAGCTCGCGGAAGGACAGCATCTCCGGGCCGCCGAGCTCGTAGATCGTCCCGGGCTTGCCGGCGCCGTCGACCACCGCCGCGATCGCAGCCGCGACGATCGCCGACGATAGACCGGCTGGAACTTCGTCCTGCCGCCGCCGATGAGCGGCAGCAGCGGCGAGATGCGTGCCATGGACGCGAAGCGGTTGAAGAACTCGTCCTCCGGTCCGAACACGATCGACGGTCGCAGGATGATGGCGTCGGGAAACTCCTCGAGCACCGCTGCCTCGCCTTGCGCCTTGGAGCGCGCGTAGCGCGAGCGGGATTTGGGATCGGCACCGATCGCCGAGACGTGCACGAGCCGCTTGACGCCCGCTTCGCGCGCCGCCTTGGCGACGGCACGCGCGCCCTGCGACGTGCACGACTTGAACGTCTGCCGTCCCGGTGCCGGCCAGGATGCCGACCGATATTGACGACCGCATAGGCGCCATCGACCGCCTGGCGCACGCGACTCGGATAGCGCAGGTTGGCCTGCACCGCCTGGATCTGGCCGACATCGCCCATGGGTTGCAGGTAGCCTGCGAGATCCGGCCGCGCGAGGCCGACGCGCACGCGCCAGCCCTCCTTGGCCAGCGCTCTCACGGTGTGCCGGCCGACGAACCCCGATCCGCCGAATATCGTGACGAGGCCGCTGCCTGCTCGCCGTCGAAGCCATCCCCGCCTCTCCTCGTTGCCGTCTGGCCGCACCCTGCCAAGAACGCATCGACGCGAGCAAGGCCCTGTGTAGTCGTCCGCTCGATGCAATTGACAATGCGCGGCGCTGCCCGTAACTCATGGCCGCGAGCGCACATCTTGCCCAGATGGCGGAATTGGTAGACGCACTGCTTTCAGGTAGCAGCGCCGCAAGGCGTGGAGGTTCGAGTCCTCTTCTGGGCACCACCATCATGTACAAGCTTGCGGCCTCGAAAGCAGGACCGCCCTTGGCGCCGCCTCCCCTACCTGATGTGACGCATTAGCTCGGTCCAGCGACCGGCAATCGATCCCCCACGCGGCCCGATCGAACGCCTGCTCCTGCCTAAACGTTAACCGGCTGGCAGGTGAAGCGGCGCTTCCATGGCGCCCGAAAATATGAAACAATGTTACAATTCTGAACCCGGACACCCCAAGCGCCGATGCGCACGCCCACGAGCGCGCGCGTGAAGACAAGGTCGACACCAGATGGCTGCGCTGACGGAAAGAATGACGACCAGCCGGGAGACGGCGCGCGCCCTCGCCTCTGCCGCGATCCAGCACGCTTGGTATGACCGGCCCGTCCGCTGGCAGATCCTGCTCGCCTTCCTCGTCATCACGCTGCTGGCAACCGTCATCGCCGGTCTGATCATCGTCTTCGACGCGCGCGATCGCGCCGAGGTCGAGATGCGCGCGCCGATCGAGCTTGCCGCGCGCTTCGTGCAGGAGACGACGCGCAATCTCTCCTCCGAGCAGGACATCGAGCGCCTGCCGCGCATGCTCGCCTCCCAGCTTCGTCATCTGCGCCACGTCCGCATCGCGATCCTCGACGCCGCGGCAATCCTCACGCGATGTCGCCGCAACCGCCGGAGATCGCGGCCGCCGAGCCAGCCGGCGCCGAGTGGTTCGCCAGGCTCGTGCGACCGAGTGGCGGTCGCGCCGCGCGCATCGACGTCAATGCGATGGCAGGCGCGTCGCACCGTGCTCATCGCCGGCGAGCCCGCCTACGAGATCGCCGAGGTCTGGGACGATTTCAGCACGCTGGCGATACTCTGGCTCGGCGCCAATGCACTGATGATGGCCGTGCTCTATGTCGTGCTGGGCCACATTCTCAATCCGCTCGTCACACTGGCGGGCGGCATGCGCAAGCTCGAGGACGGCCACTTCGAGCTTCGCGCTCGCGCCTCGAAGGTGCGCGAGATCGGCACCATCACCGACCGCTTCAACAAGCTCGCCGCCGCACTCGGCACCACCCGCGAGGAGAACGACCGGCTCTACCGCGACCTCGTATCGGTTCAGGAGGAGGAGCGCCGTCTCATCGCCAATGAGCTTCACGACGAGGTCGGTCCCTGCCTGTTCGGAATAACCGCCAATGCCTCCTCGATCGGCAGAGCAGTGCGAGCAGATCGGCGACGAGCAGTCGCAGCAGGTATCGCCGCATCGCCGAGATACTCTCGATCGCCGAACGGCTGAAGAACATGAATCGCGGGCTGCTGAAGCGCCTGCGACCCGTTGCCTTCGGGCGCGTCACGCTCTGCGAGCTTCTCGCCGAGCTGATGACCGAGTTCGAGCGCCGTCACGCCGACACGCGTTTCCGCTGCACCACGCAAGGTTGGCCAAGAGCTACGGAGAGCGCTCGGATCTCACGCTCTACCGCGCCATCCAGGAGGGCGTGACCAACGCGCTCCGTCACGCACAGGCGACCGAGCTTGTCGTCGATGCTGGCCCAGGACAGCCCGGGCAAGAATGGCGGCAGCAGCGGCGCAAACGTTCGTCTCGCCTCAGCGACAACGGCAAGGGCATCACGCCGTCGACCCCGATCGGATTTGGATTGCGCACCATGCGCGAGCGCGTGCGCGCCCAGGGCGGCACGTTCTCGCGAGATCGACAACGTGCCGCGTAGGCACGATCATCAACATCACCATTCCTGTTCCCGCTGAGACGACCAAGGCGACGAACGGATTGAAGAGCTGGTTGAGGCCTCCCCATGACCAAAGTACTCGTGATCGACGATCATCCGATCGTGCTGCAGGGCTGCAAGCAGGTGCTGGAGGACGCGGGCGTCGAGAGCGTCACGCAGGCTTCGAGCCTGGTCGACGGCTTCCGCCTTTACCGCACGCATAAAACCCGATCTCATCGTCGTCGATCTCTCGGTGCGCTCGGGCGCGCTCGACGGCATCTCCTTCATCCGCCGCCTCCGCGTCCACGACAAGACGACGCCGATCCTCGTCTTCTCTATGCATTCCGATCCCGTGATCGTCACGCGCACGCTCCAGGTCGGCGCGACCGGCTATCTCTTGAAGGACACCTGGTCCGACGAGTTCATCAAGGCGTTCCAGAAGGTGCGCGAGGGCATCCCGTATATCAGCCACGAGCTCGCCTCCGAGGTGGCCTTCATGGAGGCGCGCGGCACGGCGAGTCCCTTGCGCGCCTTGACGCTGCGCGAGCTGCATACGCTGTCGCTGATCGCCGAAGGCAAGTCGTACGGCGCCATCGCCGACGAGCTGCATGTGAGCTACAAGACCGTCGCCAACACCGCGTCGCTGATCAAGACCAAGCTCGGCGGCAAAGCCTGCCCGAGCTGATGCGCATCGCCATCGCCCACCTCCCGTCCGAGACCGGACGGCGGACCGCAGCCATAGCCTCCTGACATCCGCCAGGAGCAGCACCATCAACAGGTCTTAGGAATGAACGTGAGGAACGTCAGGCCGCGGCCACGGCGCGCTCGGCCTTGGTCTTCGCGATCTCGCGCTTGAGCTTCAGGCACTGCTCGGAGAAAGCTCCTCGTCGCGAGCTTTCGCCAGGAAGGCATCGAGGCCGCCGCGGTGCTCGACCGTCTTCAAGGCATAGGCGCGAGATGCGCAGCTTCACCTGACGATCCAGAACCTCGCTGATCAGCGTGACGTTGACGAGATTAGGACGGAACTTGCGCCGCGTCGCGTTCTCGGCATGGCTCCGGATATTTCCTGAGAGCGGCAGTTTGCCGGTGAGTTCGCAGCGCCTCGTCATGGAAGGTGGCTCCTCGGCCAAATCGGCCCGTCCGCCGGGTCCGTGGCATCGTCTTGAGATCGATTAGGGATTTGCCCCAAGGCGCCTCCGCCAGCTGGGACAATCGCGCCCTCCTATAATGAGGACGGCCATTTCCGTCAAGCGGAGCCAATTCCCCGGTGGATAGAGGGAACAAGAGCACATCCCCCGCGTTGTCCCACCACGGCGCACGTATGAGCGGTTTTTTTACTCTTCGGCGCCATCATACGGGTGGGACGATCGATTGGCGAGAACCCCAATCAGCCCGCCGAGGCGTGGGTCCCGCATCGCGTGGGGAGTGAGTTGCATCATGTGCAAGTTATCGTCTTTGATCACCCGTGTTTGCGTACTCATCTTGGGTTCAGCCTTGCTTCTGGCCACGCCGCCGGCGCCCTTTGCCGCCGCCGGACCGGCTGAGATAGCGCCCGTCGAGGTCGACGCGACATACGACGTCTCCATCAACGGCTTCGGCATCGGCACCTTCCACTTCAGCTCCAACGTCGCGAACGGCCAGTACACGCTCGATACCAACGTCGAGCTCTCTGCTCTGCTCGGCGTCTTCCACTGGAAGGGCAACATCCGCTCGTCCGGCACCATCGCCGCCAACAAGCCCACGCCCGCCGGCTTCCGCTTCGACTTCGAAAGCTCCTCCCGCCACGGCAGCATCGAGATGGGCTTCAACGAGGCCGGCGTGCAAAACGTCGCCGTCCTTCCGGGCCTCGTCACCACGTCCGACACCGTTCCCTTGAAGGAGCAGCACGTAAAGGGCGTGCTCGATCCGCTGACCGCAATCTTGGCGCTGACCCACGTGCCGGGCGTGAGCCCCTGCGCGCAAAGGTTGCCCGTCTTCGACGGCGTGCAGCGCTTCGACCTCGTGCTGAGCTACCGCCGCCATGTTCCGATTGCGGAGGGCCAGCAGGACATGGCGATCGTGTGCCGCGTCAAATACGTGCCGATCGCCGGCTATCGCGACAACGACGAGACGCGGGCCCTTGCCAACAATACTGGCATCGAGATCACCTTCCGCCCTGTTCCGAGCGCCAAGCTGATGCTTCCCCAGTCCATCGTTGTGCCGACTATGGCCGGCAACGTTGAGCTGACGCTGACCAAGGTCGGCATCAAGACGCCTGATCGCGGCAAGATCGCGCTCGTCGACTGAGTCGGGAAACTGTCCCGCTCGCGCACAGCCGCCCTTCATCCTGCGACAGGCTCGCGATGAAGGGCGTCGACGCCGTTTGCAGATTGGACTCGTTACAATTGCGCCAGCCTCTCGGTGAGCCTGTCGAGCCGTGGGCGTGCCGATAGCCGCCGTGCAGTCACATATCTGAGCGATAGCAATGCATATGTACGAATGGGTAAGTCGCAAAACGAAGCGCTTGATCTCGGCCGCTCCCAATGCAATGCCATGGGCACTTGTCAGGGAATTCTCGACGCCATGGGCAGCGATCTCGAAGCGCGCATCCGCAATGTGACGGCCGTTCTCGGGCCGACCAACACCGGCAAGACGCACCTCGCGATCGAGCGCATGCTCGGTCACGAGACGGGCATGATCGGACTTCCGCTGCGTCTCCTCGCGCGCGAGGTCTACGACAAGATCGCGGCCCGCATCGGCGCCGACAAGGTGGCGCTCATCACGGGCGAGGAGAAGATCAAGCCCGAGCGCGCGCGTTTCTGGGTTTCGACCGTCGAAGCCATGCCGCGCGACGTCGACGTCGACTTCCTCGCCATCGACGAGGTTCAGCTCGCGGGCGACCCCGAGCGCGGGCACGTCTTCACGGACCGCATCCTTCATGCGCGCGGACGCCAGGAGACGCTGCTCTTCGGCGCCCAGACGATGCGCGAGGCCATTCAGGATCTCATTCCGGGCGCGAACTTCATTTCGCGCCCCAGGCTCTCCCGGCTCACCTACGCGGGCGAGAAGAAGATCACGCGGCTGCCCGCAGCGCTCGGCCGTCGTCGCCTTCTCCGCCAACGAGGTCTATTCCATCGCCGAGCTCATCAGACGCCAGCGCGGCGGCACGGCCGTGGTGCTCGGCGCGCTGTCGCCGCGAACCCGCAACGCGCAGGTCGCGCTCTACCAGTCGGGCGACGTCGACTTCATCGTCGCCACCGACGCCATCGGCATGGGACTGAACCTCGACGTCGATCACGTGGCCTTCTCCGCCGTGCGCAAGTTCGACGGGCAGGCCTTCCGCAATCTGACGCCGAGCGAGGTCGGCCAGATCGCGGGCCGCGCCGGCCGTCATATGAACGACGGCACCTTCGGCGTCACGGGCACCGCCGAGCCGTTCGACGCCGATCTCGTCGAGCGCCTCGAGACGCACACCTTCGACACCGTCCGCACGCTGCAGTGGCGCAACCGCAGCCTCGACTTCGCGACCCTCGACCGGCTGCGCGACTCTCTCCGCGAGATGCCGCGCGAGCCCCGCCTCGACGCGCGCGCGCATGGCCGACGACGTGATGGCGCTCGAGGCTGTCTCCCGCGACAACGACGTGGTTGCATTCGCCGCCTCGCCCGCCGCCGTCGCCCGGCTCTGGGACGTCTGCCAGATCCCGGACTATCGCAAGATCTCGTCCCAGAACCACGCCGAGCTCGTGGCCACGATCTACAAGTTCCTCTTCGGCCCCGAGGAGCACGTGCCCGAGGACTGGTTCGCCAAACAGGTCGCCTTCGCCGACCGCACCGACGGCGACATCGACACGCTCGCCAATCGCATTGCCCACATCCGCACCTGGACCTTCGTCTCGAACCGCGCCGATTGGCTGAAGGACCCGGCGCATTGGCAGGGACGCACGCGCGCCATCGAGGACAGTCTGTCGGATGCGCTCCACGAGTGCCTGACCCAGCGCTTCGTCGACCGGAAGCACGAGCGCGCTCATGAAGGGCCTGCGCGACAAGGAGGAGCTGACCGCCGAGATCGCCGACGACGGCGCCATCCACGTCGAGAACCATTATGTGGGCCGCCTCACCGGCTTCACCTTCGCGCCCGAGACGCAGGGCGAGGGCGTTCACGGCAAGGCCGCGCGCAACGCGGCGGCCCAGGTGCTCTCCCGCGAGTTTGCATTGCGCGCGCGCCGCGTCGCCGCGGCCAAGTCCGACGCCTTCAAGCTCACCCGCACCGGCCGCGTGCTTTGGCGCGACGCCGAGATCGCCCGCCTCGAGCCGGCCGATGATCCGCTGAAGCCGCAACTGTCGCTGATTGCCGACGAGCATCTCTCGGGGCCTGACCGGGAGAAGGTGCAGGCCCGGCTCGATGCCTGGCTTGCCGAAATCATCGCCGACAGCTGAAGCCGCTTGCGGAGATCGCCAAGGCCGAGGACATCACCGGGCTTGGCGCGCGGCATCGCCTATCGCCTGAAGGAAAGCTTCGGCATCTTGAAGCGCGAGGTCGTCGCCGACGAGATGAAGCACCTCGACCAGACGGCGCGCGCTCAGCTCCGCAAGTACGGCGTCCGCTTCGGTGCCTTCAACATCTACTTCCCGCTGCTCCTGAAGCCGGCCGCGGCCGAGCTCGCCGCCACGCTTTGGGCCCTGCGCCATGCAGCGGCGAGCATGGGCTCAGTCTCGATGCCACTTCCCGAGCCGCCGCGCCCCGGCCTGACGTCGGTCGTCGCGGACGCCGCCACGCCGGAGGCCTTCTATCGCGCCTGCGGTTTCCATGTCTGCGGCCCACGCGCCGTCCGGCTCGACATCCTCGAGCGGCTTGCCGATCTCATCCGGCCGCTTCTTGCCTGGCGACCCGGTCCGGAGCCTTCGGTCACGCCGCCCAAGGGCTCGACGGGCGACGGCGGCTTCACGGTTACGCCCGAGATGATGTCGATCCTCGGCTGTTCGCCCGACGAGCTTGGCAATGTTCTCAAGGCGCTCGGCTTCAAGCTCGAGCGCCGGCTGCAGAAGTCGCCTGCCTCGCCTGCGAACGGTGAGGCGCAAGTCGCCAGTCCGGCGAACCGCGGTTGCCGAAGCGGCAGAGCCTGACGCGCCAGTCGCGACGAGCGTCACCGGCACCCCGGCACCTGCCGACACCGCCGTACTTGCCGAGAGCACAGCGATGAGCGAGGTGTCGGCGCCTCCGGCCGCTAACGGCGAGGCCAAAGAACCGGCAACGACTTCCGAGCCCGCAGTTCCTGGAAATCTGGCGTCCGCGGCGTCATCACCATGGCGAAGGGAAAGAGCGGCACCGCCACCGCAGTGCAAACGCGGCGCCGAGGCGAGCAGCCGAGACCCCTGCGGCTCCCGCCGAGCCGGTGCATCTTCGGGCTGCCGCCGCAAGCGAACGCGCGCCGCGCGCACCCGATCGTCAACCCAAGCCTTCGGACGAGCACACCCAGCGCCGGCCTCGCGGTCACGAGCGCCACCGGGCGCGTTCCGACCGCGAGGGGCCAAGAGACGGAGCACGAAGCGAGCGGCGCGGTCACGAGCGCCGCCGCTCCGATGAGCGCGCCCCGCCAGCGATGCTTTCGGCTGGCCCGCCAAAGAAGGCCGCCATCGACCCCGATTCTCCCTTCGCCTCGCTCGGCGCCCTGCGCGAGGCGCTGGAGAAGCAGGCCCGAGAGAAAAATTCGTCATGAGCGGCTCCGACCGCAGGTCGTCGGGGGTAGTAGTCTTCGCAGCGCCTCGATAAGTGGCTCTGGTTCGCACGCGTCGCAAAATCGCGCACGCTCGCAGCGACCCTCGTCAGCAGCGGAAAGATCCGCGTCAATCGCACCCGCGCCCAGAAGCCGAGCCAGCTCGTCAAGGTCGGCGACGTGATCACGGCAGGTACGCAGAGGGACGTGCGCATCTTCGGGTCAAGGCACCCGGTGTTCGCCGCGGTCCTCCGGCGGAGGCCCAAACCCTATACGAGGAATTGACACCGCCATCGTCCCACCCCAGATCATCCGGGCGCGCGATGGGGGCCGGCAATGGGGCGACGTCCGAAGGTCATGAGCCGGGCACACGCGCTCCGGGCACCGGCCGGCCGACCAAGAGGGATCGCCGGCTGATCGATTGGCTCAAGGGGCGCGGACCTTGAGATAACCGTCAGCAACGCATTGGCCCCGGTCCGCGAGCTTGCTATAGGCAGACGCCCTACGCGCGCACCTGGCCCAATGCTCGCGACATCAGGAACGGACCGGACAAGACCACATGACCTACGTCGTCAACGAGAAGTGCATAAAGTGCAAATACACCGATTGCGTCGAGGTCTGCCCGGTCGACTGCTTCTACGAGGGCGAGAACATGCTCGTCATTCACCCCGACGAGTGCATCGACTGCGGCGTCTGCGAGCCCGAGTGCCCGGTCGAGGCAATCAAGCCGGATACGGAGCCTGGACTTGAGAAATGGCTTGAGGTGAACCGCGAATACTCGGAGAAATGGCCAAATATTACTGCAAAGAAGCCATCTCCGCCTGATGCGGACCAGTTCAAGGATGAAGACGGCAAGTTCGATAAATATTTTTCTTCGAACCCTGGCTCCGGTGACTGATACAAGTCTGTAATAAACTGGCGGACCTGCAGCCCGGCGCTTGTGTATTTACCGTTACCCGTGGCCAAGCAACTTAATCATCTTCCTTAAGTCAGGGGACATCTTGAAATCCCTTCGGCCCTTCAATTCCCATGAAAATTGTGTTACATGTTAGCGGTTGCAGCAGATAGAACCGATAACGAACATACATGAACATCAGGCGACCATTGTCCCGCGAGGCGTGGTCGTGGGAGAGCGCTCGACCCTCGCGGAGGCAAGCCGGTCGGGCTCTGCGAACGGTCACGGGAACGGGCTGAGGGTGGCTTACGTAATGAGCCGCTCAGTTGACTGATAGGATACCTGGAACGGCGGCAAAGGGACATGCCGACGTGCCGGGTTTACGTGTGACCGCTCAACAGGCGGTCGAATCGCGCAGTCCAACCTGGGGTTGCGCGGTGTGATGCGAAAGAGTGAGACGAAGCCTATGGCTCAGAAGAACAAGGTGCACGCTAAGGTCCGGTCGGCGAAGACGGTTGCTTCCGCCACCAAGAAGGCGGCTCGGACCGCTGCAGCCAAGCCGGCGCGCAATGCTCGGCCCGCTGCGCAAGGCGGCAGCGGTGAAGAAGCCGGTTGCGGCTGACGATCCAGGCCAAGAAGGCGTACTCCCGCAAAGGTCCCCGCGACCAAGGCCTCGCAAAGGTCCACGACGATCAAGAAGCCGGCGCGACGCGCAACGCTGCTCCGCCAAGAAGCCGGTTGCCGTCGCGCGGCGAGGCGCCCGTTGCGGCTCAGCTGGCGCGCGGCGCCCAGCGTCCGATCACCGTCGCGCCGGCGACCGCCGTTCGCGTTGCTGCCGCGCTCAACAAGTCGCCCGGCCAGAAGCTGACCGCCCCCGTCGCAGCCCGCAACGCCCAAGGCGATTGCCGAGAAGACGGCCGCGGCGCGCATGGCGATGGCCGCTCAGAAGAAGCCCGTGAGCCAGCGCCACGGCTTCAAGACCAACGAGTTCATCGTCTATCCCGCTCACGGCGTCGGCCGCATCGTCGGCATCGAGGAGCAGGAGATCGCGGGCATGTCGCTCGAGCTCTTTGTCATCAACTTCGACAAGGAGAAGCTGACGCTGCGCGTGCCGACCGGCAAGCTCGAGAGCGTCGGCATGCGCAAGCTCGCCGACGACGCGGTCGTCAAGAAGGCCATGGAGACGCTGAAGGGCCGCGCCCGCGTCAAGCGCACGATGTGGAGCCGCCGCGCCCAGGAGTACGTCGCCAAGATCAACTCCGGCGACCTTGTCTCGATCGCCGAGGTCGTGCGCGACCTCTACCGTTCCGAGGCCCAGCCCGAGCAGTCCTACTCCGAGCGTCAGCTCTACGAGGACGCGCTCGACCGCATGGCGCGCGAGATCGCGGCCGTCGAGAAGCTCGACGAGCGCGGCGCCGTGCAGCGCATCACCGAGGTGCTCTCGAAGAGCGCACGCGGACGCCGTCTGGCCGAAGGGACGGAAGCGGAGACGAAGGCGGCCTGATCGGCTGACTTCGCGAGTTACTGATCTGGGGCGCCCGGTTGTGCAACGACCGGGCGCTTCTCATTTTCAGCTTCGCCGGGGCCGTCGAGCCTCGATTTCGCCCAGGGCCGCAATCTCGACCGACGGGCCGTTGCGCCGCTCGATCCAGCCGCGCACCCTAACACGCGTGCCGACGAGTGCCTTGAGGCGCGAGACCGTCTCCGGCGATCCGCGCACGAGGCGGGGCGGCACGACGGCCGTGAAGTCGCGGCGCCAGTCGCTCCGAAATTGAGATAGACGCGTCCGCCCGTGAAGGCGACGTCGCGGACAACGCCTTCCACGACCTCGAGCCGGTTGCGGCGTCGCAGAAGCTCTCCGACTATCGGTCGCCTCGAGCACCCGGTAGGCCGCGACAGCCCAGATGCCCCGCGCACGCCGCGCGCCTTCGCTTTCCATCTCCAGCATTTCGGCGAGGCACGCGGTGTTGCCGGCGAGCGCATACACTCGGACGAGCCCCTGCGAGAGCAGACGCCCCTGAACCCAGACCTTTTCGCTGACCGTCGACAGCGAAGACGTGAGCCAGCCGGCGCCCATAGCGGTCGCTCCGCCGCCCCGCAAACTTGAGCTCGACGTTGCGGCCGAGCAAGAAGCCGTTCGAGCGCCTCGCGAGCCGCGCGCTCGGGCGGCCAATCGGCCGCGCCTGGACTGGGCGAACGGGGAGCAAGCGCGCCGATCAGGCGCACCTCGCTGCCATCATCCACGACGATCGTCTCGGCGTCCACGATGCGCGCAACCGTATGCGACGGTCCCGCTTCAAGTGCGCAGCGCTCGTCCGCCGGAGGTTCATCGGCCGCCGCACCGCAAGCGCCGTACAGCTGCGAAGCGCACGCGAGCAGCGCCATGACGATTTCGGCAGCACGCGACTCGCAGTACGGCAAAAGGGCGCCATGAATCACGCTCTCAGAACGCAAAACCATGAACATCGTCGGCATTTTGATAGGCGGACGCCGCATCGCCTGGCAGAGATTTCCGGCAGCCCGTCAGACGTCGACAATGCTCGCCTATCTCCGATCCTGGTGGAGAAGACATCTTCCAGAAGCGCGGCGTAGCTTGCAAAGGCGCGAGGCTCCGAGATGCGATCATCGCCAGTCAGCCGGCATCCGGCGCAGAGGCGGAACTCACGCCATCGGTCTGAGCGGTCTCTCCGCCAGCCGCCACGAGTGCCGCCACTGGACGCAATCATTCGCGCGGATCATCCGGCGCACCTCGAGCGCTCCCACAGTCATTCGATCGCCTTGCTCGGCCTCGGAGCCGCGCTGAGGCGCCGTCGGACGTTCGACGAGACCGACGCCGTTGCCGAGCACGATATGGTCGCTGCTCGGATCCCACGCGATCTGCTCGATCGAATAGAGATGGTCGAGCCCGCTCGCAGTCGTGACGATGAAGTCCGGCCGATAGTGGGGAAGGCATATCCGATTGACCTCGATCCTGACGGTTCCCGCACCCAGCGTAGCTCACCAGATCGACGCCGTCCTTCTCGTAGGCGAGACCGGGCTGCCCACCGTGCAAGATGTTGAACCCCTTCGACCAGGCGAACCGGTCGTCGTCCTTTCCGCCATAGAGCTTGTCGATGTGACCCGCCTCTTCGCCGCCCTCGAGAACGTCGCGGCCCTCGCCGCTGACGATCGTCGTGAAGCTGTCACGATCGCAAGATGATCGTCGCCCGACGAGCCGATCAGCGTCGTCGTCCCTGGCGACAATCGGGCGCCGTATGGCATGACGGACGCGATATCGACGCCGATGTAGTAGAGGAGCGAGCTAATGAGCGACGACGAGTTGATCGTCGGGATAGGTGAGCCGGGCAAGGCGAACGCGATATAGGGAAAGCCCTGCGCCTCGATATCTCCGGCAAATGAAGCCATCGTCGCCCATGCATTGGGCGCATCGCCGTCGACGGGAACAACCCGGCTGCCACGCGAGAGCGGCGTCTCGATCCTCTCCGTGAGCTCATAGCCGAATACGCCGCCGTTGGCTTCGGCAAGCGTCGTGCGGCCTTCCCAGCCCTCGACGCTGAGGCGCACGCCGTCTGCGGTCCATTCACGCAGGCCTTCGATGAGCAGCCAGCTGTCCTGGGCTTCTCCAACTGGTGTCGCGTCCGGCTGATAGACGAGCTGCAGGTGGTCGAATCCGAGGACGCCCAGCTTGAAGGTCTGGACAGGGTATCTCTCGATTCGGATCTTGGGCATGGCGCGTGACTGGGATCCGGCTGCTCGCTCAACTGACGGCGCGGCACCCTGCGATCCGTCGGTTCGCGAGGGCAGCTCACAGGCCGAGGAAGCTGCTATCTTAGATTGCAGGCCGAATCTCAACCTTGAGCTGCGATATTCAACGTTCAATTGAAGGTCTTTCACCATTGCTGACCTTTGGGATGATGTTTTTCGCCGAGCACGCAGAATTGCGCGCCCGCCGAACGTGATGTCAGCGTGTGGTTCAGTCGGAGTAAGGAAGAGTCCAGAAATCGCTTTGAGATCAAGCCGCCGCTGCGACGACGAGCCGGAGATGGGCTTTGTCATGAGGCGCACCGATGACGTGCGCGCTGCCCGGCACCAGTTCACGGACGAGGCCCAGAGGCCGATACCCCATTGCCGTGCAAAACGGCATGGCGTTGAGCGTCGCCGCGATCTCGCGCCTCGCCAAATCCGCGCGCCGCGATCTCGCGCTCGAGCAGCGACATAAGACGCGATCCGAGCCCTTCACGCGCAAAGCCAGGGTCGACATGAAGAGGTTGAACCCAAGCCGAATGCGAACCACGCTGATCGAGCGCCGCCCGCTCACCGGCGACGGCTGCGGCATATCCACGACCCAGCCACCGCAGGCGACAACCTCGCCGTCGAGCTCGAGCACGAAAAGCGTGCCGTCCCTGATCATCCCCGCGTCGTCGATGCTTGTGTCCTGGGTGAGGCTTTCGATCGCCGCCCGGTCGTAGGCCTCGGCGGCAAGGACGCGCAGCGAGGCCTGACGAAGGTGCCGGATCGCGGTCAAATCCCCGATGGTCGCTTTCGCTCGCGAACATTTCAAACTCGCTCGCATGCCATTCCCCCGTTCCCGGGCCGTAGGACGCCATTGCGGCCGCCCGTCTGAAGGAGACCTTGTCCGTAGCCCGCGATGCACGAGGCTGTTCCGTGGGATACAACTGCCCGCGAGACGCAGGCTGTGGGGCATTGGCGACACAGCGGTCTCGAAGGCGTCACGTGCGGCTGCTAGAAGCCTTCCCAAGCTCGCAAGGAAACGCAATACTGCCCGGAAAAACGGCCAGTTTGGGCTCGAACCGGGCTAGGGAGACGCCAATGTCAGGGACCTCACTCAAGAGCATAATCTTCGGCTTCATCGCCGGCGCCATCGCGACCGTGACCGTTCACGAGGCGATCAACTACGTCCTCTTGCAAGCGGGCGTCTTCCCGCGCGTTCCCTGGTCGATGGAGCCGGTCCCGGGATTTGGCATCCCGCAGATCGTGAGCGACGCCGCATGGGGCGGACTCTGGGGCGTGATCTTCGCTTTGATCCTGGGCGACGTGCCGAAGGGGTCGATGACCTTGAAGGGGATCATCCTCGGCATCCTTGGGCCGGCGCTCGTCGGCGTCTTCATCCTGGTGCCGATCCTGACCAGCAAGTTCCCGCTGTTCTTCAACGGCGATACGCACATGATCGGCTCGGTGCTGCTGATCCTCGCCGGCTTCGGCGCCGCGACCGCATGGCTCTACGGCTTCATGACGTCGGGCTTCCGGCTTCCCTGAGCCGAGATCAAGTCCCTACTTGCACGTGACGAACACCAGCTCGACCCGTCGGTTGAGCTGGCGTCCGTCGGGATTGTCGCTGCCGTCGGGATTCTCGTTGGGCGCCACCGGCTTCTTCTCGCCGTGGCCGACGGCACTGGCTTGCTCGGGCAGATATTGCTTCGCCGCGAGCCAGCCCTTGACGGCGCGCGCGCGCCGCTCGCTGAGCTTCTGGTTGTAGTCGTCGCTACCTTTGCCGTCCGTGTGCCCTTCGATGCGCGCGCCCCAGATGGCAGCTGCTTTGATGGACGGCCCGAGCTTCTCGAGCGCTGTGGTCGCCTCAGGCGTGAGCGTATCCTTGTCGAACTCGAACAGCGTATCCGCGGCGAGCACGAGGCGCTGTTCGCACTTCTCTTTCAGCACCTTGACGCCTTGGATATCGCCCGGAACCTGAATGTCGCCGGGAACCTGAAACTCGCCCGGGCACCTGCCACTTGATCGGCGGGTTTCACCTGCGGCCACTGGTCAAGAGGCTTTACCTGCGGCCACTCTTTGGACGGTTCTTGCGCCCACGCCGCGCCTGCCGCCAAGAATAACGCACCTGCCAAGACGGCGCATGAGAACGTTTCATGAGCGCGGCTCCCCGCTTTGAATGCCGACGGCGAAGCGCATCGAAACGCTCCGACGACTGCACTTTAGGCAGTCACGGGAACCGGAGGCGAAACTCTCGCCGGCTAGGCTTTTCCACCTGCGCTGCGGGAACGCGGGACCCACCCCGACGATCTTGTCGTCGATCGTCCCGATCGCGTCTTTGTCCTTGCCCTCGTAGTCGATCGCCGATAGCACGACGCGCATCGAACTCGAGCCGCGCCCGCCGCTGATCGTTGGCGTGGATGTTCGTCCACGGGCTGATCGCCGTATTGGTGAAGCGGAACATGTCCGCCTCGGCCCGCGTGTAGTCGTCCCACTTGTGGATCGCGGCGAGGTCGATCTCCGTGACCTTCCACTGCTTGAACGGATCGTGGCGCCGCTCGTGAAAGCGCTTGAGCTGCATCTCGCGCCCGACCGAGAGATAGATCTTGAAGAGACGAATGCCGTCGCGCACGAGCAGGCGCCTCGAACTCCGGCGCGTCCCTGAGGAAATCCGCGACCTGGTCCTCGGTGCAGAAACCCATGACGCGCTCGACACCCGCCCGGTTGTACCAGGAGCGGTCGAACAGCACGATGTCGCCCTTGGTCGGCAGCTGCGCGACGTAGCGCTGGAAGTACCACTGTCCGCGCTCGGCCTCCGTCGGCTTGGAGAGCGCGACCGAGCGCGCGTGCCGCGGGTTCAGTCGCTCGAGAAAGCGCGAGATGCAGCCGCCCTTGCCCGACGTGTCGCGCCCTTCGAAGAGGACGACGATGCGCTCCCCCGCCTTTTGCACATAGGCCTGGAGCTTCAGAAGCTCGAGCTGGAGCGCCAGTAGCTGCTCCTCGTAGACCTTCCGCTTGAGCTTCTTCTCGTAAGGGTAGCCGCCGGAGCCGAACGCCTTTTCCTCGATCTCCTCGGGAAGCTTCGGATCCTCGAGATCGAAGTCGGCATAAGGATCGGAGCCGTCCTTGCCGTTGCTCGCCTTCTTGTTCGCCTTGCCCATGATCACCGGTCCCTGCACGCGAGGCTCGATCGAGCAGGCCCGACGAGCTGTCACACAACTGTTGTTTAACAGTCGCGCGATCGAACCGCGGGCGCAAGCCTCGCCCTCGGTAACCATTTCACCTAAGCCCGCGAAAGCTCGCTGCGGCGCATTCTTGAGGTTGAGACGCTCATGCGATCTGAGGCATTGTTGCCGACCATGACAGCCATGCAGATGGCTCACCGGATTGCCGCGGCAGCGCGGGGGCGGCTCGAGCCCAGGAATTGTCCATCTTGCGTACGGTGCGCCGCCGCCTCGCCGCGAGCCAGCAAACGCTGCTTGTCGCGGCGGCGATCTTCATCGCCCTCGTTCTCTTTGCCGGCTTGCGGCCCGCCTGGGCACTGGCCGGATTTGCGGCGCTCGGCGCTCTCCTGGCAAGCCAGCCTGCACGCCGGAGAGACCGAGGACGAAGAGGAGCGGACCGCGCGACGCTGCCCTCGGCGATGCACGGGGCTTCCGCCACGCGATCGCGACGGCGAAAGCTGGCGCGCCCTCGTCGATGCCATACCCGAAGCCGCCATCGCGCTCGACGGCAGCGGCAACGTCATGCACCACAACGCCCTTGTGCTCGAGCTCTTCCCCAAGGTCCGCGATCGGGCAGCCGCTGTCTCACATGTCGCGCAATCCCGAGCTGAACGACGCCGTCGACAAGGCCTTCGAAACCTCCGAGCCCATCGTCGTGCAGATTTTCGAGCGCGTGCCGGTGGAACGGCGGATTTCGGCCATCGATTTCGCAGCTTGCCACCGTTCGCGCCCGCCGCGGCTTGCCCGTTCTTCTCATCACGTTTCCGCGATCTCACCGAGCAGGACCGCCTGGCCCAGATGCGCGCCGACTTCATCGCCAACGCGAGCCACGAGCTGCGAACGCCGCTCGCGTCGCTGCGCGGCTTTGTCGAGACGCTGCAGGGACCGGCGCGCGACGATCCGGACGCCCGACAGAAGTTTCTCGCCATCATGGCGAGCCAAGCCGCGCGCATGACGCGCCTCATCGACGATCTGCTGTCGCTGAGCCGCGTCGAGATGCGCGTCCACTTGCCGCCCAAGGGCATCGCCGAGCTGAACGAGGTGGCGGCCTACGTCGCTCAGACGCTCGAGCCGCTCGCCGCAGCCTCGAAGATGACGATCACGCGTGAAGAAAGCTCGACGGCCCCGCGCGCATCCGCGGCGAGCGCGAGGAAATCGTGCAGGTCCTGCAGAATCTCGTCCACAACGCCATCAAGTACGGGCGCGAGGGTGGCCATGTGGAGGTCGCAGTCTCGCGCGTCATGGACGGCAAGCCACCGGTGCCGCGGCTCCTCCTCGTCGTCGCCGACGATGGACCGGGCATCGCGCCCGAGCATCTGCCCCGTCTCACCGAGCGCTTCTACCGCGCCAACGTTGCCGCGAGCCGCGAAAAGGGCGGCACGGGCCTCGGCCTTGCGATCGTGAAGCACATCATCGTCCGCCACCGCGGCGAGCTGCGCATCGCGAGCAAGGTCGGTAAGGGCTCGACGTTTTCGGTGCTGTTCGAGGAGCTTGGCAACGCCCGCAGCGCGTAGTAACCGGTTACATGCAGTCAGCCAGGCATTGGACCCATTGGATAGATTTAAAATCCGTCTTCTCGAAGCGTTGGCAACGCAGCGAGTGCTGCAATCGAAATCCGGCAATAATCTATAAAAATACATATAGATCATATAGATAAATTGTCATAAATCCATTGCTCCCCGGGACTACAAGAGGGGCGCCGGCGCGAGGGGCGCCGGGTGCCTGACGAAGGCGGAGGGCCGCGTCAGTTGCATAGTCCCCGGACAATCAGGAGCTCATCCCGTGAACATCAAGCCAGTAGCCTTTACGACGGCAACCGCCGTCGGCTTGGTTGCGTTCGCCTGTGCGGCATGGCGCGCGACCAGATCCGCATCGTCGGCTCTTCGACGGTGTATCCGTTCACGACTGCCGTTGCCGAGCAGTTCGGCAAGGCCGGCGGCAAGACGCCGGTCGTCGAGTTCGACCGGCACCGGCGGCGGCTTCAAGCTCTTCTGCGCTGGCGTCGGCCCGGACCATCCGGACGTTTCCAACGCCTCGCGCGCCATCAAGAAGGGTGAGTTCGAGGACTGCCAGAAGAACGGCGTCAAGGAGATCGTCGAGATCAAGGTCGGCATCGACGGCCTCGTGATCGCCAACGCCAAGGGCGGCCCCGCTCTGACCCTCACGCAGGAGCAGGTCTTCCGCGCGCTCGCCAAGGAAGTTCCCGGACACCGACGGCAAGCTCGCCGCCAACACGGCCAAGACCTGGAAGGACGTCGACGCGTCGCTTCCCGACGAGAAGATCGAGGTTCTCGGCCCCCCGCCCACCTCGGGCACGCGCGACTCGTTCCTCGAGCTCGTGCATGGAGAAGGGCGCCGAGAAGATCGCCGTCCTCAAGGCCATGAAGGACGAGGACAAGAAGAACAACACCAAGAACTTCGAGAAGGTCTGGAAGTCGATCCGCGAGGACGGCGCCTGGATCGATGCCGGCGAGAACGACAACCTCATCGTCCAGAAGCTCGAAGCCAACCCGAAGGCCGTCGGCGTGTTCGGCTACTCGTTCCTCGAGGAGAACACCGCGAAGATCAAGGGCGCCAAGATCGCCGGCGTCGAGCCCAACTACGAGACGATCTCCGGCGGCAAGTATCCCGTCGCCCGTCCGCTCTTCATCTATGTGAAGAAGCAGCACGTCGGCGTGATCCCCGGCCTCAAGGAGTTCGTCGCCGAGTACGTCTCCGCGAAGGCCATCGGCGAGGACGGCTACCTGTCGAAGAAGGGCCTCGTCCCGCTGCCGAAGGCTGAGGCCGAGACCGTCTGCCAAGGTCGGCGCTGACCTGACCCCGATGGCCGGTCCGTCGTCGTAAGGCGATTGCTGCCGGGTTGGCGCTCTACCGAGCGCCGGCCCGGTAGCTTGCTTGGGGCGGGGGCTTGCGTCCCCGCCTCTCATCTATCGAGCCCGGCCGCCGCAAGACCGGCCGCTCAGAAACAAAAGGCAGCAGCGTTATGAGTGCAATCTATCTCCTCGCGCTCGCAGCGATCGTCGTTGCTGCTTATGTCTACGGCCGCCGCCGGGGATATGCCTTCCGCTCCGGAAGGAGCTCAGGTCCACTCCCTTCCCGCCTACCACGGCTGGTTCACCGCCGTCGCCGCCGCCGCGCCCATGCTGATCCTTTTTGCGATCTGGTCGCCGCTCGCCCCGCACCTGATCGAGGCCGAGACGCTGGCCCAGCTTCCGCAAGCCATGCAGCCGACCGATCGCTCTCTCGCGCGCAACCGTGCTGCGCGAGATCTCGAACGTCTTGGCCGGTGGCGCACTTGCCGCGAGCGCCAAGCCCGAAATCCAGGATGCCGCACGCACGATGCAGTCGCTCACCGTGATGAGCGACTGGGCGCGCCTCGGCGCCGGTCTCTTGCTCGCCGGCATCGGCTTCCTCTGGGCCGCGTCGCGCCTGCGTCCCGATTTCCGCGCCCGCAACGGCGTCGAGCGCGCCGTTGTCGTGCTTCTCGTCGCCTGCTCGGTCGTGGCCGTGCTCACGACCGTCGGCATCGTCTTCTCGGTGCTGTTCGAGACGCTGCGCTTCTTCGGCAAGTATCCCTGGTACGACTTCCTGTTCGGCCTTCAGTGGTCGCCCCAGATCGCCATGCGCGCCGACCAGGTCGGACAGTCGGGCGCCTTCGGCTTCGTCCCGCTCTTCGTCGGCACCATGCTGATCATGCTGATCGCCATGGTGGTCGCGGCTCCCATCGGACTTTTCTGCGCGATCTACATGGCCGAGTACGCCTCGCCGAGATTCCGCGCCACGGCCAAACCGATTCTCGAGATCCTCGCCGGCGTCCCGACCGTCGTCTTCGGCTTCTTCGCCGCGCTGACAGTCGCTCCCTTCATTCGCTCGACGGGCGCCTATTTCGGTCTCGACGTCGCCTCCGAGTCGGCGCTCGCCGCCGGCTTCGTCATGGGCGTCATGATCATTCCCTTCGTCTCCTCGCTGTCCGACGACGTGATCAACGCCGTCCCGCAATCGCTGCGCGACGGCGCCTACGCACTCGGCGCGACCAAGTCGGAGACGATCCGCAAGGTCGTGCTGCCGGCGGCGCTGCCGGGCATCGTCTCGGCCCTCATGCTCGCCGTGAGCCGCGCCGTCGGCGAGACGATGATCGTCGTCATGGCCGCGGGCCTTGCCGGCAACCTGACGTTCAATCCGCTCGAAGCGGTGACGACCATCACGGTCCAGATCAAGACGCTGCTCGTCGGCGACCAGGAATTCGACAGCGTGAAGACGCTGTCGGCGTTCGCCCTCGGCTTCGTCCTCTTCTTCTTCACCCTGCTCCTCAATGTGATCGCGCTCAGGATTGTGCAGAGGTACAGAGAGCAATATGACTGATGCAGCAATTCCGGCCGCGGTGAGACCCGTGCAACGACGCCTCGACGTGACCTCGGACGCCGCGCTTGCGCGCGTTCGGCGCCGCTACCGCGCCGAGAGGCCGCTTCCGCTTCTACGGCCTCGCGGCCATCGCGTTCGCCGCCATTTTCCTCGTCATCCTTCTGGCCGACATCGTCGTCAAGGCGATGCCGGCGTTCACGCAGACGCGGCTTTTCATCGACGTGCCGGTCTCGGCGGAAAAGATCGACCCCAAGAGCCCGGCGAGCGGCGACTTCGACGCCGTCGTGCGCGACGGCACTTCGCGCGCTCTTCCCCGACGTGACGAGCCGCGCCGACCGCAAGGCGCTCTCCGACGTGCTGTCCTCCGGCGCCGCCGACCACCTGCGCAAGATGGTCGTCGCCGACCCGTCGCTGATCGGCCAGCACCGTCAAGGCGCCCGTGCTGCTCTCGTCGGACGCCGACCTCTACCTGAAGGGCCTGGCGACCGGCCGCCTGGTCGAGGCGGGCGCCGGCATCGCGTCGCCGTCCGGCACGACGGGCTCGATCGTCGTCAGCTCCACATCGAACACCTTCGCCGAGCAGCTCCTCGAGGTGAAGGAGGCGATGGCGCGCCACGGCGCGGACCTGCGCGCGCGAAGCCGATCGCCTGGCGCTCAACCTGCAATCGATCGAGGCCGATCTCGCGGCATCGCGAAGCGCAACTTGAAAAGGCCAAGTCGGTCAGCGACGGTCCGCTCATTGGCCGCCTCGAAACGGCCATCGCCGGCCTCAAGGACACGAAGAGCAGGCTCGCTCAGCAAGCTCGCCGAGGATCGCGCAACGGCCGACGAGCTCGCCAAGCGCTACGAGCGCACCGGCAGCGCCGAGACGCTCGACAGCAAGTCGCCGACCGTGCTCGTCGCGATCAACGGCGGCATCGTCAAGGCGACCAACATCGCCTCCGACCATATCGACGGCGACGTTCTGGTGCCGCTCTCCTCGACCGCCGACGCACCTGCCGGCAAGTGGCAGAAGATCCTGCTCGACCGGCCCGAGGACAGCCGCAAGATCCAGGACCGCCAGGTCGCGTTCCTCGAGAAGCTCCAGGAGCTCGGCGCGGTCCAGACTGTCCCGAACTTCCCCTTCTTCACCAGCGGCGACAGCCGCGAGCCCGAGCTCGCCGGAATTCTGGGCGCGCTCGCCGGCTCCGCCTTCACGATGCTGGTCACGCTCGCGCTCTGCCTGCCCATCGGCGTCGGCGCCGCCATCTACCTCGAGGAGTTCGCGCCGAAGAACCGCTTCACCGAGCTGATCGAGGTCAACATCAACAACCTCGCTGCCGTGCCCTCGATCGTCTTCGGTCTCTTGGGCCTGGCGATGTTCCTGAACTTCTTCGGCATGCCGCGCTCGTCTCCGCTCGTCGGCGGCCTCGTGCTGGCGCTCCTCGTGCTGCCGACCATCATCATCGCCAGCCGCGCCGCGCTCGAAGGCCGTGCCGCCGTCGATCCGCGAGGCGGCGCTCGGCGTCGGCGCGTCCAAGCAGCAGGCCATCTTCCATCACGTCCTGCCGCTGGCGATGCCCGGCGTGCTGACCGGCACCATCATCGGCATGGCTCACGCCTTGGGCGAGTCGGCGCCGCTGCTCATGATCGGCATGATCGCCTTCATCGTCGACGTGCCGACGCGCGTGACGGAGGCGGCGACCGTGCTTCCCGTCCAGATCTTCCTGTGGTCTGACCTCCCCGAGGTCGGCTTCAAGGCCAAGACGGCCGCAGCCATCATCGTGCTGCTGATGTTCCTGTTCGTGATGAACGGCACTGGCGATCTGGCTCAGAAAAAGGTTCGAGAGACGTTGGTAGGATTCGTGGCTCAGAGGTCAACTATGGACATGGCTGTCGCTACCGAGATGCAGCCGCGCAAGGCGGTCGTCACCGGTCAGAAGCCCAAGGTCGTCGCCAAGAACACGAACGTGTTCTACGGCGAGAAGCACGCCTTGAAGGACGTCTCCGTCGACATTCCCGATCGCGGCGTGATGGCCTTCATCGGCCCGTCGGGCTGCGGCAAGTCCACGTTCCTGCGCTGCATCAACCGCATGAACGACACCATCCCGATCTGCCGCGTCACCGGCAAGATCACGATCGACGGCCAGGACATCTACGATCCCGTGCTCGACGTCGTGCAGCTCAGGGCGCGCGTCGGCATGGTGTTCCAGAAGCCGAACCCGTTCCCGAAATCGATCTTCGAGAACGTCGCCTATGGGCCCGCGCATCCACGGCCTCGCCACGTCGAAGACCGACCTCGAGGCGATCGTGACCAGCAGCCTGGAGAAGGCCGGCCTCTGGAAAGAGGTCAAGGATCGCCTCCAGGATTCCGGCACCGGCCTCTCCGGCGGTCAGCAGCAGCGCCTCTGCATCGCGCGCGCGATCGCCGTCGGCCCCGAGGTGATCCTGATGGACGAGCCGTGCTCGGCGCTCGACCCGATCGCGACCGCCAAAGTCGAGGAGCTGATCGACGAGCTGAAGCAGAACTTCTGCATCATCATCGTCACCCACTCCATGCAGCAGGCCGCGCGCGTCTCGCAGCGCACCGCGTTCTTCCACCTCGGCATCCTCGTCGAGGAGGGCGAGACGAGCCACATATTCACCAACCCGACCGACAAGCGCACGCAGGACTACATCACCGGTCGCTTCGGCTGATCCAAAAGATGCAGAGCGACAAGAAAAACTTGCTGGGTGGTCTCCGCTTCTGGGACCGGGATGCGAAGCCTGAGGCGGCGGCAGAGCCGCTGCCGCGAAGGCCCGAAGGAGAGCCAATGAACGAGCAGAGCGTCAAAGCTACAGAGCACATCGTCAGGTCGTACGAGGAAGAGCTCGCTCTCCTCGACAAGAAGATCGCGCAGATGGGCGGCCTCGCCGAGCACATTCTGGGCAAGTCGTTCGACGCCATCGAGCGCCGCGATCCCATGCTCGCCGAGCTGGTCGTGAAATCCGACAAGCAGATCGACACGCTCGAGCGCGAGATCGAGGATCAGGTCATCTCCATGATCGCGCGCCGCCAGCCGATGGCGAACGACCTTCGCCACGTCATGGCCGCGCTCCGCATCACCGGCGATCTCGAGCGCATCGGCGATCTGGCAAAGAACATCGCCAAGCGGGCGCTCGCGATCGCCCACGAATCGCACCCGAAGCCGCTCATGACCGGGCTTCGCCACATGGGCGAGCTGGCGCTGGCCCAGCTCAAGGAGGTGCTCGATGCCTATGCCGAGCGCGACGCCGACCGCGCGCTGGCCGTCTGGCGCGACGATGAGAACATCGACGCCATGTACAATTCCCTGTTCCGCGAGCTCCTCACCTACATGATGGAGGATCCGCGCAACATCGGCCTGTCCACCCACCTTCTGTTCGGCGCCAAGAACATCGAGCGCGTCGGCGATCACACGACCAACATCGCCGAGACCGTCCACTTCCTCGTGCGTGGCGTGAACATCACCGACGATCGCCCCAAGGGCGACGACACCAGCTCTACGCTCTTCGCGGCCAAGGAATGACCGCGGAGCACCCCCATAGGAATGACTAGCGAATGACTGCCAAGGTACTGATCGTCGAGGACGAATCTCCACTCGCGGAAATGCTCCGCTATAATCTCGAAGCCGAAGGTTTTCGCGTCTCCCACGCCGGCACGGGCGAGGAAGCGGAAATTCTCGTCGCCGAGGAAAAGCCCGATCTCGTCGTCCTCGACTGGATGCTGCCCGGCGTCTCGGGAATTGAGATCTGCCGCCGCATGCGCTCGCGCATGGAGACCAAGTCGATCCCGATCGTCATGCTGACCGCGCGCGGCGAGGAGGGCGACCGCATCCGCGGGCTATCGACCGGCGCCGACGACTATGTCGTGAAGCCCTTCTCGCTCCCCGAGCTGATGGCCCGCGTCAAGGCAATCCTCCGGCGCGCGGCGCCCGACCGCCTCGCCGAGGTCTTGCGGTTTGCCGACATCGAGCTCGACAAGGTCGCGCACCGGGTCGTGCGGGGCCTCCGCGAGGTCCATCTCGGGCCGACCGAGTTCCGCCTGCTCGAGTTCCTGATGGAAAGCCCGGGGCGTGTGCTCTCGCGCTCGCAGCTCCTCGACGGCGTTTGGGGCCGCGACGCCTTCGTCGACGAGCGCACCGTCGACGTCCACGTCGGGCGCCTGCGCAAGGCGCTGATCCGCGGCAAGGAGCGCGACCCGATCCGCACCGTACGCGGTGCCGGTTACGTCTTCGGCGAGCGCGCCGGCGTCTAGCCGGCAGAAACCGTCATTTTGCGGCAATAGCCGGCACTCCTCCAGATGAGGCCGCCGCGCCGCCGTACTGCCGACAAAAACATCGACTAATCACGCCTTGGATCATAACCGGGGCTGATCGGCTGTTTGTACGTGATCGCTGAGGGATCGAGCGTGGTGCCTAAATGTTCGGGCACTGGCGGCGACAAGAATCCCAGGCGGGAGAGTTTGGCGGATCGACCCCAATGTTTTTCGCATCGGATGCGGGACCAGCGCGCGGACTAGCCGCGCGCGCACTCAAATCCAATCTCCTGCCGGATCCGGAGTGGGCCGCCCCTGGCGAGCCCCCGCGCGATCTCAAGAAGATCACCCTTGTCGTCGGTCTCGGCGCCCTGTCGTGGGTCGCAACCTATGTCGGCATGCTCGAGCTCATCGAGGCCAACATGGGCGACCTGCCGCTGCTCCATAAGCTGATCGTCGGCTTCTCCGTCGCCATGTTGATGACCATGATCATCTGGCTGTTGGACCAGATGTTCGCGCCCATCGGCGCCTTCACCCGGCTCTCCTACGTCGCCGGCTACATCTTTCTCACCATCATCTCTGTGGGATTTGGCTTCGGTTTCTATTGGAAAGTGCTCGAAAGCCGCGCCGAGTTCGACCCGATCCGCCGAATCGGCCGTGACCGGCGTGCAGGCGTCGCTCCATGGCGCATCGACCCGGCTCGAGCAGCTCAATGCCACGCTTGATCCAGCTCGCCGCCCTCTCGCGCGAGAAGGCCGAGCTGGAGCGCACAAAGGGCACCTCATGCCCGAACAGCAAGCCCGGCGACGGCCCCCGGCGCAAAATGCGTGATGACGACGCCGGCCGCTTCGCCTTCGCTTCCGAATTTGTTGGTGGCCGCGTTACCGCCGTCAAATCGGAGATGGCCGCTCTCGACGGCGACCTCGCCAAGATCGCCGCCGCCGACCCGACGACGTTCGACCCCAAGAGTGGTACCCGCAACGAGTTCATGAAGGGGCTCGGCCGCAAGCTTGATATGACGGTCACGGGCTTCAACGCGCTGCGCACCGATCCTCAATTGAAGCAGCTCCGCATCGATCTCTCGGACCGCGCTGAAAAGACCGCCTTCGGCGATCCCAAGAGCGGCGGCTTTCTCTGCCCCGATCAGCAGCTTGCCCAGGCGTTGCACGGTGCCGTCCGCGCCATCGACCAGCTTCCCGTGCTTGAGAAGCCGGCGATCGCCGCGGTCGAAGGCTCGGAGGCGACCATCGAGGCCTTTCGCCGCCTGACGGCGACCTTCTACGGACTATTGGCCTTCAAGCTCCCGCCCTCCGCCGAGGAGCTGCGCGAGCTTCAGAAGAAGGCCATCCAATCGGTCGAGGGCCGTGCGGGACCTCTGGCCGTAAGCGACGGCGGGGGGCTCTCGAAGCGGGACTATGTTCCCCTCGCCGTCGCGATCTTCGTCGATCTTTGCCTCCTCCTCGTTTCCATGGGGCGGCCGATGAACCGGCTGCACGGCCTCGTCCCGAAGATGCGCGAGGCCGAGCGCGGGCCCGTCATCGAGATCCTCTCGCGCTTCAACGACATTCACCGCGACCGCCAGATCCGCGAGAACTTCGAGCTCTTCCGCCACGTCGTCTTCGATCTCAGTGGCGCCTACTACGTGGCCGTCCCGCTGGATGCTCCCGTGCGCACCAATCCGCGCGAGCGCGAGGAGCTGCGCGTCGAGGCGCAACTCCTCTCCAATCTCTTCACCAGCTTCGAGAAGGACCGCATTTTCAAGCGCAGCTGGTACCCGCCCGCCGGCACGATCAGGAAGAAGCTCCGCCGGCAGGGCTCGAAGTTCGCGGAGGCAGAGGCGTTCCGCGTCTACCGTTTCCGTGACGGCGCGTGGCCCGAGATCATCCTCGGCGCAGTGATGGGCGCCGCTCGGCGCGCCGAAGCCGAAAAGACCCTGCGGCGCATGGAGAGCGAGATCCCCGCCATGCACCTGCCGTTCCCGGACTCCGCACCGGGCGACGGCAGGCACCAAGAATTCGCTAGATCACCTGAGAGTGACACCCGCAGCCGAACCGCGGATCGCACACGCTCTGCGACGCCTCGCACGGCCTCCTCTTCCGCAGTCGATCCGAAATACGTCGCCCAGTTCGGCGCCCACGCGCGCGGCGCCCAGGCGGAGCTGACACAGGATACCAGCGAGGAGCAGATGGATGACGGCGGCGACGCGAGCCGCAACGCGACGGCCGCGAAATCAAAGACCGCCACGTCGCAGGAAACGGTCGACGTAGTCTTGAAGCGCGAAACCGCAACCGTGACCATGCCTCTGAGCGAGACCCGTGAGCCGAACGGCTTGATCGGGCGCCTCGGCCTGGCCCTCCCCGCAATCGAGGACGCCGGCACCGCCGAAACAGAAAATATCGAAGATGACGGCGATCTCGCCCTTGCCGACGCCGCCGGCATCGCGGGACGTCTTCGCCCAATCATTCCAGCCAAGTAGAGGATCGAAGCAGCGATGAGATGCGAACACATAAGCCTCGGCAACTCCGATCGGATTCTCAAAGATCGGTCCGCCGGCTCAACACTTGATTAACCGTCTTCGACGCTAAATGGGGGCGATGACAATGACACGGGATCGACCAGGTCACGCCCGCCTGGCCCGTGCTGCAAGGAGCCGCAATATGCGCCTTAGTGCCTCTGCTCGTATGCACGTCGTCTTCCAAGAAGAAAAGGAAACACGGCTCAAAGAATTCATTCAAAACGATCTCGCGGCCCGCAAGGCCGCGGGCGAGAGCATGTTCGGGGTGTCCTATCGCCTCGTCGCGCGCTCCAACGACAGCCCCGCGGCACGCGCCCTGCTTGCCGTCGCCGACGAAGCCCGCGCTTTGGGAATCGAGATACGCACGCTGCTTGTACAGCACAGCTCCGCGATGAGATTGACGGCTGGCGGTCAAGAGTTCCACGCCCGGCGAGCGTGGCGCGTCATCTCTGATCCGCGCCTCCTCGAGGCGCACGAGCAGCTTGTTCTCAGTGACAGGAAGGTCTGGATCGGCGACTGCATGCGCCGCGATCCCTCGCGACGCGACGCTTATGAGACCTATTGCGATGGCTCCGACTCGAGAGCCCTCTGGGCCGCGCGATCGTTCGAGCACATGTGGAGCGCAGCCGCGCCCGCCAATCTCGAAGGCGCTTCGAAGGTTGTCCCTGCCGACGCCTTCATCGATGCATCGCTGATCGCTGTATCTGAAAGCTTTCCGAGCGCCGTCGCACTTCGCCACTGAGCGCTCCCGCTCAAACCATCGTCGCGCGTTGAGGCCGGTCCCTTCGGGGCCGGCCTCTTTCTTTGGCGAGGCGCTCGCCTTCGCACGCCAGCTCTTTATCCACAGCAACGCGCATCGCTCCCGCCGAGCAAAAAGGCGCATCGGGCGGCATTTGCAGGGAAGTCCGATCTTGCCGCCAACGTTCCGTCAATCGCATCTGTTGGGCTTCCTTTTAAAGTTCAGCGGGATCAATGATATTCGCGCGACGGCTGGAGGAATCCGGCTATGTCGGCGGCACATTCAAGGATGGTGGCGATGCGCTTCCTCAGCGGCATTCTTCTCGGTCTCTTCTGCGTCATCGGCTCGGGAGTTGCATCTGCCCAAGAGCATCCCTTCGCCCACAAGGGCGTCGCCAAGGACGCCGAGCGCTACGAGGCCTACGTCAAGGAGAACTGGAAGCCGGGACGCGAAGAAGCCGCCCGAGCTGCGTCTCGCCGCCGACAAGCTCTTGAGCACCGACGCCCGCGCCGCCTCGAGAACTTACGCCGCTGCCGTCGCCGCCGACCCCTCGAGCCCCGAGAGCTGGCTCGGCCTTGCCCGCGCTCTGCTTGCCATTCAGGCCGACCCCGAGAAGGGCTCCGAGCGCTACGATCTCCCCGTCAATGCCTCGGGCGCCGCCTACCGCGCCTACGAGCGCGCCAAGGATCCGGCCATGAAGGCGCGCGCGCTCGCCGTGCTCGGCGACGCGATGCAGCGCCGATCGTACTGGCGTCCCGCCATCGAGGCCTTGAAATCATCTCTCTCGATCGTCGAGGTTGCCGACGTCCGCGCGGCTTACGAGAAGCTCCGCGCCGAGCACGGCTTCCGCATGACGGACTACTCGGCCGACGCCGAGGCCGCGTCACCGCGCGTCTGCGTGCAGTTCTCGGAGAACCTCGGCCGCGGCCAGATCGACTTCGCCAAGTTCGTCTCCGTCGACGGCCACGACCCGCAAGCCGTATCGCCGGAAGGCCAGCAGCTCTGCATCGACGGCCTCACTCACGGCCAGCGCTATGAGATCCAGATCCGCGCCGGCCTGCCGTCGGACGTCAACGAGCCTCTCGAGAAGCCGGTCACGCTTGCCGTCTATGTCCCGGATCGCAAGCCGTCCGTGCGCTTCACGGGCAAGAGCTACGTCCTGCCGACCCGCGGCCAGCAGGGCATCCCGCTCGTCACCATCAACACGACAAAGATCGGCATCGAGGTCTACCGCATCGGCGACCGCAATCTCGCGACCGCCCTCAACAACGGCGACCTCGACCGCCAGCTTTCGGGCTACGAGCTCGAGACCCTGAAGGAACGTACCGGCAGCCGCGTCTACGAAGGCGAGATGGACGTCGCCTCGAAGCTCAACGAGGAGGTCACGACCGCGTTCCCCGTCGGCGAGGCCGTCGGCGAGCTGAAGCCGGGCGCCTATGCCTTGGTGGCGCGCCCGACCGACAAGAAAGACGACGATTGGCGCGGCCTCTCGACGCAGTGGTTCATCGTCTCCGACCTCGGGCTGACCGCGTTCTCCGGCGACGACGGCGTCCACGCCTTCGTGCGCTCGCTCGCCGAGGCAACGCCCAGTGTCCGGCGCCAGCGTCCGTCTCGTCGCCCGCAACAATGAGGTGCTGGCGACGGCCAAGGCTGACGGCAACGGCTACGTCCGCTTCGAGGCCGGCGTGGCGCGCGGCAGTGGCGGCTCGCAGCCGGCAATTCTGGTCGCTGAGAACGGCACCGGCGAGTACGCCTTCCTCGATCTCACGACCAACGCCTTCGATCTCTCCGACCGCGGCGTGAAGGGCCGCGACGCGCCGGGCCCGCTCGACGCCTATCTCTACACCGAGCGCGGCGTCTACCGTCCGGGCGAGGAGGTCAACATCACCGCGCTCGTGCGCGATGCCGCAGGCGTCGCCGCGACGCTGCCCACGACCCTCATCGTGCTGCGCCCCGACGGCGTCGAGCATGGCCGCTTCACCCTGACCGACGAGGGCGTCGGCGGACGCTCGTTCCATCTCACGCTCGCCGGCTCGGCGATGACCGGCACCTGGCGCGCCAAGCTGCACGCCGACCCCAAGGACGACGCCATCACGCAGGTCTCGTTCATGGTCGAGGACTACGTCCCCGAGCGCCTCGACCTGACGCTCAAGGAGGGCAGCGGCACGCTCGCGCCCGACGAGACGAAGAAGATCGAGGTCTCGGGCCGCTATCTCTATGGACCTCCTGCCGCCGGCCTCGCGCTCGAAGGCGAGATCGTCGTCAAGGCCTCCTCGAAGGACGTCGACGGCTACGCCGGCTATCGCTTCGGCCAGGCCGACGAGACGGTGAGCCCCGTGCGCCAGCCGCTCGAAGGCCTCCCCGTCACGGGCGCCGACGGCAACGCCGAGATCGCCATCGCGCTGCCTGCCGTCACCAAGACCGCGCGTCCCTTGGAAGCCGACGTGACCGTGCGCCTGCGCGAGCCGGGCGGCCGCACCATCGAGCGCGCCATCACGCTGCCGGTGAACCTCGGCGAGCCTCGCCTTGGCATCAAGCCGCTGTTCGAGAACCTCTCCGTCAAGGAAGGCGAGAAGCCGGCCTTCGAGGCCATCCTGCTCGATGCCGAAGGCAAGCGCACGGCCGGCCGCCTGAGCTGGGAGCTCGTGCGCCTCGACACCTCGTGGCAGTGGTACAGCCGCGACGGCTCGTGGAACTACGAAGCCCAGACCATCACCCGCAAGATCGCGAGCGGCACGCTCGAGGCTGGCACCGATACGCCGGCCACGATCACGGCCGACGTCGAATACGGCCGCTACCGCCTCGAGGTGAACTCGGCCGAGTCCGGCGGCCCGTCATCGAGCGTCGCCTTCAACGCCGGCTGGTACACGAGCGAGGAAACGGCCGACACGCCCGAGATGCTCGATGTGGCGCTCGACAAGGCTTCGTATGCCCCGGGCGACACGGCGAAGCTTCGCATCGCCTCCAAGCAGGGCGGCAAGGCGCTCGTAGCGGTCCTCGGCAACGGTCTTCTCTCGACGCAGGAGATCGAGCTCGCCGAAAGGCGGCGGCGATGTCGAGATCAAGGTCGGCGAGGACTGGGGTCCTGGCGCCTACGCGACCGCGCTCCTTTATCGTCCGATGGACGAGAAGGCGAAGCGCATGCCGAGCCGCGCCATCGGCGTCAAGTGGATCGGCGTCGATCAGTCGCCGCGCACGCTCAAGGTCGAGCTGACGCCGGAACCCAAGATCAAGTCCGCGAGCACGCTGACCGTGCCGGTCAAGATCTCAGGCCTCACGGCCGGCGAGGAGGCGCGCGTGACCGTCGCGGCCGTGGATGTCGGCATCCTGAACCTCACGCGCTACCAGGTCCCGGCGCCCGAGCTGCACTTCTACGCCCAGCGCAAGCTCGCTCTCGAGATCCGCGACTTCTACGGCCGCCTCATCGACGGCATGCGCGCCGAGCGCGGCAAGCTCCGCTCCGGCGGCGACGGCAGCGACGGCATGGGCCTGCAGGGCAGCCCGCCGGTCGAGGAGACCGTTGCCTTCTACTCCGGCATCGTCCGCGTCGAGGCCGACGGCACCGCGAACGTCGAGTTCGCGCTGCCGAGCTTCAACGGCACCGTCCGCGTCATGGCCGTCGCCTGGTCGAAGGACAAGCTCGGCCACGGCACGGCCGACGTGATCGTGCGCGACGCAGTTGCTCTCACGGCCTCCGCACCCCGCTTCCTCACCCTCGGCGACGAGGCGCGCTTCGATCTCTCGGTCCACAACGTCGACGGAGCGGCCGGCGCCTACAAGGCCGCCGTCTCCGACACGACCGGCGCATCGATTGTGCTCGCCGAGCGCACGCTCGATCTGAAGAGCGGCGAGCGCAAGGCCGAGCGCGTCAACGTCAAGCCTGAGGAGGTCGGACTTCGCTCCTATGATGTGCGTGTCACCGGTCCCGACGGCATCGACGTCAGCCGCCGCCTGACATTCGACGTCAAGCCGCCGGCAGGCGACATCAAGCGCACGACGGTGAGCCAGATCGCGGCCAAGGGCGGCAAGCTCACGCTGTCCAAGGATCTCCTCGCCGGGCTGATCGCCAGCCGCACGCGGGTCAACCTGTCCGTCGGCCCGACCGCCACGCTCGACGTCCCGGGTCTGCTGACCGCGCTCGACCGCTACCCCTATGGCTGCGCCGAGCAGACGGTCTCTCGCGCGCTCCCGCTCGTGTACGCCAACGCGGTCGCCGCCCAGATCGGCATGGCCGCAGACAAGGAGATCAAGGAGCGCGTCCAGGGTGCCATCGAGCGCGTCTTCGAGATGCAGGATTCGGGCGGCGCCTTCGGCAGCTGGGGTCCGGGCAACGCCGACCTCTGGCTCACGAGCTACGTCACCGACTTCCTGACGCGCGCCAAGGAGAAGGGCTACACCGTGCGCCAGATCCCGTTCGGCCAGGCGCTCGATCGCCTGCAGAACTTCGCGCTCAACGGCGAGGACTTCGAGAAGGGCGGCGAGGACCGCGCTTATGCACTCTATGTGCTCGCCCGCAACGGCCGCGCCCCGATCGGCGAGCTGCGCTACTACGCCGACACGCGCCTCGATCGCTTCTCGACGCCGCTCGCCAAGGCACAGCTCGGCGCCGCTCTTGCGATGGTTGGCGACAAGGAGCGCGCGGAGACCGCGTTCAAGGCGGCTCTCACCGCCTTCGGCGAGCCGGACAGCGTGCCGCTCGCCCGCGACGACTACGGCTCCACGCTTCGCGACGGCGCGGCCCTGGTCACGCTCGCTTCCGAGACCGGCATCGCCATGGCCGAGGCGCCGAGCCTCGTCAACGTCGTCGCCAAGGCCTACCTGTCGCGCAAGTATACGTCGACCCAGGAGCAGGCGTGGATGCTGCTCGCGGCGCACGCTCTCGGCGACGAGGCCAAGGAAACGAAGCTTGCGGTCGGCGGCGCGCCCGTCGAGGGCTCGGTCATCCGCTCGCTCTCGATCACCGATCTCGAGAAGGGCCTGACGGTCACCAACAACGGCGAAGCGGCCACCGACGCGGTCGTGACCGTCATCGGCGCTTCACTCACCGCCGAGCCGCCGGTGTCCAAGGGCTTCAAGATCGAGCGCAGCTACTACACGCTCGACGGCAAGCCGGTTGACCTCAGCAAGATCACCACTGGCGCGGGCGGCGACGTGCACCAGAACGACCGCCTCGTCGTCGTGCTCAAGCTCGAGAGCGACGAGGACAGCGGCCGCGTCCTCCTCGTCGACAGGCTGCCGGCGGGCCTCGAGATCGAGAACCCGCGCCTCGTCGACAGCGGCGACATCAAGACCCTCGATTGGCTGAAGACGACGCTGCGTCCCGAGCACACCGAGTTCCGTGACGATCGCTTCGTCGCCGCCTTCAACCTCTCCGGCAATACGTCGAGCAACAGCGACAGCGAGGAGAGCGATAGCAACGCGTCCGACAGACGACAACACCGCGGAAGCCGACGCCCGATGCCAATGCTCCTGCGGCGTCGGCCACGGTGGCCTACATCGTCCGCGCTATCACGCCCGGCAAGTTCGTCTACCCGGCCGCGACCGTCGAGGACATGTACCGGCCGGAGCGTTATGCGCGCTCCGCCTCCGGCAAGCTCACCGTGTCGGGCGAGGAGTAAAGCATAGAACCATGCGCGCCCCGCTCCTTGATAGATTGCGGAACACGGCCACGGCCTCCTCGCCCCCCCGCGAGGAGCACGCGCCGCCGCTTAGCTCGACCTCGTCCCGTCGGCGCCCCCCGCCGGCATGCGGCGAAGAGCCAGGCTGGCAGGCGCACGAGGTGGGGGTGCCGGAGACTTGCGCTACTCTCCCCCCGGACACCCCCACTTCCGTTTCCCCTCGCGCGACGCCGAACAGTCCGGCGGCTTTGGTCCAACGTTCCACGGAGCTTTCGCTACGCGGCTGCCTGCTGTAGGATGCATGAGCCTCTTGGCGGGCGGCGCCTATGCCGGCCTGCGCATTGCGGCGGCAAGCATGGAGCCGGTGTCGCTCGAGGCCGCGAACCAAGTCTCCGTCACCGTTCTCGATCGCGACGGCCGCCTGTTGCGTCCCTTCACGACGGCAGACGGCCGCTGGCGCCTGCCGCTCGAGCCGAGCGAGGTTGATCCGCGCTACTCTCTCGATCCTGATGGCCTTCGAGGACAAGCGCTTCTACGAGCACGGCGGCGTCGATTTCTACGCCTTCCTGCGCGCGGGCTATCTGCTCGCGCGCCACGGCCGCATCATTTCCGGCGGCTCGACGCTGACGATGCAGGTCGCGCGCCTGCTCGACGGCCGCCACGAGCGCACCGGCGCCGGCAAGCTCCGGCAGATGGTTCGCGCGCTGCAGCTCGAGAACGAGCTGAGCAAGACCGAGATCCTGCGCCTTTACCTGCGCCTCGCCCCGTTCGGCGGCAACATCGAAGGCGTGCGCGCCGCGTCGCTGGCCTACTTCGGCAAGGAGCCGCGTCATCTTTCGGCCGGCGAGGCGGCGCTTCTCGTCGCGCTTCCCCAATCGCCCGAGGTTCGCCGCCCGGACCGCAACGTCGAGGCAGCTCGTATCGCCCGCGATCGCGTCCTCGATCGCGCCGTCGCTGCCGGCGTCATTAGAGCCGGCCGAGGCCGAGCGCGGAAAGGCCGAGCGCATGCCTCAGGCGCGCCTCCAGTTCCCGATGCTCGCTCCGCACCTTTCGGAGACGGAGTCGCGCGCCAATCCTGGCCAATCCATCCATCGCCTGACGCTCGACCGCGCGCTGCAGGCGGAGATGGAACACCTCGCCGAGGAGCAGACGAAGCTCGTCGGCCAGAAGCTTTCGGCCGCGATCATGGTCGCCGATCATACGACCGGCGAGGTGCTCGCCCACGTCGGCTCCGCGGGCTACCTCGATGCAAGCCGCTTCGGCGCCATCGACATGGTCGAGGCTGTGCGCTCGCCCGGCTCCACCTTGAAGCCCTTCATCTACGGCCTCGCCTTCGAGGCGGGGCTCGCCCATCCCGAGACGCTGATCGAGGACCGCCCCACGCGGTTCGGCGCCTACAGCCCCGAAAACTTCGACGACGAGTTCCACGGCACCGTGACGATGCGCGAGGCGCTCGGTCAGTCGCTGAACGTGCCGGCGGTCAAAGTCTTGAGCGCGGTCGGCCCCGGCAAGCTCATCGGCCGCTTCCGCCGCGCTGCGATCGAGCCGGTGTTGCCTGGAGGCGCGGAACCCTCGCTCGCCGTCGCACTCGGCGGCGTCGGCATGACGCTCAAGGACCTTGTCGCGCTCTACTCGGGCCTCGCCCGCGGCGGCGAGCCTGTGACACTCACCTGGCGCCGCGAGTTGAAGCCCCGCGCCTCCGCACCATCGCGCAACGAGGCGCAGCGCCGTCGCCTCTTGTCGCCGGTCGCGTCCTGGTACGTGACGGACATCCTGAAGGACGCGCCGCCGCCGCCGAACATGAAAGGTGGCCGGATCGCCTACAAGACGGGAACCTCCTACGGCTATCGCGACGCCTGGGCCATCGGCTACGACGGCAAATACACGATCGCGGTCTGGGTCGGACGGCCGGACGGAGCGTCGACGCCGGGCTCATGGGCAGGCTGGCCGCCGCACCAATCCTGTTCGACGCCTTCGCGCGCGTCTCCGAGCGCCGTGCACCTCTCCCCGCTGCTCCGCGCGGTGCGCTGAGGGTGGACGGTGCGAACCTGCCGCCGCCATTGAAGCGCTTCAAAGAAGGTCCTGAGGAGATCGCCACTGGGCCCTACCTCGATCCGCCGGTGCTCATCTCGTTTCCACCCGACCGTGCCGAGCTCGACGTCGAGGAGCGCGAGGACGAGCCGGTTGTGCTCAAAGCCGACGGTGGCGCACTGCCGCTGACGTGGCTCATCGACGGCACCCCGATCACCTCCGAAGCCTCGAAGCGCGAGGTCGCTTGGCAGCCAGATGGCCGCGGCTTCGTTAAGCTCTCCGTCGTCGACGCCAAGGGACGCGTCGATCGCGTCACTGTTCGTCTGCGCTGACGTCACCGGAAAATTGCCCGATATGGTGCCGTGACCGCTGAGCGAAGTCCGGCTAGACTTCGCTCGGACGCAGTGTTTTCGAAAGTCTTCATGTCCCCTGGCATCAGGCGCATCATTTGCGCAGCCGCAGCGCTGATCGCGCTCACCGACCACCGCTTCGTTGGCTGCCGGCGACAATCCTGCGACGCTGCCCGCACTCCACGCCAACATCGCCGAGACCTCGGTCTCGGGCATCTCGGCCGGCGCCTACATGGCGGGCCAGTTCGAGATCGCGCACTCCGAGATCGTTTCCGGCGCCGCCATCATCGCCGGCGGTCCCTATGGCTGCGCCGAGAGCGTCTATGCTGACATGATGATCGGACCCGGCGCGCAGTCTTCCTCAATCTCTCGAAAGCCATCAACGGCTGCATGCTGAACGCACTTGCGCCCTGGGGCGTGCCCGACCCCGAGCTCCTGGCGCACAAGGCCGAAATCCTCGCCGCCGAAGACCGCATCGATCCTCTGGACAGTGTCACGAGCGACCGCGTCTACCTCTTCTCCGGCAGCGAGGACCATACCGTCGTCCCGCCCATCGTCGCCGCGGCCGCAGAATTCTACGCCGATCTCGGCCTGAAACCCGATCAGATCAAGTACGTCACGGACATTTCCGCCGGCCATGCCTTCGTGACCGACGATCAAGGCGCCGCCTGCGAGCAGCTCCGCCGCACCCTTCGTCGTCGATTGCGACTACGATCAGGCCGGAGCCGTGCCTGACTCACATCTACGGCACGCTCAATCCCCGCGCCGCGGAGCCGACCGGCTCGTTCATCGAGTTCGATCAGAGACCCTTCACCAGCGAGCCTTCGCGACCACGGCCTGGCCGACAGCGGCGTCGTCTACGTTCCCCAAGCGTGCGCGTCGTCGACGGTTTGCCGGGTCCACATCGCCTTTCACGGCTGTGCTCAGACCCGCGCCTCGACGGGCGATGCCTTCATTCGCGACACCGGGCTTCGCCCGCTGGGCCGATACCAACGCGCTCGTCGTCCTTTTCCCGCAGGTCGAGGGCAGGCCCGATCAACCCGCAGGGCTGCTGGGACTGGTGGGGCTATACGGGCCGCGACTATCTGACCCGCGACGCGCCCCAGATCCGCGCCGTCTATCGCATGCTGGAGCGGCTCTCTGCTCCGAGGTCGGCGTCCTGAGCCTCCCGCCGGAGTCGGCGAAGCCAAGCAGAGAAACCGCTTCTGTCAGGGACGGCGACCTCGGCTAATCTCCTGCGCCGAGCGAAAAGTCGAACGAACGGGATTGCCGGGAGAGCCCGGCGCACCGTCAGAGAACCTCATCAGCATGCGATCTCCGACCGTAGCCGCGCCGCGGCTTCCGCGAACCGCCGGGCGGCCGCTCGTGTCCGCCGCCCTGCTCGACGGCCTCGCGTCGTGGCCGCAATTCTGATGCTGGCTGCGATCGTGCTGGCGCCATGGATCGAGCAGACCAGCGAGCCGCGGGAGTCCAAGCGGCCGCGACGGGCGCTGCCGAAACGGCCTCTGCCGCATGGCCGCCGGCCGGAAAGGAGACGGTCGTCAGCGGCTACGTCGGCGCACCCTTCTACTACCGCAGCGACGTCGAGCATCAAGCGGCCGGACGGCACGGACCTCATGCTCAAGCGCCTCGGCTGGGACGGCGATGCGCTCTATTTCCCCATCGACGGCGGCGCGCGTGTCGTCCGCTGGTCCGGCTCGTTCGGGCTGCATGGTCGACTTCCTGCACAACAAGGCGATCGCCCGGCTGGGAAAAGGCGCGCATGGCCGCAAGATGAGAACGGCGTTGTCGAGGACGTCGAGACGGCCGGCACGCTGAAGGGCCAGCCGGCACCTTCGCCGCTACGCCTCACCGACCTGTTCGATCGGCTTGAGTTCACGCACGGACACAACGTGCTCATATTCACGGGTCTCGCGCGGCTCGCACCGCTCACGCCGCGCGTGAGACCCTATCTCGGCATCGGTGCCGGCGTGGCGGTGCCGCACGTCGAGATATGGTTCGTGGGCGAGGACGCCAGACGGCAGGACCAACGAGTACCAGTACGCCGGCCCGGCGGCGCAGCTTATGGCCGGACTTGAGCTGCGCGTCGGCCGCGGCTCCTACTTCGTCGAGTACAAGTTCATCTGGGCCTCGCTCAGCGGCGCGCTGACCGGCGATCATTCCTGGTCGTTGAAGAAGCTCGACACGGGGCTGCCGCGCTGGCTCATCGAGCCGTTCGCGGGCCTCATGGAGATGCCGGGAGACCTGTGGCGCCAGCTCTCGCGCTGGTGGACCGGCATGAGAGACTGCGGCAGACGGCACCTTCGCCACGTCGCTGTCCGCGCATCAGGTGGTGGTGGGAGCCGGATACGTGTGGCCGGGCGTGGCTCCAGCCGCACCGCGCTGATCATTCTGCAGTGTTGTTGGTCTTGTGAGCGGTGCGTCAGAACCGCCTGAGCAGCCGCTCGAGATAGTCGAGCTCGGTCGGCCCGCGCGTCGCCTCGCCCAGACGGCGGCGCAGCTCCTCGAGAATTTCGCGCGCACGCTGGATATCGATCTGATCCGGCACCTTGACCGACGTTCCGAGATCCGGCCCCTGCGAACGCTGCGGCCGCCCGAGCGGATCGCGCGGCGTGTCGCCGGACTGCCCGTAGCGCTGCGGCATGTTGCGCAGCATCTCCTGCGCCATCGACTGCGCGCCCTGGCGCATCTGCTCGAGGGCGCGCGATTGCTCTTCGGTGGCTTGCGCGAGATCGCCCTGCTCGAGCGCCTGCTCGGCGCCTTCCATGGCATCACGCGCCGAATCGAGCTGCTGCGAGGAGCTACCGCCCTTCTCGCGCATTTCCTTCTGCAGCTTGCCGAGGCGCTCGCGGAGCTCCTTCTGGCGCTCGCGGAGTTGGCTGAGCCCCTCCTGTCCTTCCTGTCCTTGGCCGAGCTGATCGCCCTGACCCTGCTGGCGCCTGCCCTTGACCCTGCTGGCCGCGCTGCTGTCCGCGGCCCTGCTTCGGACGCTGGCCCATTCCCGGCGGAGCACCGCCCTGCTTGCCGTCGCCTTCCTCGGAGCCCATGCCCTTCATGCCCGGCGGCGGCTTCTGACCTTCGCCCTGCTGACCGCCGTCGCGCTGCTCCTCGAAGGTGTCGTCCATGAGCTTCTGCTGGTCGCCGACCATGTCGCCGAGCTCGATCCATCATCTGCATCATCTCTTGGTTCTTCTTGGCCTGGGCCTCGTCCATGCGCCCAGACTGCATGCGCTCCATGAGGTCGCGCATCTCCGAGAGAAGCTGCTGCGCCTGCTCGCGCGCGCCGCTCTTCGCCATATCCTCGAGGTTCTTCATCATGCGCTCGAGATCGTCCTGACTCAGCGTCTGGTTCTGCTGATCTTGACCGTTCGGCTGCTGGCCGTCCTCGCCGCCCTCCTGCGCGAGCTGCTTCATGTAGTCGTCGAGCGCCTGCCGCAGCTCCTGCATGAGCTTCTTGAATTTCCTCGTCGGACGCGCCGTTCTCGAGCGCCTTGGCGAGACGGTCCTGCGCGTCCTTGAGAGCGCGCTCGGCATCCGAAAGGCTGCCGTCCTCGATGCGCAGCGCGATATGCCAGAGCTGATCGATCGAGCTCTTCATGCCGGCCCGCGACTGATCGTTGTCGAGCCGGTAGGCGACCGTGCGCAGGCCGAGATAGACGCGCAGGTCCTCGATGAACGTCTCGGGCTCGAGCGTCAGCGCGTCGAGCGCGGTCACGACCTGTTCGCGATAGCGCGGATCGTCGAGAAGCTTGCGGCGCTGCTCGACGACTGCGCGCGCCAGCGGCTTCGTGAACTGGCGCTCGGGAAGGATCATCTCGAGGCTTTGGCTGCGCCCGGTCTGTCCGGCGACGTCCTTGGCCTCGAGCGTCATGACCACCTTGAGCCCGGCCCACGGATGCGAGGCGACCTCGAGATAGCGTGTGCGCTTGGCCGTCGATGCACGCCTTCCTGAGCCGGCTGACCGGCCTGCGGCAAGCGCAGCGGAAGTGCGGGCGGCCGCAGCAGCGGCGGCCGCGGGCCCTTCGGCGGCTCGGGTCGCGCCCAGTCCTTTGCCGGATCGGCGGCGCGCTGCTTCGCCTTTTCGAGCTTCACGGCTGCCGCAGCGTGACGCCGTAGTCGTCCTCGACCTTGTAGGTGAGCTTCATCGAGCCGCGCGGCGTGAGCTCCGGCGGCTTCAAGAGCGTGATCACCGGAAGCTTGTCCGGCGTCACATTGATATGCCACTCCGCAAGCTGCGTGCGGCCTCCAAACGCGCGCACGGTCGCGGCGCGCTGCAGCTCGTAGCGCACTTCCTGGACGTCATGCGAGTCCGCCGCACTCGTCGGCTCGATCCGCTGCGGCGCTGCGCGCCGGCTGTCGAGACCTCGATTGCGAGCCGCGCACTGCCCATGCCGCCGGAGCGCACGATCAGGACGCTTTTCTGCGGAACCTCGGCCGGATCGCCGGCCTGTGCCGCAGCCTGAGCCACCGGCGTGGCACCGTCGGCGAGCATCAGCGGCGGACGCCCGGTGTAGGTCGGCGGCGTAACCCAGGCGTCGAGCCGTGCCTCGGCCAGCCGTACCGATGATCCGAGATGGAAGGCCGAGCCGAGACGCTCGAAACATCCTGTCGCCGGCAAGCGCCGTCAGCAGCACGACGAGAAGGACGAGAACGGCGCGAACCGCGAACGGATCGAGGCGATCGGTGCGCGGCTGCGGCTTGCCGGCCTTGAGCCGCTTGAGGAGCGCCGCCATGCGCTCGCGATGAGCGCGCCAGAGCGCCAACGTCGCCGGATCTGACCCGGATGCCGACAGCGTGTCCTCGTAGGACGACGCCGGCCGGTGCGGCACGCCCGAGACGCGCTCGATGCGCCGGATGGCGTCGTCGCGCGACGGCCAGGGAACGCGGATCGTGTGGATGATCGCGGCGATCGTTCCGCGCCGAACAGCGCGAGCAGCGCGATATGCGCCGCGTCGCCCAAGCAGCGGCCAGATGCCCGCGTACGAGACGCGAGCACGAACAGCCCAGCGATTGCGAACATGATCCACAATCTGAGCCAGAGCTGCTCGAACGACGAGCGCCCAGTTTGGCGCGCCATACCTTGCTCTCGAGCATCCGCTCGGACACCGGCTGGGGTCCCAATCTCAGCTGTCATGGACGAACCGTAACATGGCCCTCGAACCGCGGCATTACAATCAGCTAACGTTCACCAGCCATGCATAGCGCCCGCAGATGCCGGCGAAAAATCGGCAGACCCGGCGGGCATTGTCAACCGCCCTCGAGCCACGACGGCACCCGGTCGAGCGCGATCAGCGCGTCATGGTCGGTGCGCGGGCGCACGACGGCGTACTGCTCGCCGTTCACCAAGATCTCCGGGATCAGCAGCCGCGAATTGTATGTCGACGACATGACCGCGCCGTACGCGCCGGCCGTCATCACGGCCAGCAGGTCACCGGCTTCGAACGGCGGCAGATTGCGCCCAAGCGCCAGATAGTCACCGGTCTCGCACACCGGACCCACGACGTCCTGCACGACGGCGGGCATCGCCGCCTTGGCCTCCGCGACCGGCCAGATCTCGTGATACGCCTCGTAGAGCGTCGGCCGGATGAGATCGTTCATGGCCGCATCGACGATCGTGAACACGCGGTCTGCGCCCTGTTTCAGATAGATCACCCGCGCGACCAGAATGCCGGCATTGCCGACGATCATGCGCCCCGGCTCGAGAATGAGCTTCACACCGAGATCGCCGAGCGCCGCCTTGACCACGGCCGCGTACTCGTCGGGATGCGGCGGCACGTCGTTGCCGCCGTGATAGGGCACGCCGAGGCCCCCGCCGATGTCGAGATGGTGGATCTCGTGTCCCTCGCGGCGCAACTCGAGCGTGAGATCGCGCATGAGCCGGAACGCATCGCGGAACGGGCCCAAGTCCGTGATCTGGCTGCCGATGTGCATGTGGATGCCGGTCGCCGCGATGCCGGGCAGCTGTCGCGCTTCCGCATAGAGCTGCGGCGCCCTGAGAAACGGGATGCCGAACTTGTTCTCGGACTTGCCGGTGGAGATCTTGGCGTGCGTCTTGGCGTCGACGTCCGGGTTGACGCGCATGGCGACGCGCGCCTTTACGCCCGCGCTCGACGCCACCTCGCTCAAGGCCTCGAGCTCGGGCTCGCTTTCGACATTGAAGCCGAGGATGCCGGCCTTGAGCGCAAAGGCCATCTCCTCGCGCGTCTTGCCGACGCCTGCGAAGATGATCTTGTCCGCCGGCACGCCGGCCGCCAGCGCGCGCCTGAGTTCTCCCTCGGAGACGACGTCCATGCCCGCGCCGAGCCGCGCCATCGTGCGCAACACGGCCTGGTTCGAGTTCGCCTTGACCGCGTAGCAGATCAGCGCGTCCTGCCCCCGGAAGGCGTCCGCAAGCACGCGGTAGTGGCGCTCGAGCGTAGCGGTCGCATAGCAGTAGAACGGCGTGCCGACCTCGGAGGCCAGCCGCGCGAGGCTCACGCCCTCGGCGTGGAGGACGCCGCCCTTGTAGGTGAAGTGATGCATGGAGCGCCGGAAGTTCCGGAAATTGAGCTTGGGCCGAAGCACTAATGCGTGATCGGCCCCGATGGAAGCCATCCGGCGGCCTGAAATAGGCTCGAATTCTTAAATTTGAGTGGCCTTAGGCGACCGGCTAGCGCAGCAGGCCGTCCAGGATGAAGCCCTTGTGCGGCTTGGGCGCAGCGCCTTCCGGCTTGCCCTGTCCTGAATTGGCCTCTGCCGTGGTCTCCGCTTTGGCCTCAGACGGGGTCTCGAGACCCCCGCGAACGCCGCAGCCACCGAGCGCAAGCAGCGCCACGGCCAGCAATCCGAAAACTGTACGAGCGTATGCCATATCGGCCCTTCGCGACCCTGAAATACGCGGTTCCGCCGCAGTCTGACACGCCGGACGGAACAACCCTGCCCTCATCTACACCCTGGAATGTGGCTTTTCCAACCGCTTCAACCAGGCGCGCGCCATTTTCGCGACGTTCTGTGGCGCAGTTCCCCCATAGCTCCGCCGGGTTTTCACAGACTTATCAACGGAAAGAACAGAATAGACGGCGTTGGTGATGCGCGGTTCGACGGCCTGCATGGCCGCCAGCGGCAGCTTGTCGAGGTCGACGCCCTTCGTCTCGGCAGCCTTCACGATGGCCCCCGTGACGTGGTGGGCGTCGCGGAACGGCATTTTGAGCTCCCGGACCAGCCAGTCGGCGAGGTCCGTCGCCGTCGCGAACCCGCGCCCGGCCGCCGCCCGCATGGCTTCGGGCACCGGCTCGAGGTCGTCGACCATCCCGGCCATGACGGCGAGCGCGAGGCGCAGGGAGGCGAGTGCATCGAAGGTCGTTTCCTTGTCCTCCTGCATGTCCTTGGAGTAGGCGAGCGGCAGCCCCTTCATGACGATGAGGAGGCCCTGAAAGGCGCCAGCGATCCGCCCGACCTTGGCCCGGACCAGCTCGGCCGCATCGGGATTGCGCTTCTGCGGCATGATCGAGGAGCCGGTCGTGAAGCGGTCGGAGAGGTGGATGAAGCCGATCTGCGGCGTCATCCAGAACACGATCTCCTCGGCGAAGCGCGACAGATGAACGGCCGCGATCGCGCCCGCCGCCAGCACCTCGAGCGCGAAGTCGCGGTCCGAGACGCCGTCGAGCGAGTTGGCCATCGGCCGGTCGAAGCCGAGGTCGCGCGCCGTCTTGTGGCGGTCGATCGGAAACGACGTGCCGGCGAGCGCCGCCGAGCCGAGCGGGCATTCGTTGAGGCGCCGGCGCGCGTCTGCAAACCGGCCTCTGTCGCGAGCCAGCATCTCGACGTAGGCGAGGAGATGATGGCCGAACGTCACCGGCTGCGCCGGCTGCAGATGCGTGAAGCCCGGCATGACGGTGCGCCGCGTGCGCTTCGGCCTTTCGTGCCAAGCGCGAGCTGCAGCGCCGCCAGCCCCTTGTCGATGGCATCGACGGCATCGCGCACATAGAGCCGGAAGTCGGTGGCGACCTGATCGTTCCGCGAGCGCGCCGTGTGCAGCCGCCCCGCCGCGGGCCCGATGAGATCGGTGAGGCGGCTCTCGACGTTCATGTGAACGTCCTCGAGCGCGCGCGAGAACGGAAACGTGCCCCCCTCGATCTCGGAGAGAATTTGATCGAGGCCGCGTATGATCTCGCGCGCGTCCGCCTTCGTAATGATGCCGCATTCGGCGAGCATGGCCGCATGCGCTTTCGAGCCGCGAATGTCTTGCGGAGCCAGAGCCTTGTCGAAGCCGATGGAGGCGTTTATCTCCTCCATGATCTCGGCGGGCGAGGCCGCGAAGCGGCCGCCCCACATCTTGTTGGCGGATTTTTCGGTCACGGGACGGGCCCTCCGGGCGGCCCTCAGAAACGGACAGGATGATGAGCGAGAAGCAGGTGACCGCTCCGCGCGCACGAACTCTACCAGGGTTTTGATGGTGGCGGCGCTTTCGGCCGTCCTAGGCTTTGCCGCGGTATACGGCACCCTGGGCCGGCCTGACAACGGTGAGCAGCACGGGTGTAGCCCAGCCAGCCGCTGCCAAAGTGCAGGATGAAGTTAACAAAAGCGTATCGGAGGGTGCGGGCACGAAGGGTCTCAGCACCGGCGCCATGACCACGTTCGTCTTCAAGAAGGCGCCGGAGGAGCTGCCCGAGATCGCGTTCGTCGATGCCGGCGGGGCAGCAAAGTCGCTCAAGGACTTTCGCGGCAAGACCGTGCTCTTGAACCTCTGGGCGACCTGGTGCGCCCCCTGCCGCGAGGAGATGCCGGCGCTCGACCGCCTGCAGAAGGAGCTCGGCTCGGACTCATTTCGAGGTCGTGGCACTGGCCGTCGATCGCGGCGGCGTCGAGGCCGCGAAAAAGTTCCTCGACGGCATCAAGGTCTCGAACTTGAAGCTCTATGCCGACGCGACGACACGCTCCGGCAGCGCGCTCAAGGTCATCGGCATGCCGACGACGATCTTGATCGACAAGGACGGCCGCGAGATCGGCCGCCTGCCTGGACCTGCCGCCTGGGATTCCGCCGAGGCCAAGCGCCTGGTCGAGGCGCGTCGCTGAAACGTAACTGCCGGGAGCCGCTTAAACGAACCGCGTCAGACGAGCGTCGCGGCGGTCAGGAGCACCGACCCGCAAAACAACGCCGCAGCCAGCTTGACGCTCCGCTGCACGGTCTCGACGCGCGACTGGAAGATATGGAGCTCGATGAGCTTCTTGTCGATGGCTTCGAAGCTCTTGTAGGTGAGTCCGTTGAACGTCGCGCGCCCGCCCTCGATCTGATCGAGGCGACCCTTCACGTCCTTCACGCAGCGCAGAAGATCGTCGATCTTGTACTCGCGCGAGTTGCGCAGGCTCTCCTCGAAGGCCTGCAGGCGGTTCGCCTGGTGGGCATTGTCCATGAGCTCGGCCATGTGGTGCTTGACGAGCTCACCCTGATGCTCGAGCCGCTCGAGCTTGGCCTGCAGGCGGTCGAGCCTCACCGCCGTATCGGCGACGAACCCATCACGTGCCACCCATGGCCCCGGTGTCACGACCCCGCTCTGTTCGCCCGCCAGCACGCAACCCTCCGCAACCATTAACAACCGATGACCCCGCCAAAAATGGCCGGAGGAACCCGCTCAAGCGCGTCCTTTCCGGCCATCCCGCATCGAAACGCGGCGTCAGACAAAGTTAGCTGAGGCGCGTTAACGGGAGGTGTGCACTGCGCCTTCATCCCCTTGTTCTGAAACGCAGAGAGCGGACGATTTTCCGCTGTTGAGAGCGATGAGGCACGCTCTGCCGCTCCGGCTCCAGGATTGACAGCCCCAGCCCCACCCGCCACAACGCCGACCGGGCTCAGAATAAAGATCTGCAGGACGGGGATTCCGATGTCGCACGCCGAACTCGCAGAAAACGATCGATGCTGCCTGGGAGGACGCGAGAGCACCGTCACGGCGCAACCAAGGGCGCCGTCCGCGACGCGGTCGAGAGCCGCGCTCGAGTCTGCTCGACAACGGGAAGGCCCGCGTCGCCGAGAAGAAGGACGGCCAATGGACCGTCAACCAGTGGCTGAAGAAGGCCGTGCTGCTCTCGTTCCGACTGAACGACATGGCGCTGATTCCCGGCGGTCCCGGCAGGCTCGTTCTACTGGGACAAGGTGCGCGCCCAAGTTTCAGGGCTGGACCGAAGCGGACTTCAAGAAAGGCGGCTTTCGCGTGCTGCCGGGCGCCATCGTGCGCCGCTCGGCCTACATCGCTCCCGGCGTCGTGCTGCTGCCCGTCGTTCGTCAACCTCGGCGCCTACGTCGACAGCGGTACCATGGTCGACACCTGGGCCACCGTCGGCAGCTGCGCTCAGATCGGCAAGAACTGCCACATCTCGGGCGGCGCCGGCATCGGCGGCGTGCTCGAGCCGTTGCAGGCCGGTCCCGTCATCATCGAGGACAACTGCTTCATCGGCGCGCGCGCCGAGGTGGCGGAGGGCGTGATCGTCGGCGAGGGCTCGGTGCTGTCCATGGGCGTCTACCTCGGCGCCTCGACGACCATCATCGACCGCGCGACCGGCGAGAAGCACTTCGGCACGGTGCCGCCCTATTCCGTCGTCGTGTCCGGCACGATGCCGGGCAAGCCCCTGCCGAACGGCGAGCCGGGTCCCAACCTCTACTGCGCCGTGATCGTGAAGCGCGTCGACGAGAAGACGCGCTCGAAGACCTCGATCAACGAGCTGTTGAGGGACTGAGGGATGACCGCGGGCGTCTCGTACCAGACCCTCGATCCGGGCCGGATCATCGCCACGCTCGAAACGCTGGAGCGGCGCATCGGCGAGCGCTTTCCAAACTCGGGCCTCGCCAAGATCAGCGCCGAGCTGACGAGCATCGCTCGCCAGACCACCGAGAGGCATAGCCGGCATCGCGCGGCCGTACTATCGGGCTTCGCCTCCTGCTCGCGATCGTGCTGGCCGCTGGCGCTGACGCTGCATCGCCTGGCTGGTCCTTTCTGGGCGCTGAGGATGGAAGCCTCGACCGAGCTCACCAACGTCATGCAGGGCATCGACGCCGGAGTGAGCCTTCTGATCGTGCTCGGCGGCTCGGCGCTTTATCTGTCCACGCTCGAAAGCCGCTGGCGCCGCGACCAGGCCCTCAAGGCGCTGCACGAGTTCCGCTCCATCGTGCACGTCATCGACATGCACCAGCTGACCAAGGACCCGTCCGCCTTCGGCGCGCCGCGCACGTCTTCGTCTCCCGACCGCAGCATGACGGTACCCCAGCTCTTGCGCTATCTCGGCTACTGCTCCGAGCTGCTCTCGCTCGCCGCCAAGGTTGCCGCGCTCTATGCCGACAAGCTCCGCGATCCCGTCGTCATCGACGCGGTGGGCGACATCGAGCGGCTGACGACCGACCTCAGCCAGAAGATCTGGCAGAAGATCGAGCTCTTCCAGCAGCGCATGCCGTCGACGGCCGCCGAGCGACTTGCTAGGCCCCCACAGCTGACGCGGGCGAGAAGGGCAATGCACCTGTTGCGCTCCTGACCAGCTTTCGCGGCCGCATCAGCCGGCAGTCGTGGTGGATCGGTTTCGCGATCTGGTTCACCGGCAACGTCTTCGGAATGGTTCTGTTCGACCCGGAGCTCTGTCACGTCGACGAGCTACCTCCGCCGAGCTGGCCCGACACGATCTGGCAGCTTGCCTGGCTCGTCCCGCTTACCGCCATCACCGTCAAGCGCTTCAACGATCGTGACTGGCCGTCTTGGGCCGCTTACGCATTCGTGATGCTTTACGCCTCCTGCGTTCTGAGGCCTGCAATTCGGATTGCCATCTCGACCCGGGCGCTCCCGGCGCCGGCCGCGCAGCGTTCTGGCTTTTCGCGATCGTCCCAGCTGCTGGTGCTGATCGACAACGGCTTCCTCCGCGGCACGGACGGCCCCAACCGGCATGGCCCCGACCCGCTGCCCGGTGCTCATGCGGCATAAGGAGCCGGCCCACCGCAGCCCATGATTGCGATTGCTGTGCCGAGCGTCTATGTCTCGCGCTGCTCTCCGCAAACGCGTCGTCAGATGTCGATCAAAGCCACCGACCCCGTCGCCCTCACCCAGGCTCTCGTCCGCTGCCCGAGCGTCACGCCGGCCGAGGCTGGCGCGCTCTCGCTCCTCGAAAGCGTGCTCAAGCCGGCTGGCTTCACCTGCCATCGCATGACGTTCACGGAGCCCGGCACGCCGGACGTCGAGAATCTCTATGCCCGCCTCGGCTCGGCGGGCCCCAATCTCTGCTTCGCCGGTCACACCGACGTCGTGCCCGTGGGCGACGAGAAGGCCTGGACCGTGCCGCCCTTCGGCGCCGAGATTCGCGACGGCAATCTCTATGGCCGCGGCGCCGTCGACATGAAGGGCGGCATCGCCGCCTTCCTCGCCGCCACGATGCGCCACCTTGCTGCCTCGGGCGGCAAGCCCAAGGGCTCGATCTCGTTCCTCATCACCGGCGACGAGGAAGGCCCGTCGATCAACGGCACCATGAAGGTGCTCGATTGGCTGAAGGCGCGCGGAGAGACGCTCGACGCCTGCGTCGTCGGCGAGCCGTCGAACCCCGAGCAGCTCGGCGACGAGATCAAGATCGGCAGGCGCGGATCGCTGACGGTGGACATCGTCGTCTTCGGCAAGCAGGGGCACGCGGCCTATCCGCGAGAAAGCCGAGAACCCCGTGCCCGAAGCTCGCGCGCATCATCGACCGTCTGTCGACGGCCACGATCGACACCGGCTCGGCCCATTTCGAGCCGTCGAACCTGCAAGTGACGGTGATCTCGGTGCCGAACACCGCCGCGAACGTCATTCCCGGCGAAGCGCGCGCGACCTTCAACATCCGCTACAACGACATCTGGACGCGGGCCCGCATCGAGGACTGGGTGCGCCTTCAGTGCGAGGCGGCCGCCAGCGGCATCGGCGCGCGCTACGAGCTCGCCTTCTCCGGCACCGGCGATGTCTTCCTGACCAAGCCCGGTCCACTCGTCGACAAGATGAGCGCGGCGATCAAGTCCGTCACCGGCCGCACGCCCGCGCTCACCACGGGCGGCGGCACATCTGATGCCCGCTTCATCAAGGACCACTGTCCGGTGATCGAGTTCGGCCTCGTCAACAAGACGATCCATGCCATCGACGAGCGCGTGCCGGTGGCCGACCTCGAGACGCTGACGCAGATCTACGAACGCTTCATCACCGACTTCTTCGCCAAGACGTGAGGCGGTGTCTGGTCGGGATCGCCAGACACCGCGTCTCTTATGCAAACGTCAACGAACTACCGCCACCGACTTCGATCACCTCGCCGGTGACCCAGCGCGAGGCAGGTCCGGCCAGGAACCCGACGACGTCAGCGACGTCCTCGGCGGTGCCGATCCGCTTCAGCGCCTGCTTGCTCTTCGCGAACTCCTGACCTTCCGCACTCTGCACGAACTCAGCCGCCATGTCGGTCGCGATCACGCCCGGCGAGACAGCATTGACGGTGATGCCGCGCGGACCGAGTTCAACGGCCAGCGTCTTCGTAAGGTTGTCGAGCGGCGCCTTGAGCGCAGAATACGCCGCCACGGACCCAAGCGGAGTGCGCACGGCAATGGTCGACGTGCTTATGATACGGCCCCCATCGTTGAGGCGCTTGACGGCCTCCTGCGTGATGAAGAAGAGCGACTTGAAGTTGACGGTGTAGATCTCGTCCAGGACCGCTTCCGTCGTATCGGCAAAGCCGACGAACGGCGCGATGCCCGCATTGTTGACGAGAATGTCGAAGTGGGTCTTGCCGCGCTTGGCGAGCTCTGCGTCGAAGACTGTGAATATGCTTCGTCGCCGCGCCCTTCTCGGCGAGATCGGCGCCGACCGCGAAGGCATCGCCGCCGCCTTGGCCTTGATGCTTCTCCACGACCTCGGCGGCTGCGGCTTGCCGTTCTTGCCGTAGTGCACGGCGACCGTCGCTCCCTCCGACGCGAGCTTCTCTGCGATTGCGCGGCCGATGCCGCGGCTGGCGCCGGTCACCAGCGCCGTTTTGCCGGATAATGTCTTGCTCATGGTGTATCTCCAGTTGTCCGAGACCGCTTGCGATCCGTCTGCGAGGCAGCACGGGATCGGGGTCAGCCAAGCCATATAGATCGATAGTTCCGTAGTTCAAGATACTCGAACTATTGAACACAAGGAGAACACGGCGCATATATCGGCTATGCAGAGACCCTTCCTACATCCACCGATTGCCGAGATTGGCCTCGAGAGCATCCTCTACGCCCTCGCCGACCCCATTCGGCTGGGCATTGTGCGCAAGCTCGCCGCCCGCAACTGCGCCATGAATTGCACGGCTGCCGCGCCGGAGGATCTGCCGAAATCCACGCAGTCGCATCACTATCAGATCCTGCGCGAGGCCGGCCTCATTCGCTCCGAGCGCCGGGGCACCGAGGTCGTCAATTCGCTTCGCTGTGCCGAGATCGAACGAGAAATTCCCCGGCCTCATTGCGAAGATTCTCGAAGCAGCCCTCGCGAGCGAGACGTCGCGCCGCCGCGGCAAGCGAACCTGATGATGCCTATCTCATTGGCTCCGCACGCGCGGTGCGTGCGCAAATGCGGATTGAACGCACATTCAATTGTAGCTACGCTCAAGTGTCGTTTGTCCGAGGTCTGCCATGCCGCGTGGGCAAGCCGTCAAGTCGCGTGCGCTCGGCGTTCCATGCGCCGACATCATGAAGACTCTCGCTGACGACACGCGGCTCAAGATCGTCGAGATGTCTGTTCGAGCGCCCGCAGCATGTTTGCGACCTCAACGCCTCTCTTCGCATCGAAGCCTCCCTCCTCTCGCACCACCTGCGGGTCCTGAAGGAGGCTGGCCTCGTCGAAAGCACGAGAAGCGGCAGATTTCTGACTTACAGCCTTTCGCCTCGCGTGCGCTCAGCACGGCACGGCCCGGAGCTCGATTTCGGATGCTGCAGGCTGCGCTTCGACAAGAAGGTGTAAGAGCAATGCGAGCCTGATACGCAGACCGGCTTGAAACTTGGTGGCCATCACCGCGTAGCCATTTAGCCAGCGGGCCATGTAGCGGAGATCGAGGATGCAGCACGACGTCGTCAAGGAGTACTACGGCAAGGTCCTGAAGACGAACGCCGATCTCAAGACCAGCGCCTGCTGCGGCCCAGAGGCTCTGCCGCCTCATATTCGTCCACTTGCCGCCAACGTGCACCCCGAGGTCTCCGCAAAATATTACGGCTGCGGCCTGATCGCGCCGGCCGCCCTCAAGGGCCGCCGCATCCTCGATCTCGGCTCCGGATCGGGGCGCGACGCCTTCATTCTCGCCCAGCTCGTCGGCCCCGAAGGCGAGGTCGTCGGCGTGGACATGACGGACGAGCAGCTCGCGACCGCCCGCGGTCATGCCGCATGGCATATGGAGCGCTTCGGCTACGCCCGTCCCAATGTGCGCTTCCTTCAGGGCTACATCGAGCAGCTCGGCGACCTCGGCCTCGAGCCCGGAAGCTTCGATGTCATCGTCTCAAACTGCGTCGTGAACCTCTCGGTCGACAAGCCGGCCGTACTCAAAGGCGTCTTCGACCTGTTGAAGCCCGGCGGCGAGCTCTACTTTTCGGACGTCTACTCCGACAGGCGCCTGCCCAAAGCCCTGAGCCAGGATCCCGAGCTCTACGGCGAATGCCTCGGCGGTGCGCTCTACTGGAACGACTTCCTGCCCATGGCGAAGCGGGCCGGCTTCCTCGATCCGCGTCTCGTGACGAGCCGTCCCCTCGACATCACCAACGAGGCGATCAAGCCTAAGCTCGGCGCCGCTAAGTTCTTCTCGGCGACCTACCGGCTGTTCAAGCTCGAGGGCCTCGAACCACTTTGCGAGGATTACGGTCAGGCCGTGATCTACAAGGGCACATTGCCCGAGCAGCCCGACGCCTTCGAGCTCGACGGCCACCACTTGATCGAGCGCGGCAAGGTCTTCACCGTCTGTGGCAACACTTGGCGCATGCTGGCCGATACGCGCTTTGCCCCCCACTTCGACTTCATCGGCGATTTCTCGACCCACTACGGTATCTTTCCCGGCTGCGGCACATCGATCCCGTTCGCGACCAGCACCGCGCCGGCGAGCGGCGGCAGCTGCTGCTAATCTGAAAATCGCTCGGGGGGAGAAAAAACAATGACCACGTCGTTCGCCCGCCGGCTTGCAGCCGAGGCTCTGGGCACCGGGATGCTCGTCGCCGCCGTAGTCGGCTCGGGCATCATGGCGGCGAAGCTCGCGGACGGTAACGGCGCCGTCGCGCTTCTTTGCAATACGCTGCCGACCGGGGCCATCCTGTTTGTGCTGATCACGATTATGGGACCGATCTCGGCGCTCACTTCAATCCCGCCGTGACGCTTGCCATGCGAACGCGGGGCGAGATCGACAACGCGCTGATGGCCAGCTACATCGCCGCGCAGATCGCCGGCGGTTGCCTCGGCACGCTCGCTGCCCACGCCATGTTCGACATCGACATCCTCCAATACTCGACCACGGCGCGGACTGGCGCTGCACAATGGTTCTCGGAGTTTGTCGCCGCATTCGGGCTTCTCCTCACCATCTTCGGCTGCATCCGCTTCAGGCCAGACGCCATACCGACGGCCGTAGCCCTCTACATCACCTCGGCCTACTGGTTTACGGCCTCGACGTCCTTCGCCAACCCGGCCGTCACGATTGCGCGTGCCCTGAGCAACACCTTCGCCGGCATCGCCCCGGAGCACGTTCTGGCCTTTATCGTCGCCCAGATTGCCGGCGCGCTGACCGCGACCTGGCTCTCCATCTGGCTCTTCGCCCGCGAAAAGTGACGCGGACATCGCGACCCCCTCGATTCCCTCGCTGCGCCGCAGTTCCGCGAGGTACTGACAAGGGTCTATTGCCGTGGCCCATCGACCGCGATAGGCCAGACGACGGGCTAACCGCCGGCGGCGACCGCCCGACTATCGTTTTGGGTCCGGACCCGGAACGTATATCTTCGATTGCCGATCCGCCGGAACCTGGGGTCCGTCTCCATGCACGTGCTGTTGCGCGGCGACACTTTGCAGAGATTGAGGCTCGTTTCCGGGCTCATACTTTTCACGTTCGCGCTGACCCATTTCCTGAACCACTCCATCGGCCTCTTCAGCATCGACCTGATGCAGGACGTGCAGCAGTGGCGATGGGTCGTGACGCGATCCTGGCTCGGCACGATCATCCTGGCCGCAGCTCTGGTCACGCACATCTCGCTCGCTTTCTACAAGCTCGCGTCGCGCTCGACGCTGCAGCTCCCGCGATGGGAAGCCCTCCAGCTCATCCTCGGCATCCTGATTCCGTTCCTGCTCTTCCCGCACATCGTCAACACGCGCTTCGCGCACGTGCTCTTCGGCGTGAACGACATCTATCTCTACGAGCTTCTGAAGCTGTGGCCGGTCAGCGCCGTCACCCAAAGCCTGCTCTTGCTCCTGGTCTGGATCCACGGCTGCATCGGCATCCACTTCTGGCTCCGGCTCTACGCGCCCTACCGGCGTCTTGCCCCGCTCCTGTTGGGGCTAGCCATCATCATTCCGGCTGCTGCTCTGGGCGGGTTCATGGTTGCCGGACGGGCCGCCAACGCCATCGCGACCGATCCGCGGATCCTCACCAGCATCAAGTCCATGACGCATTGGCCGAGCGACGCCCATGCAGATCAGCTTGCAGGGATGAGAACGCTCATCCGCTTTGAATACGCGGCCCTGCTCGCGATCATTGCCACGTATTTTATCTGGACGCGCCTCGAGCGGCGCTTCGGCCCCAGGGTGACCATCACCTACGTCGGCGGACCGACGATCAAGACCCCACGCGGTCCGACCCTGCTCGAGATCAGCCGCATCGCGCAAGGTGCCGCACGCCGCGATCTGCGGCGGACGCGCGCGCTGTTCGACGTGCCGCGTGCGCATCGAGCGCGGTTCGGGCTCGCTGCCACCGCCGGTATTTCCCGAGAGTGTCACCCTCGGCAGCATCAAGGCTCCTCCGAACGTGCGCCTCGCCTGCCAGATTCGCCCCGACGCAAATCTCGTCGTCACGCGCCTTCTTCGCGCGGGCACGGCGGGTCCCGAGGACGCCGACCCGCCGCAAGAAGGCTCGGAGGGCATCGAGCGGCCGCTCGCGGTCATGTTCGTCGATCTGCGCGGCTTCACCCGCCTCTCCGAGAAGCGCCTACCCTTCGACGTCGTCTTCATTCTGAACGAGTTCTTCGGCGTCGTCGGTGGCGCGATCGCCGACCAGGGCGGACGCATCGACAAGTACCTCGGCGATGGTCTTCTTGCAGTGTTCGGTGAGAGCGGCGGCTTCGAGGCCGGCTGCCGCCAGGCGCTCCGCACCGTGCGCGCCATCGACATCGCCCTCGACCACGTTAACGCCTCGCTCGAGGCCGAGCTCGGCCAGAAGCTCGAGGTCGGCATCGGCATCGACGCCGGATCGCTCGTCGTCGGGACGCATCGGCTTCGGCGACGCCGCCGAATTCACTGTTATCGGTACCCCTGTGAATGTCGCCAGCCGCCTCGAAGGCCTCGCCAAGGAAAAGGGCTACCAGATGATGCTCTCGCGCGAGGTTGCCGTGCGCGCCGGCTGGGAGCCCGCCAACGAGTTCACGACGACAATCACGGTGCGCGGCGTCGCCGAGCCGGTCGAGGTGATCGGCTTTCCGCGCGGCCGCGATTTGCCAGCGAGCATCCTCGCCGCCGTCGACGACGCCGAGCTGCTCGCCATGAGCACCGGCCGCAAGGGCGGGCGCGCCGGTGCCTAACCCGTTCATTGAATTCCGAATGGAACCTTCTTCTCGCGCGGACCGTTTCCCGAGCGAGGTGGCGACATGCGCCGCAAAGGAGATCGTTCCCATGAAGAGAATTGGATTGGCAATCGCAGCCGCGGCAACCGGAGTAACGCTTGCCGTTTCCACCGCGTCGGCGGCACCCACTTCGGCTGCAACGAACGATAGCGCGGTTGGCCTCGTCCACAAGGTCGGTGGAATCTACATAGATATCGGACCGCCGCGCTACTACGGCTACGGCGGCTACTATGACCGGCCCTATTACCCGTCGTACGGCTACGGCTACTATGCCCCGCGTTACTACCGCTACAGCGATGGCTACTACGACCGACCATACTGGTCGCGCCGCTGGGTGCGGAGCGCTTCGAGCACCCGCTCGGCCGTCGTTGATCAATACTTTGGCATTCAATCGGGAGCCGGTCTCACCCGGCTCCGTTCTCGCGCGCGATATATTCCCGCTGCAAGTCGGTGATGTAGTCGCGCACGATCGGCGCCGCATCGCGCTTTTTCGCGAGCTGCATGTGGAAGACCAGCTGGCTCCCGGTGCGGAACATCATCTCCGCGCTGATGAGATAGAACTCCCACATGCGGCAGAAGCGCTCGTCGTACATCTCGGCAACCTTGGCACGGTTCGCCTGAAACCGGCTCTCCCAGTGCGCCAGCGTCTTCGCGTAGTGGACGCGCAGAAATTCGAGATCCGTCACCCAGAGGCTGTTCTGCTCGACAGCCGTGAACACCTCCGACAGCGCAGGCGAGTAGGCTCCGGGAAAGATGTACTTCCTGAGCCATGGGCTCGCCGTACCGGGCGGGCTCATGTGCCCGATCGAGTGCAGCAGCATGAGGCCGTCGGCCGTCATCAGCTCGTTCACCTTGGCGAAGAACTCATTGTAGTGCGCGACGCCTACATGCTCGAACATGCCGACCGAGACGAGCCGGTCGAACTTCTCGTCGACCTTGCGGTAATCCAAGAGCTTGAACCGGACGCGATCAGCCAGACCCTGCTGCTTGGCCTTCTCGTTGGCGAGCGCGCACTGCTCCTTGGAGAGCGTGACGCCGGTCACCTGCACGTCGGCCATGCGGCCGAGATAGAGCGCGAGATCGCCCCAGCCGCTGCCGATGTCGAGGATCTTGAGGCCGGGCTTCATGTTGAGCTTGGCCGCGATCAATCTCAGCTTGTTCTGCTGCGCCTCCTCGAGCGTGTCGTTGTCGGAGAGGAAGTAGGCGCACGAGTACTGCATGCCGCGATCGAGGAAGAGCTTATAGAAGTCGTTGCCGATGTCGTAGTGATGGGCGACGTTCTGCTGCGCCTTTCCGACGGGGTTCGCCTGCTGGAAGCGCTTGAGCGCTATCGAGACGCGCTTGAGTGCCTTCTGCAGAGGATATGAGCCGAGCGAGAGCCGGTTGACGGAGAAGAGCGTCAGGAAGTCGCGCAGCGTCGAATTCTCGAAGCTCATCCGGCCGTCCATGTAGGCTTCGCCTGCCGCGAGCTCCGGATTGAAGAAGAGCGTGCGATAGAGTGTCGGGTCCGTGAGCCGCATTGTCGCCTCGGGCCCCGGCTCCGTGCCGCCGAAGATGTGCACCTTGCCCTTCCGCATCGATCACGGTCAGCTTGCCGCGGCGCACGAACGATTTCAGCATGTGCTCGAGTGGGAACATGAGATCGCCTCGCTCTTGGCGCCTGGGAACAAACGCGCGCTAGAATCCAATGCGCTGCTAGCACGCCGGGAGGGCGAGAAAAAGCACCAACGCTAGCTCGCGGCCGCAGAGACGGGCTCGTTGCGCCGTGTCCGCTCGAGATAGGCATGGAGCTGGGCGACGACCGAGGCGCCCTCGCCGATGGCAGCCCCGACCCGCTTTACCGAGCCTGAGCGCACGTCGCCGACCGCGAACACGCCCGGCACGCTTGTCTCGAGCGCGGTGGGCTCGCGCCCGACGTCGGTGAAGGAGCCGGCCGGAAGATACTCGCGCCCCGTCAACACGAAGCCCTTCTCGTCCACGGCGACGCCACAGTCTGCCAGCCAGTTGGTTTCCGGATCGGCGCCGATGAACAGGAACAGATTGCGGATTGGCTTCTCCGTCTCCTCTCCGGTGCCGTTGCTCTGCCACAGCACGCGGGCGAGCCGCGCCTCTGGGCAGCCCGACAGCGTCGACGAGCTCCGTGCGGGTCAGAAGCTCGATCCTGGGATTGGCCTCGATGCGGTCGATCAGGTAGCGCGACATGGTGGCAGCGAGGCTCGGACCGCGCACCATCATCCAGACCTTGCTCGCGTAGCTCGGCGAGAAACACCGCCGCCTGGCCGGCCGAGTTGCCGCCGCCGACGAGCACGACCTCCTCGTTGCTTGCAGACGCTCGCCTCGATGGGCGAGGCCCAGAACCAGATGCCGCGCCCCTCAAAGGCGCGAAGGTTGGCGATGTTCGGGCGCCGGTAGCGATGCGCCCGACGCCACCACGACCGCCTTGGCGCGCACCGGGCGGCCGTCGTCGGCTTCGAGCACGTAGGGATACTGGCCGCAGTCGAGACGGAGAGCGGCGGTCGGGATCATGATCTCGGCGCCGAACTTCTGCGCCTGCACGAAGGCGCGCCCGGCGAGCGCCTGGCCCGAGATGCCGGTCGGAAACCCGAGGTAGTTCTCGATGCGCGAGCTGGCGCCCGCCTGCCCGCCAAAGGCGCGTCGGTCGAAGACGATTACGGAGAGGCCCTCGGACGCGGCGTAGACGGCGGTGGCGAGCCCGGCTGGCCCCGCGCCGACGATGGCCACGTCATAGGTGCGGTCGGGCCGGTCGGACCGCGTCATCGCAAGCGCGCGGGCAAGCTCGCCCTCGGACGGGTTCTTGAGCACAGTGCCATTGGGACAGACGACGAGCGGCAGGTCCTTGGTCGAGCCCGTGTAGCGCTCGACGAGCGCCGCCGCGTCGGGATCGTTCGCGGGATCGATCACCTGGTGGGGATGGCCGTTGCGCGCCAGGAAAGTTCTGCAGCGCAGCGATCTCAGGCAGTCCGACGCGCCGATCAGCACGGGTCCGCCGGTGCCCTGCTCGATCAAGGCGACGCGACGCGAGAATGAGCGCGCGCATGATGCGCTCGCCAACTTGCGCATCGGCGATCAGGATGGCACGCAGTCCCTCCGTGGGAACGACAAGAGCCTCCACCTCGTCGACCGCCGTCGCATCGACGAGCGACGGGCGGCCGGAGAGCTGCGCGATCTCGGCCGAGAAATCGCCTGGCTCGTGCACGACTATGGGCTGCACCCGGCCGAAGGGATCGCGCTGCGTGATCGCCACATGCCCCGCGATGACGATGATCAGGCCGGGACTCTGCTCGCCCGCGCGGAACAGAGCCTCGTCGGTCCGGTAGCGGCGGATCTCTCCGAAGCGGCACAGGCGATCGATCTCGGCCGGCGCCAGCTTAGGAAACATCTGTGCACGGCGCTGCTGGACAATCGACAAGGCACACTCCAGGGCTCATGGCATCACCGCTTTCTCGCGGCGTGCTCAGGAGCGTAGCATCGGCACAAGCGTCACTTGAAGTGCTTTGAGAGCTTGAGGCCCTGCGCCTGGTAGTGGCTGCCGAGACCGGTGCCATAGAGCGTTTCCGGCACTTCCGTCAGCCGCTCGTAGACGAGCCGGCCCACGATCTGCCCATCCTCGAGAATGAACGGCACCTTGTGCGAGCGCACCTCGAGCACGACGCGCGAGCCGCGGCCGCCCGCCGCCGCGTGTCCGAAGCCCGGGTCCATGAAGCCCGCGTAGTGGACGCGGAACTCGCCGACCAGCGGATTGAACGGCATCATCTCCGCCGCATGCGTCGGCGGAATGTGCACGGCTTCCTTCGAGGCGAGAATGTAGAATTGGTCGGGATCGAGGATGAGACGGCGCTTCTTGTCCGCGCTCACGGGCTCCCAGTAGTCGAGGATGGCGCACGAGCCCGGCGCATCGACGTCGACGACACCCGTATGCCGCTTGGCGCGGTAGCCGACGGGCCCACCCTTCTCGCCTGCGAGATCGACCGAGAGCGCGATGCCATCCTGGATGTCGGTCACGCTGCCCGAGACGAGCGTCTCCAGCGCATGCAGCTTGGCCAGCGCCTCGTCGCTCTCTTTCGGGTCGCCGACACGAAAGCGCACTTGTGAAAGCTTCGAGCCCTTGCGCACGATGATCGGGAACGTCTGCGGGCAGATCTCGGCGTAGAGCGGGCCTCTGTAGCCCGCAGGGATCATATCGAACGCCGACACGCCGTCGGCGATGACGCGCGTGAACACGTCGAGCCGGCCCGTCGAGCTCTTGGGGTTGGTCGACGCCGAGATGACGCTTGGCAGAGCAAGGCTCTCGAGAAGCGGCACCACGTAGACGCACCCGGTCTCGAGCACCGCACTTTTCTCGAGATCGATCTCGTGCAGCTTGAGATCGCCGAGCTTGTCGGCGACCTTGGACGCCGGGCCCGGCAGAAAGCTCGCGCGCACGCGGTAGGCCTTGGGTCCGAGCCTGAGGTCGACGCTCGCCGGTTGCAGCTGGCCCGGAGCGAGCGGCTCGGCCAATCGAAGTGCGCCGGCAGACGTCAGTGCCCGGATCGCCTGCGCCGGCAGGATGCCGTCGGTCACGGCGGCGCCGAGCTTCGGGTTCGCCTCGGGGGCTTTCTTTGCGGCGCTCTTGGCCATTCTGGATTCCTCGCTGAGCGCGATCTCCTTGCCCATCCTGACGGGCTTAAGGATCGAGCCTGCCCGCTCTAGACCACGCGCCCCTTGACGCCAAGAGGCATGAGGCGCTAATCCCCGGACCGGACGTCGTGGTGATTTGGCCGGCCGGCTTGCAGCCACGTTAAATAAATCGCTAAAAGGGCCGTGCGCAGACCCGGTTACTGGTCGCCCGGCTTCCTATGGCGGGGCAAGCAGAGCCGGGTTTATTGTTGGGCGAAGGGCCGGTTAGGCTCGAGCCGAGGAGAGCGCATGACCAAGAAAAAAACGAGCCCGGCCGATCCCGCAAACTGGCATCCCGACACCCAGCTCGTCCACGGCGGGGTGCTCCGCTCCCAGTTCGCCGAGACCTCGGAAGCCCTCTTCCTCACCCAGGGCTACGTCTACTCGAGCGCCGAGCAGGCAGAGGCCCGCTTCAAGAACGAGGACCCGGGCTACCAGTACACGCGCTTCGGCAATCCGACCGTCACCATGTTCGAGGAGCGCCTCCGCCTCCTCGAGGGCGCCGAGGTCGCGCGCGCGACGGCGACCGGCATGGCCGCGGTGACGGCCTCGCTCCTCTCCTTCCTCAAGGCCGGCGACCACGTCGTCGCCGCCCGCGCCATGTTCGGCTCCTGCCGCTACATCGTCGAGACGCTCTGTCCGCGCTTCGGCATCGCCTCGACCTTGATCGACGGCCGCGACATCGATGCCTGGCGCAAGGCCGTGCGCCCCAACACCAAGGCGCTCTTTTTCGAGACGCCCGCCAACCCGACGCTCGACCTCGTCGACATCGCGGCCGTCGCCAAGCTCGGCCGCGAGATCGGCGCGCTTGACCATCGTCGACAACGTCTTCGCGACGCCGATCCTGCAGCGCCCCCTCGCGCACGGCGCCGACATCGTCGTCTACTCGGCGACCAAGCACATCGACGGCCAGGGCCGCTGCCTCGGCGGCGCCGTGCTCTGCACCGAGAAATTCCTGACCGACCACCTGCAGGATTTCATCCGCCAGACCGGGCCCTCGCTGAGCCCGTTCAACGCCTGGGTCATGCTGAAGGGCCTCGAGACGCTCCCCGTCCGCGTCAGGGCGCAATGCGAGACGGCGGCCAGCATTGCCGATCACCTCGCCGCGTCTCCGGGCGTGACCAAGGTCATCTATTGCGGGCGCGCCGATCATCCTCAGGCCGCACTCGTCAAAAAGCAGATGACAGGCGGCGGCCAGATCGTGACCTTCGAGATCGCGGGCGGCAAGGACGCCGCCTTCCGCTTTCAGAACGCTCTGAGCCTCAGTCAAGATTTCGAACAATCTCGGCGACGCCAAGAGCCTCATCACGCACCCGGCGACGACGACCCACTACCGGATCGGAGCGCCGGCCCGCGCCGAGCTCGGCATCACGGACGGCATGCTGCGCTTGTCGGTCGGTCTCGAGGCGGCCGAGGATCTTGCCGCCGACCTCGACGCTGCGCTTGCTGCAGCTCACAAATAAGGCACCCCCACCGCCGGCATTGACGGGAGCTTCGCAATCCATGGTATGCGTCAATTGACAGATGAGCCGGACGGGCCCGTGGCCAACGACACGCCATACGAGCAGGTAACGCGCGGCATCCGCATCCGCGTCTTTCCGCAGTATTCCGAGGACCAGTCGACACCCGACGAGGGCTATTACTTCTGGACCTACACCGTCGACATCGCCAACGAGAGCGAGGAGACGGTCCAGCTCAAGAGCCGCGTCTGGCGCATCACGGACTCGAACGGCCGCACGGAGGAAGTCCGCGGACCCGGCGTCATCGGCCAGACGCCTGTGATCCCGCCCGGCCAGTCCTTCACCTACACGTCCGGCTGCCCGCTGCCGACGCCGTCGGGCATCATGGTGGGCAGCTACCAGATGACGGATGAAGGCGGCGAGTTTTTCGACGTCGCAATCCCCGCCTTCTCGCTCGACAGCCCCTATGCGGTGCGGAGCGTAAACTGAGATGGCGTCGGTTCCGGGACGCGCGCGCCGATCGCCGCCGAGGCCCATGAACCGGCCCGGGAGAATGCCCCCATGAGAGGCGCCCGCTATTCGGTGAAGGAGCTGCTCGCCCGCCTCGTCGCCTTCGACACGACGAGCCACAAATCCAACATGGAGCTTGTGCGCTTCGTCGAGGACTACCTCGCGCAGCACGGCGTCGCCTCCGTGCTCGTTCCCTCGACCGACGGCAAGAAGGCGTCCCTCTGCGCCACCATCGGACCGTCGGGAATTCCCGGCGTCGGCCTCTCCGGGCCATACGGATGTCGTCCCTGCGGACCGCGCATCCTGGGAGACGGACCCCTTCACGCTCTCCGAGCGCGGCGGCCGCCTCTATGGGCGCGGCACCGCCGACATGAAGGGGTTTCTCGCTTGCGTTCTGGCATCCGTGCCGGACTTTCAGAGCCGCAGGCTCAAAGTGCCGGTCCACCTCCTCTTCTCCTATGACGAGGAGGTCGGCTGCCTCGGCGTACGCCCGATGATCGCCGAGATGGGCACCAAGTTGACACGTCCCGCGCATGGTCTTCGTCGGCGAGCCGACGTCGATGGCCGTCGTCGATGCCCACAAGGGTCCCGTGCGCTGGCAGGTCGAGGTCTCGGGCCGCGCGGCACATTCGAGCATGGCGCATCTCGGCGTCAACGCCATTGCCTACGCCGGCCGCCTCCTCGGCCGAGCTCGAGCCGCATCGAGGAGGAGCTCAAGGCCTCGCCGCCGGACGCGCGCTTCGATCCGCCCTATCCGACGCTGCAGGTGACGCTGATCGAGGGCGGAACGGCGACCAACATCGTGCCGCTCTCGTGCCGCTTCACCTTCGACGTGCGCGCGCTGCCCGGCCTCGACATTGGTGCGATCGAACGGCGGCTAGCCGATTTCGCCGAGGCGAGCTGTCTGCCCGAGATGCGCCGCGTCGCGCCGGAAGCCACGATCACGATACATCAGGTCAACCAAGTGCCGCCCTTCGAGGCCGATCCGAGATCGGAGGCGGTCGCGCTTGCCTTGAAGCTTGTCGGCCAGAACGAGACGCACGCGGTCTCCTACGCTACCGAAGCCGGCCTGTTTCAGGTCGCGGGTGCGCCGGCCGTCGTGTGCGGACCCGGCGACATCGCCCAGGCGCACACCGCCAACGAATGGATCGCCAATGACCAGCTCGAAGCCTGCATGGCGTTTCTCGGCCGGCTCGCCGACTGGGCGGAAAGCCGAGCCTGACGCCCGGCGAGAAACAAAAAAAGGCCGCTTGGGGAGCGGCCTGAAGTTCTCTAGGTTCTAGGCTGAACTGACTCTAGTGCAGGGTAATTCGGACGTCCGTGCCGTAGGAATAGAACGCCATCACTTGCTCGTTTAGCAACGCTTGCTGCCTGATCGCCGATGCGATCTGCGGTACACTCAGAAAACTTTCCAATACGGCCATCTGCGCCTCGACTGTCGTCGAGAGGGCATGCAAGCCAAGGCCGCACCAGGCGGCAAACCAGGAGACGGCAGGGTCCCGCGGAGCTTCGCGCGGCGCCAACATCGTCTCTTCTGCTTCTGCGGCAACCTGCATGTCCGGCGGTGCCTCTCTGCTCGTGGAAAGCGTGCGCACGAAGACGCCGGGCTGCCGTGATCGCGCCGCCGAGCGGTCTCAGTCTCACTGCCTGCACCGCGCTCGAATTTTCCGGAGCTGTTGATTGCTTCGTCCTCGCCAGCGCTCGTCCCGCGCAGCTTGTCGCGCAGACGGCGGATGGTTGATGGATCGCTGATGCCGATTGCCTTGATTGCCGTCGTCGGTTTCAATTCCGGGTCCGCCTCGAGCATCCGGGCGACCCTCCTCAAATGATCCGTATCATCGAGGCCGCTGCCTTTCGGGCGGCCGCGGCGGGCTTGGTCGGTGGGCATTCGATCAATCCCTCGAAACGCGATTCAATGATTGAAGGATGGTGACGAAGCCCATGTTTGCCAAGGATAAAAAATAGAGGACAGACCGAATTCCAAACGCGTCATGCATTTTGTTGCGGAAAAGCAATTTCGACTTGTATAGCTTCAGAACAAAGCGTGCATTTCTCCATACAACGAAATTCAAAAGTTTTCTGCTCATATATATGCGCTGAATTGGACTTCAGCCGAGCAAGCCGCGCATGCGCGCCAGGTGCGAGAAGCGCGCCTCCGGCCTCGCGCCCATATGGCCGATGATCTCGCCCGCCGCGAAGCTGCCGAGCCGCCCGGCCGTGGTCAGATCGTAGCCCCGCGCCAGTCCGAATAGGAACCCCGCCGCATACATGTCACCGGCTCCGGTCGTATCGACGACCTTCACCGGATCGACCGGTATGACGATCGGCTCCGCCTTCCGACGACGATCACCGATCCCTTTTCGCTTCGCGTCAGGACGGCAGAGCTCGTGTCCTGTCCCGCACGGCGCATGGCCTCGTCGAAGCTCGTCCGTTTCGTAGAGCGCCATGATCTCGCTCTCGTTGGCGAACAGAATGCCGATGCCGGAACGGATGAGCTCCAGAAACTCCTGCCTGATGCCGATTGACGCAGAATGAATCCGACAGCGTCAGCGCGACCCGGCGCTCCGGCCGAAGTTGCAATCGCGACCGCCTGACGGAATGCCGCCTTCGCTTCCGGCCGATCGAACAGATAGCCCTCGAGATAGACGATGCTCGAGTTGCGGATGAGCGCGGGATCGACCTCGCCATGGTCGAGATCGGTGCTGATGCCGAGAAAGGTGTTCATCGTCCGCTGACCGTCCGGCGTAACGAGGATCAGCGAGCGCGACGTTGGCGTCTTGCCAACGACGGGTTCTGACTTGAAGGTCACGCCAGCGGCGCGAATGTCGTGGCGGAAGATGCGCCCGAACTCGTCCTCAGCGACCTTGCCGATGAAGGCGGCCCGCCCGCCGAAGGAGGCGAGCCCGACCATCGTGTTGGCTGCCGAGCCGCCGGAGATCTCGACGCCCGGACCCATGGCGCTGTAGAGGCGCGACGACGGTCTCGGCATCGACCAATTGCATGTGGCCCTTGATCGCGCCGTGCCGGTCGAGGAATGCGTCGTCACAGCGGCCCATGATGTCGACGATGGCATTGCCGATGGCGACAACGTCGTAATGCGTTGCAGTCATGGATTTTCTCCCCGCTCGACCCCGCGACCGCAGCGCGGGCGGCCAATAATAGGCGCGTTATGCGCTGTGCAATCGGAGGTTACGTCCGCAGCCTGACGAGCTAGCGGGGCCGGCTCGCAGCGACTCTGAGCTCGCGCCAGCATCGCCAAGCCCAGGAGAAGGCGCTCGGTCAACGCCTCCTCGAGCGGGCTCGACAGCCGGGCCGCCTTTGCCGCCGCGGCAATGCGCTGCGTGGCTTCGGCGAGCCGCTCCGAGCGTCCACGTCCGGCACTGGCCCGCGAACGCATCCTTCTGCTTGAAATGCAGCGGCGGGCGCATCTGGCGCAGCGCCTCGTCGAGCGCTCTGTCCGCGCTCCATCGCCGGCCCGCACCCGGTGCAGCCGCTGAAAGTGGCGCTGCGTCGCCGCGATGATCGCCTGCGGGCTTTCGCCCGACGACACGGCGCGCCCGCATTCGGCGATGGCGCGTGTGCCCTCGCCCGAGGCGGCAGCGAAATAGACGCGCTCGAGCGCCAGCTCCGAGACGTCGCCGACGACGGCTTCGACGTCGGCGACGTCGATCTGCGGCTTGCCCTTGCGCAAAGAGAGCGAGCTTCTCGATTTCGCTGCGCGACAGCGCGCGGTCCGCGCCGAGGCGCGCGACGAGCGCCTCGCGCGCGTCGGGAGTGATCGTGAGCGTGCGCGTCCTTCAGAACGTCGCGCACCAGAGCTTTCGAGGTCCTGCGCGCCGTCGCCGTAGCAGGCGACCGCCGCGGCGCGATCCGATTTTTCGAACAAGGTACGCGAGCGCGTCATCGGGCTTCAAGATTGCCCGCCTCGACGATCAGCACGCCCTCGAGCTCAGCTTCCTCGAGCAGCGGCTTCAGCGCCGCCGCGGTGACGCGCCGGCCCGCCGCCGCGCGTACGACCTTGCGGCCGCCGAACATGGCGATCGTCCTGAGCTCGACCGCAAGCCGGTCGGGATCGCCCTCGAGGTCGGCGTCGTCGAGCCGCAGGATTTCGCCTGGCGGCGTTCGCGCTCCGCCGCACGCCTTGGCCAGCGCCTGCGCGCGTTCCAGCACCAGGCCTGCGTCGGGTCCATAGAAGAGCACGGCGCTGTAGCGCGGATCAGGCGATGTGAGGAAAGCCTGCGCCTGGTGAGCCTTGACGGCGACCATGCCGGATTAGGCGGGCTTGGCGAGATAGGCCACGAGGCGGGACTTGAGGTCGTCGCCGAGCGTTCTGGCGGCGCGGTTCTCCGCGTCCTCGCGGGCGCGCACGTTGGCGAAGATCGACTCGAAGCGCTCGAAGCCGGCGCGCGCAAAGCTCGTGCCGTTGAGCACGACCGAATTGTCGGCGATGCGGACCAGGGTGAAAGGGGCCTCGAGGCTATAGACCTGGGCGTCGGCGTTGCCGTCCTTCCGGACGAGGGTCGACGTCACGCTCTCGCGGATGGCGACCTCGAGGCGCAGCGTCGGAGTCTGCTGACGCGCCGCCGCCGGTCGACTGGAAGATCAGCTCGTTGCGGATGCGCTGACCGACGCGGCCCGGGATCGGTGCGACATCGACCTGGGCCAGCCGTTCATCGACATTGGCGCCGATGCCGGAGGAGCCGTAGAGCGGCCGGAAGCCGCCGTCGCCGCAGGCGCTGAGAAGCGGCGCCGAGCGGCCAGAAGCAGCGCAACAGCGAACAGGCGAGCGCCTGCCGGCACGCCTGATCGAAACCGTCTGTTCCGCCGCTTGAACGCATGTCATGCCTGCCTCAGGCAACGACATTCACAATCCTTTGCGGCACGACGATGATCTTCTTGGCCGGCCGTCCTTCGAGGGCACGAACGACGGTTTCGAGCTTCAAGGCGGCGGCCTCGATGTCCTCCCGGGCGGCGTCGCGTGCAATGACAAGCTCGTCCCGCCGCTTGCCATTCACCTGTACGGCAATGGTGATCTTATCGTCAACGAGCAAGGCCGGATCGGCCGCCGGCCAGGGCTGATTGGCGAGCAAAGTGTTGTATCCGAGCCGCGCCCAGCATTCCTCCGCCAGATGCGGCATCATGGGGCCGATCATCTCCACGAAAAACTCGGCCGCCTCGCGCAGGGCCCATGCGAAACTTGGCTATACTTCGGCCCGTGCCGGACTTTGGCTCAGACTTGGCCAAAGCCGCCGAAAGCACGTTGGTGAACTCGTAGATCTGCGCCACGGCGACGTTGAACCTAAGGCCCTCGATGTTCTGGGCGACGGCATGGAGCGCCTTGTGCGCCGCCCGCCGCAGTTCCGTCGCCTCCGGGCCGAAGGTCTCCGGCATGGGCGTACCCTTTGGCGCGGCCTTCTCCGCCAATTCCTCGACGAGGCGCCAGACGCGCTGGATGAACCGCCCGGCCCCCTGAACGCCGGCTTCCGTCCAGATCACGTCGCGCTCGGGCGGGCTATCGGACAGCATGAACCAGCGGGCGCAGTCGGCGCCCTGAGTGCGCGATGATGTCGTCGGGGTCGACGAGGTTCTTCTTCGACTTCGACATCTTCTCGATCGAGCCGATCTGGGCCGGCTTGCCGGTCGCGATCTCGATGGCGCGGCGCGCCGTCGCCGTCGCCTTCGAAGCGGACCTCGGTCGGCAGCAGCCAGCCGCCCGCCGCCGACTTGTAGGTCTCGTGCGTGACCATGCCCTGCGTGAAGAGCGCCGCGAACGGCTCGCGCAGGTTCTTCGTCACGTGCCCGGTGTCGGCCATGGCGCGATAGAAGAAGCGCGAATAGAGGAGATGCAGGATCGCGTGCTCGATGCCGCCGATGTACTGATCGACGGGCAGCCAGTAGGCCGCGGCCTTCTTGTCGACCGGGCGTCTTGGCGTCGGGCGCGGTGAAGCGCACGAAGTACCACGAGCTGTCGACGAACGTGTCCATGGTGTCGGTCTCGCGCGTCGCGGCCTTTCCGCACGATGGACATGTCACGTGCTTCCAGGTCGGATGCCGATCGAGCGGATTGCCGGGCTTGTCGAAGGTCGCGTCCTCCGGCAGCTTGACCGGCAGATCCTTCTCCGGCACCGGCACGACCCCGCAGTCGTCGCAATGGATGACCGGGATCGGACAGCCCCAATAGCGCTGGCGCGAGATGCCCCAGTCGCGCAGGCGATAGTTGACCTTGCGCTGGCCTTGCGGCTTGCCGCCGAGCTTCGCCGCTTCGAGACGCTTGGCGACCGCCTCGAAGGCGTTCTCGGTCGAGAGATCGTCGAGGAACCGCGAGTTGATCATCGTCCCGGGCCCGTCGTAGGCCGTATCGGTGATCTTGAAGTTCTCGATGCTCTCGTCGGGCGGCAGGATGACCGGCACGACCGGCAGATCGTATTTGCGCGCGAAGTCGAGGTCGCGCTGGTCCCCTGACGGACAGCCGAAGATGGCGCCGGTGCCGTAGTCCATCAGGATGAAGTTGGCGACGTAGACCGGCACCAGCCAGTCCTTGTCGAACGGATGCACGGCGCGGATGCCGGTGTCGAAACCCTTGCTTCTCCGCCGTCTCGAGATCGGCCACCGAAGTGCCCATGCGCCGGCATTCGGCTGCGAACTCGGCGAGCGCGGGATTGGTCTCCGCCGCCGCCTTGGCCAGCGGATGATCGGGCGCGATCGCCATGAAGGAGGCGCCGAACAACGTGTCGGGCCGCGTCGTGTAGATCTCGAGCTCGCTGTGCCCCTTGGGCGCGGTCTGTCTTGTCGAGCGCCCAGCGGACCAGCATGCCTTCGGAGCGGCCGATCCAGTTGGCCTGCATCAGGCGCACCTTCTCCGGCCACTTGTCGAGCGTGTAGAGCGCCTCGAGCAGCTCGTCGGAGTAGGCGGTGATCTTGAAGAACCACTGCGTCAGCTCACGCTGCTCGACGAGCGCGCCCGAGCGCCAGCCGCGCCCGTCGATGACCTGCTCGTTGGCGAGCACGGTGTTGTCGACCGGGTCCCAGTTGACCTTGGACGAGCGCCGGTAGGCGAGGCCCTTCTTCAGGAGATCGAGGAAGAGGTGCTGCTGGTGCTCGTAGTAGTCCGGATTGCAGGTCGCGATCTCGCGGTCCCAGTCGAGCGACAGCCCCATCGACTTGAGCTGGCCCTTCATGGCGTCGATGTTGGCGTAGGTCCACTTCGCGGGATCGGTCTTGCGCTCGATGGCGGCGTTCTCGGCCGGCATGCCGAACGCGTCCCAGCCCATCGGATGGAGCACGTTGAAGCCGCGGGCGCGCTTGTAGCGGGCGAACACGTCGCCCATCGTGTAGTTGCGCACGTGCCCCATGTGGATGCGCCCCGACGGGTAGGGGAACATCTCGAGCACGTAGCACTTGGCCCGCTGGTCGTCGTTGGAAGCGCTGAAAATCTCAGCCTTTTCCCACACTTGCTGCCAGTGCTTCTCGCGTGCGGGCGCGTTGTAGCGTTCGGTGGCCATAAACCCTGGTCTCAATTGTCGTTTGGCCGAACAATCAGCCTGAAAGGGCGCAACGGGTCAAGGAACGTTGGGTGACGCATTTCGTCCGACGCACAGCCTTGTCATGGTCGATTTTGCAGGATTCTCGGCCATGATATGCGGGAGTCGCCCAATCCTCGGAACATCGGGAAGTAAATGGCGCAACCAGTGAATGGAATTGCCGAGATGTCCGCCGTATCCGCCCTCGCCGACGTCGAGACCCGCATCGCCGCCGCCGCGCGCGAGGCCAAGCGCGATCCCGCCTCCGTCAATCTGATCGCCGTCTCGAAGACCTTCGCCGCCGACGGACATCCTGCCCGTCCTCGATGCCGGCCACCGCATCTTCGGCGAGAACCGCGTGCAGGAGGCGAAGGCCAAGTGGCCCGATCTCCGCGCGCGCTATCCCGGACATCGAGCTGCATCTCATCGGCCCGCTGCAATCGAACAAGACCAAGGAGGCCGTCCAGCTCTTCGACGCCATCCACACCATCGACCGGCCCAAGATCGCGAAGGCCATCGCCGAGGAGCAGACGAAGCAGGGCAAGCGCTTGAAGCTCTTCATCGAGGTCAACACCGGCGAGGAGCCGCAGAAGGCCGGCATCATGCCGCGCGAGACGGAAGCCTTCGCGCGCCAGTGCCGCGAGGAGTTCGGTCTCGAGATCGCGGGCCTCATGTGCATTCCGCCGACGAGCGAGGAGCCCGCCGTCCACTTCGCGTTCCTCGCCAAGCTCGCGCGCGAGGCAGGGCGTGAAGGAGCTCAGCATGGGCATGAGCGGCGACTTCGAGACCGCGGTCGCCTTCGGCGCCACCTACGTCCGTGTCGGCTCGGCGATTTTCGGTGCCCGCGAGCACTAGCGAGCGCACTTCGCCAAGGTTTTCCAAAGCCGATTTGCCGCCCGCCCGCATCCCCGATCGGCCCCCGATGCTACCGTTCAGCCGACAATTGATTCGGGCTGAGACAGGAACGGGAGGCGAGCATGACGGCACGCGCGCTGAAAGTGGTGGATGCAGCAGCTGACGCAGCCGCGAGCGAAGCGGCGCGCGAGGAGCGAGCCGACGCCCAAGAGCAGGCAGCAAAAAGCACGACCTCGAAGAAGCCTTCCAAGGCCCCGGCCGACGGCTGGCACCGCTTCATCGTCGACGTCTGGATCACGAACTTCAACTTCACCGAGTTCGGCATCTACAAGCGCTCGCGCAACCGCGCCAAGTCGCGCCAGTTCACCTCCGACATGGATATCTTCGCCGAGATCATCGAGAACGGCGAGCGCACTGGGCTCATCGGCTACCGCGAGGAGCTCTGGGAGAAGGCCCAGGGCATGGACAAGCGCCTCGTCTTCAAGCTCTTCAACGAGACGGTCAACTGGCGCGCGACGATGGACCTGATGCTCGGCCGCTCGCTGCAGCAGACGCTTGGCGCCCGCGGCCTGCCCGGTCATGACCTATTCGATCAATACCGCCGACGACAATTACATCGTCTATCTCGAGCGCTCGGCCAACAAGTGGCCCTTCATGCCCGAGAACTTCTCGTTCTTCCTCATTGGACGACAAGGGCAAGCCCGAGTTCTACCGCCTGCGGCGCGATTTCATCAACATCGGCGGCGACTACACGCTCTACGACCACAAGGGCGACGATCGTCGGCGCGCTCGACGGCAAGGTGTTCTCGATCGGCGGCAAGTGGAAGGGCAAGGTCAAAGCGGGCCACGCCGACAAGCGCCTGCTGACCGTGCTCAAGATGTTCGGCGGCATGATGATCTTCAACGCCGATTGCCGTCGCCACATGCGCCGCCTCTGGAAGGACGTCATGACGCGGCAAGGTTGAGCCTCACCTCGAGCGCCAGGAAGCCGAGCTCTACATGAACCCGCGCCGCGTGCGCTGACAGCTACTGCACTTCTCCATCTGCATCTCTTGAAGGCAGGTCCCATCGGCCTGCCTTTTCTTTTGGCAGCCGCCATCTCCCGCAACAAAGACGCAGACCCTAAGTTGCTGATGTTGTTCACTTATCTTTTCCGCTAGCCCATCGTCGCTCGCTTATGTTCATTTGCCTGCCGCGCAGGCAAATGTGCTCGCCTGCACAAGCAATAAGCAGCGAGGCCGGGGAGCCAGGGGAATGGAACAGCTTCAGCAGGGATCCGACGTCTTCTTTTTGCTCATGGGAGCAATACTCGTCTTCGCCATGCACGGCGGCTTCGCCTTTCTCGAGGTCGGCACCGTCCGCCACAAGAACCAGGTCAACGCGCTCGTCAAAATCCTGGTCGATTTCGCGATCTCGACGGTCAGCCTACTTCTTCATCGGCTACTGGATCGCCTACGGCGTGAGCTTCCTCGCCGATGCATCGGCGATCTCGGGCGGCGCCGAAGGCTTCGGCCCACAAGGCATCAGCCTCGTCAAATTCTTCTTCCTCTGCACCTTCGCCGCCGCCGTGCCGGCGATCGTGTCGGGCGGCATCGCCGAGCGCGCCAACTTCGGCGCCCAGTGCATCGCGACCGCCTTTCTCGTCGGGCTCTGCTACCCGCTCCTCGAGGGCGTCGTGTGGAACCGCAACTTCGGTCTGCAGGACAAGTTTCTTCAAACCGGTGTTGGGAGCCGACTTCCACGACTTCGCCGGATCGATCGTGGTCCACGCCTTCGGCGGCTGGGTCGGCCTCGCCGCCGTGCTCAGGCTCGGCGCCCGCGTCGGGCGCTACGACAAGGGCGGCTCGATCGGCATCCCGCCGTCCTCGCTGCCCTGGCTGGCAATGGGCTCGTGGCTGCTCTGCATCGGATGGTTCGGCTTCAATGTCATGAGCGCCCAGAGCCTCAAAGGGATCTCCGGCCTGGTCGCCGTCAACTCGCTCATGGCCATGTGCGGCGGCATCCTGACGGCGCTCGTTGTCGGCCGCAACGACCCAGGCTTCGTGCACAACGGCGCGCTTGCCGGGCTCGTCGCCATCTGCGCCGGGTCCGACGTCATGCACCCGGTCGGCGCCCTCGTCACCGGCGGCATCGCCGGCGTCATCTTCGTCGTCATGTTCCAGATCGCCTCCAACAAATGGAAGATCGACGACGTGCTCGGCGTATGGGCGCTGCACGGCCTGTGCGGCCTTTGGGGCGGCATCGCGTGCGGTATCTTCGGGCTCGCGGAGTTCGGCGGCATGGGCGGCGTGACGTTCGCGTCCCAGCTCGTGGGCAGCGTGCTCGGAGCGGCCTTCGGCTTCGCAGTCGGCACGGTCGTCTACACGGCCGTCGACCTCGTCGCTGGCTTCCGATTGAGCCTCGAGGAGGAGCGTCGCGGCGCCGACCTCTCGATCCACAAGATCGGCGCCAACCCCGAGGAGGACGTCCGCATGGGACGCATCTAAATCAGGACACATCCCCTCAAAATCAAGGGCCGGAGCGCTCATCACGCTCCGGCCCTTCCTGTTCCCGAACGTCTCTTATGTTCAGCCGGTCTGATATGCCGACGCTCGCCGCTCCTCCGCGGCACCAAACGTGCTCTCGACGTGCCTGAAGCCCTCGATGAAGTCGTTGAGGCGACCAGAGATCTTGGCGATGAAATGCTCGGCGATTGCCGGGTCCTCGACCATCTGCTGATGCAGCTGCGCGCGGGATATTTTGAGCGCACGCACCGTGGTGCGGGCAAACACGATCAGGCTGAGCTCCGTCTCGATAAGCATCGCCATCTCGTTGAGCAACGACCCTGCTGGTATCGGCTCGTTCGTATCGTGCACATAGCCGCGCTCACCTGCGACCACGGCTTCCCCTGAGGCAAGTAGCACGGCGCCCTCGCCCGAGAAGTTGCCGTTCACGATCACGTCTCCAGGACGAAAGATGACACGCTCCGCGCCCCGCGCGATCTCCTCGATCTGCCGCAGCTGCAAGCCGTGAAAGATTTCCACCCTCAGAAAGGGTGCGACAAGCGCATCCATCGCCATGTGATCCGATCCTCGAGACCCTGCGCGCCGCTTAGCGCGTCATGGCTCGAAGCCTCGGACGATTCGCCCGCGTCGGTAAAGAGCGGCGAAGGCCCGCTGTGTACGTGCGCTGAACAACCTGAGGAAAAGGCAAAGCGCGGTGACGGCGGCGCGCTCGGGCAGCTACGCGATCAGCTTGTAGCCGCCCGTCTCTGTCAGCAGGATTTCCGCGCTTGACGGATCCTTTTCGATCTTCTGGCGCAGCCGGTAGATGTGCGTCTCGAGCGTGTGCGTGGTCACCCCTGCATTGTAGCCCCAGACCTCGTGCAGGAGGGTCTCGCGCGAGACGACCTTTTCGCCCGTGCGGTAGAGGTACTTGAGGATCGCCGTCTCTTTTTCCGTGAGCCTGATCTTGCCGCCCTTCTCGTCGAGCAGGAG
>CAWGEK010000008.1:0-215530 GCA_963821565.1 uncultured Alphaproteobacteria bacterium
ACCTCGCTCGCCATAATACTGGGGATTGAGGCCGCCGGTGCTCAATCGAGGCTGGCCGAATTTGCAACGCGCGCCAAGCCGCAAGACTCTTCGCCCAGGCATCGCGGTTCGGGACTCCCAGGGAGACCCACCGATCCTGCCGGTCTACGCAGACGACAGTCTTCTCGGCTACGTCTACCTGAATTCCGACTTTACCGGCTCCGTGGGCTATTCCGGAAAGCCGGTGCACATGCTCGTCGGCATCGACACCGCAGGCGTGATCACGGGTTTCGAGCTCGTCGACCACAAAGAGCCTATCGTCCTCGTGTGGCGTGCCTGAAAAGCGCGTGGTCGAGCCATCAACAATCTGATGGGACGAGAATAGACCCGATCGCCTCCGGCAAGGAGCGCGCCCCACAGCCCGACATCGTTAGCGGAGCCACGGTGACCATCCTCGTTATGGCGGACAGTATTGTTCGCTCGGCAGTCCGCCTCGTGCGCAGCGGACGGGTCTCGCCGGTAGGACTGACCGAGGAGGCCCGGTCAAGGTGCCGGGTACGAGCACCGTCGATATGGCAAATCTTGAGACCCGGGATTGGGACAACCTCTTGGCCGACGGGTCGGTCCGCCGTCTGAAGCTCACCGTCGGCGGAAATCAATGAGGCATTCGAGAAGTCTGGCAAGGGCGAAGCCGCCGAGCACCCAGAGCCGGGAACCCCGACGACACATTCATCGATCTCTACGTGGCACTCGTCAGCGTTCCCGCGATTGGAAGAGTCTTCTCGGAGAATCCGGGCTATGAGCGCCTTCGCAGTCAGCTCGAAGCCGGGACAGCAGGCGATCCTGATTGCCGGCGGGGGCAGCTATTCATTCAAAGGTTCTGGATACGTCCGAGGAGGAATATTCGATCGCATCGAACTCGAACAGGACGGCTCCGGCATCCGTTTCCGGGATCGCAATCACGAGCGGCTAGGAGCAATAGAGGCTCAAGGCGCGCCCGCTTTGCGCGAGATCAGCCTGTTCACAGTTCCCGACGAGTTGACGCTAGATCCGACGCAGCCATGGGAGATCGAGCTTCTGGTGCAGCGCGCCACCGGCGCACGCGAGAAGGCATTTCTCGAGTTTGAGCTCACCTACACCCTGCCCGAGCGCTACATCAAACGTGAACGAGAAGCCACGCCGGTCGCGACGGGGAATGCTGTTGTCTCGAAGACCGCGCCGGCGGAGACGGGGCGTAGCGTGGTAGGGCGACGAGCCTCTGTGGAAGCAGATGTGGCGGCGCGAGGCAGTGTCGGTCGCCATTACAGCGCTGGCCATCGCCGCGCTAACAGGAATCTTCTTCTTCCAGAACACGCTCGTGCGAAGACCTCTTGTTTATACGTGGGTCCGGCGCGGCTTTCTCGTGTTCACGTTGGTCTGGCTTGGCTGGTACGCGAATGCGCAACTCTCCGTCGTCAACGTACTGACGTTCACGAATGCGCTCGTGACCGGCTTTAGCTGGGACTATTTTTTGACGGCGCCGCTGATCTTCATGCTGTGGTCGTCAGTTGCGATCTCGCTTCTCTTCTGGGGGCGCGGACCTTTCTGCGGTTGGCTCTGCCCTTTCGGGGCACTGCAAGAGTTGACCAACACCGCGGCCAAAGCGATGGGCGTGCCCCAGCTGCGCGTCGCATGGGGATCTGCACGAGCGCCTGTGGCCGATCAAATACGTCATCTTCCTGGGCTTGTTCGGCATGTCGCTCTACTCGATCGCCGCCGCCGAGCAGCTCGCCGAGGTCGAGCCATTCAAGACCGCGATCATCCTGAAGTTCGTGCGCGACTGGCCGTTCGTGGTATTTGCCGTGGGGCTGCTCGTAGCCGGGCTCTTCGTGGAGCGATTTTTCTGCCGTTACTTGTGCCCGCTCGGCGCCGCGCTCGCGATCCCGGGCCGCTTGCGGATGTTCGAATGGCTCCGGCGTTGGCCCGAGTGCGGCTCGCCGTGCCAGCGCTGCGCCAACGAGTGTCCGGTACAATCGATCCACCCCGAGGGGCACATCAATGTCAACGAATGCATTTACTGCATGCACTGCCAGGAGCTGTACCAGGACGACCAGCGATGCCCGCACATGATTCAGGTGCGTCTGAAGCGGGAGAAGCGCGAGATCCTCTCCTCACCATCGATGAGAGGCGATGCAAAAGGACCGGCAAGGCCGCTGATCAGCTATCTCGGGAAGATCGTGCGGTAGTCGGGCATAGGTTGACGAATAGAACGCGCCAGTCGAGGCGCCAAGGAGGTTGCTATGAAGAGCGATGAAGAGACGAAGGGTCTAACTCGGCGCGACATGCTTGGTACGTCGACGGTCATAGCGGCGGCAGGGGTCGCCGGCGTGGCTGGAGGTCTCGGGGTCACGCAATTGAACATGGGCACGAGCGCCGAGGCGCAAACCGCGCCGCGTCCAGGAAGCTCAAGCCCCCATGGTAACGCCGAAGTCGCTCCTGGCGAGCTCGACGAGTACTACGTGTTCTCCTCGAGCGGCCAGAGCGGCGAGGTGCGCATCCTTGGCCTGCCGTCCATGCGCGAGCTGATGCGCATTCCTGTGTTCAACCGCTGCAGCGCCACGGGATGGGGGCAGACGAATGAGAGCCTGAAAGTGCTGACGGAGGGACTCACTCCGGAAGCGCGCGAGTTTCTCAAGAGTAGGGGCGGGGTCTATCACAACGGCGATCTGCATCATCCGCATCCGTCCTTCACCGATGGGACCTATGACGGTCGCTATCTCTTCGCCAACGACAAGGCGAATACGCGGGTCGCGCGCATACGGCTCGACATCATGAAATGCGATAAGATCATTCAGCTCCCGAACCAGGCGACGGTTCACGGGCTGCGCGTGCAGAAATATCCGAGGACCGGATACGTCTTCTGCAACGGCGAGGATCGTGTACCGATTCCCAACGACGGCCAAATTCTCGACGATCCAAAGAAATACGGGTCGCTGTTCACGGCTGTCGACGGCGATACGATGAAGGTCGCCTGGCAGATCCGCGTCGACGGCAACCTCGACAATGTCGATGCCGACTATCAGGGCAAGTTCGCGTGGTCCACCTGCTACAATTCGGAAGAGGGCGTCACGCTCGCCGAGACGATAGCCAAGGAGCAGGACTGGGTCGTCATCTTCAATCTGCAGCGCATCGAGGAGGCGGTCAAAAAGGGGGATTTCGAGACCATCGGTGGCGTCCCTGTCCTCAATGGAAAGCACGGGTCACCCCTCACCCGGTACGTGCCGGTCGCGAACAGCCCGCATGGCATCAACACGGCGCCTGACGGCATCCATTTCGTTGCAAACGGCAAACTGTCGCCCACGGTGACCGTGTTCGACGCCCGGAAGCTCCCCGATCTGTTCGATGACAAGATCCAGCCGCGCGACGTCGTGGTCGCGGAGCCCGAGCTGGGTCTCGGACCGCTGCACACCGCCTACGACGGCAAGGGCAACGCGTTTACGACGCTGTTCCTCGACAGCCAGGTTTGCAAATGGAACATCGACCTCGCCAAACGCGCTTTCAAAGGCGAAAAGGTCAACCCGGTCCTGGAAAAGATCGATGTGCACTATCAGCCCGGGCACAATCATTCCTCTATGGGTCAGACCAAGGAGGCGGACGGGAAATGGCTCATCTCCCTCAATAAGTTTTCGAAGGATCGCTTCCTAAACGTCGGTCCCCTCAAGCCCGAGAACGACCAGCTGATCGACATTTCGGGAGACCAGATGGTGCTTGTCCACGATGGTCCGAGTTTTGCCGAACCTCATGACGCCACCATCGTGCACCGCTCGAAAATCAATCCGCTTCACGTCTGGAAGCGCGACGACCCGTTCTTCGCGGATGCCGTGAAGCAGGCCAAGGCCGATGGGGTCAAGCTCGAGGCGGACGACAAGGTGATCCGCGACGGCAACAAGGTGCGCGTTTACATGACGTCGACCGCGCCTGCATATGGTCTCGGAAGCTTCACCGTGAAGCAGGGCGACGAGGTGACGGTCTTCGTCACCAACCTCGACGACGTGGAAGACCTTACGCACGGCTTCGCCATCGTGAACTACGGCGTCAACATGGAGATCGGGCCGCAGCAGACATCCTCCGTGACGTTCACGGCCGATCGGGCCGGTGTCTACTGGTACTACTGCTCATGGTTCTGCCACGCCATGCACATGGAGATGCAGGGCCGAATGCTGGTCGAGCCGCGGAGCGTGTAAGCCGATGCGCGCTCGCCGCGTCATGGCGCGGACTGATGTGGACGGCGGCTCTGGCTGCCGCCCACGCCATGCCTTCCTTCGCGGGCCGCGTGGTGGTGCCGCCCGGGGACGATGACGTGCAAACAATCATCGACAGGTCGGTCGACGGCGATGTCATCGTTCTCGAAGGAGCGCATCACGGATCTGTGCGCATCGAGCGACGCATCACGCTCGAGGGCGACGCCGACGCGGTCCTGATTGGGGCGTGGCCAGGGCAGCGTGGTTACCGTTTCTGCCCCCGGCGCGGTCGTCCGCGGGCTCACCATTCGAGGGTCAGGCAAAGACCTCGAGAAGATGGATGCCGGCGTCTTCGTCGAGCAGAGCGCCGCGGGCGCGGTCATCGAGAACAACAGGATCGAAGGCAATCTCTACGGCATCTACCTGCACGGGGCCGAGAACTCAATTGCGCGAGGCAATGACGATCGTCGGTCAGGAAGAGGGCAGGGTCAACGAGGCCGGAAATGGCGTGTCGGTGTGGAATGCGCCGGGCGCGAAGGTGCTCGACAACGACTTCCGCTTCGGCCGTGACGGCATCTTCGTCATCGCCAGCAAGCGCAACGTCTTCAGCGGCAACCGCTTCCGCGACCTGCGTTTCGCAGTCCACTACATGTATACCAACGACAGCGAGGTGAGCGGGAACGTCTCGATCGGCAACACCGTCGGCTTCGCCATCATGTACTCGCACCGCCTCGTCGGTGCGCGGCAACGTCTCGGATGGCGACCGGGATCACGGCTTCCTATTCAATTTCGCCAATGCCTCCGAGATTACCGGGAACGTCGTCCGGGGCCGACTCCAGCCAGCCGAACGATGGGCGAGCCCGGGCTGCGACTTCAAGGAGGCGCGCGAGCATGGACTAGCCCTCACGGAGGAGGAGCCACGATCGCTCGCGAAGGGCGCACCGGAACGGGCCCGAAAAATGCGTCTTCATCTACAACGCCAACAAGAACCGCTTCCGGGACAACTGGTTCGAGGGCTGCGAGATCGGCGTGCACTTCACGGCGGGCTCGGAGGGCAACGAGATCGTCGGCAACGCATTCGTCAAGAACCGCAACCAGGTGAAGTATGTCGGCAGCCGCTATCTCGACTGGTCGAAGGACGGCCGCGGCAACTTCTGGAGCGACAATCCAGCCTTTGATCTCAACGGCGACGGCATCGCTGACACGGCCTACCGGCCGAACGACCTCGTCGACAAGGTCCTGTGGACCGCGCCCCAGGCGAAGGTCCTGATCAACAGTCCGGCGGTGCAGATCATTCGCTGGGCGCAGGCGCAGTTTCCGGCTCTGCTTCCGGGCGGTGTCGTTGATAGTCACCCCCTGATGTCGCCGCCCAGTGTGCCTCCCCCACAGGATGAGGGGGCGCGACCGTGATGCCCGTCGTCGAGATCCAGCACGTTACGAAGCGCTACGGCACGATCGAGGCCGTGCGGGACGTCTCGCTCGACGCTGAAACAAGGCGAGACGATTGCGCTCGTCGGCCACAACGGGGCCGGCAAGACGACGCTCCTTAAGCTGATGCTCGGGCTCGCTCCGTCCGACGGCGGGATCGCTCCGCGTGCTCGGCGAGGATCCGGCCGCAGGCGAGTTCGCCGCGCGCCGCAGGCTCGGCTATCTCCCGGAGAACGTCTCGTTCAACGCGGCCCTGACCGGCCGGGAGATGCTGACCTTCTACGCGCGCCTCAAAGGTGAGGCCGTTGCCACCGCCCTCGAGCCCTGCTCGAGCGCGTCGGCCTGGCCACGGCGTCGACGCGTCGCATCGGCACCTATTCGAAGGGCATGCGCCAGCGGCTTGGCCTGGCCCAGGCGCTGCTCGGGGAGCCGCAAGTCCTGCTTCTCGACGAGCCGACGACAGGACTCGATCCCGCGCTGCGCCTGAGCTTCTACGACGATCGTGCCGCGAGCTTCGCGATCGCGGCGCGACGGTCGTGCTCTCGTCGCACGCGCTCACCGAGCTCGAGGAGCGCACCGAGCGCGTCGTCATCATGAACCAGGGGATCGTCGTGGCGAACGGATCCATCGACGAGCTGCGGCGCATTGCGGAGCTGCCGGCCAAGATCCGCCTGACCGTGCCCGCTGGGCGAGGCGGAAAGGCTCCGGCCCTCATCGGGCCCACGATGCAACTGGCGCGAGCTCAACGGCCACGTCGTCGAGTTCGACGCCGCCCACGATCGAGAAAGATCGAGCTCATCCGACGCGCGACCCGCGACGGCAGCCCGGTCGAGGACGTCGCCGTCATTCCACCCACTCTCGATGACCTTTACGCTCACTTCCTGCGTACGCAGGGAGGCAGCCGGGTGAGGAACATCCTTCTTATCGCCGGCAAGGAGATCCAGGAGAGCCTTCGCAACCGCTGGGTTCTCGCGACGACCCTGCTGCTCGCGGCGCTCGCGCTCACGCTCACGTTCCTCGGCAGCGCGCCGACCGGCAATGTCGGCGTGCGCGCGCTCGACGTGGTCATCGTCAGCCTGTCGAGCCTCACCATCTTTCTGCTGCCGCTCGTCGCGCTCCTGATCTCGCATGATGCGATCGTGGGCGAGATGGAGCGCGGCACGATGCTGCTCCTGTTGAGCTATCCGGTGAGCCGCCGGCAGGTGCTCTTCGGCAAGTTCGCCGGCCATCTCGCCATCCTCGCGTTTGCGACCGTGCTCGGCTACGGCGCGGCGGCGGTCGCGCTCGCGGCCACGGGTGCCTCCATCGACGCCGAGAGCTGGGCGGCGTTCGGCACGCATGATTGCGTCCTCGATCCTGCTCGGCGCCGTCTTCATCGCCATCGGATATCTCGTGAGCGCGCTGGTCGGCGAGCGCGGCACCGCCGCGGGCATTGCGATGGGGATCTGGCTCTTGCTCGTCCTCATCTACGACATGACGCTTCTGGGGCTTCTCGTCGTCGACCAGGGCAGGCTGATCTCGGCAGGGGTCCTGAATGGCTCCTGCTTCTCAATCCGACGGATGTCTATCGCATGTTCAACCTCTACCGGCACGGCGAACGTCAGCAGGTTTTCCGGCATGTCGGGGCTCGCCGATACGATCACGCTCAGCCCACTCGCTCTTCTGGCAGCGCTTTGCGCCTGGACGCTGGTGCCTTTGGCGCTTGCGACCTCGCCTTTTCCCGGAGGGAGCTGTGAGACTGCTTCGCTTCTTCCGCGCGCTGCTGTCGGCTGCTCGCGCTCGCAGGCTGCGGCGATGAGCGGAGCAAAGCGCCGCCCACGCCGCATCAGCTCACCGCCGACGCCGTCGGCCACTATTGCGGCATGAACGCTGATCGAGCATGCCGGCCCCAAGGGGCAGATCATCCTCGCGAGCCGCAGCGATCCGGTGTGGTTTTCCTCTGCGCGCGACGCCTTCTCGTTCACGATGCTGGCCGAGGAGGCCAAGGACATTCGCGCCATCTACGTCTCCGATATGGCCAAGGCGCCGAGCTGGGACGATCCGGGCGCGAGCAACTGGGTCGACGCCCATCAGGCGTTCTTTGTCATCGGCAGCAGCAAGCAAGGCGGCATGGGAGCGCCGGAGACCGTTCCCTTCTCCGATCGCGCTGCTGCCGAGAAATTTGCCGCCGAGCACGGCGGCGTGTTGTCAGATTCGCGGAGGTTCCACGCGATTACGTCCTGGGCTCGGAGCCATGGCCGGCACGCCGAGGGCGACGCCGCAAGACGCGCGCGGGCCACTCGGTTCGCCTTAGGAGACGCCGATGAAATCTGGCTTCAGCAGGCGAAAGTTCATTGCCATCAGCGCGGCGGCGGCCGGCATGGGGCTCGTGCCGTTCGGCGCTGCAAAGCGAGCCACCGCAGCCAATCTCGCCGAGTGGCGCGGGCTTTCGCTCGGTGGCGTCGCCACCATTCGCATTCATCATTCCGACCGGCTCACGGCGCGAACGGTCTACTCAAGCCGAGTCGTGTCCGAAGCGCAGCGACTCGAGGCGATCTTCAGTCTCTACCGGGCAGACTCGGCTCTTTGCGAGCTGAACCGGCGCGGCGTCCTCGTCGCGCCTCCGGCAGAGCTCGCGGACCTTCTGGGACTTTGCGACCACTTCTGGCGTGTGACCGGCGGCGTCTTCGACCCGACGGTGCAGCCGCTCTGGCAGTGTTATGCCGAGCACTTCTCGACGCGAGGGCAGCGGCGCGGCAGGACCCGAGCTCCCGGCATATGGAAGAGAGCGCTGCGATTGGTCGGCTGGCCGAAAGTGCGGTTCGACCGCGACCGGATTGTGTTCGAACGTCGCGGCATGGCGCTGACGCTCAACGGAGTGGCCCAAGGCTACATCACCGACCGCGTCGTCGATCTGCTGCGAGAAGCCGGCCTCGACAGCTGTCTCGTGGACATGGGCGAGATCCGTACACTCGGCCGTCCGTCCGGATGGCAGTCCGTGGCAGGTCGCGCTGCGGGGACCGGCCGGAGACGCGCTTCAGTATCGCCGCCATCGACACCATCAACAAAGCCGTCGCGACGTCGGGAGCCGATGGGTTCCAATTCGATGCGGACGGGCGGTGCAATCATCTCTTCAATCCGGCAACCGGGCTCTGTGCCGATCCCGCGAGAAGCCTGACCGTCGTTACAGACACGGCCACCGCCGCTGATGCGCTCTCGACGGCGTTCGCACTTATGGACCAGAAGGGGATCACGACCGTGCTCGCGAGATCCGCCAACACGCAAGTGTACGCCACTACGGTTCAAGGCGACGCGGGAGATCACGACCGGGTGATGCTGAAGATCGGATCGAGATTGCGGTACTGCCGAAATGACAGAACCAATACCTGCCGAGCCAATATCACCGAGAACGGCTTACCGTCTCGACCGACACAAAGAGTTTCTGCCACCCCTCCTTCCAAGTTGAGTGGACTATGACCTACGTCGTTGATGAGAGGTGTATCAAGTGTAAGACGACCGATTGCGTCGCGGTGTGCCCCGTGAACTGCTTCTACGAGGGCGAGAACATGCTCGTCATTCACCCCGACGAGTGCATCGACTGCGGCGTCTGCGAGCCCGAGTGCCCGGTCGACGCCATCAAACCGGACAGTGAGCCGGGCCTCGAGAAGTGGCTCGAACTCAACCGCGACTATGCGCGGAAGTGGCCGAACATCACGACCAAGAAAGACATGCCAGAAGACGCTCGCGCCTACTGGGACGAGACCGGGAAATTCGACAAGTACTTTTCGCCCAAGCCGGGTAAGGGTGACTGAGCAGTCGCAGGCTGGATACATCAGCAATGACGGCTAGTGGCCTTGAGCGACCGTGACGGCACACGCCAACGCTTTCCGCTGATCGGGGTTGAGCGGTCGTCTCTCTTGGACAGCCGCATGACCGACACCGGAATTGACGGCGGCAGGTCTAGGTAACTCTTGCGACTGCATCGAAGTGCGCCATCCTTGGAGGCGAACGATGAAGGCACTCGTCGTCTATTACTCGCTGTTCGGAGCGTCACGCGCTGTTGCGCAGGCGCTTGCGAAGGAGCTGAATGCCGATATCGAGGAGATCCGTGTGCACGCTACCGGCCGGGCCCTTGGGTATTCGTAAAAGGCGTGTTTGACAGCGTGGCGGCCGCATGCCGCCGATCGAGCGTCCGACGCACGCGCCGACGACCTACGATCTCGTTGTGATCGGCGGCCCCATCTGGGCCTCTCACCCTGCACCCCCTGTGCGCGCCTACTTGCAGCACGAGGTAGGCCGGTTCTCGAACGCGGCTTTCTTTCTGACCCATGGCGGCTCTTCGCCGGAGAAGGCTCTTGGCGAGATGGAGGCCCTGGGCGGCGTGACGCCGAAGGCAACCCTCGTCGTACGTGAAAGCGACGTAAAGTCGGGGAGGTTCCGCTCTGCGGTAGCGCCGTTTGCAGCGACGCTTCGAAAGAGCATAGGCGGCTGAGCGGGAAACGTAGCCGTTCGCGAGCTGCCGATCGTAGGTCACGTCTCCGCCAGAATAAGATCGGCCGCCCGGCTGCCCGGCCAGAATTGCTCCAGTGAAGCCGCCGGTGCCGGCGTACGACGACGCCAGGTAGAGGCCGCGGAGCGGAGTCTTCGGCGAGGTCTCGGGCCCTTTCCAGATCGGGCCCTGAGGGCGGAAGCGGTGCAAACCCGTAAATCGCGCCCTCCGGAGCATTGAGGTAGCTCTGCATTGTGCTTGCCGTGCTGAACACGGAGGTCACGACGCTCGACGCGAACCCCGGAAACTCCCTGTCGATCGCGCCGATGATGGCTTCGCGCCAACGCTCACGCTTGGCGTCATAGGCCGCGCTGTCGAGCCCCGACCAGTGCGCGACCTTGTCGACGCCCACGACCGAGACGGGATAAGGTGGCCCTGCGATGCCGCTTTCGATCGCAGAATAGTCGACGACTGTCAGTATCGGCATGTCTTTGCCGGGCAGGCCGGCCATGAGATCGCCGCTCAGGCGGTAATCGGCGAGCTTCTTCATCCATTGCGGCAGCAGGAAATTCGAATAGGAGCGAAATCCCAGCTCGGCGGGACGAGTCGACAGCCCGAATGTCGCAGAGAACAGCGAAATCGACAGCGGGCGCCGTGCATACGGAGCCCAGAACCGCTCCCGCAGCGACGGCGGCAGCATGGCTGCCAGCACCGCAGGCGCAGCGTTTCCGACAATGACCGGGGCTTGCTGCCTCGGTCCGCTCGCCGCCCTCGCGCCGCTCGTGAACTACGCCGCTTGGCCGGCCGCGCGCGTCGAACATGATCTCGGTCACCGTTCGGCGCAGCACGATCTCTCCGCCTGCCGCCTTCAGCGCACGCGCGAGAGCATTGCTGAGACGCTGAGAGCCGCCGCGAATGTAACGGCCCCCTGAAGCCAGGTAGCCGCCCTGCGCGACCGCAAACAACACCCACCACAACTTGTCGGGGTCGTCATGCCAATAGGCGAGGTTGGCCGCGAGCGCGCACTTTGCCGCCTCGTCGTTGCCAAGCGCGCGATCAAATCGTTCCGTCGAGCGAGAGGCGCCAGCCTTTGACCAGGGGCCCCAGCTTGGTGAGCGCCGACAAGGCTTTGCCCGGCTCGCGAATGGCCTCTCTGCCGCGACTGAGCGTTCCGAGGCCTGTCGCGATGCACTCCATTTCGCCGAGCACGGCTCCGATGCCGGCGCGCGCGGACGGAAATCGCTCCGTCAGCGCGCTGCGCGCAGCGGCAAAGCCTTCGGGCAGAGACGAACGGGCCGCCGACCGGACCGCCGCGCACTTCGTAGAGAGATCCCGTCGGCACCCACTCGACTTCGTTGAGGACGCCGGCTCGCGCCAGGACGTGATGCTTGGGATCGATCGGATCGCGCGGATCGCTCGTCTCATGGAGCGAGGCCTCGACGATCAGATCGCCGGCCTTGTAGGTCGAGGCCGCCCCGCCAACGCCGTGGTTGCGCTCGATGAGAAGCGTCTTACGACCGGCGCGCGCGAGCAACGCTGCCGCCGTCAAGCCGCCGAGTCCCGATCCGATCACAATCACGTCATAGGACTCGGCCATCGCTCGCCCGGAGCCACATCATCCCCCTTATCTTCGTATTCGAACTGATCGCCAATTGACTTTGCGCTCAGTCAAGGTGCGCTGAGCAACAAGATCCGAGGCTCTCGCGGGCCGCAGACTGCCAACATGACGCGGTTGATGTTTCCTTCCGCATCCTCCCTAGTAAGTCATGCCGCGTCGTGTCGGAAGTGGCCCAACGCGGAGCTCAGTCCAGGCGGCCCCAAAAGGTCGGCGCCTGTTGAGCGCTGGTCCTCCTGCGTCTCGCTTCTGACGTTGATCAAGGTCAAGGCATGCACGTGAGCGGCGGTGTTGAAATATGTGCAAGTCGCCCAGCTCATCCTCACCCTCGGAGCTGGGCCTGGAGGCCGAATGTGCCTCCCCTGTATGTTCGGCCCAAGAGTCCCGAAGCCCCACTTCGGGACTTCCTTCTTAAGGCGCAATGCCAGCTGTCGACGTCACGATGTATCGCATCCTCGGGTCGTCAGAACTGTGGAGCCGTCCCATGTCGCTTGCAGTCACGTCTTTACTGGCGCGCACTCTGATAGGAGCCGGTATTCTGTTCATAGTTGCATACATCGGTAATCGTATTACGTTCTCAAATCGGTTCGTAAATGCCCTTGTAACGGCGCTCATCTTCGCGGCCTTCTTCGGTGCGTTTATCTTCACCATCGATACTGCCGTGCAACCGCCGGAGCTCAGTGAAGCAAGGCAGCACGCGTGGCTGGACATGATTGCCGCGTCAGCCGGCCTAGTCTTCGTGATTGATCTCGTCGCCAACTTGCTCTCCTTCTCGAACCGGCTTGTGAGCGCGTTCGTTACGGCAGCCATCTTTGCGGTGCTTTTCCCCCTCTTGATCTACGCCACAAGCACTGCGATTTGAGCTCGCAACACTCAACAACACACGTGACCGTGGTCCGCAGGTGAGCAACGGGCCCAAGGTAAGTCATCCCCCACCAACCCCGAACGCCCGATTTGCCTACGTTGAAAAGAGCAGCATCAAGTGATGTCTGCGGCTGATTTGCTCCCAAGCAGCTCTTGCAGCGCACTCACGATTTCTTGGGGGGACACGGGCGTGCTCAAAACCCGCGCACTGTCCCATTGATCCCGAAGTTCGTTCGCATCCCAGCCGCTGTAGAAGACAAATGGGGCAGCCGGTGTAGATCGGCGCAGCGAACAATCTGATTGAGCTCATCGATCGTCCATGGATGCCGCTTCTTGCCCTTGCGCTTGTTCTTGGTCGGCTGAATGCCTTGGTCGATGACCGGATTGACGACGCTGGTATCACGCGTCTTCGCCCATTCGAAGAACAGCGAGACCGTTCCGATCTTGTCGTTGATGGTGATCGGATTGAGCAGCTCGATCTTCTCGCCCCCGGCGCTGAGCTCGGAGGCCTTCTTGGCCGCATCGACGAGCGTCAGACCCTTGAACGGCGCCCGCTGACGATAGATCGGTAGCGCCAGCTGCGCGTCCTTGAACCTAACGCCGTCCTCCTGCCGGTACCCGTTGACCGGCTTGTCTCCCGCGATCTCCAGGAACTCGCGCAGCTCGCCACGCTTGCGCAGAACCGTCTTCGACGGCCACTCGCGCTCTCGACCTGTGTCATCGAGGTATTTCTCGATCAGGCGTGGACATCAACTCGCCGGACTCGCCGGTGCGACGACGGCAGCCTGGGTCGCGGGCTCTACGCCTGCTTGCCGATCCACGATGCCGTCGAACGACGTCTCGTCGCCCGCAGTGAGATCCTCAAGCGCCTTGATCTCGACTTCCATGAGCTTGCGCATGAAGCCGATGCCGGTCGCCGTCGGTGAGAAAGATCTGCTTCGACGTCAGCAGATCGTCGGCGTTGCGATCTCATGGTCCTGGCTATCACCGAGCTGGTATTGTCGGCGAAGGCTCTGGAGCCTCGCCTTGCGAGCCACGAAGACGCAGTAGAGAAACACGTCCTCGAGCACCGGCTCCTCCATCAGGTAGGCGTAGTAGCTGTGCTGCTGGCCCTTCGACGCGATGCCAATCGTTCCGGGATGCTCGATGATGTCGCCCCGCCAGAAGGCCTCCTCGTCCTCCTGTGCCCTGCGCCAAAGGTCGCCCCGCCACTTGGAAGTCGGCGTCGTAGACGTTGAGGTAGTGGGCATCGGCTAGGCGCCGCAGGAGCGCAGGTGTGAGGGGCGTGACCTTCGTGCGACGTTCGTCTTTAGTCGTACTGAGGCTGCGCTGACGCTGATCGGTTGCTGATCCGCCTGACGCCACTCTTCGAAAAGACGCTCGATCTCCGCGTGCTGCGCGGCACAGGCTTTTTCAGCAGCCTTTCGATCCGCCGTTCTCAAGGATCGCCAGATCTGCTCAGGACGTCCGTCAGCACGCAGCTCAAGCGGCACCAGCCGCTTGTAGTAGAGGTTTCGAGTGCCCTTGCGGCCGGTCAGATACGGAAATTTCGCCATCTCGCCCATACCCTCTGCAGGTAGCAGAAAAAGGTAGCAGTCGAGTGAACGAAACCCTTGGATTCCAAGGGCTTCCGCAACATCAATAGCTTATGGGTGAATTGGCGCCCCGTAGGGGACGGGTTAACTCAACACCATAAGCAATTGATATTGCATACATTTATATGACTGCTACTGCTACGCACAGTAGCAGTTTGGCGTAGCAGAATTTAGCTTTGCATGAGTGCTGTTCGAGCGTCGCGGTCATACTCTCCACGTACATGATTAGAGGGTGGCATGGGACCCAACGCCGGTAGTCCCCTACGCCGTCGATCAAGTCGGCACCTCGTTGGAGCGACATGTGACGGACGGACGGCGGTGTCGTCGGCGGGCGAGTTTGACCCGACACCGACGTGCCTTGAGGCCATCGCATGACTGCTATCAAGGGGAAGGCCGACTTTCGAGTCAGATGTTGAGCTGCAGGGATCGAATTAATTCTCCAGCCTAGCTGGCGTCGAAAAGGTGCGCGCGGGCCGTGCCGCTTGATCGCGGCCAATGAACATCTCTAGGTCGGCGAGGTCCACGAATTGATCGGCTTGCCGTCGAAGCGCATCAGCGACCATAGGAGGCTGCGTAGCCAGGCTCGACACCACGCTTACCCGCTTCCCAGCCTCCTGAAGTGCCTCGACGAGACTGCGGAAGTCGCCGTCGCCGGAAAAAAGGACGATGTGGTCGAGTCCGTTGGCCATGCTCAGGGCATCAACGGCGAGCTCAATGTCCATGTTGCCTTTGATCTTGCGCCGTCCCTGCGCGTCAGTGAATTCCTTGGTCGGCTTCGTGACCATCGTGTAGCCATTATAGTCGAGCCAATCGACCAGCGGACGGATAGACGAAAACTCCTGATCCTCGATCAGCGCCGTGTAGTAGAGGGCACGGATGAGGCGCGCCTTACCTCGGAAGAACTCTAGTAGGCGCCTGTAGTCGATATCGAACTCGAGGGCCTTCGACGTCGCGTAGAGATTCGGCCCGTCGATGAACAGGCCAACGCGTTCGTGCGCGTAAAAGTGCATGATCATGTCTCAGTTTTTGAGGACAAAGGACGTTGCCACGAGAGCGCCAGTAACACACTAATCAATGCGATCGGGTTTGAGGTAGCTACCCACTCAAGCTCCACCACAGATCGGTGGACCGACTGCAGCCTCTGCATATTGCGCAAGGCGTACCCCTCTATCTTATTAATATGAGCTGGCTCACGGCGCGTTCCTTCAAGATGCGCGGGTTTAGCTCCCCGGCTGCTGCCAGCTCCACAATAGCGGCAGCCATTTTTGCGCGCCTTTCGACATTCCAAGGTGCCTCAGCAGGCTTTTCCTCGACACCGGCCTCTCGACACGCTTCATCGAAAGCACGCTGCAATACGGCGAGCGTGGCATCGTCGAATGAACCATTTTGGAAGGGCATGGTTCGCTCCTCCTCCTCTTGCAGGCGGGAGCGATGCGGATCGGCACTCTCAGCCGGTGACGCCTGTGGGCTGACCTATCACCGATGGCCGGACCGTAGCCCTTCTCGAGGTCACAGTCCCGCAGAATCGAAATCCGGCGCAACGAGCGCATCAACGGCGGGGTGTACCTCGCTCTGCATTGATGAGCGCATTCAATTGCTTTGTCAGCGTCCTCCCAGTGAGCTGCGCGACGGCATAGCCCTCGAGCGCTCAGTCGCTTCTTGATGTCAGCGACGGAGGCGCAGCTACCGGATTCCGCAAGCTGAAATGCGCGTTCGAGGACAGTGACGGTATGATCCATAGCAATAAGCTTAGCATGGCCTACCACAACGAGCGATGCCGCGACGGCTATACGAGCTGCCGGTCATCCATGAGCGCGCGCCTCCCTCTGAGTACTTTCCGAGTCTTCGGCCTGCGACCTCAATTGGCTAAGCTCTGGTCACATACGGATCTAAGCAGGCATGCGTCCGCCACTCGGCAAATGCGCTGTGCGCACCGACTTCGCATAGAGGACAAATCTCTCATGAATGATCCCGCACACAGAATTGTCGCCGAGAAGTGGAGTTGGCGCACCCTCAGCCCTTGGATTGTGCCGCCGTTGGTCGTCCCCATCATGCTTGTCCTTCTGGTCGCAGGATATGTGATTTTTCAGGGCGCCAACAACTGACAGAACACGGGCGTGCTGCGCCGACCTGGCGTTCAATAGTTCACATATTTTCATGACCAAGAACGCAGGAGATAAAATGTCACGATATCAAAAGCTCATATCGACCGGCATCGTGCTCACCGTGATCACAGGAGGCGTTGCAGGTGCGGTGGCTGGCCTCGCTCTCGATAGCATCGTCGCCAACAAGGCTCTCCTGGCAGTGACGGCCGCGTTGTTGGCGGTTCTTGTGGCCACAGCCGTCCGTCACTTCACCATATTCGCGTCAATTCGCGGCGCCGGTGCAGGTCCCGGAACGTTGCCGATTCCCCGTGTGGTCTTGCTCAATTCAGTCGTTGCATCGGTTGTGGGTGGCCTGGCTGGATACGGCCTTAGCTTGAGTGTCCTAAGCCCGCCTCCATCAGCTTGGATCGGCTGCTTGTCGGGCATAATCGCCAGCGTATCTATGGAGCTGCTGATGATCGGCTATCGCGCCACACTCATCGAGCGACGATAGGAAACAGGTGTCGCGGCTGCGGGAGGTCACTCCCTCGGCCGCCCGCAGAGGTGTGGCTGCTTCCAAGACTTTCCTGGGGGAGCGCGACATCCGGTAGAAGTCGGAGAATATCGCACGTTATGCCACTCAATTTCCCAAATCAGAGCCGGAGCTACGATCAACGCGGCCACCGCGTGCGCTTCTGGGGTCACGATGGAGCATTCGAAATCTGCTTCTTTGTGGAGCAAGGCGCGCTTGGCCGGATCAATCCGGATGTCAAGCGGGACGAAGCCGGTCTCCTCAACGCCTTCGATCGCAATCGCGCCCGAATTCTCGAGGTAGCCGCCAAACTCTATTCTCGGTGCCGCAGGGACTCGTACACTTTGCTGGCGTCAGATTTCTGAGAGGACTCGACTGCCGTCCGCTGGCACAGATCCCTCAGATGCATTTGCCATGCTTGCGCAACGGACAATGCGATCTCCACTAGGCACTTTCCGTATCTAGGCATCGACCGCGATCCTATGCATGGATTCGGTCATGGGGCGCCGCGCAAAAGAGGGATGTTATGCGTGCTCGATTGGGTGGACCCTCATTACACGAGGCGGCTCGGCTTTCCTTCCCCGTTAAGCCGGGCCGTCTACTTTCAAAGCGTACGACCGAGGTGCCGAGGAACATTTGCGCACTTCACGCAGCGGCGATCGCCAATCGGATCAGCGCCGGGAGTGACTTCGAACCGGTCTTCTTCATGATGGCCGCACGGTGATTGTCCACGGTGCGCTGGCTTATGCCAAGGTCGGCGGCGATGTTCTTGCTCGGATGACCAGCCAGGACGAGATCCATGATCTGGCGCTGACGCGCGGTCAGACTGGCGACGCGCGAGACAGCAACATCTCGCGATCCAGATGCCTTCGCCACGTCGCCATTTTGATCGAGCGCGCGTTCGATGCTGGCAAGCAGCTCGACGTGGCCAATCGGCTTCTCGATAAAATCCACTGCGCCAGCCTTCATGGCCTCGACAGCCATAGGCACATCGCCATTGCCGGTGATCATGATGGTCGGCAGGCTGCGACCGTCCACCGTAAGACGCTGGATCAGCTCAAGACCAGTCATGCCGGGCATCCGGGCATCCACCAGGAGACAGCCTTCGGGCCGGTCGGCCCGCAAGAACGCTTCACCGTCTGCAAAGACCTCCACTGCATAGCCATGTTCGATGAGCAAATCGCGCGTTGCCTCGCGGACAGAGAGGTCATCGTCGACCACGAACACCGTGGAGCGTTTCTGATGGTCCAAAGGTAGTGTCAACTGCGGCGCTCTCGCGACCGCGGTAGGTCGCGCATTCTTGAGGAGCCGCTGAATAAGCCCAGTCAGCTGCTGGGCCTTCACCGGCTTGTTCAGATGGACATATCCGTGGAAAGCGATCTCGCGCAAGGTGTCCGTCGAGATGTCGCCGGTCAGCACGATGGCCGGAATCTCCTGCTGGAGTTGATTCTGCAGGCTCTCTATGGCGGCGAGACCATTGAGGTCTCCCGGTAGGTTGTAGTCGGCGATCACGAGGTCCGGTCTTGTCGCGTCTCGCGCCGCCAAGGCAAGCGCATTCGGTCCATCGGCAGCAACAGACGTGCGATGCCCTTCACCGTCGAGGAGAAGCTTGATCATCTCGCGAACTGCCGGATCATCCTCGATGACCAGGATGGCACCGCTCAATGGTGCATCACCTTCAATCTCCTGCTGCGCGGGCAACGCCTGGCTTGGCGAGCCGTGCCCTCCGAGCGGCACCTCCACAGCGAAGACGGATCCGGACCCTGGGAGGGACCGGACATCGATTGGATGGACGAGCAGTTCCCCAAGTCGCTGCACGATTGAAAGGCCAAGCCCGAGGCCGCGGCTGCTCTCGCGGGCGGGATTGTCGAGCTGATGGAACTCCTCGAAAATCTTCCGAACTTCTTCCTTGGGAATGCCGATGCCCGTATCCAGGACTTCGATGCGAAGCTTTTCTCCACGACGCCGGCAGCCAAGCAGTATCTTGCCCTTTGTGGTGTACTTCACCGCATTCGAGAGAAGGTTGCGGATCATTTGTTCAAGGAGCCGCGGATCGCTCCTTACCGTGAGCCCAGCTCGGGACCACGCGCCAGCCTATGCCCTTCTCTGCCGCATGATACGTGAACTCCGAGTCTCAGCTGGTCGAGCAAGCTGTTGATCGGGAAATCGATGATCTCCGGGCGCACGATTCCGGCTTCGAGCTGGTTGATGTCGAGCAGCTTGTCGAGCATGCTCGACATGGTGGTCACGGTCTCATCGAGCCTGTCGACCAGCTTCAGGGTGCTTTCGTCCTTCACTCGTTTTGCCAGGATGCCCTGCAGCAGGCTGATCGTCTGCAGCGGCTGGCGCAAGTCGTGGCTGGCGGCGGCGAGGAACCGCGACTTGCCGAGGTTGGCGTGCTCCGCCAGTGCCTTTGCGGCCTCCAATACTTCTCCCTCGCGCTTCGCGTCCGTGACGTCAGTTATCGCCACCAGGATCTTTCGCTTCGCTGAGGGCGCCTCTCGAATGACGCGCGCGCTCATGACCATCGCGCGCCGTCCAAGCCTGGGCAACGTGAATTCGATCTCTACATCCTTGATGAGCGTACCTTCGTCAGGAGGCGAGGCCAGAAACTCGCGCAGCGCCGGCACGTCGAGATGCTCGGCGGCATCGTGGAGGTTGCCGACCAACGGTCGCTCAGGCTCCACCGCAAAGACGCGATAGAAAGAACTCGAAGCGGAGATGACGCGCAGCTCTTCGTCGAGAACGACCAGCGGTTGGCTGATGGTGGCGATGATGCTGTCCGAATATGCGCGCGCGGCCTCGATTTCTCTTTCTGCCGCCTTCATTTCGGAAATGCCGGCAAACGTGATGACCACGCCCCCGACGTGTGTGCCGTCACTACGATAGGGCAGGATGCTGCGAATATACCAGGCGCCGTTGTCGGCTTCGACCTCACGCCGGAACGGAGCAAGTGTCTCGAGCACCGTTCGCGCATCGGCCAACAGGTCGTTGTCTCTGAACCTGTGCGTCAAGTCGCCGAGCGGCCGCCCGATATCGGATGCGATGATGTTGAACAGCACCTTCGCGGCGGGCGTGAAGAAGCGAATTTTCAGAGTCGCAATCCAGAAACAGCGTGGCGACGTCCGAGCTGTTCAGGATGTTGTTGAGGTCGTCGGACGTCTCGCGCTGCCGCTCGACCGTCTCCTGAAGCTGGCTGTTGAGGGCGCTGAGCTCCTCGTTGAGCGACTGCAGCTCCTCTTTCGAGGTCTCCAGCTCCTCGTTCGTCGACTGGAACTCCTCGTTGACGGACATGGCTTCCTCGTTGATCGCCTTGTGCTCCTCATTGGCGATCTCGAGCTCGCGGACGGCGCCGCTGAGCTCCCCGCGCATCGATTCGAGCTCCTGCTCGAGCTCGAACGATCCGGGACAGGTCGGCCGCTGATTCGACAGGTCCGATTGGGCGCTCGGCTCGCGCGTGGCCTCGTCCGTGAAACTGACAAGCAGAAGCCGTTCGCCTTCGCTGACGACTGGCAATACAGTGATGTTGACCGCAACCGGGCCGCCATCGCGCATTACCCGAGCGCCGGTGACAAGCGTGCGAGCCTGATCGTCGCTGGCGCGCTGGATCGCCACCCTGAGCTTGCCGCGCAGGCCCTCGCGCGCCATGACAAGAATGTCGTGGCTCGCGTCGCCTGAAGCAATTTTGAGGTAGCGGTCTGTTGGCCCGAAGAAATGCAGCCCCTCGCGCTTGTCATTGATCAGAACCGAGGCCGGCGCATAGGCGTCCATCAAGCGTCCGCTCTGCAAGCTCGCCAGGCTGCGGTTGGCGCGCAGCGGTCTTTTTGCGCCGCTCTAGCCAGGGACGGCGCGGCCATTTTCGCCGGCGCTGATGGGGAAAATCGACCTCGCCCGGGCTACTGCGGCCGATATGCCGAAAGATGCGGTGCTTTTTGGCGATTGGCGCAAAGCGGTCGCCGAGATTGCCGACCGATCTCAGATGACCCCAAAAACAGCACGCCGTTCTCGCGAAGCGCAAAGTGGAAGAGCGAGAGAATGCGCTCCTGCGCCTCGGGGTTCAGATAGATGAGAACGTTCCGGCACGAGATGAGGTCGAGGCGCGAGAATGGAGCGTCGGCCAGCAAATTCTGCGACGGTGAACACGACTGCCTCTCGCAGCTCATGTATGACGCGATAGGAGCCGTCCTCCTTGACGAAGAAGCGGGCGAGCCGCTCTGGCGTGACGTCGGCCTCGATCTGCTCTGGATAGACGCCGTTGCGCGCAAAGGCCACGCAGTCTGCGTCGATGTCGGAGGCAAAGACCTGCAACTTGATGTTGCGCTTGGCGGCTGCAATCTCCTCGAGGAACAGTATGGCGATCGAATAGGTCTCTTCGCCCGTGCTGCAGCCGGGAACCCAGATGCGCAGCGGCCGGTCGAGCGCCTGCTCGCGCACCAGCTCTGGGATGATCTTCTCCGCCAGCAGATCGAACGCCTGTCGCGTCGCGGAAAAAATGTGTGACGTTGATGAGGAGATCCTTGGCGAGCAGCTCCCGCTCTTTGCCATCCTCTCGCAAGACCTCAAGATAACGCGCACTGTCCTCGATCGCGGCCATCGCCATGCGCCGCTCGATGCGACGCTGCAGCGTGCCTGGCTTGTAGAGCCGGAAATCGTGCGAGGTCGTCGCACCCAGAAAATTGATGATCTCGGCCAGGCCGTGCTCGTCGGACGCCGGGGAGGATTGCGCATGTCTTTGACGTACATTTGGCGACAGAACTGGATGATTGCCTCCGGCATCTTCGCCACCGGCAGAACCAGGTCCGCACGACCCGTGTCTATCGCGCTGCGGGGCATGCCGTCGTGAGCGGCCTCCTTGGGATCCTGCACGATGACAAGGCCGCCCTGCTCGCTCACTGATTTCAACCCGAGACTGCCGTCGGCGCCGGTGCCGGATAGGATCACGCAGATGGCGCGCTCACCGATTCGTTGGCGAGCGAGTGCAGGAAGAAGTCGAACGGCAGGCGAGCGCCATGGTGCTCGCGCGGTTTCGACAGCCGCAGGGCCCCATCGCCGATGCGAAAGGTAAACTCCCGGAGGAATGAGATAGACGTGATCGGGCTCGATGAGCATGCCGTCGAAGGCTTCCACCACCTGCATGGGAGTGTGGCCGGCCAGCAGTTCCCGCATCATGCTTGCGTGCGTCGGATCGAGATGCTGGATCAGGACGAAGGCCAGACCGGTATCGGCCGGCTGGCATCAAAGAACTTTTGGAAGGCCTCAAGCCCGCCTGCCGAGGCGCCGATCCCGACAACCGGAAATTCGGAATCCGGCCCTCACGCTTTGCGAAGCAACGGCTGTCCGCTCGGCGGCGGTCGAGCCGCTCCGGTCGAGCCTGGACGAAGTCCAGTCATCAATCCTGCTTTCTTTGCATGCCCGCGTTCCACGCAGGGAAATTGCCGGGCAGCGCCACTTTAGCACATTCTGCTGCACTGCGGCGGTCTTTGGAGCAGCGCTCCACGGGCATTCAATCGAGCCGGCGGCTCAAAGCAGAAGTAAGTAGATTCCAAGTCTACCTAGCCAATGCAGCTGCCCGTTAAGGTTTGACCCGGCACCGAGATGGAAAGCTCGATAACGCGAGAAGGTCAGAATACCAACGCGGTGTGACACCACGCAAACGAAGGAGAATAGTCATGCAAGTCGAAGCTCTATTGATCTTGTTGCTCATCGGCGCGGCCGCAGGCTTCTTGGCGGGAATTATCGTCAAGGGCTACGGCTTTGGCGTCGTCGGGAATATCGTCGTCGGTATCGTCGGTGCTGTCCTTGGAGGCTGGTTGCTGCCGCAGCTTGGGTTGTTCCCAGGCGGCAATATCATCGGACAGATCATCTCCGCTACCATCGGAGCGGTCATTCTGCTCACCCTTATCAGTTTTGTGCGCAGAATTGCGTGAGCCGCCAGCTCGAAGCTAAACCATAAAAACATACGGGGCGCCCTCCAGAAAAATGGGCCCCCGAAGCGCTGCCAGATCCCGCGTCAGTCCCTTCGTCTCGAGCGTGTTGCGGCACTGCTGGTTATGGCTCGACGGTTCAAGTTAAGGGCGCGGTCAACACTTTAGATGGGACCGAAAGGTCCCGCTGACCAGATCCCTGGGACAACAAAGGAGAATTAGTGATGGCGGATAAGCCTCTCATTCGGATGTATGAGGCCTACCAGAACGCCGCTCAGACGGTTCAAGAGCTGGAAGCGGCTGGCGTCCTTTGTTCCGATATAAGCATCCTCGCCAGCCATTTCGTCGATCGCGGAACCAATGGCATGACCCCGGACAGGCTCGAGCTAATCGCAATTGGGAACAGCTCGAGAGTCGCAAAGGCTATGCTGTCAGGCTAGCGATCGAAGCCGGGACGGGACTTCTGTCTGAACTCGGCGCCGTGACAATTCCTGACATCGGTGCGGTCGTTGCAGCGGGATGGCTACCTTCATCGGCCGCCGTTCTTGGTGCCGGATATGCCCCACGCGGACTTATAGGCGCGTTGACGGCCAGTGGACTGAACGAGCGCGACGCACGCACCTACGCAAATGGCGCGCGCCGGGGTGCGACTCTGGTAGCCGTGCGCAGCGATTACGAACACCATGCTTCGACCGAAACAATCTTGCAGCGGCACAGCCCCATCGATCCCGAGGTCTACGACATGACCCACCGCTACGGCAACTTTGGTGAACTGCCGAGCGGCGCCTCAAGCAGTGGGTGTCTAATAGATGGAGAGTTGCGCGCGAACGACGCAGGCCGTCCCTCGGGCATAGGCATTTTCCGAACCTAGGCGGCAGCGTCGCCCTATGCGCAGATGCTCGCATGAACCTTCGTATTTATTTGGAGATATGATCATGATCCGTACTCTATCGCTTGCCACCATTCTTACTGCCGCCCTCGCGTTGCCGGTAATGGCTGAGGACACGAAAACCAAAATCGAGTCTGGCTCCGGGCCGACGAGCACCATGACAGATGCGGCGGCGCCGATGCAGCCCGGGAACGCCGAATTGCCATCAGGAAGCAAATCCAGTCCTACTGCGACGACGGCCGCAGCGCCGGCAGAGCAGGGTGCCAGCATTTCGCTAACCGTGCAGGAGGGGATGGCCTGGATCAACAAGCCCATCTACAGCAGCGACGGGAAAGAGATTGGTAAGGTTGCGGCCTTCCAGCGTGATGCTGACAACAAGGTCATCGGAATGCATGCGGATGTCGGTGGCTTCTTGGGCCTGGGTCAGACCCGCGTCAATTTAACGCCCGCGCAGTTCAAGCTGCAAGGTGACCGCATTACGCTCAGTCTGACGGCGGAACAGACGAAGGATCTTCCGGCAGTCGAGAAGTAGTCATTTGGCATCTGGGTGCAGACGCTTGGTCTGCACCCCTGACGCTCCCCACAATAGCTTCGCCGACTTAGTGGGCCGCTATCGCGGCCCATTTTCTGTTTCGCTTTGTGGGAATTCAGCACAACAAGTCCCGCACTACCGGCACACCGCTCAAGTCTCGCTGTCCCCTTGTGCACGAGACGGCAAGCCAATCAACCGAGCCTCACTTGGATATGATGCGTGTTGTCGTCATCCAGGACCGGAAACCGCAACGGCCGCTCGGCTATCGTTGCTCCGTCGAATTGGGCGGAAACAACGCCCCGTGACACCCCGTCGGGGTTCTCGACGAGGATCTCATAGCGGGCGGAACGGTAGCAAAGTGTCATCTCGTACTTCCGCCAACCGGTCGGAATGCACGGGTCGAGGTGCAGGAACGCACCCTGAAGACGCAGCCCGAGAATGCTCTCGATGCCAGCACGCTGCATCCAGGCGGCGGAACCTGTGTACCAGGTCCACCCTCCACGCCCCGCATGCGGAGGCTTGGAATAAATGTCGGCCGCCACAACGTAGGGCTCCACCTTGTAGCGGTGCACATCCGCACGCGTACCGGCGTTGTTGATCGGATTTAGCAGCGCGAACAGCTTTGCCGCCTTGTCACCCTCGCCAAGCGCCGCGAACGCCATCACCGACCACAACGCGGCGTGGGTATATTGGCCGCCGTTCTCACGGATGCCGGGCGGATAGCCCTTGATATAGCCGGGATCGAGCGGCGTCTTGTCGAACGGGGGCGCAAACAGCAGCGCCAGCCGATCCTTGTAGCGGATCAACTCACGCTCGACCGCCGCCATGGCGCGGGTGGCACGCTCACGGTCGCCGGCACCCGAGATCACCGCCCAGGATTGCGCGATGGAATCTATGCGGCATTCATCGCTTGCGGCAGATCCGAGCGGCGTACCGTCGTCGAAATACCCGCGCCGGTACCACTCTCCGTCCCAGGCCTCGCGCTCCAGCGCTCCCTGCAGCGCGGCGGCGTGTGCGCGCCATGTGGCGGCTCGCTCCGCCTCGTGACGCGCCTCGGCAAGGGAAGCGAATGACGTGAGCGTCGCGTACAGGAGCCAGCCGAGCCAGACACTCTCGCCCCGGCCCTGCTCTCCGACGCGATTCATGCCGTCGTTCCAGTCCCCAGTGCCGATTAGAGGCAGCCCATGACCGCCCAGCGCCAGGCTCTGATCGAGGCCACGGGCGCAGTGCTCGAACAGGGTCGCAGTCTCGTCGGCGACGGTCGGCTGGAAGAAGCTGTCGTGCTGACCTTCCTGCAACCTCTGACCTTCCAGGAATGGAACCATCTCGTCGAGAACCGGCCGTATCGCCCGTCGCGCTGATATAATGAGCGACAGCGTAGGCGAGCCATGCACGACCGTCGGAGATCCGCGTGCGCACGCCTTGGCCTGAATCAGGCCGCCACCAATGCTGAACGTCACCTTCGACGAATTGCCTGGCCGCAGCGCGCAGCAAGTGCTCTCGAGTGATGTTGGGGAGCGTGGTGGTGAGCGCGGTGCCATCCTGAAGCTGATCGCGGAAGCCGTAAGCGCCGCTCGCCTGATAGAAGGCGGAGCGCGCCCAAACGCGGCAGGCAAGCGTTTGGTAGAGGAGCCAGCCGTTTAGCATGATGTCCATCGACCGGTCGGGCGTCTTCACCTGCACCGCGCCGAGCACCTCGTCCCAGTACCGGTCGACCTTGGACCGCACGGCGTCGAGATCGGCCGTGCGGTAGTGCGAGACCAAATTCCGCGCGTCTTCGGCGCTCGCGGCCTGGCCGAGGAAAAAGATGATCTCGATCGTACCGTTCGGTGGCAGCTTGACCTTAGTCTGGAGAGCGCCGCAGGGATCGAGACCGGCCCCCACCTTGTTGGAAAGTGGTGCCCCTCCGGCGAGTGCCGCCGGCCTCGCGAGGGTTCCGTTGCGGCCGATAAACTCCCGACGGTCGCCCGTCCAGCCCGTCTGACGACCGCCGAGATCGGCAAAGGCCACGCGCGATCCGAAGTCTACGCTCCATGGATTGCGTGCGAACATCGCACCAGTGTCGGGATCGATCTCCGTCGTCACAAACGGAACCGACGCTGTCCGCGAGGTACCGAGAACCCATTCCGCATACGCGGTCACCGAAAGATTGCGGGTACGGCTCGATAAGTTGCGCAGTCTGAGGCGCGAGATCTTGATCGGATCGTCAATTGGTACGAACTGGAAGAGATCGGCCGCAATCTCGTTGGCTGAATTCTCGAAGCGGCTGTATCCCCGGCCGTGACGGGCAACATAGGTTGCCGCATCATCACGGATCGGCAAAGCCGTAGGGGTCCAAACGCCGCCGTTGTCGTCGTCGCGCAGATAGAACGCCTCTCCTGACCGATCGGCGACGGGGTCGTTCGACCACGGTGTGAGCTGGTTCTCGCGACTGTTGACGGCCCATGTATAGCCGCCGCCCTCAGTCGCCACCTGAAAGCCAAAAGCGGGGTTCGCGATAACATTGATCCAGGGTGCAGGCGTGCACTGGCCTGGGCCGAGGATCGTCACATATTCCCTTCCGTTGTCGGCGAAGCCGCCGAGGCCGTTAAAGAACTCGAGATCTGGCACCTCCGGCGCAACCTTCGATGTCGGTACGGCGATTGCAGGCTTTGGGGCGTGCCTGTCGAAGCCCTTTCCCCCCAGCCCGCGTTCGAGCTGATCAGCGAGACGTCCGCGGGTGCCGACAAGCACCACCCGGGCCACCGACACGAGAAGCGCCCGCGTCTCTGCCGAAATTAGATCGGCCCGCACCACGAAAACACGGCCGCGCGCACCTTCTTCCCCGATCGCCTGCGCGCGCGACTGACTTGTGCGGACCAAGTTCTCAAGCGCAATCTGGAGATCCTGGACATACGAGGACGCGCGCTCGTTCAGGATTACGAGATCAACGGCGAGCTGCTTCATCCGCCAATACTCGTGCGCCCGCAGCAGCTGGCGCTCGATAGCGAGACTCTCAGTCTCAGCGATGCGCAGGAGCACGATCGGAAGATCCCCGGATATCCCCAGGCTCCACAATCCTGGCTGTCCCCCACCGCCACGCCGGATTGTGTCCGAGGAAGGTCGCAGCGTCGGCGCTGCATAAAGAAGGTGCCCGGCGACACGCTGAAACAGCGCAGCCTCGCCCGGATCGATGTCGAGGTGACGGAGCTGCACTTGAGCTTGGGTCCAGGCCAATGTGGCCGCTCGCTCGAACGCGGTTGTATCCCGATGCTTGTCAACGAGGTCGAGCAATGCTTCGCGAGAGGATGCAACCACCGTCCAGAAAGCAACACGAACGACCTCACCGGGCTCGATCCGTATTCGGCGGCGCAGAGCGAAGACCGGGTCAAGCACGGTACCGACTGTGTTCGAGAGCGGCCGTCCGTCGATCACCGCGATCGGTCTGCGGATTCCTGAACCGCGGCCCAGGAAGCGCGCCCTGTCGGTCTCAAACTGCGGCTTGCCGATTGTTTCGCCGTCGACAACGGCGAGGTGCGCAGCCCAGATTTCTGGCTCCGTCGGCGTACGCCGTCGCCGCGTCGCCAGGATGGCACCGACGCCGGCGAGATACTCGGTTTCGACGAACAGCTTTGAGAAGGCCGGATGCGCGACGTCCGCGGCCTGAGGCGCCAGCACGAGCTCCGAATACGACGTGACCTCGATCTCGCGGGCCCAGCTGCCAGAATTCGCGATCGAAATACGACGGACCTCGGCATCATCTTCGGCCGAGACGAGCACATCCATGGCCGTTGTGAGCGTTCCGTCGCGACGTGTTATCTCGGCACGATCCTCGTTGAATGTGACCTGATAGGCGTCGGGCTCGGCGCCGCTGGGCTGAAAGCCCGCCGACCATACCTCTCCACTGCGCACGTCTCTAACGAAGACGTAGGAACCCCAGTCATCGCAGGTGGCGTCCTCGCGCCAGCGGGTCACAGACTGATCTCGCCAGCGGCTGTAGCCCGAGCCGGCAGCCGTGAGCATCACCGCGTAGCGGCCGTTCGAGAGCAGGTGCGTGGCGGGCGTTGCGCTGTGCGCCGTGGTGAGCCGTCGCCCGCCCGGGGCCTCGACCTCCCCGATCTTTACGGCCGATCTCGCATCCGCTGCCCAGGGACGTATCACCGCGACATCGCGGGGTGTGCGCTCCTGCAACAGCAGTTCTGTCGCCTGGACGATAGGTTCGGCATGAAACCGCGTCCGCATGACGCCTTCCAGCAATGCGTTGGCGATGGCGACGATTGTCATGCCCTGATGGTGCGCCATGAACGCCCGGACGACCGCTAGCTTCTTTCCTTCCAGCACCCGCGCCGGTGTGTAGTCGAGCGCCTCGTGGAAGCCGTAGCGGCCGCGCGCGTCGACGCCGGCAAGCCGTTCGAAGTTTCGCACTGCGGCTTGCGGATCGACCATGGCCGCCAACGCCGTCGCATAAGGCGCGACGACCGTATTTTCTCCCAAGCCGCGCTTCAGTCCCAAACTGGGGACGCCGAAGTTCGAATACTGGTAGGTGAACTCGAGATCGCGAACATTGTAAGCGGATTCGGAAATGCCCCAGGGGACGCCGAGTGTCGCTCCGTAATCGATCTGACGCTGTACGATGAGCCGGCTCGTCTGCTCGATGAGGCTTCCCGCCGGCGCGCGCATGACGAGCGACGGCATCAGATATTCGAACATCGATCCCGACCAGGAGATCAGCGCGGCGCCATGCCCGACCGGCGTGACACCACGGCCGAGGCGAAACCAGTGGCGAGCCGGAACGTCACCTTTGGCGATCGCCATGAAGCTCGCGAGCCGCGCCTCTGATGCGAGGAGATCATAGCAGCTCTGGTCGAGCGTACTCTCGGGCACCAGGTAGCCGATGGAGAGGAGACCGCGGTCACGGTCGAGCAGAAAGCCAAACTCCATAGCGAGCGCCATCGACCGAGCGGTCTCTTCAAGGACCGAGAGGCGCCGTTCCAAAGAGTAGAGAGCATCCGGCGACTGACCGAGATCGCGGCGATGGCTATCGATCGAATTCCGTGTCGCCGCCGCCCACACCAGCATTTCTGCGCCGGTGTCGTCATCCCGTTCAACTGCGATCGCGCTAGCAATGTCGGCCATGGTCGCGGCCTGAGCCGCTAGGTCGGCGAGCCGCTCCGCGGCGTTCTCACCGTCCACGGGGACCCGCCCCACGCTTCCCGCCAGGCCGGCGAGCGCGTCATCGAGTTGGCGCAACGTCGCCGTCTGAGTTCGACGCCCGTCGTGCAGACGGCCAGCACCTTCTCGCGTGAGCTCGACCGCGTCTGCGATGCCAGCGACACGCCGCGCCTCCGCAAGCGGCACGCTGCGCCACTCCCGACACGCATTGGCAAGTGCTATCAGGTGCCCGGCCAGATTACCGCTATCGACCGAGGAGACGTACTGCGGATCGAGTGGCCGCAAATCCCGCGTATCGTACCAATTGTAGAAGTGGCCGCGAAAGCGAGCGAGGCCGCTCATGGTTGAAAGCGTTCCCTCGAGTCGTTCAACCGCATCGATGGTTCCGATCCACCCAAAGTCGCGGGCGCTGACTACCGACAGAAGATAGAGACCGAGATTGGTTGGAGAGGTCCGGTGGGCGATCGCCGGCACGGGGTCTTCCTGAAAATTATCAGGCGGCAGCATGTGGTCAGCCGGCGTGACGAAGGTCTCGAAAAAACGCCAGGTTCGCCGTGCGGTCAAACGCAGGGCGCGAGTATCGGCGGCCGACACCGACAGCCCCCCTTCGATAAGGGGAGAGAGACTTACCCAGCGCGCAATGGCCGGCGAAGCGATCCAAAGTGCTGCGAACGGCGCAGCCAAGAGCCATGTCTCATCTCCCCAAAACCAAGCGACAGCCATCGCGAGAGCGCCGATGACAGGACCGCTGGCCATCCAACGGTAGAACCCGAGTAAATCGAGACGGGGACCGATCGTCGCCTGCGCCGCCGGTACCCATTCGAGAAGATGCCGTCGCGTAACGAATAGCCGGACCAGGGTTCGCCCGATCGCGTCGCCCATCAGCCACGCCTGATGAGCCAGAAAGGTGATTTGCAGGAGCGACAGTGTCAGCGCCAGGCGCAGGTCACCCCCGAGTGACCGCAGATGGCTCCGGGCCTTGATTCCGGAATGGCGCGGCAGGAGGGCTCCAACTACTGGAATGAGCGTCGGCAGTACGATCGTCGAGAGCAGGAAAGCAGTCCAGAAGAGTGACTGCTCGAATGACAATGTCCATCCAGCCAGTAAGCCGAGCACTGTCGTGGGTGCCGACAGCGTGCGGCGCAGATTGTCGAGCATCTTCCAGCGGCCGATCGCCGGGAGAACATTGCGGGCCCGTTTCCCGCCTGCCACGGGTCCCAGCCCCATGACCCAAGGCAAAAGCTGCCAATCACCACGCGCCCAACGATGGTGACGCAACGAGGCGACATCGTAACGGGCCGGAAACTCCTCGACGACCTCGATGTCAGTAACAAGCCCGGCGCGAGCGAACACACCCTCGAAGAGATCGTGACTGAGCAGCGTCGAATCCGGCACGCGGCCGGTGACAGCGGCCTCGAAGGCGTCGACGTCATAAATTCCCTTGCCGGTATAGGACCCCTCACCGAACAGATCCTGGTACACATCAGAGGCGGCCGAGGCATAGGGATCGATGCCGCTCATGCTGGAAAAAATGCGCTGGAATAGCGAGCCCTCGCGCCCGACTGGTAGTGAGGGCGTGACCCGAGGTTGCAGTACCGCATAGCCTTCCGCGACCCTGCCGGCGGCAACGTCGAAGCGGGGTCGGTTGAGTGGATGAGCCATCTTGCCGATGAGCCGGCGCACCGCGTCGCGCGGCAGCCTCGTGTCGCCGTCGAGCGTCACGACATAGCGAACGTTGGCGGGCAGAAGGCTCGGCCCCCACTCGGTTTCCACGAACGTGGTGTCGGTCGCGCCGCGCAAGAGCCGGTTCAGCTCCTGGAGCTTGCCGCGCTTGCGCTCCCAACCGAGCCAACGCCTTTCACTGTCGTTCCAGACCCGATGTCGATGAAGAAGCAGGAAGCGGGGGCCGCCGGGCGCGGAGCCATGGCGTTGATTGAGACGAGCGATGCCCTCCTCCGCAGCCGCGAGCAGAGCACCGTCACCCTCGGCATCGCGGGCGGTTGCATCGACCCAGTCCGAGAGCAAAGCGAAATGAAGGTCACCCTCAGGGCTCGCGACGTAATGAATCTCGAGGCGTTCGATTTGTTCTTCGATCGCCTCTGACGAAGTCAGAAGCGTCGGCACGGCGACGAGCGTCCGAAGATGCGGAGGGACGCCGTTCGGAAGCTCCAATGCAGGCAAGAAGGTCGCGCCGAACCCGCCGGTCACGACGCGATTGACGAGCGCGACAGCCGCGTCGAGCGCCGGGATCGCACCCAAAGCTCCGAGCAGGATCAGAACCGAGTCGGCAAGTCCAATTGCAGAGAGATAGGCCAACGGCAGCGCGAGGAGGAGCGCGCCGATAGCAACGATGGCAGCGACGTAGCCACTGATGCCCAGTGTCTGGTTAAAGCGCCCGGGCCAAGCACTCGCCGGCGGTCGAAAACCGATCACCGCTTCGAACGCACCGCGTCCGCCGCCAAGGAGATAATAGCCGGGGTCGGCACGACGGCTCTCTAGCGAACTCTCGTCACCAGACTGAGCCTGCTTAGCTTGCAGCGCGGCGCGGCGCGCAACGTCGAGCTCGGAGTGCTTCGAGCCCCGCGCGAGCTCCTCGATTGCACTGCGATAGAGGTTACGCGTCGGGAAATCCATGTCCCGAAAGTCGCTGTCGTCGGCGAGCACCTCGTCGACGAGGCTGATGCGCTCGAACAGTTCCGTCCAATCGACGTCGGAAATGAGGCGCATGCTGGTGATGATATTGCGCATCGTGACGCTCGCGGCACCCTGCCTCTGGTGCTCGGCGCGTACGACCGCTTCTGTCGTTGTCTCCTGCGCTGCCAGACGTTCGTCGAGCCAAACAAGCGCAGGGGTAATTCTGAGATCTTGGTCGCGCAGCCTGTGCAAAAGCTGGACTGCAAACGCGTCAGGAAGCGGCCTGCGCGAGAATGCATCAAGCACGGCCGTCACCGGTTCGGTCGCACGCCCGGCAGTACCTAGCAAGCGGTCGGCGAGATCGTCTGCCTCCTGCCGGGCGGCCCTACCGAGCACGATCCGCTCGGCGAGGCGCCTGAGATTCTCCAGGAGTACGATCCGCAATGTGATCGCGACGGCCCAAAGCTCTCCGATCGTCAGCGGCTGGACTTCCTGGTATGCGCGTACGAAGCGAGAGAGCACGTCGAGATCGAAACGACTGTCGGTATGAGCGACGAAGGCCCAGGCCACGCCGAAGACGCGGGGATAACCCGCGAAAGGCCCATCTGCAAGTTTGGGCAACTGCCGGTAGTAGCCGGATGGCAAATCGGAGCGGATCTGGCGGATTTGCTTCTCAACGAGATGAAAGTTGTCGACCAGCCATTCCGCCGCCGGTGTGATCGCGTGGCCGTCGTCGATAGACTTGGCGATGCTTCGATGTACGCTCAGCAGCACCGCTTCGTTGTCGGCGAGCCGGCCCGCCAGAGCATGGCCCTTGGTTGGCCTCGCCGTTACGGGCTGCGCAACGGCGAGGCTCCGTGCGTGCTCCTCGAGACGCTCGACGCTGAAGAGCTCTTCGCGAACGGGTTCGTGGCTGTCCCAGGGCGAAGCCGGTGGAGCTGCCCCTAAGACACGGCGGATGAGGCTTATCAACGCGACCTTTCTGCCGTGGCTTGGGCGCAATGCACCCTACAGCCCGGTTGCTGCCGGCAAGACGCGGCGACCGTGACGGCTCCATTGCTCATCGTAGCATCCATATGCTTCGGGGGCGAACGAGCTTATGGAGAGCGAACATTCGGTGTGGAATACAAACTTGCGCGTCAAGACAGAATTCAGAACGCAAACGGCGCCCGCTGACTGGCGGGCGCCGGCAGAGTAAGACGCTGTGGAGCGGGCTAGTTGGTTCCAACTTTGCCCTTAACATCGACGGCAACTGTTACGGTCTTGCCATCCTTTGTTGCGGATCCGACCCAGGCTCCGTTCTCGTTCTTCATCATTCCGGAAATGTTGGTGTAGCCCTGGTGGGAGAGATGGACGCGCGCCTGCTCTTCGGTGAACAGGTTGCCCTGCGCTGCAGGTTTCACGTCAGTCGTCGTGGCCGGTGCTTTGACTGTTGCGTTCTCCGCTGTCGCGGGGAGCACGAGAGCGAAGGCGATGGCCGTAGCAAGTGAAAGGGTGCGGATCATGTTTGAACTCCTGTAATGGTTGGAATGACGACACCAATCGCGAAAATGCCGCATGGTTGCAGCCGATGGGTGAGCGTCAAAAATTAAGACGGCGGGCGCTGACGCGACCGCCGTCGCAAACTCGTTAAGTATGAGAGTGAATCGACACCACTAGATGATGTCGATTTCTGCCGGAAGATAGCTCGTGACCTCGAGGCCTACGGCCTGCTCACGAACCTGCGGCGTGTTCCAAATCTTCATAATGTCCTCCGTTTTCCGGAAAGGCGCGCATGCGCCGTTCTCTAGTAGGGATGTGGGGAGCTCCGGCCCCGAGCGCCAATCACGTTCGCGTTTGTTGACGAATGATTGAGCAGCGCAGGCCAGTTCGACACGAAATAGGGCAGTTGGAACCGCCTCTGAGTAGATTCCGAGACTACGGCCAGCTCACTCCCCTCGCTAATCTGCCCCTGAGATTGGCGCGCAGGACACGTGCTCTTAGGGCCTCAACAGACAGCCCGCGAGCGCCCCGCGTTGCCGCTGCGGTGAACGATTGATGCAATCGCGTTCACACGTCGAACCCAATTTTAAGGAGATCTGCAATGCTAAACGTCCACCCGATAAGCAGAAGGCCCATCCGATCTGGAATCCCAAGGATCGATAGCGCCGTCGGAATTCATTGAGAACGAGGAACGACTGCGCTTCATTGCGAACGAACTCAGCCATCGAACCAAGAACCTGCTCGCGGTTGTACAGGCTTTAGCGGGTCAGATCGGCAGGCGAAGCGCGAGCTTAAGAGAATTCCAGACCCAGTTTTCTCAACGCCTCCAAGGTCTGTCACGGTCCATTGATCTTCTCGTCGAGGAGGATGGGCGCGGTGCATTGATTGGCGACCTGGTGCGCAGCCATCTCGAGCCCTTTGGCGGGGTTGATGGGGCTCACATCTCGGCAACAGGCCCCGAACTCTTACTCAAACCGGAGGCCGCGCAGAACATCGGACTAGCGCTGCACGAGCTGGCAACGAACGCAATCAAGCACGGGGCACTCTCCGTGCCGGAGGGTATCCGTCACGGTGCACTGGGAGCTCGAGACACGCGGCCTGGGACCGGCGCGCTTTCACTTGAAGTGGGAGGAGCGCAACGGCCCGGAGGTCATGCCGCCTACGCGACAGGGTTTCGGTCACATCGTCCTGCAGCGCATGACCGCTGCGACGCTGCAGGGCAAGGTGGATCATGAATTCGACCCACACGGAGTAAGCTGGACGCTCGAAGCCCCTGCGGCCGCCGTTATGGCTAGGGAGCCCCGTGAGGGAGTTCGCGAGCTGCGTTTCGCCATGAGAAACCACGCTGTCATAGGCGGTCTCCAAGCGATAGCGGCGCACTAGTTGTCGTCTTTCACGGGCCCGGCGATCCGAGGTTCGAGAGGCGGGCCTTCGTTCGCCATCGGCTCTTGTCTCGTCTTGCCGGAGCGCCTCTTCACGCTCCTCGAGACGTGTGAATGCATCGATCAAATTCCATCCCATCGCATTCTTGGTCGGATCTCCGAAAACTTTCCGAAGACGCTCCCCAATAATCTTCAATGCTGTATCCATCCTTGACTAACACCGCACAGCTTGAAACGTTCCAGAACGTGTGGCGCCGACGCGCGATCGCGTCATTTTTGACAACCGATCAGCGCCGACGCGCCGCAATTCAAGATCGTGTTTCGATGCGACGCCTGGAAGTTCTGTGACAACGGCACATCTCGACAAATCTAGGTAGTTTCCGAGTTTACCGTTGCGGCGGTAACCACGCCATCGTCGCGACACAGCCAAACGCCTCCCCCGCAAATCCGAGTCATCGAGCAGCCACTGCAGCTGTCGAGGGCCAGTTCATTGAGAGCGCCAATCAAGCGGATCGGACGGCAGCAGGCATGAGCGCGGATCCGAGCGGCCGTCGGCCCTTCGCACCCCGAACAACAAACGAACGGATGTAACCATGAGCACCACCAGCAGGAATTTGATGATCACCAGCACCGCGGCTCTGCTTGCCCTGATGGCAACGGTCGGCGCGGCCGAGGCGGCGCAACGCAACCAAAAGCATCACGATAACGACGGCCAGAAGTACTCGCGCAACGTTGACGTTCGCCACGGCAACAACGACCACCGCAACCGGCATGCCCGGCGCGGCTTCGGCGGCATTTACCTGTCCTTGGATAACGGCGGCGCCTGCTCCTCTTCCTACCGTAAGTGGAAGGCCACGGGCAGCCGATACTGGCGTGAGCGCTATTACGACTGCCGCAACGGCTAATGAATTGCCTTGGGGCGTCGTGCAACTCGGCAATACCGGACCGACCGTGACCGGCGGTACGGTGCTGCCGCGCTCGGCGCCCCATTTCTTGCGATGTTAGGAGAACACGATCTCAAAAGCACTCTGCGCCGTTTAAGAAGGCCAGCAGCTTCGAATGGGAGTAGGTAGATTCCGAGTTTACCTCGTCGTTGCCGCTGCCGGCTAAGATCTGATCCAGCACCTGGATTTAACGCTCTCGAGTTCCAATCCGTCGAAAAATCCAGCAGACGGGCTCGAGTGACCGGAGGATATCATGACCGACACTCTCAAAAACGCTGGCGGCACCACCCAAAGCAGCGTGACGCTTCCGCATAGGGAGCGGGTCGATGTTAACAAACGAAGCGGCGCTCAAGACGAGACAGAGGAAGTGTATCCTTTCGAGCTTATGCCGGTCGGCGACCCGCGCCCTCAGAGCAAATGACGCTGTGCCGGAGCTGGTGGGCCGAGACCGCGCTTTCCTGGCCTTGGTTCATGAGAGACTTGTAGTGAAAAGGCTCTGACAGCATTCGCTCTTGCGACAGCCCTTGTCACCGCTTTCAACGGTAAGGAGCGATCGACCAATGGCACCCTTCAATACCTACAACGGGCAGACGTCTCGCCTTCTCTACGACGCATATAACGCGGCGTGGAGTGACCTCGAGGCCACCAGCCACCCTTGGGCTACGCACGCTGCGACCAAAGCCAGGCTAACGCGAGGTCTCCTAGCCGCGGCAGCCGCAGGCGAACGTGATCCCGCGAAGCTCAAGCTGGCCGCGATCCATGGCGTCTAGCGACCCCAGGCTACGGAGCGGACGTGGACCGTACTCGTGCCCTACTCATGTGGGTGATAATCGCGGGCGGCTTCTTCATTCTCTGCCTCTGCCAGCCAAGCGTAGCAGGAGTTGACCCCGCCAGAACGGATTGGACTTTGCTCGTGTGAGGAACGCAATGATGCACGGAAGGAATTACCGCCACGCCGTCGTTTCAATCATTTGGCCCGCGACCTTGCTTCTGGCGCTTGCGGCTCTACCATCCCGAGGCCACGCTGCCGCAGAGCCCGTGGCGCCTTCCGTTCGGACTGAGACCGAATCTGCGGCCGAGGTCGGCAAATACTACCGTCTCACCAAGGAACAGAATTTGGCGGCGTGCTTGAATCTGTGGGAGCCGGCAACACACATGACGAAACGACAGTGGAAGGCTGTGTGCATGCGAATAGAGACCACCGAGTAAGCCGAAGGCGCACCGCTGATCGAATGCCGAAACCATAGGCGTGAGAAAATGAAAACCCGTGTCGAACAGATGAAGGCGTTGAAGGTCACATGGGAAAGGGCGCCTAAGGGCGCTCAGAAGGACGCCGCCCTCAAGAGTTATGAGGCCGCAATAGAGTCCAACATTGCCAGGATCGAAAAGGCGGCAATGGACCATCTCCACAAGGCGGAAGCCGCCTTGAAGTGATTCTTCTGTGCAGTTGCTGCCCCGCTCTCCTGATGACAACACACGAGTGCGGCGTCGGGCCTGTCGCGCGCCAAGTCGCGGCGACGCCCGCCATTACTCGCCGGAATAATTGGTGGTAATTCCAAGTCTGAGCTGAGCCGCGTCAAGCAAGAGCAGAAGCGGCTCGTCGGCGCCTCTAGCCACCAGCGTTCCGTTGTATGCGAGTGTTACGCCTGTTGCGTCAACCCGTTCGCCAACGGGAGGAGTACCCACATGCAGGATGCTGTACTGACGAAGTTGCGCAGGGATTTTGATACTGCCATCACGTCCCGGCAAAATGTGGCGACGTTGGACCCTTCGATTTCTGAGTTGAGAGAGAGAATTTCACAGGCGGATTTTGTAGAATCCTTCTCGATCTACTCAAGAAGCCAGCTACGCAAGATCGACGACTGCCTCGGTCACATAAGCAATGCTCGTTTAAAGGAAGACCCCCTGGACGTGGCGATGGCCGTCGATGAAATTCTGCAATTGTTCGATAGTCTCGAGATTACCATGCGGCAATCGGCAGCCAGCAAAGAGAAGATCGAAGCGGGTCGCTCGAGGAAGAGTTAGCACGACAATCGAATGATGAAGGTCAAGCGGACTTCATGCGCCAATGACGGGGAGGTCATTTCATTAGCCGAACCGGACTCTCGCGGGTTCGTACACCCTCAGCCGAGCACCTCCGACTTCAGACTTCGGATGTCGAATCCCGATGCAAGAACACCAATGACGCCCTGCCATCATTAGATCCCTCGCGGTTCATTGCCGTTGCCGGGTCGAAACTTCTCCAGATCTACCACGTTGCTTTCCGGTGCGTTGACCTCCAAAAAATGGGTTACCTTGTTCGAGTTGCAGACATATAGCCACCTGTGGTCAAACAGCTCTCCGTCTCGGATATATCCAAACACCGCCCCCTTCTTACCACGCCAAAAAAGAACCGCCGGCCCGGCCGTGCCCACCTGCTCCCAGTTCGGCTCGATGAACTCGTCAATGTGCTTCCAATGAATCATTGAGTATCCCGCCACGGTCGCTGCTCCTCACACCTGGATAACGTTCACCCAACTGCGTTAAGCCTCTGCGCCTTGTCCGCGCTCGCCCGAAGCTCCTTCGCCAATTCCGGGTCACCGCATCTGTCTGCCTCTTGGCGCGCGCTCTCGGCGCTTTCGAAAACGCGACTGGGATGCCCGTCGGTTCGATGGATCACATGATACTTCGATCCAACGACGCAACAATTGACACGACGAAGGTCCATAAAATCACCCAAACAAAAACCAACTCACCGAGCGTCGTCGAGCCTAGGACAGGAACGACACGTAACCACATAGGGCTAGTGACCAGCCCCCCAAGACGCCTAAGTAAGGGTCTAATGCGTGGTCGCGCTGAAAATTACGGGCGGGCGGTATACCGAGCGGAAACTGGCCGATGACCTTCGGCACGCTGGGTACGCATCCTCACATATCCATGGGCGGGCAGATGCTTAACCGCGTCCGAGGGCCTTCGCTCAATGCCTGCATCCCGGCAGAAGTCCTCGTAGGCCCGCCGAAGGAGGTTCAGCGTTGCCTCGTCGGAAACAGCATGCATTTGTGTGAAATGGGCCATGGATGCCCCTGCCGGTTGATCAGGCGGGAGCAATTCGCGCCAACTCTCTCTGCCGACGACGCCTGAGGCTGCTTGTCGCCGATATCTGCACAATGCGCCCGCAATGGTGAAGAGTTGACCCCCTCACACGAACCTCGGAAACTGAGCGCGCGATAAAGACCGCCTGGCGCAGCCTAATGTCGTGAAGAGCGAGCTTGCGACCACGAGTTTGATTTCAATCTAATTTGACATCTCAACCAAGGCCGCGCCTGATCTTGCCTGGTCTCCGGCCACCGCAACGCAGCCGAGAAATTCGGACTAGGTAATTTCCGTATCTAGGCGTCCGCGGTGATCCTGCGCACAGTGTGGGCATGGGGCCGCGCGAGAGAGAGATGTAAAGCGTGCTCGATTGTGTGGACCCTTATTCACAAGACGGCTCGACTTTTCTTCCCCGCTAAGTCGGGCACGCCTTTTCTAGTAACGCACGGCAGAAGCGGTGGGAATTGCTCACGCACTTCACGCGCAATATTGCCGTGATTGATTAATGCCTAGATAGGGCCGCCTTCAGCGCAAGTTGGAAGCGGCCCGTTGGCGCCAGCTCAATCCTGAGCTGTAACGTCCGACGGCGACGGAGACCCTGACATGATGCGCGCAGGAACGGGGACTGGCTCGACACACAAAGCGAACCCGAATTGCCGGGGGCAATCTGGCGAGCGCCTTCTGAAGACTCTGGCTCCGGAGCTTCTGAAACGCGGTGTTCAGAACGGTAGCTTCGTGATGGTGAACATCGGCAGTGGTGAATTCGTTACGGGTCGAACGCGGGAGGAGGCGATTCGACGCTTCGACATGCTGCATCCTTACGGAGTTGGCTGCGTGGCGCAATTTGAAGACATTATCAGTGAGCCTTCAGAAGGTCGGATGATACGCAAGCGCGTGGGAGCGGCGCCCACATTTGCGAACCGAACGCCAATACCGCGAAAGAAGAACTAGATGCCGGTCTTCCTACCCAAGTGAAGTTGCGTGCACGTTCGTCGCATGGACAGCGCCAAACGGGCAGTCTCGTCAGCATCAGCATTGGAAGCTTACCGCGAGCCCCAAACGCACCGTGAGCCGTAGGAAGTCGGGGCCCGCGGGGATTTCCTCGCTCTGCCAATAGGAGGGCTGAAAGTGCACCGGAACTAAGGAATGGACGGTGCGTTGCGCTAGATAGCTTAGACAGGAGGTTGCAATGGGAAGTACGTCAGATAAGGCACGCGGATACACGAATGAAGCAGTGGGCAAGGTGAAGCAGGGCGTCGGCAAGTTGGTCGGGTCGGATGAACTCCAAGCGAGGGGCGCAGCTCAAGAGGTCAAGGGCAAGGCGCAGGTAACCTGGGGAAAGACAAAGGACGCTGCGAAGGACGGGGCCAAGGCCGTCGACAAGGCGTTGGGAAAATAGGGGCAAAATTTTGTAGCGTGTTGCGAAAAGAGCCGGCCCCCGTGGCCGGCTCTTTTGTTTGAGTCTCATTATTCGTTGCGGCATCGGCAGCGGTCCTAATGGACTATCGGCGATCCACGGCCGCTGCGCGATCGTGGTAGACTGGAGCGAGTTAGGAGTGCCCCATTGCAATTCGCTGCTGGACTGAAGCTGAGGAGCAAATCCGAACATGTGATCGTCGACGCCGAAGACGCGCTCATCGCCGCCCTCAAAGTCAAGGCAGAGCGCCCGGAAGCGCCGATAATGTATGTGCGAAGAGAGAATCGACGCGGCGACACTCGTAACCCGCCTCAGCACGCGGGGCTCTTAGCCGCTTCACGTACCGCCAAAAACGGCTCACTGTCTCGACCGACACAAAATGTGTCTGCCCACGCCTCCTTCCAAGTGGAGTGGACTATGACCTACGTCGTCGATGAGAAGTGTATCAAGTGCAAGACCACCGATTGCGTCGCGGTGTGCCCGGTCAACTGCTTCTACGAGGGCGAGAACATGCTCGTCATCCACCCCGACGAGTGCATCGACTGCGGGGTTTGCGAGCCAGAGTGCCCGGTCGACGCCATCAAGCCAGACAGCGAGCCTGGCCTCGAGAAGTGGCTCGAACTCAACCGCGAGTACGCGCAGAAATGGCCGAACATCATGGCCAAGAAGGAAATGCCGAAGGACGCGCGCGCCCACTGGGAGGAGACGGGGAAGTTCGACAAGTATTTTTCACCCACGCCGGGTGAGGGCGACTGAACAGGCGGAACTTGGCGACACACGTCGGCAACGGCGGCGAAATTTTCGGTAATGCAGCGTGATGCGCTAAGCCTCATTGCCGACGAAAAGGGCATAGAAAGAGAGGGCGCCGTGGGGAAGAAACGTGAGGGGTATATCGTCGATGGACAAGGGCGTTGATACTATCAGGGCAATGGTCATCAAGGGTATCGAGCACGGTCGCTTTGAGATCAAAAGGACTGGCTCGCAGGAGCCCTATATCTCTTTGGACGTGAACATGGCACGGAATGAAAGCCTCAGGCTGTGTCACGATGCGGGACTGGCTAGTCCGGAGTTAGTGAGGACGATCGACCGTCTTCTCGACCATTACATTGATCGCAAATTGCGGCCACGAAGTGCGAGGCGGGAACTAACGCGCGCCTAAGTGGCGGCACCGCGACTTAGACCTGGCCTCATTTCGACTCGCGACCCGCACGGCATTGCGCTGCTGTTCCCTAGGGAACAGTACGGCCTGACACGTTGTTCCTGTAGCACTACACACTATCGCCAGGAATACTCACTCAGGAGGGTTGGTCCAATGTCGAGCAGTACACACGCCCTCAAGTCACATTTCGCGCGGTTTGGAGCCCTTGCACTTGTCATCTCCGCCTTCGTCAGCCTTTCGACCAATTCGGCTTCCGCAAAGGCTTCCCTTGATGCCCTTGCCGGTTCGTGGCGCGGCGGGGGGACGATGTCCTTCGAAAGCGGGAAAACCGAAAACATCAGCTGCAACGGGTACTATAAAGGCGGCGGCATCTTGAGCGTCGTCATCCGCTGCAAGGGTGCATCCTCAAATTTCGAGCTGCGCAGCAAGTTGACGTCCAGCGGCGACAAGGTCGCCGGGAGTTGGGAAGAGCGCACGTACAATGCCACGGGTGATGCGTCTGGCTCTGCTTATCCCGGCAAACTGCATGTTCAGTTCAGCGGAAGTCTCAAAGGTAGTCTTGCAATGAGCTATTCCTCATCGAGCCAATCGGTATCGGTGTCCGTTGGCACGAAAGGTGCTGGCATCAAGGGCGTACGGGTTAATCTTCGTCGCGGGTGATGAACGCGACGGGCGTACCGCTTGAACAAAATTGACTCGCGGGTCGTGCGCAACACCGTCCGTCCCTGTGCGTAGCCAAGCTTCAGCCTATGGCCGGGTCGACTTTGCGAAGAGTCTGCTCCTGGCCCTTAGCGGACCTCAAGAGGCGACTGACGAGGATGTCTGCTCTTGAGGTTCTAGCGGACGTCGTGCGCGAACGACGTCGAGGTCAGGTTCTGACCCAAAGCGGACTTCGGAGTGCGACGCACGTGCTGCCTCTGGCCGGCATGCTTTGATGCAGCGAGCCGCCTAGGTAGTGGACTAATGCGCGGTCGCGCTCAAGATCGCGGGGCGGGTGGAATGCCGAGCGGAAGCTGGCCCATGACCTTCGGTACGCTGGGTTCGCATCCGCACATCTCCATGGGCGGGTAGATGCTGAACCGCGTCCGAGGGCCTTCGCTCAATGCCTGCATCATGGCAGAAGTCATCGTAAGCCCGCTGAAGGAGGTTCAGCGTTGCCTCGTCGGAAACAGCATGCATTTGCGTGAACCGGGTCATGGATCGCCCCTGCCGGTTGATCAGGCGGGAGCAATTCGTGCCGACTCTCTCTGCCGGCGACGCCCGAGGATCAGATTGTCACCGATGACTGCAGAATGCGCCCGCAATTGTGAAGAGTTGACCCCCTCACTCGAACTTCTGGAAAGCCAGACGTAAGGGCGATGAGCTCCCCCGCGCAGAGAGGAGTTCTCAGAACCGCTCGCGACCCCCACGCGGCAGCGGCAGGTGTTAACCGCTGATCGTCGAGAGGCGCATTCATGAAAATGCCTGTTGGCCGGTCACCGATCGCCATGGATGTAGTGTCCGAGCTGATCGATAACGAACTTCTGATCACCGATGACGCTCTTCACCATATCGCCAATTGAAACTATGCCAATTAGTCGTTCATCTTCGAACACGGGGAGATGGCGCACGCCCCTTTCGATCATCACAGCCATGCATTCTTGGACCGATTGGTCAGGTCGCGCGTAGACCACTCGGGTCGACATGATCTCCCGGACAAAAGTTCCCGGCGACGTCCTACCTTTCAAGATAATTTCCCGCGCGTAGAGCCGTTCGGTGATGATGCCGACAGGTTTGCCATCTTCCAGCACGACCAATGAGCCTATGTTGTTTTCCGCCATCATTTTGAGGGCATCGAACACGGAAGCATCAGGATAAATGAAGTGAACGTTCCTGCCCTTCTTATCGAGTACATCTTTTACAGTTGTCATCTGACGTCACCTGCAGAACGGGATGGCATTGGTCTGCTCGGGGTACTTAGGAAGCGGAACACTTGAAAGGGTCCCCGTGCGTCGAAAGCCCAGACGCTTTGCGTTGGCGTCTCAGGCAAATTAATGTTGTCTCATGCTAGCATGGCCTCGAACGAGCCGCTTCGATACTCGCCTTGCTGGCCGCCGATTGCTTCATGGTAATCTCAAGCCCGTCGAGCAATTGTTGAATTGCATCGACGGCTCGCGCCACTTTTAAGGGATTGTCGTTCAAACGAGCACTGCTGATGTGACCAAGGCGATCATGCATCTTGCGCAACTGGCTTCTTGAGTAGATCGAGAAGGGCTCGATAAAGTCCGTCTGTGAAATTTTCTCCATGAGCTCAGCAATCGAAGGGTCCAACGTGACCGCGCTTCGGTCGGACGTGATGGCTGTTTGAAATTCCGTGCGCAACATCGTCAGCACGGCGTTATGCTTCGGGGTTTCCACGACTGTTCCTCGACGCGCGGCGAAACGAATCAGAACAGGCGCGCCCGCGGGACGCCTGTTCCCAGTCCAAACTCGAGCAGAGCGCTCAGTTGGCGGCGACCGCAGCATCGATGGTCTTGTTCAGGATGCTCTTCGCGACCGTCGCACCGATCTCAATCCTGCGGGGCTTAAGCCGCTCTGGTACCTCGCGCTTGAGGTCGACAGACAGCACCCCGTCCTTCACCCTTGGCGAAAGCATCGTTCAATCGGCGCTGATCCGGTAGCGCAAAGTATACCTGGCTTCGAACCAAGGGCATCGAGGTTCGAATCCTGCCGAGATCGCCAGTTTACTGGCACGCGATTTAAGTTCTGAGTATGTAGTCGTTGCAGAGCACCTTGATCTGGGCCTCGGCCTCTTCGCGGGTGACGTACACCTTGCCGCTGAAGACGAAAATCGTTTCGTCGACGGGCTTGACCTCGACCACTCTGCACTTGTTGTCGAGACCACGCACAACGTAAAAGCTCGCCGCCATAGCCGGTGTGGCTACCCCCAGCACAATGCCGAACGCGAAAATGTATCTCAACATTGATGGGACTCCGCTGTCGGCACAGACTTCCCCGCTAGGCCATGAACGGCTGCCACGGTGTCGTGCACGAGGCTTTTGCTGTTATTCGCCATCTCGACGATCCCGTCTAAGTAATGCTCGGCCGACTTCTGGTACCAAACGCCATAGACGCTGCGTACCTCCTCCGCCGTCTTGCACACCGCAATCCGCTGTGACAGCTCGAGATTGTCCTTCAGGCACCGGTTCACAAAGGCGACCCAGTCTCTGTTGAACGCTGCGATGCCCTCAAATAAGCGCCCGTTCATCTCGGTGACCAGCGCCGTGGGCGGGATGCTCATCCCCATGAGAGCATTGAATCCGAGGGTGCCCACAGGTTCCCCTGCTCGCCCGTTGGTAGACCTATCGATCATGGCAAAATCCTCGCAGACATGGAAACCACGCCCAAGATTAATCGGACTAAGTGCTGTTCATTGTTTGCGTGTGAAATAGTTAAATAGGCGCGGTATGATTAAATGTCAATGCACATTGATGGAATTTTCGTGAAATAATACTAAGTTTTTATCTCAATTATTATTTGCGTGTATACTTCTACAATAAATCAAGCAAAAGGTCTGATGAGCAATTTATTGTCTGTGCTATAGAATGCAATAAGGATCAAAACACCAAAAATATTACACATTTACCAGCAACGCCTAACCGCTGGCTCGAATATAGCCTTGATTGAATCAGGAACTCGGCTCTACGCCGTCGGGATTTCGCGCTCTTTCAGCGCAGTTTTCGAGCTACTTCCTAAGCTCTTGTCCCCGCGCGAGCAGTACGCGAATTCGAGCTGCACCCTTGTCACAGACGGACCGGATCGGACCTGGTCTTCGCATGCGGGGAGAGCGACTTGCGCGCGCGTAATCACCCGTGTATCGTGCCGCTCTGGAAACAGCGCTGGCACTCGTGGCCTGAGAGTGCTAAAGGTCTCATGACGTACCCATACATGAACGCGGGACTTCGGCTGTTTCTAACAACAGCGACCACCCCGTGCTCCGCGCATAAGCCAGAAAACTCAAGAGATTCAAGGAGATTTCAATGAAATTTCGTCCATTGCATGACCGTGTCGTCGTTAAGCGGCTTGAAGAAGATGCCAAGTCCGCTGGCGGCATCATCATCCCTGACACCGTCAAGGAAAAGCCGATGCGCGGCGAAATCGTAGCCGTCGGCCCCGGCGCCCGCGACGAGAGCGGAAAGATCAATGCCCCGGACGTCAAGGCCGGCGACATCGTGCTTTTCGGCAAGTGGTCGGGTACCGAGGTCAAGATCGACGGCGAGGACCTCCTGATCATGAAGGAAAGCGACATCATGGGCGTGATCGAGGGCAATGCCAAAGTGAAGGCCGCCGCCTAAGCCCCGGAAAGCCAATCCCCCAATTTTTCAGGAGTTGCTCAGATGGCCTCGAAAGACGTTAGATTCGGCCAAGACGCGCGCGATCGGATGCTGCGCGGCGTCGACATCCTCGCCAATGCAGTGAAGGTGACACTCGGCCCCAAGGGCCGCAACGTTGTCATCGAGAAATCGTACGGCGCGCCGCGCGTCACCAAGGATGGCGTGACGGTCGCCAAGGAGATCGAACTCGAAGATAAATTCGAGAACATGGGCGCGCAGATGCTCAAGGAGGTCGCCTCCAAGACGTCGGACGTTGCCGGCGACGGCACGACGACCGCAACCGTTCTCGCCCATGCGATCATAAGAGAAGGCGCAAAGTCGGTTGCGGCCGGCGCCAATCCGATGGACCTGAGGCGCGGCATCGACCAAGCGGTTGCAGCCGTGGTCGAAGAGCTGAAGGCGAACGCCAAGAAGGTCACGTCCAACGACGAGATCGCACAGGTCGGCACCATCTCATCGAATGGCGACACTGAAATTGGCGCCAAAATCGCTGAAGCGATGAAGAAGGTCGGCAACGAAGGCGTGATCACGGTTGAAGAGAGCAAGAGCCTCGTGACCGAGCTCGACGTGGTCGAGGGCATGCAGTTCGACCGCGGCTACCTCTCGCCTTACTTCATCACCAACGCCGAAAAGATGATGGTCGAGCTCGAGGACCCATACATCCTGATCCACGAAAAGAAGCTCTCGGGTCTCCAGGCCGTGCTGCCTCTGCTTGAAGCCGTCGTTCAGGCGGGCAAGCCGCTCCTCATCATTTCCGAGGACGTCGAAGGCGAGGCGCTCGCGACCCTGGTCGTCAACAAGCTGCGCGGCGGCCTCAAGGTCGCGGCCGTTAAGGCTCCGGGCTTCGGTGACCGTCGCAAGGCCATGCTGGAGGACATCGCCACCATCACGGGCGGCACCGTCGTATCCGAGGATCTCGGTATCAAGCTCGAGAACGTGACCCTCGACATGCTTGGCAAGGCTAAGAAAGTCACGATCGATAAGGACGACACGACGATCGTCGACGGCGCGGGTAAGAAGGCGGATATCGAGACGCGCATCAAGCAGATCAAGGCGCAAATCGAAGAGACGACCTCCGATTACGATAAAGAGAAGCTGCAAGAGCGCCTGGCAAAGCTTGCAGGCGGCGTTGCCGTCATCAAGGTCGGCGGCGCGACCGAGGTCGAGGTGAAGGAGCGTAAGGACCGCGTCGATGACGCGCTGCACGCCACCCGCGCGGCGGTCGAGGAGGGTATCGTCCCCGGCGGCGGCGTCGCTTTGCTCCGAGCCATCAAGGCGCTCGAGTCCCTTAAGTCCGGAAATGAGGATCAGAAGACGGGTATTGCCATCGTCAGGAAGGCGCTCCAGACGCCTGCCCGCCAGATTTTCACCAACGCCGGTGAGGACGGCTCGGTGATCGTCGGCAAGATCCTTGATAACAACAGCTACAGCTACGGCTACAATGCTCAGTCGCATGCGTACGGCGATCTCATCGCCCAGGGCGTCGTCGACCCGGCCAAGGTCGTGCGCTGCGCGCTACAGGACGCGGCATCGGTCGCCGGCCTCCTCATAACGACCGAGGCTATGGTCGCCGAGTTGCCGAAGAAGGACTCCGGCCATTCTCACCCGCCGATGGGCGGCGGCGGCATGGACTTCTAAGTCCATCTCTTACGTCGAAAGGGAAAAACCCCGGTTTGCGCCGGGATTTTTCTTTTTGAAGCGATCGCATCTGCTTTCTTGTGGGTGCTTTCCGAACGCCGCGTCAGAAGCTTTGCAACGAAGCCTTCGACCGCGACCTCCGAATGAAACCCGCTGGGGAGTGCGCGACCTCGAAACATTGAGCGTTCGGCATGCGCCCCAATGCTTCGCGGAGCACTTGGTCCCAAAGGAAGCTTCACCCAGGCCTCCCCGATGTCCGCTAGTGGCCCAAAGCGGACACCGGTTGGCGCAGCGGACCCAAAAGCGTCGTGCCGGCTAACCGTTGTGACGGTGTTTGCCAAACTTCAATTTGGCAGTGGGCGGCTGAGATATGGTCCGCGGCGGCTGAGCGAGTTCGTGCTCGATGTCCAATGGCTCGCAGCCTATTCCCTGCAGCATTGTATTGAGGTCTTTGATGGTGCGTCGCTCGTCGCGCATCTTATCCGACGTGTCGTGCCCCTGCCCATCTCGGATCTTGGCCGTCCAATCGCGGGTCAGGGCCTTGAGCCTCTCGATGCGCACGCGCACGCCACCAGTCAGCGTCGCACACGTGTCGCCCTGAGACTGAGAGGGAACAACTTCGGCGGTCCAGGTTAGCGGCGCCCGAACGGAGTCCGAGGAAGCGACACATGTGCTGTACAAGAGAGGTAGAGCGACGGCAGCCGCCAATGCCCTGCCTGCTGGCCGTCTCCAACGGCAATGCGGTTGCTGGTGCTCTCGGAGCATCGTGAGATCCCAATGAGGTTCCTGCCTCAGTAGTGCAGCGCTTGCACCAAGTCTCCGACTGTAGCCATGCCCCACCCCACTATTGCGTCGACCGCGACAAGACGTAAATTTACGAATTCGTATGTGGACGCTCAGCTGACCTCAAATCACCACATGTTCAGGTTCCGGCTCAGGGCATGAATACCCGCTGACTTCGGCCAATAATTGTAGTGTCATGGACTGGTCACGGTCCCTATCTTGGGAGTCGCCACGGGCAGCTCTTTGGAGTTAATCCCGTCCAGGCACACAGCGCCGGACACCGCAAATGCATCTCAGCCGCAGAAAACTTCTTCGCACTACGGGTCGGCTTGCCGTTTTCCCCTTGCTTGCGCCCTTGTTCAAGAGCGTGGCGTTCGCGACGGGTGGCGAAGCGGGGCGTGTCAACCCGTCGGAGGCATCGATGCCGCTCCTTAGCCCAGTCATGGCGACGCGGATCAAATCGATATCGAACGTCTTCGAGGTGGGCAGTCCTGATCCTGACTATGCCTACGTCGAAAATCTCGACGATGGCCGAGGTTATACGGTCACCCAGTATGGGTTCTGCACCTACAATGACGAGGTATCGTGGGTCATCAACCGGTATGCCCAAGACATACCGGAGACGCCTCTCAAGCGATTCCTGCCTTATATGCCGCCGCTCAGGCACGGGGCTGGCATCGAGGGACTCGCAGGATTTCCTCAAGTGTGGAGAGCTGAGGTTAAGGCGTCAAAGCTGCTTTCCGTCGCCTGCGATTGGGAGGCCGACAGACTTTATCTCTACCCGGCGATGGCTGCGGCCGAAACAGCCGATGTTCGCAGCCCGATCGGCCTTTCGATCTTTTACGATACGTGGCTGCAGCACGGCGCAAGCACCGATCCAGACTCACTCAAGTCCATTCTCGACCGAACCATCGCCGAGACGGGAGGTCGTGACAGTCTCTCGGAGCCGGAGTTCCTGCGCGCCTTCTTGGTCATTCGCAAGATGGTCCTCAACAACCCGGCAAATCATGCAACGAGGCTCGTCTGGCGCCAGTCCGCGCGCCGGGTCGATGCGCTGATGAACCTGCTCGACAGCAATCCTGACCTCGTGCCGCCAGTCGATGTCGTCAATGACGACATCCATGCGGTCGTGCTCTAGCTTGCAGGCCTGTTTCTCGAAACCTCACTTGCCTGCCGACGCAGGCGCGGCATCCCCCTCGGGGTGCGGCGTCATGCTCACGCTCGCCTTGCGCTCGAGCGTACCCCAGCCGACAAAGTGCCCCATGGCGGCGCTGGTCACCGATTTGACCAGCACGTAGTACATGAGCTGCCGATAGCCGAACCGCTGCAGGACAAGCCACCACAGCAGGCTCTTGCTCTCGCCCTTCTCGAACAGGAAGCCGATCACCGCCGCACCAAGATCGACGGCAAGGAAGAGCGCATAATAGAAGCAGGTGATCTCGAGGTTTGTCGGATCGAACTGATCGCCATGCTCGAAATAGTCCGCGATGGAGCTCACGATCTGAATGACAAGCATCAGGTCGACGAGCGGCGCCACGAGCCCGAGGAATATCTGGAACAGCCACGCCTGCGGAATAGCTAGAAGACCGAGCGCGCCGAAGCGGAAGTTCGCGGTCGCGTTCCGGTGCTTCCACAAGCACTGCAAAGTGCCGTACGACCAGCGGAAGCGTTGTTTCGAGAGCCCGGCTACGGAATCCGGGGCCTCGGTCCATGCAATCGCATCGGGATCGAACAACGCCTTGTAGCCCGCCTTCTGTATTGCAAGAGTGAGGTCTTGGTCCTCGGCAAGCGTGTCGGCGGGGAACCCGCCAAGCTTGACGAGCGCGTCTCTGCGCCACGCGCCGACCGCACCTGGAACGACGGTGAGGCAGCCGAGGGTCGCAAGCGCGCGGCGCTCGAGATTCTGGGCCGTGATGTACTCGAGGGCTTGCCAGCGCGTGATCGTATTGATGCGGTTGCCCACCTTCGCATTGCCTGCCACGGCGCCCACCTTTGGATCGCCGAACCAGCGCGTCAGCTTGGCTATGGTCTGCGGCTCAAACTGCGTATCCGCGTCGAGCGCGACGATCACGTCCCCCGTGGCATGCCCGAGCCCAAGGTTGATCGCTTTGGCCTTTCCACCATTGGGAACGGTGAGCAGCGTGACGTGCGGGTCCGCCCCAAAGCTCGCACGCACGATGTCGGACGTGCCGTCGCTCGACCCGTCGTCAATGACAATCACCTGGAGCTTTGCGTATTCGCTCTCGAGTATGCGCCTGACCGAGTGTTCGATGACCTTCGCCTCGTTATGAGCCGGGATCAGAACCGAGACGCTCATGCCTGAGGCGGGAAGTGGAGCCGGTTCGCATGCCGCCCCTCGCCTGTTCCAAAGCGCGAGCGAGCAAAGAAACACGAGCCGGCCGAACCCCAGCACAATCGCAAGCAGGATCGACCAGTGCAGCGCGCTTTGGATGCCACTGGCGGTCAAGAACACGACGCGGTTGACCAGGGGCGACAAATCCTCGGCCGGGAGGGGCGGCATAACCTCGTCGCGCGTCCAGCCGGCCAGTTGAGAGACCGGAACGATCTCGAGGCCTTTTGCGCGAAGGGCGTCTATGAGCTCGGGGAGGGCGGCCACGGTCTGCGCGCGATCGCCTCCGGCATCGTGGAGCAGCACGATCTGGCCGCGAGTCTCGGGATCTGCGTCGGACATGCGCTCCAGAACGCGCTCCACGATGAGCTTGGCGGGCGGGTGCTGCCAGTCGTCGGGATCGACTCGGAGGCCGACCGATACATAGCCGAGCTTTTGCGCCTGGCTGATCGGGAGTATCTCGTTCGGAGTCGTCGGCTCTGCATCGCCGAAGAACGGCGCCCGGAACAGTCGCATTGACCGCCCTGTCAGCGCCTCGACCAGCCTCTGCGTCGCGTTGATCTCGACGCGGGTGACCTCCTCGGAAGTGAGGCCGAGATTGGGGTGCGTGAAGGTGTGATTGCCGATCTCGTGCCCCTCTGAATAGATGCGCTTCACAAGAGACGGGTTCGTTTCGCCATTCTCGCCGATGATGAAGAACGTCGCCTTCACGCCCTTGGCTTTAAGGATATCGAGGATCTTCGGCGTCCACTCGTCGCTCGGGCCGTCGTCGAACGTGAGCGCCACCTTTCCGGGAACCGCGCCGGAACGGCGGATGACGTAGGAGGACGGGATCTGCGTGAAGGTCTCCGACGTGATGATCGGGTGGCTCGCGTCCATATCGAAACTTCGAGAGCCGCTGGCCGGCTCAGCCGCAATCTTCAGGATCTCTCCCTCGCCCTCGAAATCGATGTCGCTGCCGGGCACGATCACTTTGAGCGCGTCGGGTGCTGCCGCGCCGTAGGATCTGCCGAGAACGCTCCAGATGGACGGATCCTCCGAGCCGAGCCGCCAGAGGGCGTAGCCGGCGGGGCGGAAGACGTCGGCGGCGCGGATCTGATTGAATGCCGTCACCGCATCGAGGAACCACACCTGATGCGTGCTGCCGTCATCCTCGTTGAATGCGAAGTGAGGATTGAGCGTCTGCGGGTCGAAAGTGATGGGTACCTCTGAATCGCGTGCCGCGAGCACGGTCTCTTGGAACGTCATATCCTGCGTGGCGTGCTGGCCGGACCAATCGTAGCCGTAGTTGCCGATGGCGACGATGGTGTGCTCCGGGTCGAGCTCCTTCATGCGGCGCGTAAGATTGTCCACGAACCAGCCCTGGGAGGCGATCGGGCCCGCTTCGCCCTCCTCGAAGTGCTCGTCGTACGCCATCAGGATTTGATAATCGGTCGTCTCGGCGTAGCGGCGATAGTTCCAATCGGAGTCGTCGAAGGGAACGGCGATCGCGACCACCCAGCCATGGGGCTTGAACGCGACGCGCATCTCGTGAAGGAAAGCGAGCAGATCGGCGTGGGCCTCTGTCGGCACCTCCTCGAAGTCGACGACAAGCCCCTGCAAGGAGTTGGCGGCTATGAAAGCCAAGAGGCTGTTGAGGCGTGCCTGCCGCTTCGCAGGATCTGCCAAGAGCCGCGCAAGCCCGGGCCCGTCCCACTTGCCGTCGGTTGCGTTTTGCAGCATCGGCAGAACCGTGGTCGCAGGCTTCACGCGATGGATGAGGTCGAGCGACTTTTGGTCGAGCGAGTTCTTGATCTCGAGATCCTGCCCGACGAGCTCCAGCCAGCTCGGCACGACCCAGTCGAGCTTCGGCAAGGCCTTCTCGAGCGAGGCATAGCTGCTGTCGTCCCAGGTGACGTAAAAACCGATTGTCAGCGGGCTTGCTGCTGATTGGCCGCGGGCCGACAACTCCTGCGCCCGCGAGATGACCGGCATGCTGGCCGGGTGAAGCAGCCGTTCCTTCAGGCTGACTTTTCGAGACCGAGCCGCGTCAGCGAGCTGGCGCGCAGCTGGTAGCAATTCCCTTCGTTGAGCGATCTCATCTGCATCGGCGAGAGGCGTCCGCCGATGCGCCGATTGCAGCGGCAGGACCTGAGCATTGGAAAGGACGAGGACGCTCGCTAAAAAGATGGCGAGTAGAACAGTGCTGAAAACGGCCACGCCGAGGCTCACGATGCGTAGGACGGCCGCACGCTTCCTGCTTGGATCAAAAAAAACGGAATGTCGTGTCACAGTGCCTTCCTTGAGGGCGAGAAGGGCGAGTCGGATTCTGCAAGCCGTTGCGTCATTACCCTGCTGAAGAAACACCGCAGCAAAGCGCTCGTCCAAAGGGTGAGGGTTAAAGGTTCGCGACACCGACGTGGATCGAGTCAGATCGGTACGCCGCCAACTCTGCCGGATCCTTACTGCTAGCATACGTTTCGGTAAGGGGTGCCATTGCGGATGTATCGAACGAACAATAATGCGGAGGCACTGGGAGCTATCGCGACAGCCTCTGGCTCACCTGCCTAGGGACCGTTCGCCATCTGCCATTGGGGCGCTGATGAAATGGGAGGATTGTGGATCTCAAACTTGCGCGACGTCTGCGATCGACGGAATGGTGCGGTCTCCCGCGAGTTCGACAAAGGTAGAGAGTTGCGGTTCTCTTTCCGCTTTTGGCCCTTTGCTTACATCTGCGACGCTCGACGTGACGTCTGCTCTTGAGGTTCTACCGGACGTCAATACGGAGGACGTCGAAGTCAGCCCGTGACCCATAGCGGACCTCGCTGTGGGGGCAACGATCCGTGGCGCGCTGGCGAGCACCGTTTCAATCGATGTGCGAGTGCTGTGAGCCACTAGCGTCCCCAACCGCGCGCTGTCAGCATGTCCGATACTGTTCCCGGTGGGACAGCGTTGAAGAGCCTTTCCCGGTATTTGCCCCTCGGTCGAACCGACGTCAACGCCGAGGGAGACGCCAGTGTACATCAATACATCGGGCCATCTGCTTTCGTCGTGCTCGCCAAGAAAGGCGACGCGCCCGTGTTAGGCGAGATTGGGTCCGTTCCCGCCGGTCTCATGGGTGCCGTCGCCTTCGGAGCTGGCGACTTTGCGGGCGGCAGGGCAGCGCTTCGCCTCAATGGCCTCTCGGCCGTCGCCATCGCACAGGTGGTCGCGGCTGCCACCGGCGTACTCGTGCTTGGCATGACCGGCGGAGCAGCTCCCGTAGGATCACAACTCTCGCTGGCGATGCTCGGCGGAGCCTTTCACGTCATTGCTGTGTTCTTCATCTACCAGGGCATGGCCCAGGGCCGGGTGTCAGTGATCGCGCCTGTCGCCGGTATCGTCGGCATTGCGGTGCCCGTTGTAGCTGACATGGTGTTCATCAAATTGGCGAGCCCCGCGCAATGCGCTGGTATCCTGCTCGCTGCAGCCGCGATCGTTCTTGTCTCCCGAGCCTCGACGGAAGAGGAGAACCGCACTCAGACTCGATTCTCGATCCGATTCGGCATCATTAGTGGGATAGGTTATGGCCTCGCTGATCTCTGCCTCGGGTTGATGACGACCGCCACTGCCGAAGGTGCGCTGGCTGTCGCGCGGCTGACCGGTGCCAGTTTGTCGATTGGATTGCTCTCCGTGTTTTGGCTCGGTGCAACTCACTTGGCGTCGGCGCCAAAGCTGGCTTCGACACTGCTCGTATCGCATCGCGGCCAGAGTCAGGCGGCACTGCAAATTTCGCCAGACATGTCGCTATGGCTTGCCCTGCCCCGGCTCGATGCGACCGTGAGGAAAGGACTTTTTCTCTGCGCAATGGCGGGACTGCTCGACTGCCTCGGGCAACTGGGATACGTGCTATCGGCTACACAGGGACAGATGAGCGTCGCAGCAGCCCTTGTCGCGATGTATCCCGCAGTCTCAGTAGGACTGGCCATCTGGCTCCTGAAAGAGCGCATCTTTCCAATGCAACTGGCGGGACTTGTGGCCGGTCTGGGCAGCATCCTCCTGCTTTCGCAGTAGCATGGATAAACGTGCAAAAGGTCTCGAACCTGATTTTGAACCTCAATGTCTACCTGGCGGACGTAGCCACTCAAAAAATGCTCTTCGTCCGCAGCGTCGATATTAGACGCTTCTGGTTCACGGGTGGTTCATCACCGCTAGACGAATGTGACGGGGTCTTCGAGGCAAGATGACTGAAGCAATCTCATGGCCGAGATTTTCGATCTTGATGAGCTGCGCTGCCGTAAGCGGATCAACGTCAGGCCCGCTATCAACGCCCTGCTGATCAGCGCCGGGCTCTCGCTCTTCGTCACGGCCGTGGGGTTGACCGGGATCTTCATCGGCAAGGTTCTGCGGGCAATCGTCATATGACGCTCGGACAGTTCTCACTTTAGCTGCCTCCTGGCTAATCAGCCTTGCTCGCGAAAGCCCGATACACCGTCCGAGCTTCGTACGTTTGCGGCTAGTCCAGGTGGCGCAGGGAGTAAAAAAAAGCCCGTTGCCCGTTGAGCCGTCGGCGAGTTCGAGACCACGTCTCTCCAGAAACCGTCGGACCCGAGACGCTTGTGTGAGCGTTTGGCGAGGTATGGAGCCGCAACGGGTACAGCTCGAACGGGTCAAGGGATGGCGGATGCCCCCCAATAGCGCGAAGGTCGACCGCTCAACGATCTTCGGCAATCCCTTCACGATGGATCGTTACGAGCACGAAGAGGCCGTGGAGTTGCACCAGGCGTGGATCACCGGGCAACTGACGGACGCAGAGATCGAGGCACGCTGGCCCGTGATGGTGAGCAAACACCTGATCGCGCGCCGGAGGGCGGTGCTCGAACTCCTGCCGAAGCTGCGGGGAAAAAATCTAGGTTGCTGGTGCCCGTTGCCGAAGCCGGGGAATCCTGATGTCTGCCACGCGACGGTGCTACTTTTGCTTGCAAACCAAGAGCAACCCCCAACCAGCCCCGACACGAGGCCATTCCGTCGGGTGCGATGGAAATGGCCGCCCGCGAGCTAGATTTCCCGCTTATGGCCCTTAGCGGACGTCAGAAACGCCTATTGGATTGTCTGCTCTTGAGGTTCTAGCGGGCATCGCCGGCGATCGGCGTCGACGTCCGCTACTGACCCAAAGCTGCAGTGCACGAGCTTTGATCGGAAGTCGATTGACCGGAGCCAAGCTGCCGTCCATATGCGTCAGGCGGCCCATGTTCGCGAAAAAGTAAAAACAGCTATCGTGGACCAACTAAAAAAGTCGGGCGGCTCAACGTCGAGTTCAGAACGCGGGCTAGCCAAACTCATCGGCACATCTCGCCCAACAGTGAGGCGGGCAGTGAATGGCCTTGTGCTCGCTGGCGTTCTAGCTGCTGAGGCTACTCGCAACGGCACGATGCTAAGGCTGGTGGCCTAGAACTGTCCACGTTCAACGCGCGGGAGGGATGACCAATTGGTTGACCCTCTCGTTTTCTTTTCGTATACCCCCGCATTCTCAAAATGCATTTGAACTCTTCGGTTGGTGTCTGCCTTTTGCATTTGCCAATTTGTCAGTGTTGCGATCAAAAGGAGTAGCCAAAATGAAAAACGGCCAACTAGGGAAGATGAGCGTCAAAGACCTGCGCGCGTTGCGGGACCGGGTAGATCAGGCACTAGCGGAACGTGAACGGGAAGAGCGTGCGGAACTCAAGGCGAAGATGGCAACGCTAGCCTCCAAGGCTGGCTTCAGCGTTGGCGAGCTGTTCGGCGGCAAGGGAAAGGCGAGAGGACCGGTCGCAATCAAGTACCGCAATCCGCAAGACGCCTCGCAGACCTGGACCGGGCGCGGGCGTCGTCCACTTTGGATTGCAAAGGCTGGTGGCGACGTGGAGCGCTTCCGCATCTGAAGGAATACGCAGGTTATCTCGCTCCTTGAATTTGGCCTCGCTGGGAAACCGGCGGGGTCGTTTTCCTTTGTGCGCAGTGTCAGGCCATCCCCGTTTTCCAAACCCGTACACTCGAACTGAACAGCTCTTCATTCCTCGTTGAGCTAGATCGACATTGCTTGCGATGCGGAGGCGAAATGCTTAGCAGCTCAGCCAACTACGGCGAGGTTCCAGCAAATAAATAGTACGTCAGGCGCCGCAAACGCATTCACCTCAGCCCCGGTTCCGTTCCGACATAAAAAATTTCGCGGTTGAACCGACAAGTCTGGCTCCTTAGTCTGCGCTGGTTTTCAGAGAAGGAGCCGCCCCCATGCTGACTTCTCCTCACCACCCAATTTCCTCACTACCGACCCACATCGATCTGCCTTCGGGCCTGAAGGACAAGACCATCCTGCTCATTGAGGACGTGCCTAGCGGATACCACGAGCTAATCGAGCAATCCGAATACGGCGCCGATGCGGAGGTGGTTAGAGCCACTACTTGCTGGCGCCCTGGACCTGCTTGAGACCGAGGACGTTGACGCGGCGGTCGTGAACTACCGAAAAGGCGAAGCTGCCGGAATACTCGTGATCAATTGTCTGAAGGAGCGCGGCATTCCGTTCGTGGTGCTTGCTTCCTGAGAGCACACTTTGTTACCGGAAGCCAGACCACGCGCATCACGTTACGCGGGAGCTTGAATGTAAGCCTCAGCCGCCAATCGCTCTTCCTCAACGCTTTCGAGCACTTCCGGGATTGCGCGTGTCGCCTCGCCGATTTGGCTTGCGCACGTATGTGATCGATGCGTCCGGATATTCAATCTTAGCTTTGAGTGCAGCAATGAGCGCGTCTTCCGCATCGACGACAACGTGGTCGCTCTTGTCTTTGAGTTTAAGGCCAACGGCAAACCGCAATGTCTTCTCCGATGATCACAGTGTCTGCATGTCAACGCGGTGTTCCTGGTGCCCTGCAGATAGGTCGCGTTCAACGGGCCAGGTTGAGCCTCAGCGCTTTATCCGCGCTCGCCCTAAGTTCTTTCGCCAGTTCTGGGTCGCCGCACCTGTCAGCCTCTTGGCGTGCACTCTCAACGCTCTCGAAAACCCGACTAGGATTGCCATCGGTCCGTTGGATGACATGGTATCTGGAGCCAACGATACAACAATCGACACGACGAAGGTTCATAAGATCATCCCATCAAAATTCACAATTCTTATAGTCGCTCCCGTCCCGTGCACGACACTTGGGTATATGACCGCCCGGCGATCAACCGATGCCGCTATAGCTCGTTACTAAACGCCTCTGATGGCGGCCAGCTTGAGCTTGAATGGATCGCGTTCGCCCGCAGAAGCCGCATCGAGAAGACCTCGGGTTAGCCGGGCCTTTGTTGCAGCTTGGGTAGGCAACGGCTGCGTCGCAGCTTCAAGCTCCTTCCACACCGCATCGTATGCTTCATAAAGAAGCTTGGATGTGCGCTCATCGAACGTGCTGAATGGTGCCATGGATTGCTTCTCCTCACCGTTGAACATGCGGACGCAATTCGCCCGGATGCTCTCAGTCGGCGCGATGCCTAGAGCTAATCGTTCGTCGCCGATGGTGCACTAGGCGCCCCTATTTTTCATTCCACTTGGTCATCCCTATTCGCTCGCTCTCGTCAGCTTCTCGCCGGGCGCAACGTGCGAACTCGCCGTTTGGTCAGATTGGAAACGTTCTCCCGCCGGGTTGGCCAACGTCATCCCCAGGCGGCGGCAGATGTTGCCAGCGATCCGGAATACGCGGGGTACTTGACCGGACCGCTGGCAACCAAGGAGCCAACTTGGGCTATGTACGCGCTCCTTAAATTTTAGGGAACACGAACACAGCGCACAGGCCAGATACGGGATGTACCTACTCTCATCACGCCAGCCGCCACGCCATCACTCCAGCCTTCGCGGCGGCTCGCTGCAAGCTCCTGCAGACGCAACAAGTTGAGGCTCTTGCCACACGCTCGACCATGCATCGCGCAGGCCGCAATCGGTGCGATCCCCAAACAGTCCCGGGTGGGCCCATCGTAGCTCCCTGGGCCTCCCCAAGGGTCTGAGGGGCTATTTGGCGAGAGGGCTGCGACGCGGCGGAGGATTATTGATCAGGAAGCGCGTCAAAGCGTTGTCTTTCTGAGGCGGCTCAAGGGGAGGCTTTGGCAAATCGCCAAGCGTGAGCGCGCGAGGTTCGACATTCGCGCTATGCGCCGACTTCACTTGGTCGATGCAATGCAAGCAATCGTCGAGGTTCTTGTATCCCTCGCCCGACGCGATCTTTTCTCCATTGCTCGCTCGCAAGGTCCAGCGCCATTCGCCGAGAATGTCTGGATAATATTCGAATTTCATTGTTACCCCGCCCGAGATCGACGCGGCCACACTACCTCAACCGGTCATTGGTTTGCGCAGCAATCTGCTCAAGCTCTGCTCGCGATCCTGCGCCAGCGTTTTAGTCTCGGCGGTGCACGCCAACGCCGCTCCACAGCCACGCCGGATGCATCCGAGACACGTACGCGATTGCCCGCGTTGCTTCCTTGCTGGCAACCTCGACATCTACATGCGCAATCCGCACGATCTCGGCTCGAGCGGCCATCCACGCAAGGTGGTCGTGCTCGTCGGCCCGCCGAGCAGCACGATAGGCAACGCAGGCCGCTCACCATGCCGGGAGCATCTCTTCGCGCGGGAGCGTGGGTTGCGGTCCGTGGTTCATTGATGCTTCTTACAAGCCATCAGATTTTCACCCATGGGATCACACCTCCCTCTTGGAGGCCAAACTTCTCAATGAGTACAGTGATCACGGCTGCGGATAGAAGGTCCCTCACCTCTACCAACGCATCGTCGCCAGCGCCTGTGTAGGCCCTAACGGCGTCAATGGCGTCCTGGGGATCTTCGATGGCAGCGTAGTAGGTGGTGAGCGAAGGCGGGTTGCCCCCGTACACCTCCGAAGTAAACTGCACGGCCCATCCGGTACCGAAGGATGCTTTATCGGTCATAGGGGAATGACCTCTCCGGGCTGAACGTTGGATATGCCGAGGGCGTCGATCGAGACCCGGCTACTGGATGTGATGGTCGTGTTCGGGCCAAGGAGCTGCAGGACGGCGGCGATCGCGTGATCTCGGTCGCTGGCACCGACGATGTAGCGGCGATGACGGGGGCCCGTCCCATCGCCGAGCACTTCCACGACCCAGCCGGGGGCTGATGTGGCGCTCATGCTGGCTTTACCTCGCCACTCTTCACTTTGGCGGCAGCAAGCTCCCCGGCGGTCAGCGGACGAACCGTAAGGACCCGATCGACTGCAGTTGCACCCAGACGCTTTCGAACCGCCTCGACGGCTCTGGCGGCATCAGCAACGGCAACGTTGTAAAATGCGAAAACGGGTGGCTCGCCGCCGTCTGGAACGGTGACTTGGACGACCCATCCCGCAAGTGATGCTTTATCACTCATGCGTGCAGTATGGGGTGCGTCGCGGACGCCAGCAAGATCGAGTCAGCCCGCACTGCGCATGGCAATGACCACGGGCCGCAAGTACCGTGGGGTCGGTTACCCCTCGGCGAGCTGAGCAAGGGTGCCATTGATAGCGATTGGCCACACCAAATCGTGCTGCCCGCAGACAGCTGCACCGGCAAGAACTACACGATCCATCACGCCTTCTGTAAGGGATTGGGTCTGTCGCTCTGTGTGCGCGGCCATTTGTTCCGGCGCGACAACAAGGACTTTCACGCGTTTTGCTTCGCCGAGCGCAGGGACGCGGAAACGTTCCTCTCGCACTTTGGCGGGGAGTTGATTGATCCGAAGAAGCGGCCGAGTTGGCCAGGAACGATCCGACGCAAGGTGCGTTCGACATAAAAGAAAAGCCCCACCGAAATGGGCTGTGCGTTAACCGCCTTCGCCACGCCGAACGACACTCCTCAAATCTTCAGTACCTGCGTAGAGTAGGCGAATAGAACTCCAGAACGGGGAATGCCATGATGACACCGCTTGGCACTTTGATCATCGTTGTTCTGATCGGCATTATTGTTGGTCTCGTCTTCAACCGGTACGGCCGCACCTGGCTTGGTCGTCAAGTCACGGATGCCACAGGAGTGGGCGATATCACGTACAGTTTAATTGGCATCGCGGGTTCGTTCTTAGGCTATCACCTAGGGACGATCGGAGGCCTCGGGTCTCCGGCGCTATCGTATTTGGCCGCCATCATCGGAGCGGCGCTCACGATCTGGCTCTGGAGAGGTCGTTAGCGTGCTCTATCGAGGAAAAAGATAAACGGGAAGAAGACGCCACCGACCTCTGCTCAGGGCTCAGGGCTCACGGCTCGCAACATCCCGTTCGTGATCTACAGCGGTTACGGACAAGGAAACGGTCATTGTAAGGCTGGCGCGTATGTGCCGAACCCCGCGAACGGTTCCCTCCTTGTCAGCAAAGTAACGGACTTAATCGGGCCGGTGCCGCCAGCTCCCAATCGGGGCAGCAGTTGATAGTTCGCCGTATTGCAAGTTTAGTCGTGTGCCTAAGGTAGTTGCGAGCCGTCGCGCGATCAGACTGCATAGGCGGATAGTCTCGTTAATTTCAGCCTCGCGCGTGGATCGCTCTCTCCTGGTGAGATTTGCCGACATCGAGTCCGCAAGATAACTGAGACGCGTCATTTCGATCCTGAAACGCGTAAGCTCCAAAAGCCAGCGTTCCATTGGCACGGCATCGGGACTGAACATTCGAGGTCCCCTTTTTCATTATATCTAGAAGAAACCTGAGAATAGGGCGCTGGCAATGCCAGCGCCCGGTGTGCTCGTTCAACTAAAATCTCGGCAACGCTCATATCGTCGCCACCAGATCCGATCGCCCGTCTGGATCGCGCGCCGCTTCAGCCAGCCGCACTCGCCGTAGTAGTATCCGTCACTCAAATAGAACGTGACGCCAGGCCCCCAGAGATATCGGTGACCCCGGCGCACAATGCGATCGTGGCCCTCCGATCGCTTCCAACCACGATTACGGTCGCCACCTTTGTCAACATAGGCGTCTGCTCCTGCGCCTCGGCGCGAACGGGCAGCGCTATCGTCACGATCCACGTAGACTTTCGCACTCGATGCCCGATCACGGTCGCCGCCCTTCTCTACGGTGACTTCGCCTCGCGAACGCCCATCTCCGTCACGGTTGCCGCGATCCGTGTAGACCTTGGCACCTGCGACCCCGTCCCGTCCGCGCTCGGGCTCAGCAACGCTGCCGAACGCTGTTAGGCTCAGGGCGACAGCGGCTCCTCCTGCCAAGATCGCGTTTTTCCAGTTTCTGTTCATGTAGCTTCCTCGATTCATTTCACGTCTCTGCGTCAACGTTCGCCGGGCCATTAAGGTCCATGTCTCGGCCGATTACGTGTGTGCGTCTGCGCACCGTTACAACGGCTCATCACGCAACCTCGTGACTTCCGCTGGATGCGAAGACGAAAACACCGCGCGCACGGAACTTAACGTCTGGCAGTGGGTTGGTTGATTACACATGCGCAATGGGTGGACGAGGTGTGCGCCGCCCTAGGATTGAGGATGTAATGGCCCAGAAGAAGAATAAGGCGAGGGGCAGAAACTCGACGCGGCGGGATGATCACCAGAAGAAAGTTCGACCCGCAAAGGTTATGGCACTAAGCGCGCGAGATGCAGTCAAACGGCTGCCACTTGCCACGGCTAAAAAAAAGTCGGGCTCCAATCTTCACATTAAGGCAGAACACGCCAGGACGCCGACCCTCCGAAAGCTCTCGGTGCCATTCAAAAAAGCAATGACTTCTGGACCGGCAAGGTACTGTGGAGCCAGCGCTCGATCATCGCCCACGAAAACACCTCTCCGTCGATGTTCGAGAGCCAGATGCAGGTCTTCGCAACACTACTAAAGTGGTCCCCTTTGGCCATGGTCATCCGGCAACACGCGCTCGTAACCGACATGATGTTCAATATGCACTTTCCGAAGAAATCGATTTGACGCAGCGACGCTCTTGCCGGTCACAAATCGTCCTTGGCCCTTAGCGGACCTCATCGAAAATCAGCGGGGGCGTCTGCTCTTGGTGGTTCTGCGGACATCTATTGCCCGAGATGTCCAGGTCAGCTCAGGACACTGAGCGGACAACAAGGACGTTCAATCTCCGCCATCTCGCGGCCCAAGCGCGAGCGAAAAGGAAAAAAAGCGCCGGCCTGTCGTTTCCGCTGCGTGAGGCGCGCAAGCCGATCACGGACGACGCCTGCGTCCCAATTCACTCGGCAATCAATCACCGAAATCGTCGTCTCCCTCGAGCATTTTCACCTCTTTACCCACCTGCTGCGCCAGGCCTCCTGGATCTGAAAGTGGTCCAGCTGACACCAGCCCTTGCGCTCGATCTCCTCGAGCACGGTGCTCGGGACCACCGTCAAAACATCAGCTATTGCATCCGGCGACGCTTCAATGCTTCCCCGCTCTACCCAGCCTTTGGTATTTTCTTCCGCCGCATACGGATGACGGCCATCCGTGATCTGGATGAGAGGGTGCTTCTTGTACTGATGGATTTTCAGCATCCGGGACATCTCGCCCCTCTGTTACATGCTCAGCGCTAACAAGGGGCGATAGCTACCGAAATTCGGTACCGATACCCTTGCTGACGTCGGCCGCCAAGTCCATGGACGTCGACCACATCCCGGCGGGCGTCGACTTTGTAGGGTACCTCAATTCGCAGGTCGCTGCGTGCAATGTCTTCCTCGGACGACAGGGGCCGCCTCGGGAGCTAAGCCGACCTCGGACAGCCCGGGATCGAACTACAGTTCTCGTCCCGATGGCGCTAGCACGCTATCCCCTTCTGCCACGTGCGTACCTGACTAGCGTCGTTGCGCAATGTGCTACGTCTAAAATCGCGACGAGGTCGATTCGCTCGCTACAGCGTGCTGCATCTGTTTTTCCGCCTACGTCAAAAGAGGAATTTTCTGATGGCCAAAGCTATCGCGAAGAAGCCTGCTCCGAAGAAACCAATGGCTTCCACTCCAAAAGGCCCGCCTACTAAGTCGATCACCAAACTGTCACCGAAGAGTGGCCGTAAGCGCTGACAGCTCGCTTCTCCAATCCCACTGAACCAAAAGCAAGACGGCCCTTCGGGGCCGTTTCGTTTGGTCCATGCCACGACGCTTATCTTCGAGTGAGATTGCAGCGCACCCAGCGAGAGTGGCATCTGGATTGCTTGGGAAACGCGTATCTTAGGTTCGCCACGTCGACCTGGTAGATAACCGCGTGCTCTCTATGCCGGGAGCGCGTGGGATATTTGAGGGCTTGAGGAGTGGCGACGATGAGAACAGCGGACGAAGTGAGGGAGCGGAAGGCGGAGGTAGTCGCTTTCATCAAGGAGCAAAAATACTGGGGCGCAGCTTTGACGGAAGCGGACGAGGAGCTGATGGCGTTGGAGGTGGAGCTGGAGTTATTGGAGATTGGAGGACGCGGGGTAGGTAACTAGACGTCCGGTCGTCGTTGGGAGGGATTGCGATTTGTAATGTGTTCCGGCGAGGAGGGTTGCTTTTGTTTGATCCTGAATAGATGGCTCCTGCTCCCCCGCCAGCTCCAAGGGATCATCGGGTCTAGGGGCGCCAACTGTGAATGTCCGCTTATGATTGCGCCGAACGATGACGGCTACGTCTATGAGCGGGACATCGCCGGTGAGGCTGAAAGAGGCTCTGAAGGCGCGTGCGCGTGCCGCGCCCGCGAACGATCAAGGACCTCGCCTACGCTCGCGTCATGGCAACTGACGGGTCTCCCCCAAACCGGGGATGATCATCGCAACGGCCTAGTCTATACGCGGCCGTGACGGCTGCCGGCTGGTGGCGTGAACGCCGCGGACAGAAGCTCGAGGGGGAGCCATCAAACTGGCTCCGCAGCCGTCACCTCGCTATTCCAAACTGTGCTCAGCTAGAAGCTGCTGTCGGGCTCGCTTAGAAATGCGATTTCCTCGGGCGTGGCTGCCCGCCCGAGTACGGCGTTACGGTGCGGAAAGCGGCCGAAGCGATCGATGATCGCCTTGTGCAGCTCGGCAAAGCGCAACACTTCCACGTCGCCTAGGTTGGCGAAGAGCTCGACGGAGCGCGCCTGTACGCCGCGATCCTCACTGTGCTGGAATGGCATGTAGAGGAACTGGCGCTCGCCGGCCGCGAGCTCGCGATCGAGACCGCGTGCAATCGCAGACTGGGCGATTGTCAGCGCGTGCGCATCGGATGCAAATGACTTGGGCGAGCTGCGAAACATATTGCGCGGGAACTGGTCGAGCACAATTACCGTCGCCAGCGCAACTCTCGCCGATGTTGGCACATCGACAGATTTCGTCCGCGCTAGGGCCTCGTACAGCGCGCCGAAGCGCTTACGTATGGTCGCGTCGATCGCGTCATCCTTCTTGTACCAGTCTTCGGGGCCAAGTTCTCTGAACCAGAAATCGAGCACGTCGCCGATCCAGGCGTCGCTTAAAGTGATGCTAGACATCGTGCTTCCTCGACGCTGCCTTTCCTCCACGTCGCGGCGATAACCCATCAAGCGCCCGGCGGGCTACGAGGTGAAGATCACGACGACGCCCGACACTTCACGTAGGACTGAGGAAAATCGTTGAGCGCCACCGCGCATCAAACAATCAACCCCGTTTTAGGTCGCCCACCTGCACCATGACGAACCCATCTTCCTCGATCTCCCCACGATCATGCTTGCTGCTCGCGAGATGCTCCAATCTGCTTCTGTGCTTGCGGAAGCAGTGGAGATGAGCAAGCGAACTTGGCGCCGAGGGTTCGATCATGTCGAGAGCAGAATGTGTGACCATGACAGGCACAAGAAATGGGCCGTCCCGCATGGAAAAGCGCACACCCCTGATGGTCTCCTGCGCTGGAGTTGCAATTGCGGTGAGGCTCATTGGAGGCGACCTTGCTCGGTTTCCTCGTACTGAATGTTGATTGCGACGCTGATCTTCTCTCCGTTGCCAATCGGGAGTGGGTTTGTGCTGTGCAATGTGCTTACGATCTTGCGCACAATGGTCGCCAGTGGATGACGTGCAAGCCACTGTCTGAGAGATTCTGCGGCTTCAGGTTCCGTGCTCGCCGTGAATGTTTCCGATTTCATCAAACGCTCCCATCACCGACCCGCGCAGTTCTTGACCGGTTAGCCCCGCTTGCTGGTCAGGATGGGAGCCGAGCGAACGATTTGGTCGCAATGCTGTTCCATGTCGCAAACGTCTGCTGTGTCAGCTTGGTCGCAAGTTCGTAGAACTCCTTGCTCTGCTCACCAGCCTTAGCAATCTGACTCTGGAAGAACTGCGCGTGGAGCTGCGCCGCCTCGGTTACGTTCTTCGCGCGCAACAAGGCTTGTGCGGCATCGAACGCGGCGTCCGTATTGACGACGAAATTCTGGAGGGCTTTTTCTGCTAGAGTTTTGGTATCGCTAAGAACTCGCTCAACGAGTTCCGCACCGTCTCGTGCGGTTGCAACCGAATTCCGTGTCGCTTGGCGCGTCTTGGACAAGCCTTCGTGCGCGGAGGCTTGCACGTGTTCTGGTAGATGCCCATTCTGGGCAGCCTTCAAAATCGCTTCTGCTTGCTGGATATATTGGCTAGTGGGCATGGGAATCTCCTTGAGGCGTTGGCTCGTTTGCCGTCGCCTCACTATCTGATATATAGGGCTAAATTGCTGCACTGCAATATATTCTACAATCTGTATGAAAGATCAATGTGTTACGGCTTAACCACCCTGAAACGGGCCAAGCAGATTAGCGGGGCTGCAATGCCCAGCGGGGACGAGTAAGCGGATGAACTGTAGGTTGTTGTTCGTGGTGGGGGGCGCGGGAATTCACAGACCCAGCATAAAGTTGCTGAGTGACGCGTCGTGCTACTCAGCTCGTTGTGCGCCGAAGTGCGGCTGACCAAAGTACGGTTTCAAATCTAGCCAACACCTGGGGGCAGCATGTCATCGGTCGTCCTGCGCACGGTATGGCTCATCGGCGTCCTCACTCTGGCATCGCAAACGCAGGCTCAGTTCAAACCAGCGCCCACGCCCTTGCCCACTCCGATGCCAATGCCAATGCCGATGCCGATGCCCAACCCGACACCGTTGCCAATGCCTACGCCGGCACCCGTGCCATCTCCTACCCCAACACCTGCGCCGATACCCGCTCCATCCCCTATGCCAAGTCTCGGTTGTCCGGGCCATCCAGTTTGTCCCACACCCGAGAAAAGCGAGGATGAGCTGAGCGAGGCGGCAAAGGAGATTCTAGAGGAGCTGGCCAAGTGCGAGGCCCAAGGCAAGTCCATCGACGAATGCTTGTCCGACTATCCGCCTCCGCCTCGCCTAAACGATTTGTCGAACGAGCAGTTGGGACGGCTCACGGATTGTGTCGGAGCGAATTCTCTGACGGCCAGCAAGGCTCGGTGGAAGCGGTGCCTGATTGACTTGCATTGACGACGCGAAGCGCTTGTCGTGGGTGCGCCAGAGACGCGATTGCGCGTAGCCAAGCCCGGACTGGCGTCAGCCGTGCCGCAGTTGTAGGTGACCAAGCGCAGGAATCGCAGAATTCTCAATTGCAGGGGTGGGCGCAAGGTCCGCTTCTGGCCCCGCAACATCAATAGCTTATGGGTGAATTGGCGCCCCGTAGGGGGCGGGTTCGCTCGACGTAATAAGTTATTGATATAAAACACATTTATATGACTGCTGCTGCTACGCACAGTAGCAGTTTGGCGTAGCAGAATCCAGCGTTGCGCAAGTCGCAGCCATACGAAGTACGCGCACTCAAGCTACATGATTTTGATGGGACCCACCGCCAAGTAGGCCCCCACCCCGTTTGAGAGATCGCACCTAGCACGAGTCTAACGCGACGGACGGATGGTCTTGTTGGCTCGCTCGCCCGCTCATGCCGCTATACGGACGAGCCTAGCGAACCGACGTCTCGCAGCGCGGCCCGACCGCCGTTGCTTCGGCCTCCACTAAATCTACAACGCTCTTGAATAGATGTGCCTTTCCGGGGGGCGGCCGCGCGTTCGCGATTGAGGACTTGCGACTCGCGGCGGCCTAATGGGACCGGATCACAGACCGCTCTAGCGACCTCTTCGAGGGCATTGACGTCTTTGAGTCGAAGGCCAGAGTGCGGACACGGCTCGATAAGCCCGCGCTGCTCGAGCTCTGCAAGGTGGGCCGCCAGCGACTCCACATCTAAACCGAGCAGCTCCGCAACAAATCCGGACGGGCAGGCATCGGCGACCGTCCACGGATCGCGACCTTCGCGCCCGTTCATGCGCGACAAGCTAACCAAGAAAGCCGCAACACGCTTGAGAGACGACTGTTGACAAGACTCGACGAGAAGGGCGCGGTGAAATTCGAATTCTCTCTCGATCGCCTCGTGCAGCTTTTGCTGTGCCTTTGTATTGCCGTCGATCGCACGCGATTGGGATTCCAGAGGGAGACACGTGAGCTTGGTCTCCGCAACGGCGCGTGCGCAGCAAGCATGAGAATCCAGGAAGCCCAGTCCGACCAAGTCACCGGGGAAGGCAAAATCTATAACGGCGTGGTACCCATTCCATCGCTGCCCATGGAGAGCGACGGCACCCGACTCCACTCGGTACAAGCACGTCTTTATGTCGCCTGTCTCGAATAGGATCTCATTTGGACCAAGGAACCGAACAGAGAATGCCGCCGAGTTGTCGCCAGGTTCTTGAGCAAACTCTTCACCCGCCCATACTGCAGTTTTTGATGGCTCCGAGATCTCGTCAAACATCACACTCTACTCTCTTAAGTTACGGCACGAACCCCGCTGTTTGCGAGGGGCGTCTGACCGGCCTCACGCCTCTAATTGCCTTTGTTTTCTGCCAAGACGCATTGTTCCCGATGCCGGTGTTCGCGCCCATCGTGCGATGCGACTACATCTTCCGTGACAAACCTGCGGGACCCTGAGATGGGTACTGTCGCGGCACCCTGTTGGTGTGCGACGGGTAGGACGATGATGCTCTCTCGACCGCAGAGTGAGTGGACGGCGTCCGAGAGACTTTCCTTTTGGATGTCGGTCATGACGGTGCAATTTTCTCTTTGGAGGCAAGAGCGACGTCTTTACGGAGGGTAGCTCCGCCCTAACACGGAGCATCCCCCTGGCTGGCACGGAGGAATTCAGGAACTTGCCAGCCGTGCACAGGTTGGAAGAAATCAGAGGGAGGTCACAGGGCCGTGCCGGGACCGTAAGGTTGTGTATCAAAGCGTAACGACGCTTTTCGACCCTTGGTCGCGTTCAGGCGCGTCAACATCGCGATGGGTCGGCATTCCCATCGCCTACCTAGCTCAAGGCAGCTATCTATTGCTCGAGCCGACCCTTGGAGTGCCAACATGACTGATGCCCTAGATCCTCTGGTGCGCGACCTCGTCCAGTGGGTCGCCAAGCACCCTCGAACTTATGCCGAGGTGATCGAGGCATGGCGGACATCCTGCCCGCGATTGACTGTATGGGAAGATGCGATCGACCGCGGCTTGGTCGAGCGTCGGAGCGTTTTGGGAGGGGACGTCCAAGTGGTGGCGACCGAAGCGGGCTTGAAGTTTCTTCGACACCAATAGCTCGTGTTGGCTAGAACTGGTCCGTACTTCTGCTTGTGGTCCTTCGCAGACTTCAGCGCCGTTTGAAGCCTCATCTGCTCCTCAGGTTCCAGCGCACGTCGTGAACGAAGGACACCGAGATCAGTTCATGACCCGTTGCAGACATGTACGCTGCGCACGCCGTCAATCACATTTCGTCGCTTCCTTCCGGCCCAAGACGTCCTCGTAGAGCTCGGTCGATCCTGCTGCCAATGACAAGAATAGCCACCACAGCGACGACTGCCAGCGCGGCCATTCGCCAGGCACCGAGACCGCAGGCGATGCCGATTGCTGCGGTCACCCAGATCGATGCTGCGGTGGCCACATGATAAACATGCAAGCCGCCTTCGCCGCGAAGAATGACGCCGGCGCCAAGAAACCCAATACCGCCGACGATACCCTGGATCACGCGGCTTACCGCATCCACGTTGGCATCACCCACCCCAAGCTGCGTGCCTGCCATCGTGATCAATGCAGCCCCAAGCGATACGAGCGCATGCACACGCACACCGGAGGGTTTCCCATGGAGATCTCGATTTACGCCTACGACGCCGCCCGCTATTGCCGCCGCAGCGATGCGCAATCCAAGCTCGGCGATGTCATTCATCACTCTACTCTTAGCCTGACTATGCGAGCGCAAGGTGGGTGCATTCGCACCAGGGACCGAGGAGCAGCTCAAGCTGTGCGTTGCCACCTACTGCTGAAGCCGCTTGAGACAATGCAGCATGCGCAAGTCATCGCTACCCTCTCGTGACACCGTTCATCTATTCCCTGCACTAACGCTCATCGAGCTATTGGAATTCTCAGATCCTCGAGCGCGTTGATGGAAGTCAAGGTGGTCAAACGCATGATATCGGAGGGACTCAAACAGGCTTTTATCCAACTCACCGACCACACTTCCTGCGTGCTGGGCCCGCCGTGGTTACGCCAATCGGCCACCTAGTCGCACTTTCCGAAGCTCACACGATACGCCTGATCAGATTTGGAGATATCGCTGCCGCTGAAGGCCGCGTGGCCGGGCCGACTGCGTTTAGCGGGCCGGCATAGGGCTTATTTTCTCTTGAATGCTTTCAAGGTAGCGAGCCAGATCTGCAATCCGGGAGCGTGCCACATCGGGTTTTCTTTTACTCTCAAAGTATTGGCCCCACGCCGGCATTTCAGTGGTGCCGTGACCCAGTACGGCGCTGCCATTTCGAATTACATCTGAGACCTTGGCAGACGGAAACTGCCCATCATGGCGCGCAGTGAGAAGAGTGAGATCGGCTGGCGCGACCTTTAGGACATCCTCAAGGGGACCTTTTCCTCGCCCGTCCATGCCATGACACACGGCACAATTGAGCACAAAACTAATGCTGCCTTTCTCAAGATTTCCCTGCGCCGATGCGCACATAGGAAATGCCGTTGCGCACGCTAGGCATGCCACGATTATCAGTGTACCGGCTAGTCTCCGCATCCCTGAAGTGGCTCCCACGCTCTCCGGCGTTACCTTCGATTCTTGCTACACGAATTTGAAGCTCCACCGCCCGTACACCGCCCGTATCCCAATAGATCATTATAGCAAACGGTCAGTCCGCGTACGAGCCGCAGAGCGCATCTGTTCCCTCAGCGTCGCATCGCAACTCTGGAAATTCTTGACGCCGTGCGACGACCTCACTTTTTTAGCTGTTCCTGATCCGCGCTTTGAAGTGTGACCATGCGCGCTTCCAGGTCTTTCAGCGTCTTCTCCATGAGTTCAACGATCTCGCTTCGGACCCGCGTGTCCCACGGCATGCTCTCCAGAGCGACGCGCCGTTCTTCCTCCGCGATTCGACGCTTCAAGTCGAAAATACGACAGCTTAACCGCGCGTCTTTATTAATACATTCCCGCATTTTAGCTTATTAACAGACGGCCGCGCGTGCATCGTTGAGCAGAATCAAAAGACCTCATGAAATTGTCAGCGCCCTCCCAGGCCGGATTGCCCTGGCCAGAAGATGCGACGGCCCGCATTTAAAGCACCAAAGAAGCCGCACGCGGCCATCAGCTTTCGAGCACCTCGCGCAAGGTGCGGGCGAGGTCGGCTTGTTTGTAGGGCTTGCGCAGCACCTTCAGCTCGCTCCATGCGGGGCCTTGCGTGCAAGCGAGTTCGGCATCGTAGCCAGACGTGAGCAGTATTCTGATCGCAGGGAATCGCGCTTTGGCAAGACGCGCGAGCTCATAGCCCGTGACGCCACCCGGCATCACGACATCGCTGAAGATGAGATCGATCTTCTCGCCAGTCTTGAGCACGGCGATCGCGGCAGGACCGCTGTCGGCTTCGAGGACGCGATAGCCAAGAAGCCTTAGACGATCGATCGATAGCGTGCGGAGATCGGGATTGTCCTCGACAACGAGCACGGTCTCGCCGGCAGCGACGGATGCTTCTTTGGCTTTGTCGGCGCCGGCGCGAACTGGGTTTGGGGCGACTGGGGCAGAAAGAGATTCACGGTGGTGCCACGACCCAACTTGCTGTCGATCCTTTGACCAAGGGTCCCAACTTGGTGAGCGCCGACATCGCCTCGATAGGATTTCGAAAGGCCTCTCGGCCGCGACTGAGTGTGCCGAGGCCTATCGCGATGCGCTCCATGTCGCCGAGCACGGCTCCGATGCCCGCGCGGGCGGATGGGAAGCGCTCCGTCAGCGCGTTGCGAGCAGCGGCAAAGCCCTCGGGCAAGACGAACGGAGCCCCCACGGGGCCGCCGCGCACCTCGTAGAGCGACCCCGTGGGCACCCACTCCACCTCATCGAGGACGCCAGCGCGTGCCAGAACATGATGCTTGGGATCGATCGGATCGCGCGGATCGCTTGTCTCATGGAGCGACGCCTCGACGATTAGGTCGCCGGCCTTATAGGTCGAGGCGGCTCCGCCGACGCCGTGGTTGCGCTCGATCAGCAGCGTCTTCCGCCCAGCGCGCGCGAGGAGCGCGGCCGAGGTCAAGCCGCCGAGGCCCGATCCGATCACAATCACATCATATGGCTCGCCCATCGCCCATCCATCGCCACATTGCCCTGTGTTTCCGTAAGCAAGCTGGTCGCCGCTTTTCTTTACGCTCAATCAATGTCGCAAACCGCATGGGAATCTCATCCACGCATACGATTGCCAACCAGGGCGCCGAGATGTGCAAGAAGTTGGGCTTGACATTCTGCGGCGCCATGTGGAACGGCCTTATCATTCTATGTCGCTCGGGTGGATCGGACACAGCCGGGAAATCAAATGAGTCGACTTCGCACGCACCCTGAGAATCACCTCGTCGACCGCATCGGGTGGCTGAGAGCCGCGGTGCTCGGCGCCAATGATGGTATCGTCTCGACCGCAAGCCTGATCGTCGGCGTTGCTTCTGCGGCTGCAACCCAAAGCGATGTCTTGATCGCGGGTATCGCGGGATTGGTAGCTGGCGCCATGTCGATGGCCGCCGGCGAGTACGTGTCCGTCAGCTCGCAATCCGATACCGAACAGGCCGATCTCGCGCGCGAACGCAAGGAGTTGAGCGAAAATGTCGGCTTTGAACTCGACGAGCTTGCCCAAATCTATGTCAAGCGTGGTGTCGATCAGGCGCTTGCGCGGCAGGTTGCCCAGCAGCTTATGGCGAAAGATGCCTTGGGCGCCCACGCGCGCGATGAGCTTGGGATATCGGAAATCACCACCGCGCGCCCCGTGCAAGCTGCACTGACATCGGCCGCAACGTTCTCTGTCGGCGCGGCCATGCCCTTGCTCATGGTTGTCGTATCGCCCGCAAGCGCGCTGGTCCCCATCGTGTCCGCTGCGTCTTTGGGCTTTCTCGCTCTACTGGGTGCGATCGGTGCAAGAGCAGGCGGCGCAAACGTTCTGCGTGCCACAGCCCGCGTGACATTCTGGGGCGCGTTGGCGATGGCTCTCACCGCTGGCATCGGGAAACTTTTCGGCACTATTGTATGACCGCGGAAGAGATACGAGCTGCCGACCTGCGCCGGCTTGAATCAAAGTCAGTTGGCTGTACCGATCGCAAGTCTCGACTACCTCACGGATGTTACGCGGACCTCCACCGACATCCCCTGGAATGCATCAGTCATCCCAACGAAACTGCCGGCCACCGGGATTGCCTGCCGTATGTGGCGCGCGACGGCGACGGGGATCAGATTGAAGCCACCGACACTCCGGTTCGTTGGATCGAACGTGATCCAGCCCGCACCCGGCACATAGACTTCGGCCCAGGCATGCGTCGATCCCGCACCTCCGGACCCGACAACGGTCTGATCCGGATTGTAGAGATAGCCAGAGACGATCCTCGCCCCGAAACCGAGACTGCGCGCCGCTTCGACGAAGAGGACCGCGAAATCGCGGCAGGATCCCCAACCGCGGTCCAGGGTCTGGGTCGGCGATTGAGTGCCCTCGTCGTCCCGGCTCTGATAACAGATCCATTTTGAGACGCCGGCGCTGAGGTCTTTGAGCAGGGAAAGCGTGTCCGTCGGGTTGCCTCGGACGAACGCACGTGCCCACTCCCGCAACCGCCCTGCCGGGTCCGGATATTGCTGGATCGTCAGTGCGCCGAGGTCGGTCCAGTCATCATCGGAATATCGGAAGGGGTAGTAGATGGCAGAGGCGGCGATGTCGAAGACAGGCCATGCGGCGGTGTTGAGCTGGATTTCGGCGACGCTGGCGATGACAAGATTGTCGGTCATGGTCTGAAAGGTGGCCGTCGCCACGGCATTGCCGTAGACGTCATGCGCCCAGGTTACCGCCGCGGCGGGCGTCACCGTCACATCGCTCGACATCAGTCGAAGATCCCGGCTCTCGCGCGGGCGGAGCATCAAACGGTGCGGCCCGAGGCTCACCGGCTGACGGTAGCGATAAGTCGTCGTGTGATGGATTTTCAGCGCGATCAACGGAAGCTCCAAGATGAGTGGCGGCTCCTGAGCAAGGAGGCTGAACCTAGGCTGTTTAATGCTCGACTGGTTTCCTGGAACCTTTATCGCTCTTGGATCGCCTCAAGATACCTGACCAGCGCGTTGATCTGCGCGCGAGCCCTTTGTTCAACCGCCTTGGGGCTTTCGCCGCCCTCGGTGGCGAAGCGATAGCGGTCACCCCACACGGGCATATCTCTCGCACCATGAGCGGCAACAGCCGCGCGGCCATCAATGATTTCCGCCACTTTCTTCGACGGGAATTTGCCCTGGTTGGACTTGGCAATCCGGGTCAGATCCGCCGGAGGCACTCTCAGCGTACCCGCAAGCGGGCCATCACCGCGCCCTTCGATGCCGTGGCAGGGCATGCAGGCGATTTCGAACTCGGCGATCCCGAGATGATCGTCGTCAGCGTTCGCATCGGTGCCAAGTCCAAGCTGGAGGGTCACACTCATCAGGAGGGTGGTGGCGGTTCGAATAATCGCTCGATTTCTGATCGGCACGGAGGCCTCATCAATGTCCAAGGCGCTCCTGGTAGCACACCGAGGAGGGCAACGGACCTGCGCCGGTTTTCCTATGTGCGGGGCGCGGAAAATGATCTTCCTGAATGCCGCAACACCCCAAATGCGTGCCCGGCGATGCCCAAGCCCCAACCGAGCAATGGCCAGTAGAACCAGTACTTGCCCGGTGTGCTCACCAGGTTGATGACGATCAGCAGGGCATTGACGGCCAGGTAGGCCGCGAAGTGGATCAGGAACCGTTTGGGCTTAGTCTGCATCTCTCCCGAGGAGTTTGACCCCAATCAATCGCCGGCATACGGGAGGAGCCAAAATTCGCGCGACGAGGATGTCACATAGCACATCGACGACTCCCGGGTCGTGCTTCTGAAGGGTCTTACGGAAGGCCGCCGCGGAAATTTGCGGCTCACTCGGGATGAGTCGTGACGAAGTGCGGGGAGGGCGATGACCCGGCCGCGATCGGCCCATATGCTGGTTCCAGCGGCGCGGCCCGATACTGCCCGGCGCGAAACGCCTTTCTCATTGGACTTAGCGCCATGACCGAAACGGATCTGCCTCACCATTACAAGAGCGAGACTGCCGGCCATCTGGCCATGAGGCGCGTGCCCGTGGTGCCTGCCGGTGAGAGCGTTGGAGGCGTGCGAGGGCTGTTGCGGTCCGGGAATTTCGAAACCGTGGACCTGGTGCTTCTGACTGACGCGTCCGGCCGCTACATCGCGTCCGCGGAGCTGCGTCGGCTCGTCGAATGCGACGACGCAACGCCGCTGGAGTCGATCGGACGAGCCGACTGGCCCGTCGTCCCTGCCGAGATGGATCAGGAGCAGGCCGCAGACATCGCGATCAAGAGATCGGTCACCGTACTGCCGGTCATCGCGAGCAACGGCCGGCCCATCGGGCTCATTCCCGCTCACACGCTGCTCGATGTCCTGGGTCGGGAGCACAGTGAGGACGTCTACGTGATGGCCGGCATCATGCGCGAGAATGCAGGCGCCCGCCACGCCTTGGAGGACCCGCCACTGCGCCGGGTCGCCAGCCGTTTGCCGTGGCTTCTAGCGGGGCTGGCATTGAGCTCCGTCGCGACGGCGGTAATGGTCGGCTTCGAGACAGCACTGCAATCGAACGTCATGATCGCCTTCTTCATCCCAGGACTCGTCTACCTGACAGACGCCATTGGCACCCAGACCGAGGCGATCGCCGTGCGCGGCCTGTCGGTGCGCAGCAAGCCATTGCTGGAATTGTTGTGGTCGGAGATCGTCACGGGTGGGACGATCGGCGTTGTCCTGGGATTGGCAGCGATGCTGGCCGTGTGGCTCGTGTTTGGGAACATCGCCATGGCCGTGGGTGTCGGTGTCTCGCTGGCTGCTGCAGGCGTCCTGGCGTGCGGCATTGGCCTCCTGTTTCCCTGGACCCTGTCGCGCATCGGACTCGACCCCGCCTTCGGGGCCGGGCCCGTCGCCACGATCGTTCAGGATGTTCTGACGATCGTCATCTATTTCCTCGTCATGACGAAGGTGATCGGGCTCGGGCCCTAAAGCGATGGCTGGCAGTGAGCAGCGCGATCAGGCGCCGCTCGAACTCGGCCGTCTCGATCCGTCTCGGCTGCTTGTCCAGCCCACCCTGATACCACCAAGGTCCAGGTCGTAAGCAGGTCTTGCGCGGTCGTTGTCGTATTGTCCAAACTGGCCGACAACTTCGGCGAAGGGGCCATTCTTCTAAGCGTAGCCCCTGAACCAGTTGGTCCGGCGATCGAACACGGCGTTGTTCCCAATTCGCTCGAACGGAACCGGATTGCCGGGGCCGCGTCGAGAAACAGCGAAAAGTGGACAGCAATCTGTGCAAGCCGACGTTTGCAATTGGCCCGAAGCCGACTTGCGAGACCGAGCGCACCTCTGAGGAGGCGTAGGAGGGCTTTCCTCTAGCGATTGGCCCTGCAAGGGCATTAGCATTGGTCGCGGCCCACCACTTTCGGCTCGATCAATTTTGCCCAAGGCGCTCGGAAGGCGGGAACGTATGCGATATGAGCTCTATTATTGGCCAACCATTCAGGGAAGGGGCGAGTTCGTGCGTTTGGCCCTTGAAGAGGCGGGCGCCGATTATGTCGACGTGGCGAGGGGCTCAAAGGCCGGCATGCCGGCCATGATGCAGCTTCTCAATGGGGAGACCGTCGAGCGCCCGCCATTCGCGCCGCCCTTCCTCAGAGCCGGCAACCTCCTTATCGGACAGACTGCGAATATCCTTTTGTTCCTTGGAGGGCGCCACAACGTTGCGCCACGCGCAGAGGCGGGTCGGCACTGGGCTCATCAACTGCAGTTGACGATCGCAGATCTCATTTCCGAGGTTCATGATACGCATCATCCGATCGCCGGCCGCCTCTACTATGAGGACCAGCGCGCGGAAGCCCGACGCCGGGCTGCTGACTTTGTGACTTCACGAGCACCGAAATTCCTTGGCTACTTTGAGCGCGTGCTGGAACGCAACCCGACCGGAGACGCCCACCTAGTGGGGGCCCGACTAAGCTACCCGGACCTTTCCCTGTTCCAAGTCGTCGCCGGGCTGCGTTACGCATTTCCGCGGGCGATGGCGCGGCTCGAAAGGAGGGTTCCGCGAGTAATCGCCTTACACGACAGAGTTGCGGAGCGTCCGCGCATCGCGGCATATCTTGCGTCCCCTCGGCGCCTCCCCTTTAGCGAGGAGGGCATCTTTCGTCACTATGAAGAGCTGGATGCCAGGCACTAGAGCGGCCATCACTTGGCTCCAGCTCCAATCGAAGATCACCAGCGTGGCTTCAGCACTCACGTCCTTGAGGGATGGTCGATCCCAAGTCTCGCACTGGCATACGGTCGAGGATTACCAGGCGGTTTGGAGACCGGCCCTGGAACAACGAGAATAGACCGCCACCTATGGAGCCCACGTTGTAGTGGAACCTGATCGCGGCTGGCGCACGGCTCTTCTCAATCGGTCGGAATCCCCAACGGGCAAAGTATGCGGCGCGAGTCTGCCCAGTGATGGTCAGCACTCGGCCCTGTTCGCTGGCAAGCAGCGTCTCAATAAGGCGCGAAGCCACGCCTTGACCACGCCACAAGCGATGCACAACGAGAGAACCGAGCTCGCGTGAGCCGTCCTTGTGTTGTCGGATTTGTGCTGCGCCCACCAACTCGCGGTTACTTACTGCGACAACAAAATTCGCCCAATTGAGCGCCGTCGGGTTGAGCCGTTCGCTGCGGACCAGGGAGACTATTGCCTCTTGGTCATCGGCCGTTGCCGAGCGGATTTCGACAGACATTTCCCGCGGTCTCCTCGTCGCGGCGCCGGGCAAGCGTCACCACTTAATCGTGCCTCGATCGCCGGAGTCTGCAATTGGCCCTTAGCGGCCGTCATACGCGACCGACGTGGGGTCTGCTCATGAGGCCCTAGCGGACATCGACGTGAAAGACGCTGAAGTCAACTTCTGACCCATACCGGACTTTGCGGAGGGCCAGCCATGCTCATCGCAAGTTCCAGCCTCTTGCCCTTAGAGAGACAGCGCGCGGTAACGTCTTTAGGATCAGCCCTGGCAGGCGAAACGGGCATCAGGCATTCGAAGTGTGCACCAGCGGACGTCGCTTGATCGTCATCAAAGCATTCGTCCCGGCCCGTAACTAGGTATTTCAGTGCCTCCGGCGACTTGGCTCAACCTGGCGGGCTGCAGAGCGGCGTGACGTATGGCCGATAGCCGGATTTGGAACATCCCCCTCGAACAGCTACTCGGGGACCTCAAGGCCTCCAGAGCTGGACTTGCTCAAACGGACGCCGAGAGGCGCCTCGTGGAGCACGGACCTAACGATGCGCTGATGCAGCGTCGTCGGCCCCTCTGGCTGCAGTTCGCCGACCGCTTTGCAAACCCCCTGATACTGATCCTGCTCTTCGCCAGCGGCCTTTCGGCTTGGACCGGCGAGGTCGCAAGCTTCGTGATCATTCTCGTGATCATTCTCTTAAGTGTCGTGCTGGATCTCACGCAGCAATTGCGAGCCGAGAACGCCGTCGATGCGCTCCGCCGCTCGGTCGGACTGCGCGCGCTTGTTATCCGGGATGGGCAGGAGCGGGAGATACCGGTCGAGAGGCTCGTGCCGGGTGATGTGGTCAAGCTGGTGGCCGGCGACGTCGTTCCCGCTGACTGTCGGCTACTCGCGGCACACGACTTCTTCGTCAATCAAGCTCTGCTGACTGGGGAAGCCTATCCTGTCGAGAAGCGCACCGATGATCTCAGCAGGCCTTGTGACGACGCGACCGACGCTCTCAACACGCTCTTCATGGGAACCTCCGCCATCTCTGGCACGGCGAAAGCACTTGTCTGTCGAACAGGGCGGACGACCGAACTCGGGGGTCTCGCCGGAGGACTTGCGGCGCAACGACCTCCGGACGCGTTCGAACAAGGAATCCGCAGTTTCGGGTTCCTGATGCTGCGCTTCACCGTCTTTCTGGTGTTGTTCGTGCTGGCAGCCAACGTCATCTTTCAGCGCCCGTGGCTAGAGACGCTACTGTTCGCCCTGGCTCTGGCGGTCGGCTTGACGCCCGAACTTCTCCCCATGGTCGTGACCGTCACCCTCGCGAAGGGCGCGCGACGGCTCGCGGACCGACGCGTCATCGTCAAGCGCTTGGCCGCGATCCACGATCTCGGCGCTATGGACGTCCTCTGCACCGATAAGACCGGTACGCTCACCGAATCCCGCATCAAGCTTGTGCAGCACATCGATGTATCAGGAGCCGATAGCAGGCGGGTATTCGATCTCGCCTATCTCAACAGTGCGTTCGAGAGCGGAATCAAGAGCCCGCTCGACGAGGCTATCTTGGCCCACGAGAAGGTTGAGACAGCTGAGTGGCACAAGATCGACGAGGTCCCCTTCGATTTCGAACGGCGGCGGGTTTCCGTTCTCGTCGACAACGGTAAGTCACGTCTCCTCGTTGTCAAAGGTGCCCCGGAAGACATCATCGCTCTTTCGACCCACTACGAGGCGGAGGACGGCACGCGCCAGAGCCTCGACGACGAGGTCCGGAAGCGCCTCGTCAGTGATTTCGATCGCCTCGGTTCCGAAGGCTATCGCGCGCTCGCAGTCGCCGCTCGCGAGTTAGACCGCACCCACGACGACGCCATCGTCGGTGACGAAACCGATTTGACGTTCACCGGCTTTCTCGCCTTTGTCGACCCTCCCAAGCCGGATGCTGCTGCGGCCATCGAGGCTCTCGCCGCCGCGCACGTTGATGTCAAGATCCTGACCGGCGACAACGAGCGCATTACGCAGAACATCTGCAACCGCATCGGTGTGCCCGTGAAAGGTCTGCTGACAGGCCATGAGATCAGCACGCTGAGCGAGGAAGCGCTCCGGGCAAAGCTATCGTCCGTCAATCTGTTTTGTCGTGTGACGCCGCAACAAAAGGAGCGGATCCTGCTGGCTCTGAAGCGGTCGGGCCGCACAGTCGGGTTTCTCGGCGACGGCATCAATGACGCCTCTGCCCTTCACGCCGCCGATGTCGGCATCTCAGTGGACAGCGCGGCAGATGTCGCCAAGGAAGCAGCCGATCTGGTCCTTCTCGAGCATGACCTGGGTGTACTCCACGATGGAGTTCTCGAAGGCCGCCGCACGGTGGAGAACGTCACCAAGTACATTCTGATGGGAGCCAGCTCAAACCTCGGCAACATGTTCTCCATGGCCGGTGCAGCGTTGTTTCTGCCGTTTCTACCCATGCTGCCGACACAGGTCTTGCTAAACAATCTGCTCTACGATCTTTCCGAGGTGGGAGTGCCGTTCGACAATGTCGACGCTGAAGCGGTGAGAAGGCCAGCGAGCTGGGATCTGAAATTTATCGAACGGTTCATGCTCGTACTGGGACCCGTGAGCTCCTTGTTTGATTTCCTGACCTTCTACGCCTTGATTAAGCTGTTCGGCGCCAGCGAGCCGATGTTTCAGACCGGATGGTTCATCGAGTCGCTCGCGACCCAGTCTCTTGTCATTTTTGTCATCCGCACGCGCAGGCGACCCTGGGCTAGCCGGCCCCATATTGTGCTTGCAGCACTTTCTGTGGGAGTGGTGCTGACGGGACTGCTCATACCGCTGACGCCGATTGGAGCCTGGTTTGGATTTGTCGTGCCGCCACCCCTGTTCTTTGTCTTCCTCATCGTCGCGGTTGCTGCCTATTTGGCGCTTACGGAAGTCGTCAAGAGGGCGTTCTATCGGCACTGGCGGCGGCGAAGAAGGCTGTCTGGCTTCGGCGGGGAGCTACGTCTCGACAAACTGCTGCATCGGTAAACGGGGAGAGATATGTCCACCGCTGCGCGATGGTATTCTGAGAAGACGGCGGCATGGCTCACCGAGGCCGTTGCCGCAGCCGAGCCCGATCCGGTCAAGGCCGAGCTCTTTCGCAAAATGGCGCGCGCCGCTGAGGAGCAAGCCGCGATCCTGGCCGCAAGTCTCGCCGATCAGGACAAGGCGTTTCACCCCTCGCTTCGAGCCAAGATCGTCGCGAAGCTGGTCACGGTCCTGGGACCCAGGTCGATGCGGCCAGTCCTCGCGGCAATGAAAGTCCGCGGTGTGTCTGTTTACTCGGGGTCCGTGGCGGCCGCCGGACACGCCATGCCGACGACGGTCTCGGACATCGGGAGGCGCCATTCCGGCTCGAGCGGGGGCACGTTGCGAGCTGCCGTCTTCGGCATCAACGACGGCCTGGTCTCGAACACCTGTCTCGTCATGGGTGTGGCAGGCGCCGCAGCCGAGCCGAAAATGATTCTGCTTTCGGGCGTAGCCGGGTTGCTCGCAGGGGCCTTCTCCATGGCCGCCGGCGAGTATATCTCGATGCTATCGCAACGCGAGATGTTCGAATACCAGATCGGCCAGGAGCGCGAGGAGCTCGAAACCTACCCGGCCGAGGAAGCCGAAGAGCTCGCCCTCATCTACGCTGCGCGGGGCATTCCCATCGAAGACGCTCGAAGGATCGCCACGCGTCTCGTCGAGGACCCCGAGAAGGCTCTCGCCACGCTCGCGCGCGAAGAACTGGGTCTCAACCCAGACGATCTCGGCTCGCCCTGGGGTGCTGCGATCTACTCGTTCATCGCCTTCGGCATCGGCGCCGTCCTGCCGCTCATTCCCTTCCTGCTCGGCCTAAGCGAGAATGGCATTTTTATCGCCGCCGGCCTTTCAGGGGCGGCCCTCTTTTGCGTCGGCGCCGCACTGAGTCTCTTTTCGGGGCGCAACGCGTTGTTCGGCGGCGCACGCATGCTGCTAATCGGCGCGGCCGCGGCCGTCGCCACGTATGGCATTGGGAGTCTTTTCAATGTCTCGGTTGCGTAAAAGGCGCCCACATATGTGTGTGAGCCGCCTGGCGCCATCAGAAAGGAGCGGCTGTGTGACCAGTTCGTCGTCTTCTCGCGGCTTCCGGCGATTGGGTATTCCTGTAAAATTTTCTGAACCGCGAGCTCTTGAGGGATCGGGATGCTGTCCGTTCACCGGTCGTTAATCGCCTGGTGGGATTGATTGAACCGCCACCAAAGCGGTGGCATCCCTTTAGAGTGCACGTCAATGGATGAGAAAAGACGCTCGTCCCGCCCCCGCCAGTTGAAGGCCGCGAAAGCTTCATTCAATAACGGCCATGCCAGCGTGCCCTGCACGCTGCGCGATCTCTCCGAAAGCGGCTGTCGCCTCGCAGTCAGCTCGCAGGTCGGTCTGATCATACCTGACCGCTTCGAGTTGATCGTGGAGATTGATGGAACGCGCGCCGACTGCGAAGTCGTTTGGCGCACGGGCGTGCTGTTGGGCGTGCGCTTCCTTTCACCCGTAAGAAGAGGAAAGCCGCTGCGCGACCAAGTCATAAATGCGCAGGCACCGGCATCGTCCCAACTTTTGCACCGAAAGACTTGACGTCCGCATATGTGGTCGAGGCGTCTTTCGGTATAGCTACCGCAGACGATCGTAATTGTGTCCCGCCACAGTTTGTCGTTGGCATGCGGAAGCGCAGTCGCGGCTGCTGACCTCGACAACAAACTTCTGTCGAATGGCGCGGCCGAAGTCCCCAAAACCTTGCGCGGGCATGAGGAACGACCCCTGCCCACCGATGACGTTTTCGCGATACCACTGTTTAAGGGTATTCGCTTCTTCTCCCTCCAAAATCGGCAGACCGTTGATCGTCGCGCCGTAACCAACGATCTCATCACGTACCGTTGCCGTGGGTGCCTGTCGCACAGCAGCGTCAGATGGCACAGTGACTGGCGCACAAATTTTGGCTAAGACGGCACGGCCGATTAAGACCTTGAGAGCGTGACCTGACGGCGTACGACGCCCCCGGAAGATCTGGACCGGCAACAATGAACACGAACAGTCGTAGTCGAATGCCGTCGAACGCGGTCGCAGTAGCCTAAAATCGACGGGCTCTTGCTGGCCGCGGCGGCGGCCTGCACCAAACGGAGCCGATCATGCTGCGCGCTTATCGCCATGCTGCAAACCGTCTTGTCCCGAGCAACGCAACGTCCTCCGATGAGCGGACAGCCGCGCCCGTTGTTTGGTTTGATTTGATCAAACCCACTTCAGAAGAAGACAGGCAGATAGAGGCCCTGCTTGGTATCTCGGTTCCGACCCGCGAGGAGATGCAGGGGATCGAAGTGTCGGCCCGTCTCTATAATGAAGACGGCGCCGAGTTCATGACCATCGCCGCGGTGGCGCAAATCGACACCGACGACCCGATCCTGACACCGATAACGTTCGTGCTGAAGGGCCAGACGCTCGTGACCGTTCGTTACGACGAGACAAAAGCCTTCGCAAACTTCCTCGCCCGCGCGCAGAAAGCCAATGCCGTCCCGTGCGGAAATGGCGAGCAGGTCATGCTGAGCCTCATTGAAGCCCTAGGCGACCGCATGGCGGATGCGCTGGAGCGGACCGCCGTGGATATCGACACCATCTCACGGGAGGTGTTTCGCAGGCGTCGCCCTGCAGGCAGCTCGGTAAGGACGCGCGACTTGGAAGGGCTCTTGGAGCAGATCGGTCGGGACGGGGATCTCCTGACCAAGGTGCGCGAGAGCCTTGTCAGCATCAACCGGCTGCTGACCTACCACACGACTGTCGAGTTGGCCGATAAGAGAGCCGGCAAGGATGCCAAGGTCCGCGCCAAGACGCTATATCGCGATGTTGTGGCGTTGACCGATCAAACGGCCTTCCTGTCGAACAAAGTCAATTTCCTGCTCGATGCTACGCTCGGTCTCATCAATCTGCAGCAGAACCAGATCATCAAAATCTTTTCTGTTGCTGCCGTCGTCTTTCTGCCGCCGACCCTCGTCGCATCTATCTACGGCATGAACTTCGAGGTCATGCCGGAACTCAAATGGGTGCTAGGCTATCCGTGGGCTATTGTGCTGATGATAGCCTCGGCCGTGCTGCCCTACCTGTATTTCAAACGCCGCGGCTGGCTGTAATTCGAGCCGCCTTCCGCCAGCCACCTTTGCTGTTCATGTTGGCGTTGCCGCGTCGGTCTGGCGTAGACCATTCTCTGCTAGGAGAATTGGCAATGACACAACCTCCAAAGTGGCCTCTTCCCCCGGAACCCTCTGGTCGAAAGATTTGGATGGCGATGGGCGTTATGTTTTGCATCCTGCTCGGGGTTCTGCTGGTGGTCCACGAGCTACAGCCGGCAGGACAAGAGACGACGGGATCGTCCCGATCACCAACAGGTCAGAACAGTCCATAGTCTAAGCAATAGTGAGGCTGGGCGTCCGACCTCGTCATCGGCGATCGAAATTAACAGGAGAGCGGTGATGGCAGTGGAGATACCCCACAATGCACTCGTTGTCGTGGCTGATGGGACGGGCGCGCGGTTTTTCCGCAATGCAGGTCGTGAAAAGGTCGTGCTGACATTTGAAGCCGAGTTCAAGCCCACCCATCTTCTCGATGATGGCCCTGCGGGAAAGCGCCCACCGGAGTCATCACATCAGGAGACCGATGAGGCGACGTTCGCAAAACAGCTGGCCAAAGAGCTATATCGCCGGGCCCACAAGGGAGACTTCGCGGCGCTTGTCCTCATCGCCGACCCACAGACCTTGGGTCAAATCCGCCCGACTTTGCATAAGGAGGTTCAGGATCGACTGATATCCGAAATCGGCAAGACGTTTACGAAGGCTTCCATCACGGATATTCAGAAGGTGTTGACCTAGCTGGCGCACCGCCGCCCTTCGACGCGATTGGGAAGGCCGTGTTCCACAACCTGCCAGCGAACTATAAAGCTCTGAATGTCTGGATTTGGCCCTTAGCGGACGTCTGGCTTCAGTAGATCGATTTTGACACTTTCGATCTTGCCGCTGAACTCGAATGGCCGCCTGTCGTAGTACGCGAGCGCGACCGTCGATCCGAGATCGACGCCGACATCGAAGCTCTCGCTTGCGGAGAATGCGGCAGGCACGGTGCGCTTGAGCTCCGCTTTCGCGACTTCCTTGCCGTCGACCAGCAGGGTCGCTGTCCCTTGCTTGCCAGGCCCGGCAATATCAGTGATGACCTCGATCTTGTGCTTGCCCGGCAGCGAGCGGCTCCGCGCTGCGGGCCTCGTACTGCTCGATGATCATCATGTTGTAGAGATAGACGAGGTGGCCCTTGTCCATGTAGAGCGTGACGCCGCCGCCGGCGCCGCCGACGGCGTAGAGCACGCCGCTGTCGCCCGTCCTTCACATCGAGATCGATCTCGACCTTGTTGCTCTCACGGCCGAGACCGGGAGCCGTGAACTCGGGCATGCGCCGGATGTTCGCAGTCGAAGGTCCAGCTCGTATAGGGTGTCTTGATCCGGTCCTCGGGATGGAGACGCAGCCAGTTGCCGGCGCCGATCGGGAAGTCCTTGTTGTCCTCGGCAAGCTCGAGGAACTCCTTCTTCATCTCCGCGAGCTTTTCCGGATCCTTCGATGCCAGGTTGTCTGCCTGCGAGAAGTCCTCGTTGAGATTGTAGAGCTCCCACTCGTCCGTCGCTGAATCCCACTTCGCGAAGCGCTCGACAGATGCCGGCGTGTTCCACGGGATGAAGGCGCCGAAGGCACAGGCTATCCAGCCGTCCTTGTAGATCGCGCGGCTGCCGTTGTTGTCGAAGAACTGGATATCGTTCCGCGATTTCGCGTCAGCGTCGCCGAACGTGTAGGCGATGCTGACGCCGTCCATCTTCATCTGCTCGTAGCCGTTGACGACCTTGGGCTGAGGAATGCCGAGCAGCTCGTAGATGGTCGGCGCGATGTCCACGACATGGTGGAACTGCGAGCGCATCGCCTTGTCGGGCTTGATGCCCTTCGGCCAGGAGACGACCATCGGATTGCGCGTGCCGCCGAAATGCGCGGCGACGAGCTTGGTGCTGCGGAACGGCGTCGAGCCCGCCCAGGCCCAGCCGGAGTGATACATGTTGTCGGTCTTCGGCGTGCCGAGTGCGGCAAGGCCGCCGAGGCGATCGAGCGCGGCGAGCTGCTGCTCGACGGTGTTCGGGATGTTGTTCTGCGCGAGCAGCTCGCTGATCGAGCCCTGCTGCCCCTCGGCGCTCGAGCCGTTGTCGCCGAAGATGTAGATGATGAGCGTGTTGTCGCGCAGGCCGCGCTCCTCGAGCCCCTCGACCAGGCGGCCGACCTGCACGTCGGTGTGCTCGACGAAGCCGGCGAAGATCTCCATGCCGCGGCGCTGGAAGGCGCGCTGCGACTCCGGGACGTCGGCCCACGCCTGCATGGTCTCGTCGCGCGGCGTCAGCTTGGTGCCGGGCGGGATGATGCCCATTTCGAGCTGGCGCTTGTAGACGCGCTCGCGGTAGGCGTCCCAGCCGTCGTCGAACTTGCCTTTGTACTTGTCCGCCCACTCCGGGAAGATGTGATGCGGCCCGTGCACCGCGCCCGGCGCCCAGTACATGAGGAACGGCTTGTCCGGGCGCAAACGACTGTTCGCTGGTCGAGCCACTTCGAGCGCCTTGCCCACCATGTCCTCGGTGAGATGGTACTTGGGATCGTCGTGCGGCGGCTCGATGTGATCGTAGTTCTCGATGAGCCGCGGCTCCCACTGCGACGTCTCGCCGGCAAGGAATCCGTAGAAATATTCGAAGCCATAGCCGTTCGGCCAACGGTCCTTCGGGCCGATCGCTGTCGTCTCGGTGGCGGGTGTGTTGTGCCACTTGCCGAACGCCGACGTGTGGTAGCCGTATTGTTTCAAGGACTTCTGCGACGGTCGCGGCCGTCTTCGGCATGACCCCGGTGTAGCCGTCGAAAGCGACGGCGCGCTCGGCGATCGTCCCCGATCCGACGCGCGTGTGATTGCGGCCGGTCAACAGGGCCGCGCGCGTCGGCGAGCAGATCGAGGTGGTGTGGAAGGCGTTGTATCTCAGGCCCTCGTTCGCGAGCTTGGTGAGCGTCGGCGTGTGAACTTCGCCGCCAAACGTCTCGGCGACGCCGAAGCCCACGTCGTCGAGCAGGACGATCAGAATGTTCGGCGCATCCTTCGGCAGCCGTTGCGGTGCGGCCGGCCATTTCATGGTGGAGTCTTGGAGACGCGGTCTCGCCTCTCCCGCCATTGCCGCTGGCGGGAATGGAAGCACAGAACCGTCGCTCGGCTCGACTGCATGCGCGGCCGATAATGCCGCGGTTGCAAGCAACGTCGCGAGAAGGCTTTTGATTGTAGTACCCTTACGGCAAAGCCCAGCAGGTTTTTGATTAAGCGCGACGTCGATGGACGTTCTGATCAAGACAGTCGGAGCAAGTAGAATTGGCGTCACTTGCGAGCGCATGTTTTCCTCGCCCTTCGATGCGCAACCTTCGCAAAGACTGAACACCAGGCCGTGTAAGCCGGCACAGTCCCCCATATGGGGGAACGTGTTGGGGAGCCGTGCCCGGCGGTTGTCTGCTAGTGGCCTGAAGCCGACCCACAGCGATCGTCGACGTCGCGTCTGCTCCCGAGATTCTAGCTGACATTCCGCGTGAAGACGGCGAGGTCAGCTCCTGACCCAAACCAGACATGAGCCTCGGTCTACTATGCCGGCGGAAGCGTTCTTGTGCCGTCCGATGTAGTTACGGAAATGCACCTCGCAGTCGCAAACGGAAGGACTGGCGAGGGCGTCACCACCTGGGTGACAACAGCTGCTGGCTTGTTCGCCGCGCAAGGCCCCTCGGGACTTACCACCACGTCCATCGCGAAAGTGTTTCGCCAGAAACAGATTGGCGCCACTTGCTCAAGGTCAAAGCAAGGATGGCCACTGAGCCGACTGATGATGCCTGTTGAGGAACGAAGAACGCGTATTGGGTGAGGAAATAACAATCATGAAGACGATCTCCCTGACATTCTCCATTTCGGTCGCGGCCTTGATTGCCCTGGCCGGCATGTCGGCGATAGTCCAGGAGATCACCGGCACTCCGGGCTCGCCGGGCGCTACGACCTCCATCAGTGGAGAGCAGCTCCCTCCGCCCGATCCGAAATTTGGCGGGGTGATCAAGGACGACGCGCTGCAATCCAAGCCGTGGTGGGCTCCGCGCGTCGTGCCGTCGAAGGGCGCCCCAAACGTGTTGCTAATTATCACTGACGACGCCGGCTTCGGCGTGCCGAGCACCTTCGGCGGCGTCATCCCGACGCCGACCATGGACCGCATTGCGAACGAAGGCCTGCGCTTCAACCGCGTGTTCTCCACGGCGCTCTGCTCGCCGACGCGCGCCGCCCTGATTACGGGCCGCAACCATCACTCGGCCGGCTTCGGCGTGATCTCCGAGCAGTCAACCGGCTTCCCCGGCTACAACAGCATCATCGCCAAGGACAAGGCGACGATCGGACGAATCCTGCTCGACAACGGCTACTCCACGTCCTGGTTCGGCAAGAACCACAACACGCCGGCCTTCGCCGCCAGTCAGGTCGGCCCTTTCGACCAATGGCCGAGCGGCATGGGCTTCGAATACTTCTACGGCTTCGTCGGCGGCGACGCCAACCAATGGCAGCCGAACCTGTTCCGCAACACGACGCAGATTTATCCCTTCGCGGGTAAACCGGATTGGAATCTCATCACCGGCATGGCCGACGACGCCATCGACTGGATGACGCGGATTCACCAGACCGATCCCTCGAAGCCGATCTTCATCAAGTACGCGCCCGGCGCCACGCATGCGCCGCACCACCCGACCAAGGAGTGGGTGGACAAGATCAGCGCGATGCACCTCTTCGACGACGGCTACAACAAGGTGAGCGAGCGCATCTTCGAGAACCAGAAGAAGCTAGGGGTGATCCCGAAGGACGCCAAGCTGTCGCCTTGGCCGAAGGATGTGCTCAAGGAGTGGGACACACTTTCCGCCGACGAGCAGAAGCTCTTCATACGCCAAGTCGAGATCTTCGCGGCCTATGCGGCCTACAACGACCATGAGATCGGGCGCGTCATCCAGGCCTTCGCGGACCTGGGCAAGCTCGACAATACGCTCGTCATTTATATCAACGGCGACAATGGCACGAGCGCCGAGGGTGGGCCCATGGGCACGCCGAACGAGGTGGCCTTCTTCAACGGCTTGAACAAGCTGCCCATCGACGTGCAGATGAAATTCTACGACGTGTGGGGCACCGAGCAGACCTATAACCACATGTCAGCCGGCTGGTCGTGGTGCTTCGACACGCCGTTCTCCTGGTTCAAACAGAACGCCTCTCGGCTCGGCGGCACCAACCAGAACATGGTGGTGTCGTGGCCAGCGCGCATCAAGGACAAGGGGAGCTTGCGCGAGCAGTTCGTCCACGTGATCGACGTCGTGCCGACGATCCTCGAGGCCGCCGGCATCGCTGCGCCCGAAATGGTCGATGGCATCAAGCAGGCGCCGATCGAGGGCACCAGCTTCGCCTACACCTTCGACGCGGCCAACGCCAAGGCGCCGTCACGCCACACGACCCAGTACTTCGAGATGATGGGCCAGTGGGCACTCTACCATGACGGCTGGTTCCTGAGCACCAAGGTCAATCGCGCACCCTGGGAAGCCTTCGGCCCGGCTAACCCGGACCCGCTGAACAACCAGGTGCTCGAACTCTACGACCTCAACACCGACTTCAGCCAGACCACAGACCTCGCCGCCAAGAATCCACAAAAACTCGACGAAATGAAGAAGATGTTCATCGAGGAGGCTCGAAAGTACCAGGTCTTCCCGATGGACGCGTCGGTGGCGGCGCGCATCGTCGCGCCGCGGCCGAACATCACTGCAGGGCGCACCGAGTTCGTCTACACGCGCCCGATGGTCGGCCTGCCGCAGGGCGACTCGCCGCTGCTGCTCAACACGTCCTACACGGTCACGGCCGACATCGAGGTGCCGGATGGCGGCGCCGAGGGCATGATGCTGACCTCGGGCGGGCGCTTCGCCGGCTACGGCTTCTACCTGCTTGGCGGCAAACCGGTGTGGCTGTGGAACATGGTCGATCTCGAGCGCCTCAAGTGGGAAGGCAAGGACGCGCTCACGCCCGGCAAGCACACGGTCGAGTTCGATTTCAAGTATGACGGCTTGGGCTCGGGTACGCTCGCTTTCAACGACTTCAGCGGCGTCGGCCGCCCCGGCACGGGCACGCTCAAGGTCGACGGCAACGTTGTCGACACCAAGCCAATGCCAAAGACGCTGCCGATGATCCTGCAATGGGACGAGAGCTTCGACATCGGCTCCGACACGCTCACGGGCGTCAACGACGCCGACTACAAGCCGCCGTTCGCCTTCACCGGCAAGCTCAATAAGCTGACGGTCAAGGTCGATCGGCCGAAGCTCTCGCCCGAGGACGAAAAGCGGCTCAGCGAAGCCATGAGGAACAACAAGTCGAGCGAATGAGCCGCAAGGAAAGAGAGTGCTGAGGCTTTGAGTTGAGGAGTAAGCGTCATGAAGGCGCCCCTGCTGACATTCTCCATTTCGGTCGCGACCTTGATTGCCCTAGCGGGGGTTCCGGCAGGAGCCCAGCAAATCATTGGCACACCCGGTTCACCCGGCGCCACGACCACGATCGACGGAAAGCAACTTCCGCCGCCGGATCCGAAGTTCGGCGGAGTGATCAAGGAGAAGGCCTCGGAGTCGAAAGCTTGGTGGGCGCCGCGCGTCGTGCCGCCGAAGGGCGCGCCCAACGTGCTGCTCATTATGACCGACGATGCCGGCTTCGGCGCGCCGGGAACATTTGGCGGCGTCGTCCCGACCCCGGCGCTCGATCGCATTGCTGCAAACGGACTGCGGTACACGAATTTTCACTCGACATCGCTGTGCTCGCCGACGCGGGCGGCCTTGATCACGGGGCGCAATCACCACGTGGCCGGCTTCGGCGTGGTGGGCGAAGCCGCGACGGGATTCCCGGGTTACAACTCGATTATCCGCAAAGAGAACGGCACCATCGGCACCATCCTGAGAGACAACGGCTACGCCACCTCGTGGTTCGGCAAGGACCACAACACGCCGTTCTATCAGGCGACCCAGGCCGGACCCTTCGACCAATGGCCGAACGGCATGGGCTTTGAGTACTTCTATGGCTTCGTCGGGGGCGACGCCAGCCAGTGGCAGCCGAACCTCTTTCGCAATACGACAGCGATCTTCCCCTTCGAGGGCAAACCCGGCTGGAATTTGGAAACCGCAATGGCCGATGAGGCCATCGGGCACATCAAGCAGCTCAAGGAGATCGCGCCCGGCAAGCCTTGGTTTGTCTATTACGTACCGGGGGCCACCCATGCGCCGCATCATCCGACACCCGAGTGGATCAAGAAGATCAGCGACATGCACTTGTTCGACGAAGGATGGAACAAAGTGCGCGAGACCATCTTCGCCAACCAGAAGCGGCTCGGCATCATGCCCGAAAACGCCAAGCTGACCCCTTGGCCGAAGGAGCTGCCGGAGTGGGAGTCCTTAGGCCTTGAGGAGAAGAAGCTCTTCATCAAGCAAGCCGACGTCTATGGGGCGTACCTCGCGTATGCCGACGACGAAATCGGCCGGGTCATCCAGACGGTTGAGGATCTCGGCGAGCTCGATAACACCTTGATCATCTACATCAGCGGCGACAACGGCGCGAGCGCAGAGGGCATGATCAACGGCACGCCAAATGAGTTCACGTTCTTCAATGGCGTTCAAGTGCCCGTCAAGGATCAGTATCTCTGGTACCCGTTCTGGGGATCGGAACGGACTTTCCCTCACTTCGCGGCAGGCTGGGCGTGGGCAATGGACGCGCCTTTCAAGTGGGTCAAGCAGGTACCGTCGCACTTCGGCGGCACGGCCCAGGGCGTGGCCATGTCATGGCCGGGCCACATCAATGATGTGGGCGGCATCCGCCGTCAGTTCCACCATGTCATCGACATCGTGCCGACCTTGCTCGAAGTGACCGGCATTCCGGCACCCAATACGATCGACGGCATCAAGCAGCGCGCAATCGAAGGCGTGAGCATGACGTACACGTGGGACAAGGCGAACGCCAATGCGCCCACCCAGCACACTACTCAATACTTCGAGATGCTCGGCAATCGCGCCATCTATCACGACGGGTGGGTGGCCGCCACGATCCCGGCCAATCTCCCGTGGGCGGCAAGCACCGCCACGCCGCCGGATGTGATCACGGGGTACAAATGGGAACTCTACAACGTCATAGAGGATCCCACCCAGTTCAATGACCTTGCTGCAGCGATGCCGGATAAGCTCAAACAAATGCAGGACCTCTTCTATTCTGAGGCCGCGAAGTACGACGTGCTGCCGCTCGACAACTCGACGCTCGCGCGCTTCACGACGCCGCGCCCGAGCCTGACGGCGGGACGAAGCGACTTCACCTATACGGGAGGATTGTCCGGCGTGCCGAACAGCGGCGCGCCCAGCATCCTGAACAAGTCCTACACGATCACCGCCGAGGTCGAGATCCCCGAGGGGGGCGCCGAAGGCATGATCGTCACCGACGGCGGGCGCTTCGGCGGCTACGGCCTGTTCCTGAGCAAGGGCGAATTCGGCGTGGGCCGCGGCAAGGTGGTGTTCCTCTATAACCTGCTCGATCTCAAGCGCACGTGTGGGAGGGGCCCGAGCTCGGAGTGGGCAAGCACACCATCGTTTTCGACTTCAAGTCGGACGGCCATGGCTTGGGCAAGGGAGGCACCGGCGTGCTGTCGGTGGACGGCAAGGAGGTGGCCAGGAATTCACTGGAGCACGGCACCCCGATCACGTTCCCGGAGGACGAGACCTTCGACATTGGCGAGGATACGCGAACGCCGCTGGCGCTCATCGAGTATCGCTACGATGTTCCCTTCAAGTTCACCGGCAAGATCGACAAGCTGACTTTCAATCTCAAGCCGGAGCAGCACACGGAAGCGAATCCCTAGCGGCTTCGGAAAGGGTTGGTCTGCCAAGAGACGAGGGGGACCTCGCGCGATGAAGAAGGCGCTGATTTTCGCCGCTGTCGCCGAAGCAACTACCGGACTGGCGTTGCTCATTGTCCCGTCGCTCGTCGGGCAGTTTTTGCTCGGTGCGGAGCTGACAGGGGTCGCCGTTCCCGTCGCACGCGTGGCCGGCATCGCGCTGATCGCGTTGGGGCTAGCGTGCTGGCCGGGGCCACCCCTGGCCGGCATGCTGGCCTACACGACGCTCGTGATGCTGTATCTCGCCTACATCGGCCTCCGCGGCGAGTGGGCCGGTCCACTCTTGTGGCCGGCCGTCGCCGTGCATGCTGTCCTCGCCCTGCTGCTTGCTAGGGATTTGTTGGGGGGAATTCGTCAAAAAACTTGAGTCGCGCTGGCAAAAAGCCGGGAACCGATTTCACAATTTGAGAATGTCCGATCCTGGCCCATAGCGGACGCTGGCCACGCCTGACCGCGTGTCCGTTCTTGGGGTTTTAACGGACATCTTGCGCGAAGACTTGCGACGTCCGCTCATGACCCGAAGCGGTCATTCTTCTCCGGCTCAACTAGGTCACAACAGCGACCGTCAGCGTGTAGATCCCAATCGCAATGATGGCCACGGCTGCTGCCCCTTGCAGAAGCCGCGCATTCCATTCGAGCAGGGGTAGTCGATGCGCGAAAGCGGTCCCCATTCTGGTGCGCGCCACGATCGCCAACACTGCCACGCGCCAATCGTCGTTGTGATCCCGAGCGTCAGCGACAGCAGTACCAGTCCAACCATGGCCGCCGTGCCTTGAGCCCAGGCGAAGCCGAGCACCGAAATGGTTAGCGGACATGGCAGCAAGCCGATGCCGGCAGTCAGGGCACTCGCTCCGTCATACGTCGTGTAGCTGGGCCTTAGCGCTTGGATGAGCATCACCACACCGGCGATAACGATAAGGCCGTATCCGAACAGCATAAAAGTTGGAGAACTGCGACTGGTTATCGAAGGCGCATGACCAACGATCAAGCGAAGGATGAGGAAGACGGCGAAGCCCGAGAGAACGTGCAGTAGCGCCGCGGAGAGGGCAACACGTAGTCCCTTGCTGACGCGCGCTTCAGTTCCGAGAAAATACGCCGCGAGCGCTGCTTTCCCATGACCGGGCGTCAACGCGTGGACAGCGCCAAGGACGAATGCCAGCGCAGCCGTGCCAAGCCCTCCAGTGCGCAGTTCCGCCGCTAGGCCGCGGATGACACCGCCCTGAAACGAGCTCAGGTAAGACATCAGCCAATCAGGCATCCGTCACGCCGCCTTTCTTTGCTTACCGAAAGTGGCTGATTGTCTGACGCCGCCGCAACGCGCTAGCCTCGTGCCATGAACCGCCATGCTGTCGCCCTTGCCCTACTCTCGGCCGCGCTGTTCGGTGTCTCGACACCGGCAGCCAAGGCGCTCCTGGGCTCGGTCGATCCCGTCGTTCTCGCAGGCCTTCTCTATTGCGGCGCCGGACTCGGTGTTGCAATCCTGCGGCGTATCGGTCGCGCTCTCGTGTCGCCCGCTCATGCGCCGGAGGTAGCGCTCACCCACAGAGAGCTGCCGTGGCTTGCAGGTGCGATCGCGGCTGGCGGTATCCTTGGCCCCATTCTGCTGATGGTCGGCCTGGCTAGGACAGAAGCCGCAACGGCGTCCCTTCTTCTAACGCTCGAAGGCGTTGCGACGGCGCTCATGGCTTGGTTCATTTTTCACGAGAACTTCGACCGCCGCATAGCGCTTGGCATGGCCTGCTTGGTTTCGGGAGCCGTTGTGCTTTCCTGGAGTGGGCAGCCAACCCTTTCCGGCCTCTTGGGGCCTCTGGCGATTATTGGCGCCTGTATCGCGTGGGGGCTCGACAACAACTTGACGCGCAAGGTGTCGCTTGCCGATCCGCTGCAAATTGTCGAGCTTAAGGGCGTCGTCGCGGGACCGTTCAGTCTCCTGCTTGGCCTCTCCACCGGGAGCCAGCTGCCGGGCCTCTCGGCGACGGCTGCAGCCGGCGTGGTCGGATTTCTCGGCTACGGCGTCAGCCTCGCCCTGTTTGTCCTCGCCCTGAGACACCTCGGGACTGCACGCACGGGCGCCTATTTCTCGACGGCTCCGTTTCTCGGCACGCTGGCAGCTATCCTGTTTCTTCGCGAGCCGGTGACGCTGCAGCTCATAGTGGCCGGCTTGCTCATGGGGCTAGGTGTCTGGTTGCACCTCACGGAGGATCACGACCACGAGCACGAGCATGTGCCCATGGAACATTCGCATCCCCACGTGCACAACGAGCATCATCGGCACGCCCACAGCCCGGTCGACCCACCCGGCGAACCGCACACCCATTGGCACCGTCACGAGCGGCTGCATCATAAGCATCCGCACGTTCCGGACATGCACCACACACATCGTCATTGAGCGGGCCGTGACCCTTTGCGGTCGCCTGAGAGGCGACCATCTGTGTCACCACATTGCTGAACCATTACAAATTATTGCGCGTTGACAGCAGTCAACCGTGCGAGCGGACACGGTGCTAAAAGGCCAGTCATGTAAGCGATGCCTTTCAGGAGTAATCGCCTTGGCCACATCCATCAGCTCTGCTCCGACAGCGGGCGACATTCGGCACGTCCCTCTGGTCACTCTCGGTTTGAGCCTCAGCGCATTCTTCGCCATCAGCTTCTTGGGTTGCCTTCTTCTGGGACTCATTGTTCCCGACGGCAGTATGCACCGCGCCTGGCTGCAATTCTTCCCCGGATTCGAGTGGCTAACGCCGAGGAGCGTGGTTCTCGGCCTGATCTGGACCCAGGTCTATGGCTGGTGGACAGCGCTCGCGTTCGGCTCGCTTTTCAACTTCTTTGCGGCGCGAACCTGGGCCGTGCGGCCGTGACTGGATTGAGCACGAATGCGACGCCGGAACACGGCAATCATCACACTGCGTTTACGGCAAGCACACGTAAACGACCAGCGAGCGAATACTGGCCAAGCCACGGGACGACAACACACCGAGCACCCCGTTTCGCAGTGAGTGCTCTCAACCATTAGGAGACTCAACATGTCGAAGACCACGGGCACGCATGAACACACGTCACATGAGCCGAAGGCTTCCGGTTGCGGCTGTGGCGGGGCTCATGCCGCGCACCAGAAGACGCCGTCGGTTCAGAAGGGGAATGCCATTCCATCCGGCGACCGCAAGCGCGAAGAGCATCAATCGGACGGCGGCTCCGGCTGCTGCGGCGGCGGAAAGGCGAACAAGTAGCGGATGGCCCATTCCAATCCAGGAGAATGTTTATGACGCAGGCAAGGAAGCGATTCTCGATAGCAACGGCAACAGCGGCCCTGTTAGGGGCCTCGCGTGCCCGGCGCCAGAGGTCGCCCCGCCACTGGAAGTCGGCGTCGTAGACGTTGAGGTAGTGGGCATCCGCCAGACGGCGCAGGAGACCGGGTGTCAGCGGTGTGACGGGCGGTATGACGTTCGTCTGTAGTCGCGCGGGCTGTGCTGAGACGCTGAAGGGTTGCTGATCAGCCTGACGCCACTCTTCGAAGAGCCGCTCGACATCCGCGTGCTGCGCCGCATAGGCCTTCTCGGCAGCCTTTCGATCCGCCGTCTTCAGGGATCGCCAGATCTGTTCGGGACGTCCGTCAGCACGCAGCTCAAGCGGCACCAACCGCTTGTAATAGAGGTTCCGAGTGCCCTTGCGACCGGTCAAATACGGAAATTTCGCCATCTCGCCCATACCCTCTGCAGGTAGCAGAAAAAGGTAGCAGTCGAGTGAACGAAACCCTTGGATTCCAAGGGCTTCCGCAACATCAATAGCTTGTGGGTGAATTGGCGCCCCGTAGGGGAATTTGGGATTCCAACAATTCCAATGGCTTGGCGAAAAGTGGGGATGCGAATTCATTCCAGGGTTTTCTAGGGCATCATTTGGTTGGCATCCCCACCGATCTCGCAGTCGCGGCTTACGCCTCGACGACAACTGTGCGCCACGCCTGCTCGTACCCCAGCAGCGGATGACCGCTCGAGCATCGCTGAGGTCTGAGAAGGGCCATAAGCGGACAACCCATCGCGGAACATCAATCGATTCGGGCACCGACACCTGTCGGATCGAATTCACGACAAGGATAGGTCAACGGACAGCGCTTAAGCGGAAGTTCATCTCGATCTTCGGGCCGGAGGTGCCGCTCAGAAGTCTCCAGGGCGAGTCGCCGGGCGCGGGACCCGCATCGCTGGAAAGATCCAGCTCCCACATCTGCCCCGGAACCACCGGGGAGCTGCAGGTGTACGACCCTTCGGCGCGTCTTCCTCATCAGTGTCGCGCTGTCGAGCGATCACCCGGTGATCGCCATTGGTAGCGTGCCAGCTAGCGAGCGTGACGTCGGCAGGTTGCTGCCCCTCCTCCACGTCGATGCGCACATCTCGAAATCCCGGCGGAGGCGACGGGTTGGTTTAATCGTCCGCAATGAGCGACTTCAGCAGGGCCTTGCTGTTGGCAAAGTCCTTGAGCCCGCCGCACCTTGCTTCCTCGATGGCTGCGACGGTGGTAGGGGTGGGCGCCAGCGGCTCGAACGGCAGGGCCTTCTTCGTGGCGAAGCGCGCCAGCATCAGGCGGAAGACGTCGTGCACGAGGCGTACGAGTTCCAACGTATCGGCGTCGGGTTTGCGGTAGATGAGCACCACCTCCGGGCCGATGTGGCAATCCCGGCAGTCTTCAAAGATACCGCGGAGCGGGTGATCGTGACAGCGGGCCGGCAGGGGTAAGTTCGCCGCGAGCATGTCGATGACTTTGGCGAGCGCTGGCATCGAGGCGGTGACCGCGTGCGTCCTTCTTTTCGCGTTCGAAATCTCGATGGAATTGAAGGGTTGGCTTAATTGTCCGAATTGCCGAGGGTTGGGCCATAGACACCAACTGACGCGCCCTGCGGGTGACCGGAGTAATTAGGTCCGGCCAGGTTGCCGCGCTCGACAAAAAAGGGAACTGCCCACGCGCTGCCTAGAATTCAGAAGAGGACCTTCGGTTCCCTGATTTTATTGGTCGGAGCGGGGAGATTTGAACTCCCGACCCCCAGTCCCCCAGCGCTCGGCTACGACTTCACTTGCAAAGCTTTGCGCGCCCAAGCTGTTAGCTTGTGCGTTGTGTGGATAGTCCAATACGCTTCCGTCCCTCGTGTCGTGAAATGATGTGGCGCATCACAGATCCAGTCCGCTTCAACACCGAGACCGGACATGACGACCTACGACCGCTGACGTCTGCGATGGGTCAGAAGCGGCAAAGCACAGACATTCGCTCACAGACATTCGCTCTATGTCTGCTTAGACACTGACACCGGCCCCAATTCTTGACGTCTTTAGTGTTCGCTCAGGTGAGGAGAAGTAGCGGATGTCGTGCGCGATCGTGCTCGCGCGCGAGGAGGTCGTGCCGCCGCCGCGCGGGCCTACCTACTATTTCCTGTTCTTGGCCCTTTCGATCTCGACACGAAGAGCCCGCTCAAAGACGGAGCGCATATTGCTGTCGAGCCACTGCTTAAAGAGAGGGCGTAGAAGCTCGACCAGGGCTTTCTCGGTGAGATCCTCGGGTATCGCCTTGTTGCTAGCAGTCTCCGTCCGCCCTTGCAGCTCCTTCGGTGTGCCTGTGTGGGGGGCGGTCGGCGTAGCTTCCGGCACCCGGAACTGGGTCGGAAATATGGGCGGGCCGAAGCTGTTCGCCGGCGCATGCGGCGGAGCCACAGCATTCAGGGGCATGCCTGGCTGCATACCCGCCCGCGATGGTCCCATCGGTCCCATAACGAGCGCGTCCTTTTGCGCAACTACTTGCGTCGGAATGTCGGCAGACGGGAGCGAGTACGGGGAGAGTGGAGGCAACGTGCTGAAGCTCTTCAGAGCGCCACCGCCGGCCTGCGATAAATCTTGGTTCGGGTCGTTCACTCTCGTTCGCAAAGGCGGGGCAGACAGCCCTGCCGCCCCATTGGGCGCCCGAACGTCACTGGTGTGCTCCCAACCGGATCGCCGGCGATCGAAGGGCATCTCGCGACTCTCATGCGAGCGGTGCTCGGGATGCTGCTGCCAATCGATGCGGTGTCCGTTGAGGTTCGATGCCCCGATCTGCGGCGGGTGTTGATGCCCGTGTGAAGGAATGGGTTGGACAAGAGCGGGAACGTGGAACGCGCCATGGTGGTTGCTTCGCGCTTCCGCCATTGGCGGCGGAGTGTGTGTGGGCGAGAGCACGCTCGGCGTGGCTGGAGCGCGGCCGGCAATGGTGTGGTGGTCGTTGAGGTTGGATGCCCCCTTCTGGGGTGAGATTTGATTCGCGAGTGAATGAAGTGATCGGACAAGCGCCGGGAGGTCGAACTGACTATCGAGATCGGTACCTGCCCCCGGCGTTGGCTGCGGCGGAGCGGGCCCAGGCGAGAGCTTATTCGGCGTGGCTGGAGCGCCATCGGCAATCATGCGCAGGATCGATGCCGCAATCTCCTCGATGTTTGACTTAGCCCTTTTGCCTTCTGAATTCATGATGCGCCCCCTTGCGCATACACGTCGCAAGACAACTCTGCGCCGTCCTCGGAAGAGGAGGCGAGAGCACACGTCAAGCGGGCAGGCCCGCGACGTGCTCAATCATTTCTGCGGTGGTGGTAACCCCGACAACGATCGTTGCAAGCCGTAATGGCCATCTTATGGCGTGTACGCGGAATGAGCAAATGTTGTCTGCCGAGCCAGCGCTGAGACAAGAACAAGAGGAGCGCAGTGATGCCGACGTGCAGCGAGCTTGAGCGCATGACAGCGGCTCGGTACGCGCACAATGCATCGGTGGAAGATGCGGGGATAGGGAGGTGGACCCGTCGGAAATTGGCGCAGATCCAATGTGCCTGCACACTATGGGTGGGACGGAGCTTCGCACGCATGACTCAAATGGGCCATAGCAGAAAAAGGATGTAATTGGGATCTTTGCTATTTGGTTTTCGTTCTACGTCGAGAGTAAGTTCATTCGCATTGAGTTCGGCAATTGTCGCCCGAAACCACTCACCAGGGTCATCACATTGTTTTTGGTCGCGGCCTTTCCCGCCGAGACCTCGACCATCTGCCTCTCTGATATCGACGCACTGTACGCTGCCCGTGACACTTAAAATCTTGAAGAGATGAAATTTTGGCGCCTCGTTGCCACTTTAAGCGGATGCTTGTTTTTCCGGAGCCGTCGGTCGGAAAACGGCCACGTATAATCCAGGAACCGACATTCCGATTAATGAGCCCTTTTGGATCAATGGAGTTGTCGTCGGGATCCTTACCCATGCTGTCGCGAAGGTCCCGCAGGCCCACAGCTGGGGAGCAGACGCTGCCCCTTTAGCTGAAGATCACTCTGGCAGAGAGCGTGTATCTTGCCTCGGGTGACCGGGTCATCGAGATTGCCGAAATTCTTCCAGAAATACTTGCGACCAGGCGCTTTAGCACCAATCGAACCGAAATATTGGTCGACACTTCGTATGGTCTCCAAGCTCATGCTGACCGTCTATGGGTCCGAGATAGCAGGAGGATTGCCACATTGCGTATTGCAGTTTCTTGCACGGATCATCGCCGGCCTCATCAAAATGCTTCTTAGCATTGGCTTCCTGCAGCTCCGTCTGCGCTGCGTGTATGGCTTGGCTGGTCTGCTCAAGATCGGCCTTTGCCAGTTGCAGCTCCTGCCGCAATACCTCGATCTCACTGATCCGTTCCGAAAGACGATCTGCGACCGCCTGCGGAGACAGCCACTCTTTGTATTTCAGCTCGACCAACAATTGTTCCCTTCGCAGCTTGTCTGCTAGCTCGGAAGGGGAAACCCAACCTTCATAGCTCTTCGCGAGATTGTTCGATTGCTCTTCGAGCTTCTCGCGAAGGAGAGTGGGTGAAACCCAGTCCTTGTAAGGTGCCGGCCGCAAAGCACGCCGATCTTCCGATGCTGAAGAGGACGCGCAGCTGCTGTCTGGGCCCGATGTATCGGTAGCTTTGGTATCGAGCCAGTTTTTGAACGTGGCTGAGACCCAATTCGTATGGTCTTTAATGTTTTCTACCAAGCAGCTCTTAGCAGTTGCCGACGAGGCAAAGTAAATTGTCATACCGCCGAGCGTCGCCGACGTAGTGGACGCAAGGAGTAACGCCAGCCAGGGTCGGAGAAGCGAAAACCCACTAGCTTGTTGGGATGCGGGATTATTGTCGTTGTTTTCTAGCATCTGGAGGAGATGTGGAGGGCCTGCGGAGAGAGAAGGGCAAAGAAGGCTGCAGCTCGAGAGCCTTCTGCGTCGCCTTGCAACATTCGTCCCCCTCTGTCGATTGTGCGAACCGTACAATAGACGCGCACGGAAAATCTGTGGCCGGCTTATGCCTCACTACAGAAGCCACGCACTTGGCGCGGCGCGACAGTTACTTGCTGGGGCGCGACAGATATCAAAGTGGTATTTCGCTTTTTACTCTTTGGTTCGCAATCGACATATTCGAGCAGTCTAGTCGTTGGCAGACTGCCGTGATGCTTGATCAGCGTTGAGCGCTGGTGGCGGCCTTTGCGCGTGCAGTAGATGCAGGCCACGTTGACGATCTCGAACGGGTATGCCGCGAGTTGCATGCAAGGGAGGGTAAGATCCTAGAAAGTTAGCCTTCGGTACTCACGCCACTAGGCTGTCGCCCTACAACGGAGGACCGCTTGGTATGATCGACGAACCCATCATCAGCAGCGACGAGAGCGGGCTGATCGCGACACTTCAAGACGAGGCGTTGTGCGGAAGCCTGAACTGCTAGCCACGTAAGCGACGGCAGTATTATCGGCTACGTTTCAGCGTCTGGGAGGGGAGCTCTCCAAATCGAGCCCGGTACCGTGCCGAAAAAACGCTCGGCTGCATGAATCCGCATTCCCAAGCAATGGAGGTCACGGTGTCAGGAGCCTCCGCCGACAGCAACCGGACGCGTGCATTTTCTAGCCTGCATTCAATCAAGTACTGCAGCGGCGTACAGCCGTAGGTCCTCTTGAATCCAATCTGCAGCGCACGCGTGCTGACACCCAAGTGCTGTGCAAGCTCGAAAATTCTTATCGGTTCGTGAGCGTGTGCAGCAAGGTAGTCGCGAGCCCGATTGACAACGGGTGCTGAAACATCGGCTGCGGCTGACGACAGAGGAGCAAAGATGGTTGCGAGTACGAGATTGCCGATCAGCTCTGAGAAGCTGGCAATCGCCAAATCACTGAGCGAAGCGGCGGCCAGAAATTTGATTTCGTTGAGTACGCTTGCTGTGCTTCGAGCCAGCATCGCGCCAGCGGGTCCGATCAAGCTCACCTCCGTCGCGAGCGAGTCGCTCCGAAACTCCTGATCGAACATGGTCCGGGCTTGGGTCGCCAGTGTCTCGCCGTCAATGTCCAGAACTTGCGCGACCGTATGCGGCGCGAGAGCCACGGTGAAACGCGTTCCATGGCCCATGAGATTGGCGTTGGCGAACGGCATGTTGGAAACCGCGCGGCCACGGATCGTCATTTCTGCACTGCCTTTGATGACCCAACCAAGATTAATGCCGCGGTTTTGAGTGGCAATCATCTTGCCACCCGAGCCAGCAAAGCGCGCGAGGCAAATTCTTCCAAAAGTGACAACTGATTGCTCGTAGTAGTGGTTGTCGGGCGTCGCCGCATGTTCCAGAAGGACGACATCGGAAAAGGTGCTCTCTAGAGCCGCAGCTGTATGGTCGCGATCGTACAGCCGCCTGTTGTCGATCTGGACAAGGTGTTGCTTCAAATTCGCGTTTCGCTTTTTGCTCATTGGTTCGCAATCGACATATTCGAGCAGTCCTATTGTCGGGCAGTTTGGTGGTCTCGATGTTTACTCCGTGGGCGTCATATGGCAAATCTCAAAATGATGGCTTTGCCGCTACCGTTGCAAGAAAGCCGCGCCTATTCAGAGCAGTGCGCCCCCGTCGACACTTTGATCCTTGAACGGCTCGAGAAGGGCGCATTTGAACCGTCTGCCTGGAACACCCAAATAGTTCACCTGGCGTTGGCCGCCGAGTTCCCCGCCAAGCCGAATGTCCGCGGCGATTGACTGCCGTCCGCTCCTCGTCAATTCAATCCAGTCTTCCCGCCAACTGAAAGGTTCCAAAATTCAGGCCGCAATCGTCGCATCATTGATGGATGAACTAGCGTTGTCCGAGCGCCTGATACGAGGGGGCAGCGATGTTCTCCCGCGCTTTCGCATCTTAGCTCCCGATGGACAGTACGTAGTTTACATGCCGCCCCCAGTCGATTCGGACGAAGCGGCCCGGCGCATGATACTGATCTCTGAATTTATGGCATGGAAGATGGCCATCGGCTTTGTATTCTCGGCCGAATTGAAGGACCCGCGCGCCATTGCCTCGTACTGCGTCATGCGCGCCATCACGTTGGGCTTCATGCGACGCGTCAGCTGGCGAGCGGGGCTCGCATTCGGGGCGACCGAAGCGCTCGATCCCGAAAGGTTCGCCACCAAGTTGCTGGCCTTGCTTCCGCCGCGGCAGACGACATTGACCTTTTCCGACTGCGACGAGCTGGCACGCGTCTTTGACGAGGACGAAGGCGAGCTGCCCGCCCGTCGCGTACGGTGACATGGTCTCCGCGTGCCGGTGACGTTTACTGAAGCTGATATTCGAACTCTAATCGGCCGTGTGCCTACTACCCACTCAACCCGGAGGGAGAGTCCATAGCTTTCGGCGTGCCTCTGAATATCGCGAGACGGCCATGCACTTTTATCAGAAGGAACGAGTGGCGCTGTTTATCGACGGGGCCAATCTCTATGCGACCTCGAAGGCGCTCGACTTCGACATCGACTTCAAGCGACTCCTGGATTTTTTCCGTGGTAAGGCACGTCTCGTCCGCGCCCTCTATTACACGGCGCTGATAGAGGATCAGGAGTTCTCGTCCATTCGTCCGCTCATCGATTGGCTCGACTACAACGGCTATACGCTGGTAACGAAGCCGACCAAGGAGTTCACTGATGCGCAGGGACGGCGCAAGATCAAAGGCAATATGGACATTGAACTCGCCGTCGATGCGCTGCGACTGGCCGACGGCCACGACCACATCGTCCTCTTTTCCGGCGACGGCGATTTCCGCAGTCTCGTCGCCGCGCTTCAAGAAGCCGGCAAGCGGGTGAGCGTCGTGTCGAGCCTGGAGACGCAGCCGCCGATGGTCGCGGACGCACTTCGACGGCAGGCCGATCAATTCGTCGATCTTGCAGACCTCGAGGAGGTCGTAGGTCGCGATCCAGTGGCGCGGGCAGCGCGGGCGTCAGTGACATCGACGCAACTGTAGTTCCATCGACCGATGCAGCTCGATTTCGTCTGGCCTAAGCCGCGCGCACGGTCCTCAGAAACTTCTCGACCTCACTCTTGAGTTGCTGGCTTTCGCCGGAAAGAGCCTTGGCGGAAGAGAGCACTTGGGAAGAAGCCGAGCCGGTTTCGCCTGCGCCCCTACTGACTTCGGTAATGTTGGAAGCGACCTCCGCCGTTCCCTTGGCGGCTTCGACCACATTGCGGCTGATCTCATTGGTGGTCGCGCCCTGCTCCTCAACGGCGGCGGCGATGGCGACCGAGATCTCGGAGATCCTATTGATGGTTGCCGTGATCTCTCGGATTGCGCCCACCGCCTCGCTCGTTGCCGACTGCATGCTGGCGATCTGGGTCGTAATTTCGCTTGTCGCCTTGGCGGTCTGGGAGGCGAGTGCCTTGACCTCCTGAGCGACGACGGCGAAGCCCTTGCCGGCATCGCCGGCGCGAGCCGCCTCGATGGTGGCGTTGAGCGCGAGCAGGTTCGTCTGTCCCGCGATCGTGTTGATGAGACCGATCACGTCGCCGATGCGGTCGGCAGACCGCGACAGCTCGGTCACGCGGTCGTTCGTTTTGGCGGCCTGCTCGACGGCTGCGCTGGCGATTGAGGTGCTCTCCTGCACCTGGCGGCTGATCTCGGTGACCGTCGAAGAGAGCTGCTCCGACGCTGCCGCGACACCTTGCACGTTGGCCGAGGTCTGCTCGGATGCCGCAGCCACGGCGTTTGAAAGCTCCTGGGTCGATGACGCCGTGCCGGTCAACGATGTCGCCGCACCCTCCAGCTGGCTTGAGGCCGCCGAGACGGCGTCGACGATGCCGCCAACCGCCTTCTGGAACTCATCCGCTAGCCGGCGCATCTCAGTCTTGCGTGCGGCCTCTCCGGCACGCCGTTGCGTCTCTTGCAGTTCTGCTTCCTGGGTGGCCTTTTCGACCGCCTTAATCTTGAAGCCTTCGACCGCAGCAGCGATATCGCCGATCTCATCCTTGCGGCCGAGTCCCGGCAGAACAACGTCAAAGTGGCCCTCGGCAAGCTCAGCCATGGCGCGTGCCAATGCAGCAATTGGTTGAGATACCCGCTTGACGACGAACGCAGTGGCGCCGAGCGCGAATAGGATCGAGAGCGCAATCGCAATCCCTACGATCAACTTGGTCTGCGCAAAGCCCTCGGCGGCACGCGTGGTCTCGCCATCGCCGCCACTCTTATTTATCTCTACGGCTTTGTTGCTGAAGGAAACGACACGCTCGAAGGCACGCTTCATCTCGCCTTTGAACAGAACCGCGGCTTCGTCATTCCGATTGACGCGGGACAAATCCAAAAGTTTTTGATGCAATGCGCCATAGCCTTCTATGGCGTCAACAAGGGCAGTGTAGTTCGCTCGTTCTTCGTCTGAAGAAACCAGTATGTCGTAAGCGGCGAGGCTCGATTTGAGACCTGCAGCCGCATCCGCCATCTCCTTCTCAAGAGACTGCATTTCTGATTCGGCCGTGGAGAGAATGTGGGAACCCTCCTGAATCCGAGCGACAGCAACCAATTCCGCGATGCGATGGGTGACATCGACCGAAGGCAGCCAGTTCGTGCCAAGCTGCACGACGTTCTCGTTCGTTTCGCCGAGCTTGTAGATGCTCAACGTGCCTATGCCGACAATGCAGGCCAGGAGTCCCATAAGCATGGCGGCAAGTGACGTCTTAATAGAGACTTGGAGCATGCTGGATCTTCCGGATCGATTCGATTTATGCGACTTCGAAATACACTTGATAAAGCATAAGGAAGACCTAACTGGATCCACGTCGCTGCTAATGAACAGCGTGCGCGAATTGCCTCTTCTCCTTTACCAGCTCGTGTGGGCTGCGGTTTGCGCCACGGATCGAAGCCCGTAGGGCCGAGACGCTGGCGAGCACAGCGAGGGCGGGGGACGGCGGCTCGGTTCACGAAAGCCGGATCGGCGCCGAGCGCCGAGGCGCCCAGAGTGGTGCGTAGACGATGACGCTTTACGAGGTCCTCATCGATGAGTTGGCGGTGTCGAAGGGGATTGTCTCCGACGGTGATGAGGTGGTGCCACGGTTTCGCATTATGGGGCCGGAAGGACAGTTCGTGATTTTGATGGAGCTTCCGGACGACGCGAAGGAACGCGACCGGCGCATGCGGCTCATCGCGGGGTTCATGACCTGGAAGATGGCGCAAGGGTTCGTGCTCTCGGCCGAGACGCAGACACCTGACGCCATCACGTCATTGGCCGTCACGCGCAGCGGATGTGGAGGCTTCATGCACCGCATTAAACGCGGTCGGGTAATCTCATTCGGCGAAGCCGAGGGCCTCGGCCCGCAGGATGTCGGCGACGATCTCCTGGCCTTGCTGCCGAAGCGCGAGAGCACCATCACGGCAGAGCAAGTGCGCGAACTTGAGCGCACGTTCGGCCCGCATGGCGAGATGCCGGCGAAGCGCTTGGGCTGAGCCGACACAGAAACGACGACGTTAGAGAGGAGGTAGAGCTTCGGGTGGATGCTTGAAGGTTCGACGCTCGAGGAAATAATGCTGACGCGCAGGGTGATTTTCGCGCTGCCCCTCCTGTCGCTGGTGATGACCGAGAAGGTGCGCACAGGATCGTACGCCTACTATGAAGTGTTGGATGTAAACGGCAACACCATGAGTTCCTTGCCGCGACGATCGGCGAAGGGCAAGACATTAGCCCAGGACTCTCCCTCTGATTGGATGGAAGGGTGCGAGTCCCGCCTCCTCCCCACCTTGTATAACTATCTGATATTGCTGTGATATTAATGATTTTTGGCGCCCCGTAGGGGATAGCCCAACAAAAGCAAGAACAAGTAGTTAGCGGAAAGTGGGACACAGAATCCGTTCCGTATGGTTCCGCACCATTACGTCCTCAAGTGTCCCACCTCTGAAGAACCGCGGGGTCATAAGTTTGGTGTCGACCGAGCGAATACGCCCACCTTTCCTTGCGCATCGCCCAGCATGCCAGCCGCTTTAGAAATTTGAGCTTCCCCGACACCCCACGTCGACTTCCGTGGGTGAGTTCGCACTGGACAGTCAGAATGCCGGCTGAATTCTAGAGACCGGCCACCGCGGTGCTAGGCCAGAACGTCGCTCGAGCCTGAACATGGTTTCGAGACCACAATCACTCTGCCAATCGCTCGGCCCGCATGTTGCGAGGCAAATCGCGGCGTAGACTCTGCGTACGGTGCAATGATTCGAAATGCTTCAGCCGCTGCGTACTTCTTCCAATCGGCCCGGCACCTTTTTTTGAGCCCCAAATGACAGCAACTCCGAGTACTTTAGCAAACTGCAAGGGTTGCCCAATCAGGAGGCGTGGCGTCTGCGGCGCATTGAACGATATTGAAATTGAGCATCTTGGTCGGGTCGTCAGGCCTCGTCGCGTGCCAAGCGGCAAAGTCATTTTCGCTGAGATGGAATCTGCTGCGTTCTGCGCAAGCATTGTCTCAGGCATCGTGAAACTAAAAAAACGACTCCCCGATGGTCGTCAGCAGATCGTCGGCCTTCAATTTGAAACGGAATTCCTCGGTCGACCTGACGATGCGGAATGCGGCTTCGCGGCGCGTGCTGCTACCGACGTTGAGCTCTGCTACGTGCCAAAGCGCCACCTTCAAGCACTGATGAAGCAGTTTCCTGGACTTGAGCATCGCCTATTCCGGAATACTCTCGACGAGCTTGTGGCGGCTCGTGAGTGGATGCTGCTTCTCGGACGCAAGACGGCAGAAGAAAGAGTCGCAAGCTTCATTTGCGTGATGGCCCAACACGAGGTGGCCGACCGCGGCGGCAGTTTAGACGGCCAGACTTCTGTCCGATTTAACGTATCCCTGACGCGCTCCGAAATTTCCGATTACCTTGGGATTACGAGCGAGACAGTCAGTCGATCGTTGGCGCGACTTCAACAGCGGAGGCTCATAAGCATTGAGCCCGGTCGCACAATCTCGGTCCCGAACCTGGCTGCGCTCGCAGCCGTTGCTGAGCAGTCCCATCCAGCTCGCTAATCGCGATACACCCCCGCGAAGCGCAAATCCTAGATGTGCAAATAGTCCCAGGCGCTGCGCACCTGATCTGGATCAGGGCTCATTCCTCGCGAGAAGGATACGTTTGATTCGCGGTGAATTGGCGTCGGAAAATTGCATTGCAGGTCGGGACACACAAAAAATGAGCGGCAACAGCACGATAAGGGCACGTCTTGCTTTCAATCAGATCGACGAGCTAACGAGTGCCCTCCTTCGAGAGAACAAAGACTTCCTAATGAGCGAGCTGCCAGGGGTCCTCGACGGCTTTTATGATCACGTGAGCAAATTTCCAGAGACCGCCCGCTTCTTCAGGAACCGCGAACACATGATGGGCGCGAAGCAGGCACAGCTTCGACATTGGTCGACGATTGTTGAGGGTCGGTTCGACGAGAGCTACGAGACGTCGATCACACGAATTGGCGAGACGCATCACAGGATTGGGCTCGAGCCGCGTTGGTACATTGGCGGCTACAACGCGCTCATCTCCGGTCTCATCCAAGCGATCGCCGAGAGAATGCCTGCCGTGTCCGGTAGCCGCGGCTTCGCCGACCGCAAGACCAAAGATACGTCCGATGACCGCAAGACGGCGCTGCAGGGTGCGGTCATCAGGGCAGCGCTGCTCGATATGGATCTTGCCATTGCTGTCTATCTCGAGGCGGGTCGTCGGGATCTCAACAGTCTCGCCGCGTCGGTCGTTGGCATGGCGCACTCGGTCACCGCGACCGCTAAGGAGCTGCAATCTGCAGCAGAGTCATTGTCCGGGGCCGCCCAAAAGTCGTCGGACCAAACTGCGGCGGTGGCGGCGGGAGCGGAACAAGCCTCGACGAACGTGCGCACCGTTGCGGCAGCGGCAGATGAATTGTCGGCCTCGGTCAAGGAAATCGGCCGGCAGGTATCAAATTCGAGCGAGATCGCCGGCAATGCGGTCAAGACCGCCGATCATGCATCAGAGAAGGTGCGTGAGCTCACGCGCGCATCGGGGAAAATCGGCGACGTCGTCGAGCTCATCAGCAATATCGCACGTCAGACCAATCTGCTCGCGCTCAATGCCACAATCGAAGCCGCGCGCGCCGGTGAGGCGGGTAAAGGCTTTGCGGTCGTAGCGCAAGAAGTGAAGTCACTTGCCAATCAGACAGCGAAGGCAACAGCCGAGATCGCCGCGCAGATCAACGACCTTCAAGGTTCAACGTCCGACGCGGTGGCGTCGATCGGCACGATCGGTGAGATCATCCAGTCCATGAATGAGATCGCGACCGGGATATCGGCGGCCGTCGAGGAGCAAGGCGCCGCCACGCTCGAGATCGCCCGCAATGTGCAGGAAGCCGCTCAGGGAACAGCTGATGTTGCCTCCAACACGATTGGTCTCAGCCAGGCGGCGGCGTCGACCGGCACGGCCGCAGGCCAGGTGATGGCGTCGGCGCGGAGTTTGGGCGATCAGGCGGAAGAGCTGCGAAGGACGGCGGAAGGCTTTGTCAAGACGACACGCGCTGCGTGACGCGGTAGTTTTTTCGAAAAAGCTGACTGGAGCAACACTATGAGCGAAGATGCTATTTCAAACCTCGTCACGTTCCCGCGAAATTCAGGAACGCCGCCTAGCACCTTGATGCCTGAGAGCGAAGGTCGGCGCGCGACAATGCGGAAGGATTGCAGCGACGCATTGGCGCTCATTGCCGAGGCGGTAGAGGGTCTCGAGCGGGAGGTCGACAAACTGTCGGAGCGACTGAGGACCAGATCCGATGTCAATGGCCGCGAGTTGGCACTGAAGCGCCTTCAAGAAGTTCGTGACCAGTTGGAGACAACACGCCTACGAACCCAGTGCGTCGTCGCGAACGTGTTCACCACTCGTGATCGTTGGGTACGCGAGGGCAAACCCTCCGAGATCCAAATGGCCCCGGCCGCACACCCGCACAAGTGACGTTCGCGGAATTTTTGCATCCTAGGTAGCCTGACCGTTGGGCTGTGGGCACCCCGACCAAAGCGTTCGCGGATGCTGGAGCCGTACACATTGCGGGACCAGCAAATGCCAAAGCTGAACTCGTAAAAAATACCGAACACCGGGCGCCGACGTTGAGCGCCAAGATTGTCGGCGTCGAGACCGTCGACCATCCCACCGACGGTGAGCTCGTCGCCCATGCGCGCCGGTTTTTCAAAGCGGATAGTCAGATGCCGCCGCGCATCCGATAGCGCTTCGCATTGTTGTGCGCGCTAGCCAATCGCTGGACCCGCAATGTCAGTTTTGCGCGACAGGCAGCGGTCGGAGCGATGTCCACCCATCCTCGGCCCTGCGCAGTCCGGGAACCCCACCTCCTTGACCCAGCAGACCGCGCTGCCTGAGACGGCCTCGCACACACCATGATTGTTAATTTTCAGTTTCAACTTCTTACTGCGGCGACCCTGCTAAAGTCGCAAATTAGGGGGTGCGAGTCCGCGTCCGGAATTATCTCGCAATAAATTAAATAATATAAATAGGTTATTTGGCGCCCCGTAGGGAATTGCCGACTTTTTAGCGTTTTCAATGTGTGTGTGTGTGTGTGTGTGTGTGTGTGTGTGTGTGTGTGTGTGTGTGTGTGTGTGTGTGTGTGTGTGTGTGTGTGTGTGTGTGTGTGTGTGTGTGTGTGTGTGTGTGTGTGTGTGTGTGTGTGTGTGTATGACTTGGCGGCAAGTGGGACAGCGAAATCGTTCCGGAGTTTTTCCCGTAGTCTTTTCGCCGGCAGTCGCCGACGAAGTCCTGCCCTTTGCAACGTGTCTGACTTGACGACGAACAAATGGTGTTCGGAGACGTGGGAATCAAGGCCCACTTCAGTGTCGAAGCCGATCGGATCATGCGCGTGGAGACAGTACGATACCGTTGTGCGAAAATTCCGATCGAAGGTGCTCAGATCATCAAAGCCCGATCGGAAGGCGACTTCAGCGATGCTACGTCGCGAAAGGCTGGGGCAGTGAGTTCGACATGGGATCGCTCCAGGCTTCGATCGCGAACCAATCGACCAAAATGTTTCCCCTGTACGCGTGGAACGCTCGACGCAGGGTACGCACTGATATAACGACACGTTCGGCGACGATCGCGGGGGTGAGCTCGGGATCGTCGAAGCAAGGCCGCAGCGATGACTTTCAAACTCTGCAGCATGTTCTGCACGCAAGGCGTTCGCTTGCGGATCCTCGTTCAATGAGGTCCCGCAGTTGGACGATCGCTTCTGCTGCGGCACCGTTCGAAGCGTTGCACAATCCGCGACGGTCAACTCTCGACGGGCGATCAACGTATCGTCTCGACGAGAGACGCAACGCAGGCCGAGATCCTCATCGACGTCGAAAAAACCCGATCGAGCGCGATCTTTCGGCCATAACAAAGTGAATTTGCCAACGGCAACGGTATGCGAAAGCCTATTGTTCTGCTGCCGCCATTCAAGGCGTGCTGGTACTCAATGACTTTCATCGGACGGATGAAGGCGATGTCCACCCGGCTCGATACGCAGCTCGATGTCGTCGACTTATCAGGGCAACTGTGCCCTCTTTCACGAGTTGCAGCGAATAGCCCGTGCGCAAAGAACGATGGCGCATCGAGTAACGATGGAACGGCGAGTTACAGCGATGTTCCACAGCACTAGATCGCCTAAAGTAAATCCTGTCGACCGCGACATCAAGAAGCTCGCGCTCGCTGGATTTCAGGCAAGAACGCTGTGGTCCAACTTCGACGGCGGTGTAACAGCCTGGCCTAATGTCTCTGGCGTATTCGAGTGGCCGCCCTCGGGCGGGCATCGCGCCTGGTCGTGAAACTGAGCACGTCGCAGCCCTCAACGAATCGCCTATTCGCGGGAGCGTGGCACGTTTCGCCTACGGTACAAGCTACTGACTACGCTCACCGAGCAGCGTGGCACGCAACGTCGAATCACCGTGTCGCGGATCGCCGTGATCCTTCGAGGCTAGCGGCGCTACGCTGCTTGGGGAGGCGGGTTTTTTGTGGCTGATCAGTGGAGGATTTCGGATGTCGTGGCTCGGGAAAGCGACGCGTCGCGTCGCAATACTCTTTTATTGCGGCTGCAGCGACGGTCCCATTCATCGGTCAAGGGGCGCAAGCGCAAGAGAAGGTCGTCAAGGTCTATAACTGGTCGGACTACATTGATCCCTCAATTCTCACGGACTTCACGAAAGAGACGGGCATCAAGGTTGTCTACGACGTTTTCGACAGCAACGAGATTCTCGAAACCAAGCTGCTCGCCGGCAGCAGCGGTTATGACATCGTGGTGCCAACGGCTTCCTTCCTGTCGCGTCAGATCAAGGCCGGCGTCTTCCAGAAGCTCGACAAAACGAAGATCCCGAACTTCGCGAACGCCTGGCCGGAGGTCTACAATCGAGTCGCCATCTACGATCCGGGCAACCAGTACGCGATGAACTGGATGTGGGGCACCACCGGCGTCGGCTACAACGAAGCGAAGATCAAGGAGCGCATGCCCGACGCGCCGGTCAACTCACTCGACATGATCTTCAAGCCCGAGATCGCCGCCAAGTTCAAGGATTGCGGCATCTACATGCTCGATTCGCCCGAGGACATCGTCCCCGTGGCGCTCAACTATATGGGTCTCGACCCGAACACGACGAAGGAAGACGACTTAAAAAAAGCCGAGGATCTGTTTTTGAGGATCCGCCCTTACATCATGAAATTCCACTCCTCGGAATACATCAACGCCTTGGCCAATGGCGACGCCTGCATGGCACTCGGCTGGTCGGGCGACATGTTCCAAGCCGCCTCGCGCGCGTCCGAGGCTAAGAACGGTCAGGTCGTCAAGTACCACATCCCCAAGGAAGGCTCGCAAATGTGGTTCGACATGATGGCGATCCCCGCGGACGCAAGGATGTCGAAGAAGCTCAGATCTTGCTCAATTACCTAAACCGGCCTGAGGTGATGGCAAGGGCCTCGAACTTCGTGCAGTACGCGAACGGCAACCTCGCTTCCCAGAAGTTCATCGACGAGAGCATCCTGAAGAATCCCGCCGTCTATCCTGACGAAGCAACGCTGAAGAGGCTTTTCGTGCACCTCACATGGGACAACAAAACCCAACGGATCGTCACACGAATGTGGACGAAAATCACAACCGGCCAGTGAACCCAGGGGCAGAACAAAGGCCACGAGCAACAGGATGCGTCAGAAGAATAAAGAAGTCAGGACATTGAATATGGGGCAAGGACGCGGCGGGTTCCGGGCCGACCGCAGCCGCGTCGCCGCGATCAACGAGCACTGAGGTCGCTCGCTTCAGGGAACGAACCGGCAAGTCAGGAGGCGCTCAAGGGGCGTGCGCTCGCGGTCATGCCGGCCGGAGCCCCATGTCCTGGATGGCAGGCTACTATTCGCATCCGCAGCTTTACGCGGCGCGCGGCCGAGGTTCGACCTTTTTCGACCTTGACGGCAACAGCTATGTCGACATGAACGTGTCGGACCTGTCGATGACTTTGGGCTACGGCGACCCCGTGATCGAGGAGGCACTTGCGCGCCAATATCGTGACGGTGCGCACTTTCTTCTGCCCACTGAGGATGCCGTCGTTACTGCGGAGCTGCTGGCCGAACTCACGGGTATGCCGTTGTGGCAGTTCACGCTCGCCGCCTCTGGGGCCAATACCGAGATCATGCGGATCGCGCGGCATATGACGGGTAGGCGCAAGCTCATCGTGTTCGAAGGCAAATATCACGGGCACCTCGAAGAGACTCTGGTCGTCCTCCAAGACGGACGCACGGTTCCCGAGTATCAGGGAACTCTCCGGTAAGCGCATCGAAGATACAATCATCCTCCCTTTCAACGATCTTGACGCTCTCGTGCAGGCGTTGGAGGCGCGCGATGTGGCACTCGTGCTAACCGAACCGGTGATGACCAATTGCACGCTGGTCATGCCGGACCCCGGCTATCTCGCGGCGTTGCGCCGGCTCACTCAAGAAACGGGAACGCTGCTGTGCATCGACGAATCGCACAGCTTCTCGTTTGCCTACGGGGGACTGAAGCGCAAATGGCAGCTTGAGGGCGACTTCCTGACTCTCGGCAAGGGCTTCGGATCGGGCATCGCCTTCGCCGGTTATGGCATGACGCGCGAAATCGCCGGTCACGTCGAACGCCATCTCGATGTTCTACATCGCAGATCGGGCCTTGGGTCTTGGCGGCACGCTCTACGGCAGCGCCCTATCGATGGCCGTCGCGCGTGCTGTGCTTGAGCATGTGTTGACGGAAGAAGGCTTCGAGCGTGTCACCGACTTGGGCGCGCGGATGGCCGACGGGATCGATGCAATTTGCCGCGACCTCGATCTACCCTGCCGGGCTTTCCGCCTCGGGCCGCGTTCTGGCCTCTGTCTTACCCCCGACTTTCCGCGCAACTTCCACGAGGCGCGCCTGTCGATGGATCTCGATATGCTCGACGCCCGCCGAGTTTTCATGGCGAACCGAGGCTACTGGGACTGCATTGTCAGCGCGGGGCCGCAAGCATCATTCTTTCACACGACCGCTGAGATCGACGGCTACGTTTCGATCATGCGGGAGTTCATGACCATATTGATCCGGCAAACGGATAAGGCTGGAGGACCAACACTACGATCCAATCAGTGGCAGTTGAATGTCGGCTTCTGGCCCAGCGATGCGATTTGCTTTGCGACGAACAGAGACATCGCTCGCGAGAGAAGGGCTCGTGCGCGTTCGGAAGGCTCTGCCGCGAAGCCAGTAATCCACCCGGGAAGCGTCACGGAGCGGGCTTCTGACTCGATCCAACCCATGTGCATACGTCGAGGCCCGCAGGTACGATCGAATGCGCTTAAAGCTCTAAGGGTGTTTGGCGCCCCGTAGGGAACTCGAACCCCTGTTACCAACGTGAGAGGCTGGTGTCCTAGGCCACTAGACGAACGGGGCAGGCGCGCCGGAAGACGATGAGCTATAGGAGACGCCGCGCGGCCGATCAAGGATATTTGTGTGCGCCCTGTTTGCTCACGCAACTTGTCACCGGCCAGGACCGCCGGAGTCCGTGCGCAAGCGCCCAACCGTGCGCCCTGTCGTAAGATTGATGATGACGATGCCCCCGCCATCCGGCGCATCATAGTGAACAGCGAGCTGGTTTCCGGAAAGCGCCATCGATCGCACGGCTGCGCCGTCAGGAAGCGAGAGATGGGTCCCGAACGGAATGGCGCCGCTCCCCTGCCCGCCTGCACTCGAAGCCTCGGTTTGTGACGCGGTCTCGGAAGAAGGGTAGAGAATGCGACCAGGAGAACTGCCCAAGTCCGAGAATGATGAGTACACCGAAGATACTGGCCGCAATCACAAGCAGGCGCTCGCGACTGAGCCGACTGACGGAGGGGCGGCAACCTGCTCCTCATTTGGAGTTTCGAAATTTTTCGCCATGACGATCCTGCAAAAATAATGACTGGAAAAAAGATCAAGAAGCGCTCGACAACCGGGCGAGCCGCTTCCGCACCGATCGAACTTGCTGCCGCGCCGGGCGACGCCGGCATACGCCTCGACCGGTTTTTGTCGAACCGCCTTGAGGGACTAACGCGCTCGCGAATACAGGCACTCATCCATTCGGGTCACGTCTCGGGAGCACGCGGGAATCATAGGTGACGCGAACGCGAGGGTCAAACCGGACGACCGGTTTCGAGTTTCCTTGCCGCCGCCGGAAGCGGCGAGCCCGCAAGGCGAGCGGATCCCGCTCAATGTTGACGTATGAAGACGATCACCTCATCGTCATCGACAAACCCGCAGGCCTCGTTGTTCACCCGTCGGCCGGACACGCGTCGGGCACGCTCGTGAATGCCCTCATCGCGCATTGCGGCGCTAGCCTTATCCGGCGATCGGCGGCGTGAAACGGCCCGGTATCGTCCACCGGCTCGACAAGGAGACGAGCGGACTTCTCGTGGTCGCCAAGTCGGACGCGGCACACCAGAGGCTGCAAGAGCAGTTCGCTGCTCATGGCGCCGACGGCCGCCTCGAGCGCAGCTATCTCGCAATCGTGTGGGGTGTGCCGGTGCGTCCGCGCGGCACGATCGACGCGCGACTGTCGCGCAGCCCCGCGAACCGCACGCGCATCGCCGTCGTGCGCGGCGAGGCAGGCCGTCACGCTGTGACGCATTACGAGGTAATCGACACGTTTGCCGACGGCCGCGGCAAACCGCTGGCGTCGCTACTGCAGGTGCGTCTCGAGACCGGACGCACACATCAGATCCGCGTGCATCTCGCGCACATTGGCCATCCCGTACTGGGCGATCCGACCTACGGTGCCGGCTTCAAGACAAGCGCGAGCCGCCTCGGTCGCCGACGCTCAAGCGGCTCTGACCGCGCTTGGATCGGCAAGCGCTCCACGCCGCGGAGCTCGGCTTCGAGCACCCTCTCACCGGGCGCCGGCTCAAGTTCTCGAGCCCTCTACCCGACGATATAAACCGCCTTCGCAAGGCGCTTGGCCGGAGCAAGGACCCTGCCGCGCCGCGGGCCCGCTCGACAAGGAATTGCGAAGCGTACATAGCAGCCCCTCGTCAGCCTCATGGCACCTTGCGATTGCCCAAGCTGAGCATCGGCATTCGTAGCCGGAACAGTTCCGCAAAAGTCCGCGTTCTCTCTTCAAATTGCGGTGAACACAATGTTTGCCAAACCGTAATTAGCCCCGCCGACGGATTCCGACCTAGACTGTCGTTAGATGGCCATGCATCCAAAACCGGTTCTCGAACGTAAATCATCAAGGACGTGACCGTGCGAGAGCACTAAAGCACGATTTCTTGGTTTGAGGGTCAAGCTTACAAACGCTAGTGCGGAATGGCCAAGGCCCGGCGTCTTCGTCAGGCCTTCGCGAGGTAAAGGAAAGAAGGGGAACGCAGCTCGCGCCAGTCGCGAGGCCGCGTCGTGAATGAGATGGCTACGAAAGCACTTCCGACGATTGCAGGTGGCTCAGGCGGCCTCGCTCGCTACCTCGAGGAAATCCGCCGCTTTCCGATGCTCGAGCCCAACCAGGAATACATGCTCGCCAAGCGCTGGCGCGAGCACGACGATACCGACGCCGCGCAGGAGCTGATCACGTCGCATCTTGCGTCTCGTGGCCCGCATCGCCATGGGCTATCGCGGCTATGGGCTTCCCATCGGCGAGGTTATCTCCGAAGGCAACGTCGGCCTGATGCAGGCCGTGAAGCGCTTCGAGCCCGATCGCGGCTTCCGCCTGGCGACCTACGCCATGTGGTGGATCCGCGCCTCGATCCAGGAATACATCCTGCGCTCGTGGAGCCTCGTCAAGATGGGCACGACCGCGGCGCAGAAGAAGCTGTTCTTCAACCTGCGGCGCGCCAAGAGCCAGCTGCAGGCGCTCGAGGAAGGCGATCTCAAGCCCGAGCACGTCAAGACGATCGCCAGAAAGCTCGGCGTGACCGAGGAAGACGTCGTGTCGATGAACCGCCGCCTCGGCGGCGATGCGTCGCTCAACGCGCCTGTGCGCGCGGAAGCCGAATTCCGGCGAATGGCAGGATTGGCTCGTCGACGACACGCCCGATCAGGAGGAGCGTCTCGTCGAGGCCGAGGAGCTCGGACTTCGCAAGAACTATCTCTCGAACGCGCTCTAGACGCTGAACGATCGCGAGCGGCGCATCTTCGAGGCCCGCCGCCTCGCCGAGGATCCTGTGACGCTCGAGGACCTTTCGGCCGAGTTCGGCGTCTCGCGCGAGCGCATCCGCCAGATCGAGGTCCGGGCCTTCGAGAAGGTGCAGAAGGCCGTCCAGGGCGCCGCCAAGATGGAAGAGGACGCGTCTGACGCGGCTCATGAGGCGGCGGCGCATGAGCCGCCGCATAGCTCCTCCGATCGACGACTGATGGCGGCGCGAGCTTCAGTGCCGCGTCAGCCATTCGCGCGCCTGCTTCTGGGCGCGCGCGATCTCTGCCTTGGTCATCTCGCTCGCGATCTCGACCCGATAGCGCTTTGCGTCCTCGTTGCCGCGCATCGCCGCGAGATTGAACCACTTGTGCGCCGAGATGAGATCGACATCGACATCACGGCCCGAGCAATACATCAGCCCGAGCTGAAAGAGCAGCGTCGCCGCTCTGGGCTGCCACCCTCATCCAGTCTCGCGCGGACAATATCCAAACGCGCCATAACACTCTTCACTCCCCTCACGATACTCTCTACGAGGACGATCCGGCATCGTCGGTGCCGCGTCCTGAGGTTCCGGCAACCCGAAGCCACATGCTCAGGATGCCGGCCTCTGAGTTATGTCAGTGAGCCGATGAAAAGTTGTAAACGGCGAGGTTACCAAAGCGGAAAGCCCAGTTGCCGCATTCGATTCAATGCGGCGCAATCGCATGAGCATTCGCACGCCCGGAGATCAGAAGCCTTAAGGACCGCGGAAACGCTTGGCTAACCATGCCGGGAGATTTTGCCGGGCGCGCGCACTTGCCGGCATCTGCGAGACGAACTGCCGCTCGCCGGCTGAGGGCGGCAGCGCCAATCTATGACTTACGCGGCCGCGCCGTTTGACCGAACAGGACCTTCTGGGCCTCTTTGTCGGTCGCGAGATTGCTGCGCGCGGCCTCAGCCTTTCCGACAGCCAAACCGCGCTGCACGGCCTTGCGCGCGCCGATGCGCTCGAGCCAGGCCGCCACATTCGGAAACTCCGCGATGTCCTGGCCCTGGTTCTTCCACAGCCGCGCCCAGGGATAGATCGCAATATCGGCGATGGAATACTCGCCGGCGAGATAGTCGCGATCCTCGAGCCGCGCGTCGAGCACGCCATAGAGCCGGTTCACCTCGTTCGTGTAGCGCTCGATGCCGTAGGGAATCTTCTCGGGCGCATAGTTGCGGAAATGGTGCGCCTGCCCGGCCATCGGACCGAGACCGCCGACCTGCCAGAAGAGCCATTGCTCGACCTCGACGCGGCGGCGCTCGTCGGTGGGATAGAGCTTACCCGTCTTGCGGCCGAGGTATTGCAGGATCGCCCCGAACTCGAAAACCGAGATCGGCTTGCCGCCCGGACCGTCGGGATCGACAATCGCCGGCATCTTGTTGTTGGGCGAGATCGCGAGAAACTCCGGCTTGAACTGATCGCCCTTGTTGATGTCGACGAGCTTGACGTCGTAGGGCAGCCCGCACTCCTCGAGCATGATCGAGATCTTGTAGCCGTTGGGCGTGGGCCAGAAGTAGACCTGCACAGGCTTTCGCGGCTTGGCAGCTTTCTTCGCTTTCGTTGCCAGAACACGGTCTCCTCTCAAACGACCAGCACGATCGAGCCCGTCGTCGTGCGCGCCTCGAGATCGCGATGCGCGTGCGCCGCATCCTTCAGCGCGATACCTCTGATTGATCTCGATCTTGATCAAGCCCCGCGTGATCATGTCGAACAGCTCGGCCGCGTTCGCCGCGAGCTCGCGTGGCGTCGCCGTATACGCCATGAGCGACGGTCGCGTTACGATAGAGCGACCCCTTGAGAGCCGTCAGCTCGAACGGCGGCACGGGGCCGGAGGCGTTGCCGAAGCTGACCCACAGCCCGCGCGGCTTGAGACAATCGAGCGAGCCCGGAAACGTATCCTTGCCGATCGAATCGTAGACGACGTCGCAGCCCTTGCCGCCCGTGATCTCCTGCACGCGCGCGACGAAATCCTCGCGCCGGTAGTTGATGACATGCGCCGCGCCGCGCTCTTGCGCCAGTTGCCGCCTTCTCGTCCGAGCCCACCGTGCCGATCAGCGTCGCACCCAGCGCCCTCGCCCATTGGCAGGCAATGAGGCCGACGCCGCCTGCCGCCGCGTGGAACAGCATCACCGTCTCCGGCCCGACTGCGTAGGTCTCGCGCAAGAGATAGCGCACCGTCATGCCCCGCAGCATCGATCGCCGCGGCGGTCTCGTAGCAGATGGCATCCGGAAGCTTCACCAGCCGGTCGGCGGCGATGAGGCGCTCCTCGGCATAGCCGCCGAGCACACCCGCATAGGCCACGCGGTCGCCGACCTTGAGATCGGCTGACCTCCGGCCCGACGGCGACCACGTCTCCCGCGCCTTCCATGCCGATGATCGCCGGCAGCGCCGCGAGCTTGTACAGACCCGAGCGGTGATAGACGTCGATGAAGTTGAGCCCGATGGCCCGCTGCGCGACGCGCACTTCGCCCGGCCCGGGCGCGCCGACCTCGACGGCCTCCCACATCAGCACCTCGGGGCCACCGGTCGTATGAATGCGTACTGCATGAACCATTCTGCGTTTCCTCTCGCGACGAGCGCCGCCCTGAAAGTGGCGTGACCGGAGCAGGTTTCAACTGCAATTCTGTGAGCGGATAGAGACGCTTGCGATGTGCCTTGACCCGCGCCACGCCCGCCTTCTATGGCCTCACTCCCCTGATCTCAAGGGCCGCTGATGATTCTCTACCCCGGCGCCGGACGCGCCGTCATTCTGGTTGCACTTGGCTCTGGCCGCTGCGACCACGGCGGCTGCTCCGTCAGCACAGGCATCGATGCCGACGCCCGCGCCGGCCTCGCGCTGCGTCGACGATTCGCCCGAATGCATCAGCCGCCGCCAGACGACGCTGCGTCATCTCGTCGACGACCAGGGCCGCGCCTGGGTCAAGGAGCCAGCGACCCCCGAGGCTTATGCCTCCGGCGTGCGGCTCTTTGCGTTCAAGACGAAGAAGAAGGAGCTCACCTGCGACGAGCTCGCCCACGGGCGACGCGAGGCCGAAGCCGCGCGCGCCACTCTCAAGAACGCCGGGTCGACGCTGACCGCCGCCCAGGTTACACGCGGCACACATGCTCGCGAGCGAGGTCGCCGGAGTTGCAGGCCGAGATGGGCGCCGCTGCAAGAAGGGCTGAACCCTAGCCGGCGTACCCGGACTTCCCTAAATATGCCGGGAAAGGGCACGATGCGCCTCCCGCCAGGCCGCTCGGTCGCCACAATCCACCACGAAAGACACGCTCATGGCAGTTCAGGCAATCGTCGACACGGTCGTCTCGTTCGTACGCGAGCACGAAAGCCTGGGCCGCACCCATCGCCTTCATCGTCGCCTTCGGCGAGAGCTTCTGCTTCTTGTCGCTGCTGTGGCCGGGAACCGCCATCCTGGCCGGCGTCGCGGCACTTCTCGCGGCAAGCGGCGTCCAGGATACATCCTGATGCCGGCCATCCTCGCCGCAGCGGCTCGGCGGCACGCTCGGCTACGCCGCGTCCTATTGGATCGGTCTCTACTTCAAGGACAGCGTCGACAAGATCTGGCCCTTCAGCACGCGCCCGCATCTGATCGAGCACGGCGAGCGACTTCTTCGAGCAATACGGCGCCTTCGGCGTCTTCCTCGGACACTTCTTCGGCCCCGTGCGCGCCGTCATCCCGGTCGTGGCCGGCATGTTCGCCATGCGCCAGCTGCCGTTCCAGGTCGCCAACATCGCCAGCGCCATCATCTGGGCGGCCGGCGTCATCGCGCCTTCCTTCTATCTCGTGGTCTTCAAGGACCAGCTGCTGCCGCTTCTGCGCGAGCACGAGTTGATCGTCTCGTTCGTGCTCTTTGTCCTCGCCGCGACCAACAGCGTGCCGCGACCCTTCCTCTTCCTGCCGACGCTCATCCTGTTCGCCGGCATCGGCGCGCTCCACATCTTTGCCGGCGGAAACTTCCTGGTCATCTGGCTCGCCGGTGCGGCGGGCGCGATGGTCGGCGACATGCACGCCTACATCACGGGCAAACGCTATCAAGGCAATCTCAAGGGCGCGTGGCCCTGGACTGCCGACGCCAGCGATCGTGCGCCGCGCCCGCGCCATGATCGAGCGCATGGGCGTACCGGCGGTGATCGTGAGCAAGTTTCGCGGCTTCAATCGCGGTCTCGTGCCGCTGATGGCGGGAGCGAAGGACATGCCCCTCCTGCCTTTCATCGCCGCGAGCGCCGCCTCCGCCCTTCTCTGGTCTGCGGTGCTGCTGCTGCCGGCGATCGCAATCGGCCTTCTGACCCGCTGACGCTCAGGGCTTCGTGAGCACGGCAAGGCGGGCATAGTCGCGGTAGAGCCGCTCGAGCGCGAGACGCGCGCCGGTGATGTCGGCAAGCCGCGTGAGCTCGGCTTCCAATCCCTGCCGCGGCTCGACGGAGAATTTCGCGAGCCACGCCCGAAGACCCTTGCGGAACCAGCCCGGCAGCTCGCTCTGCTCGCCGAAATCGACGATGTGCAGCGAGCCGCCCGGCGCGACGGCGGCGAACGCCTGCGCGAGCGCCTCGCGCCACGGCGGGATCATCGACAGCGCGTAGGAGATGAAGACGCGGTCGAACTGCCCGCGCCGAACAACGGCTCGCCCGAGAACTGCGCGGCATCGCCTTGCGCAATGCTGATGCGCCCGGCAAGGCCCGACCGGGCGATCGAGCCCGCCGCCGTCTCGAGCATCGCCGGCGAGATGTCGAAGCCGAACAGCCGCGCCGACGTGTGCAGCCGCGCGGCGAGATGAGATTGCGCCCCGTGCCGCATCCGACTTCGAGTATCGAGCCGCCCGGGGCGGCGCAAGCCCTCGAGCATGCGGTCGCGGCCAAGCAGGAAGTATTTCCGCGTCGCATCGTAGATGTGCCGCTGCGTCCGGTAGATGGCGTCCATGGCCGAGGCGGCATCGCCGCCGTTTCCCGAGCACGGCCACCGCGTCCTCAGCCCGCCAGCACGTAGAGATGGAAGCCGCCGTAGATCGACGAGCGATCCTTGGCCGACAGCGCCCGGCACCGCTCGCGGTCGTAGGTGAACCGATTGAGGATCGCGTCGGGAATGCGCCCCGGAAGGATCGTCTCCTCGCCCGCGGTGCGGAAGATGACGCGCGCACCCGGCCGCGCCGTGCGCGCGATCTCGCGTCCACAGAGCGGTCAGCTGCTCGTCCGTCATCCAGTCCTGCGCATCGAGCAGCACATAGGCGTCGCAACTCTTCTCGGGCAGGCCGGCGAGATGCTCGGTGAACGAGGCGTGCACGATGGCGATGTTGCCGGCCCGCGCCTTGAGCGTCTCATAGTTGCCCGGCGCGAGATACGGCGGCAGCGGACCGGCTCCCTCGTGCGCGTAGCGGCGGCCGAACGCCTGCCAGGCGAAATAGTTGTCCGAAAGGTCGAACCCGCAGGCGAGACGCTCGAGGCGCGCCTTGAGCACGGTCGCCATCTGGCTCTCGCCGCCCTTCAAGCGCTTCGAACTGCGACGGCGGAATGCCGAGCCCGAACAGCGCCGCCGGCTTGTCCATGAGCCAGCGGATGTGCCGCTTCTCGAACAGCGGCGCGATCTCTTCGTCGAAGATCTTGCGCTGTTCGTCGCGGTTCTTGGCCTTGAGGATGCGCTTCGGATTGCTCCGGTGCACGCGCGCAAAAAGATGGCCCGCGCTGATGAAACCGGCCGAGCAGGCCATGGCGGTAGACGTTGCGGCTGAAGTAGCCGATGCGCCGCCGGCCGATGCGGTCGCGGCTCTCCCAGTACTTGCGCGTCACCTCGTCGAGCTCCGGCGCGAGATAGGCCTTGTAGGCCGTGACGTTCTCCGCGGATTGGCGTGGGCGAAGAAGCGGTAGAAGGTTGCGTAGTCGGGGAGGTGGCGGGCCGCCGCGAGCTTGAGCTTGTTCAGCGCCACATGCGCCGGATTGAGATCGATGCCCGTGACGCGCACGTCGACGGCGGTCACGTAGGAGAGGATGTTGCAGCCGCCGGACGCGATGGCGACCAGATGCTCGCCGTGCTTGAGGTCGAGCGCTTCGAGATCGACGACCGGGTCTTCCCAGATCTGCGGATAGACGAGGCCCGAGAAGGCGAACGTGAACAGCCGCTCCTCGATCCCGTGCGGCTGACGGCCTTGTGCCTGTGCACGGCCCTGCGCAGCCGATGGTTTCGCGATCGAGACCGCCTCGGTCGCCATCGAGGTGCGTCGAGCGTCGCCGTCATATGGCCCTCAATCGTAGACGGTATCGCCACGGCATCCCTGGGCCAACTCGCCGCGCGCATCCCCCGACTATCGAGTCGATGTTGCAGTTCTGTGACGGGCGCATTAGCCAACAATTCGACGCCCCAGCCAACCTGCTCGGGCTTGCCTCCCACCCCCGGATCGCATAGACGAGGCAGGAGACTCCGACATCGGCCAACCCGCTTGAAATAATAGGGAATTACCCCATGACCGCCGCTCGCCATCACCGCAAGGTCGAGATCCGGAAGAAGAAGGCCCGCCGCGCCATTCCGCGCGCCAAGGTCACGCGCATTCAGGGCAACACCGCGGCTGCCCGCAAGCGCCTGAAAAAGCTCGCCGGTAAGGCGCGTGCCGCCAAGGAAGGCCTGATCCGGGAGCCGGAACCGGCAGGAAACGGGCGATGACCGCTGGTCCCATCTTCGAGCGCATCGTGGTGCTCACGGGGGCCGGCATCTCGGCTGAATCGGGTGTCGCGACATTCCGCGACAAGGACGGCATCTGGTCGAAATACGACCTTCGCGACGTGGCGACGCCGGAGGGTTTCGCGCGCAACCCGCGTCTCGTGCACGACTTCTACAACGCCCGGCGCCGCGCCCACGCGGCCATCAAGCCTAACGCGGCACATCACGCGCTGGCCAGGCTCGAACGCGAGCTTGCGAGGCCTGGTGACAATCGTCACCCAGAATATCGATGCTCTGCACGAGGCGGCGGGCTCGCAAAACCTCATTCATATGCACGGCGAGCTCATGAAGGCGCTATGCGCCTCCTGCGGTGCGCGCCACGCTTGGAGCGGGGATATCGCCACCAGACACGACCTGTCCTTCGTGCAATCAAGCCGGCGGCATGCGCCCAGATGTCGTCTGGTTCGGCGAGATGCCGTACCGGATGGACGAGATCGCGGAGGTGATAGCGGACTGCTGATCTCTTCCTATCGATCGGAACGAGCGGCAACGTCTATCCCGCGGCGGGCTTCGTCGCCGACGCCCGCGCCTCAGGTGCCCACACAGTAGAGCTCAATCTCGAGCCATCCGAAGGCGTCATCTCTTTTTGCCGAGGCGATCCACGGGCCCGCGACCAAGGTCGTACCCGACTACGTCGACAAGCTTCTCAAAATGCATTCCTGACGCCCCTTTGCCGGCCGCGAGTTACGCGCGGAACAGCGGCACCAGCCCATCCGGAATAGCCAAGGGCGTGCGCACGCTGAGCGCGTACGTTTCAGAGGACGGCAAGACATGCTTACAAGAACCGTTGCCATATTGATCGTCGCCGCGAGGTGTCTCTCTCGCGGCCACTCAGTCTCACGCCGAGCCGGGAATTAGCGTTCGTCGACAAGTACATCGACAAGCTGAAATCCAGCGGCAAGTTCAGCAATTTCGATCTCGACAAGCTTCGCTCGGAGGACAAGATCGGACGCTTCGATCTCGAGCAAGTTCAAGTCCGACACCAAGATCGGCGGCTACGATCTCAGCCAGTTGTCCTCGAGCGGGTCTCTGGCAGAAGAGCGACAAGACCGCGAGCCTGCCGGCTACTGCGGGTGCCCTGCCACTGAAAGGCAAGAAGATGCGAGCCTTTCAAGCAAGGCCTCGAGCTACGCGAGCCGCGTCGGCAAGTGAAGCCAGCGCACGCCGTCGAGGCCGCTCACCGGGAGAGAACGGTGACGGCCTCGACGTGCGGCGCGAAAAGAAACTGATCGATCGGGATCACCGGCCCTAGCGTGTAACCGCCATCGATGAGCGTGCGCGCGTCGCGCGCGAGCGTCGCCGGATTGCACGAAACCGCGATAACAATGGGCACCTTCGACTTGGCGAGACGTTCCGCCTGGGCTGCAGCTCCGGCGCGCGGGGGATCGAGCACGACCGCATCGAATGGGTCGAGCTCGCGCGCCGACAGCGGCTCCCGAAAGAGATCGCGCACCCGCGCCTCGATGGGCTTCAACCCCTGTGCATGCTTCGCGGCAGCGCTGAGCGCGCCGATCGCCCGCTTGTCGCCGTCGAAAGCCGTAACCGCTGCACGCCGCGCGAGCGCAAACGTGAAGGTTCCGATCCCCGAGAAGAGATCTGCGATTTTCTTCGGCTTGCGCGGCAAGGCCGCGAGAACCTGCTCGATCAGCATGGCCTCTGCTTCGGGTACCGCCTGGAGAAACGCGCCCGGCACGGGCTCGACCGCAACCCCGCCGATCGTAATCGTCGGCGTGCCGCCGAGCACGATGAGCTCACCGGCAACCGTGAGCCGGATGATATTCGCCGCCTGCGCCAGCGACGCGAGCTCGGCGCGCGCCGGCGGCGCTAGATCTTTCACTCCATTGTCGAATGAAACGTCGAGGCCGCGATCGAGACGCGTCACGATAAGGCGGCCGCCTTGTCCTTCGGGCATGGCGAGGCGTGCCATCTCGCGCAGCTTCTCTACCGCCGCCACGATCGCCGGATCGAGCACCGGACATTCCTTGAGATCGACGAGCTTGTGCTGTCCCTCCTCGCGGAAACCGATGATGACATCGGCGCCGCGCCGCTCCACGCCGAGAAACGCGCGCCGGCGCGAGTGCGGCTTGACGCGGCGAACGGGCGCAACCTCCGCGGTGATGCCGCGATGGAGGAAGGCCTGCACGACGATGTCGCGCTTCCATGCGCTCCTCGAGACTGTCGGACATGTGCTGTGCGACGCATCCGCCGCAGAGACCGAAGTGGCGGCAGATCGGTGACTGCCGCTCAGGGCTTTCCGTCAGCCGTATTGCCTCTGCTCCATCCACGCGCCACCGCTCGCCCGGCAGCGCAAACGGCACGAACACGGGCTCGCCCGCGATCTCGGCAACTCCGTCCCCCTGGGCACCGAGGCGCACGATCTCGACTTCCACGCGCCTCACCCATCGAAGCACGCCCCCAAAAGATACTCCTGGTTGCCCGAGCCGCCCTCGATGGGGGACGCCACGACGCCCGTCACTTGCCACCCGGCCTGAGAGCGCGATCCAGCTCGCGACACTCGGCGGCAGCGGCCTCGCGCACGATCGGGTCGCGAACAATCCCGCCCTTGCCGATGGCCTCGCGCCCCGCCTCGAACTGCGGCTTCGACGAGCGCGACGAGCCAGGCTCCCGGCGCCGCAAGCGCAAGAGCGGCGGGAAGCGCCTTGGCAAGCGAGATGAAGCTCACATCCGCCACGATGGCCTGGATCGGCTCGGAGATCTGCTCTCGCGTAAGCGCGCGCGCATCACATCGCTCGAGCGACACGACGCGCGGGTCCGCTTTGATCGTCTCATGCAATTGCCCATGCCCAACGTCCACCGCGTAGATCTTCTTCGCGCCCCGCGACAGGAGCACCTCCGTAAAGCCCCCCGTCGAGGCACCGACATCGAGCGCAACCCGCCCCGCCGCGTCGAAGCCGAATGCATCGAGCCCAGCTTCGAGCTTCAACGCGCCGCGCGAGACGTAATGCGAGGCCTCCGACAGTGCGACGAGCACATCCTCCGCGACGAGCGCCGACGGATCCATCACGACGGCACCCTCGACGCACACTTGCCCTCGCAAGATGAGATCGCGGGCGCGCGACCGGCTGGGAACGAGCCCCCGCGCCAAGAGCAATTGGTCTAATCGCTTCCTCATGACGAAGAGTGTACGCTATTCTGACGGCTGCCCTAAACCGAGCCTCGGCTGACGCGAGAAAATGGAGATCCCGATGAAGAGCTTTATCGTCGCGGCCCTTGCCGCTCTTATCCTGGCTGGTTGCGGGCAGCAAACGCCAAAGGGCGGTCCGACGCCCTCGCCCGCAGGCGCCAAGGTCTTTTTCATCGAGCCGAAGAACGGCGCGACCGTGTCGAGCCCCGTCGCGGTCAAGTTCGGGATCGAGGGTATGGAGGTCGTGCCTGCCGGCACGGATAAGCCCAACAGCGGCCATCACCACGTGCTCATCGACACCAAGCTCGCCGACTACACCTCGCCCATCCCCGCCGACGATAACCACAAGCATTTCGGCAAAGGTCAGACCGAGGCAACGCTCGAGCTGAAGCCGGGCCAGCACACATTGCAGCTCATACTCGCCGACCAGAACCACATTCCCCACACTCCGCCCGTGCAGTCGGAGGTCATCACGATCACGGTGCAATAGGAGCCGGCGAAGAGCGTGGCGTGAGCGCAGCAGTATTCAGCGCCTGCTGCGCTTCGCCCGCGCGAGCTTGACCTTGGTGAGCATCCCTGCCGCGATCCATCCCTGGAGGTACTGGGCGGCCCGAAGCGCCGCGCCGTCCGGCATCGGCATAGGTCGCCGCAAGCTCGCAGAGGATGGCGAAGCGCACGCCCTTGCGAGCCTCGTCCCACATCATGGCCTCCTCGGCGAGAAGCGTGCGCACCGTGGGCGTGACGTCATTGCGCCAGACGACGAGCCGTTCGCGCTCCGCGAGAGCGACTAGGCGGACTGGTGCCGCCTCTTCGTCCTTGAGCGCACGCCAGATGGCGAAGGCGTTCGTCGAGAGATCGAGCCGCGCTGCAGAAGGCTGCGGCGAGAAACGAGAGATCGCCCCAGCGCTCGGGCGAATGGCGCGCGAGGTCTTCAAGACCAAGCACCGGCGCGTCCACCGCATCGAACGCGTCGTTGAGCGCGCGCTCGATCTGAGCCAGCTCGCGCAAGGCCGGGTGGTCGGCATAACGGTGCCACCGACGACAGATACTCCGGCAGGCGCCTCCCGAACCAGCGCACATTGGGATGCCGCGACGGGCACACGGCAACATAGCCGCGCAGCATTTCGTCGAATGCCGTGGCCTCCCATATACGTCTTGAGACGCGGATAGTCGCTGCCCGCGACCTCGACGAGGCGCGCCACGTAGGCGTGCCGGTAGACGCCGAAGCAGCACGTTGCGCGTCGTCCTGGAATTGTCTGGGATGAGCGCGAGCAAGGCATCGTCGCCGGCGACGACGGCCTCTTGGAAGCGATCCTGAAGCTCGGCAAGCGTCAGCGCGCGGTCGGCCTTTGCGCGCTCGCGGGTCTTGCGTGTCCTGGCCGTCGCAACCGCCATCTTCAGGCCTCTGCACCGCTTAGCGGCACGACTATCGCTACCGAGCACCTCGGCGGCGAGTGCACGCGCCTTCTCGAGCTCGTCCACCATCTCGGCGAGCGGCGGAATGTTGTCGTCGCGCTCGATGATCGTCGACACGGGACCGAAGCGCCGGAGCGCCGTCGCGGTAGAGATCCCAGACCTCGTCGCACACCAGAGCATCGTGCGTGTCGACGATGTGGCTCATGTTGTGCTCGTGACCGGCGAGGTGGAACTGCACGACGCGGTCGCTAGGGCACGCCGGTGATGAACTCATGCGCGTCGAAGTCGTGATTGAACGCCGAGACGAACACGTTGTTGACGTCGAACACGAGCCAGCAGCCGGTGCGCTTCGTGAGCTCGGCGATGAACTCCCATTCCGCTCATCTCGGAATGCGAGAACTGCACGTAGGTCGAGACATTCTCGAGCGCGATCGCCTGCCCCAGATAGTCCTGCACATGCTGCACGCGCGAGACGACGTGATCGAGCGCCTCCTCCGTGTACGGGATCGGCAGCAGATCGTGCAGATTGACGCCGTGCACGCCGGTCCAGCAGAGATGATCGGAGATGAACTTGGGCTCGGCGCGCTTGGCCAGAGCCTTGAGGTCGCGCAGATAGTCCTCGTCGAAAGGCGCCGTCGAGGCGATCGAAAGCGAGACGCCGTGCATGACGATCGGATAGCGGGCGCGAATGCGATCCAGCATCTTCAGCGGCTGTCCGCCCGGCACCATGTAGTTCTCGGAGATGACCTCGAACCAGTCGATCGGCGGATCGCCCTCGAGGATGTCGGTGTAGTGCTGCGGTCTCAGACCCAGGCCGAAGCCGAGGTAGGGAGGCTTGCCCTCAGGTCCAGCCGGCGGCGCTGCGTACGCGGTCTCTGATGACCCGCTCTTGGCCTTCTGCTGAGACGACATGGCTTTGCTCCACTCAAGCGGCGCTCCGATGAACGCGACCGCCTTGCCTGTTGCGTCACTATCCTCAAAAAGCGCGGCCCGGCAAATCGCAATTGCCGGACCGCGCTTGCGTTGAGCGAAAAGTTACTTCTTCGCTGGCTCGAACTTCGCGCCTTCGACCTTCGCGCACTCTTCTGCGTCATCTCGGCCATGCCCTTGCCCTTGCAGGCGTTCTGGCCAGCGCAGGCATTCGATGCCGTCTTGCATGCGCCCTTGCCCTTGCAGGCGTTGCCGCCGACGCAATGGCCCTTGGCCTCGTCGGCCGCGAAGGCCGGAGCCGAGACGGCGCCGGTCATGAGCAAAGCGGCGGCAGCGGCAGCAATGGCAGAACCCGATTTCACAGAGATTTTCATGGATTTATCCTTCCTTCCCAAACGTCTACGATTGGCCCGTGATTTGTGATGATGCTCCCCCCGGGCCTTCATTAACGGAAGCATCTTGCAAGCTACGAAGAATGTGCAGCCGCGGTTTCATTGCTGACCGAAATTTGATGGCTGACTGATGGCCGCCCCGAGGCTTCGATAAGGCTTCGACGACGACAACGACAACCGCATCCGATCTGTTACCTCACTACATCGCTTGTTTTCAGCGCGAGCATGCGCGAGACCGTCGCAAAAAGTTCATCTCCGGAGAACGCAGGCAGAGAGCAGATCCGGTTGGTGCACGCGAAGGCGGCGGCCTGCTCGAGCTCCGGGTACTGAACGTCGGGATTGGGAAGCGGGCCCTCCCGCGTATCCCACCAGTCGAGCCGCTTGTAGATGGCCGGATAGGCACGCCCGGCTGAATGCAGCGACGCCGCGGACGCGTCCCCTTGCGTCCCACGATCGTGATGTGTGTCGGCTCTGCCGTTACCTCGCGGTCCGCCACCAGAACGCCCGCGAGCCACATTGGCTGCTCGAGTATTGCCGGCGACGCGAGGTAGCGCATGCCATGTTCCGCGAGTGCGCGCGTCTCCTGAGTGCCGAAATAGCGGTTCAGCCTGTTGATGAAGCGGGTAACGGCGACCTGCTCGTCAAGCGGCTTGACGGGCTTGAGGAAAGCTCCCGTCGTACCTTCCGAAGTGAGCGTCGTCAGATATCCGCCTGCCTCGTCCTTGAACTTTGCCGCGATGAACTCGCCCGCCTCTCGCGCCACCTTGAGCCACGCACGGTCGCCAGTCGCCGCGTAAAGATCGAGCCCGGCCTGCCCCATGGCGAGTGTATCGCCGATGTAGGGACCGGCGCGATCCTTGGGCCCATGCGCAAAGCCACCGCCCGCAATCGCCCGGTTCTCGAGCACCCAGCGCGCCGCTTTCTCCGCCACTTCGAGGGCTTGCTTGTCGCCGGTCGCATTGGCGTATGCCACGAGCCCGCTCACGGCCCAGCCGTTCTCACGCGCATACGAGTTTGTGTCGATACGCGGTTCACGGCCGAGCTTGCTGCGCTCGGGAGCCGAGAGAGCGTAGAACATCTTGCCGGGCATCTCGGCGTCGACGTCGGCGTCCTGGCTCGTCAGGAATGCGCCGTCCGGCCCGAGAAGCTTCGTCGTGAGATAGCGGTAGAGGTTGTCCGCAGCGTCGCGGTATTTCGGCTCCTTCCAGAGCGCATAGGCCGCAGCATACTGCCTGAGCCCGCTCGCCTGATATGACATGATCTTTTCGTAGTGTGGCGACTTCCAATCCACGGCATCTGAGTATTGAAAGATCCCACCCCACTCGCGATCAATCAGGTTGAGCGCGGCGTCGAGTGTCTGGCGTGCCTTGCGCGTGGCGTCCTTGTCGCCTTTCTCAGCCGCGAGCAGCGCCCAGTCCATCGCATCCGCATCGATGAATTTGTGCACCGTCCCCCAGCCGCCGTTGTTGGCGTCATAGGCTTCATCGAGACGCTTGATGAGGTCGCTTCGCTGGACCTCGCTCAGAAATGGCGTCTCCGCGGGCGCCACATCCAAACCCGCTGACACCGACGGTCCTGGCGTCGGGTCGGCGATAACCGCTTCGAGAAGCGAGACCATGTTGCCGGGCTCGATATATCCGCGCCGCTTGACGATCTCCGTCCCGTCGGGCGCGAAAATGATCGTTGCCGGCCAGCCCCAGTCGCCATAGCGGCTCGAGAGATCCGGGTTTGCGTCCTGATCGACGCGCACGGGCAAGTACTTGGATTTCAGGAGGGCAACGACCGCCGGATCCTCATAGGTCGTCTTCTCCATCACATGGCACCAATGGCACCAGACGGCCTCGAGATCGAGAATGACGAAGCGATTCTCGGCCTTGGCGCGCGCGAAAAGATCAGCGCTCCAATGGCTCCACGCGAGCTTCTCTTCTGCAAGAGCCGCGCTTGCAAAGAGACCAAAGAGTGAAAGGGCAAGAAAAATCCGGCGCATCGGCTTGAGCTCCTTGCGTGACCCCACGTCTGTGGTAGCTACGCAGTGAGCGGCACTTCCGATTTGCTAGGTGTGCACTTTTTTCGGCGTTAGGGCGTCGCCTGGACGAGCTTGCCGGTGAACAGAACCGGCCCCGTAGGCAGGCCCGTGGGCGATCCCCCCTCGGGCTCGAGGCTCACGGCAAATGTCGCATTCATGAATTTGTCGTGCTCATCGCCGCCCATCATCGGGTGCATGGCCATGTCGCCTTCCGACATCACACCGAGCGACTTCGGCTTCTCCGCCTCATCAAAGACGGCCCACACCTGATAGCTCTTCTCGGGCTTTTTCGGAGCCGCAACGGCCGAGATCACGAACATGTTCGTCTTGGTATCGACGGTGAGCAGGAAGGCTGGCGTCGATTGACCCGTCTGCAGCACGGCGACGTACTGCGTCGGCATCTGCTGACGCTGGTACTCCTGCCAGCCGACCACGCCCGCAAGCGACGCGGCAAGCGCCGTCATCCCTGCAGCGGCTCCCCGCCAAAGATTGGCGCGGCGCGTCAGCGTCTGCTCGCGCGCCCTGAGCGAGATCACATGATTGGAAAGGCCGATCTGCGCCCGAATCTTGCTGTAGAGGTTCGGCGGCGGAGCGACAGGACGCACGACTTCCGCAAGCGGACAGAGGCGCTGCTCCCAAGCAGCAATCGCCGCATCCAGCCGCGGCTCCTTCTCGCGGCGCGCGGCCACGTCGCGGCGCTCCTCGTGGCTCAGAGTGCCGAGGACGTATTCGGCGGCAAGCGCCTCGATGTCGTCGAGCTCGTTCATTGCTCGAGGCATCCCTTGAGTTGAGCCAGGCTGCGGTGCAGCCAGGTCTTGATGGTTCCTTCCGGCCGGTCGAAGCGCTTCGCCAGCGCCTCGCGACTCATGCCGTCGAGATACGCAAGCCGGACGATCTGCTTCTTTTCGGGCTCTAGCCCCTCGAGACAGCGCAGCAGACGCGCGACGTCTTCTTGACGCCCCAAGGCTTCGAGCGGGTGCTCATCGTCACTCTCGAGATCCTCGATCTCCGACACGTCAGCATGCGGACGTGAGCCGCGGCGCCGGACCTCGTCGAGGGACCGGTTGCGCACGATCGCGGCCATCCACGTGATGGGCGATGCGATTTCCGGCTTGAAGTCGCCGGCCCGCTCCCAGATCCGAAAATATGCCTCCTGAACCACTTCTTCCGCCATCTCTCTACTGCGCAAGATACGGAGCGCAACGGCAAAGAGTTTCGCGGAAGTTGCTTGATAAAGCTCGGCAAACGACGCCTCGTCCCCCGCGGCAACGCCTGCGAGGAGCTTGTCGAGCCTTTGAGGCGGAGACTTCATTCGGACCCGTGCCGATATCGAGCGGAAGACTTGGATCCTTCCGTGTGCCTCGAAAAACCGAGCTGCGCGCGATCGGGACCCCAGGAAAGTCGGCGCCAATTAAGACGTTTTGCATGGCCCTGTCGAGACGCGATCTTCGGATCGCGTTAATGGGCGGAGCAGAGCGCGGGATCGCATTTTGGGCTGCAAGAGGGGAATCTATATAAGGTCGTGAGTTCGCCCTGTCTTCGTGGAGGTAACGGTGCAGCAACTGGGACTTTCGAGCTGGATCGCGCCCATCGCGCTTCTCTCCCTCTCCAACATCTTCATGACCTTCGCCTGGTACGGACATCTGAAATACAAGAGCACGCCCCTGTTCCTTGCAATTCTGGTAAGCTGGGGCATAGCCTTCTTCGAGTATTGCCTGGCCGTACCGGCCAACCGCTGGGGCTCTGCCGCATATGCGACGGCCGAGCTCAAGACGATCCAGGAGGTCATAACGCTCGCGGTCTTCGCCGGCTTCTCGATCCTGTATCTCAAGGAGCCGCTGACGCTCAATCATCTGGTCGGCTTCGCGCTGATCGTCGCCGGCGCCTATTTTGTGTTTCGCGGGCCCTTGTGAGACGACAGCATCGGCGCTCTCATATGTCCTCGAAGAACTCAAGCAATTCCAAAGAGCATCATGTCCCGACTCGAATCCGCCTACGCCAGGATCGACGCCGCCAACGCTGAGGACCCGACGCTGATCGAGGTCGATGGCCGCTCCCGCCCGGCCGAGCTCGTTTACGGCGAGCGCATGACGAGCGCGCTCGGCCGCCTCTATCCCGACGCCTCGGAAGCGTTGCAGCTCGCCGTGCGCGCCCAGCACATCCGCCGGTGGACAGTCCCGCGCGCGAGCTATCCCATGGACCGGCCCGGCTACCTGCGCTGGCGCAACGACCTGAAACGCAAGCATGCCGAATGGGCGAGCGCCATTCTCGCCGATTGCGACTATGCGGCCGACGAGATTGCCCGCGTCGCAAGCCTGATCCGCAAGGAGAACCTGAAGCGCAATGCCGAGGCTCAAGCGCTCGAGGACGTGGCCTCGATCGTGTTTCTCGAGCACTACGCGGCGGATTTCGCGCCCAAGCACGACCCGGATAAGGTCGTCATCCATCCTGGCCAAGACACTGAACAAGATGTCCGCTCATGGACGCAGCGCCGCGATGGACTTGCCCTTGCCGCCGGCCTTGCGTGATCTGATCGCCAAGGCTCTCGCGGCCAATGCTGCCACGCCGGGATGAAGCCGTGAGTGTCATCTCACATTCAGGCATAGCAGCCGTTCTCGCGAGCCACGGCGACCGCGCGGGCACTGCGCGCAATCGCCTGCTCGCCTCCCATGCAGAGAGCGTTCGCAGCCTGGCTGACTTTCGTTCCGTGACGGCCGGCGTGCTCAAGGGTGAGCCGTCGCTCGAAGCAGCCTTGAGCGAAGCCGCCGCCACGGGAGCCCGCACGATCCTCGTCTATCCACTGTTCATGGCCGACGGCTACTTCACGGCAACTGTCCTGCCGGACCGTATCCGAGCCGCTGGCTTCGAGAGCACCACCCGAATCCTTTCGCCGCTCGGCCTCGATCGAGGCGTGGCCGATTTGATGCAAGCCGATGCGCTCGAGACCTCGCGCCAAGCCGGACTCGATCCTCGAGCGTCACGCCTCCTCGTCGTCGGCCATGGCTCGAAGTTCGGCCCCGCATCCGCCCGCGCCACGCGAGACGCGGCGGCCAGCATCGCGCGCGCCGGCAGCTTCGCGAGCGTCGCGACCGCCTTCCTGGAGGAGCCGCCGTTCCTCAAGGCCGAGCTTGGACGCCTCCAGACGCCGACAGTCGTCGCCGGCTTCTTCTTTGGCGACGGCATGCACGCAGGCGAAGACATACCGGCCGCCATCGAGGAGACCCGAGCCCACGCCGTCTACGCCGGACCGGTCGGCCAATCGCGCAGGGTATTCCTTCGTTAATTGCGATCTTCCCTGCTGGCCGCCAGCACGGTCCACGCGCCCTAGCAATCCCAAGCAGCATTCAAGTTGCATGCGCCCAGGCAGCGGCGGAATTTGGGCAAGCCGTTGCTATCAAATGGAAAATATCTGGGCTGGCACTTCTCCCAAGGTCGCCGCGTTTGTTGTATGACAGTTGCGCGACACTATGACGTGACCCACCGCGGCCATGACCGACCAGCCTGCCATTTCACACCTCGATCATTCTCTGGCGCACGCGCCCGTGAAAGCGGCGCACGCGCCGCCAGTTCGGCTGGCGAGTTGCCGGCATTGCGGCCCTGCTCGCGACCATCGGGATCGGCCTCTATTTCCGCCGCTACGAGGGTGGCGCGCCCAATCTCTTCTTCGTCTGGAGCGTGACCCTGCTGATCGCCGCGGCGATCGTCTTTGCGACCGGCCGTGTCCTTGTCGCCGCCGTTCTGGTTCCTGCCTTGATCGCCGTCGTCGACCGCGCGGCGACACTAAAGCACCAGGCGATGGATATGGTCGTCCACGCTTACGACATCATCTTTTATCTGGGCTCGTGGTCGACACTGACCTTTCTCTGGAGCGAGTATCGCGGCGCCCTCGTGACACTCGTCTCAGCGCTCGTTGCCACACTGATTGCGGCCGCCCTCGCTCACCGCGCCGACGCGACCAGAGTTCCTCGCCTCTACTCGCTTGCGGGCATCGTGGCCCTCGCGATTGCGACCGCCGTCGCCGCCAACGTCAAGGGCGAGCGGCGCCACACTCAGTATTACTGGGACGATCTCGTCATCTCGTCCTTCTATTCGTCGTGGGCCGAGACCATCGAGACGCTCTGGCGCGGGCAACTCATCGAAGCGGCTGCCGCGCCGCACGGCGCCCCTTTCACCATCCCACATGAGTGTCATACGGAGACCAAGCCGCCGCACATCCTGCTGATCCATCAGGAATCGGTCGTGCCCCCCGAGTATTTCCCCCAAGTCTCCTACGACAAGACCGTCGACCGCCTGTTCCGGTCCGGCGACGGCGAGCTGCACAAGATGCGCGTCGAGACCTACGGCGGTGCATCCTGGCTCACCGAGTTCTCGCTGCTCGCCGGCGTTTCGACCTACTCGTTCGGCGGCATGCGCCCCTTCGTCCAGTCGCTGATGGCCGGTAAGGTCCGCGACACGCTTCCCGAGCGCTTGAAGCTCTGCGGCTACCGCAATGTCGTCTTCTATCCTTTGAGCCGCAATTTCGTGTCGAACGCCAAGTTCTACACGGCCGTCGGCATGCCCGAGATCTTCGACATGAAGGATCAGGGCGCGAAGGTCGGCAACGAGCGCGACCGTTTCTACTACGGCAATGCGCTCTCCCTCCTCGAGGAGCACCTGAAGACGTCGCGTCAGCCGCTCTTCACCTTCATCCTCACCATGGCGACGCACGCGCCCTATTTTCACGCCGTACATGCCCGAGGTCGACGTCCCCGGCGGCGCCCCCGGCACCAACCCGGAAATGCACGAATATCTGCGCCGCCTCTCCATGGCGCGCATCGACTATGATTTCCTGAAGCAGGAGCTCAAGCGCCGCTTCCCGAACGAGCGCTTCTTGATCCTACACTACGGCGATCACCACCCGATCGCGACACGCGCCTATCTCGGCTTCGGCGACGTGCGCGCGGCCGAGGACGTGCCGCTGCCGAAGGACTCGCTGGGCTTCATCACCTACTACGCAGTCGAGGGCCTGAACTATACGCCGCCGCCGCTTCCCAAGCTCGACACTCTCGATGTGCCCTACCTCGGCACGGTGCTGCTCGAGGCGGCCGGGCTCCCGCTCTCCGGCTCCTACCTCGAGCGGAAGCGTCTGATGACGTTGTGCCAGGGTCGCTATTACGAGTGCGATCAGCGCCAGGAGATCCTGGGCTTCCACCGCCAGCTCATCGACTCCGGCCTCATCGACGCCCGCTAGCCGCACAAATAGAAAAGGCCTCCGGACGCGGTACCGAGAGGCCTCATTTGATCACTAGAGCCGAACGGCGGGCCTACTCGCGCCGGCGACGCCCGCCGCCGCCTTCACGCTCGCGCCGAGGCGGACGTTGCGCGCTGAACTGCTCCTCCGGCGGCTCGCCCTCGGCGCGCGGGATTTCCTTGCCGGTGGCCTGGTCGATGATCTTCATCGACAGGCGAACCTTGCCGCGATCGTCGAAGCCGAGGAGCTTGACGTAGACCTCCTGGCCTTCCTTGACGACTTCGCCGACCGTCTGCGGACGGCCCTGCGACAGCTGCGAGATATGGACGAGGCCGTCCTTGGCGCCGAAGAAGTTCACGAACGCGCCGAAGTCCATGATCTTGACGACCTTGCCCTTGTAGATCTGGCCGACCTCGGGCTCCGACGTGATCGCCTTGATGCGGTTCAGCGCCGCCTCGATGGACTCGCGCTTCGAGGCGGCGATCTTCACCGTGCCGTCGTCGTCGATGTCGACCTTGGCGCCGCTTTCGGCGACGATCTCGCGGATCACCGACCCGCCCGAGCCGATGACCTCGCGGATCTTGTCGGTCGGGATCTTGATGGTCTCGATGCGCGGCGCGTGCTCGCCGAGCTCGGCGCGGGCGCCCGTGAGCGCCTTCGCCATCTCGCCGAGGATGTGCAGACGGCCCTGGTTCGCCTGCTCGAGGGCGACGCGCATGATCTCTTCGGTGATGCCGGTGATCTTGATGTCCATCTGCAGCGCGGTGACACCGTGCTCGGTGCCGGCCACCTTGAAGTCCATGTCGCCGAGGTGATCCTCATCGCCGATGATGTCGGAAAGCACGGCGAAGTCGTTGCCTTCCTTGATGAGACCCATGGCGATGCCGGCAACCGGCGCCTTGAGCGGCACGCCGGCGTCCATCAGCGCCAGCGAGGCGCCGCACACGGTGGCCATCGACGACGATCCGTTGCTCTCCGTGATCTCGGACACGACGCGCACCGTGTAGGGGAACTCATCGGGCTCCGGCATCAGCGGACGAACGGCGCGCCAGGCGAGCTTGCCGTGGCCGATCTCGCGGCGTCCGGGCGAGCCCATGCGGCCCGTCTCGCCGACCGAGAAGGGCGGGAAGTTGTAATGCAGCAGGAAGCGCTCCTTCTTCGTGCCCTCGAGCGCGTCGATGTACTGCTCGTCCTCGCCGGTGCCGAGCGTTGCAACGACGAGCGCCTGCGTCTCGCCGCGCGTGAACAGCGCGCTACCGTGCGTGCGCGGCAGTACGTGCACTTCCGAAAGGATGGGGCGCACCGTCTCGAGATCGCGCCCGTCGATGCGCCGCTCGGTCTTTACGACACTGCCGCGCATGATGTCCATCTCGAGCTTCTTGAAAGTGTCGCCGAGCAGGACCTTCTCGGAGGCATCGCCCTCGGGAAGCTCGATGCCGGCGAAAACCTTCTTCTTCGCCGCATCGCACATATCCTTGCGCTTCTGCTTTTCCTTGGTCGAGAAAGCGGTCTTCAGGTCCGCCTCGGCGAGCGCCTTGACCTTCTCCTTGTACTTGTCCGCGTCCGGAAGCTTGATATCCCACGGCTCCTTGGCGGCCTTCTCGGCGAGCTTGATGATCGCCTTGATGACCGGCTGGAAATGCTTGTGGCCGAACATGACGGCGTCGAGCATCTGCTGCTCGGAAAGCTCCTTCGCTTCCGACTCGACCATCATGACCGCGTCGTGCGTGCCGGCGACGACGAGATCGAGCGTGCTCTCGGTCATCTCGTCGATCATCGGATTGAGCACGAACTCGCCGCCGATGACACCGACGCGCGCCGCGCCGATGGGGCCGAGGAACGGGCAGGCCCGACAGCGTGAGCGCAGCCGAGGCGGCGATCAATGCCGGAATGTCGGGATCATTCTCCATGTCGTGCGACAGCACGTTGACGACGACCTGCGTTTCGTTCTTGAAGCCGTCGACGAACAGCGGGCGGATCGGGCGATCGATGAGACGCGACGTCAGCGTCTCCTTCTCGGTCGGCCGGCCTTCACGCTTGAAGTAGCCGCCCGGAATCTTGCCGGCGGCGTAGGTCTTCTCCTGGTAGTTGACGGTGAGCGGGAAGAAATCGATGCCGGGTTTCGGGCTCTTGGCGCCCACGACGGTCGCGAGAACGCTCGTCTCGCCGTATTGCGCAAAGACTGCGGCGTCGGCCTGCCGCGCCATGTGGCCAGTTTCGAGCTTAAGCTTGCGCCCGCCCCATTCGATTTCCACGCGATGAATGTCGAACATGTTCGGTCTTTCGGTTCTATTTCTGTTTTCGGTCGTTTGTTTGCGGTCCGTTCCTTAGCACGAACGCAGCAAGCGCCGCGATCCCAAAAGGGCCGGCGCTCCTGTCTGTCCTCACCTACGGAGGCGAGTGATCTCGAGGGGGCGCAGCTCCGCGCCGATCAGCGGCGGATGCCGAGCTTGTCGATGATCTTCTGGTAACGCGGTTCGTCCTTCCTCTTCACATAGTCGAGGAGCTGACGGCGCTGGCTGACCATTTTCAGAAGGCCGCGGCGCGAGTGGTTGTCCTTCTTGTGCGCCTTGAAGTGCTCAGTGAGACCATTGATGCGCTCAGTGAGGATGGCGATCTGAACTTCTGGCGAGCCTGTGTCGTTCGCCTTCGTGGCATTGTCCTTGATGATCTTGGCCTTGGCTTCGATCGTAAGCGACATCGTGAGCTCCTTTCCTTGGGAGTTATGGAGCCCGCTAAAAGGGTTGCGCCCGGTAACGGCCACAGCCGGGATGTCGTCCAGCAGGGTCGTGATTGCTCCGGGCCGCTTCGGGACGCCGGATTGGCCGCGTTATACACAATTAGCTGGCCGGCGAGCGAAAAAATTGCCGCGCGCCCGAGTTGCACATCACCTTTCTTAAAGGCCCCTCGAGGGTCATTCGGCCAGATTGAACACCCGTGTCGGTCGCAACGTGCCCCGGTCCACCTCGGCGAGCGCCACCAGCCGGCCCTTCGAGACGGCGTAGACCGGCCCCGAAAGTATGGGCGCATCGCGCCCGCGCATCAGCACGGCCTGCCCGCGCGCCAGGCTGGCGGCATCCGACGAGCTGACCATCAGCCCCGCGAGGCCGTCGAGCGCCGCTTCGACGGGCTTGAGGTACCTCCGCAGTTCGTCCGGACCGCCCTCCGCGGCGGCCGCGAGACGCATCCAGCGTCACCGCATCATGCTCGCTGAACGGCCCGACCGACGTCCGCCGCAGCGCGATGACATGGCCTAGAGCCCCGAGCGCCCGCCCCATGTCGCGTGCGAGCGCGCGCACATAGGTCCCCTTGCCGCAGCGCGCCTCGAACACGGCCGTGTCGGCATCGGCGCACTCGAGCAGAGACAGGTCGTCGATCCGCACCGGCCGCGGCTCGAGGACCACCTCCTCGCCGTCGCGCGCGAGATCGTAGGCCCGCGCGCCCTCGACCTTGATGGCCGAGAAGCCGGCGGCACCTGCATGATCTCGCCGGTGAAGCTCGGCAGCAGCGCCTCGATCTCCTCGCGCTGTCGGACGGCTCTCGCGGCTCTTCTCGACCACGCTCGCCCTCGGCGTCGTCGGTTGTCGTCTCGGCGCCCCAGCGCACGGTGAACCGGTAGACCTTCTCGCCATCGACGGCGAACGGCACGGTCTTGGTCGCCTCGCCGAGCGCGATCGGCAGGATGCCCGTCGCCAGCGGATCGAGCGTGCCGGCATGCCCGACCTTCTGCGCGACGAACAGCCGCCGGAGGACGCCGACCGCACGCGTCGACGTCATGCCGAGCGGCTTGTCGAGCACCACCCAGCCGTGAACGGGATTGCCTTTTTTGCGTCGGGCCATGGTCGTGCTCAGTCTTTCTCCACGTCGCGACGAACCTTGTCGCTGTGCAGAAGCTGGTCGATGCGGTTCACTTCCTCGAAGGTCTCGTCCTCGCGGAAGCGGACCTCGGGGGCCACGCGCAGAGTCGACCGCTTGAGCGATCTCGCCGCGAATGAACTTGCGGTGACGATCGAGCGCTTCGAGCACGGGCGTCGATGTCTTTGCCGCCGAGCGGCATGACATAGGCCGTCGCCAGCCTGAGGTCCGGTGACATGCGCACTTCCGAGATCGTCACCACGTGCGAGGCCAGCACGTCGTCGTAGATTTCGCCGCGCGCCAGCATCTCGGCAAGCTTGTGGCGGATCAACTCGCCGACACGAAGCTGGCGCTGCGAAGGGCCGCCTGCGCCTGATTGGATTTCTTCTGGTCATGATGCGTTCCCTGCCGGGATTGAACCGGCACGAGGCCTATGAGCCTCTATATCAAGGACTAGACTTGGCCCGAAGCAGCCCGGGAGCAACGCGACCCGGCGCTGGTGCGCCGCCCCGCGGAGGGCCGCCCGACGCGCGCAAGACGCGAACGGAACAGCGCCCGTGAGCGAACTTAGAGACTCCGCTTGATCGTCTCGACCTGGAAGCACTCGATCTCGTCGCCTTCGCGAATGTCCTGATAGTTCGCGAACGCCATGCCGCATTCCTGGCCGGCCGGGACTTCGCGGACATCGTCCTTGAAGCGCTTGAGCATCGAGAGCGTTCCCTCGTGGATGACGACCTTGTCGCGCAGCAGGCGCACCTTCGCGCCGCGCTCGACCTTGCCTTCCGTCACGATGCAACCCGCGACCTTGCCGATCTTCGAGATGTTGAACACCTGCTTGATCGTCGCGTAGCCGAGGAAGTTCTCGCGCACGGTCGGCGCCAGCAGGCCCGACATGGCCGCTTTCACGTCGTCCACGAGATCGTAGATGATGCTGTAGTAGCGGATCTCGATGCCCTGTGCGTCGGCTGCCTGCTTCGCCTGCGTATTGGCACGCACGTTGAAGCCGACGACGACCGCCTTCGAGGCGCCGGCGAGCGCGACGTCGGATTCCGTGATGCCACCGACGCCCGAGTGCACGATGCGCGCCTCGACCTCGTCGGTCCCGAGCTTCTTCAGCGCGCCGCCGATGGCCTCGACCGAACCCTGCACGTCGCCCTTGATGAGCAGGGTGAACTCCTTCTTGCCGGCAGCATCCTTGAGCGTCTGCATCATCTGCTCGAGCGTGCGCGGCGTGCCGGCAGAGCCCAGCGTCTCGCGACGCTTGCGGATGCGATAGTCCGTGATCTCGCGAGCACGCTGCTCGTTCTCGACGACGGCGATCTGATCGCCGGCCTCGGGCGCCGAGCTGAAACCGAGCACCTCGACCGGAACCGACGGACCGGCCGAGCTCCACGTTCTCGCCCTGGTCGTCGACGAGCGCGCGCACGCGGCCCCACGCCATGCCAGCGACGACGATGTCGCCGACCTTCAGCGTGCCGCGCTGCACGAGCACGGTGCCGACGGGGCCGCGGCCGCGCTCGAGCTTGGCCTCGATGACGATGCCTTCGGCCGAGCGATCCGGATTGGCCTTGAGATCGAGAACCTCGGCCTGCAGGTGGATCGCTTCGAGCAGCTTGTCGAGGTTGAGTGCGCTTCAGCGCCGACACCGGCACTTCGAGCGTCTCGCCGCCCATGCTCTCGACCACGATCTCGTGCGAGAGCAGGTCGGTCTGAACGCGCTTCGGATCCGCCTGCCGGCTTGTCGATCTTGTTGATGGCGACGATGATCGGCACCTGCGCCGCCTTGGCGTGATTGATGGCCTCGACCGTCTGCGGCATGACGCCGTCGTCGGCCGCAACCACGAGCACGACGATATCCGTCACCTTGGCGCCGCGGGCACGCATGGCGGTGAAGGCCGCGTGGCCTGGCGTATCGATGAACGTCACCTTGGCGCCGGACGGCGTCGTCACCTGATAGGCGCCGATGTGCTGCGTGATGCCGCCCGCTTCGCCGGAGACGACGTTGGTCTGGCGGATGGCGTCGAGAAGCGACGTCTTGCCGTGGTCGACGTGGCCCATGATGGTGACGACCGGCGCGCGCGACTTCTGATGCTCTCCTCGGTATCCTTCTCGCCGATGAAGCCCGTCTCGACGTCGGCTTCCGAGACGCGCTTCGGCGTGTGGCCGAATTCCTGACACGATGAGCTCGGCCGTGTCGGCATCGATCACGTCGGTGATCTTGTGCATGGCGCCTTCTTCATCAGGAACTTGATGAGGTCGACTGCGCGCTCCGTCATGCGGTTGGAGAGTTCTTGGATCGTGATGGCTTCGGGAATGATCACTTCGCGCACGATCTTGTCCCGCGGCTGCTGAATGCCCATGGCCTTGAGCTTCTCGCGCTCGCGCTTGCGCTTGAGCGACGCGAGCGAGCGCTCGCGCTGCTGCTCGTCGAGCGCGTTGTTGATCGTGAGCTTGCCGCGCTCGCGCTTTTCTTCGAGATGGTGCCTTGACCGGCACGCGGACGAGCTTCGCCGCCGCCCGCTTGATGCGCGCGGCTTGTCCTCGTCGTCGCCCATGTCGGCGACCGGGACGCGCCTGCGCGCTTCTTTGGTCAGCTTGCCGGGCTCGCGGACAGCGCGCGTGTACGGACCGGGCGGCACGCCTGCGACGGAATGTCGATGTTCTTCGGCCGGCCGCCTTCGCGCGGCGCAAAGCGCGTATCGAAGCTCGCGGGCGGCCGCGGCTCGCGCGCATGGTGCCGCGACCACCGACCTGCGGACGCGGTCCGCTGCCGGACGGCTCCGCGGCAGGAGCGCGCTCAACCGGCCGTCGGCGGCAGCAGCCGGCCTCGCGGCGACGGTCGGAGCCGGGGCTGCGGTGCGGCCGGTGCCGAGCGCGGGTGCAGGAGCATCGTCGGGCGCGCCGCGGCGCAGGCGCCTTTGGCCTGCTCGACGCGCAGCGCTTCGTCCTCGATCGCCTGTTGCTTGCGAGCCTCGGTCAGCGCGCGCATTCGGGCGTCGCGCTCTTCCGGCCGCAGAAGATCGCTCTTGCCGCCTCGGCCTTCGGCTCAGGCCGCGGCGCGGGCTTCTGAGGCGCCTTGCGCCTCGACCTTGGCGCGCTCGGAGCGGGCCGGCGATCTCGGCCTCGGCGGCGAGCGCCGGGAGTTGCGAGCTTCCGCGTCTTGCGCTTCTCGACGACAACCGACTTCGAGCGGCCATGGCTGAAGCTCTGCCGCACGTGGCCGGATTCGACCGTTCGCTGGAGCGAGAGCGGCTTGCGGCCTGCTCCTCGCAACGTTTTGTCGGCAGTGTCCTTCGTTTCCGTCATACGTTATCCGTTCAAACCTCTGAACTTTGGGCACTCAACGTACCCATGGATGCAGCACGAGCCCGACCGGTAGCGCTGCAAGCGCTCGGCCTCGCCCAAAACCCGCCGGGTCATCCACCTTGTATGAGGGCAGCATGTACCACATTTGACCGCCCCAAGGCCAAGCTCAATTGTTCTGTCGATAGCGCGGTCACGATGGGGGCTTCCCGGCCACGCGCGTGAAATGGCAGTAAAATTTCGATTAAGCTTTTCGCTGCCCGCCCTCTGCGGCGTCCGACCCATGCAGCAAGCAGCAACGAGCTCCCGCCCTCGATCAGGCTTCGACCTGTGCAAATCCCATGGTGACGAGACCTGCCTTGTTGGCGAGCGAAAAGGCCTCGACGACCCGCCTCACCAGCAGCGCTTCGACACGCTCCGCAAGATCCTGCGGCAACTTTTACCTGCCTTTTCAGGCTCTTGGCAAAAACCTTGCTGCGAATTGCCTGAGCAACCACGGCCTTTTCGGCCTTGATCCAGACGCCGCGTCCGGGAAGGCGGCGGACAATATCCGGAACGATCTCGCCGCCGGGTCGGCGACAAACCGGATCAGCTCGTCCGGGTCAAGCTCTGCGCGCGTAGCCGCGCAGAGACGGTGGCCGGTCGCAACCAAGCCCTCGTCTGCATCGGGCCGTCAAGCTTTCGCCGGCCTTGCGCCAAAACCAGCACCTCCTCCGCGCATTAGTCACGGTCAGCCTCAGACGTCTCGCGGCGGCTTCAGCAGGGCCTCCTGCGTCTCGTCCATCTCGGCCTCGCTTCCGGGGCCAGATCCTCTGCCGTGATCCAGCCGGCGAGCACGCGCGCGGACATGATCATGTCCTCGGCATCCTTGCGGTCCAAGTCGAAGCCGTCGAGCACGCCCTTGTGGCGCACCGGCTCCACGTCCTTTTCCTTCGAACGCTCGGTCCAGCCGACGAGATCGTCGGTGGCGCAATCGGCGAGATCCTCGAGCGTCTTGACGCCGTTCTCACCGAACGCGACCAGCATCGCCGTCGTCACGCCCGGCAACCTTGGCAAGATCGTCCGCAACGCCAAGCTCGCGCCGCTTCGCATCGCGCTCCGCTTCCTGCTTCTCGAGATACTCGCGGGCGCGCGTCTGAATCTCGCTCGCCGTGTTCTCGTCGAAGCCCTCGATGTGCGCGATCTCCGAAAGATCGACGTAGGCGACTTCTTCGACGGACGCGAAGCCTTCGGTCACCAGCAGCTGGGCGATGACCTCGTCGACATCGAGCGCATCCATGAAGATCTGCGACCGCTCGGCGAATTCCTTCTGCCGGCGCTCGGACTCTTCCTGCTCCGTCATGATGTCGATGTCCCAGCCCGTGAGCTGCGACGCGAGGCGCACGTTCTGGCCGCGCCGGCCGATGGCGAGCGAAAGCTGGCTCTCCGGCACCACGACTTCGATGCGGTTGCTGTCCTCGTCGAGCACGACCTTGGACACTTCCGCGGGAGCCAGCGCATTGACGATGAAGCTCGCCGCGTCCTGGTTCCACTGGATGATGTCGACCTTCTCGCCCTGAAGCTCGTTGACGACGGCCTGCACGCGCGCGCCGCGCATACCGACGCAGGCGCCGACGGGATCGATGGAGCTGATCGTTCGAGAGGACCGCGATCTTGGCGCGGCTGGCCCGGATCGCGGGCGCACTGACTTGATCTCGACGACGCCGTCGTAGATCTCGGGAACTTCCTGCGCGAACAGCTTGATCATGAACTCCGGCCGCGCACGCGACAGGAAGATCTGCGGACCGCGCTGTTCGCGGCGCACGTCGTAGATGTAGGCGCGGATGCGATCGCCGTAGCGCACGTTCTCGCGCGGGATCATTTCGTCGCGGCGGATGATGCCCTCGGCGCGACCCAGATCGACGATGACGTTGCCGTACTCGGCGCGCTTGACCGTGCCGTTGACGATCTCGCCAATGCGATCCTTGTACTCGCCGAACTGGCGGTCGCGCTCGGCTTCGCGCACCTTCTGCACGATGACCTGCTTGGCGTTCTGAGCCGCGACGCGGCCGAAATCGAGCGGCGGCAGGCTCTCTGCAATGAGATCGCCGACCTCTGGCCTCGGGATTGCGCTTCTGCGCGTCCGCGACCGTGATCTGCGTCGACTCGTTCTCGACGGCATCGACGACGGCCAGCACGCGCGTCAGCCGCGTCTCGCCGGTCTTCGGATCGATCTCGCAGCGGATATCGTTCTCGGCGCCGTAGCGCGACTTCGCCGCCTTCTGGATCGCGTCTTCCATGGCCTGGATGACGATCTTGCGATCGATCGTTTTCTCGCGCGCAACCGCGTCCGCGATCTGCAGCAGCTCGAGCCGGTTGGCGCTAACGCCTGCCACGCCTGCCATCGTCAGTCATCCTCCACGTCGATCGGATCGGCTTCTGAGCCATCGCCGAGGCCGGTTTTACTCTTCCGTTTCGCGCGGCTCAACGCCTCGCGAATAAGTTCGTCCGTCAGCACCAGCCTCGCACTCGAGACGAGCCCGATGGCAAGCCCGATAACCTTCTGGCCGCCTGCTTCGCCGAGATCGACGAGCATCCTGATCTCGCCGTCCTCGAAACCTTCGAGCCGTCCGCGAAAGCGTTTGCGGCCCTCGATCGGCTCCTTGAGCTCGATCTTCGCCTCGTGCCCGGCCCAATGCTCGAAATCGGACGGCCGCACCAGCGGGCGATCGATGCCCGGCGACGACACCTCGAGCCTGTAGCTTTCGCTCAAGACTTCGCTCACGTCGAGCATCGGCGAGATCTCCCTCGAGACCGCCTCGCAGTCTTCGATGGTCATCGACCCGTCCGGACGCTCCGCCATGATCTGCACGGTCTTGCCGTCACGCCCTGAGACTTCGACGCGCACGAGGCGGAAACCGAGGCTGTCGAGTACGGGCTCGACAAGTCCGGCCACTTCCGCTGCAATCCGACCTCGTGAATAAAGCGGTTTCCCGAGACGGACATGGTGTCGTTCTGCATGCTACCGGGCGCCCGGCCGAAACTAAGCGACCGGAACTTCCAAAACAAAAAGAGCGGACCCGAACGGGGCCCACTCTCAGAGTTGAGATGATCATGAGCGAGCAAACATTACGCGAGTATGACAGGCCGTGCAAGCGCGTTTTGCCTGCATTTTGCTCAAGGTCCGAGAGAAAATCGCAAGTAATAGCTAACTCTACCGTCGCGGACCGCCTTTGCTTCATAGCGTGTCTGCGGCCAATCCGGACTGCGCTGGCGCCAGTCTTGAGGCGACGCCGCAAGCCATTGGAATCTCCCGTGACTCGCAGCGCTCGAGAGCGCCGTGCGCGCGTAGTCGCCGCTGTCCGTTGCCAAGCGCAGTTCCGCGCCCGGCCTCATGACTCGGGCAAGAAGCTCGAGAAGCTCCGTCGAGAAGAGGCGCCGCTTTCCGTGCCGCTTCTTCGGCCAAGGATCTGGGTAAAGCATGAACACGCGCCCGAGCGATTTCGGCGGCAGCCACCTGAGCACGGGCCGCACGTCGTCGCCATGGATGCGGACATTGGTGAGCCCTTGCTCCTCGATCGCCGACAGCGCCTTGACGACACCGTCCTCGAACGGCTCGCAGCCGATGATGCCCACATCCGGATTGGCACGCGCCTGCGCAATCATGTGCTCGGACCCGCCGAAACCGATCTCGAGCCACACGTCACGGATCGACTTTTCGTCCGCGCCAGACCTGAAGATGGCTTCCAATCGTGCGGGTGAAGGATTTGCCAGATCGAGGGAGACGCGAGGCAGAAGCTCGCGCAGCAGCGTCTGCTGACGCGCGCTGAGCTTCCGTCCGCGCTTTCGGCCGAAGGAGCGCAGCTCGCGTGAGTGCGGTCTCGTCTCGGTATCACTCATCAGGCCTCGGCTCGCATGGGCCGCAAAAGCACGAACGGCCGCGCACGCCGCGACCGTTCCGCTTCCCGCCGGGCCGCCGCGACTAGACGGCCGCCTTCAGCTTGTCGGCAAGATCTGTCTTCTCCCACGAGAAGCCGCCCTCGTTGTCGGGCTTGCGGCCGAAGTGCCCATAGGCGGAGGTACGCGCGTAGATCGGCTTGTTGAGATCGAGTTGCTGGCGAATGCCGCGCGGCGTGAGATCCATGACCTCTCCCAGCGCCTGCTCGATCTTGCCTTCGTCGACCTTGCCCGTTCCGTGCGCGTCGACATAGATCGACAGCGGCTTGGCGACACCGATCGCATACGAAAGCTGGATGGTGCAGCGATCGGCCAAATCAGCTGCAACGACATTCTTTGCCAGGTAGCGCGCCGCATAGGCCGCCGAGCGGTCGACCTTGGTCGGGTCCTTGCCGGAGAAGGCGCCGCCGCCGTGCGGCGCCGCGCCGCCGTAGGTATCGACGATGATCTTGCGCCCGGTGAGCCCGCAGTCGCCGTCGGGGCCGCCGATGAAGAACTTGCCCGTCGGGTTGATGTGCCAGACGGTATCCTTGCCGATCCAGCCGTCAGGCAGCGCGCTCCGGACGAACGGCTCGATGATCTCGCGCACCTGGCGCGACGACAGATCCTCGATAATGTGCTGGTGCGAGACGACGATTGCGGTCACGCCGACCGGCTTGCCGTCCTCGTAGCGAACCGTCACCTGGCTCTTGCTATCCGGACCAAGCTTGGCCGCGTCTCCCTGCTTGCTCTTGCGGGCGCGGGCGATGTCCTCGAGAATCTTGTGGCTGTAGTAGATCGGCGCCGGCATCAGCTCAGGCGTCTCGCGGCAGGCATATCCGAACATGATGCCCTGGTCACCGGCGCCTTCCTCGGCATTCGTCGGCTGCTTGGCGTCGACACCCTGGGCGATGTCGGCAGATTGCTCGTGCAGCAGCACCTCGATGTTCGCGTTGGCCCAGTGGAAGCCTTCCTGCTCGTAGCCGATATCGCGGATCGCCTTGCGCGTGATGTCCTCGATGGCAGCGACCGTGACGCCGCGCGGACCGCGGTACTCGCCAGCGATGATGACGCGGTTCGTGGTTGCCATCGTCTCGCACGCGGCGCGGATACCCCAGGGATCTAGTCCCTCCTTGGCGCCTTCGCGGTAGAACGCATCGACGACTTCGTCCGAGATGCGGTCGCAGACCTTGTCGGGATGTCCTTCGGAAACGGATTCGCTCGTGAACAGAAAGGATTTACGTGCCACCCTGATCCTCATTTCGCTGACGCAATCGCACTGGAAAGCGCCGGTTTCATGCAGTGTTTACATCACGGGGTCAAGACCGCGGGGCGGTCGGCTGAGACGCAGCCTGAGATCGCGGAACCGCCGGTGCGCCATTGCAGAGGGAATTGCAGTCACGATGCGCAAGACGAGCCCCGCCCACCGAGACGGGGTTCGTCAAAACGTCGCCGGCCGGGCTCGCCAATGAAATCTCAAGGCATTGAAACTTATCAATAATACAGCGAAGGCCTTGAGCTTTTCCGCGACCAACTCGATCTAGGGCGCCGACTCCTCGCCCGCCAGCGCACGGACCAGCTCGACGATCGAGCGGCGCACACGCGGATCCGCGATCCTCACGAACGCTTTGTTGAGCTCGAGCCCTTCGCGCCCGGAGAGGAACTCAACGACATAGCTTTCGGCCGGACGATCGGCGAAGCCAGTCGGAAGCGGCCGACTCGGCACCGCCGGTCGGCACATCGTCATAGAAGAATTGCACCGGTACACCCAGCACATGCGCCAGATCAAAGAGGCGGCTGGCGCCGATGCGATTGACCCCTTTTTCGTATTTCTGCACCTGCTGGAAGGTCAATCCGAGGTGCTCGCCGAGCTTTTCTTGGCTCATGCCCAGAAGCATGCGCCGCAACCGCACGCGGCTTCCAACATGCGCATCGATCGGGTTCGGGCGCCGCGAGCTGCGCTCCTCGGCATCATGGTCCTCGAGCGCTTCTTCATCCTTAGCCATACCATCACATCCACGCCGCCGTGCTCAGACTAAGCGCCCAAATCCATAGGTACGCTTACGTCACGCGTCAATCTTGGGCCCGGAATGTGGGCGTCTGTACTGGGGAGAATTGTCGTCGAACGCCGTATGCGACAATGTACCTAAATTAGATAGCGAGCACAATGCGCTAATCCGTCGTCCGTGGGCAAATATTTATGCCTGCTGACGACGTGAGAGAACGATGATTAGACGCAACAAGAACGAGATGTATTGCACGCAAATATCCAATCGCCGAAGCGAGCATAAAGTGTCGGCGGCCGAGGCAGTCGGCACACCGCTGTCGATGACCCCTCGCTCGTTGAGCCCGAGACGATGCGAGCACCCGCCGTCCGCGTCGACGACGGCGGAGATGCCGTTGTTGGCGGCCCTGATGAGCGGCAGCCCCTCCTCCACCGCCCTGACGCGAGCCTGATGAAAGTGCTGTCGCGGCCCAGTCGTATTTCCAAACCAGCCGTCGTTCGTAACGTTGATCAAGAGACCCGGACGCGCGCCTTGCGCGACCACCTCGCCCGGAAAGATCGCCTCGTAGCAGATGAGCCCGGCCGGCCGCAGCGAAGGCCGCCAACTGTGAGCAGCGGGCGCGGGACCCGCCCCTCCGTGAACCCGCCGCGCATCCGCGTCAGCTGCTCGAAGCCCATCGCTTCGAGCATCCCCTGAAACGGCAAATACTCGCCGAACGGAACCAGATGGATCTTGTCGTAGACGGCGGCAAGCACCCCCGCATCGCCGAAAACCATCAGGCTGTTGTAGGCGCGAGATGTCTCGAGCTCCGGTGCGGCTGTCGCGCCTTCCGCTTGCGCGCTCTCTGCGCAGTGCTCCCGTAAGCAGGAATGTTCCTTCGGGAAGCAGCTCCCCGATCGCGGCGAGCGCTTCGGGATGCTCGAGCGGCAGGAACGGCATCGCCGCTTCCGGCCACACCACATGCGTGATTCCCTGAAGATCGTCGCGCCGCCCCGACGCGTCGTGGCGCGAGAGATCGAGATGGTCGCGAAAATCGGACCCTGATTCTCAGGCTGCCACTTCTCGCGCTGCGGAACGCTGGGCTGCACGATCCTGACGCGCACGCCTTCGACCATCGGGCCGGCGCCGCCGAAAGCCTCGCTGCCCCGTAGACCAAGAGCACCGCCAGCGGCACGGCCGCGATCGACACGCCCCTCACTAGCCGCCGATCGCACCTGGCCGGACGCGGCATCCGCGCGCCATACGAGAGGCGCCGCGAAGATCGATGACTGCTCCACAGGGTCAACGCGTAGATGCCGAGCACCGCTGCGCTCTGCATGAGGACAAGCGGATACGTGAGCGCATAGCCGAGCACGTTCCAGGGGAACCCGGTGAGCACGTGTCCGCGCAGCCACTCGGCACACGAGAGGGCAACGGCCAGCACGAGAACGCGGCCGACGCCCGGCCGCCAGAACTACCGCGCCGCACCCGCCGCCGCCGCCCAGAACAGCGCGAGCCCCGCCGGCATAAGCGTGACCGCAAACGGCAACGCCCAGCCGAACTTCTCCTTCTCGACGAGGAACGCTTCGCCGATCCAAAACAGACCGCCGAGAAAATAGCCGAAGCCGAACCACCAGCCGGCGATAGCCGCGCGCCTCACCTCTCCCTGCATGCCGCTCGCTCGGGCACCTGGCGACGGCGCCGTCGATGAGCCAGACGAGAACCGGCAGCGTGACGAACAGCACGGGCCAGAAGAAAAAAGGAGCGAGCGCGAGCACGGAGACGAGACCCGCCGCAAACGCAATGCCCGCGCGAGCCCAGCCCGCGGCACCGGTCACGCGACATTTGAAGTCGAGCGAGGACACCGTAGGCCGGTGACGGAATCCGGCGCGCGCAAAGTCGTTCCACCTCGCACCTAGCCGGAGCTCCCGCCGGATCCAGGACTCGGCCGCGGCTCGTGGATCTTGAGCTTCTTCACCCGCCGCGGATCCGCATCGAGCACCTCGAACTCGACGCCCGAGGAATGGCGGACGAGCTCGCCGCGCGCGGGCACACGCCCGACGATCGCGAACACGAGCCCGCCGAGCGTGTCGATGTCGGCTTCCTCCTCGGGCTTGAGAAGCTTGATCTCGAGGCGCGCCTCGAGCTCCTTCACCGGCGTACGCGCCGACGCCACGAGCCCGAGCTTGGGGTCCGTCGATGATATGGGCGGCTTCCTCCTCGTCGTGCTCGTCCTCGATGTCGCCGACGATCTGCTCGACCAGATCCTCGATGGTCACGAGTCCATCCGTGCCGCCGTACTCGTCGACCACGAGCGCCATGTGGATGCGCGTCGTCTGCATGCGAATGAGCAGGTTCATCGCCGGCATGGAGGGCGGCACGTAAAGAACCGGCCGGCGGATCTTAGCCACCGTGATCGGCCGCGTGAGATCGAGACGGCTCAGATCCGGCTTGCCGAGATCGGCTGGCTCTTTCGGCGCATCCCCCGTCTTCTGTGCGCACTCGCCGCCGCGCCTCGCGCTCTGCCGCGCGGCTCGACCAGCGGACGCCCCGCCACCTCTGCGGAGATCCAGCGGAACAGATCCTTGATGTGGATCATGCCCCGCGGATCATCGAGCGTCTCGTGGTAGATGGGAATGCGCGAGATGCCTGCTTCCTCGAACGTCAGCACCAGCTCGCGCAGCGGCTCATTTTCCTCGACCGCAGTGATGTCGGCCCTCGGCACCATGATCTCGCTCGACGCGCGAGGCGCCGAACCGCAGGAGACCGAGCAGCATCTTGCTCTCTTCGGCGGAGAAGGAGCCGGCATCCTTGGCCTCCTGCTTCAGCATCGCCTCGAGCGTTTCGCGCAACGTCGGCTTCGGGCGAAGCCCGACCCGCGATCTCGAAGCGGCCGAGCCAGCTCGGCAGCTTCGAGCCGTGTTCGCCGCTCGCCTCAGGAGCGCTCGGAAATTTCGTCTTGTGATCTTCGCTCGTCATTGGCGATCTACGGGCTACCCGTGCCTCCGGACCGGCGCCGCGGCGGCAGCCTCCGTGCGATGACGGGCTCTGCATATGGATTGGCGATGCCGAGGCTCGCGAGAATTTCGATCTCGAGCCCCTCCATCTCGAGCGCGTCGTCGATCATTGTCGTGATCGAACCCGAGGAGATGCAGCAGCCCGTGCACCACGAGATGCTGGAGATGATGCGCGACGGAATGCCCTGCTCCTGCGCTTCCGCGGCGACCGTCTCGCGCGCGAGCACGATGTCGCCCAGATTCCTCGCGTCGCCGAAATTGTCGGCGCCGTCGACCGGCGTGACGGAAACGAAAGCACGTTCGTCGCTTTGTCCATGCCGCGGTAGCGCGCATTGAGATCGCGCACCGTCGCATCGTCGCTGAGTGCGATGCAGGCTTGAGCCGCATCGCTCTCCGCAAAGCGCGCATGCCGGGCGACCGCCTGTCCAGCAGCCATGCACGAGCTCATCGGCTGTCTGCCGCGAAAGAGGACCAGTCTCCTCCCTCGTCGACGATCTCGAGCGTAAGCCAATCAGAAGCGCCGGGTTGCCGTGCCGAGAAGCGTCTACTGTCGCTTGGGTCGGGCATCTTACGTTCTTCCTCGCGCCGGCCTGGTCGTACGCCTCGACGATCTTGGCCACGAGATCGCGCCGCACGACGTCCGCGCTTGTGAAGCGCACCGCCGTGATTCCGGCAACGCCGGCGAGCAGACCGCACCGCTTCCTCGAGACCCGAGGTCATGCCGTACGGAAGATCGATCTGCGACGGATCGCCCGTGATGACCATCTTCGAGTTCTCGCCGAGGCGCGTCAGGAACATCTTCATCTGCATGCTGGTCGTATTCTGCGCTTCGTCGAGAATGACGAAAGCGTTGGCGAGCGTGCGTCCGCGCATGAACGCCAGCGGCGCGATCTCGATCACGCCCTGCTCGAGATCGCGCTCGACCTTCTCCGGCGGCAGCACATCGTAAAGCGCGTCGTAGAGCGGCCGCAGATAAGGATCGACCTTCTCGCGCATGTCGCCGGGCAGGAAGCCGAGCCGCTCACCCGCTTCGACCGCAGGCCGCGACAGGATGATGCGCTCGACGAGCCCGCGCTCGAGACACTGCGCGGCAAACGCCACCGCGAGATAGGTCTTGCCCGTGCCGGCGGGACCGATCCCGAACACGAGATCGACCTTTTCGAGCGCGCGAATGTAGGTGCTTTGCGCCGGCGTCCTCGCCTTGACGACACGCCGCCGCGTCGCGATCTGGGCCTGGCCATCGGCGGGCACGTTCTCCTGGCGCGCGTGCCGGATCAGCCCGTCGAAATCGCCGGCACCTATCTGCTCGCCCTTGGCGACGCGATCGTAGAGCCGCTCGAGAACATCGCGAGCGATCTCGCAGGCTGTCTCCGATCCGGTCAGGATCACGACATTTCCATGCGCGTGGGCCTCGATGCCGAGGCGATCCTCGATCAAAGCCAGATGTGCGTCGTATTCCCCGAGGAGGCGGGTGAGATGTCGATTGTCCTCGAACGGGACGACAACCCGCTTGCTTGGAGCCTGGGCTTTGGGCACTCGCCTCGCACCTGTCAAAGGCTGGCCGCGAATTCCTGACAAATCATGGGTCTCCAAAGACCTCGGGCGCCTCGAATCACGGACTTCTCAAGGCGACCCTATCATAGGGGGCAGCCGAACGATTGAATCAACCGCCCGCCGCCTCGCTCGGCGCTGGTTAACAGGCATTTTATGGAGCTGAGATGACACCGGAGAGGCTATTTGCGCCTGCAGCCGAGATTTCAACCGGCACGACGCGGCCGAGCAAGGCCTCCCGCGCCTCGGCGTGAACGGCTTGCAGGTAAGGAGACCGGCCCACCAGCTGACCGGCGCGGCGTCCGAGCTTTTCGAACAGCACGGGCAGTATCTTGCCGACGCACGCCGTGTTGAAACGCGCCTGATCTCGATTCGAGCAGCTCTTGCAGGCGCAGCAGCCGCTCGGATTTGACGGCCTCGTTCGACCTGATCGTGCAGGTTCGCCGCCGGCGTGCCGGGCCGCGCGCTGTACTTGAACGAGTAGGCCTGCGCAAACCCGACCTCGCGCACGAGACGCGAGTGTCTCCTCGAATTCCTTGTCCGTCTCGCCCGGAAAGCCGACGATGACATCGGTCGAAAGCGCGATGTCCGGACGCGCATCGCGAATGCGCGCGATCAATCGCCGGTAATCGTCCGCCGTGTGCTTGCGGTTCATGGCCGCCAGAATGCGGTCCGCACCCGACTGGAACGGCAGGTGCAGATACGGCATCAGCTTCGCTTCGTCGCGGTGCGCGGCGATGAGATCGTCGCTCATGTCGCGCGGATGGCTGGTCGTGTAGCGCAGCCGCGCGAGGCCATCGATCTCGGCGAGATGGCGAATGAGGCGCGCAAGCGACCACGCTTTTCCGTCGGGACCTTCGCCGTGATAGGCGTTGACGTTCTGACCGAGCAGCGTGATCTCTCGCACGCCGCGCTCGACGAGGCGGCGCGCTTCGTCCGCAAGCGCGCGTAACGGAGCGCGAGTACTCCATGCCGCGCGTGTACGGCACGACGCAGAACGTGCAGAACTTGTCGCAACCTTCCTGCACGGTGAGAAACGCCGTCGCCGCCTTCGGCGCGCGCTGCGGCGGCAGAACCGCGAATTTGTCCTCTTCCGGAAACTCCGTCTCGACGATCGCCTCGCCGTCGACCTGCGCGCGCGGCGAGCAACTCCGGCAAGTCGGTGATAGCTCTGCGGCCCGACCACGAGATCGACCGCCGAGGCGCGCCGAACGATCTCGGCGCCCTCCGCCTGCGCGACGCAGCCGGCAACCGCAATCAGCGTCTCCTTGCCCGTCGCGCGCGCGCGCCTCCTTGACGTCGCGCAAGCGTCCGAGATCGGAATAGACCTTCTCCGCCGCCTTCTCGCGGATGTGACACGTATTGAGAATCGCGACGTCCGCCTCGCGCGATGTCGCTCGTCTCGACGTAGCCCTGCGGCCGCGAGCGCCTCGGTCATGCGTTCGGAATCGTAGACGTTCATCTGGCAGCCAAAGGTCTTGATGAAGACCTTCTTAGGCGAAGCCGCGTTCACGCTTTCGCCACTGCCCGGCAATGAAACGCCATTTGCGCTGTCCACGTGGCTATCCCACTACCGCAGTCACCACGTCCTCATTGCTGCATTGCAGCATCGAACCGCGTGTTTGTCCAGCAGGCGCTCCAGAAGACGATTTACGGATAGCGTTACTGCCACTTGCCGCTCGCCTTCGCCGGGGGCTGTGCCCTTGCGCAGCTCCTCCGATGGAGCGCTGACGGCGACGTGCTCGCCCGCCGGCCGCGCCCGCAAGATATGGACGACATGCTCGCGAACCTGCTCCTCGCTTTTCTTGGCCGAGCTCCTTGCGGTCGGCAAAGCTGTCGAGCGGCACCGGTGGACCAATGCGAATGCGCACATCGAGCGGACCGGCCTTGAGCAGCTGCCAGGCATGGCTCTGCATCTCCATGTCGCCGTACCAGCCGACGAGAGGCCGGTCGGCGCGGCCGAACGGCACGCCGTGCAGCCGGGTGTAGACGAGCGACAGCGTCTGCACGACGGCATCCGGAGCGTCCTCGGCAGCCTTCGCGGAAGGCTTCGCCGCCGCGAACAGCGCCGTCTTGAACGGCAGCACGCGGTTGCCGTCGCTCGACGTCCCTTCGGCAAAGAGGACGACGGTGTCGCCGCTTTGCAGGCGGCGGATGATCTCGCTCGTCGTCTCGCCCACCGCGCCGCGCCGCTGCCGGTCGACGAACACGGAGCGCTGCAGCTTTGCGAGCCACGACACGAACGGCCAGCCCGCGACCTCCTTCTTGGCGATGAACGACACCGGCGCCACCGCGGAGAGAACCGGGATGTCGAGCCACGACGTATGGTTCGATACGATGAGCACCGGCTTGTCGCGGTCAATCTGCGCCCTCGATCGTGATCCGAATGCCAAATAGCCGGCACACTTGGCGGTGATACCAATGCGGAAAACGCCGCGCGGCCGCGGGCGACAGCCTGATGAGCAGGGCCTGCACCGGCATCAGCGGCACCGTGAGCGCGAAAAAGCCTGTGAGTATGGAGACGGCTCTGATTGTTCCCATGGCGCTTGCGCACGCGTCCCGGCGGTTCTCGTCAGGATTTCTTTTTCTTGCGCAGCGGCACGCCGTGAAGCTCAAGCCGATGCCCGACCAGCTTGAAGCCCAGCTCGCGCGCGATACGCTCTTGCAGCTTCTCGATATCCTCGTTGCGGAATTCGATGACGCGCCCCGTTTCGATATCGATCAGATGGTCGTGGTGGGTGCGCGCTTTCTCCTCGAACCGCGCACGTCCGCGACCGAACGCGTGCCGCTCGACGATCCCCTTCTTCTCGAAGAGATTGACCGTCCTGTAGACCGTCGAAAGCGAGATGCCGCTGTCGACGGCGTGCGCCCTGCGATGCACCTCTTCGACGTCGGGGTGGTCGCGCGCCTCCGACAGCACGCGCGCGATGACGCGGCGCTGCCCCGTCATGCGCAGCCCCTGCCTGGCGCAGATGCGCTCTATGCGAGTATGGCTCTCGTCGTCTGAGCCGGACATGGGATGCGCCTAATCTGGGAAAAATTGACCGCAGTAATTCAGGCGAGCGAACCTCGGTCCGCCGTGCATGAAACGTGCTTCACGCGTTCGCCGCCTTATAGGTGACGCGCCGTCCTGCGTCCACCGGTGCCCGCGCCGCCCTCGTCAGACGGTAAGCGTGAGCCGGAGGGCGTCGACCGGCGGCTTGCCCTTGCGCTCGTAATAGCCCTTGCGCCGTCCCGTCTCCGTGAACCCGAGGCGGCGATAGAGAGCCAGCGCCGCGCGCGTTGTCGGCTGCAACCTCGAGAAACACGCGTTTGACCTCGGCACGCGCCACGGCACGCGCAAGCCCGTCGACGAGCCGCCGCCCGATGCCCTTCCGCTGCCAGTCCTTGGCTACGCCGATCGACAGGATCTCGGCCTCGTCCGCCGCAAGCTGCCCCATGACGAAACCGACCGCGGTCTTGGGATTGCCGATCATGGCGACGAAAGCGGTCGATGCCGGATGATCGAGAAGCGCCCGGATGCCGGCTTCGTCCCAGGGCGGATCGAAGAGTTGCTTGTGCAGCGCCGCGACAGCTCCCGCCTGGTCGGGACCGGCCCAAAGCAGGCTCACGTACTTTGGATCGATCGGCGCCGCAGCGGTCATAGCACCCTCGGTAGCGATTTGCCGTCCTGCGGCTTTGCATCCGGCGCGCGCAAGTAGAGCGGGCGTACCGGATCGAGGCCCGGCTCCTGCGTATAGCTCGTCAGATAGCGCGCGTCGGGCTCGAGATCATGAAACCTTGTGGTCAATTCGCCGCCCGGCCGCTTGCGCCGCCGCGGCGAGGCGCGCCGCGCCGGAGCCCGCGACCAGCGTCTCGCGGTCGCGCAGATACGCGACTGCGCGCTCGCACTTGACGAGCAGCGGCTCCGTCAACGCACTGTAGTGATCGCCGCCGAAGAGCTGGAAATAGATCTCGTCGCGGCGGGCATCGATGGCAATGGCAATATCCCTGCGCGCAAATTCCTCCAGTATCCACTTTGGAGGCGCGCCGGCATCGGGACCGAAGACTTCGACGCAGCGTTCGCGCAAGAGCCGTTCACGCACCTGACGGGCGAGCAGAGTGAGGCTGCCCACACCCGCAACTTTCGCACCCGTGGCAAGCGCAAGAGCACGCGCCGCACCAACGCCGATACGGACCCCGGTGAATGTTCCCGGACCTGTGGTGACGATGATACGGTCCACCTTCTCGATGCCGATCGACGCCTCCGCGAGCACCTCGCCGATCATCGGCACGAGGCGCTCCGCATGCCCCTTCTCCATCCGTTCGAAACGCGACACGTAGGACTTGCGACGCGTTTCAGGAACCGCGATGTCGGAAGATTGCCTGCCAGCTCAACGCCACGGAGCAGGAGCCAAAGCAGGTATCGAAGGCCAGGATGTTCATCGCGTGAGCCTATACGGCCCGTGCGACAGTTCAATCCCCGAATTGGGCAAGTGCGAACGCCTGAAGCTCCTGCCAGATCTCCATGGTCGAGACGCTACTCATGCTCTCGCTTCGCATCCAACAAAAAACCCCGCCGGTCTGGCGGGGTTCTTGTTGTGAGTTTCGGCCCTTACACGGCCTGCACTTCCTCCACCTCCGGACAGAAGTGGCGCAAGAGGTTCTCGATGCCGTGGCGCAACGTTGCCGTCGAGCTCGGACATCCCGAGCAGGCCCCGCGCATATGCAGGTAGACGATGCCGTCGCGGAAGCCCGCGAATGTGATGTCGCCGCCGTCCTGCGCCACCGCGGGCCGCACGCGCGTCTCGAGCAGCTCCTTGATCGTCGCTACGATCTCTGCGTCTTTCGGATCGAAGGAGCCTTCGGCGCCGTCGTTGGCGCCTGCCGCCGTCGACGACGGCCGCACCCGACATGAAATGCTCCATGATCGCGCCCAAGGATCATAGGCTTGAGGTGCTGCCACTCAGCGCCGCCCTTCGTCACCGAAATGAAATCCGAGCCGAGAAACACGCCGGCGACGCCGTCGATCTCGAACAGGCGGCGCGCGAGCGGCGAGCCTTTAGCCTCGCCCTTGTCGCGGAAGTCGGCCGTGCCGTCGGCCAGCACCGACTTTCCGGGGATGAACTTGAGCGTCGAGGGATTGGGAGTGGCTTCCGTCTGGATGAACATACCTTTCCGCCTCCTTGAGCGGCTCTCGGCGTCCTTGAACGACGCCTGTCTATGGCCGAGAGACCGCTACCACTTTAGAATTGTTCTATAGATAGGCGAGCCGCTGTCAAAAGTCTAGCACCGGCCTCGGGCTTTCGCGCTTACGCCAGCGCTATGATGTCCTCTAGCGTCAGATTGCCGGGCACGATCGTGACCGGGATCGGGAATCGTGCCCGCGGCACGTCCCCGCCGCCAGCGACGACACCAGCGGCCCCGGCCCCTCCGGGTCGATCGCCGCGCCGAGCACGAGGATTGCCACGTCCTCATCCTCGTCGATCGTCTTCATGATCTCTTCGGACTTGATCCCTTCGCGGATCACTTCCTCGCACGGGATTCCCTCGAAGCCCTATGAGGTGCAGCTTGCGGCGGAAGAGGCGGAACAGCGCCCTCGCCTTGTTCGTCTCTTCCTCGATCTGCACTTGCCGGACACCGGCCCAGTGCTGGAATTGCTGCGGCTCGATCACATAGAGCATCAGGATCGAGCCCGACGAATGCGCGATACGGCTCGCGGCATAGTAGAGCGCGCTTTCCACCTCCTGGCTCTCGTCGACGACGAGCAGGAACTTGCGCGCGTGACCGGCCTCGAATGAACGGCGCTTCTTGAAGGTTGTCATGAGGCGGATGCTGCCACGTGATTCTAAAGACCACAACACGAGCATCGTTAACGCCGGACTTGCCCGCGCAGTCTGCCCGTCTCAATCCAGCGAGTTCATGAGCGGATGAAGCCGACGATATCCTTGACCTCGTTCATGATCGGCGTCGCGATCGCCCGCGCCCGCGCCGCCCCGTCGGCAAGCACGCGATCGATTTCCGCCGGGTCGCCCATGAGGCGCACGATCTCTGCTCGGATCGGACCGAGCCTCTGCGGTAGCGACTTCGGTCAACGCCCGCTTGAAGCCGGTGAAAATGCTCGGTCCCTCGGTCGACTGTCGAGATGAGCAGATTGAGTGCGTCTTCTTTGCTGACCCCGGCCAGCGCCGCGTAGATGCCGACCAGGTTGTCGATCTCCGGCCGGGCGGCCAATTCCTCGAGATTGGCCGGCGGCGCCGGCAGCATGTCCGTTTTTGCGCGCTTGATCTTGTCGGCGATCGACGTCGGTGTCGTCCATCAGGTTGATGCGCGACATGTCCGACGGCTCGGACTTCGACATCTTCTTGGTGCCGTCCCGAAGGCTCATGACGCGGGTCGCCGGCCCCGTGATCACAGGTTCGGGCTGCGGAAAGAACACGCCGTCCGCGTAGCCCTTGGCTTCGATCTCGCCGCGGAAGTCGTTGTTGAACTTCTGCGCGATGTCGCGTGCCAAGTTCGAGGTGCTGCTTCTGGTCCTCCCCGACCGGCACGTGCGTCGCGCGATAGGCCAGAATGTCGGCCGCCATCAGGTTCGGATAGGCATAGAGACCGACGGATGCGTTCTCGCGGTCCTTGCCGGCCTTCTCCTTGAACTGCGTCATGCGGTTGAGCCAGCCGAGACGCGCGACGCAGTTGAAGACCCATGCCAGCTCCGCATGCGCGGCCACCTGGCTCTGATTGAACAGGATGCTCTTCTTTGGGTCGAGGCCCGACGCGATGTAGGCGGCCGTAACCCCCCGGATCGCGTTCTTCAGCTCCTTGGGATCCTGCCAGACCGTGATCGCGTGCAGATCGACGACGCAGTAGATGCACTCATGCGTCTTCTGCATCTCGATCCACTGCAGCATGGCGCCGAGATAGTTGCCGAGATGCAGGCTGCCCGTGGGCTGCATGCCCGAGAAGACGCGCTCTTTGAGCTTCATGGATAGGATCCCTAGAACCGGGGCGCGTTATGGCGTGACCACGGGGCTTGCGCAAGCGCCCATGCGCCGCCCGCTAGGACCTGCGCGATCAGCTTGCGCAACTGGCGGATCTTGAGCGTCCCCGTCGCCAGCACGATCGCAGCATAGACGGCAAACCCGGCGCCGATCAGGGCCGCGAGCGCCGCGACGTGAACGGCGAAGCCTCGCGGTCGAGACCCGAAATAGGGACCGAGCACATGCGCCACGGCCACAGAGAGCCGCACCCATGACGACAGCTGAGAAAGGAATGATCGGCAAACGCGCGCCCCATTCGCGCGTCGAGCGCGAAATGTCCGCGCTTGACCAGCGTTGCACCAAAGCAGGCCCGCATTGAGCCAGCCGCCGAGAGTGGTCGCCACCGCAATCCCGAGCTGCGGCAGAAAACCGAGCTTGCGGAAGAGGAAGAAGAGCGCGACGGACCCCACGGTGTTGGCGATCAGGCTGATCGCCGCGTAGCGCATCGGCGTTTTCGTGTCCTCGCGCGCGAAATAGGCAGGCGAGAACACCTTGATCATGACGAAGGCCGGGAGCCCGAGCGCGAAGATCGAGAGCACCTCCGCTGTCTTCGCTGTGTCGGTGGCGGTGAATGCACCGCGCTCGAACAGCACCTTGACGATCGGAATCGGAACGACCGCGAGCGCCGACGGCTGCCGGCACGGTGAGCAGCATCGCGAACTCGAGGGAGCGGTTCTGGCTGTCGAGAACGCTCGTCGTGATTGCCCGCCCTGAGCTGGCGCGACACGTCCGGCAGAAGGACGACGCCGATCGCGATGCCAACGATCGCAAGCGGCAGTTCGTAGAGCCGGTCCGCGTAGTAGAGCTGCGAGACCGCACCCGGCTCCTGCGAGGCGATCACGGTTCCGATCATGATGTTGAGCTGCGTGACGCCGCCGGCGATGACGCCCGGGATTCCGAGCGCAATCAGGCGGCGCATGCCCTCTGTCATGCGCGGCCTTCTGAGTTTGAGCGTAGAAGTGGTTGCGCTGAAGCCCGTCGATGAGGAGCCAGAGCTGCAGGATGCCAGCGACGAAGACGCCGATCGCCTGCACGATGCCGCCGCCGGGCTCATTGTGGTAGCCCAAGCGCGAAGCCGACGAAGATGGCGACCGCGAGCGTCAGATTGAGGACGATCGAGACGGACGAGCTTTCGACGAACTTGCCGAACGTATTGAGCACGCCCGAGAAGCAGCGCCACGAGCGACATGCACAAGAGGTAGGGGAATGTGATCTGCGTCAGCAGCACCGCGAGGTCGAATTTCTCTGGCATCGCGCTGAAGCCCGGCGCGAGCAGATACATGAGCCACGGCATGGTGAGGATTGCGATGATCGTGAGCGCCACCAGCACCGCGAAGAGCCCGCTCATCGCCTCCTCGGCAAAGCGCGCGCGCCGCCTCCTTTCCCTTCGCCTCGAGCTTCCTTGGCGAACAGCGGAATGAAGGCGGAGTTGAAGGCGCCCTCGCCGAACAGGCGCCGGAAGAGGTTCGGAAACCGGAAGGCGACGTTGAATGCGTCCGCCACCCAGCCCGCGCCAAAGGCCCAGGCGAAAAGGATGTCACGCAGGAATCCGAGGACGCGGCTCAAGAGCGTCAAGCCGCCGACGGTCGCGAACGCGCGGTAGAGCTTCATGGCCGCGAGCGGTAGCGGGGTTCGCCACTAAGGGCAAGCCTTCGCCGCGAGCTCGCCGCTACTCAACCCCAGCGAGCAGGCCGTCGATGCGAGCGGAAGAAATTCTCACGTCCCATATAGCCGGCGACGCGTCCGACCTCCTCGCCGCCCTTGAGCACAAGCACCGTCGGCACACTGTCGATCGATCCTGACAGCATGAGCGAGCCCGCCTCGACGGCCCCGACGTCTGCAAAGCGCATAGGGACGCTCGCTGGCGCGCGGCGTCGACTGGTAGGCGGGAAGCACGTCGCGGCGGAAGACGGGGCAATAGATGCAGCCTTCGGCTTCGACGACGACGATCTCGAACGCAGACTGGCGCGAGGCGTCGCTCACGCGGTCAGGCGCCGCCGGGGCGGCCGAGCTCAACGCAATCGCGGCGAGAGAAAGTATTCCAGCTTTGCCAAATTGGGACATTGGAACGCACCCGTATGAAACATGGACACCGAATATCCCCATCGGTCCAAGTTTCGGGCCAATCAGGGTCGCGCGGTAAGCGTTAATCGTCTTCCGTCTACGGGCGGCTAGCGCAGGGAGGCCAAAACACATGAGGCCGCTCGGTAAACGAGCGGCCTCATGTGTTACGGGCGCTGATCGGCTGGCGGTCCCGGGAGGGAAGCAACGTGACCCGGGATACGCTAGGAGTGACGGCCTCGTCAGTCTTTACGAAAAAAGGCGTCTACCCGCATGCCGGGCAAAAGCGGCACTGTCCCTTCTAGATCGACTGTGACTTCCATGACCTCGACATCGTTGGCGCGGCGCGGACCGCGCGGACCGATCTTCGCCTGCGCCAGCGACGGCGCGAGGCGCTGCACCTTGCCCTCGAATTCCTTGCCGGGATGGCTGACCGAGCGGACGAAAGCCTTCTGACCGAGCTTGATCTTGGCCACGTCGCCCTCGTCGACCTCCGCCTTGACGCGCACCACGCTCATGTCACCCATGACGACGAGCGGCTGCTCGGGAGACGGGGCGACGATCTCGCCCTGCTTGGCATTGAGCTGCAGCACGGTGCCGGCCGACGGCGCGCGGATGCGCGTCTTGTCGAGAAGTGCTTCGGCCATGCGGACCTCGGTGCGCGCGGCGCTGACCGCGGATTCGGCGCGGCTCGGCGCCGCGAGATTGGATTTGGACTGCGCCTTCACGAAGGCGATGCGCTCACGCTCGAGCCGCTCGTTCGCTTCCTTGAGGCGGCGGCGCGCGTCCGCGACGGCGGCTTCGCTGCCCGAGCCGGTGCGCTTGGCGCCGATCGCGTAGTCGAGCTCGATGCGAGCACCCGTCACCGCGCGCTCGGCGGAATAGATGGCATCCTCGGCCTTGCGAACGTCCTCGCGGCCCGAGACGAAATTCTTCTCGTTGTCCTCGCGTGCGGCCTCGGCCTGCGTCTCGGCGGACGCGAGCTTGGCGCGCGCTTCGGCGTCGTCGAGACGGATCAGGAGCTCGCCTTCCTCGACCTTGTCGTCGACCTTGACGAGAACCTCGTCGACGCGGCCGAGCAGGCTCGCGCCGAGACGGATCTCGCCCGACTTCGGCTCGACCCTGCCGGGAGCGGCCGCGATCCAGTTGATCTCCACGACACCGGCTCTTCGTTGCCGTACGTGCTGGCCGCACGGATCTTGTCGAAGGCGAGATACCCGCCGCCGAGAGCGGCGATGACGAGAATGATTAGTCCAATTCGCTTCAGCATGGCGCTAACGTCTTCCTTTAGGCTGCAACGGACCGGGCGTCAGCCCCGTGGTCCCCGGCCCCATGGCCGATAGCGGACGTCGACATTTTATCCTTCGGACGCTCATCCGCAACAATGCGCCCGTCTTCGATTCGAATGATGCGGTCGGCATAGCCGAGCGTGCGGTGGTCGTGGGTGACGGCCAGAACGGCCCGCGTCGGATCCTTGCGCGACCTCGGCGAGGAGCTCCATCACCGCCTTGCCGTTCTCGCTGTCGAGAGCCGCCGTCGGCTCGTCGGCGAGGATGACCGCAGGGCTGCCGGCGAGCGAGCGGGCGATGGCGACACGCTGCTTCTCGCCGCCCGAGAGCTTCGAGGGGTAGGTGTTGATGCGATGGCCGAGGCCGACCTTGCGCAGAGCTTCGTCGGCCGTCTCGACCGGATCGAATGTGCGGGCATCACGAACGTCGAGGGCGACCATGACGTTCTCGAGCCGCCGTCAGCGTCGGGAAGAGGTTGTAGCCCTGGAACACGAAGCCGATCCGCTCGCGGCGAAGGTCGGCAAGACCTTCGGACGACTTGCCGACGGCCTGCTGGCCGGCGAGGTGCAGCTCGCCGCTGGTCGCCGTCAGGATGCAGCCCAGGATCGAGAGCAGCGTCGTCTTGCCGCTGCCCGAGGGGCCCATGAGAAGCGTGAGCTCGCCGGGGCGAAGATCGAGGCTGACGCCCTTCAGGATGTGAAGGTCGCCGGCACCCGTGTCGATGGTCTTGGTGATGTTCCGCGCCACCATGATGGGCTGGCGATCGGCGGCGGTGTTGGTGGCGGTGGTCATCGTAGGTTCTCCCTTGGCCTGTAAAAGGTCCGATGAGCGGAACATGATCGAGATCGGGCTTCCGGCGCTGTTCCTTGAGGCACAAGCCGAAAAAGGCTTTTTTCGCGTTTCGCGGACGTGGACTTACTGGTGGCAGAAAGCCGCTTGCCGAGAGCGCACTGCCTAGCTGCGATCGACTCTACCCCGCAAAGCAAAACCGGAGGACAGGGTGACCTGCCCTCCGGTGCTCGACAATGATTAACGGTTGTTAGCGGTTGAAGACACCCGCCGGGTCGATGCGGGTCACCTTGGCTATGGCCGAGATGGCCGCGATCACGCACATGCCGACCGTCAGTGCGAACAGGTAGGCGGCGAGCTTCGGCGTCATGACGACCGTTAACGAGGCACTTCGCGACGCCAGGCCGTAGACCACGAGCAGTGCCAGCGCCATGCCCACGATGTAGCCCATGACGGCGCTGAGCAGCGCCTGGATCAGGATGACGGCGTGGATGTAGCTCGCCGAGGCGCCGAGGGCGCGCAGCGTCGCGAACTCGTTCAAGTGATCCTTGGTGCTGGCATAGAGCGTCTGGGCGACGATCACGACGCCGACGATGATGCCGAGCGCCGCGCCCATGATGAGCGCCGCGCCGGCGCCCGTGTTGAACATCCAGTAGTTGAGGCTCCGCTTGCGGAACTCGTCGTGCGTCAGGATTTCCGTATCGGGAAGACGCTCGGCGAGGCTGCGCGCGCACGGTCTCGAGGTCGGCGCCGGGCTGCAGCGTCACGAGCTCATAGGTCGACTGCTCGGGTGCCGCGCCCGCGAAGGTGCGCGCCCGCGCAGATCGGCATGAAGACATAGGGAAGCGTCGTGAACGAGCGGATTTTCTGAGTGAGCGCCGTGACTTGCACGCGCTGACCGTTGATCTCGGCGTTGGCGCCGATGCCATCGATGCCGAGATCCTTGAAATAGGAGTGATCGACGGCGCACGGCAGTCGGGAGCCGAGAGATCGTCGACCGTGCCTTCGACAAGGTTCCAGGGCTTAGGTCCGCCATTCACCCAGTCGAGGCCCGACCAGTATGAACGCCTTCTTGCCGCCTCCGGGCTTACGCCAGGACGAGAAGCTCACGACCATCTCCTCGACGCTCTGAACGCCGGGCGTCGACAGCGCCGCGTACTTCTCGCGGCCCGTCATCAGCGAGGGATCGTCGAAGCTCTTGGTGCCGATCGGCACGATCCAGAGGTCGGCGCTCGTGCCTTGTCGAGCACGGTCGCGATCTTGCTCTCGGAGCCGAGATAGAGGCCGCATTGGATGGCGACGAGCACGACCGAGAACACGATGCCGATCAGCGTGACGATCAGGCTCATGCGATCGTGGAACAGGTTCCGGTAGGCGATCTTGGGCGCCATCTTGATGGCCTTGACCTGGCCCGGGGTTAGTTGCCGTCGTCATGTGAGGTCTCCGCTCCGCACCCGTGAGTAATGCGATGAACTCATCCTATCGTCCAGCGCAACTCACGCGGTTGCGGGCTGGTTTACCTTACTCCTTGCAGCCGACCGAGAGCGTAAGTCCGACGGCTGGAAAGAACTTCTTGCAGGCGAGATCCTTGGCCTCCGAAACCTTGGCAGCGATGTCTTCCTTGGTTTCCTTGGTCTCTTCCGCCTTCTTCTCCTCCTTGACCGGTTCCGTCACAGCCGGAGCCGCGGCGCCGCGGCAGGCTCAGCCTTTGCCGCAACCGTGGTCACCGTTGCGTCGACCTGAGGCGTGGACGAAGCGTCATCGGAGGCAGCCGGCAGCGTCGCCGTCTGGACGAGCGCCGTAGAGCCGGTCGGCGTGGTTTCGGCAGTATCGTTGTTCTCTTCCGAGCGTCTTGGCGACCTTGGCTGTGGAGCCCGCGGCGCCGGCGCGCGGCGGCTGCCTGCATTGCGGCCTTCTTCTTGGCGGCCATTGCCTGAGCCGCACTCGGAGCGGCGGCATAGCTGCCCGCCGCGCGCCGGCGTCGCCGTGAAGCTTCCCATCGGGAAACCGAAGCCGAGGCGCACGCCGCCGCCGGCTTCTGCGGCCGAGGTCAGCGTTGCCGTAGCGGCAAGAGCCGTGGCAATGCGCGAGGATCTTCGTGTTCATCGGTGTCTCCATCCAAAGAGCATTCGGTTCGAAGGAGCAACGGCCGGCGTCTCTTTGAGTGTGGCGCCGTTCATCGCTGATCGGACCATGCGCCGGCATCTGCGCTGCGCGCTGTTCCGGCAGTGACAGAAGAAAAAAACAGCCCCTCATGCGCTTGCGTGGTTAACCGGCCCACAAAAAAAGAGGCCGGGATCGAGCAGCGGTGCCGATGCCTGGCGAATGCCATGGCAGCGGCCCGAGCTCGTCTCCCGGCTGAGGTCGGCTCCTTCGTTATGCGAGTGAGAGTCTGGTCCGCTGATATTCGGAAGTGAGCGCGGGCCCGCATGTAAGCGAGGCCCGCGGCTTGATTTGCTTAGCAGCCCACCGAGACCGCAACGCCGAGCGCCGGAACGAAGCGCTTGCAGCTCTGCGGGCTCGCTCGGCCTTCGTCGACCTTCGTCTCGGCGGCAGGCGCCTCGGCGGTCGAGCCGGTCTCGGTCACGGCCGCGACCGTCGACTGGTCGCTGCTGGCCGTCTCCGCAGCGGTCGCCGTGCTCGGCTTGGCTGCCGGCGACGTCCGTCTGGGTCAGAACCGCCGTGCTCGAGGGCGCCGCGACGTAGGTGCTCGGCGTGCTGTTGGTCGTGGTGGCGATCGCGTCATCATTGGCCTTCTCGGCCTTGGCGGCCTTCGCGGCGGCAGCCTTCTGGGCGGCGATTTCCTGCTTGCGGGCGGCGGCGGCGCGGGCCTGCGCCTGAGCACGCATTCTGGCGCGGGCTTCCGCGGCCTTGCGTGCCTTGCTGCTGCCTGATGGGCCTGCTGCGCCATCGCGCCGACGGCGAGAATTCCTAGGCCGAGTGCCGAGGCCGCGATGTCCGGCCTTGGCGGCCGGCGTGATTGCCAGGCTGGCAGCGACGGTGGCGGCGATGACGGTGATGGTGAGCTTCTTGGACATTGTCGTCTCCAGTGGGTTCGGTTTCGAAGGAGCTTCTCGGGCGGTTCGTTGCCGCCGTTCATCGCTGACATGTACGAGAATGCCGCAAGGTCCCGGCGTGCGCTGTTCCGGCTGGAACTAGCCGCGGCCGGGGAAGATTTTTTTGAGTTGCATCGACCATGGCACGCTGCCGGCCGTCGCTCTTAGGCGGCCGAGGGGCTGAAAGCCATCGCGCCGCGCGGCGCGATGTGCACCGTCTTGGCACGATCGAGCACCCGCCTTAAGCGCACTCGCGACCCGGCCGACGAAGGCTGTCGTGCGCTCGACGACGACGTGGCGCTGCCGGTCGACGGTAACCATGTGATAGCTGTCCTCGAGCACCACGAGGTCGACCGTGCCCGCGAGCTTCTTCTGCAGGTAGTCTGGCGTTGTCGAGGCCGGCATAATCGTCCTCGCGCGCGTGGATGATAAGCGTCGGCTGCGTGATCTTGCTGAGCTGGCGCATCACCACGTCGGCCAGGCGGCGACGCTCGAGCACTGCGCCGCCCGGCGTTGACGACCTGCTTCGCCCCGCCGCTGGAGAGCGCGTTGCGGATGAAATCGCGGATGCGCTGGTCCTTGATGCCGACATGCATCGGCACCGGGAACTTGAAGAGGTTGGCGATCGGCCTTGCTGTTGATGATCCGGAACAGCGGCACGTACCAGGGCACCTGCCGGCCGCGAGAGCCACAACGTGGGCGAGTAGAGCGTTACGGCCTGCAACCTTCTCGGGATGCATGGCCGCGAGATAGCAGGCTGAGCACGGCGCCGGTCGACAGACCGCCGACGATGACCGTGTCGCATTCCGTGGAGATCGCCTCGAGAGCGGCCTCCTCGGCGCTCTCGACCCAGTCCTGCCAGGTCGAGGCCTTGAGATCGTCTTCGCGTGCCGCCGTGGCCGGCAAGTTCGGCCAGCGGACGAGTATAGCCCTCGCGAGCCAGGCCGTTGGCGACAAAGCGCATCTCGGCAGGCGAACCGCACAGTCCGTGGATGAGCAGGACGCCCGACTTGCCTCTGCCCTGGAAACCATCCTTGTTCACGCTCATGACACATCCGCCCTTGTTTCGATCCATGACGCGGACCGTAGGGGAGCAAGAAAAGGGCCGCTGTTACGGGAGTTACAGGATGTTCAATGATTGTCCGAGGCGCGGAGGTCCGATTTCGGGCCCGAGTGCACCAGCGGCACGAAAGCTGCACTTGCGCCAGAGTTAAGGTACAAAGGTGTTTACTTTAGAATGTCTCTAGATTACGCCGTCGCAGGCCGTGGTTAACTCGCTCGTTAGGCATCGAGCCACCGCAACGTTCCGCCCCACACTCACGGAGCCAAGATCATGAAGGGTAAGAAGGAAGTCATCGAGATCCTGAACGAGGCGCTGAAGCACGAGCTGGCGGCCGTCAACCAATACTGGCTCCACTACCGCACGACTCGAGAACTGGGGCTTCACGAAGCTCGCCAAGAAGGAGCGGGCGGAGTCGATCGAGGAGATGCAGCACGCCGACAAGCTCGTGGCCCGCATCATCTTCCTCGAGGGCCTGCCGAACCTGCAGGACATCGGCCCGCTGCGCGATCGGCGAGAACTTCAAGGAGGTCCTCGAGTGCGACCTCAAGGCGGAGCGCGAGGCGCGCGAGCTCTACACGAAGGCGCGCGAGATCTGCCGCAAGCACGAGGACTACGTGTCGATGGAGCTGTTCGAGGATCTGCTCAAGGACGAGGAAGGCCACATCGACTTCCTCGAGACGCAGCTCGATCTCATCGACAAGATCGGCATCCAGAATTACGGGCAGCTGCAGGCGGACGCGGCCAACGAGTCCGAAGGACACTAACGCCTTTTGGGGCGGGGCCGAGGTGCGCGGCGGAAACCCGCCGCGCCTTCCCCATCGTCCACCGTTGGCGGCGCCGTACGCCAACCGAAGAAATCGCCGGACGTCTTGGATCCCCGGTCCGCCGCAGCGATGCTCGCCGGATCCTGCACGCGCCGGCAGGTGCCTTCGAACCTGGCCCCTTCCTCGACGACGATGATGCGGTGATGAATGTCGCCCTCGACGACTGCTGTCGACTGCAGGAATACGCGCTTGCTGTAGACGGAGCCGTGGACGTGGCCGCGCACGACGACCTCGTCGGCAATTGCATCGCCCAGAATTTCGGAGTTCCGCCCGACGACGAGCGTCGCGCACTGGATCGAGCCCTTGATGTCACCGTCGAGCTGCACCTCGCCCTCGGAGGTCACGTCGCCTGCGATCTTGAGATCGGCGCTGATCGTGGTCTTGGTCGTGCTTTCGAGAGCCGGCGCCGTCGAGGGCGCGCCTGGCAGCGAGCGGTCCCTGACTTGCGGGTCCATAATGCGTTGATCCATCTGAAGGTCACCCTGTGTCGCAGTATTCATTACGATCCCCCACCGCTGCCGTTCGCCATACTGACGTCAGGCGCGCGGCAATTCGAAGGCACACCGGCTGACGTGCTTAATCACGTCCCATGACGATATCCTCGTCGCCAAACGGCGTCGACCTATCCCGCAGCCGCCAGAGACCTCGCACGATCCTGAACTGCTCAACGCGACCGTCCGTCGGGCTTATTCCCGGCCCGTTTTGCGACGCATCAAATACGCCGCCGATGTGTCATTCTGGATACAGATGATTATGGATTAGGCGCCCCGCGCTTCCCGTTGACTTGACTTCCATTTCACCGCGGCCATCCCATGACCCTGCTCGCAGAAAGACATGTTGGTATTGCGTCATGTCGTTGCGATTAGCGTTCACGATCCCTCGCACGCGGCGTCTGCCTCCCGGCAGTCGTCGCGTGCACCTTCTTACGGCTTTGCGCCGACAATCGGCACGATTGCCGGCGGCTCGACTTTTCGTCGGCGTGCTTTGCGCTGCGGCCCTCAATGCCCATGCATTGCCCACCTGGGCACAAATTCGGGTCGGGGAGACGGTAGAAGTCGAGCTGCCGCGGGATCAAGCCACCCAGAACGCGCTTTTCTTGGAGCTCAAGTCGATACCGACCGCTGGCTCGTCCGCGGCACCCTGATCGCGTCTTGGCGATCGGGTCCGTGGCAGTTTAAGCCACGCGCGTCGGTCGGGTATATCGAGGAAAACCAGGAAGCCTACACAAGCTCTTTGGGCGTCGATGTCCCGAGCCAGAGGTATCCCTCGGCCAGGCCAAGTTCGGCTCGGAGTTCGCCCGTGAGGTTCGCGTCTCCGAGAACGCAACTCTGGTGCCGAGTCTCCTGCTCGAAGGCATCTGGAATTTCGAGCAGGACAACAGGCTGCTCACCATCGATGATCTAGTCACCGACGACGGCTTGCGAGGACGCGCCGAGGCGGGCGTGACGTTGCTCGCCTCGAGCGGCGTCTCGGTAGGCGCAGCCGTGACCTACGACGGCATAGGCTCGGACGATTTTCACGCGATTGGCGGCAGGTTGCGCGCCAAGGTCCCTCTCAATTGATGTGGCGAACCTGTCAGGGCACGATTCCGGCATGGGCTCCGCTGCGCCCGCGCCTTGCGCCTTGGGCACGGCCCGCACCGGCGGCTTCACGAGCTCGGGCGCTTTGACGGGGCGGGCAACCGCACTCTGCTGATCCGCGAGCTGCGCCCGCACCTGTGCCGCCGCGCGCTCGGCCGCTTCGCGGGCCGCACGCTCGCGCGCCAGCTGCTCGTTGACCTCCTTGACCGTGAGCTCCGCGCGCTCTCTGGCGCGCCGCTCCTGCGCAAGCTGCTCCTGTGCCTGCTGACGGGCCTTCTCTGCGCCGTCCTTGGCCGTCTTCTCGCGCCCGAGCCTGTCGAGCGCCTCCTGCGCCGCACTTTTTGGCGCGCTGGCTTTCGGCACGGGCCGCGTTGAGATCCTTGGTGAGATCCGGCCCAGAGACCGGAGTAGCAACCGCCGAAGCCTTCTCGGCGCTTGCCTGCCTGCGGCCGCCTCTTTCGCGAGCCTCTGCTCGAGATCGCTGGCGCTCTTCTGTGCCGCTTCCCGCATCGAGCGCTCGCGCTGAAGCTCGGCACGTCCCTCGTTGACGGCACGCTCCGCCGCCTGCCTGGCGTCACGCTCCTGGTTGAGCTGATCCAGGATCTCGACCGACGACCTGTTGCCGACCCACGGCTGTCCTGACGCCATGAATCCCGCTACCGCCCCCGCAATGACGAGAGCAACGGCGACACCCGCCATCATCCCCCAGCGGCGAGCGTTCTCTGCCGAAAGAACCTTCTGCCAGTAGGGCCGCGTGTCGGCGATCGAGCGGCCTTGGGCCGGATCGAAGGTGCCGAAATTCCAGATATGGCCTTCCGGATCGGCGCACGTATATCCGCGCCCGCCGTTGTCGTCGCTCTTGAGCTTGAGGAGGATCTTCGCGCCCGCCGCGCGCGCCCTGACGTAGTGGGCGTCCGCATCCTCGACGACGAGGTAGCAGCTTTGCGTCTCGGCGCCGCCGATCTCGTCGGGCTGCCTCATGAGCCGGTCGAGATCGCTATCGCGCACCGGCCCGACAATGATCAGCGACCCCGCGGTGCATGAGCTGCGCGTAGGCAGCCTTGCCCGTCGTCGCTCGTGACGATCGAGTGCTCTTCGAACCCGAAGGCCTTGGAGAAGCCAAGGAATCGCCGTGTCGGGATCGCGATATCGAAGCGCCGGCACGATCGTGCATTCGGTCTTCACTTGGCTGCTTTCCATGAGACTTTGACGGAACCCCGGTCGCGTAAAAACAGAGACTACCCCACTCGGCCAAAGCAGGCCCGGCAAATCCCCCGCGCGACCCAACGGCGAGCCGCGGGTTCAATCCACACTGTGTTGGCGCCGGCAAACGCGAGCCTAACGGCCCGGTCCCACACATCCCCTGCCGACTTGGCGCCCGCCAAGTGTCAGAGCGTTGTTACCGTTCATTATGGAAAATCAATGTCGAAGCAAACATCGGGCGCTGCGCCGCGATGCAATTGACGGCCCCGCTGGACGAAAAGCCGGATTATGCTCCGGATACGGACCCTGCGGATTGATCAGGTCTTAGGCAGAACGCTGCTCTATGCCCGGGAACTGGAAGCCGGAGGCGGCCTTGGCGCGCGCAGCGGCCTCAGCGGTCGCGACCGCGATCGCCGTGTAGGACGCACCGGCCGGGAGCGTTGCCATCACACCGTAAGGATCGTCGGCGGAGTTGGATTTCGGCGCCTCCGCGACGGGCACCGTCGCGGCCGGCTGCCGAACTTGTGATCGGCTCCGGCCGTGACAGCGGGATGACCACGGCTGTGCTCCTGCGTCGGGATCTCCGCGGCGCTGTCGCGCGCCGAACTCCGCGCCATCGACACGCCAAATGAGAACGAGCGCCGAAAGTGCAGCGAGGGCGATGCCGGACAAACAGCACAAGCGTTTGCTCATCGACTGGAAACATGTGTGATCCTCTCCATCAATCGCTCCCCATCAGCTTCGTCGCCCGGAAGTGCGCCCCTGGGTGACAAGTCCATTCGCCCGACGTTATGCCGCCCGGCGCAGGAAGCTTCCTAGTGGACTTTCGGCGAACTGATGCAGCAACGGGCGAAGCGCGCCCTGACCTAAGTCAACCCGCCGGTGTCGACTCGCCGAAGTCGGGTGGACTGTCTGGCCGAGCCTCGATCAGCGGCCCTTCTTGGCTTCGGCGCTCGCCCGCGCGACTCGCGAGCTCGATCTGGCGCCGCGCCTCGGCCGCATCGCCCCAGTGGTGGATCTTGGCCCACTTCCCGGGCTCGAGATCCTTGTAGTGGCTGAAGAAGTGCTCGATCTGCTTCACGGTGATCTCGGGCAGATCGGAGTAGTTGGCGATCTTCTCGTAGCGCCGGCGTCACCTTGGCGCTCGGCACCGCGATCACCTTCTCGTCGCCGCCGCCCTCGTCCTCCATGATGAGCACGCCGACGGGGCGGCAGTTGATGCACCGCGCCGGGAACGATCGTGCGCGTGTTGCAGACGAGCACGTCGATCGGATCGCCGTCGGGCGAGAGCGTATGCGGCACGAAGCCGTAATTTCCGGGGTAGCGCATCGGCGTGTAGAGGAAGCGGTCGACGACGAGCGTGCCCGAGGCCTTGTCCATCTCGTACTTGATGGGCTCGCCGCCGACCGGCACCTCGATGATGACATTGATGTCGTGAGGCGGATTGTTGCCGATCGCGATGGCATCGAATCGCATGGGAGCGTTTCCTCTGGGCCCGCGAGAGCGAGCAATGGGTGTGACAGGCCGCAAGCTCTGCACCATCTCCTGCATACGGACAAGGGCGTGGCCTCTCGACTTAAGTCCAATGCGCGCTCGCCATTTGCGCCCATTTCAGTCGCCAATCTCCTCCCCCGGTGAACGGAAGCGGGAGAAACGCGGAGAACCTCGCGGCGAATCACCCGAGGTGTTGAGACGTAGGGGAGCGGGGCGCGGGTTGCCGCGGTCGTCCGCTTCGATGTGAAAGGCGCACCGGCGCCCCGCCCACATGCCGGAGGCATGTCTCCGACATGATCCGAGCTTTGCGCCGGGGGACAGGTAAACCCCGCCGTCCGGACGCGCCCCTCTTGGCCGCAGCTTCTCTGGTACCGACGTTGCCACCGGCAGTCGGCTAGACGCTGCGCGAGGGAGACGGGCCGCGTCAGCCGCGCATCCCTCGGACTCGGACCCGCCCCTCGCCTATCTAGACGCCTCTAGAAGACGACCCCAGCGGAGCGGGATGTGGCGAATGATAAGTGCGATCCGAGCACGCGGGGATAAGTTCGCGCCCACCGGATTCAAGCACCACCGATTTCATCGCTGGCTCTGCGAATTCCTGTAGCTCGCCGCATTGCGGCATGGCAGAGTGTTGCGGCGCAACGACAAGATGACCGCAGGCATCAACGTATGGAGGGTGTCATGCCGCAGGGTTGGGTCGTCGAAACGGTCACCAGACGGGCCGGTACCACGTTGATCATGCGCGAGAAATACAACGTCGCGATTGAGAACGAGCGCGATGCGCGCGCCGCGGTGGAGCAGTTCACGCACGGCTGCTACAACGTCCGCATCGAGGCGCTCGATCCCATTCCGGAGCAGGTGCTGATGGCACTCGGGCTGGCGCCCGGGGACGTCATCCGCCAGTAGCCGCGCTCGCGCGACGTCCGGCTCTCGCGATCTCATGCCGAGCGCTTCGGCGCTTCGGAGGGGCAAGCTTCTGTTTTTCTGCTTTCCTGAGTTTGACGCTGCGAAGGTCCAGCGCCTGCCGGTTTCGGCCAGCTGCAGTGGCGCCTCTGGTGGCCAGCGTCCACCCGCCGCGCGGCAATGCGCCGGTCCTTGTCATCAAGCCGTTTCACTAAATTGCTGTGCGTCGCTTAGAGCGACGAAGCAGCCGGAGCAGATGACATGACGAGGATCGCCCCTTTCCGGCCCGAGCGCTTCGCGTCGGCGGCAGACCACTATGTCAGTGCGCGCCCGCGCTATGCCCCAGCGCTCATCGAGCGCCTGGCGCGCGAGGCCGGGCTTGACGCGACATCACGCGTGCTCGATCTCGGCTGCGGCCCGGGAACGCTGGCGATACCGCTCGCGCGCTACGCCGACACCGTGATCGGCATCGACCCGAGCGAGGAGATGATCGCCGCCGCGGCGCGCCAGAGCGCGGAGCTCGGCGTCGCAGTCGACTGGCGCGTCGGCTCCTCGCAGGACCTCGACGCAAGCCTCGCGCCGTTGGACCTCGTCGTCATGGGGCGCTCGTTCCATTGGATGGACCGGGACGCGACGCTCGCCCGTCTCGACAAGCTCGTTGCTCCGCAAGGAGCCGTCGCCCTGCTCAGCACCGAGAGCCTGCCTTTTCCCGAGGGCCGCTGGCGGGATGTCTTTGACGCCGTCCGCGATCGAGTTCGGCCGCGCCGGACGACTTCGACGCGCTACCGCAGGTCGCCGCAATGGGAGCCGCATGAAGCTGTGCTCCTGCGCTCCCCGTTCTCGCGGCTCGAAGAGCTTCGGCATTGTCGAGAAGCGCGTCTCGTCGATCGACGATCTAATCTCGCGGGCCCTGTCCCAATCGAGCACAACACCCGAGGCTTTGGGCGAGAAACGCGCACCCTTCGAAGAAGGCGCTGCGGGACGGTCTCCTCGCAGTCTGCCCCGACGGCCGGTTTCCCGAGATCATGGAAAGCGTTGCGCTTCTGGCACGCCGCGCCGCCTCGCCATAATGAGGGCGCATTTCTGCGCATTTTTGCCGCCTTCAGAAGGGGGAATCTTCGGAGGGGGAAGTATGGCTCAAATTGAGCATCGCACTGCACTTATCGCCGCTAGCATCGCGATCGCTTTCCGGTCTGCGCTTGCGTACGCTCGGCGGCGTTTGGCCGCGGAGGACGGCGCGCCGCCGGCCTCGAGGACACCGCGCCCGCCGTGGACGCAGCTCCGGCACCGAAGCCGCCACCGCCGGCAGCTGGAGGAAGCCGCCACAACCGTCGGCCGACGGTCCGCCGGTGCTCCTCGCCGTCACCGGCGTCAGATCCGACGACGTGCTCCATCTGCGCGACGTCCCGTCGGCCGACAGCAAGAGCCTCGCCGACATTCCGCCCAACGCCCGCGGCCTGAAGAAAATCGGCTGCATGCGCGTCCAGCTCAGCATGGATCGCTACATGTACATGTCGAAAGAGGAGCGCAACAACGCGCAGGCCCCTTGGTGCCGCGTCGAGTACAAGGGGCCGACAGGGTTGGGTCTCTGCGCGCTACGTCAAGGAAGAGGGCGCGACCAAACGCGGTGAGCTCGGCCGAGCCGAGTTGCGGCGCGGCCCAAAGGCATAAATTAATAGTACGCAGCGAGCGGGCGGGCCGATGACTTCGCATGTCAGGTCGCTCATCGCTGGCGAGCAGCCCGCAGTAGACGGTCACGCTCGCCCATGAGTGATGCCCCAGTCGCGTGTCCTCCCGCCAGAACATAACCGCTCGAGAGCGAGCGGAGATGGAGGCACGCCATGGGTATTGCGACGTCAATCCAGGAATTTCTCGACGAACGGTGCTTGCCCTACGACGTCGTCGACGCACGACAAGACGCTTTGCTCCTCGGCAACGGCGCACGCCAGCTCGATATCGGAGGACAATGTGGCCAAGGGCGTCCTCATCAGGCGCAAGGACGGCTTCCTGATGGCCATCGTCCCGGCCTCGTCGCACATCGAGCTGGAGAAGCTCGGCGCCTGGCTGAACCAGCCGGTCGGCCTCGCCACCGAGGAGGAGATCGCGCTCGATCTTCGAGGATTGCGAGCGCGGCGCCGTGCCGCCCGTCGCAGCCGCCTACGGATTGAAGGCCGTGATGGACGAGAGCCTCGAAGGCTTCAACGACATCTACTTCGAGGGTGGCGACCATCGCACGTTCGTCCACCTGTCGGGCCGACCTTCCACCGCCTGATGGCGAACGTGCCTCACGCCCGCTTCAGCGCCCGGGGACCCTGAGCTCGCCCGCGCTCCGCTGGTCTATCCCTCCATGACGCTTTGCGCGGCGCCTCGTATGCGCCGCCGCTTTCTCTTCAAAAGAGTTCTCCTGAAAGGAGGACACCATGCCTGTGATCGCCATGACGCGCGAGATGGCAACACGCGGCAGCGAGGTCGCCGCCGGTCTGGCCGAACGTCTCGGTCTCGCCGTCGTCCATCATGAGATCGTCGAGCACGACATCGCCGAGCGCACGGGCATGCCCGAAAGCGAGGTGCATCGCTTCCTCGAAGGCGAGACTTCGCTTCTCGAGCGCTGGACGGTCGATCGCAAGCGACTGTCGCGCTACACGGCGCAGGAGATCCTGGAGCTCGCGGCCAAGGGCAACGTGCTCATCAGGGGCTGGGGCGCCGCCTACCTCCTGCGATCTGTTCCACACGTGGTGTGCGTGCGCATCTGCGCGCCGATGGCGTACCGCGAGGGCGTGCTGATGGAGCGGCTCCGACTCAGGGATGGAGGGGTTGCGCGGCGCGAGATCGAGCGCAACGATGCCGCCCACAACGGCACCATGCAGAAGCTGTTCGGAATAGATTGGACCGACCCGTCACTCTACGCGATTGTACTCAACACGGCGCGCGTCCCTATAGCCGACTGCGTCGACCACATCGTCCGCCTGACGAAAAGCCCCGCCTTTGCGGAAACGGACCGATCTCACAGCACCTCGATGGACGAGCTGATCCTGGCGCGGGTGCGTCTTGCCATGGACCGCCGCTTCGGCCCCAAGTCGCTACAGTACGGTTTCGACGCGCACGTCTTCGGCGGCAAGGTGATCCTTACCGGCGCCACCATCGACGACAAGCTCATCGTTGAGGCTGTGCGGCTCCTGCAGGGTGTCGAAGGCGTCGAGCGCGTGGAGAGCAAGATCGCGCACATCGCTTTCGCGCCGCACGGCCGCGACTGAGACCCGCGCAGCAGCGCGAGCGCCGGCACCCCGTTAGCCCGGAGCAAGCTTCGCCGGATAGGTTAGTCGCATTCGGTGCCCTGGACGGCGCCCGTCCGGTCGCGACACCGGCCGGACAAGCGACCTTCCTTTCGCATACGGAGCGCCGAGACGAGCGACAGAGCAGCCGCAAATGAATACCAAGGCCCTTGTCACTCTGGTTATCGGCGAGAAATACCGCCAGGACTGGGAAAGATCGTTCCGCCGCTGCGTGGAGCTTTACGCTCAAAAATACTCATACGACATCATAGCGATTGATCACTACCTCGACACCGGCCCGCTCGGCTTGGCGCGCCCTCCGCATTGGCAAAAGCTCTTGATCCTCGACCATCCGCAGGTTCGCCAGTACGAGCAGGTGGTCTGGATAGATGCCGATGTCCTGCCAAACCACCATCATGCGCCGTGCATCGCCACGGCCGCGGGCGATTCCGACAAGATCGGTCTCGTTCCTTATTCCTTGTCAGAGATGGGAACGCCACGCAAAGCCGACAATCGCTTTCATCGCAAGCTGTTCGCCGAACAGGCGCCGCGCATTTCACAATGGTATAGTCACTACGGCCTCGCGGATCCTGCCGCTCCGGACGTCGACGACTTTACGAACACGGGCGTACTCGTCCTACGGCCTAGGGCGCATGCTCCGTTCTTTCGCTGGATCTACGACAACTGCAAGGAGATCCCGGGAGCGCATCAGGAGAATGGGCCGCTCTCGTATCATATCTTCCGTCTCGGCCTCGCCAATCCGATCGACGAGCGGTTCAACGTCAGCTGGAACGGCGAGATGATGGAGCACTACCCGTTCCTGTCCTCGAGGAAGAACTTCGAGAACCGCACGCTCGTGAGCCTTTGCGTCAACGCCGCGTGGAACAACTCCTACTTCCTGCATTTTGTCGGCGCCACGGGACGCACGTGCGCTGACCTCGTCTTCACGCATCGGTCATCGGCCAACGCACTCGAGGTCGTCGCTACGGCGTGATGGCGGCGACACCAATCACTCGCCGTGCGGAATCTCGCCGAGCACACGCCCTGCGACCGCGTCGAGCTTGCGCAGCAGCGACGGATCACGCGCCTCCGGCGCCGTGATGATCGCGACCTCGAGCGCCGTGTCCGAGCCGATCGGACACTTGGGATGCTCGCGCGGGAAGTCCTTGGCCAGGCGCAGGACGAGCCGCTGCGCCTTCTCCGTGTTCCCCGTCATGACGCGGATGACGGCCGCGACGTCGACGTGCCGCGTGCTCGTCGTGCCAGCAGTCGTAGTCGGTCACCATGGCGACGGTCGCGTAGCAGATCTCGGCTTCGCGCGCGAGCTTGGCTTCCGGCATGTTGGTCATGCCGATCACGTCGAGCCCCCAGCTCCGGTAGAGATTGGATTCGGCGCGCGTCGAGAACTGCGGGCCTTCCATGACGAGATACGTGCCGCCGCGCGTGTGCTCGACGCCCTCGGCCTTGGCCGCCGCCTCGATGGCGTCGACGAGCAGCGGGCTCACCGGATCGGCGACCGAGACGTGCGCGACGCACCCGGGACCGAAGAAGCTCTTCTCGCGCGCGAAGGTGCGGTCGATGAACTGATCGACGAGCACGAAGTGACCGGGCGCGTATTCCTCCTTGAGCGATCCGCAGGCCGAGATCGACACGAGGTCGGTGACGCCCGAGCGCTTCAGCGCATCGATGTTGGCGCGGAAGTTGATGGCCGACGGCGGCACCGGATGCCCGCGCCCGTGGCGCGGCAGAAAGCGGATCGGCAGCCCCTCGATCTCGGCGAACAGGATTTCGTCGGACGGCGCGCCCCAGGGCGTCATCACCTTTTCCCAGCGCGCGTTCGTCGAGCCCGGGCAGGTGGTAGAACCCGCTGCCGCCGATGATTCCGAGCACGGATTTCGTCATGACTGTCGCTCAACGCCTACTGGTCGCCGCAAACGGGCGCATTCAAGGCAAGCGCAAGCGGCCCCGCTTGCCGAGGCCTATTGCCTAAGTGCCGAGAGACGAACGCCCCGTCGGACGCTGCTTCCCGCTCAGTGCGGGATCTTTGACCAGATGCGCTTCTTGCCGAGGTAGAGCAGCACCGTGGTGACGAGCAGATAGATCATGACGAGCCAGCCGATGTTCTTGCGCTCGTTGAGCGACGGATCGGCCGCCCAGGAGAGGAACGCCGCGATATCGCGCGAGTTCTCCTCGAGCGAGCCCGTGCCGTCCTGGTACTTGACGAAGTCGTCCTTGGCGAGCGGCTGCGGCATGGCGATCTGATGGCCGGGGAAGGCCTTGTTGTACATCATGCCGTCCTGCAGCTTGTTGCAGATGTCGGGCTTCCCTTCTTCGCCGGGCGTCACGCTCGCACAGCGCTCGACCGACTTCTCGTCGACCGCCTCGTCGGCGCGACCGGATGCAGCCGTCCTTCTGCGTCGCGCTTGAAGGCGGGTGGCTGCTCCTCGTAGCCGGTCAGCAGCGCATGGAGGTAATCCGGCCCGCCTTCCTGATAGGTGGTCGCGACGTCACGCAGCATCGAGAACGGATGCGCCCAGAACGGCGCCGTTGTACTCGACGTTGCGCGCCTTCGCGATGAGCGACAGATCGGGCGGCAGCGCGCCGTTCTGGTTCGCGCGCGCCTCCTTGTCGTTCTTGTAGGGGCCGAGGATCGGATCGAAGAGCTTGGCCGGGCGCTCGAACATCTTGCCCTTGTCGTCCGGGCCGTCGGTGATCTTGTTCGGCCATGCGGCCGCGAGCGCCTTCACCGCCTCTTCCGGGAACTCCGGTCCGCCCGGCTGAACCAGATTGCGGAAGTGGACGCGCTTCAACCCGTGACAGTTCGAGCAGACGTCCTTGTAGATCTGAAAGCCGCGCTGGAGCTGCGCCTGGTCGTACTGGCCGCGGAAGCCGCCGAAGCTCCACGTCTGGCGCTCGATGTGCGGCGCGTCCCCCGCCGCCGATGCAGCATGGCGCGGCCACAAGCGCCAAGGCCAACGCGAGGGCAGTGCCGCAGAGCGATGCGAACGTTGATCGGCTCTCATCATGAGATATCCCCCGCTCAGCGTTTTTCTGCCGCGGCTGCGGCCTTGAGCGGCGCTCGCACCGCCTCCGCCGCCGCTCTGCCGAGCACGGATTCCGTGATCGAGCGCGGCAGCGCGGTCGGCGTCTCGAGGATGCCGACGATCGGCATGACGATGAGGAAGTGCGCGAAATAGTAGAACGTGAAGATGCGCGACCAGGTAACGTAGGCGCCCTCGGGCGGCTTGGCGCCGAGATAGCCGAGCCCGATGCACGAGATGACGAGCAGCCAGAAGAACCACTTGTAGATCGGCCGGTACTTCGCCGAGCGCACGCGGCTGCTGTCGAGCCACGGCACGAAGACGAGGATGACGATCGCCGAGACCATGGCGATGACGCCGCCGAGCTTCGACGGGAATTGCGCGCAGGATGGCGTAGAACGGCAGGAAGTACCACTCCGGCACGATGTGCGGCGGCGTCACGAGCGGGTTGGCCTCGGTGTAGTTGTCGGCGTGCCCGAGATAGTCCGGCAGGAAGAACACGAACCAGGCGAAGAGGATGCAGGAAGGCGAACAGGCCGACCGCGTCCTTGGCGACCGCGTAGGGATACATCGGCACGCTGTCCGACTTCGTCTTGATGTCGAGGCCCGTCGGGTTGTTCTGGCCGACGACGTGCAGCGCCCAGATGTGCAGGAGCGACGAGGCCCGCGATCACGAACGGCAGCAGATAGTGGAGCGAGAAGAAGCGGTTGAGCGTCGTTCCCGAGACCGAGTAGCCGCCCCACAGCCATTCGACGACCGTCGTGCCGAGGCCCGGGATGATCTCGTTCAGCGCGCTGAACAGGTTCGTGATGACGGTGACGCCCCAGAAGCTCATCTGGCCCCAGGGCAGCGCGTAGCCCATGAAGGCCGTGGCCATCATGACGAGGAAGATGAGCACGCCGAGGATCCAGAGCACCTCGCGCGGCGCCTTGTAGGAGCCGTAGTAGAGGCCGCGGAAGATGTGGATGTAGACGGCGAAGAAGAACATCGACGCGCCGACGGCGTGGAAGTTGCGGATCATCCAGCCGTAGTTCACGTCGCGGCGGATGTGCTCGACCGAGTTGAAGGCTTCTGCCGCGCTCGGCTGATAGTGCATGGCGAGCACGACGCCGGTCACGATCTGGGCGACGAGGCAGAACGTCAGGATGCCGCCGAACGTCCAGAGATAGTTGAGGTTGCGCGGCGTCGGGAAGTCGACGAACTGCCCATGCATCAGGCGCATGACCGGCAGGCGGTCGTCCCACCACTTGGCGAAGTCCTCGACTTCGGCACGTAGGTCGACTGATGCTCGGCCATGAAGCGCTCTCCCTCTAGCCGATCTTGATCTTGGTGTCGGACACGAACTCGTAGGGCGGCACCTCGAGGTTGCGCGGCGCCGGGCCCTTGCGGATGCGCCCGGACGTGTCGTAGTGCGAACCATGGCAGGGGCAGAACCAGCCGCCGAAGTCGCCGCGCGCATCACCCGAGCGACTGTCCCTTGGGGATGCAGCCCAGGTGCGTGCAGATGCCGACCATGATCAGCCAGTTGTCCTTGCCGGCTTTGGTGCGGTTGGTGTCGATCGCGGGCGCGGTCTCGGGCAGGAGATCGTTGCGCGCCAGAGGGATCCGGAAGGTCGGCGCGACGGGAACGGCGTCGGCCGCTCGATCTCCTCCTTCGTGCGGTGGCGGATGAAGATCGGCTTGCCGCGCCACATGGCCGTGATGGCCTGCCCCTCCTTGACCGGTGCGAGATCGATCTCGACCGACGCCAGCGCCTGGGTGCTCGCGTCCGGATTCATCTGAGCGACGAACGGCCACAAAGTAGCGGCCGCGCCCACGGCGACGAATGCGTTGCCCGCAAGAACGAGAAAATCCCGGCGATCGGGCTCTTCGGCTTCGGCTACCAAGTGGACCTCCCGAATGTTGCGGTGATCAGAGACGCTCGAACCGGTCGACCGCGAAAAACGCGCGGCGACCAATCCCGGAAATCACTGCGCGATTGCCATGCGTGACGCTCTGCGCCGCGGTTCCGCTCCCCGGCCACAACACACCAACACGCTCAACATGACGGGCTCCGAGCACTAGCCGAGACCCCATTGCGGTGCAAGAACCGGCGAGGCCGCTGAGCGACGTATGTCGACGGCGAATCACAGGACGCGCTCACGACTAGTCGCGCCTCTTTGTTGCATCGTTTACTAGGCCCCTCAAGGAAACTTAAGTCGCTGATCGCGGGGCAATTTGGCGCACGCGCATGCGCCCTCAACGACAAGGAAATCGCCATGCGCCTTGCGCTGTATCAACCCGACATTCCACAGAACACGGGCACCATTTTGCGGCTCGCGGCGTGCTTCGCAGTTCCGGTGGATATCATTGGTCCTGCGGGATTCGACATGACCGACAAGGCGTTGCGGCGCGCGGGCCTCGACTACCTCGCGCATGTGACGATCGAGCGCCATGAGAGCTGGGAGACCTTCGAAGGCCGAGCGCCGCGTGCGGCGAATACCCGCGTCTCGTGCTTCTCACGTCGCGCGGCGCTCAAACTGCACATCGAATTCCGATTTGCCGCGACGGATATTCTGATGATGGGCCGCGAGAGCGCGGGCGTGCCCGACGCCGTTCACGCCGCCGCGGACGCGCGCGTACGGATCCCGATCCAACCCGGCTTGCGCTCGCTCAACATTGCGGTCGCCGCCGCGATCGCTCTTGCCGAGGCCCTGCGCCAGACGGATGGGTTTCCGGTGCCGAGTGGTTCGAGATAAGGATGGATCTCTTGAGCCAACTTGCGGCGCCAGCGAGGTGGGCCGCTATGCACTCAATCTGCAAATTGAAGGCACAGTCCGCCGCGCCGTGAAGCGCTTTCCGCTTCTGCGGCGCGGCGGTATGCCGGAGCCCCCGCTCAGGCTGAAATAAATACGCCAAACATAAATTGAGCAGCCCCGGGTAATTCTCTCGAAACCCATCTGCAGCCTAGGCGGCGGGCAAGCTGCTCGGCATCTCCCAGATGGGGTATGCGCCAAAATAATCCTAATACGGAACCTTCGCGCCACTGTTAGGCGAGCAAGCGCCAATGGATATTGATCGATCAGGTGGAGGAGAGCGTCAGTCGTGCCAAGAGCGCTGTCAGCTCGCTCTGCCGCGAGATGCCGGCCTTCGTGTAGATGCGCTTCAAGACGGTGCGTGTCGTCTCCTCGGTGATGCCGAGAGCCGCCGCTGTTTCGCGCGTCGTCTTTCCCGACCCGACGAGGCTCGCCACCCGCGCCTCTCCCAGCGTGACATGCAAGAGATCGCGCACGAGCGATGGATCAGCGGGCGCGCCCGGCGCCGGATCGAGCAGCAGCACGAGGGCCCTGCCCCCGATTAGAAATTCGAAGTCTGCATCCTCGCTCCGGCGCCGGATCGGCAGCACGTAGGCGACGAGCGGCCGCTTGCGCTGATGCCCGCGGATGAGGATAGGCTGTAGACTGGCGTCGGTGGCGTTCGGGACGGCGGCAATCCCAAGCGCCTTTTCGAGTGCTGCGGCGTTCTCGGAGAACTCGGCGCCAAGCCGGCCGTTCGCCAAGGTCAGGCCATCGCCAAGCATGGCCTGCGCCGCTGCGTTGCAGAAAACCACGTATCCGGCCTCATCCGCGACGACGACCCCGGCTTTCATACGTGACAGCGCGTCGCTCAGCGCCAGATTGGCGACTTCTCCTTCCATGAGACGGATCGACAGGCGCAGCGCCTTCTCCACGTGCCGGCTGAGGCCCGAAAGTAGAGCGATGTCCTCGTCCGTAAACGGGCCAGCATCCCGGCGTCCCTGCACGCTGAGGGTGACAAGGACCTTGGGATCCGGCGAGACCGATCCGCCGATGAAGTAGCCGAGCCCGTATTTGGCCAGAAATTTCGTATAGAATGGATGTGTCTCGAGTTCCTCGGGGCTCGCAATGTGCCGGTCCGTGAAGACGCCAACCTCGTTGAGAAGAGCTCGTTCTAATCCGCGCTGCACGCGGATATCATGGCGCCACCACTCGCGATCGTAGTCGGCCGCGGCCGCTTCGAAACCCGGCGACACGATCGCCGTCATGCTCCCGTCGTCCTTGTTATGAACTATGACGGCACCCGCCGCTTCGAAGACTCGTGCGATCGCGGCGAGCGCCGCCGGCCAGCGTGAGGGCTCGGAAGCCGCATCGTAGATGGCCTCGATGGCAGCGATATAACGCGCGCCGCCTTCGCTCTTTTCCGTCTTGTCGTCGGATGGGGCGGTCATCTGATGATTTTTTTGCCGCAGATAGTGCGGGAGCTAGTAGCAGGTGATCAAATTGAAGAATTGAAACGATTTCGAAACATCGAATTGGAAGCACGACGGGACAGGATATTGCCAGCGTGCTTTGTCACATTCCAGTCATCATGTGTGAAGTCGCTCGGAAAGCTCAGCGAAAAATCAGATTTTTTCCAATCTCCCAACATATGGCGTGCATTGGCCACAGGGAAAACGGGTTCTCCGAAATTGGATGGGCTTTCATGACCGGCGAAACCGTGAGCGCATGCACGCGTATCCGCAGCGTTGGATCGAGAGGCCCCGGGAATGCGAGCTCATTGTTCTGCACCGGATCATGGTCTGCAGGGTTTGACGCACCCCCGTTTGCAGCGCATCTTGGCCGTCCATGACCAGCGCGACCGTCGCCAATTATCTGATTGAGCGGCTGAAGCAGGCCGGCCTCAAGCACGCTTTCGGCGTGCCGGGCGACTATGTGCTCACCTTCATGGACCGGCTGATCGAGCACGGCATCGAGCTGGTCGGCACCTGCAACGAGCTCAACGCCGGTTATGCGGCCGACGCCTACGCGCGCATCAACGGCATCGGTTGCATCTGCGTCACCTGGGGCGTCGGCGGCTTCAGCGCCATGAACGCCATTGCCGGCGCCTATGCCGAGCAGGTGCCGCTGGTCGTCCTCGTCGGCAGCCCGCGCACCACCCAGCGGCGCTCCTCGATGCTGCTTCACCACAGCGTCGGCGACTTCACGACCATGCAGGCAGCCTACGCCCACATCACGGCGGCTTCCGTGCTGCTCGATGATGCTGCCGAAGCTCCGCAGCGGATCGACCGTGCGCTTGCCCGCTGCATGGCGGAGAAGCGCCCGATCATGATCGAAATTCCGGTCGACATGGTGGACCGCCCCTGTGCCGCACCCGGACCTTTCACTGCTCCGGATCGCCCGGCTTCCGACGCCCGCGCGCTCTCCGAGGCTCTCGACGAAGCGATCGAGCTCCTGTCCCCGGCGCGCCGCGCCGTGATCCTGGGTGGCGTCGAGCTCCACCGCTACGGCCTGATGGCGGAGTTCCATCGCCTCGTCGAGGCAAGCAAGCTGCCCGTCGCCACCACGCTCCTCGGCAAGGCGGTCATTTCCGAGCACCACCCCCAAGCGATCGGCGTCTACGAGGGCGGCCTGTCGCGCCCCGACATCCGCGACATCGTCGAGAGCTCCGACGTGCTGCTCTGCGTCGGAGCTTGGTTGAGCGATATCAATCTGGGTGTCTATGCGGGGCGCCTCGACGGCCGCCACATGATCCTCGCCAACTCCGGGCGCCTCAAGATCAGCCACCATTTCTATGATCAGGTGTGGATCGGCGACGTGGTGACGGGGCTCGCCGAGCGCATGCCTGCCGGCGGCCTGTCCCATCCGCCGTTCGCGAGCGTCTCGCAGACGATCGACACGAGCTTCACGCCCGAGCCCGGCCGCAAGCTCACCGTCGCCCGCGTCATGAAGCGCATCAACGCCTTCATCGGCGAGGACACGACCGTCATCGCCGAAACGGGGGACTCGATCGTGGCGGCCGCCGATCTTGTCATGCACGACAACGTCGCCTTTATCGGCCAGGCCTTCTACCTGTCGATCGGCTACGCGCTCCCGGCGACGCTCGGCGCGGCACTTGCCAATCCCGCGCGCCGCCCCGTGACCTTCATCGGCGACGGCGCCTTCCAGATGACCGCCCAGGAGCTGTCCTCGCTCTGCCGCCGCAAGACCAACGCCATCCTGCTCCTGATGAACAACGACGGCTACACCACCGAGCGGATGATCCACGAGGGTCCCTATAACGACATCCAACCCTGGGATTATCACCGCCTCACCGAGATCTTCGGCGGCGGCTGGGGGCAGCGTGTCCGGACGGAGGACGAACTCGAAGCAGCGCTCACACGGGCCCATGCGAGCAACGAGGGGCCCGCTTTGATCGAGATCATGCTCGACCGGTTCGATACATCCGAAGGGCTGAAGCGCCTCGGCGCCGAGCTGTCGGCGGAGCTAGCCAAGCATTCCGGGCCGGCCGCAGCAGATCGCGTCGCACGAATTCCTTAGGACAGGACGCGCGCAACGAGCACGAGCGTAGCCCGCGCTCGCGTATTCACGACATCATGGATCGCATCGATCGCTTCAACCTATTGCCTTTAAAGCCGACCAATGGCGTAGTCGGCGCAAGATTGAGTGACGCTTTTTTGGTGCGGCGCGGGCCGGCTATGCAAGGATCCACTCATGCGGGAAGATCCGGGTCGCCCGATCAAACCAAGTCAGCGGAGGTCAACGGGCTACGCCTTAAAGGCTCTCGCCGTGATTGGAATTGTCGCGGCGTTCGCAGCCCTGGGTTTCGTTGCGACAACGATCGACGAAAATGTCGGCGGCGTCGGCGAAAGCGGACGGGCTGTCTTTTCCGTCGTTTTTTACATCGTTATGGGCGCAACCGCCATCCTAGTCTATCGCCTCTACAGAAGGGGCCGACAGCATACCGCCCTCCTTGGCGAGGAGGTCATCAGTCGTGACACGAGACCCCCCATTGTCTATCTGCGTTCGTTCACAGATGAGGTCAGTATTGCCCGCGAGGAAGAGGACCTCGCGACGATATTCGGCGACGTGGGCCCTTTCGTCGCGATCGGGCGTCCAGGCGATCCATTGCCGCCGCTTGGAGCGTCTCGCTTTTACGTCGCAGATTCCGATTGGCAAGGATTTGTCGCAGGCCTGCTCCGCAAGGCTTCGCTCGTCATAGTCTTGGCGGGACGGACGCAAGGCCTCGCTTGGGAAGCCGCTCAATGCCGACAGCTCCTGGATCCTCGGCGGCTCGTTATTCTCGTTCCTCTTGAAGAAGCCAATTACAACGGCTTCCGGGAGAGTTTCAGGTCCGGAGCACGCATCGAGCTACCGCAACATCATGAGTTCTGGGCCGGTGGGTATCGGACCAAATTGCTTTGCGGAGTTGTCATTTTCGACAGCGCATGGCGGCCCCAAATTCGCCTGTTCGAGAGGGCGCTATGGCGAGGCTATCGCTTCGCATATCGATGGAGAGGAACCGGTTGGCGCCCGAAGCAGGCCCGGCTTTGGCTTATGATGCATAGTCTTGGAACGCGAGCCGGGCTCCCGCTAAGAGAGCCGGGATTCAACTGGGCGCTCGTCTACGTGGTTTTGTCGCTATTTCTCGTCGTTGTTCTGCTTGGTCTCGCTCTACTCGGGGTATTTGGAAAGTAGTGCTTACGGTCGAGTGGCGATACCAGATGTGCATGGACTTCTTCGCAAGCCGCACGCGCAGCTACCTCGTCCCGCTGATGTAGTGCTCGAGCTGCTCGATCACGAACTTCTGGTCTCTGATGATGCTTTTCACCAGGTCGCCGATCGACACGATTCCCAAGAGATCCTCATCTTCGATCACCGGCAGATGGCGCACCATCTTGGACGTCATCAGCGCCATGCACTGCTCGACGGTGTGATCGGGCCGGACATAGACGACGTTGGGTTCCATGATCTCCTTGACCCGCGTCTTGGGTGAGGCTCTGCCCTTCAAGACGACATTGCGGGCGTAGTGGCGCTCCGTGATGATGCCGACGAGCCGGCCGTCCTCCATCACGACGAGGGAGCCGATATTCTTGTCGGCCATCATCTTGATGGCATCGAAGACAGTGTCTTCGGGGCCGATCGACCAGATTTCGGTGCCCTTGCGGGCCAGCAGATGGCGCACGCATGTCATCGAGCACCTCACATCCCATTTTCGGTGCCTCAACCAATGATTTGGGCTGCATGAAGCGTCATCGCAAGCTGTCGCCGCGAGCATTTTGCTAAACTCGGTTACCCATCAGGCGGATACTGCAGAAGCACGCCGGGGAGGGTGGATTGCCGGCCCGCAAAGGCCTACTCTCGGCCCGAAATTCCGATCCTTGGGATAGAGCTTCAGAAGGCACGAGATGGACACCAATCTAAAAGGCAAGGTCGCGATCGTCACCGGCGTGAGCCACGACGGCCAGGTCGGCCAGGCGGTCGCGAAGGCGCTCGCCGCACAGGGCGCGGCGCTTACGATTTGCGCCCGCAGCGAAAGCAACGTCCAAGCCCGCGCCGCGGAGCTGCGCCAAGCCGGCGCCCGCGTGTTTCCGATAGCCGCGTCGCTGACCGATGAAGCACAGGTCGCTCGATTGATCGACGGCACAGTCCGCGAGCTCGGCCGGCTCGACATTCTCGTCAATCTGGCGGGCGGGCTCACGCGCTATAAGCCCGCCGTCGAGCACAGCCTCGATGATTGGACGAGCGAGCTGAACAACAACCTCTTGAGCGCGTTTTTGACCTCGCGCGCGGCCTTCCCGCACCTCAAGGCGGCCGGCGGCGGCGTGATCATCAACTTCTCGCGCTCCGGACAGCCGCAAGCCAACATGGTCGCCTACAATTGCGCCAAGGCGGGCATCGATGCGCTGACGCGCACCTTTGCGCTCGAAGGCCGCGATGCCGGCATCCGTGTCAACGCGGTGGCGCCGGGGCTTGTCGACACCTCGTCCAACGTCTCCATGATGAAGCCGAAGGATCTGTCGCATTGGGCCAAGCGCGACGAGATCGCTGAGACCGTAGCCTTCCTCGCCTCTCCGGCGGCGGCAGGAATCACGGGCCAGACGATCGCCGTCACGGGCTGGGGTATCTAGCCGGAGGCAGCCGGCATCCGGAGCAACGGGAGGCCATGGCATGCACATCGAGATGACCAAGGGCACGTTCGGATTTCATCTTGCCGGAGGCAAGGACGACCCACATGCGGCCCATGCCAACGTCCAGATCTTCGTCCGCTCGAGTGCGTTGAGCCGGGCGGCCGATCTCGCGATCTCGCCGCATTTGATGAGCGAGGCCGAGATCGACCGCTTCGTCGACGATGCGATTGCGTCGCTCCAGACGATCCGTACCGATGCGAAGCGCGCGATCGCGACGGCAACCCCGGAGTGACCCGCCAGTTGGTGGCAGCGGCGAAAATGGCGGCAAACGCCCATTCGCGCGGAACCCACCGTTTCCGAGCCCGTTTCCTCCATATCGGCAGCCACAGGAGGAAACGATGGTAAACCTCAATCCACGCGACCCGCGCGATGATCTGCCTGAACGCGAATGGGAACAGGCGCGCCCACGGCATCGCAACACGAACGAGACCGATTGGCAGACCTATGTCATCGGCGGCGCTGTTGCTGTGATGGCGCTGATCGGCCTCATTTGGATCTCGTCCACTGAGACCCCCAACCAGCAGTCAGCAGAGAACCAGCCGGCGTTGGAGCGTCCTGCGGATAGGACGCAACCGGAGGTTCCCCCAGCACCCCCAGCGCCATAAGCCAGGTTTCAGTGAGTGCTCGACTTGGGCCCGTTTCCGCGGGCCCTTTCCTTCTGTCGCTCGGCTCCACACAAGCGGGCATTCGGCGCTCAAAGGAAATCAGAGGAACATGCCGCCTGATGCTTCGATACGCTGCGCGTTGATCCAGCGGTTGTCGTCGGACACCAGCGAGGCGATGACGCCGCCGATGTCGTCGGGCTGCCCGACGCGCCCCAGCGCCGTCTGCGAGGCGATGAAGCGGTTCATGTCTGCGTTGTCGCGAACCACGCCGCCGCCGAAATCGGTCTCGATGGCGCCAGGCGCGACGACGTTGACCGCGATGCCGCGCGCGCCGAGCTCCTTGGCCATGTACCGCGTCATCACCTCGACCGCCCCCTTCATGGCGGCATAGGCCGAGAAGCCCGGCGTCGCGAACCGCGTCAGACCCGTCGACAAGTTGACGATGCGCCCGCCGTCGACCAGGAGCGGCAACAGCCGCTGCGTCAGGAAGTAAACGCCTTTGACGTGCGTGCTCATGAGCTGATCGAACTGCTCCTCCGTTGTCTCCGCGAAGGAGGCATGCACGCCCTGCCCCGCGTTGTTGATCAGGATGTCGAACCGGTCGCGTTGCCATTTGGCGGCAAGCACCTCTTTCACCTGCTCGGCAAAGGCTGCGAACGATTTTGCGTCGCCGGTGTCGAGCTGCAGCGCCGCAGCCTTCCGCCCGAGCTTCTCGATCTCGTCCACGGCCTTGTCCGCTTCGTCGCGCTGCCGCTGATAAGTCAGGATCACGTCGACACCGGCCTTCGCGAGATGCAACGCCGTATTGCGGCCCAACCCGCGGCTGCCGCCGGTGACGAGTGCGATTTTGGTGCACATGACTGGTCTCCTTGAATTCGAAAGTGCCGTTCTAAGGTTCAGAACGCGCTGGCTGTCGGCCGCACGATCACCTCGTTCACGTCGACGTCGTCGGGCTGTTCCACGGCATACGCGATGGCGCGGGCAATGGCGTCGGGCGTGAGCGCGATCTTGCGCAAGCTCGCCGAGCGCTTCCTTGTCGCGCTGCGTCAGAGATGTCGTGCCGAGCTCGGTCGCGACCACGCCGGGCGAGATGACTGTCACGCGCACGTCCGGGTTCTCCTGGCGCAGGCCTTCCGAGATCGCCCACACCGCGTACTTCGTGGCGCAATAGACCGCGCCGGTCGGCACCACGACGTGCGCGCCGATCGAGGCCACGTTGATGATCTGGCCGGAGCCGCGCGCCTTCATGTCGGGCAGCACGGCGGCGATGCCGTTGAGCACGCCGCGGATGTTGACGTCGATCATGCGGTCCCACTCGTCGACCTTGAGCGCGGTCATCGAGCGAGAGCGGCATCACGCCGGCATTGTTGACGAGCACGTCGACGCGGCCGAACTCGGCCTTGGCGAAGTCGACGAACGCCTCCACGTCGGCGCGGCTCGTCACGTCGACAGCGCGGAAGCGTGCCGCGCCGCCCTTGGCCTTGATGTCGGCGACGAGCTTTTCGAGGCGCTCCGTACGCCGCGCGCCGACCACGACCTTGGCGCCGCGCTCGGCGAGCAGGCGGGCCGTGGCCTCGCCGATGCCGCTGCGGCGCCCGGTGATGGCGATGACTTTTCCTTTGATGTTGCTCATGATCTCTCTCCTTTTCGGACCGTCGCGATTGCCGCGCCGGAGTGAGAGGAAGATGCCGAATTGCGCCTCGGAGGCGGTAGACCAGAGCTCCCGGCTTATTGCCGATCCTCCACGATGTCGTCGCAGGGGGATCGGCAGGCCCGGCAGCTTATAGTCGCTATATAGACGGCAAGAAATTGGCCGGAATGGCCGGTACCCGGAGACTTCCGATCATGGCTGACGATACGGGAACTGGCCGCCCTGATTGCACAATTCGCCCCGAGGACGGCGTACATGAGACGGCCATCCCGCGCGTGCTTCCTGTATCGCTCGTCGCAGCTCGACGAGCCGATCCATACCGTCTACGAGCCGGCCGTCTGCTTCATCGCCCAGGGCCGCAAGCGGCCATGATCGGCGACAATCGTCTACGTCCTACGAGCGGGCCAGTACCTCGTGATCTCGGTCGATGTGCCGATCGTGGCCAGATCCTCGAGGCGAGCCCGGAGAAGCCCTATCCTGTCGCCTCCGCCTCAATCTCGATCCCGCAGCGCTCGGCGCGCTGATGCTCGAAAGCGAGGTCGCGGTGCCGAGCGCGACCAGCCGGCCCGGCGCTCGCGCTGAGCTCGTCGACGATGATCTGTTCGACGCCGCCATCCGTCTGCTGCGCTTGCTGGCCAAGCCGCGCGACATCCCGATCCTGGCGCCGCTCGCCGAGCGCGAGATCCTGTATCGCCTACTCGCGGCGAGCAGGCCTCCAGGCTGAGACAGATCGCCTTCGCCGAAAGCAAGCTGCAGCAGGTGAACCGCGCCATCGGCTGGATCAAGCGCAACTTCCGCGAGCCCTTCAGCATCGACGCCGTGGCCTCGGAAGCGCGCATGAGCGCGTCTGCCCTGCATCAGCACTTCAAGGTCGTGACCGCCATGAGCCCGCTGCAGTACCAGAAGCAGCTGCGGCTTCAGGAGGCGCGCCGCCTGATCCTGACCCAGTCGATCGACGCAGCGACTGGCCGGTCACTCGGTCGGCTACGAGAGCCCGTCGCAGTTCAGCCGCGAGTAAGCCGCCTGTTCGGCGCGCCGCCCGTTCGCGACATCGAGCGGCTGCGCACTGAGCCGGCATTCCTGCCCGGCCTTTGATGCGAGATCGGCTCAGCCTAGCTATAGAGCGCGCGATAGATGGTGTTGATGCCTACAAGCGAGACCGGCGTCAGCACCACGATCGACGCGAAGGCCGCGATATAGGTCCGCCACGCCGGAACCCCCATCGTCGCCTTGAGCACTTTCGCCAGCACGCGGCTGTAGTGAATGGCTGACAACAGCATCACGAGGATGATGAACGGGAAGCTCGTGCCGAGCGCACCCTGCGACGGGGCCACGACGTCGTATTCGCTGAGCTCTCCGCCGCTGAGGAGGCAGATGATCGTGCGGCTCGTGCAGGGGCTGTTGACGACGCCGTTGTAGCTCACGAGAAAATCCGCCGTGAGCAGCACGAAAATCACTGAGATCATGAAGAGCAGCGCGCCGCCGCCCACGTAGAGCGTGTCTGCCACGGTTTCAGCAAGACGGACGCCCCGCGTCATCAGCAGCTTCAGAAACACATAAATGCGTGAAGCCCCCCGCCAGCACGACGAGGATCGGGAACGCGTGATGCACGATGTCGGAGAACGCGGTGTTGAATGCAAACGAGAACACGGCCTCGATCACGAGCACGATGCCGACCGAGGCGAGGAAGAATTTCATCGCCCGCCCGAGGTCGGCTTCTCCGCGCTGGCTCATCTCAAGCGCGAAGGCGGAGGGCCGGAACGTGATCTGCGCCGCCGTCGACACCACGGACAGTTTCTTGCGCGCTTCCGACTTGATGAGGCCCGTTACGCTTTCAGACATCGTCCCCCGAGCCTTGCTTGGCGTCTCCCGCGCGATTGCTCAGCCGGCACCGAGCGTTATTGCGATACGGCTTCGCCCTTGTTCAGCATCAGCGTGAGTCCGACCAGCGTCTCGTTGAAGAACTGGATCTCGATGATCTGCTTCTTGTCCCGGACAATGATGTCCATGTTGGCGTAGGGCGTCGAATCGGCTCCCTTGACGCTGACGCGATAGCCGCGCGGCGTGACCTCGCCCGTCAACTCACCGTTAAGGTTGTAGACGGTCTCAACCCACGTTCCGGTGAGCTTGCCAGCTTCGTGCTTGACCTGGCTCGTGACCTCGATCTTGCCGCTGCCAGACGCGCAGCGGATGGTCTGCTTGAGATCATCGCCCTCGCCGGACACGAAATACGTCGTCCGGCACTTCACCTGTTCCTGCTTGCCGTCCTTGAAGCGCAGCCGCCCTTCGCCGCCCCACCAGCCGGCGATGGCCGCGAACGGACCCGTTGAACTCGCCTGCACCTGGCCGCCGGTCGGGAGCGACCAGCAGAGCGCGAGAATTAAGGCAATCGTCCTTGCCGCAGAGAATCCCATGGCCCGCACGCCTCCTCCGGGAATCGCATTATGCCGAGAACGTGTTTTACAGCACCTCGCTCGCCCCGCCAGCGGCCCCAATGTCACCCCCCGCCTGAAAAATCATGGGTATCCACCCTCGGTCAGGGGCGTCGGCTCGACTCTCATTCGCGCGAGATCCGCTCGTCGGCTTCGTGGCCGCGATTGGGCGCTCTTCTTACGAATCCGTATGCTCCCTGAAAGGAGGCCGAAAATATCGCGGAACACTCTCCAGGCCCAAGGGCAGATCACAAGACCTGCCTGATAACCCAAGGGAGTACTTGATGATGTCTAGAACGATTCTGAATTCCGCGATCATCGCCGGCCTCCTTCTCGCAGGAACGCCCATCGTTGCGTCGGCCGCAGACGCCGCGGCACCCAAGACGAAATCGGCCTGCGAGAAGACCAAGGACATGAAGTGGGACGACGCAACGAAGGCCTGCGTCAAGAAGTAAGGCAGCGGCGCTGGTGTTTACGGCGGGCGTGGGCAGCCCGCCGTGGCACTAGCGGGCGCGCTCCGACGCGCGAGCAACCGCACGCTCGGGCGCATGACTGGAAAGAACCGAGCTCGTCAGCTCTGGCGCTGAAACACGACCGACAGGTTGTTGGCCGGCATCTCTTCGATGAGCGGCGGCGCAAAGCCGGCCTCGGCGGCGAGAGCCGCGACGGCTTCGAGATCGCGCACGCCCCATTCCGGGTTGCGAGCACGCAGGAAATCACGGTCGAAGGCTTCGTTGCTCGGCGCCGTGTGTCGACCCTCGCGACGGTAGGGCCCATAGAGATAGAGCAGCCCGCCCGGCGGCAGCACGCGGGCCGCGCCGCGGACGAGCCCGACGGCCGACGCCCACGGCGAGATGTGGATCATGTTGATGCAGACGACCACATCGGCGCGGCCGATCGGCCAGATATCGGCGGCAGCATCGAGAGCAAGCGCCGGCCGGATGTTGGGCAGTCCTGCTTCAGCGATCCAAGCATCGATGCTGGCACGCGCCTGCGCGTCGGCATCGCTCGGCTGAAAGACCAGCTCTGGCCCGGCGAGTTGCGCAAAGTGCACGACGTGCTCGCCCGAACCGCTGGCCACTTCCAGAACCAGCCCGCGCTGCGGCAGGTGCTGCCGCAAGACGCTCCAGATCGGACCACGGTTGCGTGCCGCGGACGGGGCATACTGGCGGGCGTCGTCGCTCTACGGAAGCTCACATCGCCGGACGCAACAGCGGCGACTGCGCGGATCCGGCTCTACTCTTGCTGCGACTTGATCTCGGCGAACTTGGCGCGCGCCTTCTCGAACTTGGAATTGAACAGCCACATCGCGTCGAGGATTTCGCGAAACGTTGCCGACTTCTTCGCCCGGTCCGTCTTGCCGAAGGTGAACATGCTGTTGTTGCGCAGGTACCCCATGATCTGTCGTCGGAGACGAGATAGCTCTCGAAGTTGCCCGAGGCGAGCGCCGCCCGCGTTGGGCTCGGAACGATTTGGATGAGCTGGAAGAGCTTCATCTGATCCATCTCGTCGGGCAGCATCTGCATGATCTCGGGCAGCTCGGCGAAAAGCTCGGCGTGCGCGTTCATCAGGCCGTTGCGCACGGCGGTCCAGTGGTTGTAGCGCTGGTCCTCCTTGCCGACGCGGGCCTCCTCCTTGTCGTCGCGGGCGGCCACGGCGGGGTCGAGCGCCGCCACCTTCGGCTTGATCGCCGCCCACTTCCTTTGCCCCTTGCGGTCCTCTGAAGGTCCCGTCTGCATGCTTCCCTTGTAGGAGTTGGACCGGGCGTTGCCGATGTTCTGGTTGCCGTTCGTCTCGGCGAAGAAAATTCCGAGGCTGATGCGGCCGGCAGCGTCAGCCATTGCCGCGTCGAGACCCTTGGCGCGCGCGATCGCCCTGCCGAGGTCGGCGACGTCCTCGAACGGCGTCTCGGACGCCTGCGCGTTTGCGGGCGGCGCCTGCAAGAGCTTGAAGAGCGCGGCGTACTCCTCGATAAGCGGCTCGATGTCGGCTTCGAAGTAGGCCGGCGGCACGCCGAACTTGTTGGGCTTGCCGATGCGCGAGGGCAGCGCGTCGGTAAGGTCCTTGTAGGTGCTCATCACCTTGATGCGGGCAAGGTAGACGTCTTGCCCCGGCAGGCTCGGCAGCTTCTTCTTGCCGTCGATCTGCGCGCGGCGCTCGGCGAGGATCTTTTTGAACGCGGCAAGCGCTTTGTCATACGTCGCGACCGCCTGCGCCTGCTCCTTGGTGAGCGCGGCCGGCTCGGCCCGAACCGGCGCCGCGTCGAGAAGCGAGGCGGCAAGAAGCGCGGCGAACAAGAGCCACCGCGCGCATCGCCGTACGCGCTGTGCGGAGCGCGGCCCGGGAATTGGTATGATTTCCTTTTTTGCCTTCTTGAAGGATTCCGCATAAAGCCGAAACGGGTCCAACACCCAGACCGTGGGCACAATTTCCATGAACCCCAAGGGTCGCACGGCGAAATAGAGCGCAACCGGAAGGCTCTCAGTCCAATCGAGAATCCTAGTTGGTATCCCGAAGTGTTGCATAGCGCAGAGCCAGTCGAATGGGGTTGAAATTTCCTTTAAGCGCGCGTGCGCTCGCCGACGAAACTCTACTGCTAGATAGCCCTCCCGATTGGCGTGGTCTATATTGCGAAATATTTTTGGGACCAACTGGTGGCTAGGGTTTTTCGCGCCTCTATACCATTTCGTATCCCAGCCCTTGGTTGCAGAATGTAGCTTACTGCACAAATCATCGACCGAATCAAACTCCTCAATAAGGAATTTGCGGTTCCTGCTCAGATGCCGAGCTTCTTCTTCAGGATCTCGTTCACGGCTGCGGGGTTGGCCTTGCCGCCCGTGCCCTTCATCACCTGACCGACGAACCAGCCGAGCATCGAGGGCTTGGCCTTCGCCTGCTCGACCTTGTCGGGGTTGGCGGCGATGATCTCGTCGACGGCCTTTTCGATGGCGCCCGTGTCGGTCACCTGCTTCATGCCGCGCTTTTCGACGATCTCGGCCGGGTCGCCGCCCTCGGTCCACACGATCTCGAACAGGTCCTTGGCGATCTTGCCCGAGATGATGCCCGTCGCGATGAGATCGACGATGCCGCCGAGCTGCTCCGCCGAGACCGGCGATGCTCGATGTCTTTGCCTTCCTTGTTGAGGCGCCCGAACAGCTCGTTGATGACCCAGTTGGCGGCGATCTTGCCGAGGCGAGAAGTCTGAGTTCCCGTCTCGCCCCTTCGCCACCGCCTCGAAGAAGTCCGCGCTCTCGCGCTCGGCGACGAGCACGTCCGCGTCGTAGGCCGAGAGACCGTAGGCCTTCATGAAGCGATGCTTCTTCTCGTCCGGCAGCTCCGGCAGGCCCTTCTTGAGCTCGTCGACGTAGGCCTGCGTGAACTCGAGCGGCAGCAGGTCCGGGTCCGGGAAGTAGCGGTAGTCGTGCGCCTCTTCCTTGGAGCGCATGGAGCGCGTCTCGCCCTTGGCCGGATCGAAGAGCCGCGTCTCCTGGTCGATCTTGCCGCCGTCCTCGATGATGTCGATCTGGCGCCGCGCCTCGACCTCGATCGCCTGGCCGATGAAGCGGATCGAGTTGACGTTCTTGATCTCGCAGCGCGTGCCGAGCTTGTCGCCGGGCTTGCGCACCGAGACGTTGACGTCGGCGCGCAGGTTGCCCTTCTCCATGTCGCCGTCCGACGTGCCGAGATAGCGCAGGATGGTGCGGAGCTTCGTCACGTAGGCCTGAGCTTCCTTCGCCGAGCGCATGTCGGGCTTCGACACGATCTCCATCAGCGCCACGCCCGAGCGGTTGAGATCGACGTAGGAATAATCCGGATGCTGGTCGTGGATCGACTTGCCGGCGTCCTGCTCGAGATGCAGCCGCTCGATGCCGACGCGCTTCGTCTCGCCGTCGACGTCGATCTCGACCTCGCCCTCGCCGACGATCGGCTGCTTGTACTGGCTGATCTGGTAGCCCTGCGGCAGGTCCGGATAGAAGTAGTTCTTGCGGTCGAAGACGCTCTTCAGGTTGATCGCCGCCTTGAGGCCGAGCCCCGTGCGCACCGCCTGCGCGACGCACTCCTCGTTGATCACGGGCAGCATGCCCGGCATGGCCGCATCGACGAGCGACACATGGCTGTTCGGCTCGGCGCCGAACGCGGTCGACGAGCCCGAGAAGAGCTTCGAGCGCGAGGCGACCTGCGCGTGGACCTCGAGGCCGACGATGACCTCCCAGTCGCCCGTCGCGCCGGGAATGAGGTTGCTGGCTAGCCTTGGCTTTGTCCTGCATGCGCTTGTCTCTCCTCGTCAGCGCTCTCGATAACCGAGCCGTGATGCCGCTGCAACGGGCAACTCGAACGGGCTCGAAAAGCGCGGGAAACGCTGCGATCGCGAAGTTCAAAGCTACAAATGAGCGGATTAACGTTGATCACGCAAATGCACGTCCGGACGACTTGTCACACCCCCGCGACAGGCAGAGATTCTAGGCCACAAGCCCACGCACGAACATAACGCGTGAGGCAACGTTAGGGAGTTAGCACTCATGGACATTACCCACCTGCTTATTCAGCTGGTCAGCGGCGCCATTGGCGGCAACGCAGCCGGTGCCATGTCGAAGGAAACCGGTCTCGGCACGCTCGGCAATACCATTGCCGGCGCGATCGGCGGCGGCGTCGGCGGCCAGATCCTGAATACGCTGCTCGGCATCGGCACGGCCACGGCGGCTACCGGCCTGGACCTGAACACGATCGTCTCCGGCTTCCTGACCGGCGGCGTGAGTGGCGGTCTGACGACACTCGTCCTTGCCTTCCTGAAGTCGCGGCTTGCCACCTGAGCCTCGGCCATAAAGCTGCACCAGCCTCCTCCTTCTCCTTCGCCGGCGCATTTGCCTCCTGCATGCGCCGGCTTTTTTGTGCCTCTCGTTATTGCGCTCCGCCATGTGCCGTGTGGCTGGCGAGAAGGTCTCCGATGAACTAGTATCGCGCCCCGAGCCGGCACATTTCGACGGCCGACAGCGCCCACTTTCGAAAGCTTGACTACGCGCTGCCGCTGCGGCGGCTTCATATTGAGGTTGAGGATTTCATGCGCACGCCGATCCTTGCCTTGCTCATTTCTTTCGCACCCGCCGCTGCATTAGCCGACGTCGACCGCTATGAAGGTATTTGCGACGGATCGGCCGCTGTAGCGCTCGGACCCGATCACTTCATCGTCGCCAACGACGACGAGGACATCCTGAAGATCTATCGCCTGCACGAGGCAGCGGCCGTCGGCGAAGTGGATGTCATCGACTTTCTCGGCAATCGCCAACCGAATGATGAGGTCGAAGAAGCCGACATTGAAGGCGCAGCGCGTATCGGCGACCGCGTCTATTGGATCGCATCGCATGGCCGCGACACGGACGCCGTCGTGCAACCAACCCGCCGTGTCTTCTTCGCGACCGATATTGTGCCGGACGGCACCGTGCCCACGGTGAAAGTTGCCGGCACTCCCTACCGCGGTCTGCTCGACGATCTTCGCGGCGAGGCGAAGTTTGCGCCGCTCCGCCTGGCAGCAGCCATCGACGCCGACGTGAGCCCCGAGACGAAGGGTGGCTTCAACATCGAAGGCTTGGCTGCGACGGCCGATGGGCAACTTCTGATCGGTTTTCGAAATCCACTGTTCGAGGGCCGTGCGATCGTCGTTACGCTGGAAAATCCCGACGAGACTCATTCGCGGCGACAAAGCGGAATTCGGCCCCGCGTTCACACTCGACCTCGGCGGCCGCGGCATCCGCAGCATCGAACGCATCGGCGAGCGTTACGTCATCGTGGCCGGCCCGTTCGGAGAAGGCTCGGACTTTGCAGTCTACACCTGGTCAGGCGGAGACGATGCACCTGTGCCCATCCGGCAAACAGATTTGAACGGGCTCTCACCCGAGGCCCTGTTCGCGTTCGAGGGCTCCCATGACGCCTATCTTCTGAGCGACGACGGCGACGTGAAAATCGACGGCAGGAAATGCAAGAAGGTTCCAGTCGCCGGAAAGAGCTTTCGCGCCATGCGACTCAAGCTCGATTAGCTGCGCCGTCGCCAACTGCGCACCTGCAACACCCCGGCGTTCACCCCGACGCGCTGCTTCTCCTTAACGCGTGCGCCGCCATAGCGGCCGGGTATCGATTTCAAAGGCACTCGATATTTCAGATCGCGCACGCATCCCGGCATAACAGGCCTCGGAAGCGCTGGCGCCATCGAGCCCGGCCGATCCACTCGAACGGAAGTTAAAGATCAACCCAAAGACCCAGGAGAAGACCAATGAAGAGCCTCGTCATCACTGCCCTGCTCGGCCTCGCCGTCGCCACGACGGGCGCCGTTTCCGCCCAGGCTGACACCTTCACGGTGCATGGCTATCAGGGCACGTCTTACGGCCGCTAAGCCTCACGCGTTCCTTGAGTGAAGACGGCCGCGGCAGTTCCCCCCGCGGCCGTCTCGCTTTTTTGCGTTGTTCGCGGCGAGGTCAGTGCCGGCCCAATCGATACCCGAGGCCAGCCCAGACGAGACCGAACAGGAACTGCATCACCAGGATGCCGGCCTCGCCGCCGAGCGCATGGATCGGCAAAAGACCGACGGCCGCCACCAACCAGAAGAGCATGAACCCCGCGAACGAGGCCGCGAAGGCGGCGATCGGAATCTTCTGCCACTGATTCGCCTTGCGCCCCATGAGGAAGGCGACGGCGATGACCACGGGATTGAACAGCGCGATCAGCAGCAGCGTCATGGGATCGAAGGGCGTGATCTCAGCCATCACTTGCTCTCGGTGCCGCCGGCTTCCGACTGCTTCCTGAGCTTTTCTTCCTCGTACTGCACGAACCAGCCGATCATGTTGCGCCACTGGGCGCTGACCATCTCGATCATCTCGGGCGGCATGCCGCGCTCGGCGGCGCGCGCCTTGACCTTGTCGATCACCTGCTGGATGCGCCAGGGCACATGGGCATCGCTCGGGTTCTTCTTCAGCTGCCAGGCGCGCTCGACGTAGCCGAAGCGCTCGGACGATGAGATCGACGAGCGCCGACGTCGATGCGGTCGATCTCGTCGCGCACTTGGCTCATGTCTGCGCATTCCCAGGGGCGCTTCGGGTCCATCATTTGCCTCCCGGCTTTTTCTTGGCCCTGCTGCTTGGCCGCGGTCGCGCGCTCCGGTCCACCACCGCTCCGGCACGGTGAAGCGCCCGGCCGCATCCTCGATCGCCTGCCCGACGCGGAACAGCGTCGCCTCGTCGAACGGCTTGCCGATGAGCTGAAGCCCAAGCGGCGTGCCTTCCGACGAAAGCCCCGCCGGCACCGACATGCCGGGAAGACCCGCCATGTTGACCGTCACCGTGAAGATGTCCTCGAGGTACATGGCGAGCGGATCGCCGGACTTCTCGCCGAAGGCGAACGCGGGCGACGGCGTCGTCGGCGTCAGCACCACGTCCACCTTGTTCCAGGCCTCGTCGAAATCGCGCTTGATGAGCGTGCGCACCTTCTGGGCCTTGAGATAGTAGGCGTCGTAATAGCCGGCCGAGAGCACGTAGGTTCCGATCAGGATGCGCCGGCGGACCTCCTTGCCGAAGCCGGCGGCGCGCGTGTTCTCGTAGGTGTCGATCACGTCGCGGCCGGGAACGCGCAGGCCGTAGCGCACGCCGTCGTAACGCGCGAGGTTCGACGACGCCTCGGCCGGCGCGACGATGTAATAGGCCGGCAGCGCGTACTTGGTGTGCGGCAGCGAGATCTCGTGGATCGTGGCGCCCGCGGCCTTCAGCCACTCGATGCCCTGCTGTCCACAGCGCGTCGATCTCCTTCGACATGCCGTCGACGCGATATTCCTTCGGCACGCCGACGCGAAGCCCCTTGACGCCTTTGGAGAGCGCCGCCTCGTAGTCGGGAACGGGCGCTTCGACCGAGGTCGTGTCCTTCGGATCGTAGCTCGCCATGGTGCCGAGCATGATGGCCGCGTCGCGCACCGTCTTGGCGATCGGGCCCGCCTGATCGAGCGAGGACGCGAAGGCGACGATGCCCCAGCGCGAGCAGCGCCCGTAGGTCGGCTTGATGCCGACGGTGCCCGTGAGCGCCGCCGGCTGGCGGATCGAGCCGCCGGTGTCGGTCGCGGTGGCGGCGAGGCAGAGCCCGGCGGCGACGGCCGCCGACGAGCCGCCCGACGAGCCGCCCGGCACGAGCTTGGTCGGCGAGCTTGCCGTCCTTGCCCTTGCGCCGCCACGGGCTGACACACGGGGCCGAACGCGCTCGTCTCGTTCGACGAGCCCATGGCGAACTCGTCGTTGTTGAGCTTGCCCAGCATCAGCGCGCCGGCGTTCCAGAGGTTGGCGCCGACCGTCGATTCATACGTCGGCTTGAAATCGTCGAGGATCTTCGAGCACGCGGTGGTGCGCACGCCCTTGGTGGCAGAAGAGATCCTTGTTGCCGAGCGGCAGCCCTTCGAGCGGACGCGCCTCGCCCTTGGCGAGGCGCCGGTCGCTTTCGGCCTGCGGCTTCCAGCGCCGCTCGGGCGTGACGCAGCACGTAGGCGTTGAGCGCGTCGTTGGCCGCTTCGATGGCATCGAGTGAGCCTTGGTCAGCTCGGTCGCCGAGAAGGTCTTGGCCTTGAGTCCGTCGCGCGCTTCGGCGAGCGTCAGCGCCGTAAGGTCCGTCACGCCTCAATTCCCCTTCCCGGCATCGCAGCGCACGAATTCCGTCGTCTTGTCTTCGACCGTCACCGTGAGGCGGCGCCCGGCGCTATCGAGCTCCCACGTTTCGTGTCGTTCCACTCCTCGGCTCCGTCAGTGCACGTCGGTCTCGACCGTCCACTTGCCCGCGCCGTCTCCTTGACGGACGCAGAACGTGCAGCCGCCTTCCCAGCCCTTATAGCCGTCGGCGGTCAGGATCTCGGGCGTCGTCTCGACGCTCTTCGGCGTCGCCGGCAGCGATCTTTGCGAGCTTCTTGCAGCCGTCCTCCGTCGCCCATGCGCCCGTGATGAAGGCGCGCCTTCACGCTCGGCGGCGCGGGCGCTTGGCGTTGCAGCGAGCGGAGCCGAGCATGAGCGCGCACGCGAGCACGAAGCGGCGTCCAGCACCGGCCTTGCACGCGCCCATCGATATGCATCGTGTCTCGTACGTTGATCACGCGGCAGCGAGCATCAGGCCGATCGCGCTCTCTCGGCCTCAGGCGCGCGCGCTTGATGTGATAGGTGCGGCGCGAGTAGACGAGGCTGATGAGTCCGAACAGGATCGACAGCGGCGCGTTGACCTGCTCGGCGATGTCGCGCGCACGGTGACGATGGGCGGCACGGCCGAGCGGCTTGACGCCGAGCGACCGCGTGCCGATCGCCCTCGCGCGGCACGGCGAGCAGCAGAGCTCCGCTCAGAATGAGCACGATCGCGAGCAGGGCGAAGATCTTCGACATCACATCGAATCTCCCCGGATCGTACTGCGCCGCTGCCTTCGGCACTCATCGCCGCCTGCAGACCTATTCCACGACCTTCGGCACGACGTAGTAGTGATCCTCGGTCATCGGCGCGTTCTTGATCACGTCGTCGGCGATCTCGCCGTCGGTCACCTCGTCCGGGCGCTGCTTCAGCTCCTGGGCGACGACGCGCGTCATCGGCTCGACCGTCGTTGGTGTCGATCTCGTCGAGCTGCTCGACCCAGTTCAGGATTTGCGACAGCTCGCTTCTCGAGGCTCTTGGCCTCGTCGTCGGTGATCTTGATGCGGGCCAGGCGCGCGATGCGCCGGACGGTCGTCTCGTCAACGTGCATGGGTTTCGCTCTCGGTGCCGGAGCGGCGGATCGTTCGCGGTCTAGTGCTTCGACCGCGGCGCGCCCCTCTAGCGGACCAGGCCCGGGCCGTGCAACCGGGCGTAGGCCTCGGCATCTTGCGGCGCCGTTTCGACTGGCCAGGAACGGCCCCAGAATATCGGAGGCATCGTCGGTCCAGGGCCTGAGCGTGCTTTCCTGCATGTTTCTCGCGCCCGGAATACGGCGCGGAAAGGTCTATCGCCTGCATGCTCTTGCCGAATACGACGACGGTCGAGCCGGTGACGGCGTAGCCGTCGTCGGCATCGTCCTCGATCACGAGCGCTTGCAGGTCCGGCAACCTTGGGTATGGTCGTCGCCAGCACGGCTTCGAGATCGAGATAGCGGTTCGAGATGTGCAGCACGCCGGCGCCCGTCCGGCTTGAGCTTCGTGGCGTAGAGGCGCGATGGCCTCGGCCGTCAGCAGGTGCATCGGGATGGCGTCCGACGAGAAGGCGTCGACGATGAGCAGGTCGAAGCTCTCGTTCGCCTCCTTGGCGATGCGTCAGGCGCGCGTCGCCGAGCGACGATGTCGGACTTGGGCTAGGCAGTTGGTGAGATAGGTGAACTGCGGCGACTTGGCGATGCCGACGACCAGTGGGATCGATCTCGAAGAAGCGCCACGTCTCGCCGGAGGCGGAGTGGCACGGCGAGCGACCCGGCGCCGAGACCGATGACACCGTAACGCGGCTCCTTGCCGCGCTGCGCGCCGACGTAGCTCGCGAGGCGGACCGCGGAGCGCCATCGGGCTCCGCGGATAGTAGTAGGTGGCGGGCGTCGTGCTGGCGATGCGGTTGCCCAGCTCGTCGCGGACTCTCTGGGCGCCGTGCAGCGTCGTGCCGTGCTGCAGGACGTTGAACTGCCCGTCGTCCGACAGGATCACGCGGTAGACGCCGAAGTAGCTCCGCTGCGCCTCGACCGCGATGCACGTTCGACGGCAGCAGCACGATGGCGAGGTACATGAGCAGCACGGCCGTGAGCTGACGCGGCGGAAAGCGCCAGACGACGAGGCTCGCCGCCGCGAAGCATGAGCACCACGACCGGACGTCGATCCCCACACCCCGAAAGTCGAGCCGATATTCGCCGCGACCCACGGCAGCCCAGATAGATGCGAAGCACGCCGACCATGAACAGCGCTGCCGAACGCGAAGCTCATCTCTCGGATTGTCGCGGCTCCCGGTCGACGAGGCTCAGCGCGCCCGGCCGGCAGGCGAACGAGAGCGCGAGCAGCAGCGGATATTCGAACACCTCCGAGAAGATCTTGGGCGCGATGAGCGCGGCAAATACGCCGCCGAGCACGCCGCCGACCGACATCCACATATAGAATTCGGTGAGATATCGCGACGCCGGGCCGCGCTCGTAGAGCGTGCGATGGGCGACGAGCGCGGAGGTGAAGAACGCCGCGACGCCGAGCCGTCGCCATGAGCGACCACTTCTCGTCGCTCGGTCTGCGCGAGCTGCAGCAGGGCGAGCGACGACCGCAACGAGGTGGGCAGCAAGCAGCAGCGGTCGCGGAATGAGCGCACGCTCGCGGAACACGATGACGAACGTCAGCAGATAGAGCGAGAGCGGGATCACCCAGATCAGCGGCGCCGAGGCGACGTCGGTCGCGACGTGCGTCGTGAAGGCCGTGAGCAGCGCCGACGGCACGAGCGCCAGGCCGACCCACGACGCGCGCATCGCGCCAGTCGGGGCCGCTGCCGTCCGGCGCATCCGGCGGCCTCGGCGCTGTACGCCGCCCGCGACGCCCTCGCCGGCGCGCCGCACCATCCAGAAGCAGAACGCCGAGCGCCGCCAAGCAGCAGCACGAAGCCTACCGTCCAGAGCGAGGCCAGCGCCCTGAGCCCGAACACCGGCTCGAGCACGAACGGATAGCCGAGCAGCGCGAGCAGGCTGCCGATGTTCGAGGCGGCATAGAGAAAGTAGGGATCGGACGCGCGTGCGGGTGTCCGGTGCGCGCGAACCACGCCTGCAAGCAGCGGCGCGTTGGCCGCAACCGCGACGAACGGCAGCCCGATCGCGACCGCGAACAGCCCGAGCTGCCAGAAATAGGCATCCCCGGGCGGCGGCTCGGTCCAGCCCGCGGGAATGCCGATCGGCAGCACGAGAAGCGCCGAGCGCCGCGAGCGCAAGATGCACGAGGCCGGTGAGCGCGCGGCGGCACCTTGCGGACGAGCAGGTGCGCGTAGCCGTAGCCGACGAGCAGCGCGCCCTGAAAGAAGAGCAGCGCCACCGCCCATACCGACGGCGCGCCGCCGAGCAGCGGCAGCACCATCTTGGCGAACATCGGCTGCATCGAGAACAGCAGCACCGCCGACAGGAACGTCGTCGCCGTGAAGGCGAGAAGAACGCCGAGCCCCGCTGCGGTTCCCGCTCCACGAGCGCGCTCGCCGTCGGGTCCTTCTGCCGCCGCAACGGCGGCATCCGGCGCCAAAGGCGCATCGTCTCGCATTCCGTTCACGCGTCCTCCCGGACAATTCGCCCGTTTCTCTCACAGCATTGAGTGAGGCGGGTCTCCTAAGCGGCGGAGGATAGCGGCGAAAACCAGGATGTCAGCCTCAGAATGCCGGTTGGTCCGCAGCACGGCCACTCTTCGCCCCTAGACCGTCACCGCCTCCCCCACCTTCGGCACGGTGACATGCGCGCCCTTCATCTCGGCCACGAACGCATCCGCGCTCTGGTCGAGCATCGGGAACGTGCCGTAGTGGCAGGGGAACACCGTCTCGAAGCGGAAGAACTTCCGGCACGCGAGCGCCGCCGTCTTGGCACCCATCGTGAACCGGTCGCCGATCGGCACGATACCGATCTGGGGCGCATGGATCTCGTTGATCAGCGCCATGTCGCCGAAGATCTCTGTGTCGCCCATGTGGTAGAGCGTCTTGCCCTCCTTCGTCTTGAGGATGATCCCGCACGGGTTGCCGAGATACGTGCCGCCCGACGACGACGAGTGGATGGCATTGACGTAGCGTGAGATCGAAATCCTGCGACTTGACAGTCCCCCCGGTGTTCATGGGCTCGAGCTTCTTGGCCCCCTTCTCGGCGACATGCATGGCAAGCTCGAATACCGGCGAACAGCGTCGCACCGCGCTTCTCGCAGATCTCGGCGGCGTCACCCAGGTGATCGTCGTGACCGTGCGTGAGCGCGACATGCGTCACGCCGGCCGTCGCCTTATCCCAGGCGATCCCCGACGCCTCGAAGGTCGGGTTGCCCTTGAGGAAGGGATCGATGAGCACGATGCTCTTGCCGGTCTCGACGCGAAAGCAGGAATGGCCGAACCATGTGATCTTCATAGTCGTCGCTAACCTCACGGAGATGAATTCGAGACTCGGCGGGCGCGCGCTCCTATAAGGACGCGAACCGAGGCAACAGCGGACATATGTCGCTCATGACCAGCCATGGCAAGGGCGATGCGCCGGGCGCGACCACCAGCGATATCGGCGACTTCAAGGGAAGGCTTGCACCCGGCCGCCGCCTGATCGGCATCGACCTCGGTACCAAGACCATCGGTCTCGCCCTCTCCGACGTGACACGAACCATCGCCTCGTCGCTCGAAACCCTGAAGCGAACCAAGTTCGCCGCCGACGCCGCCCGCCTCCTCGATCTCGCCCGCGAGCACGAGATCGCCGGGCTCGTCCTCGGCCTGCCTGCGAACCTCGACGGCACCGAGGGGCCGCGCGCGCAAGCAACGCGTGCTTTCGCCCGCAACCTGAACGCGCTCTCGCCGTTGCCCATTCTCTTGTGGGACGAGCGCCTGACGACGGCCGCCGCCGAGCGCATGCTGATCGAGGCGGACGCGAGCCGTAAGCGCCGCGCGGAGCTGATCGACAAGCTCGCCGCAACCCTCATCCTGCAGGGTGCGCTCGATCGCATGCGCGTTTGATCGAACTGCGCGCGGCGGCGATTATGCCGCAGCGGTTTCAATAAGTCTGCGAACGCTGTTTGACGCGTTGCGTTCATTCCCCGCAATCACGATGAGTGGCAAAGCCTGGTTACGGACTGTTAGCGCGGCGCGGAACTTGTCGCGACGTCGCTCCGTTCGATGCGTATGCGGCCTGATCCAACCTTCGACGAAAACGCGTCGCACGCGCGCCGCAATGGTCATCGAGACTCTGCTTCTGAGGCGCGAGGCGCCGCACGAGCGGCAATCCTCAATGGCCCGGGTTGAGTTCTATGCGTACGAAGTCGAAAGGCTTGGAGCTGCCGCGCGATCCTTTGATGACCGAGGAGAACGCCGCGCCGCAGCGTGATCTCGATGCGCTCGTTCACCGCTTCGATCTCTCACGGCGCCGTGCCGTCCGCAGGCTCGTCTTCTCCTCCCCGCGCATCGCCGACCTTGCCGCCGTCTTCCCGGGCGCGGTCTATGCACTGGCCGTCCGGCGCGGCGCCGCCACGCACCGGCGCAAGGCACTCGATCTCGTCGAGCGCGGCGCTCAGCTGAAGGAGGTGGCCCAAGCGCTCGACCTGCCGTTCTGGCTTCGCCGCCTCCCGCCGGAAGCTTTCGTCGGGCCGCTGCCCACGCTTCCAGGCACGGAGGTATTCGGCCGCCGCGTCGTCAACCACCTGCCTGCGACGCCCGCGGAAAGCTCATTCTGGCTGCGCTCGATCGCCTTCGGCGCCAAGGCTTGCGACGAATACTTCGCGCTCTGGCTCGCCGCCCAGCCGGTTTACGCCGACCCCGGAGAGCCGGAGCACCTCTTCGGCTTGCTCGCAGCCTACGCCTGGCATTCGAGTACGGAGCCGACGCGCTCCCAGGGTCTCATCGTCGTCCCCTGGCGCCCCGAGATGGCCTTCGACACGGCCGTCTGCGCCGCCAAGAGCTGGTTGAACCGCATGCGTCTCGTGCTGCAATTGCGCGACGGTGCGGTTGCCGATCCGTGGCTCGAGCCTGGAGAAGCGAACGGCCTGACATTCACGCCGCTTCTCGAGCAGGCACAGATCCTCGCCGAGGCGCATGCGATGCAGAATTGCGCCGATCAGTATGCCGACCGTATCGCCCGCGACAAATGCCGCCTCTTCTCCATCCGCCGCCGCGGCGTGCGCGTCGCGACGCTCGAGATCGGCCCTCACCCCCGCGAAGCGGGAGTCCTCGCCATCAGCCAGCTCAAGGCGCGCCACAACATGCCGGCCGCCGCCGAAATCTGGCAGGCCGCGCATGCCTGGCTCGCGACCCAGAAGGACTTGAAGCGTCCTCCTGCCCACGCGCCGCCGGCACGCGCCCTCAACGCCGGCGCGTGGGAGAGCCTGATGAGCGCCTACCGCACCAAGAAGCGCGGCGCGCCTTGGATCCCGCTTGCCGCATCCAACGAGACGTTTGCCGCCCTCGAGGCGGATATCGCCGATCTCGCGCGCCGCGGCGGGATCACGTCCTGGCTCTTTACGTGAGCCAATGGCCAGAGCGAAAACGCATGGGACGTGCCGTATGCGGCACGTCCAAGCGCACGCATAAAGGACAACCCGAAGTAGTACTCAATCATCCGCTACGTGCATGGAATACAGTTATTCTAGGTAGCGGGGCATACCAAAGTACAATTGCTTCAAAGTCCCAAAGACCGTGAATACAGTTATCTGATTGTATGTATCCACTGTAATTATACTGAACGATATCGTGTCGTTTCAGAACTTCAAATTTCAGCAATTGCCAGGCGTTGCGGCGCGAGACTTGATTGGCGCGTCCAAGCTGCCGATTTCCAATTCACGAGGCGAGGGCCAGCTGAAAATGAAAGCTGACGACAACGAGATCGGGCTATCCTCGGCAATCCACCTCTTGCACCGGGCGGGGCAGTGCGCGGATGAGCTTTTCGCGCTCAACGTGGGCGATGCGGAGCTGACACCGCGCCAGTTCGCGGTTCTGAGGGCCATAGCCGACAGTGAGGAGCCGAGCCAGACGACGCTCGTCGAGAAGACGGGCATAGACCGTTCGACGATGGCCGATATCGTCCGTCGTCTTAACTCGAAGGGCTTGCTTCAGCGCCGGCGCACGCGCCGTGACGCCCGCATGTACGCCGTTCGCCTGACCGACAGGGGCATCGCCGCCTTGAAGCTCGCCGAGCCCGCCGCCCGCTCGACGGACGAGCGCATTCTGGCGTCCCTGGCGCCCACCCAGCGCGAGGCGTTCCTGCGCTCGCTTTCGCGTATTGTTGCCGCGATCGGGGTTCCCGGCGCGGCGGCGGCGGCCGCGGCTCGCGCGGTTAGGCCGGCCCTCTTCGCTTACTGCCCGCCCTGCGAGGTCCCGGATTGCGCGCAACTCTGTTGCCGCAACCAGGGGCAGTGTTTAGGCTGCCCCGGCGCCGGCAACTCCATCGGGTGTCGCCCTCGAGATGATCAGCATTCTACTTACGAGCCCAACTGCCGCGGCGCTGGCCGGCGTGGACGTGATCTACGAGCGCCCTGAATCCTGGGAATGGGCGCTCTGGTACGCGGGCTTCGCGGCGTTCGGCTATCTCTTGGGATCGATCCCCTTCGGCTATCTGCTCACCCGGGCCGCCGGACTGGGCGACGTGCGCAAGATCGGCTCGGGAAACATCGGCGCCACCAACGTTCTGAGGACCGGACACAAGGGCCTCGCGGCTCTGACGCTTCTGCTCGATGCGGTGAAGGGCGCCGTCGCCGTGCTCGTGGCACATCGGGTCGGCGGGACGTACGCCGGCCTCGCCATCGACGCGGGACTTCTCGCCGGATTGGGCGCCTTCCTGGGCCATCTCTTTCCCGTCTGGCTCTACTTCAAGGGCGGCAAGGGCGTCGCGACCTACATCGGCGTGCTGGCTGGCGTCTTTTGGCCGGCAGCCCTGCTCTTCTGCGCCATCTGGCTCGGCATCGCGTCTCTGACCCGCTACTCGTCGCTGTCGGCGCTCATGGCAAGCCTCGCCGATTCCCGTGGCGCTGTTCGCCACGGACCAGCGGCCCGAGGCGATCCTCGCGCTCATCATGACCGCGCTTCTCTTGTGGAAGCACCGGTCGAACATCAGCCGCCTCATGAAGGGCGAGGAGCCGAAGATCGGTGCCAAGGCGTGAGCCAGCTCCGGATCGACACGCCCGCGCCGCTTCCAACAGCGGAGCTCGATGAGCCCGAGCGCCTCGCCTGCCTGCGGCTCGTACGCTCCGACAACGTCGGCCCCGTCACCTTCCGCGAATTGATCGACCACTTACGGCACGGCGGCCGCCGCGCTCGAAGCGCTCCCCGATCTCGCTCGCCGCGGTGGCCGAATGCGTGCAGCGCGCATCTATTCGAAATCGGCTGCCGAGGCCGAGCTCGACGCCGCGCGCCGCTTCGGCGCCGAGCCGCTCTTCACGATCGAGCCCGGCTATCCTCCGGCACTCGCCGCCACCGACGCGCCGCCGCCGATGATCTACGTCAAGGGCTCACGCCAGCTTCTCGCGCGCCCCGCGGTCGCGATCGTCGGCTCCCGGCAGGCGTCCGCAGCCGGAACCAAGCTGGCGCGTCTGTTTGCAGCGGAGCTTGGACGCGCCGGCTACACCGTCGTGTCCGGCCTTGCGCGCGGCATCGACGCCGCCGCCCACGAGGCGAGCCTCGAAGCGGGCACGGTCGCCGTGCTCGCCGGCGGCATCGACAACGTCTATCCGCCCGAGAATGCCGCGCTCCAGCGCGCGATCGCGGAGCAGGGTGCCTGTTGACGGAGCAGCCGCCCGGGTTCGAGCCGCGCGCCAAGGATTTCCCGCGCCGCAATCGCCTCATTTCGGGCCTCTCGCTCGCCGTGCTCGTCGTCGAGGCGGCGCGAAGATCGGGCACGCTGATCACCGCCCGCTTTGCCGCCGAGCAGGGCCGCGAGGTCTTCGCCGTGCCGGGCCATCCTCTCGATCCGCGCGCCGAGGGGACAAATCAGCTCCTGAAGAACGGCGCCACGCTCGCCACCGAGCCGCGCCGACATTCTCTCGGCGCTCGAGCCGCTCGACGCGGGAGCGGCCGCGAGGTCTCACCGATGACTTCGACGGCGCCGACGCCACGTCCGCTGTCCGGCACGCCGCCAGCGCCGATCACCGGCAAGGCGCGCGATCTCGTGCTCGCTGCTCTCGGCCCGCAGCCGATCGACGTCGACGAGGTGGTGCGATCGCAACGGTCTCGGCGCCCGCGAGGTGCGCATCATTCTGATGGAGCTCGACTTGCCGGGCGCATCGAGCGGCACGGCGCGCAGCTCGTCTCGCGGCTGGAAGACACGACGGCAGATCTGGCGACAGTTGTCGCCTTGCGACTTGCAGCGTATGGCGCGCCATCCTCGTGCGCCTGCCCGCAGAAGCGCCGGCGAGGCTCGTGAGCCCGAGCTCTCCGCCATGCGCTTGAGCTGAAGTATAAGATCGGACATATACTCGAGCTTCTCGTAGGGATCCGACGGCCCTCCTCCGTTTCCGCCGCCGGAGCTGCTCTGCGCGTTGCCGCCTGCCGATCCGCCGTGGCTTGGATTCATGTGGCCCCCGAAAGCCCGCGACGATCGGGCTGGGAGCGAAGGATTAATCAGTTCGCGCAATAGTTGCAATTTAAATAATTATTCTTCTTCAAGGTTGCATGGCAATCGAATCTGCAGTTCAAGGGCGACATCGCGCTGAGCGCTGGCGGACCTTGGCCGCTTGACAGCCCCCGGCGCTCCGACTAGAACCCGCGCCGACGCTGGCACTCTAGCGTGGATAAGTGCCAGCACGCGTCCGCTGCAGCACTCAGGCAGCCGACCCTAACATTCTCTGTTTGGAGAGCAATCCGATCATGAAGTTTCGTCCCCTGCACGACCGCGTCGTCGTCAAGCGCGTTGACAGCGAGACCAAGACGTCCGGCGGCATCATCATTCCCGATACCGCTGCAGAGAAGCCCCAGCAGGGCGAGGTGATCGCCGTCGGTCCCGGCACGCGCGACGAAAGCGGCAAGCTCGTCGCTCTCGATATCAAGAAGGGCGACAAGGTGCTGTTCGGCAAGTGGTAGCGGCACCGAGGTCAAGATCGATGGCGAGGATCTCCTGATCATGAAGGAGAGCGACATCATGGGCGTGCTCGAGAAGTAATCCCGCCGGGGTGCCGACACCCCGACTTCATCCCGCTCGACCCACCGTGTGCCGCCCAAAGGCGGCACCTCGTCATTCCATGGAGTAAGCCCAGATGGCTGCCAAAGATGTTCGCTTTGCCGCGGACGCCCGCGAAAAGATACTGCGCGGCGTCGACATTCTCGCCAACGCCGTGAAGGTCACCCTCGGCCCCAAGGGGCGCAACGTGGTGATCGAGAAGAGCTACGGCGCACCGCGCACAACCAAGGACGGCGTTACCGTCGCCAAGGAAATCGAGCTCGAAGACAAGCTCGAGAACATGGGCGCGCAGATGGTGCGTGAAGCCGCCCAGAAGACCAATGACCTCGCCGGCGACGGCACCACCACCGCGTGCGTCCTGACACAGGC